>NZ_SGXR01000003.1:0-1483246 GCF_004216825.1 Sphingomonas sp. BK036 | reverse complement strand
CCCGGCGGCGCCCCGCCTGCCGCGGCCGGCGGGGGGGGGCGGGGGGGGGGGGCGCTCCCCCCCCCCCCCCCCCCCCCCCCCCCCCCACCCCCCCCCCCCCCCCCCCCCCCCCCCCCCGGCCCCCCCCCCCCCCCCCCCGCCCCCCCCCCCCCCCGCCCCGGGGGGGGGGGGGGGGGGGGGGGGCGCCCCCGCCAAGCAGTGCGGCGCCTGGAACGGCCCCTCACCCCAGCCCTCTCCCCGGAGGGGAGAGGGAGCAGACCATGACCGAAGCCGAGTTCATTGCCGCGCTCCGCCGCCTCCCGCTCCACCCGGCGGCGCGTAGTCTCAACGACGACACCGCGCTGCTCGACGCAGGCCCGCTCGTCGTGACCACCGACACGCTGGTCGAAGGCGTGCATTTCCTGCCCAGGGACCCGCCGCAGGATGTCGCGTGGAAGCTGGTCGCGACCAATCTCTCCGACCTCGCCGCCAAGGGGGCGATCCCCGAAGGGATCCTCCTCAACTACCCCTTGCGCGACGACGCGTGGGACCGCGCCTTTCTCGACGGGCTCGCAGACATCCTCGCGGCCTTCGACACGCGGATCATCGGTGGCGATACCGTCACGCTGCCGCCGGGCGCGCCGCGCATCCTGACCGTCACCGCATTCGGCAGCGACGCCGCCGCGCCAGCGCGGGGCGGTGCGCGCGCCGGCGATGCGCTCTACGTCACCGGCACGATCGGCGACGCCGGCGCGGGCCTAGCCATCGCGCTCGGCGAGGATGGCCCACCCGAACTGCTGGCTGCGTACCGGCGCCCGCAGCCCCGCCTCGCCGATGGCCGCATCCTCGCGCCGCATGTCCACGCGATGATGGACGTGTCCGACGGCCTGCTGATCGACGCCGCGCGGATGGCGCGCGCAAGCGGGCTCGCGGTGGCGATCGACCTGGCCGCCGTGCCGTTGTCGCCGGCCTATCGTGCGGTCTCGGGCGACCGGATCGCGGCGGCGACTGCGGGCGACGATTATCAGCTCCTCTTCGCCGCGCCCGAAGAGTTCGTCACGGACGCGACGCGGATCGGCGCCTTCTCGACCGGCGCGGGCCTTACCCTCCACGACTCGGGCACGCCCGTCCCGCTCCCGGCAAGTCTAGGCTATGAGCACGCCCCGCGCGGATAACTTGCGCAATACCCCCGCACTGATAGGCTCCGGACATCGGGACTCGGCAAAGCCGAGACCGGAGGAGGAACTGAAAAAGGGATAGCGCCGTATGACGACCGTCTATTTGGCCATGATCTGCGGCGTCATCGCCGTCCTATATGGGTTCGTCACGAGTCGACAGGTGCTTGCCGCCTCCCCCGGCAATGAAAAGATGCAGGACATCGCCGCCGCCATCCAGGAGGGTGCGAAGGCCTATCTCGGACGCCAATATACCACGATCGCGATCGTCGGCGTCATCGTCGCGGCGATCCTTCTCTTCACGCTCGGCATGATCTCGACGATCGGCTTCGTCATCGGCGCGGTGCTGTCGGGCGTCGCGGGCTATGTCGGCATGAATATCTCGGTGCGCGCCAACGTGCGCACCGCCGAGGCCGCGCGCACGTCGCTGCAGGCCGGGCTGACGATGGCGTTCCGCTCGGGCGCGGTCACCGGCATGCTCGTGGCGGGGCTCGGGCTGCTCGCGATCAGCGCGTTCTTCTGGTATCTCACCGGTCCCGCAGGCCACGCCCCCAACGACCGGATCATCGTCGAGGCACTCACCGCGCTCGCGTTCGGTGCATCGCTGATCTCGATCTTCGCGCGGTTGGGCGGCGGCATCTTCACCAAGGCGGCGGACGTCGGCGCGGATCTGGTCGGCAAGGTCGAGGCCGGCATCCCCGAGGACGACCCCCGCAACCCCGCGGTCATCGCCGATAACGTCGGCGACAATGTCGGCGACTGCGCAGGCATGGCTGCCGATCTGTTCGAAACCTATGTCGTCACGCTTGGCGTCACGATGATCTCTATCGCATTGCTGATCCAGGAGAGCGGCGCCGAGCTGATGCGGCTGATGACTCTCCCGCTGCTCGTCGGCGGCGTGTGCATCGTCACCTCGATCATCGGCACGTACATGGTCCGCCTCGGCGGCGGCAGCATCATGGGCGCGCTCTACAAGGGCTTCTTCACCTCGACGGTCCTGTCGATCCCGGCAATCTATCTCGCCACGCAATATGTGCTCGGCGATCTCCACCGCGTGATCGGCGGCGCCGGCTTCCTCGATCCCGCCACCGACGACCTGACGACGCAGGCCGCGCCGTCGCTGACGCAGAGCTTCACCGGCATGGACCTGTTCTGGTCGATGATGATCGGGCTCGTCGTGACCGGGCTGATCGTGTGGATCACCGAATATTACACCGGCACCAACCACCGCCCGGTCCAGTCGATCGCCAAGGCGTCGGAGACGGGCCACGGCACCAACGTCATCCAGGGGCTCGCGATCAGCCTCGAATCGACCGCGCTGCCGACGCTCGTCATCGTAGTCGCGGTGATCGTCGCGTATCAGCTCGCCGGGATCATCGGCATCGCGTTTGCCGCCACGGCGATGCTCGCGCAGGCGGGGATGGTCGTCGCGCTCGATGCCTACGGCCCCGTCACCGACAATGCCGGAGGCATCGCCGAGATGGCGGGCCTGCCCGACGACGTCCGCCAGCGGACCGACGCGCTCGACGCGGTCGGCAACACCACCAAGGCCGTGACCAAGGGCTATGCGATCGGCTCGGCGGGGCTCGCCGCACTCGTGCTGTTCGGCGCGTACACGACCGATCTCGCGACCTACTTCCCCGACGTCACTGTCGATTTCAGCCTCAGCAATCCGTATGTCATCGTCGGGTTGCTGCTCGGCGCCTTGCTCCCGTATCTGTTCGGCGCGTTTGGGATGACCGCGGTTGGTCGTGCCGCCGGCGCGGTCGTCGAGGAGGTGCGCGAGCAGTTTCGCACCAACCCCGGCATCATGCTCGGCACCAGCCGCCCGAACTATGCGCGCACCGTCGATCTCGTGACGAAGGCGGCGATCCGCGAGATGATCGTGCCCTCGCTGCTGCCGGTGCTGTCGCCACTTGCGGTGTATTTCATCATCACCGCGGTCGCGGGGCAGGCTGCCGGCTTTGCCGCGCTCGGCGCGATGCTGCTCGGCGTGATCGTCTCCGGTCTGTTCGTCGCGATCTCGATGACCAGCGGCGGCGGGGCCTGGGACAATGCCAAGAAATATATCGAGGACGGCCATCACGGCGGCAAGGGATCCGAGGCACACAAGGCCGCGATCACCGGCGACACGGTTGGCGATCCCTACAAGGACACTGCCGGCCCTGCGGTGAACCCGATGATCAAGATCACGAACATCGTCGCCTTGCTGCTGCTCGCCGCTCTGGCTGGCGGCGCGGTCGGCTGACCCGCGTGACACGGGCCGGGCGCGGCCGGGGGGATCGATCCCTCGTGCCCCGCCCGTCACGTAAGAGCGGCGTAACCTCAGCCGAATTTGACGGGATCCTTGCAGCGCCGCGAGGCCATTCCACCTGCGCCTCTTGCCCCGGTGATCGAACGCGATAGTCTGCGCGATCGGTCGTCGGGGGATGGCCGGGGGGAGAGATTTATGACGTGGCGCATGTATACGCTGGCTGGCGTGCTCGTTCCGGCGATGATCGCCGCACAGACCGCAGTCCCTGCACCGACACGGGACATCGCTCCTTCCACCGCGCAGCCAACGCCTGCCGCAACGAACGCTCCCGTCCCGGTCGAAACCTTCGCCAAGCTCCCTGGCATCGAGAACCCGAAGATGTCACCCGATGGTACGCGGATCGCCGCCAAGATGGCGATCGGCGGTCAGCAGGTGCTCGTCGTCGCGCCGTTGTTCCCCGGCGGCAAGCTCGCGGCAGTCAAGGTCGGGGCAACCGTCGACATCAACTGGTGGCGCTGGGTCGGCGACGACTGGCTGGCGGTCGGTGTCGGCTCGCAGGATGTGCTGTACGGCGAGGACATCTATGTCACCCGCACGCTGGGCGTCAAAGCCGACATGACCAAGGTCAACCGGATCGACTGGACGCACTCCGGCGTCCGCGCCGATGAGGTCTTGTGGACGGCAAGCGACGGCACGCCGCGCATCCTGCTGTCCCGACAGACCGGCATCGAGAGCGAAAGCCAATGGTATCCGCAGGTCGCCGAGGTCGATCTGTCGACCGGCCGGACGAAGACCGTCGCCGGCGGCCAAAGCAACGTCTTCGACTGGTATGCCGATGGCGCGGGCGTCGTCCGGATGGGCTATCGCTACGACGACGATTCGCGAAAGAAAGCCTTGCTCTACCGCAGTACGAACCGCGATCCGTTCAAGGTGATCGCCTCCGCACGCGGCAGCCAGACCATCGTCATTCCCATGACCTTTCGCGCCGACGGCACCGCCATCGCAAGTGATGATTCGGGGGGGCGTGATGAACTCTATGAGGTTTCGCTGCCTGATCTGAAGCTCGGGAAGAAACTGTATGGCGCGGACGGCTATGACGTCGACGGGATCGTCGAGAACGCGACCGGCGACGATATCGACGGCATCACGGTCACCGATCGCTTCGGCCATACGATCTGGCTGAACCCGAAGCTGAAGGAGATCCAGGACGCGGTCGACAAGGCGGTCGGCACGCGGCGCGCGCGGATCGTCTCCTGGGATCGCACCCGGTCGAAATTCCTCGTCCAGGTCGGATCGCCGTCACAGGCCGGCGCGCTGTATTTCTACGATCCCGCCAACGGATCGATGCAGCGTTATGCCTGGCAGAACACCGATCTGAAGGGGCGCATGCTGTCGCCGGTGACGACGATCCGGTACAGGGCGCGCGACGGCGTCGAGATCGAGGCGCTGCTGACATTGCCGCGTGGCCACAGCCCCAAGAACCTGCCGCTGATCGTGCTGCCGCATGGCGGCCCGTTCGCGCGCGACTCCGAAGACTGGGACTGGTGGGCGCAATATCTGGCGGAGACCGGCTATGCGGTCGTCCAGCCCAATTATCGCGGATCCTCCGGCTACGGCACCATCTTCGCACGACGCGGCGAAGGACAATGGGGCCTTAAGATGCAGGACGATCTGAACGACGCGATTGTCGACCTTGCAAAGAAGGGCATCGCCGACCCGAAACGCGTCTGCATGGCCGGCGCCTCCTATGGCGGCTATGCGGCGATGCGCGCCGCGCAGCGCGACGGAGCGCTGTATCGTTGCGCCATCTCCTATGCCGGCGTGTCCGACCTGCAGGCGATGCAGCGCTACGACGGCAAGTTCCTGTACGGCAAAACGCGCGGCGACTGGCTGAAGAAGCAGGCGCCAGATTACCGCAGCGTCTCGCCGCGGTTCGGCGCCGCCGATTTCTCGATCCCGATCCTGATCCTCCACGGCCGGGAGGACAAGCGCGTCCCGGTGAAGCAATCGCGGATGATGGCCGCCGCACTGAAGGAGGCGGGCAAGCCCTATGACTATATCGAACAGCCGCTCGGCGACCATCATTTCACGCGCGCCGAAGACCGGCTGGAATTCCTGAAGGCGATGGGGGCGTTCCTGGCGAAGTATAATCCGGCGTAGCGACCACCCGGATCCAACGCGGCCACCGCCCCGGAAGCGCCAGTACGGAGCAAACCCATCGACGACGGATGCATCTCGCTTGGACGAACGCCGGTTTGCCCCGGCATCCTCCAGCAATGCGAAACCGGCCCGAAAACCATCTCTTCTACGGCGACAACCTCGCCGTCCTTCGCAAGGAGGTCGCCGACGAGAGCGTCGACCTGATCTATCTCGACCCGCCGTTCAATTCGAACGCCAATTACGGCATCCTGTTCAAGGAACCCGACGGCAAATCCTCCAACGCGCAGATCGAGGCGTTCGAGGATACCTGGCACTGGAACGAACGTGCCGAGGACGCCTTCGACCAGGTCCAGCGGAGCGGCAACACCAAAGCGTTCGACCTGCTGAACGCGATGCGCGGGTTCCTCGGCGACAACGACATGATGGCGTATCTGGCGATGATGGCGGTCCGCCTGCTCGAGTTGCACCGCGTGCTCAAACCGACCGGCAGCCTGTATCTCCACTGCGATCCGACCGCGAGCCACTATCTCAAGCTGCTGCTCGATGCGACGTTCGGGAAGCGCCATTTCCAGAACGAGATCATCTGGAGCTATCGACGCTGGCCCTCGGTATCGCACCGGTTCCAGCGGATGCATGATTGCCTGCTGTTCTACACGAAGCGCGAATCCGGCAATCTGTTCAACACGCTTACCGTGCCGCCCTCGCCGAGTTCGCAAAAGCGCTGGAAGGGCGCGCTGCAGAAGGTCACGTTCACCGCGGCCGGTGTCCGCAATCCGACGCAGGAATCGGGCGTTTCGCTGGGCGTCGCGATGAACGACGTCTGGGACATCCCGATCATCGCGCCGGTCTCCAAGGAGCGGCTGGGCTATCCCACGCAGAAACCGGTGGCGCTGCTCGAACGCATCATCGCGGCGTCGTCGAACGAGGGCGACGTGGTGCTCGATCCGTTCTGCGGGTGTGGCACTGCGGTGCACGCGGCGGAAAAACTCGGTCGGCAATGGATCGGAATCGACGTCACGCATCTCGCCATCTCGCTGATCGAGAAGCGGATGAAGGACGCGTTTCCCGCCGTCACCTTCACCGTCGAGGGCACGCCGAAGGATCTCGCCTCCGCCTACGACCTCGCGCTCAGGGACAAATACCAGTTCCAGTGGTGGGCGGTGTCGATGGTCGACGCGCTGCCGTTCGGCGGCCGGAAAAAGGGCGCGGACGGCGGGATCGACGGGCTGATCTATTTCAACGACCATGACGTCGCGTCGGGCAAGATGGTCACGCACCGCGCGATCGTGTCGGTAAAGGGGGGGCTCAACCCCGACACCGCGATGGTCGAGACGCTCGCCGCGACGATCGCGCGCGAAAAGGCGCCGATCGGCATCCTGATCATGAACGCCAAGCCGACGCGCGAGATGGAGCGCCGCGCCGCCGCGGTGGGGATCTACCGCGCGGGTGTCGACGAGACGTTTCCCAAGCTCCAGATCCTCACTCTCGCCGATCTGTTCCAGGGCCTGCGTCCGCGCATCCCCAATGTCGACCGCGCCGCCTTCCGTCGCGCCGCGCGGGAAGCGACCGTGTATCAGGCGAGCCTGTTGTGAGTGCGCCGGACTGTCGTGATCGCAATCGCGCCGTCATCCTGACGAAGGGTTGCATAGCGCGCCCTTGTTTCCCGCGTACCGGACGACGATATTTACAGTCCGATCAGCGGCCATGGGCATCGGGCCTGTGACCGTCCTTCGGCCGTGCTTTCCTTTTTCGCGAACCTGCGGTAAGGGCGCTCGTCCCGAAATTCCCCCAATTCAGAGATTATATTTGGCCAAGGAAGAACTGCTCGAGATGCGCGGCCGCGTGGTGGAACTCCTCCCCAACGCGATGTTCCGGGTTCAGCTCGAAAACGACCACGAGATTCTCGGTCACACCGCCGGCAAGATGCGCAAGAACCGCATCCGCGTGCTGGTCGGCGACGAGGTGCTGTGCGAACTCACGCCGTATGATCTGACCAAGGGTCGCATCACCTACCGCTTCAAATAAGCGCGTGGGTGCATCCGCACCCCTGCTTAGATCATAAGGCGCGTGCCCCGGCACGCACCGCTTCCTAACGAGGCACCAATGCTGGTCCTGGCCTCTTCCTCGCCCCGCCGCCGCAATCTGCTCGCGCGGCTCGGCGTTGTGCCGTCGCGCGTGGCATCCCCCGACATCGACGAGGCCCCGCGCAAGGCCGAACCACCCCGCGCCTATGCGCTGCGCCTGGCGGTCGAGAAGGCCTGCGCGGTCGCGCGCGCCGAGGGCGAGATCGTGCTCGCCGGCGATACGACGATCGCGCTCGGCAGCCGTATCCTGCCCCCCGCCGACACGGTGGAGATCCAGCGCGACCTGCTCGGCAAGCTGTCCGGCCGGCGTCACCACTGCCTGTCCGCGGTCTGCGTGATCGACGCGGCGGGCAAGGTGCGGACCCGGATTGCCGACACGGTCGTCGCGTTCAAGCCGCTCTCGGCCGCAGAGATCGACGCGTACATCGCGTGCGGCGAAGGGCTCGGCAAGGCTGGCGGCTATGCGATCCAGGGCCGCGCCGAGGCGTTCGTGCGCTTCCTGTCGGGCAGCCATTCGGGCGTCATCGGCCTGCCGCTGTTCGAAACGCGCGCGCTGTTGAAGACGGCTGGCGTCGCGCTTGCCTGACGCAGGGCCCGTGTGGCTCTACGAAGCCGGCATCGGCGAAGCGCGCGCTGCGCTGGTGCAGGACGACCAGATTATCGAAGCGGCGATCGAGCTCGAAGACGATAGCGCGCTGAAGGTCGGCCTCGTCGCCCGCGCGCGTCTTGTCGAACTGCTGCCGGGTCGGCGTGGCCGCGTGACGCTCGATGGCGGCGACGCGCTGATCAACCACCTTCCCCCCGGAATCACGCAAGGTGCCAGCCTGATCGTCGAGATCGTCCGCGAGGCACTGCCCGAATCCGGCCGCGCCAAGCTCGCCAAGGCGGTCCCGAGCGATTCCCCGCCCTGCCCTGCCCCCACGCTGTACGATCGCCTCGTGGCGACCGGCCTGCCCGTCCTCAGCCCGCGCGCGCACGAACCCGATGCGCTGGAGGCGGCGGGATGGTCAGAATTGCTCGACGAGGCGGTGAGCGGCGAGATCGTCTTTCCGCTCGGCGCGCTGCGTCTGTCGCCGACGCCGGCGATGACGCTGTTCGACGTGGACGGCGCGCCGCCGCTCGACGCGCTGGCGATCGCCGCCGCGCACGCGGTTGCGCGGGCGATTCGCCGGCACGGGATCGGCGGGTCGATCGGCATCGATTTCCCGACCATCGCCGGCAAGGCGCAACGCGGCGCCGTCGCCACCGCGATCGACGAATCGCTGCCACCCCCTTTCGAGCGCACCGCGATGAACGGCTTCGGCTTCCTGCAGATCGTTCGCCCGCGCCCGCGTGCGTCGATCCCCGAGATCCTGCGCGCCGATCCGGTCGGCGCCGCGGTGCGCGCGACGCTGCGTACGCTCGAGCGGACCCCGCCGACCGCGTCGCGCCGCCACACCCTGCCTGCCAGCGTCCACGCACGCCTCATGGCGCGCGCCGAGTGGCTGGCGGAACTCGCGCGCCGCACGGGCGTCGTCCACGAACTGGAGAGCGCCTGATGTCCACGACCGCCACGTCCGTTAAATGCCCGATCTGCGACCAGCCCGCGGTGCCTGAGTACAAGCCGTTCTGCTCGAGCCGGCACCGCGATCGCGATCTGTTGCAGTGGCTGGGCGAAGGCTATCGCATCCCCGGACGCGCAATCTCGCAAACGGGGCTGGACAGCGCCGAAGACGCCGACTAAACGCGCCCTTCCGATCGCAAGGTCGGACCCTCTTCCGGTTCCAGACCGGACGTGCCCGGATAGCTCAGTTGGTAGAGCATGCGACTGAAAATCGCAGTGTCGGCGGTTCGACCCCGTCTCCGGGCACCATTTTTCTTCTAGCGATTTGAATGGGCGACAGCCTCGCCGGGCAGCGCCCGAGCCAGAGGCTCGCACAGCCCCTCCCCGCGCATTCTCATTGGCCGCACTGCCAGCTCCTCGCAGTTCGCTTTGCGTGGCGCCCTATCTGCGAGTGTCGCTGACTTGCGGCGACACTGTCGGCTGGGAACGCGTCGCCAACACCAGGCATGCGGTCGATCGCGTCGAGATCATCGACGGCGAAACCATCACGTACGGAAGCCCGCAGGTCATGACTGAGAGATTGGAGATGTTTGTGGTGACACCACTACGCTAGCCATCCTCGGGATGGACAGTCAGCTTTCCCAATGAATTGGGAAAACTGGAGCGGGCGAAGGGATTCGAACCCTCGACCCCAACCTTGGCAAGGTTGTGCTCTACCCCTGAGCTACGCCCGCTCTGGCGCCTATGTCTCCGGTCTGAAGCGACACGGTGACTGGGTGAGGCGCGCTGTTAGCCCGGGGTTTCGGGATCGGCAAGCACCTTTTCGACTTTAATGTGAAATTCTGTCGAAACGAGATTCCGCTTGGAGTCTCGACCCATAGAACATTACAAGAACACCGTGAACGAGTCGTCCGCCCTGATCGCCCGCCTCAAGCGGATCGCCACGATGGGAATGCCGGTTCAGGCCGACGACCGGTCCGCCGATACTTGGCTGGCACAGGGTATGCCGCCCGCGCAACTGCACGAGGTTTTCGCAACGATGGACGATGCCGCCTGCGGTGCGGGGTTCGCGGTCGCCTGTGCGCTGGTGGGCGGTGCGGCGCCGGTGATGTGGCTGCGTACCGAGGCGAGCGAGCGCCAGGGCGGACGGCTGCATGCCGGCGGGCTGGTCGAGATCGGTCTCGACGTGTCGTCGCTGGTGCTCGGCGTGGTCGAGGACGAGGCGAGCCTGTTGCGCGCCGCCGCCGATGCCGCGCGGTGCCCCGGATTGGGGATGCTGCTGATCGAATCCTGGGGCCGGGCGCCCAAGATCGACCTGACCGCGACGCGGCGGCTGATGCTGGCGGCCGAGGCATCGGGCGTGACGATCCTGAGCCTGCGGATCGGTGCCGACCCGGTCCCGAGCGCGGCGGCGACTCGCTGGCAGGTCGGCGCGCTTCGCTCGCGGCCTCTGGAGGCCGATGCACCGGGCAAGCCTGCCTTCGATATCGAATTGCTGCGTCGACGCGGAGGCCAGGCCGGGCTTCGCTGGCGTGTGGAGTGGGACCGTGACACGTATATCTTCAACAAACTCGCTGCTGAAACCGCCGCCGGCGAAACCGCAGACGCCCCGCTCGCCGTCGTCCCGGTCGGAGCCGGGAATCCCGCGGCGCTATCTCGCGCTGGTGTTTCCGTGGCTGCCGATCGAGCGGCTGCGGACGATGCGGCCGCATCTGTTCGTCGGACGGGATGAGACCCCGGTCGCCTTTGTCGAGACGGTGGCGGGCGGGATCCGGCTGAAGGCACTCGACCGCGCGGCGGTGCGCGCGGGGCTGGAGCCGGGGCTGACGCTGGCGGATGCGCGCGCGCGCGTTCCCGAGCTCGAAGTCTATGACCATGATTCGCATGCCGATCACGAATGGCTCGAGCGACTGGCGGACGGGTGCCAGCGCTATACGCCCTCGGTCGCGCTCGATGCGCCCGACGGGCTGATCCTCGACATCGCCGGGTGCGTGCACGAGTTCGAGGGAGAGCGCCGGCTTGCCGCCGATCTCGAGGACCGGCTGGCGCGGCGCGGGCTGCTGGTACGCCACGCGTTCGGCGACACGCCTGATACGGCGCGCGCGCTGGCACGCTATGCCGGCGCCCCCGCCCCCGATGAAAAGCGCGCGGTCAAGCGGTTGCCGGTCGCCGCACTCGGGCTCGACGAGGATGCGACGACGGCGTTGTGCCGCGCCGGGCTGAAGACGGTGGGCGACGTGATGGCGCGGCCGCTGAGCGTGATCGCCGCGCGGTTCGGCGAGGAGGCGGCGATGATGATCCGCCGGCTCGACGGATCGGTGAAGGGGCCGATCGTCGCGCGGCGCACCGTGGCCAGGATCGGCGTCGAGCGCCGCTTTGCCGAACCGATCACGCGCACCGACTATGCGCTGGAGATACTGGCCGAACTGGCCGCCGAGGCGAACGTCCAGTTGACCGAGCGCCACGAGGGCGGCCGACGGTGGGAAGCGCGGCTGTTCCGGGCGGACGGCCTGGTCCAGCGGCTGCGGATCGAGACGGGCCAGCCGACGCGCGACGTGGCGCTGCTGATGCGGCTGTTCCGCGAGCGGATCGACAGCCTGGCCGATCCGCTCGATCCCGGGTTCGGCTACGACCTGCTCCGGCTCGACGTCGCGCTCGCCGAGACGCTCGATGCGTCGCAGTTGAAGCTGGAGGGCGGCGAGGCGCAGCGGGGCGATGTCGCGCAACTCGTCGACCAGCTCAGCACGCGGCTGGGCCGGACGCGCGTACGCCGGTTCTCGGCGCGCGACAGCCATATTCCCGAACAGGCCGAGTTGATGCTGCCGGCGGCCGAGACCCCTGCCCCGACCGCATGGATCACCCCCGAAAAGGGCGAGCCCCCGCTCCGCCCGATCTATCTGTTCGATCCGCCGCAGCCGATCGAATCGATGATGTCCGAGGTCCCCGACGGCCCGCCGCACCGCTTTCGCTGGCGCCGCACCGTCCACGACGTCGCGCATAGCGAGGGGCCGGAGCGGATCGCGGGCGAATGGTGGCGGCGCGAGGATATCCCGACGCGCGATTATTACCGCATCGAGGACCGGCGCGGCCGCCGCTTCTGGATCTTCCGCCACGGGCTGTATTCGGAGGTGGAGACGCCGCGCTGGTATCTCCACGGCCTGTTCGCGTGATGCGTATCGATCGCCTCGCACCATGACCCGCTTCGCCGAACTGGTCGCGGCGACCAATTTCTCGTTCCTCGACGGGGCCAGCGATGCGGGCGCGATGGTCGGCCGCGCGGTGGAGATCGGGCTCGGCGGGATCGGGATCGCCGACCGCAACACCGTGGCGGGCGTGGTCCGCGCGCATCAGGCGTTGAAGAAGGCGCGCGACGGTTTGCTGGGCATGGCGATGCCGCCGATCGACTTCCGACTCGTGGTCGGCGCGCGGCTCGTGTTCGCGGACGGCACGCCGGACATCGTCGCCTATCCCGCGACGCGACTCGGTTGGGGGCGGCTGACCCGGTTGCTGACGGTCGGCAATCGCCGGGCGGAGAAGGGCGGCTGCATCCTCGGGCTCGGCGACCTGATCGCGCATCACGCGGACATGATGCTGGTGGTGATGCCCGAGAGCAGCGCGCGCGGTGCGACGCCGGTGTCGCCGCTGCCGGAGGGCGACGCGCTGCCCGAACGACGCGAGCGCGATCTGCCGACGGTCCTCCAGGCGGTGAAGCGATTGGGGGCGGAGGCGGTGTGGCTCGGCGTGACGATGCCGCGCGGCGGGCGCGATCGGCGGCGGCTGGCGCGGCTAGGGCGGATCGCGGATGCGGCGGGCGTCCCCGTGCTGGCCACGACCGACGCGCTCTATGCCTATCCCGACGATCGCGACCTGCACGACGTCGTCACCTGCATCCGCGAGCGCACGACGATCCACAAGGCGGGGCGGCTGCTCGCGGCGAACGGCGAGCGGCATCTGAAACCCGAAGAGGAGATCGTGCGGCTGTTCCGCGATCGCCCCGACGCGGTGGCGCAGAGCGCGCGGTTACTCAACCGAATCGCCTTCACGCTCGACGACCTGCGCTACGAATATCCGCACGAGCCGGTGCCCGAGGGATGGACCGCGCAAGACTGGCTCGAGCATATCGTGCTCGAAGCGGCGCGCGCGAAATACCCCGACGGCATACCGGCGAAGATGCACAGCCTGCTCGCCGAGGAGTTTCCGCTGATCCGCGAGCGCAAATACGCCTATTATTTCCTGACGGTGCACGACATCGTCCGGTTCGCACGCGCGCAGGAGCCACCGATCCTGTGCCAGGGGCGCGGCTCCGCGGCCAATTCGGTGGTGTGCTACCTGCTCGGCGTCACGTCGGTCGATCCGATGAAATATGACCTGCTGTTCTCGCGGTTCGTGTCGAGCGAGCGCGACGAGCCACCGGATATCGACGTCGATTTCGAGCATGAGCGCCGCGAGGAGGTGATGCAGTATATCTATCGCCGCTATGGCCGCGAGCGCGCCGCGATCGCCGCGACCGTCATCCATTACCGGCCCAAGAGCACGGTGCGCGAGGTCGGCAAGGCGCTGGGCCTGACCGAAGACGTGACTCAGCGGCTGACGAGCACGGTGTGGGGGAGTTTCTCCAGCCGGTTCCAGGAACAGCGCTTTGCCGAAACCGGGTTCGACGTCGAAAACCCGGAGATCGCGCGGCTGCGCGGGATGGTCGACCGGCTGCTCGAATTTCCCCGCCATCTGTCGCAGCATGTCGGCGGGTTCGTGCTGACGCAGGGGCGGCTCGACGAGATGGTGCCGATCCACAACGGCGCGATGGACGACCGCACCTTCATCGAATGGGACAAGGACGATATCGACGCGCTCGGGCTGATGAAGGTCGACATCCTCGCGCTCGGGATGCTGACGTGTATCCGCAAGGCGTTCGACCTGATGCGCGAGCACGGCCACGGCGATCACCTGCTCGACACGATCGCGGTCGCCGAGGACCCGCGCGTCTACGACATGCTCTGCAAGGGCGACAGCATCGGCGTGTTCCAGGTCGAGAGCCGCGCGCAGATCAACATGCTGCCCAGGCTCAAACCGCGCGTGCTGTACGATCTGGTCGTGCAGGTCGCGATCGTCCGGCCGGGGCCGATCGAGGGCGACATGGTGCACCCCTATCTCAGGCGGCGCAGCAACAAGGAAAAGGTCGAATTCCCCTCGCCCGATCCCAAGTTCGGGCCGCCCGACGAGCTGCAGCAGCTGCTGCGCTTCACCTACGGCGTGCCGCTGTTCCAGGAACAGGCGATGAAGCTGGCGATCGTCGCGGCGGGGTTCACGCCGAACGAGGCGAACCAGCTCCGCAAGTCGATGGCGACGTTCCGCAAGGTGGGCGGCATGGACAATTTCCAGGCCAAGCTGGTCGGCGGGATGGTCGCGCGCGGCTATCAGGCGGAGTTTGCCGAGCGGTGCTTCAAGCAGATCGAGGGGTTCGGCTCGTACGGCTTCCCGGAGAGCCATGCGCTGTCGTTCGCGCGGCTGGTCTATGTGTCGTCGTGGATCAAATGCTTCCACCCTGCGGTGTTCTGCTGCGCGCTGCTCAATTCGCAGCCGATGGGGTTTTATGCGCCCGCGCAGCTGGTGCGCGATGCGGTGGAGCACGGCGTGGCCGTGCTGCCGGTCGATGTGAATGCGAGCGGGTGGGATAATATGCTCGAATCCTCCCCGGCACGGGGAGGGGGACCGCGCGAAGCGGGGTGGAGGGGGGCTTCCGCAGACGGATCGCTTGCGGCCGGGCCCGTTGCGGACGGTGCGTTTGCGTCTGCCACCCTTCCAGGCCGGACGGCCGCGGCGCCCCCCCTCCACCATCCTGCGGATGGTCCCCCTCCCCGTGCCGGGGAGGATTTGCGGCTTGGGTTCCGGCAGGTCGATGGGTTCCGCCAGGACTGGGCCGACGAGATCGTCCGCGTTCGGACCACGCCGTTCGCGAGCATCGAGGACCTCGCGCGCCGCGCGAACCTGCCACAGCGGGCGATGAACCTGCTCGCCGATGCCGACGCGTTCCGGTCGGTTGCCAAGCCGCGGCGCGAGGCGTTGTGGGACGTGCGCCGGACGCCGCCCAAGCAGCTCGCGCTGTTTGCCGCGGCGGAGGTGCCCGAACTCGGCGTGGAGCCCGACGCGCATCTGCCGGCGATGCCGCTGTCCGAACAGGTGGCGGCGGATTACCAGACGACGCGGCTGTCGTTGAAGGCGCATCCGATGAGCTTTCTGCGCGCGCGGTTCGCAGCGGAAGGCATCCTGTCGAGCGCGCAGGCCAACGCGACCAAGGACGGCCGGCGCGCGAAGGTGGCGGGCGTGGTGCTGGTCCGCCAGCGGCCGGGCAAGGGCAATGCGATCTTCGTGACGATCGAGGACGAGACCGGGATCACCAACGGGCTGATGTGGGCGCGCGATTTCGAGGCGAACCGGCGCGCGGTGATGGCGTCGCGGCTGGTGGTGCTGGAGGGCGTGATCCAGCGCAGCGAGGAAGGCGTCACGCACCTGATGACCGCGCGCGTGCAGGATCGCACGGAGATGCTGCGACTCCTGTCGGAGGATCACGCGGTCGACGCGCCGCTGTGTCGGTCGGACGAGGTGGTCCGCCCAGTGCTCGCGCGCAGCCCCGATCCGCGGGCCCAGCATCCGCGCGCGACCCACCCCCGCGATGTGCGCGTCCTGCCCAAGTCGCGCGACTTCCATTGAAGGCAGGGCCGGTGTTGCGCCCACCCCTCTACCGTCCCGCTGTCACTCCAGCGTAAGATAGGGCCTCATGGTGTGGCGCTCGTCACGTGCCACGTGACATACCCCAGCTTTCGCTGGGGTGACGGGTTTGGGACGGTGGATGCCGGCACGGCCTTCTGCCTCTTGTTCTCCTGCGAAGGCAGGAGCCCAGGGTTTCGGGCGCCGTACGCGGGTGGTCTGCTTGGCCCTGGATTCCTGCGTGCGCAGGAAAACGGTACGCCGCCTTTAGGATACCGGGACGGCCTGCGCCGTTTGTGGTGCATGGCGATCCGGCCTAAAGCTGGCATTCGCGGCATGCGCCCCCAAATAGCGCATCTGGATTATACGGGAGTTGAACTTGGCCACGCTTGGAATGTCCCCCGCAGAGAAGGACGCCGTCGAAGCGTTCCGTCGCGATGTCGTCGAACCGTCGATGACGAAGCTCGTGATCATCGATTTCTGGGCGGAATGGTGCGGGCCGTGCAAGGCGCTGACGCCGACGCTGGAAAAGGTCGCCGCGGATTATGCCGACAAGGGCGTCGTGTTGGCCAAGGTCGATACCGACAAGAACCAGTTCATCGCCGCGCAATTCCAGATCAAGTCGATCCCGACCGTCTATGCGATGTTCCAGGGGCAGCTGGTCGCCGACATGACCAGCGCGCGCACCGAGTCGCAGTTGCGCGTGCTGCTCGACCAGTTGCTCAAGCAGCTGCCGATCGAGGCCGAGCCGGCGGATCCGGCCGCCGATGTCGAGCCGCTGATCGCGATCGGCGAAGCGGCACTTGCCGCGGGTGACGGCGAGCGTGCGCTGGGGCTGTTCCGCGAGATCGCCGAGATCGCGCCCGAGCATCCGCAGGTCCATGCCGGCTTCGTCCGCGCGCTGGTCGCGACCGGGCAGCTCGACGAGGCGAGCGACTGGCTGGCGAACCTCGATCCGGCAATCGCCAAGGATCCGGCGATTCACCGCGCACAGGCGGCGCTCGCGCTCGCGCAGTCGGCGCCACCGGTTGCGGACCTGTCGCCGCTGCTCGCTGCGGTCGAGGCCAACCCCGACGACCTGAATGCCCGCTTCGCGCTCGCCAACGGCCAGATGGCGGCGAACGATCGCGATGCGGCGGCGGACACGTTCCTCGGCATCATCGCCACCGAGCGCGACTGGAACGAGGGCGCGGCACGCGCGCAGTTGCTCAAGCTGTTCGAGGTCGTCGGGCTCGAAGACCCCTGGGTCTCTGGACAGCGGCGGCGTCTGTCTGCGATCCTGTTCGGATGACCACCGAGTCGCCCCCCCGCGCCACCACGCGTCTGTCGATCTTCCCGCTGCCGGGGGCCTTGCTGTTCCCGGGCATGCACCTGCCGCTGCACATGTTCGAGCCGCGCTATCGGGCGATGATCAGCGATGCGATGGCGCGCGACCGGCGGATCGGGATGATCCAGCCGCGGGGCGGCCCGCATGACGATGCGGATGCGCTGTACGACATTGGCTGCGTCGGCAAGATCGCCGAGGTCGAGGCGCTCGACGACGGGCGGTACAATGTCGTGCTGGAGGGCATCGCACTGTTCCGGATCGTCCGCGAGCTCGACGTGACGACCGCGTTCCGGCAGGTCGAGGCGGAATTGCTGCCGTTGCCTGAGGATGACGCCTTGTCGCTAGGACGGCGGTCGTCGCTCGAGATGGAATCGCGCCGGTTCGCGGACATGCAGGGCTATGCGGTCGACTGGGATGCAGTCGGGCGGCTCGACGACGAGAGCCTGGTCAACGGCATCGCGCAGATCGCCCCGTTCGATTCGGCCGCCAAGCAGGCGTTGCTCGAGGCGCCGGACATCGAACACCGCGCCGAACTGATCATCCAGCTGATGCAGTTTTTCGGCCGTCACGACGGCGACGAATCGGTGACGTTGCAGTGAAGCCGCACCGCAAGGGGCGCGCGCATGGCGCCGCGATGATGATCGGGATGTTTTTCGCCAATCTCTTCGATCCGAAGAAGATCACGGCGATCGAGCACGTCGCCACGCAACGGCGGATCGGCAGCGAGAGCGGGCGTATCACGCGCGCCGCCGCCGCACCGCCGGCGCCCGGCAAGCTGGTTTGACGATGCTCGATCCCTGGCTGCTCGAGCGCCTGGTCTGCCCGATGACGCGCACACCGCTGCGCTATGACGAGGCCATGCAGGAGCTGGTGTCCGAGGCGGCGGGCCTTGCCTATCCGGTCCGCGACGGCGTTCCGGTGATGCTGGTTGAGGAAGCCCGACGGATCGACGCCCCCGCCTGATGCCTTCGGCCGATCGTCGGTTGCCGGTTCTCGGCGCGGTCTGGGGGATCGGCCTCGTCGCATCGGGCTGGGCACCGTTCGATCGCGCGACGTGGTGGATGGAGATCGCCCCCGTCCTAATCGCGTTCCCGGTGCTGGTCGGTCTCCGCCGCCGCTTCGTCTTCACCGACCTCGCGCTGCTGCTGATCGCGGTGCACGGCCTCGTGCTGATGCTGGGTGGCGCCTACACCTATGCGCGCGTGCCGATCGGGTTTGCGGTGCAGGACTGGCTGCATCTCGCGCGCAATCCCTATGATCGGTTCGGGCATCTGATGCAGGGATTCGTGCCCGCGATCGTCTTGCGCGAAGTGCTCGTGCGGAGCGGCGTGATCGCCGCGGGCCGGGTGCTGGCGATCACCGTGCTCGCCTACTGCCTGTCGGTCAGCGCGCTGTACGAGCTGATCGAGTTCGGGGCCGCGGTCGCGCTCGGCCAGGGCGCGGACGCGTTCCTCGGGACGCAGGGCGACCCCTGGGATACGCAATGGGACATGCTGATGTGCCTGATCGGAGCCGCGCTGGCGCTGATCCTGCTGTCACGGCCTCATGATCGGCAGATCGCCCGCCTCAGATCGTGAGGCCCTGCAACAGCTTGGGCAGATCGCCGCTTTCGCCGCGCGCCTCGGCCATGAACCGATCTTTCAGCGGCGGGATCGCGTTGACCGCGCTGATCCCGAAACGCCGCACCGCGCTGGCGGTCTTGCCCGGCAGGCCGAACAGGCGGGTGAGCGTGTCTGTCGCCGCCGCGGTCATGAACGTGTCGAGCCCGCGCCAGCGCTGGTAGCGCGCTAGCAGCGCCGCATCGCCGAGATCGAGGCCGAGGCGCTTGCCCTCGACCAGCACTTCGGTGAGCGTCGCGACGTCACGGAAACCGAGGTTGAGGCCCTGCCCCGCGATCGGGTGGATGCCATGGCCCGCGTCGCCGACCAAAGCGAGCCGCGTGTCGGTGATGCGCGCGGCGTGGTGGAAGCCGAGCGGGTAGGACGAGCGCGGCGTCGCCATCGACAACGTGCCGAGGAATCCGCCCATGCTCTTTTCCGCTTCGGCGAGGAATGCGCGGTCGCCGAGCTTCAACATGCCGGGGGCGTTCTTCGCGTCGACCGTCCAGACGATCGCGGAGCGGTGGCCGTCGGCGTCATCGGGAAGCGGGAGCAGCGCGAACGGGCCGCTCGCATAGAATATCTCGTAGGCGACGTCGTCGTGCGGGCGTTCGTGGTGGAACGCGGCGATGATCGCGGTGTGCTCGTACGACCAGCGCGCGATGGTGATCCCCGCGGCCTCGCGAGTCGGCGAGTTGCGGCCCTCCGCGGCGATCAGCAGCGGGGCGCGGATCACGGCGCCCGAGTCGAGCGTGACGGTCACGCCCGAGTCGGCGCGGTCGACCGACGTCGCGCGCGTCGTCATGCGCAGGTCGACATTGGCGGCTGCGGTCGCGGCATCGAACAGCGTGCGACGGATCAGCTTGTTCTCGTACATCGTGCCGAGCGCGCCATCGTCGGCGGCGGGGACGAAATCGAGCGCGCCGGGTTCGAGCCCGTCGCTGACTCGGATCTGGCGGATCGCACAGCCCTGCCCCGCCAGCGTCGCGCCGACGCCGATCGCGTCGAGCATCCGGTGGCTCGCGCTCGCCACCGCCGACGCGCGGCCGTCGAAACCGGGCGCCAGCGTCACCGCGGGGTCTGCCGGGTCGATCACGATCGTCGAGATGCCGTGCACGTCGAGCGCCACAGCGAGCGTCGCGCCGACCAGCCCGCCACCGAGGATGATTACATCTGTGTCCATGACGCCGCTCTATCCCGCCAGCCGGTCGCTGCCAACGCCGATCCGGGCGCGGTTTAACCCGTGTTGTCCGCGCGCGACCGCGCATTGCCGACGGGGTCGGCTTGACGTCCGACCAGCCCAGCGCGATGCACTAACCCTATTATAGTGATTCTGGAGAATACGGGTCATGGCCAGCCGCGCGCAGCCAGCCTTGTGGCGTGAGACGGTGAAAGCGGGTGCCGTCCGCAGCGGTGCGCTGATCGCGGCGATCGCGTTGTTCGTCGGCACGCTGCTGATGGCGCTGGCGCTGGCGAGCTATCACCCGAGCGACCCTGCGCTCAACACCGCGTCGGGCGGATCGCCGGCCAATCTGGTCGGGCCGCCGGGCGCGTGGTTCGCCGATATCGCGCTGACTCTGTTCGGCCCCGCGGTGGCGCTGCTGCTGCCGATCGGGCCGGTCCTCGGGCTGCGGCTGTGGCGCGACCTGCCGCTGGGCCACTGGGTGCGAATGCTGCGCGGCGCGGCGATCGGCGTCGCGCTGATGGCGAGCGCGCTGGCGTTCGTCTCTGGCTCGTCGGTGCTCGCGCTGCCGGCCGGATGGGGCGGCGTGATCGGGCTGTCGGTCGCGAGTGCGGTCCACTGGGCGCTCAGCTTTGTCGGCGAGCCGGTCGCCGAGCTCTGGTCCGCGCGCGCGATCGGGCTGGTCGCGGCGATCGCGGGTGCGATCGTCTGGGGCAAGAGCATCGAGATCGATCTCGGCGAGCGCAAATGGCGCTTCCCCCGCCGCAATCGCACCGAGGCGCTCGGCTATGACGGCTTTGCGGAGATCGACGAGGACGACGACGAGCCGCTGACCCTGACGCGCAAGCCGGTCGAGCCGCGCGCGCTTGCCGAGCCCGACCCGCGCCCTGCCCCCGTCATCGCCGATCGCCAGACTGCGCCGAGCCAGGCGAAACCCAAGGAGCGCCAGTCGTCGCTCGACCTGCGTGACAATTTCACGCTGCCCAGCCTCGACCTGCTGACTCCGTCACCGCCGAGCCAGGGCAATGTCGTCGACAAGGCAGGGCTCGAGCGCAATGCGCGGCTGCTCGAGAACGTGCTCGACGATTTCCACGTGAAGGGATCGATCATCGAGGTGCGGCCGGGCCCGGTCGTGACAATGTACGAGCTCGAGCCCGCGCCCGGCATCAAGGCGAGCCGCGTGATCGCGCTGGCCGACGATATCGCGCGCAACATGTCCGCGATTTCCGCGCGCGTCGCGGTGATCCCGGGGCGCAACGTGATCGGCATCGAGCTGCCGAACGCACGGCGCGAGGCGGTGTCCTTGCACGAACTCGTCGGCAGCCAGACGTTCGAGGACCAGTCGGCGCAGCTGCCGATCATCCTTGGCAAGAACATCGCGGGCGATTCGGTGATCGCCGATCTTGCGCCGATGCCGCATCTGCTGGTCGCGGGTACGACGGGCTCGGGTAAGTCGGTCGGCCTAAACAGCATGATCCTGTCGCTGCTGTACAAGCTGACGCCGAACCAGTGCCGGATGATCATGATCGATCCGAAGATGCTCGAGCTGAGCATGTACGACGACATCCCGCATCTGCTGTCGCCGGTCGTTACGGACCCTGCAAAGGCCGTCCGCGCACTGAAATGGGCGGTCGAGACGATGGAGGATCGCTATCGCCAGATGTCCTCGGTCGGCGTGCGCAGCCTTGCGGGCTTCAACGACAAGGTGCGCGGCGCGAAGGCCAAAGGGCAGCCGCTCGGGCGGAAGGTGCAGACGGGCTATCACCCGGATACCGGCGCGCCGATGTACGAGGAGGAGAAGCTCGAATACGACGTGTTGCCGCAGATCGTGGTGATCGTCGACGAGCTGGCCGACCTGATGATGACCGCGGGCAAGGAGGTCGAATTCCTCATCCAGCGGCTCGCGCAAAAGGCACGCGCGGCGGGCATTCACCTGATCATGGCGACGCAGCGGCCGTCGGTCGACGTCATCACCGGCGTCATCAAGGCGAACCTGCCGACGCGCATCAGCTTCCACGTCACCTCGAAGATCGATTCGCGTACCATCTTGGGCGAGCAGGGCGCCGAGCAGCTGCTCGGCAAGGGCGACATGCTCTACATGCCGGGCGGCAAGGGTATCGTCCGCGTCCACGGGCCGTTCGTGACCGATGACGAGGTGCGGCTGGTGGCGGATCACTGGCGTTCGCAGGGGCTGCCCGACTATATCTCGTCGGTGACCGAGGAGCCCGAGGAGAGCTTCGCGCTCGAGGGATCGCCGACGGGCGAGGATTCGGCGGAGGACCAGCAATATCGCCAGGCGATCCAGCTGGTATGCGAGTCGCAAAAGGCGTCGACCTCGTGGCTGCAGCGGCAGTTGCGGATCGGCTACAACTCGGCCGCGCGGTTGATCGAGCGGATGGAGAAGGACGGCATCGTCGGTCGGCCCGATCATGTCGGGCGGCGCGAAGTTCTGCGCGATACCGAGGGGCATGCGATCTAGAATCCTCCCCCTGGCGGGGGAGGATTGGCTGGGACTGTGACCGTCTCGCCGCATGCGACATGACGGAGGGTTTCGGACGAACGAGGTGCGGTCTACGGGGGGAACACAAGTTACGGACGACAGGTGGGATTAATGGGGTATCGGCGGTTGGGCGTGGCGGCGTTGGCGCTCGCTATATCCGGGCAGGGTTGGGCGCAGGACACCGCGAAACAGACCCCCGGCAGCACCGCCACCGATACGCAGCACCGCCCCCGTTCAGGTGTTCGCCGCGACAGCGATCTGTCTCCCTCCGCGCTGACCGCGGATACGCGGCGCACGCCGCCGCCCGGGCTGTTCGCCGACTGGTTCGAAATTCGCAAGAAGCTGGCGGATCGCGGGATCGGGCTCAGCGCGCGCTATGCCTCGGAAAGCGGCTATAATTTTTCCGGCGGGGACCGCAAATTGCTGCGCGAGACCGGGCAGTTCGACGTCGGCATGCTGCTCGATCTCGACAAGGTCGTCGGATTGAAGGGCGGCGCGTTCCAGGCGACGCTCACCTATCGCCGCGGGCGCGATCTGGGTGCCGACGCCAATCTCGGCGTGCTGCAACAGGTGCAGGAGGTCTATGGCCGCGGCCAGACGCTGCGCCTGACGCAATTCTGGTACGAGCAGATGCTGGGCGAGAAGCTCGAACTCAAGATCGGGCGGACCAATCCCGGCGAGGATTTCGCGGTATTCTCCTGCTATTTCCAGAATCTCAGCTTCTGCGGGGCGCAGCCGGGCAATCTGGTCGGCGATTACTGGCAGAACTGGCCCGTCGGGCAATGGGGCGCGCGGCTGCGCTACGACGTCAACGACCATGTCACGCTGAAGACCGCGGCGTATGAGGTGAACCCGCGCAACCTGGAGAAGGACTTCGTGATCGGCCGGTTCCACGGCGCGACCGGCGCGCTGATCCCGGTCGAGGCCGAATGGCGGCGTGGCGATGATGACGGCCGGGTCGGCGCGTATAAGGTCGGCGGCTGGATCAACACGTCGAACGGCAACGACGTGTATTACGACGTGAATCGCCAGCCGATCGCGATCACCGGGCTGAACCCGCTGCGGCGCAGCGCGCGCTACGGCGTGTATTTCAACATCCAGCAGCAGATCACGGGCACGTCGAAGGACGGCAAGTCGGTGACTGGGCTCAGCGTCTTCCTCAACGCGACGCAGGCCGATCGCGCGACGTCGACCACCGACAATCAGGTTGCCGCGGGGCTGTTCTACAAGGGGCTGGTGCCGTGGCGACCGGGGGACATCCTGGGCATCGGCGTCGCGCGGACCAATGTGAACGGGCGAATCGCGAAGGGCCAGGCGCTTGATCCGACGCGGCCGGCGGTGCAGGATGCCGAATATGCATCGGAGATTTATTACAGCGTGCATCCGACCAAGTGGCTGGAATTGCGCCCGAACGTGCAGTTCATCCATAACCCGGGCGGCGTGCATGACGCCCGCGACGTCGGCGTGCTCGGGTTGAAGGGGGCGATCACGCTGTAGGGGGGAACGGTCTTCGTGCCCTCCCCGTCATCCTGACGAAAGTCAGGATCCAGAGTAATATCCGCCGCGCTGCTTGATCCTGGATCCTGCCTTTCGTCAGGATGACGGAGACTGTGATGGCGGACGAGCATTCAACACTGAAGTCACGCCGAATTCAGTGGCGGTTCAAGCGCGGGGCGGCAATCGTCGGCGCTTCAAGGAGATTTCGATGTTCAATACCCGCCCCGCGGTGATCGCGACGATCGCCGCCCTCTCGGTCGCCGCCGTTCCCGCCCCTGCCGTCGCGCAGGCGAGCGGCGATCTCGCTGCCGTCCAGAAGCATCTCCAGTCGGTCGAGACGATGACCGCGAGTTTCTCGCAGGCGGATCGCAACGGCAAGGTGCTGACCGGCGTGCTGACGCTGAAGAAGCCCGGCAAGTTGCGCTTCCAGTACGAGAAGGGCGTGCCGATCCTGATCGTCGCGGAGGGCGGCGCGCTGACCTTCATCGATTATTCGGTCAAGCAGGTGCAGCGCTGGCCGATCAAGAACTCGCCGCTGGGCGTGCTGCTTGATCCGACTCGCGACATCACGCGCTATGCCAAGCTGGTGCCCGGCTATGACCAGCGCATCGTGTCGGTCGAGGCGAACGATCCCAAGCACCCCGAATATGGCCGGATCACCTTGGTGTTCGTGCGCAACGCGGGCGCGCCGGGCGGGCTGATGCTGCAGGGCTGGGTCGCGCTGGACAGCCAGAACAACCGGACGACGATCCGCCTGACCAACCAGAAATTCGGCGAAGCGGTCAGCGACAACACCTTCCGCTGGAACGATCCGCGCCGCACGGGTGGAAGAAAGTAACAAAACTTTCGCGTCATTCATGCCAGCGACAGGTTTCGGGCCCTAGAGAGTGGGCCGCGGATGTGGGGCATTCGGGATTTTTCCCCCTGTTGCCCGGATGGTTTCTCCACAGTCTGCCTGCGTGACGAACGCTGAGTCGGCCCTCGCTCCATGCCCCCGGAGCGGGGGTCATTCGCGTAGAGCGGCAGGCAAAAGCATTTTGCCCGACTCGCTCAAGCGCGGCCGGCGAGCCCCCTCCTTCTCTGGGGCTCGGTCGACGACAGTGGCTTCGCCGATGGCGCCTTCTACCTTCTTCAAAGCTCCAGACGCTTGCTTGTCCCGCCCCCCACGCGACGCTACATCGCGGCTGTGAAAATCGCCTCCTGGAACATCAACTCGGTCCGGTTCCGGATCGCCATCGTCGAACAGTTTCTGCGCGACGAGCAGCCCGACATCCTGTGCCTGCAGGAAACCAAGGTCATCGACGGCGACTTCCCGTTCGAGGCGTTCCGCGCGCTTGGCTATGAGCATATCGTCCTGCACGGCCAGCGGATGCACCACGGCGTCGCGATCCTCAGCCGCGTGCCGATCGTCGAGGACGACCGGTTCGACTGGCAGGCGAACAGCGAGGCGCGCCATGTCGGCGTCCGGCTGCCCAACGGCGTCCGGCTGGAAAATGTCTACATCCCCGCCGGCGGTGACGTGCCCGACCGCGAGGCGAACCCCAAATTCGGCCAGAAGCTCGATTTCCTCGAGCGGATGACGACCTGGTCGGAGACGCTCGCGGGGCCATCGATCCTGGTCGGCGATTTCAACATCGCGCCGCTCGAATCGGACGTGTGGAGCCACAAGCAGCTGCTCGACGTCGTCAGCCATACGCCGATCGAGGTCGAGGCGCTCGCGCGGTTGCAGGCGGCGGGCGACTGGGTCGATCTCGGTCGTCGCTTTCACCCGGCGCCCGCGCGGCTCTACACTTGGTGGAGCTACCGCGCGAAGGATTGGGAGGCGTCGGATCGCGGGCGGCGGCTCGATCACATGTGGGCCACCGGTGCGGCCGCGGACGCCGCGGTCGAGCATCACGTATATGAGCGGTGCCGCAGTTGGCTCAAGCCCTCCGACCACATCCCGATCCTCACCGAGTTCGCGTTTTGAGCGATCCGCGCGCTGCGGCCCGCGCGGTGGATGCGTTGCGGCGCGGGTGGCCGATCGCGATCGACGGGCTGGTCCTGCTCGCGGTCGAGACGGCGGACCCGACGCGACTGGCGGCGTTCGATCCGGACGCGACGGGCGGCGTCCTGATATCGTCGGGGCGTGCCGCGACGTTGAAGCTGGCGAACCAGCTGGCCGCCGCGGATCCGACCGAGCCCGTGCTGGTCGATCGCGCGCCGTGGATCGACTTTGCCGCGGCGACCGCGCTGGCCGATCCGCAATTCGACCTGGCGACGCCGATGAAGGGGCCGTTCCGGACGATCCCGGTCGCCGATCCGCAGGCGGCCGCGGCGGCGCTGCGGCTCGCGCGGATCGCCGGGCTGTTGCCCGCCTTCTTCCTCGGCACCGGCGAGCCCGAGGTCGCGATCGCCCACGCCGACATCGACGCGCACGAGGATGCGACTCGCCTGACTCTCGCGACGCGCGCGCGCCTCCCCGTCGAGGGCGCGGAGGATGCGGAGATCGTGGCGTTCCGCAGCCCCGAAAGCGGCGACGAGCATATCGCGTTGCTGATCGGCCAGCCTAATGGGGAGCCGCCGCTCGTCCGGCTGCACAGCGAGTGCCTGACGGGCGACGTGCTCGGCAGCCTGAAGTGTGATTGCGGGCCGCAGCTGCACGCCGCGATCCATGCGATTCGCGACAGTGGTTGGGGTATCCTGCTGTATCTGCGGCAGGAGGGGCGCGGGATCGGGCTGGTCAACAAGCTGCGCGCCTATGCGTTGCAGGACCAGGGCTATGATACGGTCGACGCGAACACGCGGCTGGGCTTTGCGGTCGATGCGCGCGATTTCGGCGTGGCGGCGCGGATGCTGACGTTGCTCGGGCAGCGCGAGGTGCGGTTGCTGACGAACAACCCGGCTAAGGTCGCCGGGCTGGCGGCCGCGGGCGTGACGGTGATCGAGCGCGTGCCGCATTTCTTGCCGTCCAATCCGCATAACGCGCAGTATCTCGCGACGAAGCGCGATCGCACGGGGCACCAGTTCTGACCGACATCCCGCCTTCCAGACGCCTGATCGTCGTGTTCGGCGCGGCGGTCCGTCCCGACGGCAGCCCGAGCCCGACGCTCGCGCGGCGGATCGCATTCGCGGCGGCGGCGGCGGCGCGCTATGTCGATGCGGACCTGTTCTGCTCGGGCGCGAAGGGCGCGCATGGGCCTTCCGAGGCGTCGGTGATGGCGGAAATGCTGGCCGAGACGGTCGACCGGTCGCGGATCCACCTCGACGAGGCGAGCGTCGATACGTTGCAGAGCGTGGTCGCCGCGACCGCGTTCGCGCGGGCGGGCGACTATGCGCAGTGCATGATCTGTACCGACGGCTATCACCAGCCGCGGATCCGGATGCTGTTCACGATGCTGGGGATGCCCGCGAGCGCGATCCATGTGCCGCATGGCGGGAGCCGTCGGTATCAGCTGAAGATGCGGACTCGGGAGGCAGCGGCGATCCCGTATGACCTGGTCGCGGGGATCGGGGCGATCTGGCGGCGCAAGCGGGGCTAGCGGGCACTGCGGACGCGTTGCGTTTGCGTCGTCCTCAGGCGGGCACCGCCCCGGCCAAGGCCGGGGCCGATGTAACGAAGGTCCGCCCGCCGTTATTGCCGTTCCCCGACTGGACCCCGGCCTTCGCCGGGGGGGGGGTAGCTATCACTGGCTGGCTTGTCCCCGACGTCAAGAACCGGGGCGAGCTTATCCCAGCAGCCGCGCGACGTCGTCGAAGCTCTCTGCCAGCGCGTCGACGCCGATCGCCTTCAGCCGTGCGCCATGTTCCGCGTTGCAATGCGAGCCCGCGGACAGGCCGATGACATAGCCGCCAGACGCCACCGCGCCGGTCGCGCCGACGGGCGAATCCTCGAGGATCGCGGTCCGTGCGATGTCGACGCCGAGCTGGCGCGCGCCGAACAGGTACAGATCGGGCGCAGGCTTGCCGTTCGTCACATGCTCGCGGCCGCTGTAGAGATGGTCGCCGAACGCGTCGCGCAGGCCGATATGCTCGAGATGGCGCGCGATCCAGCTGACCGGGCTCGACGAGACGATCGCCTTGGGCAGGTCGGCGGGGAGCGACCGAACGAACGCCACCGCCCCCTCGATCGCGTCGACGCCCGCGGCCATGACGCGCGCGTCCTCGGCCTGCCGCGCGGCGTAGAAGTCGTCGGGGAGTGGCCGATCGATCCAGCGCTCGACCGCGTCGATGAACTGCGGCCCGGCGAGCCCCATGAAGTTCGCCATCGATTCCTCGGCGGTCGTCGGATGGCCCGCTGCGGTGAGCCACTCGGCGATGTGGCGGTTGCCGACCGCTTCGCTGTCGATCAGGACGCCGTCGAAGTCGAACAGCAGCGCGTCGAACGTCATGCCGCGACGCCCCGCGCACCGAACAGCGCGCTGCCAATGCGGACATGAGTCGCGCCGATCGTCACCGCGGTCTCGAAATCGTCGGACATCCCCATGCTGAGCCCGGTCAGCCCATGGTCGCGCGCAAGCTTGGCGAGCAGCGCGAAATAGGGTGCGGGTTCGATATCGGCGGGCGGCAGGCACATGAGGCCAGCGATCGGCAGCCCGGCGGCGCGCGCCTTTTCGAGCAGCGCGGGCAGATCGGCGATCGCGCAGCCGCCCTTTTGCGGTTCGTCGCCGATATTGACCTGGAGGAAGCAGTCGGGACGGCGATCGCCCGCGGCCATCGCCTTGCCCAGCGCCTCGACCAGCGAGGGGCGATCGACCGCATGGATGCAGTCGAACAGCGCGACCGCCTCGGCGGCCTTGTTCGACTGGAGCTGGCCGATCAGGTGCAGTTCGACGTCGGGATAGGCCGCGCGCAGGGCGGGCCATTTCTCCGCCGCCTCCTGAACGCGGTTTTCGCCGAACACGCGCTGGCCCTGTTCGAGCAGCGGCACGATCGCGTCGGCGGGGTGCGTCTTGGAGACCGCGATCAGCGTGACGTCGGTCACGCGGCGATCGGCGATGTCGGCGGCCTTGGCGATCCGGGTGCGGATGGACTCGAGCGGCGTGGTGTCGTCAGATGTCATGCCCCGCGCTATAGGCAGCGACGTGTCGGTTCGAAAGCCCATCCCCGAGCGCTGGTTGATGACCGACGAGCGGATGGGCGACGCCTTGTGGCCCGCGCTCCGGCGATTGCCGCCCGGATCGGGCGTGGTGTTTCGCCATTACGCGACACCGGCGGCGGCGCGACGCATGCTGTTGCGGCGGATTCGACGGTTGGCGCACGCGCGGCGGCTGGTGCTGGTGGTGGCCGGGACCTCCGCGATTGGCGCCGATGGCGTTCATGGTGGCGCACGCACGCGCGGGATCAGGACATGGCCGGCGCACTCGCGGGTCGAAGCCTTGGCCGGCGAGCGCGCGGGGGCTGATGCGCTGTTCGTGTCACCGGTCTACGCCACGCGATCGCATGAGGGCGCGGTTGGATTGGGTCCGGCGCGGGCCGTTCGGATCGCGCGTGGGCTTGGTGCGAAGGTCGTGGCGCTGGGCGGGATGGACGCGGCGCGGTGGCGGCGGATCCGGCGGTTCGGGTTCCACGGCTGGGCCGCGATCGATGCTTGGATGCGCTAGGGTTGGCGAGGAGGTCGGCTGCTAGCGGCGAGCCCCCCTCCCCCGTCATCCCAGCGCACGCTGGGATCTCGTCGTTTGGCGGGTGTCGCGAGCCACGAGGGATACCCCAGCTTTCGCTGGGGTGACGGGTTTTTCGCTGGGGTGACGGGTTAAGGCGAAGTCACGCCAGATCGCTCTCTGGCCGGCATGCGCTCAACAAGCCGCGCCCCCGCGCTTAGAAGCGGAAGGCGGTGCCCAGATACACGGCCTGGCTGTCGCGACGATCGTCATCGACCTTCACGAAGCGCTCGCGGTCGGAGCGGTAGCGGACGCCGGCGGTCACGGCCAGGTTCCGCGTCAGCGAGTAGGAGCCGCCGAGATCAACCGAGTAGCTCGGCATCTCCTCGATCAGGTGCGGCGTGTTCGCCAGCGGGCGATCGGCGGCAGCCTTGACGGTGCCGCTGAACCGCTTGGCGCTGTAGCTGATCGCCAGATCGGCCGCCTGGCGGCTGCCCGGCAGGCCGCCGAGATCAAGCTTGTTCACGTCACCCGAGATCGCGAACCGCTTCCAGCCGACCGACATGCCGAGATTATACGCGATCGGCGCGATGCCGACGGTCGGCGTCGTCGATGCGAGACTGGCCGTGTTGGCGACACCGCGGTTGGTCTGCGCACGGACCGCGACGGTCACCGCGCGATTGTCCTGCCGCGTTTCGGCGGGGGTGAAGCGGAACCGGCCGGCGTCGAAGCCACCGCGCGCGAACATCGCGGCAAGGCGGGGATCGGCGGCGGCGGGGGTGAAAGAGCCGATGCCGCGGACGGCAGCGACGTTGCGCTTGGCGATCCGAGCAGGCTGTTCGCTGGCGCCGAAGGCGGGCGCGACGAGGGCCGCGGTGGCGACAAGCGCCCCGGCAACCACCCCGACAATACCCCCACGCGTCATCACAACGAATTTGTCCTTCGAATCCCGTAATCGGATCCTGTTAAACAGCACCTAACATGAATTGATCCCTAGCAAAGGCCGCAGACCTACGCATTATCCCCCATCGGCACCGAATTGTCCGACAGTGTTGCAATCAGCACACAGATCGCTGCGATAGCGCTACCGATCGCGGCCGTGTCCGCTGCCGAAGCGATACCCGCGCAGAGGCTCGTCTGCCTAAGTGGCGTCTGCTTGCGGGCGCGCGGGCACGCCTGTAGAGCAAGGGCTGATTTTCTTGCCAGGATGATGCCCATGTTCCGCCGCTCGCGTATCGCAGTCGTGCTGTTTGCCCTGCCTCTCGTCGCATGCGGCGGCGGTTCCGCCCGTCCCAAGGCCGATCTGGCAGCTTCGAAGATCACCACGATCGGCGTGAACAGCTATCTTTGGCGCGCGAGCCTCGACACTTTGGGCTTCATGCCGCTGCTCCAGACCGATTCCAATGGCGGCGTGATCGTCACCGACTGGTACACCAACCCGCAGACCCCGACCGAGCGCATGAAGGTGACCGTGTCGATCCTCGACCAGGATCTGCGCGCCGATGCGCTGCGCGTCGCGGCCCTCCGCGAAGTCAATCGTAACGGCCAGTGGGTGTCGTCGCCGGTCCAGGCCGCGACCACGCAGAAGCTCGAGGATATCATCCTGACCAAGGCCCGCGACCTGCGCCGCGCCTCGATCGCGGGCTGAGGGCAGACTCATGGCGTCGCGTTTCAATGCGTTGAAGGCGGACGCGGCGTGGCAGAAGGTCTGGGACGAACGCAACACGTTCGCCGCTGACGATTCTTCGACCAAGCCGCGCTCGTACGTGCTCGAGATGTTCCCCTATCCGTCGGGGCGCATCCATATGGGGCATGTCCGGAACTACACGATGGGCGACGTGCTCGCACGGTTCCGTCGGATGAAGGGCATGGAAGTGCTCCATCCGATGGGCTGGGACGCGTTCGGCATGCCCGCCGAGAATGCGGCGATGGAAAAGGGCGTGCATCCGGGCAATTGGACGCGCGCCAACATCGCGACGATGAAGGCGCAGCTGAAGCGGCTCGGCTTCGCGCTCGACTGGACGCGCGAACTGGCGACGTGCGAGCCCGACTATTACGGGCACGAGCAGGCGCTGTTCCTCGACCTGTTCTCGGCGGGGCTGGTCTATCGCAAGGAATCGGCCGTCAACTGGGATCCCGTCGACATGACCGTGCTCGCCAACGAGCAGGTGATCGACGGGCGCGGCTGGCGCTCGGGCGCGCTGGTCGAGCGGCGCAAGCTGTCGCAGTGGTTCCTCAAGATCACCGCCTTCGCCGACGAGCTGGTCGACGGTCTCGGCGCGCTCGAGCACTGGCCCGACAAGGTCAAGCTGATGCAGGAGAACTGGATCGGCCGGAGCCAGGGGTTGCAGTTCAAGTTCGCGCTCGCGGGCAATGCGACCGGCATCGACTCGGTCGAAGTGTTCACGACGCGGCCCGACACGATGTTCGGATCGAGCTTCGTCGCGGTCGCTGCGGATCATCCGATCGCGCGCGCGATCGCCGAGACGAACCCCGATGCGGCTGCGTTCATCGAGCTGTGCAAGCGTGGCGGCACCACCGCGGCGGAGCTCGACACGCAGGAGAAGCTGGGCTTCGACACCGGGATCCGCGCGACGCATCCGCTCGACAAGAGCTGGGAGCTCCCGGTCTACATCGCGAACTTCGTGCTGATGGAATATGGCACGGGCGCGGTGTTCGGCGTGCCCGCGCATGACCAGCGCGATCTCGATTTTGCGCGCAAATACGATTTGCCGGTCAAGCGCGTCGTCAGCGAAGGCGATGACGAGGCGCCCGTGTTCGTCGGCGACACCGCCTGGACGGGCGCCGGCAATCTCGTGAACTCGCACTTCCTCGACGGGATGGACATCGAGGACGCCAAGCGCACCGTGATCGAGCGCGCCGAGGGCGAAGGCTGGGGCAAGGGCACGACCGTGTTCCGCCTGCGCGACTGGGGCGTCAGCCGCCAGCGTTACTGGGGCACGCCGATCCCGATCATCCACTGCGACGCGTGCGGCGCGGTGCCGGTGCCCAAGGACCAGCTGCCGATCGTCCTGCCCGAGGACGTCAGCTTCGACATCCCCGGCAACCCGCTCGATCGCCATCCTACGTGGAAGAACGTCCCCTGCCCGTCCTGTGGCGGTAACGCGCGGCGCGAGACCGATACGCTAGACACGTTTGTCGATTCGTCGTGGTATTTCATACGCTTCGCCAGCCAGCCGGACGCCAAGCCGTTCGACCGGAGCGGCGCGGAGAAGTGGCTGCCGGTCAACCAGTATATCGGCGGCGTCGAGCATGCGATCCTGCATCTGCTCTATGCGCGGTTCTGGACGCGCGCGCTGAAGCATATCGGCATGCTCGACATCGCCGAGCCGTTTGCCGGGCTGTTCACGCAAGGCATGGTTACGCACGAGACGTACTACCAAACAAGTAACACTCGGTCTGAGCGTCCAAGCACTGTGAATCCCGACACAGTAGTTACGGAGACATCTTCGGTCCGGACCTGGTTATCGCCCAATGACATCGAACGTCGCGACGGTAAGGTCTTTCGCGTTGGGACCGACGACGAAGTCGAAGTCGGTCGCGTCGAGAAGATGTCGAAATCGAAGAAGAACACGGTCGATCCCGAGCCTATCGTCGACCAATATGGTGCCGACGCGGTACGCTGGTTCGTGCTCTCCGACTCGCCGCCCGAGCGCGATCTCCCCTGGAGCGAATCGGGCATCGAAGGCGCCTGGCGGTTCGTGCAGCGTCTCTGGCGGCTGATAGAGTCCGACGACGCGGCAAAAGCCGAAGGTGAGGACGTCGCGTTACGCAAGCTGTGCCATCGCACCACGGTCGGAATCGAGAGCGATATTAATGCCTTGCAGTTCAACAAGGCCGTCGCGCGGCTGTATTCGCTGTGCAGCGCGATCGAGAAGGCTCCCCCCTCCGCGGATCGCGAACAGGCGGTCCGCACGCTGCTGCTGCTCGTCAGCCCGATGGTCCCGCACGTCGCCGAGGAAGCCTGGGCGACCGCGGGCAATGACGGCCTGATCGCCGACGCCGCCTGGCCGATCGTCGATCCCGCGATGCTCGTCGACGACGAGGTCACGATCGCGGTGCAGGTCAACGGGAAGCTGCGCGATACGCTGGTGTTCCCCAAGGGCGCGCCCAAGGACGATGTCGAAGCGGCCGCGCTCGCCTCGGAGAAGATCGTCCGCCTGCTCGAGGGCAAAGCGCCCCGGAAAGTGATCGTCGTGCCCGACCGTCTCGTGAACATCGTCGCATGAAGCGGCTGGCGATCCTCGGCGCGTTGGCGCTGGCACCGCTCTTGTCCGGCTGCGGGCTGCATCCACTCTATGCGGGCGGCAGCAGCGGCCCGGTCGCGGGCGCGCTCGGGCAGGTCGAGATTGCGCCGATCGCGGGCAAGAATGGCTGGCTGATGGCGACGGCTCTCAGAGATCGCCTGCCCTCGAACGGCGCGCCGGCGCTGTACCGGATCGATATCCGCCTCGACGACCAGATTAGCGGGCTCGGCGTGCGGACCGACGACAGCGTCTCGCGCGAGCGCCGGACTCTGCGTGCGCGCTATCAGCTCGTGCGGATCGGCGACAATTCGGTGCTGCTCGATGCGACCGCGGGATCGGATGCCGGCATCGACGTCGTCCGATCCGAATATGCGACGATCGCGGCCGAGAATACCGCGCTCGAACGTCTGTCGGCGATCGTCGCGGACCAGATCGTCGCGCGCATCGCGCTGTACGCGCGCAATACGCCTGCCGTCGCCGCGGCGCAGGGCACCGCACCGGCGAAGTGAAGGCGTCCGCTGGCCAGATTCGCGGTGCGCTGGCCAAACCGGGTGCGGAGATCCGCCTGTACCTGCTGCACGGCCCCGACGAGGCGGGCGCGAGCGACCTTGCGCGCCTGCTCGCCAAGGCGATGGGGGCGGATGCCGAACGGGTCGATCTCGACGGCGCGACGCTCAAAGGTGATCCCAGCCGACTGACCGACGAGGCTGCATCGCTGTCGCTGTTCGCGGGGGCGCGGTTCGTCCGCGTCGCATCGGCGGGCGAGGAAAGCCTCGAGGCGTTCACCAACCTGCTGGCCGCCGAGCGTGTCGGCAATCCGGTCGTGGCGATCGCGCCGACGGTCAAGTCGACCGCAAAGATCGTCAAGCTCGCGATCGACTCGCCGCGCGCGATGGCGTTCGCGTGCTACGCGCCGACCGCGCAGGATGCCGAGCGGCTGGCGACGACGATCGCGGGCGAGAATGGGCTGCGTCCTGCCCCCGGCGTCGCGCGACGGCTGGTCGACACGACCGGCGGGGATCGCGCGGTCATTTCTCGCGAGATCGAGAAGCTCGCGCTGTACCTCGACGCGGCACCCGATCGCCCGGCGGACCTCGATCATCATGCGCTCGACGCGGTCGGTGCGGACTTGGGCGACGCGGAAATGAGCCGCGCGATCGATGCGGTGATCGAAGGACGCGTCGACGATCTCGGCGCCGAACTGGCCGTGCTCGAAGAAGCGGGGACGTCGCCGATCCCGTGGCTCCGCCAGCTCGTCCGCCGCCTCATCGCGTTGGCCGACATGCGCGGCGAGATCGACCGGGGGGACTCGGTCGATGCGGTGATGAAGCGGCACCGGGTGTTCTTCAAGGAAGAGGCCAGCACCGCGCGCTCGCTGCGCCGCTGGACGCCCGTCATGCTCGCGACGGCGATTCAGAGGGTCCGGACTGCCGAGCGTGCGATCATGGCGTCTGGCAATGCCGGTGGGGTTGTGGCCGAGGCCGCCGTTGTCGCGCTGTCGCAGGCAATCGCCCGGCGTAACTAGATTGCCGGCACGTCGCTCCTTAGTCTTCCTCCCCACAACCACCCCCACCCCGTCATCTCAGCGGAAGCCGGGACCCACGGTTGCGGTCCGCTTCACAAGAGAACGAGCCCTGTCCATGGGTCCCGGCGTGCGCCGGGATGACGGGGGGGGGGGGGGGAGGGAGCGGCCACCATCCGCCGCCCCCTCCCCCCCGTTCGTCCTGAGCGAAGTCGAAGGATGGTCCGATACGCAGGTGCTTCGACTTTGCTCAGCACGAACGGAGGGGGATCGGTCCGGGCTCGCGCGTGACCTAGATCGCGCCACCCGTCAGACGCTGGCAGACCATGTCGAGCTGATCCAACGTCGAGTAACTCAGCGTCAGCGTGCCCCCGGTCTCGGTATGCGCGACGCGCACCTGCAACCCCAGAAGGTCCGCCAGTTGCCGCTCCAGCGCCGCGATGTCCGCGTCCGGGATCCGCGGCTCGGACGGCCCGCCGCTGCGGTTCCGCCCGGGCTTTGCGTCGCGCGCCAGCTTCTCGGTCTCGCGCACCGATAGCCCGCGCGCGACGACCTGATCCGCCAGCGTCTCGACATCGGGCGAGCCGAGCAGCGCGCGCGCGTGGCCCATCGACAGCGATCCGTCGACCACCTGCGACTGGACCTGCGCCGGCAGCTCGAGCAGGCGCAGCAGATTCGCGACATGGCTGCGCGACTTGTGGACGATCTTGGCGAGCACCTCCTGCGTATGGCCGTACTCGCCGGCCAGCCGCTGATACGCCTGCGCCTCTTCGATCGCGTTGAGATCCTCGCGCTGGATGTTCTCGATCAGCGCAATCTCGAGCGTCTCGGCGTCGTCGAAGTCGCGGACGACCACCGGCACCTCGTGCAGCCGCGCGCGCTGCGCCGCGCGCCAGCGACGTTCGCCCGCGACGATCTGATAGTCGTGACCATGCGGCCGGACGACGATCGGCTGGATCAGCCCGCGCGACGCGATCGACGCCGCGAGTTCGTCGAGCATCGCCTCGTCGAAATGCCGGCGCGGCTGATCGGGATGCGGCGACAGCGAACTGACCGGGAGCATCCGGACGCCCGACGACTGCGGCGCGGGCGCGCCATCGGCGGAGACCGGCGTCTCGCGCGCCATCTCGCCGAGCAGCGCGTTGAGGCCCCTGCCCAGCCCCGGCCGTCCGCGCTTGTTACCCTCGCTCATGCGGCCGCCTGCGCCGACGCCGGAAGACGGCTGATCAGCTCACGTGCCAGCGCGATATAGGCCTGCGAGCCTGAGCAGCGGTGATCGTAGATCAGCGCCGGAAGCCCGTGGCTCGGCGCCTCGGACAGCCGCACGTTGCGTGGGATGACCGTTTCGAACACCACTTTCCCCAATACCGCACGGACGTCCGCCGAGACCTGATCGGTCAGTCGGTTGCGCCGATCGAACATCGTCAGCGCGACGCCCAGGATCGACAGGCCCGGATTGAACCGCTGGCGGATCCGCTCGACCGTGCTGAGCAACTGCGACAACCCCTCGAGCGCGAAGAACTCACACTGGAGCGGTACGAGCAAGGAATCCGCCGCTACCATCGCGTTGATGGTCAGCAGCCCAAGCGACGGCGGGCAATCGATCAGCGCGATATCCCACGCCCCCCGCGCGACCTTCATCGCTCGATCGAGACGGTGCGTGCGTGCGTCGAAGTCGACCAGCTCGATCTCGGCCCCCGACAGGTCGACCGTCGCGGGCACGATATCGAGCCGCGGCACGCGCGTATGGACGACCGCATCGTCGATCGATGTCTCGCCGATCAGCACGTCGTAGCTCGACCGCTCGCGCTGCGAATGACCGATGCCGAGCCCGGTCGACGCGTTACCCTGCGGATCGAGATCGACCAGCAGCACGCGCATGCCCGTCGCCGCCAGCGCGGTCGCGAGATTGATTGCGCTGGTGGTCTTGCCCACCCCACCCTTTTGATTGGCGACCGCGATGGTGATCATCGCGCGCTTACCCCATCCAGAACCACGATCGACGACTCCGGGTTCGTGACGCTTTGTTCCACGTGGAACATAAACCGCCAATGCTGCTTGAGCGCGGCCAGCTCTTCCTCATCGAAACGCCCCCGAGGAAGCAGCCACCGCGTCTCCTTTGTGGCGCAGTGCGCCGCGCCACGCAAAAGGTTTTGCAGCGACGCGACCGCGCGCGCCGAAATGATCGCGGCGTCGGCCGTCGCATTCTCGACCTTCGAGGCGTGGACACGGACCTGTCCGCCGAGCCCGAGACGGGCGACGCAGAGCTGGAGGAAGTCCGCCCGGCGACGACGCGGCTCGACGAGATCGACTGGCCCTCCGCGCACGAGCGCGACGACCATGCCGGGAAAGCCCCCGCCCGTGCCGATATCGAGCCAGCGTTTCGCGCCCGTGTCGGCGCCCGCGAGCGGGACGAGCTGGAGCGAGTCGATGACGTGGCGATCCCAGATCGTCGGGATCGTCGACGGCGCGATCAGATTCTGGTGCGGTGTCTCCGCGACGACCATGTCGACGAACGCCGCTAATCGCTCGGTCGCCTCGGGGCCAAACCTGTCGGTGACCCAGGCCTTTGCGTCGTCTTCGGTCATGCGGGCACTCGTTTCGTATGCAGTAGGACCGCCGACAATGCGGCGGGCGTGATCCCGCGGACGCGGGCGGCAGCGGCCAGCGAGGTCGGGCGAGCGGCGCTCAGGCGATCGATCATCTCGTTCGACAGGCCGGGTATGCGATCATAGGCCAAGTCCTCGGGGAGGCGGATCGCCTCGTCGGCACGCAGCCGCGCGACCTCCTGCGCCTGCCGTTCGATATACGGCGCGTAGCGGGCGTCCTCTAAGACTTCGTCAACGACCGCGGTCGGAATAGCATCGGCGGCATCCGGCGCGACATGCGCGAGCGTCACACCGTCAAACCGGAGCCAGTCGAACGCGCTCCGCCGCGCGCCGTCACGACCGATCCCCGCCCCCTGGTCGGCGACGTGGGTCGCGGTGCGTTCGCAGTCGAGCGAGGATCGGAAGCGGGCACGATGCTCGGCCAGCGCATGCTGGTGCGCGAGACGCTCCGAACCGAGGCACCCTGCCGCTTCGGCAATACCGCCAAGCCGCGTTTCGGCATTGTCCGCCCGCAGCGACAGGCGGAACTCGGCGCGTGCGGTGAGCATCCGATAGGGCTCGGTCACGCCCTGCAGCGTCAGGTCGTCGATCATGACGCCCAGATAACTCGACGCGCGATCGAGGATCACCGGTGCCAGCTCGCACGCATGGGCCGCGGCGTTGAGCCCGGCGACGAGCCCCTGCCCTGCCGCTTCCTCATACCCCGTCGTGCCGTTGATCTGGCCGGCGCAGAACACGCCATCGATCGCGCCCAGCGCCAGCCGCGTGTCGAGCGCACGCGGATCGATATGGTCATACTCGACCGCATAACCCGGCATCGTCATCTGCACGCGTTCGAGACCGGGGATGCTCGCGAGCATCGCGGCCTGGACCTCGACCGGGAGCGAGGTCGACAGGCCGTTCGGATAGACCGTCGAGTCATCGAGCCCCTCGGGTTCGAGGAACACCTGGTGCCCGTCGCGATCGCCGAAGCGGTGGACCTTGTCCTCGATCGACGGGCAATAGCGCGGCCCCGCCGCCTCGATCGCACCGGTGAACAGCGGCGAGCGATGGAACGCCTCGCGGATGATCGCGTGCGTCTGGTCGGTCGTGCGCGTGATCGCGCAGGCGATCTGTGGGAGCGGACGTGCGGGAGTCATCGGCGACATCGTCCAGGGGTCGAGGTCGGAGGGTTGCTCGGCGAGTGCACCCCAGTCGATCGTTCGCCCGTCGAGCCGGGGGGGCGTGCCCGTCTTCAGCCGCGCCATCGGCAGGTCGCGGGCGCGGAGCTGGTCCGTCAGCGGCTTGGCCGCACGCTCGCCGATCCGTCCGCCCTCTTCGCGATCGTCGCCGCGGAAGATGCGCCCGCCGAGGAACGTGCCTGTCGCCAGCACGACCGCGCGCGCCTTTACGATGGCGCCGTCCGCCAGTACGACACCCGCCATGCGATCGCCCTCGAAATGGAGCGCGGTGGCCTCCCCTTCGACGATCGACAGCCCCGCGGTCGCTGCCAGCATCGTCTGGATCGCCTGCGAATATCGCCGGCGATCGGCCTGGATACGCGGCCCCTGGACCGCCGATCCCTTGCTGCGGTTGAGCATGCGGTAATGGATCGCGGCGGCGTCTGCGGCGCGTCCGATCAGGCCGTCGAACGCGTCGACCTCGCGGACCATGTGGCCCTTGCCGAGGCCGCCGATCGCGGGATTGCAGGACATGGCGCCAATATGCCGCGCGTCGAACGACACGAGCGCGGTGCGCGCGCCCCTGCGCGCCGCCGCGGCTGCGGCTTCGGTTCCGGCATGGCCACCGCCAACCACCACTACATCGAACATGCCACCGCCCTAGAACGGCGCAGGGAGCGCGTCAAAGATGTTCCACGTGGAACATCACTTGCCGATGCAGAAACGCCCGAACAGCGCGTCGAGCATCTCACCCGTCGCGTCGAGACCGAGCACGCCCGCCAGGATCGCACGCGCCTGGCGGAGATGCTCGGCGACGATGAGTGCATCCGAACCGGGATAGCGCAGCGCGTCGACGGCGAGGCCGCATTGCCGCCGCTGGTGCGCCTTGAGCACGATCGCGTCGCTGCGCGGGAGCATCGCCGCCGCGCGGCCATGCAGGGCGGCCCATAGCCGATCGAGCGAGCCGCGGTCGGTCTGCGCGATGGCGAGCGCGCGGCCTGCCGGGATCTCGCCCCGCCCCGGCAGGTCGGCACGCGCGTGTATCCAGATCGCGTCCGCGCGCGGCGGTGGCGTGTCGGCCAGCCAGAGGACGATGTCCGCAGCGGCAATCGCATCCTCGGCGCGGGTCACGCCGATCGCCTCGATCGGGTCCTGCGTGTCGATCAGCCCCGCGGTATCGGTCAGCACGTAGGCGACGCCGTCGCGCGTCACGGGCAATTCGATCCGGTCGCGCGTCGTCCCCGAGATCGGCGAGACGATCGCCGCGTCGCGCTCGCCGAGCAGATTGAGCAAGGTCGACTTGCCGCTATTGGGTGGGCCACCGATCACGACACGCAGGCCGTCCTTCAACCGCTCGACCGGTGGCGCGGCGACCACTGCCTCGATCTCGGCGGCAAGCGCCCCCACCCCGGCGACGATCGCGTCGAACGCCGCGCTGTCGCTGGCGACGTCGTCCTCGTCGGCAAAGTCGAGTATCGCCTCGATCCGCGCGGACAGCATCGCGACCGAGTCCATCCAGCCGCGCACCGCCTGGCTGACCCGCCCTTCCGCCGCGGTCATCGCCGCAACGCGCTGCCCCTCGGTTTCGGCTTCGAGCAGGTCGGCAAGACCCTCGGCCTCGGTGAGATCGATGCGGCCGTTGGTCAGCGCGCGGCGGGTGAACTCGCCGGGTTCGGCGGGACGAAGCCCGGCGACCGCGGCCAAGGCCTGCTCGACTGCGGCGATCACGGCGCGACCGCCATGGCAGTGGAGCTCGACGAGATCCTCGCCGGTCGCGGTGTTGGGGCCCGGGAAGACGAGGACGAGCGCGCGGTCGAGCAAGGCGCCGCCCGCATCGCGCAAACCCCGCAGGCTCGCGTGACGCGGCGCGGGCAGCGGCCCTGCCAGCGTCTGCGCCGCGGCGAACGCGTGTGGGCCACTCACCCGGACGACGGCGATCGCCGCGGGCGGGCGCCCGCTCGAGACCGCGAAAATCGTTTTCACGGGAAACTCAGCCGCTTTTGGTCGCGGTGTCGAACAGGCGTTTCCACATCGCCATCCCCGCCTCGCCCATGGGCTGCCACCCGCGCATCATCGATTCAAGCATCTCCGGCTTCATCTGGCCGTCGGGGATCGCGTCCATTATCATCGCAACATAGCGATCATGGATCGGCGTCAGATCGGGCAGGCCGACCGCGCGGCGCGCTTCTTCCGGGGTGCATTCGATCTCGATGTTCATCTTCATGTGCGGCACCCCCGATGACGCTTGAGCGGCCGATCGGGGCGCTGCATAGCAAGGCCATGTATGCGCGCGATGCCGCCTCGATCGCAACGCCAATCGGGCTGGTCCGCGTGACCGGTACCGCGGACCGGATCGACTCGATTGCGATACTGGCGGGCGGCGAGGCCGTCCCGAGCGATGCGCCGGCGATCCGCGAGGCGCTGCGACAGATCGAGGCGTATTTCGCGAAGCGACTGACGACATTCGATCTGCCGCTCGCCCCCTCGCCTACCGATCGCGGTGCGATCCTCCGCCAGGGAATCGTCGACACCGGTTATGGCCAGACCGCAAGCTACGGCGCGCTCGCCACAGCGATCGGGTCGAGCCCGCGCGCGATCGGCCAGGCGTGCGCGCGCAATCCGTTTCCGATCATTGTCCCCTGCCACCGAATTCTGGGAGCCGGGGGCAGGCTTGGTGCGTATTCCGCGGGCAACGGCCCCATCACCAAATCCAGGCTGCTCGACCACGAACGGCCGCAAGGAGGATTGCTATGACGAACACCACCACCATCTCGACGCTCGCCGGCGATGGCGACTTCGCCGCGTATCGCGCAACGCCGGCCGGCACGCCCAAGGCTGCGATCGTCGTCATCCAGGAGATCTTCGGCGTGAACGCCGGTATCCGCCGCAAGTGCGACACGCTCGCCGAAGCCGGCTATCTGGCGATCGCGCCCGACCTGTTCTGGCGGCTCGAGCCCGGCATCGAGCTCGATCCCGACATCAAGCCCGAGTTCGACCGCGCGCTCGAACTGATGGGCCAGTTCGACCAGGACAAGGGCATCGCAGATATAGAGGCGAGCATCCGCGCGGCGCGTTCCGAACTGGGTGACGGCAGCAAGGTCGGCGTGGTCGGCTACTGCCTCGGCGGTCGCCTCGCATTCATGACCGCGGCGCGGACCGACGTCGATGCGAGCGTCGGCTATTACGGCGTCGGGATCGACGGCCTGCTGGGCGAGAAGAACGCGATCGCGCATCCGGTGCTGCTGCACGTTCCCGAGGAGGATCACTTCGTCGACAAGAATGCGCAGGCCGCGATGCACGCCGGGCTCGACGATCACCCCAAGGTGACAATCTTCGATTATGCGGGCGAGGATCACGGCTTCGCGACCGAGTTCGGCGAGCGTCGGTCGGACGCGTCGGCGAAGCTGGCCGACGAGCGGACGGCCAAGTTCTTCGCAGAGCATCTGGGCTAAGGGCGCGCCCCCTCCCCCAACAATCGTCATTCCCGCGGAGGCGGGAATCCATACTGGCTGGCGCCGCTTAGAAATCGCCGCCCTTTGAGGTTATGGATCCCCGCCTCCGCGGGGATGACGATGGTGGGGTCTGTGTCGGGGCAAGAAACGCCCGGCATGACGAGCTAGCGACGGACATGAAAAAGGCCTCGCCGGACGATCCCGGCGAGGCCTTTTTGCTATCTCAAAAGCGGCGCGATCAGCCGAGCAGCGAGATGATCCCGAGCGTCTCGCCGGTGCCGACCCAGCCTTCGTAGATCATCTTCACCGCGACCACGAGGATCACCGCGAGGCCGATATAGGCGATCCAGCGATACTTGTTGATGACGCGCGCGATGTAGTTCGCCGCCAGACCCATCATCGCGACCGACAGCAACAGGCCGATGACGAGGATGCCGGGATGCTCGCGCGCCGCGCCCGCGACCGCGAGTACGTTGTCGAGGCTCATCGACACGTCGGCGACCGCGACCGCCCAGGCCGCGCTGGCAAAGCCCTTCGACGACTTGATCCCCGAGCGCTCGTCGCCGTCGATCTCGGCGGACCCGGCATTCTCCGCGCCCTCGCGGATTTCGCGCCAGAACTTCCAGCTGACCCACAGCAGCAGCAGGCCGCCCGCGAAGATCAGACCGACGATGCCCATCAGCCACGTCACGATCAGCGCGAAGAAGATTCGCAGGACGAGCGCCGCGCCGATGCCGATCAGGATGACCTTCTTGCGCTGGTCGGCGGGAAGCCCCGCGGCGAGTGCGCCGACGACGATCGCATTGTCGCCTGCGAGGACGAGGTCGATCATCAGGACCGATCCGAACGCGGCGAGCGCCTTGGGATCACCAAGGTTGGAGAAGTCGGCGACGATGTGCTGCCAGATCTCCAGCGGCGAGCCGGGTCCGGCGACTCCCGATGCGGCGGTGGCCAGCATGGCGATGATACTCAAGATGTCAGCTCCCGGTGACGGGCCACCGCCGGTGCGCGGGGGTGGCGGATTTCGACGGGTTTAATAGCAAAGCGGCACGCGAAAGCCATTGCTCTCGCGTGCCGCTTTGGATCTGCTTGTTAGCGCCGCGGCAAAGCCGCGTCGTCGGTCGGGGCCTTGTCCCGCCGGCCGGATCGATGCGAGTCCCGCTGCAGCGTGCAGCGGGCCGCATTCGATCACTGATTCATGGAATCGAAGAAATTCTCGTTGGTCTTCGAATCCTTCATCTTGTCGAGCAGGAACTCCATCGCGTCGATCGTGCCCATCTGCATCAGGATGCGACGCAGGACCCACATCTTGGAGAGCTTGGCCTTGTCGACCAGCAGCTCTTCCTTGCGCGTGCCGGACTTGCCGACGTCGAGCGCCGGGAAGATGCGCTTGTCCGCGACCTTGCGGTCAAGCACGATTTCCGAGTTGCCGGTGCCCTTGAACTCCTCGAAGATCACCTCGTCCATGCGGCTGCCCGTGTCGATCAGCGCGGTCGCGATGATCGAGAGCGAACCGCCCTCCTCGATATTGCGCGCGGCACCGAAGAAGCGCTTCGGACGCTGCAGCGCGTTCGCATCGACACCGCCGGTCAGGACCTTGCCCGACGACGGCACGACGGTGTTATAAGCACGACCCAGACGCGTGATCGAGTCGAGCAGGATCACAACGTCCTTCTTGTGCTCGACCAAGCGCTTGGCCTTCTCGATCACCATCTCGGCGACCTGGACGTGGCGCTGCGCGGGTTCGTCGAACGTCGAGCTGACGACCTCGCCCTTCACGCTGCGCTGCATGTCGGTGACTTCCTCGGGGCGTTCGTCGATCAGCAGGACGATCAGGAACACCTCGGGGTGGTTGTCGGTGATCGCCTTGGCCATGTTCTGCAACATGACCGTCTTGCCGACGCGCGGCGGGGCGACGATCAGCGTGCGCTGGCCCTTGCCCTGTGGGCTGACGATGTCGATCACGCGCGCCGACTTGTCCTTGACGGTCGGGTCGGCGGGATCCAGCGTCAGCTTGCTCTCGGGATAGAGCGGCGTGAGATTGTCGAAATTGACGCGGTGACGGACGACGTCGGGATCGTCGAAATTGACGGCCGTGAGCTTCACGAGCGAGAAATAGCGCTCGCCATCCTTCGGCCCGCGGATCTCGCCCTCGACCGTGTCACCGGTACGCAGGCCGAACTTCCGCACCTGGTTCGGCGAGATGTAGATGTCGTCCGGCCCAGCCAGATAGTTGCTCTCGGGCGAGCGCAGGAAGCCAAACCCGTCGGGCAGCACTTCGATCGTGCCGAGCCCCATGATCTGGTCGCCATTGTCCGCCTGCACCTTCAGGATCGCGAACAACAGGTCCTGCTTGCGCAGCGTCGAGGCGCTCTCGACCCCCAGTTCCTCGGCGAGCTGGACCAGCTCGGCAGGCTTCTTTTTCTTCAGGTCTTTGAGATGCATGGGGATTTCCGGATAGCGATCAACGGGAACAGGTTCGGTCTGCGCGTGCGCTGGAAAGCGGAACTGGGCGAGCCGAACAGGCAGGACCACACGACCGGGCAGGACGCCAGGAGGCCGTGCTGGGGATCGGGGTAGAATTGAGGGGGCGGTTAGTCAAGCGGAGACGGGGCGACCGCCATCGCCGTCATCCTGGGCTCGACCCAGGATCCAGAGCCACAAGCGGTGTCCTCCGCCGCTCTGGATCCTGGATCAAGTCCAGGATGACGCGGGTGTCAGAACGGCTTCACGATTACCAGCACGACGATCAGCGTCACCGCGAGCGCGGGGATCTCATTGAGCATCCGCAGCTGCTTACCCGTAAGCGTCGGCTTCCCCGCCGCGAGCTTCTTGGCATAGCCGATCGTCCAGCCGTGATAGCCCGTGAGCAGGAACACGAGCAGCAGCTTGAGGTGCAGCCAGCCGAGCCCCGGCGCGCCGTCCGCAAGCCCGAGGTTCAGCGCGAGCGCGATCCCCAGCACCCAGACGACGATCATCGCCGGCGTCAGGATAATATGACGGATCTTGCCCTCGCGCTCGACCCAGTTTGCCGCCTCGGCCGCGTTGCCGGCGGCCAGCGCTTCCTGATGATAGACGAGGTAGCGCGGCAGCATGAACAGCCCCGCCATCCAGAAGATCACGAAGATCAGGTGCGCGGCCTTCACCCAGTCATAGGCCGCTCCGAGAAAACCGCTCATGTCGTGCTCCTGACGCGGGCGATGAGCTGCTCGACATGCGCGATCGGCGTGTCGGGCAGGATACCGTGGCCCAGATTGAAGACGTGCGGCCGCTCGACGAACGCCGCGAGGATCCGGTCGATCGCCGCATCGAGATCCGCGCCGCCCGCGATCAACGCGAGCGGATCGAGATTGCCCTGCACCGGCATGTCGGCGGGTAGCGAGGCATGCGCCCAGACCGGATCGACCGTCTCGTCGAGCCCGATCGCATCGACGCCCGTTTCGCGCGCATAGGCGGGAAGCTTGCCCCCTGCCCCCTTTGGAAAGCCGATCACCGGTACGCCCGGGCAGCGCGCATGGAGGCGCTCGACGATTGACGCAGTCGGCGCGATCACCCAGCGTTCGAACTGCGCGGGGCTGAGGCTTCCCGACCAGCTGTCGAACAGCTGCACCACATCGACGCCCGCCTCGATCTGTCGCGCGAGATACTCGACCGTATTGTCCGCGATCGCATCGATGATCGCGCCGAACGCGGCCGGGTCGGCATAGGCGAAGCGCCGCGTCTCGGACTGATCCTTGGACCCCTTGCCCGCCACCATATAGGTCGCGACCGTCCAAGGAGAGCCAGCAAAGCCCAGGAACGTCGTCTCGGAGGGCAATGCCGCGGCGACCTTGGCAACGGTGCCGTAGACCGGCTCCAGCCGCCCCATGACCGGCTGCAACCGATCAAGCGCATGGTCGACCAGCGCGGGTTCGAGCCGCGGCCCTTCCCCCACCCCGAAGCTCAGATCCTGGCCGAGCGCCCAGGGGATCATCAATATGTCCGAGAACAGGATCGAGCCGTCGAACCCGAACCGGCGGATCGGCTGAAGCGTCACCTCGGCCGCGGCGTCGGGATCGGTCGCCAGCGCGAGGAATCCCCCCTTCTCGGCACGCAACGCGCGATATTCGGGGAGATAGCGCCCCGCCTGCCGCATGAGCCACAGCGGCGGTACGGCCTGACGCTCCCCGCGAAGAGTCGCCAGGAGGGGCTTGGTGGCGGGCGAATTGGAGGTCGGATCGGTCAGCGGAGCACCCTTCTTCTACTATAAGAAGATTCAAGAAATAGGTTGTTGCAGTGGTTGGGCGGTTGAACCCGGGACTTATGCGGTGATCCCGGAATTGCCAACAGCTTGACCCCCGCGCACCGCGACAAACGCGCTGATTCGATTCAAGGCTCCCCATTACCCACAGCCTGTGGATAAAATCCGGCCCTGTGCGCGAGCGTGTGGATAGAATCGGTGTTATCCACGGCACACCGGTCGCTTGGCGGGGGCAGCGAGTTACGCTAGCCGTTTTCCCCATGTTATCCACAGATTCACACCCACGGACCCGCCCGCTGGGGATAAAACGCCCATGATGCGGCTCCATCTGCATTTGTTGTCGGATTCGACCGGCGAGACGCTGGAGAACATCGCGAAGGCGGCGCTGGCGCAATATGATGACGTCGAGACCGTCCGCCATTTCTGGCCGATGGTGCGGACCGAGGCGCATCTCGAGCGGATCCTCCAGGAGATCGCGCAGAACCCCGGCCTGGTCGTGTTCACGCTGGTGAACCCCGCGACCCGGCGGATCCTCGAGCAGCGGTGCCTGACCCTGGGGCTTCCCGCGGTGGCGCCGCTCGACCCGGTCAACGATGCGCTTTCCGGGTTGCTCGGGCAGCAGGCCAAGGCGCGGCCGGGGCGACAACACGTCCTCGACGCCGCCTATTTCGCGCGCGTCGATGCGATCCAGTGGACGATCGCACATGACGACGGGATCGCCTGGGAGGAATGGGAGGAGGCCGATATCGTCCTTGCGGGCGTGTCTCGCTCGTCGAAGACGCCGACCTCGATCTATCTCGCCAACCGCGGCTACAAGACCGCGAACATCCCGATCGTCGTCGAGAGCCCGCCGCCCAAGATCCTCTATGCGCTCCGCAGGCCGCTGATCGTCGGGCTGACGACGAGTGCCGACCGGCTGATCCAGGTGCGGCGCAACCGGTTGCTGTCGCTCCACCAGGCGCCCGATACCTCCTATGTCGAGGAGGAGGCGGTGATGCGCGAGCTCGCCTTTGCGCGGCGGATGTTCGCGGACAATGGCTGGCCGGTGATCGACGTCACGCGCCGGTCGATCGAGGAAACCGCAGCGGCGATCATCGCGCTGTGCAACCAGCGGCAGATCGAAGCATGAGCCTGGTCCTAGCATCGCAAAGCGCCTCGCGCCGGGCCATGCTGACCGCGGCGGGGGTGGCGTTCGAGGCGACCTTTGCGGGCGTCGACGAGGATGCGGCCAAAGCGGCGCTGTGTGACCTGTCGCCGCGCGATCTCGCCGATGCGCTCGCCGAACTGAAGGCGCGCAAGGTGTCCGCGCGGATGCCGGGGCAGCTCGTGCTCGGCAGCGACTCGTTGGTAGCGCTGGAGGACGGCACGATCCTCGACAAGCCGGTCGATCGTGCTGACGCTGCGGCGCATCTGCGGCTGATGTCGGGCAAGCGGCACGATCTGTGGAGCGCGGCGGTGATCGCGGAAAATGGCCAGGCGATCTGGCGGCATGTCGAGCGCACGAAGATGCATGTCCGCCCGCTGTCCGAGGCGTTTATCGAGACGTATCTGGATGCGGAATGGCCGGCAATTGCGGGCTGCGTCGGGTGCTACCGGATCGAGGGGCCTGGCGCGCAGCTGTTCGCCAGGATCGAGGGGAGCCAGTTCACGGTGCTGGGGATGCCGCTGCTGAACGTGCTCGACTTTTTGCGCGTGCGCGGCGAACTGCCGGCGTAATCTTCTCCCTTCTCATTTCTCACTTCCCCCTGCCCCGCACCCGCACCCGCACCCACACCGCCCGCCACATTCACCCGTCACCCCAGCGGAAGCTGGGGTATCTCACGAGACAGACGAGGCCTGCCAAACGGGGAGATCCCAGCTTTCGCTGGGATGACGGGGTGGAGGGGAACGGCGTGGAGGAATGACGCCGCGGACGGAGCAAATGCAGCCCCGTGGCAATTCGACCGCGGTAGACTAAACCGTCTTCCAGACTGGATCCCCGCCGTCGCGGGGACGCACGGAGCCTTGCATGACCCGACCCTATGCCGAAGTGATCGGCGATCCGATCGCGCAGTCGAAATCGCCGCTGATCCACGGCTTCTGGCTCGAGGCGCTCGGGATCGACGCCGACTATCGCCACAAGCTTGTCACCGCCGACGACCTCCCCGCCTATTTCGCCGAGCGCAAGGCGGATCCGAACTGGCGCGGGTGCAACATCACGATGCCGCACAAGCTCGCCGCGCTCGACCACGTCTCCGACCCCGGCGACGTCCGCGGGTCGATCGGCGCGATCAACACCGTGTTTCGCAACCAGGCGGGCGACTGCATCGGCACCAATACCGATGCCGCCGGATTCTGGGCGCCGATCGACGATCTCGACATCGCCGGCCAGCCGGTGACGGTGATCGGCGCGGGCGGCGCGGCGCGCGCGATCCTGTTCGCGCTGTCGCGAATGGGCGTCGGGCCCGTGACGATCGTCAATCGCAATCCGCTGAAGGGCGCGGCGTTGCTGGCGACCTTCGGATTGAAGGGGCAGGCGCTGCCGATCGGTCCCGCCGCCCCGCCCTCGCGGCTTCTCGTCAATGCGAGCGTGCTCGGCATGGCGGGCCAGCCCCCGCTCGAGATCGACCTTGGCGCGCTCGAGCCCGACTCGCTGGTGTACGACATCGTCTATTCGCCGCTCGAGACAGACCTGCTCAAGGCGGCGCGGGCGCGCGATCTGGAAACCGTCGATGGGCTGGAGATGCTGATCGGCCAGGCCGCGGTCGCGTTCGAGATATTGTTCCACGTGGAACCACCGCGCGACCGCGACGAGGAATTGCGGGCGTTGCTGATCCGATGATCATCGGCCTCACAGGATCGATCGGGATGGGCAAGTCCGCCGTCGCCGCGATGTTCGCCGACGAAGCCATCCCGGTGTTCGACGCCGACGCGGCGGTCCACCGGTTGCAGGGAGTCGGCGGTCGGCTGGTGGCGCCGATCGAGGCCGCCTTCCCCGGCACGACCGCAAACGGCGCGGTCGATCGCGCGAAGCTCGGCGCGGCGGTGTTCGGCGACGATGCGGCGATCAAGCGACTCGAAGCGATCGTCCACCCGGCGGTTGGCGAAGAGCGCGCCGCGTTCCTGGCGAAGCATGCCGGCAAGCGAGTCGTGTTCGACGTCCCTCTCCTTTTCGAAACCGGTGGCGACCAGCGAGTCGACGTGATCGTCGTCGTCTCCGCCGCGCCCGACGTCCAGCGTGCCCGCGTCCTCGCGCGTCCCGGCATGACCGCGGAGAAATTCGCCACGATCCTCGCCCGCCAGACCCCCGATGCCGAGAAACGCGCGCGGGCGCACCATGTCATCCATACCGATACGAGCTTCGACGAAACGCGGGCGCAGGTTCGCGCGGTGCTTGCGTCCTTGGAAATCTGAGCCGATACCATGGCGATGCGCGAGATCGTCTTCGACACCGAAACCACCGGCCTAAGTTTTTCCGGTGGCGACCGCATGGTCGAGATCGGCTGCGTCGAGATGCTCAACCGGGTCGAGACCGGGCGCACCTTCCACGCTTATTACCATCCCGAACGCGACATGCCGGTCGAGGCGTTCAACGTCCACGGGCTCAGTCAGGCGTTCCTGTCCGACAAGCCGCGATTCGGCGACGCGGTCGAGGAGCTGCTCGAATTCGTCGGCGATTCGCCGATGATCGCACACAATGCCGGCTTCGATTTCTCGTTCCTCAACGGCGAGCTGACCAAGTGCGGCCGACCGATCGTTCACATGAAACGGATGGTCGACACGCTGCAGATTGCGCGCAGCCGTCATCCGGGTGCCAAGCATTCGCTCGACGCGCTGTGCTCGCGCTTCGGAATCGATCGCAGCCACCGCGTGCTGCACGGCGCGCTGCTCGACGCGCAGCTGCTCGCGCAAGTCTATGTCGAGCTGATGGGCGGTCGCCAGATCGGCCTCGGGCTGCTCAGCGACACTGGCAACAGCGCTTCGACTCCGGTCGTCGCACAGGCGCCTCGGGTCGTTCGCCCGCCGCGGGTTTTCGTGGCGAGCGAGGGAGACCTTGCGGCGCATGCGGCGTTTATGAAGGGGATCAAGGATCCGATTTGGGGGGCCGTGGCGTCCGGATGACGCCGGCAGGGTGGAGCCAACAGGACCGCCCGAAGACAGTAACGTCGACAAGGAGACGAACATGGATATCCGGATTTCTGGTCATCAGGTTGACACTGGCGAAGCGCTGAACAGCCATGTGGAAGACCGACTCCAGGGTATCGCCGACAAGTATTTCGCGCGCGCCATCTCGGCCGAGGTCACGTTCGGCAAGGGGCCGCACGATGCCGGCTTCAAATGCGATATCGTCGCGCATGTGATGAAGGGCCTCGTGCTCAAGGGGCATTCGGACGCCTATGATGCCCGCGCCGCATTCGACGGTGCCGCCGCGAAGATCGAGACCCAGCTCCGGCGCTACATGCGTCGCCTGAAGGATCGCCACGCCGGCGAAGCGGTCGCGATGGCGGCGAGCAACGGCTATGACAATGCCGGCTACACGCTGTTCCAGGAAAGCATCGAGGAGGACGATGTCGCGGACGCACCGCTGATCATCGCCGAGACGCGTGTCGACATCCCCGAGGCGACGGTGTCCGATGCGGTGATGATGCTCGATCTGCGCAATACCGCCGCGTTGCTGTTCATGAATGCGGGCACCGGCGCGCACAACATGGTCTATCGCCGCGGCGACGGCACGATCGGCTGGGTCGAGCCACAACGCGCTGCGGCATCCGCCGCCCCAACCTCCGCTTCGACGCAATAAGAAGCGTCCAATACGGCGTCCGTCTCTCGGCTGCGCCTTTACGCCCCCGTGCAACCCGCTAAGGCGGACGTGCGCGGGGGCGCCTTGAGACAATGTACAGCATGACCGATTTCAGTGATATGTTGCGTCCCGACGCAGTGCAGACGGGCGTTGTCGCCGCGACGAAGAAAGCGGTGTTCCAGCATATCGCGACGATGGCCGCCGAAACCGTCGATGCGGACGTCAAGACGATCAACGAGCGACTGACCGCACGCGAGAAGCTCGGCTCGACCGGGTTCGGCGGCGGCGTCGCGATCCCGCATGCCAAGCTGGACGGGCTCGCGCAGGTGACCGGCGTCTTTGTCCGACTGGCGCAGCCGGTGGATTTCCAGGCGGTCGACGATCTGCCGGTCGATCTCGTCTTCATGCTGCTCTCCCCTACCGATGCGGGGGCGGTCCATCTGAAGGCGCTCGCGCGCGTCTCGCGGCGACTGCGCGACAAGGCGTTTCTCGAAAAACTGCGCGGGGCTGCCTCGCCCGATGCGCTCTACGCGCTGTTCACCGCAGACGAGGTGCGCGATGCCGCCTGAATCGGCTGGCGCAGAGGCGCATTTTCGTGCGCTGGAATCGCTCTACGCGCAGGCGCCGATCAATCGCTTCTTCGAATCCTCGCTCAAAATTCCCGAAGCCGGCGTCGCGCGAATCCATTTCACGATAGACGAACGCCATTATCACGCAGGCGGTGCCGCGCATGGGACGAGCTATTTCAAGATGCTCGACGATGCGGCGTTCTACGCATCGAACAGCCTCGTCACCGATCGTTTCCTGCTGACGACCGCGTTCAACCTTCTGCTCACGCGACCGCTGAAGGTCGGACCGGTGATCGCCGAGGGACGCTGGATCAGCGGCAAACGGCGCGTGTTCGTCGCGGATGCACGGCTGATCGATGCGGATGGCGAGGAGGCTGCGCGCGGCACGGGCACGTTCATGCGCTCGCGGATCGCGCTTGCCGGCCTGCCTGGATATCGCGCCCCGGCATGAGCGGGCGGCTGCCCAGCGGCGTGCTCGTCAGCGCCCTCCTTCGCCGAGTCAATGACGCCGGCGGCTTTGGCGCGGTGATGGCGAAAGGCGACGCTCAGGGGGGCGCGATTCTGGTCATCGCGGTCGATAAAGGGGCCCCTCCCCGCCTGCTCGAACGCGGACTCGGGCCCGATGGACGGACCGTGATGATCGACTCGACTCCGGCCGAAGACCCCGACGGCTATTGGCGGCGGCGACGCGCGCGCGACCCGGATCTATGGGTCGTCGAGGTGGACATCGCAGCGGCGGAACGGTTCGCCGCTGAAACGATCCTCGACGATTGACTCGAAAGCCCCCCCAATAGAGGGGGATTGCAACATTGATTGGCGTTGTGCTGGGACGGGTGCGATCCGGATCAGTTACGCAGTCGGGGGGATGCTCGGACGATTGGCTTGTACGATCGCTTTCGTGGTTCAACCGCATCTGAATAAGTTTGAATGACGATTCTTCAGCGGGCTGCGACAATCGCAGTCATGACCTTCTCTCTCGCCGGCCTGCTCGGCAACAGCGCTCCCGGCAAGGCAACCGGTCTCGATCGCTCGACCACCAATCTCACTGCTCTTGCCAATCTAAACGCCCTCTCCCCGCAGAATGTTCCGCAGATCGCTCCAGTCGCAACGCCCGTTGCTACCGTCGAGCCTGTCGCCCCGAACGCTGCCACGGCCGAAGCCGAAGAATTCGACACGCTCGCCCAGGCCGTCGCCGCGCAGGACAGCGCCGCCGCCGACGATGCGCTCCAGTGCCTTGCCGGCGCGATCTATTTCGAATCCAAGGGTGAGCCGCTGACGGGCCAGCTCGCCGTCGCCGAAGTCATCATCAACCGCGCCAAGTCGGGTCGTTTCCCCGCCGACGTCTGTGCCGTCGTCAAGCAGCGCGGCCAGTTCAGCTTCGTCCGCGGTGGCCAGATCCCCACGATCAACGCCGGCACCGCCTATCGCACCGCGATCGCGGTCGCCAAGGTCGCACTCGCCGACGCCTGGAACAGCCCTGCCGAGAAGGCGCTGTACTTCAACACCGCCGATCGCCGTCCTTCGGTTCGCGCGGTCAAGGTCGCTTCGATCGGCAACCACGTCTTCTATCGCTGAGCGCGTCGCACTCTCGGGCGATCCGTCGCCACTAGCGTTACCACAATCCGTGAATGAGCTTGCCTCGTTCGCGGATTGTTCTATTTCCGGCCCATGCTCGACATGCCACCGGACTCCTGCATCGACAAACCGGGATCACCCCCCGATGCCATGATGTGCGCCGCCGACGTGGCGCGCGGCGTGATCCGGATGTTGCTGCGCCACGACCTTGTAGCGATGACCGAAGTACCGCTCGATGGCGGTCGTCGTGCCGACCTCATGGCGGTCGATGCGCGCGGGCAGATCGTGATTGTCGAGATCAAGGTTTCGCGCGCGGACCTGCTCGGCGACGGGAAGTGGCCCGATTATCTCGCCCATTGCGACCGGTATTTCTGGGCGGTGCCCGCGGGATTCGACACCGCGCCGCTGCACGGCCCGGTGTTCCTGCCCGAGCGCACCGGGATCATCGTCGCGGACCGCTACGACGCGGCGATCGTGCGCGAGGCGCATACCACCCCCCTGCCCGCGCATGTCCGCAAACGGGGGACGCTGGCCTTTGCGCGGCGCGCCGCACGGCGGCTGATCGCGCAGATGGACCCGGATGCGGACGGGTTGGCGTTCTGAGCACGCCCGTCATCCTGACGAAAGTCAGGATCCAGAGGTGTTAGGCATGCGTCCCGTTACTCTGGATCCTGACTTTCGTCAGGATGACGGATGAGGGATTCGTGGCGAGTGCCCGTTCAGAACTTCGGCCCCGAGACCGCCTTCTTCACCTTCTTCGGCGCATCGGCGAGCAGCTTGGTCACGACCGGGTTGCGGCCGTCCTGCTTGGCATAGTCGCGCGCAGACATGCCCGCCATGATGTCCGCCTGGTCGGGATCGGCGCCCTCCGTCAGCAACACCCGGATCATGCCGACGTCGCGACGCTGCACCGCGCGGATCAGCGGGGTTTCGCCCGCCGAGTTGGCAAGGTTCGGGTTCGCGCCCGCGGCGGTCAGGATCGGGATCATCCCCGTTTGCCCCAGCGTCACCGCGAGCAGCAACGGGGTGTTGCCCTTGCCGTCGCGCAGGTTCGCATCGGCGCCCTTCTGCAACAGGAACCGCAGATACACCTCGTCGCTGCGCTTGATGACGATGTGGAGCGCGCCCTCGCCGCTGGTGACGTCGCGCGTGTTGATGATGTTGCTGCCCGGGCGGCCGAGCATCTCGAGCACGTCGTTGTTCTTGGCATCGCGCACCGCGGACAGGAACTTGTATCCCTCCGACTGGCCCTGCGCGAAGGACGGCGTGGCGACGCCCAGCGCCGGCGTGAGGATGGCGGCGGCGAGCATCAGGCGAATACGCATCGAGAGACTTCCTTGGTTCGTCCTGGATATAGGCCGACGCTTGCGCCGCGGTAGCGAACAGATCAAGGCTGGCGGCATCATGACCATGCGTTTCATCCCTTTCGGTGCGCTCGCCCTTGTCGGTGCGCTTGGCGTGTCGGCGTGCAATGCGCCGGCACCGTCCGCAAAACCCCCGCTAGAAGGCGCCCGGATCGGCGGGGCCTTCGCGCTGACGGACCAGAATGGCCAGGCCGTCACCGAGCGGAGTTTCGCCGGCAAATACCGGATCATGTATTTCGGCTACACCTTCTGTCCCGATGTGTGTCCGACGGATGTCCAGGCGATCGGCGCCGCAGTGAAAACGCTCGAGTCGAGCGACCCTGTACTGGCGGCGAAGATCGTCCCGGTGTTCGTGACGGTCGATCCGGCACGTGATACGCCCGCGGTGCTCAAACAGTTCGTCTCGGCCTTCCACCCGCGCATGGTCGGGCTGACCGGCACCGACGCGCAGATTGCCCGGATCAAGACCGACTATGCGGTCTATTCGAGCAAGGGCGATGCGTCCCCTGGCGGCGGCTACCTCGTAAACCACTCCCGCCAGGCCTATCTGATGGACCCGGACGGCAAGCCCCTTGCTTTGCTGCCGCAGGAAAAAGGGCCCGATGCCGTGGCGACAGAGATCAAGCGCTGGGCCCGGTGAGCGCACGCTTCTGGGAAAATACGCCGATCGAGCAACTCGATCGCGGCCAATGGGAGGCCCTGTGCGACGGCTGCGGCAAATGCTGCATCCACAAGCTCGAGGATGAGGAGACCGGCGAGCTCGTTGCGACCAATGTCTCGTGCCGCCTGCTCGACCGCCGCAGCGGGCAATGTTCCGATTACCGGCACCGGCACGCCTATGTGCCCGAATGCGTACGGTTGACGACCGGCAACGTCCACGGGATCGACTGGCTGCCCTCGACCTGCGCCTATCGCCTGCGCGCGGCGGGCGAGCAGTTGCCCGAATGGCATTACCTGGTCTGCGGCGACCGCGAGGCGGTTCACCGCGCCAAGCAGTCCGTGCGCGGCTGGACCGTCAGCGAGGACGAGGCGGGCGAGCTGGAATATCACGTGATCGACCGCGAACTGTAAGCCGGAGCGCGCACGATGATCGAGGGTCTGGAGATCGTCCGTCACCCCCGCGCCCGTTGCGCGCGTCTGTCGATCGATCCCGCAAGCGGCCGCGCGCGGCTCGTGCTGCCCAAGCGGGCGGCGTTGAAGCAGGCGCTGGCCTGGGCGGAGGACAAGGCGGACTGGATCGCCGAACAGCGCGCGTTGCTGCCCCTGCCCCGCCCGTTCGAGCCCGGTGCGGTGCTGACCGTCGCCGACGAGGCGCTGACGATTGCATGGGAGCCGGGCAGCCGCCGGACGGTGGTACGCGATGGCGCGGTCCTGTCGCTGTCGGGGCCGCCCGAAACGATTTCCCGTCGCGTCGAGGCCTGGCTGAAACGCGCGGCGCTGGCCGTCCTGGAAACCGAAACCGCCGAATATGCCGCCAAGGCCAAGGTCAGCGTCGCGCAGGTCGCGGTCGGCGACGCCAAGGGCCGCTGGGGCAGCTGCGCCTCGAGCGGGGTCATCCGCTATAGCTGGCGGCTGATCCTGGCGCCGAGCTGGGTCCGCAGGGCGACCGTCGCGCACGAAGTCGCACACCGCGTCCACATGAACCACGCGCCGGTGTTCCACGCGCTGGTGGAGCAGCTCTATGGCGAAGACCCCACACCCGCGCGCGTCTGGCTACGCACGCACGGCGCGGGGCTTCACTGGTTCGGGCGGTCTTCCTGATCCCGGTCGCTCTGGAAGCGCTGCGTCTGAACCTGGTCGCGCGGCACGTCGCGCTGGAGTGGCTGCCGCCCCGCGGGTGACGGCTCGCGCCGTTCGCGCCCGGTGACACGGTCGATCCAATCCTGGTTCATCTGCTGCGGCGGGACCGCGGGCGGCGCCGGAGTCTCGGGCTGATCCGCATCGGGCCGCGCCAGCGTGTCGCCGGTCTGTGCGTCTGTCGGAACGGGCACGCCGTCCTGCGCGATCGGGTTGCCATCCGCATCGACCGCCATCTGGCCATTGTCGGGCTGGCCGAAATAGCTCTCCTCGTCGGGTTCGAGTTGCCATTCGGGCAACGTCACCTGCGTATCGAACTGTTCGATCGGACGGCTGGCGGTCGCGGGCTTCATGAACGCCGCCCAGGCCTTGGCCGGCGCGGTGCCGCCGTGCAGCCCGGCGATCGGCCTGGCATCGTCGCGACCCATCCACACGCCGGTGGTGATGCCGCTGGAGAAGCCCAGGAACCAGCCGTCCTTCGATGCGCTGGTCGTCCCCGTCTTGCCCGCGACGGGGCGGCCGATCTGCGCGGCACGACCGGTGCCGGTATTGACCGCGGTCTGCAGCAGGTCGGTCATCTCCGCGGCGACATAGGGCGCGACGAGCACATGGCTGCGGTCGACCTCATGCGTGTAGATCGTTTGGCCATTGGCGGTCACGCGCGTGATCCCATAGGGCGTGACCGCGACGCCCTTGTTGGCGACCGAGGCGAAGGCACGCGTCATGTCGATCACGCGCACTTCCGAGGTGCCGAGCACCATCGACGGATGCGTGTTGACCGGCGTCGTGATCCCGAACCGGCGCGCCATGTCCGCCACCGTGGTGAAGCCGACCTCCTGGCCAAGCTTGGCGGCCACGGTGTTGAGCGAATAGGCGAAGGCGGTGCGCAGCGAGACGGCGCCGGAATTACGCCTGGAATCGTTGCGCGGGCTCCAGCCGCTGATCGTCACGGGCTCGTCGACGATCGAATCCGCAGGCTTGTGGCCCGCTTCGAGCGCGGCGAGGTACACGAACAGCTTGAACGACGAGCCCGGCTGGCGGACCGCCTGCGTCGCGCGGTTGTAGATCGACGAGACGTAATCCTTGCCGCCGACCATCGCGCGCACTTCGCCGCCGCGATCGAGCGCGACCAGTGCGCCCTGTGCGCCCGGTGGCGCATTGGCGCGGATCGCCTCGTCCGCCTGGCGCTGCATCGTCAGGTCGAGCGTCGTCCAGACTTCCAGCGGCTCGGTGGTCTCGTCGATCAGCGTATCGAGCTGCGGCAACGCCCAGTCGGTGAAGTAGCGGACGCTGTTCTGCTTGGGCTCGGGCGCGAGCTTGAGGCCCGATATATCGGCATCGGCCGCCTGCGACGCGGTGATCGCCCCCGTCTCGCGCATCGTCTCCAGCACCACGCCCGCGCGGCCCATCGCGGCCTCCGCATCGGCGGTCGGCGAGTAGTTGGACGGCGCCTTGACGAGGCCGGCGATGACCGCGGCCTCGGCCAGGCTCAGATGATCCGCGCCATGGCCGAAGAATTTGCGGCTCGCCGCGTCGATTCCGTACGCGCCGCCGCCATAATAGACCTTGTTCAGATACAGTTCGAGGATCTGGTCCTTGGTGAACTTCCACTCCAGCGCGAATGCCAGGATGCCCTCGCGGAACTTGCGGCCGAACTTCTTCTGGTTGTTGAGGAAGACGGTGCGCGCAAGCTGCTGCGTGATCGTCGATCCACCTTGCGTCCAGTGGCCGCGATCATAGCGCACCTTCACCGACCGCGCGACGCCGACCGGGTCGATGCCGATATGCGAGCGGAACCGGCGATCCTCGACCGAGACGGTCGCGTCGCGCATCACCTGGGGGATCTGGCTATAGGGCAGCCATTCGCCAAAGCTCGGCCCCATCGACACGATCACGGTGCCGTCGGCGGCGTGGACTCGGATCATCTGGCCGTTCGGCGAGGATTTCAGGCTGTCAAAGCTCGGCAGCTGCGACATCGCAACATAGACCGCGATCGCCAGCGCACCAAGTGCGAGCACCGCGATCCCGATACAGAGCTGCAGGGTGACGACCAGCCGCCGCCGCCAGCGTGACGCCGGTGGAGTGGGGGGCCGACGGGACGGGGAAGCAGAACGCGTACGAGCCATGTAGCTCGCGGAATTACGCGCTATGCCCCCGCCCTACAAGCGGGATCAAGCCGCGGCGTTTGCTTTGCGCGGCCGGAATTCGAGCGACAGCGAATTCATGCAGTAACGCTGCCCGGTCGGTGGCGGGCCGTCGGGGAAGACATGCCCCATATGGCTGTCGCAGCGCGCGCACCGCGTCTCGATCCGCGTCATGCCATGGCTGCGATCCGCGTGATCGGTGACCGCATCGGGGCCGATCGGCTGCGTGAAGCTCGGCCAGCCCGAGCCCGAATCATATTTGTCCGCGCTGTCGAACAGTTCGTTCGAGCACGCCGCGCACCGGTAGATGCCATCGGCCTTGTTGTCGTTGAGCGCGCCGGCAAATGCGCGTTCGGTGCCCGCCTCGCGCAGCACGTGATATTGTTCGGGGGTGAGTCGCTTGCGCCACTCGGCTTCGGAAAGATTGAGCTGATCCATGGGTTTGAATCTCGTGCTGGCGGGACGGATTTCAAGATGCCGGGAGGGCGAAGGTCAGGTCTGGCCGATCCGCGTTGCATTGGCGATGATCTGGATCAAGCCAGGGCGCAAAAGCGGGAGCAGCCACGCCGCGCGCCTGCTCTCCGCCACCTGCCGGACGGCGCCGGCGATCCCGATCGGGCGGGCGAGGCGACGCGCGAAATCCTCCTGCCACCGTTCGGCGGATCCGGGCCCGCTGCGGACATAGGCCTGGGCGGCGGCGACCCCGCTGGCGAGCGCGATGCCCATTCCTTCCCCCGCGAGCGACGGGATGACTCCGGCCTGGTCGCCGAGCCGGAACAGCGCATCGACGCCCGCGCGTTGCCGCCAGCCATAGGGGACGTTGGCGATCGCATCGATCGACGCACGTCCGTCGATCAACGCGACCCATTCGCCGAGCGCGGGCATGTCGCGCCCCAGCACCGCCAGCAGCTGCGCGGGCGATCCGGCCGCCTGCAAGCGCGAGCGATGCACCGCGAGGCACAGGTTCGCGGTACCGTCCTCCTGCAAGGCTAGCCCTGCATAGCCGCGATCGAACAGGTGCAATTCGATACCGCCGTCGAGCGCGCGGCGCAGCGTGGGGGAGGGCGCGATCCGGACCCGCAGCCCCAGCGTCGGATCGATACCGCGCGCAGTCTCGGGCCGCGCCATGCCGCGCACGTCCTGCTTGCCGCTCGCGAGGAACAGCGCGTCGGGGGCGAAGGTGGCGCCATCGGCGGTGCGTACCGTCAGGCCGTCAATCTCGCGCACGGCGACGCCGCGCTCGATCGGCGTGCCGAGCCGCGCGGCGTGCGCCAGCATGACGCTGTCGAGGCGGCGGCGCGTGACCGACACCGCAGCATGCGGCAGCGCGGCATCCGCGCGCCGCGTCCCGGCATAGATGCGCGCGCGGGTCACGCGGGTGGGGTTGAGCATATCGGGATCGATGCCGAGCCCCGCCAGCGTCTCCAGCGTGCGCCAGCTCAGGAACCCGCCGCAGATCGCATCGCCGGTCTCGCGCGATCGCTCGACGAGCAGATGCGGCAGGCCCGCGCGCGCGAGCTGAATCGCGGTCGCGGCCCCGGCGAGCCCGCCGCCGACGATCAGCGCAGGCGTTCGACGCATAACCGGAACGGAAAGACGCGGCGGACGGTCGCGGTGGAAATACCGGCATCGGAAAGGATCGGCGGCCATTCGTCGGGGCGATAGCTGCGCGCGATCGACAGCGTGCCGTCATGCCGGACGATCGGGTGCCAGCGCGCCACCGTCGCGAGGATCGGGAAGCCCCAATGCGCAAAACCGTGGCGGTGCAGGTCGTTGACGAACCATCCCGCGCTCGCATGCCGCTCCATGAAGCGCAGGAACGCCACGAGCTGATTGCGGGTCATGTGGTGCGCGACGAGGCTGCTGACGATGACGTCCCACGGCTCGTCGGCAAGGTCGGCATAGTCGCCCGTGACGTAGCGGATATCGCCGCCATGCGCGCGCGCCGCCTGTTCGCTTCGCGGGTTGAGATCGACCCCGACCAGCTCCGCCTCGATGCCGCGCGCGGCGGCCCAGCGCGCGATCCGACGCAGCATGTCGCCATCGCCAAAGCCCACGTCGAGCAGCCGGAAGGTCTTGCGCCCCGCGGTTGCCCGCGCGAGGAAATCGAGCGTCGGGCGGCGCGCCAACGTGACGGTGTTCACGCTCGCCAGATCGCCGACCACATCGGCATAGGTCGCGGCGTCGAGATCGTCCGCGTCCATCAGCTCCTCGGCCTGGCTGCGCGTGGCGAGCGTCATGGCGCGCTTCGGAACCCGAAGCCCTCCGCGGCCAGCCCCGGCCCGAACGCCAGCGCGACGCCGTGGTTGACCGGAGGGCCCTTGAGCAGCGCCTCGAACACGAACATCAGCGTCGCCGACGACATGTTGCCATTGTCCGCGAGCACCCGGCGCGACGCCGCCAGCGCATCGGGGTTCAGGTACATCGCATGCTCGACCGCGTCGAGGATCGACCGGCCGCCGGCATGCACGGCCCAGCCGTCGATCGATTCGGGCGGCCGGCCATCGCTGACGACCGTGCGGAACGCCGCGTCGGACAGCGCGGCGGCGATCCGTCCGGGCACTTCGCCCGACAGATGCATCGCAAAGCCCGCATCGGTGACGTCCCAGCGGATCAGCGTCTCGCTATCCGGCAGCGACGCCGCGAACGGCGCCTCGAGCGCGAACCCGGCTGTATCCGCGGTCACTAGCGCGGCGGCGGCGCCATCGCCGAATTGCAGCATCGCCAGCAGCGCCTCAATATCGTTGGCGGGTTGCAGGTGCAGCGTGGAGAGCTCGACTGTCACCACCAGCACGCGCGCGCTGGGCTCGGACCGGACGATGTGCCGTGCGCTGCGCAGCGCGACGATCGCGGCATAGCAGCCCATGAACCCGATCAGCAGCCGCTCGACGCTGGAGGACAGTTCGAGCCTGCGTGCAATGATCTGGTCGATGCCGGGGGCGACGAATCCGGTGCAGCTCGCGACCACCAGATGCGTGATGCCATCGATCGCGATTCTGTCGCGCAGCGCCGCGATCGCGCGAATCGCCAGGTCGGGTGCGTGCTCGGCATAGAGCGTCATCCGTGCCGCCGTCCCCGGATGCGGCTCGGTCGCGTAGAAGCCGGCATCGTCGACCGGCGACCCGCCGGCCGCGGTCGGCGGCAACACCGACCAGCGATGCGCGATCCCCGACCGCGACGCCATCCGGTCGAAGACCTTGGTCGATCGCGAATCGGTTCGCGCGCGCGCCCAGGCGATGAATGCGGCGTGGATGTCGTGATCGGGAACCGCCGTCCCCACGGCGTTGAGATAAGCGGGCGGAGCGGCTGGGGAGGGGCTGGGCAGGGGAACAGGCATGGAAGCGGGCACAACGTCCTTTCGTCCGCGTGCGATGACACGCGAGTCGACTGCTTAACGCATAGCCGATGCATATAGACGTTGCCGCGGCCGACAATCCGCATGCTGCGCTAAAATCTGGATGTTCCGGTATCCGTGGAGGGCCCGCGGCCGTCGGTCGTCGCGGTCTCTCCAGCGCCTGCCCCTGCCGCCCCTGCGACGAGCGCCTGCGACGCGCGACGGCAGCGTCAGTCGCGGCTGACGCTTTCGAGATGATCGTGTCCGACCCCGTATTTCTCCTCGACCAGCGACATGGCGAACCCGACATAGGCGGCGATCGCGTGATCGTCCGAGGTTTCCAGTGCGGCGCACGCCTCTTGCAGCAACGCATAAATTCGTGACGCGGCCATCCCTGGTCCCCCTTCAAGCTGACGCCGCTCAATAGACATGATCTCGCCCGGCGTCGTAGCGACCTGAGAAAAGTATACCATAGTATTGAATGGCGACAAACGCCGGGATTGCGCAAAATCAATACAAAATAACCCATAATGGGTTTGGGTAACAAAGTAAATGAAACCGGAATGGGTGATAATTGCCGTTTTAAGCGCAATTCTTACTCAGCATTTCGGGGTTATCTCAGGAATGCTGCATTTTTACATGGTAAACGGTGACAATCCTGTCATGCTGTGCACCGATTTGTGAGTAGGGAATTGGCAGTAAGTACGCTGTCCCGGACAGGTGAAACAATGGCGGTGCGAGCGGTCCGGTGAGCTGGAGCCGGAGACCGCGTATCGCGTTGGAGACGGACAGAGGGAGTGATTGGTGAAGAACGAGTCGGTAGTGGATTTGATCAAGGACCTGACCGCCAAGCTTTCGGCGGTTGCGGAAGAATTCAACGGCCGCGTCGCCCATGCTGCCGATCCGGCGCCGACCGGTACCGAACCCAGCGAAACCGATCTGGTCGAACAGGCGCAGGCCGTGCTTGCCGAACGCCGGCTGCGTCGCCGATTCCTGCCGGCCGAGCTGTTCCACGAACCGGCCTGGGACATGATGCTCGCGCTGTTCGTGTCGCGCGACGAACGCCAGCCGATGAACATCAAGGCGCTGGTCAGCATGTCCGACGCGCCGGTGACCACGTCGCAGCGCTGGATCGAGCATCTGCACAAGCTGCGGCTCATCGACCGCGTGATCGATCCGGCCGATCGGCGGCGTGTCGAAATCTCGCTCAGCTATGATGGCGAGCAGGCGATGCGCGGCTATCTCCGGGCGCTGTTCATCCGCTGATCAGTTCATTTTGGGGTAAGTTTGGTTTCGACCGGCGATGTCGCGGCAATGGCGGTCGCATGGCAAACCGGATCAAATGTTAGTTACGAAGCTACTATAACCGGTTTAGTATCAAATCTGCAATTTTTGCTACTAAAACATACCGTTACGATTTTGTAGCATTTGATTAAGCTCGAATGCTCGATTTGTTCCCCAACAACAAGTGGGGGGCACATTGCGTTCAGACGTCGTCTTGAAGGTCCGTGACAGAGCACGCCGGACATGCGCCGACGTCGCCGCGCCGGTAGCGATCGTCATGGCGGCGAGCGTCTTCGCCTTTGCGGTTCGCCCGTCTATAGTCTGTGCGGAGACGCTGGCGGGAACGCCGATCCTCAACACCGCCAATCTCCGCTACGATCTGGAGGGCGCGTCGCGCTCCGTCGCGTCGAACACGGTCACGCTGATCGTGGCCGAGCGCCTCGACACCCGGCTGGTCCGCGAAGGGCAAGGGGCGGTCGTCGTTGCGCCATCGCCCGCGGCGCCGACGATCGTCCCGTTCGTGTTGACCAATGCCGACAACGGCACCGAATCCTTCATCCTCGAAACGCGGCTGTCGTCCCCGGCAATCACGCTGCGGGGGCTGGCGATCGATGCCGATGGCGACGGACGCTATGATCCCGCGGTCGATACGGCGCTGGTCGACGCGACGGTGCCGCCGCTGGTTCCGGGCCGGTCGATCACCGTGTTCGCAATCCTTGCCGGCACGGCGGAGCGCCCCGCGGCGGATGCCACGCTGACCGTCACCGCGCGCGCGCTGACCGGATCGGGCGCGCCCGGTACTGCCTATGCAGGACTTGGCGACGGTGGCGGTGACGCGGTCGTCGGGCCGACCGGGGCCAGCGCCAGCGTCGTCGTTCCGCTGATTAGCGCGATTGCCGGCCCCGCGCTGGTCAAGTCGCAGTCGGTCCGCGCGACCGACGGATCGCAGACCGCAGTGCGCGATTCGGTCATCACCTACACGCTCGAGGCGCGCTTCACCGATGCGGTCAGCGGCGCGCGGATCGCCGATCCGATCCCGGCCGGCACCGCCTTCGTCCCCGGCAGCCTCACCCTCGACGGCGCACCGCTCAGCGACGCCGCCGATGACGATGCGGGCCGCTTCGACGCCGCCGGCGGCACTGCCCAGGGCCCGGGCATAGCCGTCGCGCTGGGGCAGGTCGCGGCCGCGTCGGTCCACGTCGTCCAGTTCAAAACAAAGATCCAATGAGGAGCAAAGTCATGATTACGCGTCCGATGATTGCCGCCGTCCTGGTGGCCACCGCGGCGGTCGCTTCCGCCGCGGCGGGGCCGCTGCAGGTGACCAGCAGCATCCTGGTCGAGGCGCGCGCCGCCGCGGCCGACGGCACCACGCGGATCGCGCTGGTGAAGCCGTCGAAGGTGACGCCGGGCGACAAGGTGATCTTCGTGGTCAGCTACCGCAATACGGGATCGCAGCCGCTGGGCAACGTGGTGCTCGACAACCCGTTGCCGCGGCAGGTCGCATATCGCTCGGCCAATCCAGGGTCGCCCGCGCCCGACGTGTCGGTCGACGGCAAGACTTTCGGTTCGCTCGAAACCCTCCGCGTCCGCAGCCTCGACGGCAGCACGCGCGCGGCGAGCCCGAACGATGTCACCAGCGTCCGGTGGCGCCTCGCAAGCCCGTTGGCGGCCGGTTCGCAAGGTCAATTCGCGTTCCAGGCCGTGCTCAAATGATCGCGTCTCCCACCACCACCACACCACCCACACCAACCACGTAAGAGGTAGATTTAGACATGCATGCAAAAGGGGTAATTCGCACGCTGATGGCCGGTACGGCCGCCGTCGTGGCGATCGGAATCGCGACCGGTACGGCGAGCGCACAGGCGCAGGCACCGGGGCCCGCGGGCACCGCGGCCGGCACGACGGTCACCAACACTGCGCAGGCCAGCTATTCGGTCAACGGCGTCCAGCAATCGGCGACGTCGAACGCGGTCAACTTCGTGGTCGATCGCAAGGTCAACCTGACCGTGACCGCCAACCAGCCCGCCAACACGCCCGTCTCGATCGGCCAGACCGCGGCGGTGACGACGTTCAAGGTGACCAACAACACCAACGGCACGCAGGATTTCCTGCTCTCGCCGACTCAGCTGCCGATCCAGAACCTGTTCGCCGGCGACAATTTCGACGTGGAGAACATCAAGATTTTCGTCGATTCGAACGGCAACGGCACCTATGACGCCGGTGTCGATACCGCGTCGTACATCAACGAACTGGGGGCCGACCTATCGGCGATCGTGTTCATCGTCGCCGACATACCCAACAACCAGGCCAATGTCCTGGCCGGCGTCACGCTGATCGTACAGGTCGCGGCGGGTGGCGATGCGGCGGCGCAGGGGCTGCCGCTGGCGGTCAGCGTCGGCGCGAACAACGACACGGTCGTCGACGTGGTCTTTGCCGACAATGATTCGGACGGTCTCGGTCTCGACGTCGCGCTCAACGGACAGGGCCGCGCGTCGCTCGGCTATGAGATCACCACGCGCAACGTCGCCTTGACCGTCGCCAAGTCGCAGCTGGTGCTGACCGATCCGATCAACCTGGCCATCGCGCCAAAGGCGATCCCGGGCGCGGTCGTGCAATATTGCCTGATCGTCAACAACGGCACGGTCGGCACTCCGGCGTCCAACGTCACGTTGAGCGACGTCATCCCGGCCAACACCACCTATGTCGCCAACTCGATCGCGATCGGCGCGCTCGCGCTCGGCCAGACGTGCCTGCTGACGGGGATCGTCGGCGGCGTGCCGCTGGCGGACGATGGAACGATCACCGTGCCGGTGCTCAACTTCACCGGTTCGTACAATGCGAACACGAAAACGGTGAATGCGACGATCCCGACGCTGCTCGGCGGTACGTCGGTCGCGGCGACCTTCCGGGTCACCATCAACTAAATCCCACCCCTCGCGAACAAGGAACGACCGATCCCGGCGCGTGGCGACGCGTGCCGGGAAAGGGGAACTTATGTCCAGCTCCCGTCGCCTCTTGCGCCTGTGCGCCCTCATTCCGACGCTGTTGCTCGGCCCCGCCCTTGGTGTGGTCCCGGCGACGGCGCAAACCGTCCGTGTCCAGAATACCGCAACGCTGTCGTTCGACGACGCGGCCAGCGACTCTGGCACCCGGACCGTCGCGTCCAACACGGTTTCGCTCGACGTGAACCGCGGCAAGCGTCCGACGACGCTCTCCTTCCGTCTCGCACCGCCCAATTACGCGTTCACCGGGGCAAAGTGTCAGACCGCCCCGACCTATGCCTTCACCCCCGCGCCGATCGACGGGGCCACCTTCGCGGCGGCGCCGCGGGTCGCGGCGCTCGACGTCAAGGCGGACATGATCCTGGTGCTCGACAACCAGGCCGGCAACCGGGATCCCGCGGTCCGTGAAACGTCGATGATCACCGCCGATATCGGCGAGAACAAGGTCATGCTGACGCTGACCGAGACCACGCCCGACAGCGGCATCTTCGCGGGCGGCGTTCCCTCGACCGAAACCGTCCGATATCCCGAACTCGAACCCTGCGAAGTGCGGACGCGCGGCGCCAAGATCACGCTCAGCTTCACCGAGGACGATTTCAGCTTCGGCTCGACCGCGTCGATCCTGATCGATCCCGCCGGCTATACCTTCGATTCGCGTACCGGCGCGCTGGTCGACGGCGCGACCGTGTCGCTGGTCGACGAGGCCGGCCAGCCCGCCATCGTGTTCGGCGACGACGGTATCAGCCGCTATCCCTCGACGATGGTGACGGGCGAGAGCGTCACCGATGCCAGCGGGCGAGTCTATCCCGGCGAAACCGGGCGCTATCGCTTTCCGCTGACCACACCCGGCCGCTATGCGGTGAAGGTCGTGCCGCCCGGCACCTATGTCGCGCCCTCGACCGCCGATCGCGCGGCGCTGGCGGCGCTCAGGGACCCGAAGGGCGCCGCGTTCATCCTCAAGGGCGCCAGTTTCGGCGAGATATTCACGCTGTCGACGCCCGAGCCATTTTCGGCGGACATCCCGCTCGACGCCCCCGGCAGCGGCGCGCTGCTGCTGACCAAGATCGCCTCCGTCCGCGAGGCGGCGCCGGGGGATTTCGTCCAGTATCTGCTGCGCATCACCAACCGCGATTCGGTCCCCGCGCGCGGACTCCGCGTCGCCGACACGCTGCCGAGAGGGTTGCGCTACGAGCGCAATTCCGTCCGCGGTGGTGACGAGCCGACCGTGTCGAGCGACGGCCGCACGCTCGATTTCGTGATCCCCGTGCTCGCCGCGGGGGCCACGACCGAGCTGAAATACGTCGTCAGCATCGCCCCCGGCGCTCCCACCGGCGAAGCGCTCAATCGCGCGCGCGTCATCGGGCCGGGCAGCGTCGCCAGCAACGAGGCGGCGGCATCGGTGCGCCTGCGCCCGCTGCTGTTCACCGACGCGATGACGATCATCGGCCGCGTGACCGAGGGGAATTGCGGCGATCCGGTCGACAAGCGCAAGGGCGTGTCCGGAATCCGCCTGCTGATGGAGGACGGCACATTCGTCTCGACCGATCGGGACGGGCTGTACCATTTCGAGGGCGTCCGCGCCGGGCGTCACGTCGTCCAGATCGATACGTCGAGCATCCCCGCGACGCACGAACCGGTCGCCTGCGACATCGACACGCGCCAGGCGAACAGCCCGATCTCGCGCTTCGTCGAGGGCGATGGCGGCCTGCTCAAGCGCGTCGACTTCCAGCTTAAGCCCACCGGCAAGGCCGCCGCTGCGGACGCCGCGCTGCCGGTCGCGATCGTCGACGACGCCACCGCCGCGGGCAGCCGCGACTGGCTGGGTGCCGGCCAGACTCCCGGAATCGACTGGCTGTTCCCCGCCGCGGACCACAACCCGCGCGCACCGATCGTCCGTGCGGTCGTCAAGCACATGCCCGGCCAGCGTGTCGCGCTCACGATCAACGGCAAGCCGGTCGAGCCGCTCGCGTTCGACGGCACCGACATGCGCGACGGGACCGAGATCGCGGTCTCGCGCTGGACGGGCATCCCGTTGATCGATGGCGACAATCGCCTCCAGGCGCGCGTGCTCGCCGCGGACGGCAGCGTCGTCAAGACGATCGACCGCAGCGTCTATTATGCGGGTGCGGGCGTCCGCGCGGTGGTCGATACGGCCAGCAGCCGGCTCGTCGCCGATGGCCTCACCCGCCCGCTGATCGCGGTGCGCGTCACCGACAAGACCGGCCGTCCGGTCCGCGCCGGTACGCTCGTCCCGTTCACCGTCGACCAGCCCTATACCGCCGCGGTCGAGGCCGAGCTCGAACAGGGCCGCCAGCTTGCCGGTCGCGAACGGTCCTCGACGACCGCGCAGGTGGTCGGCGATGACGGGCTGGCCTTCATCGCGCTACAGCCGACGACCCAGGCGGGCGCAGTCCACGCGATCGTCTCGCTGACCGAAGACAAGGTCGTCCACCGCAACGAGGTTCGCGCCTGGCTCGCCGCGTCTGCAAAGGACTGGGTCGTGGTCGGGTTCGGCGCGGGCTCGATCGGCTACGACATGCTCAGCAAGCGCCAATCGGGCCTGCCGCGCGCGCAGCGGAACAGCGTCGTCACCGACGGCCAGCTCGCCTTCTACGCCAAGGGCCGCGTCAAGGGGTCGTGGCTGGCGACGATCGCCTATGACAGCGACCGCAAATACGATCCGGACCGGGGTCTGCTCGGCACGATCGACCCCGATCGCTACTACACCGTCTATGGCGACGGCTCACGCCAGGGCTATGACGCCGCAACCCGGCGCAAGCTGTACCTGCGGCTCGAGCGTCGCGAATTCTACGCGCTGTTCGGCGACTTCGAGACCGGCTTCACCGACGCGCAGCTGACCCGCTACAACCGTACGCTCAACGGCGTGAAGACCGCCTATGAAGGCAAGCGGGTGCGCGCGACCGGGTTCGCGGCGAATACCGACACGCTGTATTCGCGCGACGAGATCCAGGGCAACGGCCTGAGCGGTCCGTATCGCCTGTCGGGGCGTAACATCGTCCCCAACAGCGACAAGCTGCGGCTGGAGACGCGTGACCGGTTCCGCTCCGAGCTGATCGTCGCGACGACGCAGCTCACCCGCCACATCGACTACGACATCGACACAGGCATGGGCACGGTCCGCTTCCGCCAGCCGATCCTCAGCCGCGACAGCAATCTGAATCCGGTCTTCATCGTCGCGGATTACGAGGTCGAGGGTGGCCGTTCGGCCAAGCTGGCGGCCGCCGCGCGCGTCGCGACCAAGCTGGCCAAGGGCCGTGTCGAGGTCGGCGTCGCCGCGATCCGCGACGAGACCGCAGGCACCAACGCGACCGTCCTCGGCGCCGACATCAAGGCGCGCGTCGGCGCGGGCACCGAATTGCGCGGCGAGATCGCCAAGGGCGGGCGCAGCGGGCTCGGGCAGGGCTTGGCGTATCTCGCCGAAGTCGATCATCACGGGACCAAGCTCGACCTGCTCGCCTATGCGCGCCAGCAGGATTCATCCTTCGGCGTCGGCCAGCAGAATCTGGTCGAGGCGGGCACGCGCAAATTCGGGCTCGACGGCCGGTTGCGGCTGACCGACCGGATCAGCGTGACGGGTCTCGTGTGGCACCAGCAGCAGCTCGCCAGCGCGGGTAACCGGACCGCAGGCGACGTTCGGATCGAATATCGCCGCGACACGGGTACGATCTTCGTCGGCGGGCAATATGCGGCGGATCGCGGTGTCGACGGCAAGGACCGTGACAGCCGGTTGCTCACGCTCGGCGGCACGCAGCTGCTGTTCGACGACAAGGTGACGCTGACCGGGCAGACGCAGTTCGCGCCCGGTGGCGATGCCGACAGCGTCGACTTCCCGGTTCGCCACCAGATTCAGCTCGCCTACCGGATCAAGCCCGGCATCCGCCTGATCGGCGGGTATGAGATCGCCAATGGCGACGGCTATGTCGCGCATACCAAGCAGTTCGGCGTCGACGTCGCGCCCTGGACCGGCGCCAAGTTGATGAGCACGCTCAACCAGCAGGCGATTGGCGAGAATGGCGCGCGGACCTACGCGCAATATGGGCTCAGCCAGTCGGTGCCGCTCGGCAAGAACTGGACGGTCGACGGGACGCTCGACGCCAGCAACACGCTCAAGGGCGCGATTCCCGAGGGGGCAGTCGTCAACGCGTTCCAGCCGGTCACCTCGGGCGGCTATGTCGGGCAGGACCAGACCAATGGCGATTATGCCGCGGTGACGCTCGGCGCGACCTATCGCCAGGCGCGCTGGTCGGTGAACGGCCGGCTCGAATATCGCAACGCCGACAGCGGCGATCGCTGGGGGCTGACCACCAATTTCCTGCGCACGCTGGGGCAGGGCAAGACGCTCGCGTCGAGCATCAAGGCGTACACGATCACCGACCGGAGCGGTGCTGTCGCGACCTATGCCACCGCCGACGTCGCGCTCGCCTTCCGGCCGCTCGACAGCCGCTGGTCGCTGCTCGAACGGCTCGAACTGCGTCACGAAAGCGCGGATGCGGGGTTCTCGGACTCCAACGCACTTGGCGTGCCGGCCTATGGCGGCGGCCAGCAGGTGACGTCGCGGATCATCAACAACCTCGCGGTGAACTATCGCACCGGCCCCGAAGGGCTCGGCCATGGCACCGAGGCGACGCTGTATTACGGCGCGAAATACGTCGCGGGGCGGTTCGCCGACGACACCTATGACGGCTATATCGACGTCACCGGGTTCGAACTGCGCCACGATATGGGCACGCGGTTCGATGTCGGCGTCAGCGGATCGGCGCAGCATGCCTGGTCGCGCGGTGCATGGTCGTGGAGCGGCGGGCCGTCGGTCGGCGTGTCGCCTGCGCAGAACACGTGGATCAGCGCGGGCTACAACGTGTCGGGCTACCGCGACCGCGATTTCGAGGACGACCGGTACACGCGGCAGGGACCGTACGTCACGATGCGGCTGAAATTCGATCAGGCGACGATCGGCGGCGCGACGCGCGCGCTGTTCGGCGGACGGCGATGATCCACAGGGAGAGAGACAGATGACGCCACCGCGCGATTTCGCCGATCACGGCCCGTGCGTCGAGGAGCTTGCCCGCGAATTCGCCAAACAGGATGCGGCGAGCAGCGAGGCGCTGATCGAGACGCTGGCGACTCAGGCGATCCGGCAATGGCGGCTCGACGATGCGACGTTCTGGCAACGGGTGAAGTTCCAGGCCCGGATGATTCGCGCGCGGCATGGGTCGGGGGCTGCGATAAGTCGGCACTAGATCCTCCCCCGCCAGGGGGAGGATTGCAGCGCGACCTAACCTCGTCGGTGGTGAGCTTTACCGGGTTCTCCGTCATCCTGACGAAAGTCAGGATCCAGGGTTCCAGGCGCCGTCCTTCACGGCTCCGGATACTGACTTTCGCCAGGATGACGGTGGTTTGGAACGATGCCGCCACTCTACCGTGCCGTCTATGTCTCGTCGGTGGTCTGCTGGACCGTGTTCTCCGTCATCCTGACGAAAGTCAGGATCCAGGGTTCCAGGCGTCGTCCTTCACGGCTCTGGATCCTGACTTTCGTCAGGATGACAGCGCCCCGAAACGAGGCCGCCACCCTACCGCGCGACCTATACCTCGTCGGTGGTCAGCTTCACTTTGTTGGGAAGCTTCTTCCCCTTGGTCCGGCGCGATGGCAGCTGGACGGGGTTCTTCTTCTTCCACTGCGCGAACGTCATCGGGCCTTCGGGCGTGTCGATGATCGTGTCGTCGATCGAACTCATGGCTGTTCTCCTCCCGAGACCGGAACGAAACGGGTGGCCCCCGAAAGGGATGCTCTATCTGTCAGGAAAAATGGTGCGGCCAAGAAGACTCGAACTTCCACGGGCTTTCGCCCACAACGACCTCAACGTTGCGCGTCTACCAGTTCCGCCATGGCCGCCCATGAAACATAACCGGGCGGACCCGGCAGCTGGTAGGCGAGCGCCACTAGCAAGGCTTTCGGGTTCACGCAACGGCCTTTGCGCGCGCTTTGCGATAAAGTCCGCATCCGGTACCGCAAACCATGCCCAACGTCCTTTTCTCGACCGATACCAGCGCCGAAACGCGACGTTTGCTGGCGCTGGCCTGGCCGGTGATGCTGACCAGCCTCAACTGGACGATCCTGCATGTCACCGACGTGATCGTGGTCGGGCTGGCCGGCGCGCATGAGGTGGCGGCGCTCGGCGCGAGCCGCTCGCTGACGTTCGTCGCGATCGTCACCGGGCTGGCATGGCTGTCGGGCGTGCTCGTCCATGCCGCGCGCGCCGATGGCGCCGGCGATCTGCCGCGTACCGGGCAGGTGCTGCGCGAGGGCCTCGTCCTCGGGCTGCTGCTGGGGCTGGTGGTGGGCGGCATCATGCTCGCTTTCGCGGATCGGATGCTGGCCGGGATCGGCGTCGCGCCCGCGCTGGTCGCGCCGGCAGGGCGAGTCGTGCGCGTGATGGCGCTCACCTATCCGCCGCAATTGATGATCGTCGCCGCCAGCTTCTTCCTGGAGGGCGTCAGCCAGCCGCGCCGGGTCGCGGTGGTCAACCTCTCGATCCTGCCGCTCAATGCGCTGCTCGCCTGGGCGATGTCGGGCGGGCATCTTGGCTTTTCGCCGATGGGCGCGGTCGGTGCCGCGACTGCGACCGCGATCGCCTCGGGTCTCGGCGCGGTCGGGATGATCGCCGCCGCGCTGAGCGTGCCACGCGCGACGGCGCGCGGCGTCCGGCGGCTCGACCTGGCGGCGTGGCGCGGCGTGCCCGCCGGGATCGTCGCGCTTGCGGTGTTCGGGATCGTCCCCGCAATCGCTTCAGGTCTGGAGCTTGCGGGCTTCTCGATCCTGATCGCGCTTTCGAGCCGGTTCGGCGACGATGTCGCGCATGCGTTCCAGATCGTCTTTTCGGTCCACAACGTGACGTTCGCGCTGGCGTTGGGGCTCGGCTCGGCCTGCGGGGTCCGCGTCGGCAACGCGGTGGGCGAGGGGGATCCGAAGGCCGGGAGCGCGCGCGCGCTCATCGCCACCGGCCTGTCGATACTCGCGCTCGGGCTGTGCGGGATCGTCCTGGTCGTCGCGCGCGGGCCTATCGTCGCGGCGTTTCCGGCCGATCTCGCTACCCACGGCGTCGCGCTGGCGATGCTGCCGCTATGGGCGCCGTTCATCCTGTTCGACGGCGCGCAGGTGGTGCTGGTCTATGCGCTGCGCTCGTTCGGCGATCAGGTGGTGGCGGGCGCGAACAGCATCATCGCCTATTTCGTCGTCACCGGCGGCGCGGGCTGGTGGATGGTGCATGCGGGCATCGGACCGATGGCGCTCGTCTATGCCTCGGGGCTGGGCATGGTCACCGCCGCGCTGCTCCACGCAGCCCGGTTCTGGATCGTCCGCCGCCGACTGCAAAGGTCGTCGCCCTCACCCATCGCCGCGGCGAGCGCGGTCGACTAGCGCGTCGCCTCGCCCGCAAAGCTCAGCTCCAGCCGCTTCGAATTCGCCGGCACGTTTAACGTGGCCGAGTTGAAATCGATCGCCCCACCCGGCGCCAGCGTCCGCTGCTGCGGGGTGATCGTCCAGCTGTATACGAGCCTGCCCTGCGCATCGCGGAGTTCGGCGCGGATGTCGGGGACTCGCTGGCGCTGGTCGGAAGGATTAGTGACCTGCCCACTCACCGCGAACAGTTCTGAGCCATTGTCCAGCTCGCGCCGTTCGATCGGGTTGTCGCGAAGCCGGAGCGGCGTTTCGTCGCTCTGGCTGCCGAAGCCGAGCTTGGCCGCAACGCCCGGTGCGCCGAGATAGACGATCGCCGAGGCCGCGATCAGCATCAGCAACCCGGCGAGCACCGCGACGATCGTCCAGCGCCGCGTGGTATTGCGGCGCGGGCGGAACGCAATCTGGTCGGAAATCGGCGAAAATGTCGGCGCGTCATAGCTCGGTGCCGCAAAGGCCGGCGCCTCATAGGACGGCGCTTCATAGGACGGAGGCGCAAAGGCGGCCGGGGTGGCAGGATCGCGCGCCACCGGCGCCGCGGCCACGGGCGTAGCGGCGCCGAACGGCACGAATCGGTCAGCAGGCTCGGTCACCGACGCGCGTGGCAGCGGCGCCAGCGGCGGCGGTGCGGGCGCGAGCGGGGTCGGTTCGGGCAGGTCGAGCGCATCCTCGACCACCGGCGTGGCGGCCTGGAACCAGCTGTGCCGGCAATTGGCGCAGCGCACGGTCCGACCTTCGGTCCCGATCGCGCTGTCGGGCACCAGATAGCGGGTGCTGCACTCGGGACATTGGAGGATCATGGATACGCTTCACCAGCGGCCGCCGGAGCGCGACCGTTCTTGTGCCGAATAAGCACGCTGTCCGCATATGTGGCAAGCTTGAAGCGGCGCGCGCTTTCATGCGAAAGCGCCGATACGGGCATTGGCACGGGCATCAAGCGGGCGAGAGCGGGCGCAACCACGTCATGGCGAATATCGTCCAATTCGAAAATGTCGGGCTTCGCTACGGCACGGGACCGGACGCTGGGCCGGAGACGCTGTCGGACGTCAGCTTCACGTTGCGCAGCGGCGCGTTCTATTTCCTCACCGGCGCCAGTGGTGCCGGCAAGACCTCGTTGCTCAAGCTCCTGTACCTGGCGCAACGCCCGACCCGCGGCGTCATCCGGCTGTTCGGCGAGGATGCGGTGGTGTTGTCGCGCGATCGCCTGCCCGGTTTTCGGCGGCGGATCGGCGTGGTGTTCCAGGATTTCCGGCTCGTCCCGCATCTGTCGACCGGGGACAATATCGCGCTGCCGTTGCGCGTGGCGGGGATGCCCGAGGCGGATATCGAGCAGCCGGTGCGCGAGATGCTCGCCTGGGTCGGGCTCGGCGATCGCGCGGATGCGCGCCCGGCGACGCTGTCGGGTGGCGAGCAGCAGCGCGTCGCGATCGCGCGCGCGGTGATCGCGCGGCCCGAGATCCTGGTCGCGGACGAGCCGACCGGCAATGTCGATCCCGACATGGCCGAGCGGCTGCTGCATCTGTTCGAATCGCTCAACAAGCTCGGCACGACCGTCGTGGTCGCGACTCACGACTTCCACCTGCTCGGGCGGATCCCGGGCGCACAGATGATGCGGCTCGATCGCGGGCGGCTGCTCGATCCGACGGGCTCGCTGCGCTACCCACCGACGCGGCCCGATTCATGAGCGGCGCCACCAGGGCACGGTCCTCGGCCGAGCGGCGCGTGCTCGACGAAGCGGGCGGGCTGCGCGCGATGACGTGGGTGATGGCGATCATGCTGTTCCTGACGATGCTCGCCGCGGCGCTGGGGCTGGCGACCGCGGGCGCGGCGCGGCTACTCGATCGGCAACTGGCAGGGCGGTTGACGGTGCAGGTCGTCGAGGGCGATCCGGTGCGCCGGGACGGTGCCGCCGCGCGGGTGCTCGCGGCGTTGCGGGCGATGCCTGGGGTGGCACGCGCCGTGCCCGTCGACCGCGCGGACCTCACGCGGTTGCTGCAACCCTGGCTTGGTGCGGACGGCGCTGACCCGCAATTGCCGGTGCCGGCGATGATCGACGTCGACCTCGGCGATTCGGGTGATGCGGCCGCCGTGCGCGTCGCCGCCGCGTTGCGCCGGTTCGGGCCGGTGATCCGCGTCGACCGCCACGAAAGCTGGATGTCGCCGGTCAACGACGTGATGCGCACGCTCACCTTCCTCGCGCTCGCGCTGGTGATGCTGATGGCGAGCGCGACCGCCGCGGTCGTCGTCCTCGCCGCGCGCGCGGGGCTCGAGACGCACCGCGCGACGATCGGGGTGATGCACATGCTCGGGTCGACCGATCTCCAGGTCGCGCGGCTGTTCCAGCGGCGGATCGCGCTCGACGCGACGATCGGCGGCGTCGGCGGCGGGCTCGCCGCGTTGCTGGTGGTCGCGTTCATCGGCGTCCGGTTGCACGGCCTCGGCTCCGAACTGCTCGGCGGGGTGACGCTGGGCGGGACCGACTGGATCGCGCTCGCGCTGCTGCCGGTCGCCTTTGTCGTGCTGGCGACGCTCGCCGCGCGCGTCACGATCGTCCGCGCGCTGAGGCATATCCTGTGATCGTCCGGCTGCTTGGCATCATGGGGCTTGCCTGGGCGTTCGGTTTTGCCGTCTTCATGCTGATGCTGCCCGAGCCGTTGAACGGCTTCACCTCCGACGCGATCGTCGTGCCGACCGGCGGGCCGGGGCGGATCGACCGTGGCCTGGCGCTGTTGCGCGATCACCAGGCGAAGCGGATGCTGGTCACCGGCGTCGCGCCTGGCGTGCGACCGATCGACCTTGCGCTTGAATATCGCACGTCGCCGGCGGTGTTCGATTGCTGTGTCGACCTTGGTCGCGAGGCGGTCGATACGCGGTCGAATGCCGAGGAGACCGCGCGATGGGTGCGCGTCCACAAATATCGGTCGGTGCGGCTGGTGACGTCGGACTGGCACCTCGCGCGGGCGCGGATGGAGCTGGCGGCGGCGCTCGACACGTCGGTCGTGATCCTTGGCGACGGGGTGCCCGGCACGCCGCGGCTGGGGACGCTGGTCAACGAATATAACAAGTTGATCCTTCGCCGGATCGCGTTGTGGATAGGATTTGGCGGATGATTTGGCTGCGCAACTGGGCGTTCATGCTCGTTTTCTACTCAGGGTCGGTGCCGATCGTGGTGAGCGTGCCGATCTCGGCGCTGTTCGGGTCGCGCGCGGTGATCGTCCATTCGACGATTTGGACGCGGTTTCACCGCTGGTGCGCGCGGGTGATCCTCGGCGTGCATGTCCGGATCGAGGGGACCAGGCCCACCGAGCCGGCATTCTATGCGTGCAAGCATCAGGCGATGTTCGAGACGCTCGAGTTGCAGCGGATGCTCGACGGCCCGGCGATCGTGCTGAAGCGCGAGCTGGCCGATATTCCGGCCTGGGGCTGGGCCGCGCGGCGCTATGGCGCGATCGTCGTCGACCGCGAGGCGTCGGCCAAGGCGATGCGCAGCATGATGCGCGAGGCGACCGCGGCCAAGGCGACGGGGCGGTCGATCCTGATCTTCCCCGAAGGCACGCGGGTATTGCCGGGGGAGCATCCGCCGCTCAAGCCAGGCTTCGCCGGGCTGTACCGCGCGCTGAAGATGCCGACGGTGCCGATCGCGTGCGACAGCGGGCTGGTGTGGCCCAGAAAGGGGCTGAAGCGGCCGGGGGTGATCACCTTCCGCTTCGGCGAGGTCGTGCCGCCGGGCCTGCCGCGCGAGGAGGCCGAGGAGCGTGTCCATGCGGCGATGAACGCGCTGGATTAACATACCACCACCCCGGCGAAGGCCGGGGCCCAAATGGGGGACGTGGCGAACGGGCGTTGCGCGTCGTCACGTTGGCCTACCCAATTGGGCCCCGGCCTTCGCCGGGGTGGTACATCTCACTCGTGCGTGCGGCCGAAATCCTGGACGTCGTCGTCTTGGCCTTGTTCGACGATGCTGCGGCGGATCGCGCGGGTCCGCGTGAACAGGTCGAACAGCGCATCGCCGTCGCCCCAGCGGATCGCACGCTGGAGCTGGCTTAGATCCTCCGAGAAGCGCTGGAGCATCTCGAGCACCGCCTCGCGGTTGTTGAGGAAGATGTCGCGCCACATCGTCGGGTCCGACGCGGCGATGCGCGTGAAATCGCGAAAGCCGCCGGCGGAATATTTGATGACCTCGGACTGGGTCACCTCCTCGAGATCGCCCGCGGTGCCGACGATCGTGTAGGCGATCAGATGCGGCAGATGGCTGGTCACCGCGAGGACGCGGTCGTGATGCTCGGGCGCCATCGTCTCGACCTCAGCGCCGAGCCGGCGCCAGAATTCGGCGACGCGCTCGACCGCGACCGCATCCGCGCCGTCGGGCGGCGTGACGATGCACCAGCGGTGGCGGAACAGCGTCGCAAAGCCGGCTTCGGGACCGCTGCGCTCGGTGCCGGCGACCGGATGCGCCGGGATCACGATCGCATTCGGCAGCGCGTCGGTCAGCGCGCGGACGATCTCGGCCTTGCAGCTGCCGACGTCGCTGACGATCGCATCCGCGGGGAGCTCGGCCGCGAACTCGCGCGCGACGTCGCCCATGATGCCGACCGGCACGCATAGGATCACGAGGTCGGCGTCGATCACCGCGGCCCCCGCCGAATCCGCGACGTCGTCGCAGAATTGCAGCCGGTCCGCCGCTTCGCGCACGCCCGCATCGGCGTCGTAGCCGGTGACGCGGACCGTGGGCATCGTCGCCTGCACCGCGCGCGCCACCGACGAGCCGATCAGCCCGAGCCCGATGATCGTGACGCGCGCGAAGGGCAGCATCAGCCCCGCTCGACCAGATCGCGCAGCGCCGCGGTGACGCCGCGCGTCTCCTCTTCGGTGCCGATCGTGATGCGCAGCGCGTTGGGCAGCCCCTGGCCGGGCAGCCAGCGGACGATGTAGCCCGCCTCCATCAGCCCGTGATAGGCGGCGTCGGCGGTCAGCTTGCCCTCGAACAGTACCAGCACGAAGTTCGCCTTCGACGGTACGCAGCGAAGCCCCGCATTGCCCATCTGGCCGATCTGCTCGACGAACCAGCCGCGCCACGTGTCGTTGTGCGCGCGGGTCGCGTCGACGAAGCCGGTGTCGGCGAGCGCGGCGACCGCGGCGGCCTGGCCGGCGGTGGTCACGTTGAACGGCGCGCGGATGCGGTGCATCGCGTCGATGATCGGCGCGCAGGCATAGCCCCAGCCAATCCGCTCGGCGGCCAGCCCGTGAATCTTCGAGAAGGTCCGCGTGACGATCACGTTCGCCTCGGTCATCGCCAGCGCGAGCCCCGCATCGTCCTCTTCGGGCGACAGATATTCGGCATAGGCCTGGTCGAGCACGAGCAGCACCGACTTGGGCAGCCCCGCATGCAGCCGCGCGATTTCCGCGCGCGGCGTGAACGTGCCGGTCGGGTTGTTGGGGTTGGCGACGAACACGACGCGCGTACGCTCGGTGACCGCGGCGAGGATCGCATCGACGTCGGTGGCATAGTCGCGGTCGTCGACGATGACGGGCTCGGCGCCGACGCGGCGCGTCGCGATCTCGTAGACCGCGAAACCGTAGCGGACATGGATGATCTCGTCGCCCGGGCCGGCATAGGCGCCCGCGACCAGATGCAGGATTTCGTCCGAGCCGGTGCCGTAGATGACGCGTGCCGGATCGAGGTCGTACTGCGCGGCCAACGCTTCGCGCAATTCGACCGCGCCCGCATCGGGATAGCGTTCGAGCGTCCGGTCGGCGGCATCGAACGCGGCCTTTGCGGCGGGGCTGGTGCCGAGCGGATTTTCGTTCGACGACAGCTTGATCACCTTGCGGCCATCGTCGGTCGTCGAGCGACCGGGCGTGTACGGCGCGATCCCCAGGATCCAGGGCTTGGGCGAGGGGGCGGGCGTGATGTTTGTCATGGCCGCGGGGCATAGCGGGCGCGGTGCCGCGGTGGCAAATGCTTGTGTGTCCCGGTGGCGAAAGGTCGGCGTCGAGCTTCCCTTCTTCTCTCCCGTCATCCTGACGAAAGTCAGGACCCAGAGCCACGAATGTCGGCGCCTGTAACCCTGGGTCCTGACTTCCGTCAGGATGACGGGGGGGGGGGACGATCCTCCCCCTGGCGGGGGAGGATTAGGCGGTGGACGGCGCGCTGGTGTGACGGCGGCTGCTTATGGTAGCGCGCGGCATGCTCGATCCTGCGACCATCGACCCCGTGACCGACCGCCGCTTCGGCCTCGCGCGACGAGTCACCTTGCCGGGGCCGCTCAGGCTCGATGGCGGCGTGCTGCTGTCGCCGGTCGATATCGCGTACGAGACCTATGGCACGCTGAACGCCGACGCCTCGAACGCGATCCTGATCTGCCACGCGCTGACCGGGGACCAGCACGTCGCGTCGAACCACCCGCGCACCGGCAAGCCGGGCTGGTGGACGCGGATGGTGGGGGAGGGCAAGCCGATCGACCCGGCGCGCCACTTCGTCGTTTGCGCCAACGTGCTCGGCAGCTGCATGGGCTCGTCCGGCCCCGCGACGATCAACCCGGCGACCGGGCGGCCCTGGGCAATGGCGTTTCCGGTCATCACGATCCGCGACATGGTCCGCGCGCAGGCGATGTTGCTCGATCATCTCGGCGTCGGCGTGCTCCACGCGGTCGTCGGCGGATCGATGGGCGGTATGCAGGCTTTGAGCTGGCCCGCCACCTTCCCCGAGCGCGTCAAGGCGTGCGTCGTGATCGCTTCGACCGCGCGCCACACCGCGCAGAACATCGCCTTCCACGAGGTCGGGCGGCAGGCGGTGATGGCCGATCCCGATTGGCGCGGCGGTGACTATCACGACGATTCGGCGCCCACCGCGGGGCTCGCGGTCGCGCGGATGGCGGCGCACATCACCTATCTGTCCGAAGCCGGGCTGACCGAGAAATTCGGCCGCCGCCTCCAGGCGCGCGACGCCAAGTCGTTCGGGTTCGACGCCGACTTCCAAGTCGAGAGCTATCTGCGCCACCAGGGGCTCGCCTTCACCGACCGGTTCGATGCGAACTCGTACCTCTACATCACGCGCGCGATGGATTATTTCGATCTCGCCGAGGAGCATGGCGGGCTGCTCGCCAACGCCTTCCGCGCGACCAAATCGCGGTTCTGCCTCGTCAGCTTCGACACCGACTGGCTGTATCCGACGGCGGAGTCGCGCGCGATCGTCCAGGCCCTGAACGCCGCCGGCGCGCCGGTCAGCTTCGTCGAGCTGTCGAGCCCGTACGGCCACGATGCATTCCTGCTCGAGGCACCCGATCTCAACCGGGTCGTCGACGGATTCCTGAGGGCGGGGCGATGACGATCATGCTTTCGGACGATGCGAGCAAGTTGCAGGTCGAGCGCATCCATAGCTGGCTGGCGAGCAGCTACTGGTCGCCGGGGATCGAGCGTGCGCTCGTCGAACGGGCGATCGCGGGATCGCACTGTCTCGGTGCGTATCAGGACGATACGCAGGTCGGATTCGCGCGGATGATTACCGATCATGCGACGTTTGCGTGGCTGGCGGATGTCTGGGTCGAGGAGTCGGTGCGCGGGCAGGGGCTGGGGCGGCGGATGGTCGGCTGGTTCCTCGATCATCCGTCATTTGCCGGGCTGCGGCGGATCGGGCTCGTCACCGCCGACGCGCACGGCGTCTATGCGGGGCTCGGCTTCCACCCGTTGGTCCGCGCGGACCGCTATATGGAGCGCCTCGCCCCCGGGCTTGCCGAACAGTTACGGACCGCACCATGACGTTACGCACCGACCTCGCCGTCATCGCCGAGAACGTCGCGCAAGGTAGCCGCGTGCTCGACATCGGCTGTGGCGACGGCGCGCTGATGGCGGCGCTGCGCGACACGCGCGGCGTCGATGCGCGCGGGCTGGAGATCGATGCGCGCAACGTGGCCTCCGCGGTCGCGCGCGGGCTGTCGGTGATCCAGGGCGATGCAGACATCGATCTGGCAGGCTATCCCGATGCGAGCTTCGACTATGCGATCCTCAGCCAGACGCTGCAGACCGCGCGCGCGCCCGATCTGGTGCTCGATCACCTGTTGCGGATCGGCCGGCGCGCGTTCGTCAGCTTCCCCAATTTCGCGCACTGGCGCGTGCGGCTGTCGCTGCTGTGGGGGGGGCGGATGCCGGTGACTCGGCAATTGCCTGAAAGCTGGTACGACACGCCCAATATCCACCACGTCACGATCGACGACTTCCGCAGCTTCGTAAAGACGCGCGGGATCACCGTCGAGGACGCGTGGTTCCTGTCGGGCGAGAAGCGCACCGGCGCGGGCGCGGCCAATCTGCTCGCCGAACACGCCGTCTTCCTGCTGCGGCGGTGACGACGGTGCCGCTGCAGATGTAACGCAATCTCGATCAACGCTGATCGAAACTTAGATTTACGCGGAACTCCTCGGGCAGCGACTGGTTACTTGGCCGATGACCAACACCGCCCTCATTGTCGAAGACGAGATTTTCGTTGCCCTCGACCTAGAGAGGATCCTGATCGACGCCGGTTACGACGTCGCGGGGATTGCGGCCGATCGCGAGAGCGCGATCGCGGCGGCGCCAGGGTGCAGCTTCGCGTTCGTCGACATCAACCTGCGCGATGGACCGACCGGGCCGGAAATCGCCAAGCGGATGGCCGATGATTACGGTGTGAAGGTCGTCTTCGTCACTGCCAATCCGTCTCAGATCGGCAACGTCGAATGCCTCGGCTATATCCGCAAGCCGTTCAGCGATGCGGCGATCCTTGCGGCGGCTGCGCTCGCTTGTGAAGACCATCCCGTCGTCCATGACGACGTCATTCGCCTCGTCTAGCGGCTGAAGGCAGCTCGCGGGACGGCGAGCACCATGGTCAGCCCTGACTCGTCCCATTTACGTTCGATCGTGCCGCCGAGTTGCCGCACCGCGCTCATTTCGATCAGCTGCGTACCGAAACCTGCCGGCGTCGTCGGTTTCCCCACGCGTGGTCCACCTTCTTCGCACCATGTCAGCGTGACCGTATCCTCGCCTGCTGCGGCCGTGATCCGCACGGTGCCGAGCTCGGTCGAAAGCCCGCCATATTTTGTCGCGTTCGTCGCCAGCTCGTGAAACAGTAGCGCGAGCGGCGTGGCCGAGCGATCATCGATCGTGACGTCATCGCCCGCCACTATCACGCGCATGGCATCCACCCGCTGATAGGGTTCGAACAGCTCGTGCAACAGCCCGTGCAGGCTATTCTGCGCCGCGACGGGACGCGAGTTCGCGCTGTGTGGCCTGACGAAGTCGTGCGCGCGGCCGAGCGCGGTGATGCGGTGACGCAGGTCGGTCGCGATCCCCGCGAATTCGGGCTTCCCGCGCGCGGCGAATGCGATCAGCCCGGCGATCACCGCAAAGATGTTCTTGATCCGGTGACTCAGCTCCTGGCTGATGACCTCGCGCTCTTCATAGGCGAGCTTCTGTTCGTGGATGTCGGTGCAGGTGCCAAACCAGCGCAAGATCGCACCACTCTCGTCGCGGACCGGGAGCGCGCGGCCGAGCACCCAGCGATAGGTGCCGTCGCAATGCCGCAGCCGGTATTCGATGTTGTACGGTTCGCCGGTGTCGAGCGACTGGCGCCAGACAGCCCAGGCGCGGTCCTGGTCTTCGGGATGGAACATGTCGTTCCAGCCCTCGCCATCGGTCGTACCCACGGGGGTGCCGGTAAACTCGTACCAGCGCGCATTGAAATAGTCGTGGAAGCCGTCGGGCAGCGTCGACCACACCATCTGCGGCATGGTGTCGGCCAGCGTGCGGAACTTCAGGTCGCTTGCTTCGAGTGTGCGTCGCGCCTCGGCCTCGGCAACGGATTGCTCGCGCGCGGTGCGGCGATCGTCGAGCCGCCCCATCGCCGCCTTGGCGAGCAGGGTCAGCCCCTCGCGCTGGAACCGTGTCAGCCCCTCGCGCGCGTCGGGTGCCAGCACGCACAGCGCCCCGAGCGGAACGCCTTCGCTCGAAACGAGAGGCGCACCGGCATAGAAGCGGACATACGGCGCGCCGGTCACCAGCGCGTTGTCTGTAAAACGCGGGTCGGTGCGCGCGTCGGGCACCTCCATCACGTCGTGATGGTGCATTGCGTGCGCACAGAACGACATGCTGCGCGGCGTCTGCTCGAGATCGGTGCCGCTGCGCGAGAGGAACCGCTGATATTCCTCCTCGACGAGACTCAGCAACGCGACCGGTGCGCCGCACAATTCGGCCGCGAACGACACGATGTCGTCAAGCTGGCCTTTTGCACGCGCACCGGCGACATCGTAGGCCGAGATCACGCGGGAGCGCTCGGCCTCGTCGAACAAAGCGGTCGTCGGAACGGAATACGGCGTCGTCACGGACCTTAGAACGGCACGTCGTCGTCGAGATCGTCCGAGAAGCCGCCGGTCTGGCCGAAGCTGCCGCCGCGTGCGCCGCCACCGCCGCCCGAGGGCGCGCTGCTGCCACGGCCACCACCACCACCGCCGCCGCCGTAACCGCCGCCGCTGCCCGACGAACCACCGCCGAAGTCGTTGCCGCCACCACCGCCGGCCCAGTCGTCGCCGCCGCCGCGGCTACCCCCGCCGCCACCGCCGCCCTGGCCGCCATTCGGGCCATCGAGCATCGTCAGCACGCTGTTGAAGCCCTGCAGCACGATTTCGGTCGAATACTTGTCCTGGCCCTGCGCGTCCTGCCATTTGCGGGTCTGGAGCGCGCCTTCGATATAGACCTTCGAGCCCTTGCGCAGATATTTTTCCGCGACGTTGGCGAGGCCTTCGTTGAAGATCGCGACCGAATGCCATTCGGTCTTTTCCTTGCGCTCGCCCGACATCTTGTCCTTCCAGGACTCGGATGTCGCGATGCGCAGGTTGACGACCTTGCCGCCGTTCTGGAACGCCTTGCTCTCCGGGTCGCGACCCAGATTGCCGACGATGATGACCTTGTTGACGCTGCCTGCCATGATGCCCCTCAGAGGCCGGCGAACACCGCCAGCCAGTATGTAATGCCAGCCATGATGTAGGCGGCGGCGAACAAATAGCCAACCATGAACGCCGGCCATTTCCACCCGTTTGTCTCGCGACGCGTGACGGCGATCGTCGAAATGCACTGCGGCGCGAACACGAACCACATCAGGAAGGCGAGCGCGGTGGGCAGGCTCCAGCGACCGCGGAGGTTCTCGATCATCGCCTTTCCGCCCTGGTTGCTGTCGGGATCGTCGATCGCATAGACGGTACCGATCGCCGCCACCGCGACTTCGCGCGCGGCCATCGCCGGGATCAGCGCCAGCACGATGTCGCGGTTGAAGCCGATCGGCGCGAACACGGGGGCGATGCCGTTGGCGATGCGCCCGGCGATCGAATAGTCGACCGCGGAGATCTTCGGTGCGCCCGCGGGCTGTTCGGGGGGCTTGGGGAAGCTCAGCAGCACCCACAGGATGATCGTCGAGGTCAGGATGATCCCGCCCGCGCGCTTCAGGAAGATCTGCGCGCGGCTCCACAGCCCGATGCCGACGTCGCGCCACTGCGGCCACTGATATTTGGGCATCTCCATCATGAAGCCCGACGACACGCCCTTGGTCACCGTCCGGCGCAGCACCAGCGCGGCGACGAACGCGCCGACGATCCCCATCACGTAGAGCCCGAGCATCACCAGGCCCTGCAACCCGACGAACGGCAGCACCTGCGTGTTGGGAATGAACGCGCCGATGATCAGCGTGTAGACGGGCAGCCGCGCGGAGCACGTCATCAGCGGCGCGATCAGGATCGTCGTTAGCCGGTCCTTCTCGTCGTCGATCGTCCGCGTCGCCATGATACCGGGGATCGCGCAGGCAAAGCTCGACAGCAGCGGGATGAACGCGCGGCCCGACAGCCCGACGCTGGCCATCACGCGGTCCATCAGGAACGCCGCGCGGACCATGTAGCCGCTCGCCTCGAGGACGAGGATGAAGAGGAACAGGATCAGGATCTGCGGCAGGAACACGATCACCGCGCCGACCCCCGCGATCACGCCGTCGACCAGCAGCGAGCGGAGCAGCGACGGGGCGAGTTCGGCCGTCAGGAACGCCTGCAGCGCGGTGAAGCCCGCGTCGATCGCGTCCATGAACGGCTGTGCCCAGCTGAACACCGCCTGGAACATCAGGAACATGATCGCGAGCAGCAGGATCGGCCCGGCCACCGGGTGCAGCGCGACCGCGTCGAGCATGTGCGTCCAGCGGCGGACGGTCGTTTCTGATACGGTCGCGGCGGTTGCGATCTGGCGCGCGCGGCGCTGGAGCGTGACGATGTCGTCCTGGACGCTTCCATCGGACTTGCGCAGCCGCATCGGGCCGTTGATGACGATGCTGGAGAGCGCGGCCTTGAGTTCGTCGAGACCCCGCTTGCGCACCGCGACGGTCGGGATCACGCGCACGCCGAGTTCGCGTTCGAGCACCTTGGGATCGAGCTTCAACCCGTCGCGCTCGGCGAGATCGACCATGTTGAGCGCGACCACGACGGGCAGGCCGAGCGCGATCAGCTGGAGCGTGAAGCGCAGATGATTGTCGAGATTGGCGGCGTCGACGACGACCACCAGCGCATCGGGCAGGCGCTCGCCATCCTGCGTGCCCGTGACGACGTCGCGCGTGACGCGCTCGTCGGGGGAGGAGGGCTCGAGGCTGTACGCGCCGGGCAGGTCGACCAGTTCGACCGGCCGCCCGTCGTCGAGCATCAGCCGTCCGACCTTGCGCTCGACCGTGACGCCCGGATAATTGCCGACCTTCTGCCGCGCGCCCGTCAGCGCGTTGAACAGCGCGCTCTTGCCGGCATTGGGATTGCCGACCAGCGCGACCAGCGGTGCTGCGTTCATTCTAAAGGATTATTCGGCCGCGGCAGGCATCGGAGAGACCTGGATCGCGCCCGCGACGGCACGGCGGAGCGCGACGGTCATGCGGCCGATCCGGCAGGCGATCGGACCCTGGCCCAGCGTCGCGCGGTGCAGTACCTCGACATCGACACCCTCGTCGAAGCCCAGTTCGCGCAGGCGGCGTGCCTCGGGCCCCGCGAGTCGCGCCCATTCGATGGCGGCGACAATCGCATGCTGCTTGCGCGGCAGGGTTTCGAGGCTGACGGATCGATCGGGGCGGGTGTCCATGATGCGACTGATTATCAGTAACGCTCGGGGAAGGGAAGCCCTAACCACCGCTGGTTACCATCGCCTCGCCGTCCCGACATCCTGACGAAAGCCAAGACCCAGAGCCACTTAGCGCACCCTTCGTGGCTCTGGGTCCTGGGTCGAGCCCAGGAAGACGGGGTTCGGTACCGCGCTCAAGCCGTCGGATAGCGCAGCCGACCGACGAATCGCGATAGGCTGAAACCATGCTCGGTTCGCTTGAGGAAACCGGCCTTGGCCTTTTCGAACTGCATGATGCCGGTGATGCGCCGTCCGAGGAACGCGCGCGTCTCGGCGAGGCCTTCGCTCTCGTCGTCGAGGAAGATCGTGATCGTCGAGGCGTACACGCCGAGCAGGATCGTCCGCTTGGTATAGTAATTATAATCGGTCGCGAGGTCTCCGGCCGCGCGCCAGATCGTATCGACCGTCCGCCAGCCGAACCGCGTCGCCTTGGCCAGGTTCTGCGGGAGCGCGAGGATCGCCAGCGCGCGCCGCAGCGATTCGCGGTCCGCCGACGTCGCATCGAGCCGCGCCTCGACCAGCACGGTGATCTTTTCGCGGATCTTCATCGTTGCGAGGCGTTCGGGGGGCAGCGCGGCGAGCATGACGCTGTCGATATGCGCGAACCATGCGTCGATCATGTCGACCGGCCCGTCCTTGAACGCGAGCGCGGCAACATCGGTGTCGATCCCCTGGGCCTGCGCAGCCATGTCGCGCGCGGCATCGCTCCAGCCGTCGAACGCCGCGTTGGCGGCGATGCCGGGCGCGAGCAGGGCGCGGATTTCGTCGAGCGTAAGGTCCTGGGTCATACCGTCTCCTGCCGTCCAAAATCAGGCGTATCAAGCGCGTCTTCAAGAGGGGGGCCTCGCCGGACGAGCACCAGCGCCGTCGCGACCATCACCACCCCGACCAGATCCGCGGTGCCGAGGCGCTCGCCATAGACGAGCCAGCCGACAATCCCCGCCACCACGGGCTGGATCAGCAGCGCGATGCCGATCACCAGCGGCGTGAAGCGACCGAGCGCGTAGATCATCAGGCCTTGCCCCAGCACCTGGCTGCACAGCGCGAGCCCGATCAGCGGGGTCCAGTGCGTCGGCAGCACGCGCTCGCCCATCGCCAGCGCGAACACGAGCAGCGGCGCGATGCCTGCCAGCGTCGACAGCGTCAGCGCCGAGACCGGGGCGAGCGTCGCGCGGACGCGCGCCATCAGGATGAAGTAGATGGTGTAGAGCACGCCCGCGAGCAGGCAGAACAGATCGCCGGCAAGGTTCTTCGCGTCGAGCTGATATGAGCGGCCGAGCAGCAACGCGCCGCCCGCCGCCGCCAAGGCCAAAGCGAACGCCTGGGTCCGCGTCGGCCAGCTGCGCGCGATGAGGAAGCCGTAGATCGGGAAGATCAGCGTCGCGACGTTGCCGAACAGCGTCGCATTGGCGAGCGTGGTGCGCAGGATCCCGAGATGCCACGTGCCGAGATCGGCGGCGAAACACACCCCGCCCGCGAGCAGCCCGGCCCACAGCTTCCACCCGAGCCGAATCGGCCGCGCGCCCTGCTGGACTGCGAGCACGACGAGAAACGGCACCGCCAGCGTCAGCCGCCAGAACCCCGCGGCGACCGGCCCGACCTCGGTCGCGCGGACGAACCACGGCCCGAACGCCAGCGCGACGTTGGCCACCACCAGCGCCGCGAACGCGATCAGGCCGGGTGCGGCGATGGCCGGCGCGGCAGGCAAACCATGTGGCGTATCGGACGGCGTATCGGGCACGTTAGATAATCTTTGCGGGTCAGGGCGATGCATGCCGCGCTGTAGCCTCCTATCTTTGCCCCGTCAGGCCAATAAGGAGCTTCCATGCCTAGCCTTTTCGATCCGATTACCCTTGGTGCCGTCGACGCGCCGAACCGCATCCTCATGGCGCCGCTCACGCGTGGCCGTGCCGACCGCGACGCGGTCCCGAGCGACATGATGGTCGAGTATTACACGCAGCGTGCGAGCGCGGGCCTGATCATCTCGGAAGCTACCGGCATCAGCCGCGAAGGTCTCGGCTGGCCGTTCGCGCCGGGTCTGTGGACCGACGCGCAGGTCGCCGCCTGGAAGCCGGTCACCGACTCGGTTCATGCGGCGGGTGGCCGCATCATCGCGCAGCTGTGGCACATGGGTCGTCAGGGCCATTCGTCGGTGTACGAAACGCAGCCGGTCTCGTCCTCGGCGACCAAGACCGAAGGCCAGGCGCACACCTTCGAAGGCAAAAAGGATTTCGAGGTCGCGCGTCCGCTCGAGCTGAACGAGATCCCGCGCCTGCTGAACGATTATGAGCTGGCAACCAAGAACGCGCTCGCCGCGGGCTTTGACGGCGTCCAGATTCACGCCGCAAACGGCTATCTGATCGACCAGTTCCTGCGCGACAATGCGAACAGCCGCACCGACGAATATGGTGGCTCGATCGAGAACCGCATCCGCCTGCTCCGCGAAGTCGCCGAGCGCGTCATCTCGGTCGCCGGCGCCGATCGCACCAGCGTCCGCCTGTCGCCAAACGGCGATTCGCAGGGTGTCGACGACAGCAACCCCGAGCCGCTGTTCACCGCCGCCGCCAAGGCGCTGTCCGATCTCGGAATCGCGTTCCTCGAACTGCGCGAGCCCGGCCCCGATGGCACATTCGGCAAGACCGACGTGCCAAAGCTCAGCCCGGCGATCCGCAAGGTGTTCACCGGCGTGCTCGTCGTGAACTCGGATTACGACACGCTCGAGAAGGCGCAGGCCGAACTCGACACCGGCATCGCCGACGCGATCAGCTTTGGTCGCCCGTTCATCGCCAACCCCGACCTGCCCGAGCGGCTGCGCGACGGTGCGCCGCTGGCGAAGGACGATGCCAAGACGTGGTACAGCCAAGGTCCCGAGGGCTATATCGACTATCCGGCGCTCGAGATTGCGAACGCCTAACTCGTCGGGTCTTGCTGCCCTTCTTGCGTTGAACTCCCGCCCAAGACTGTCACCCCAGCGAAAGCTGGGGTATCCCTCGTGGCTCGCGACAGTCGCCCCACGGGGAGATCCCAGCGTTCGCTGGGATGACGGATGGGCGATGGGGAGCACCCGGGGTGGACGGCGCAGCCCCTAGTCACCGGTCACGCCATCGCCTACCAGCGCGCTTCCGCGCCGCTGAGGGCGCACCCGTGACGACAGGATGACGCATGACCGACGGTTGGCCGAGCGGGGGCAGGGGAACGGGGCCGCTGATGCCCGGCACCGCCGACCGTGCTGCGCGGCGTGCCGAGGAGCGCGCGAAGGACCGGGAGCAGCGCGCGAAGGAGCGGCTCGCCGCCTCCGAACAGCGATCCGAATCCCGCGCCGCGCAGCGCGATTTCCAGTCGCAGGAACGCGAGCGCGTGCGCGAGACGCGGCGGATCGAGGAGGGACAGCGTATCCAGGCGCGGCTCGATGCACCGCCGACCAACGACGTCGAGGCGCTGAAGATTTCCAAGCGCCGCCGCTCCGGCGCGCTCGCCCGCAGCGGTGAGGAGACGAAGAAGGAGCGCGATACCCGCAGCTACAAGACCATCGTCGACACCGCGCGGATCCGTACGCTTGCCGATCGAGGCGCGTCGGTGTCGGGGCTGGCCGGCGCGTTCGGCATCACGGTCGAAGAGGTCGAAGCGGCGTTGCGGGATACGGCCCCGCAGGACTAGCCTTTGTCAGGCGGGGTGGTCGTCGCTCGCCAGCCAGGCGCGCGCTGCGTCGATATCGAGGAACGTCCGGCAGTTCGCCGCCTTCAGATAGCGTTCGGTCTGAAGCTTGGCCAGATGCGAGGCGACGACCGCCGCGATCGGCGCTGACGTCACCTTCAACGCCTTGGGCATCATCGCCTCGAGCGCATCGACCACCTTCAACGGCTGGATCGCCGCCTTGCGCAGATCGGCGAGCACGACGAACCGTCCGTGATACAGTCGCGCCGCAGTGCCGCGCGCGAGCAACTCTGCGGAGAACGCTGCGGTCGTTGCGATCGACCAGAATCCCTTGGTAACGATCGTCAGGGTCTTGCTCGGGACGTCGAAACTGATCGTGTACATTTAGCCTTTTGGCATCCGCAGCTTAACAATGTGCTATCGGCTCTTGCTAGTCGGTCCCGGGCAGGTCGACGTGGAGCCGGCGAAAGCGCGCCTCGATGAGCGAATAGGCGCCGAACAGCGCCAGGCCGATCCCGGTCAGCGCGAGCAGCCATTTGCCGCCCGGCTGCGATTGTAGCTTCTCCAGCGCGTCGGCCACACCGCCTGCGTCGCTGGCATGCGCGCTCCATGCGGCAAGGCCGAACAATCCGGCGACGATCAGGAACACGAGCGCGCGCGCGCCGTAGCCGATCCGGCCCATCGTGCAGACATAGCCGGGGGCAGGCGCGTCGCCGCGCAGGTCGTGGATGAAATCGCCGCGCCACGCCTTTTGTCCCTGCTGGAACGCCGCAACCAGCACGCCGATCGCGACCGCGCCGACCAGCAGCCGTCCGGCGGGCTGGTCGAGCAGCAACGCGGTCCAGTCGCGCGCGCTCTCGTCGCCGGGCGAAACCGCCGCGTCGCGCGAGCCGGTCTTCAGCGCGAGCTTGGCGGCGGTCCAGGCGAGGATCAGATGCGCGATCCCGCTGACGACATGGCCGATCCGCTTGAGGCTGCCCTTGACGTCGCGGCCGATCTGCTCGGGGTTCGCCGCAGCCTCGGTCAGCCGCCACACCGCATAGCCGAGCAGTCCGGCGGCGATGATCGCGAGCAGGACCGGCCCGAACGCCTCGTCCGCCATCGACCCGATCGCGCCCTGGTTGTCGGCGATCTCGCCACCCCGCAGTGCGGCGTCGACGGCGAACCAGCCGACGAGGATGTAGACCACGCCGCGCGCGGCAAAGCCGAGCTTGGCGAGCCATGTCGCATTTGCATCCGAGATCATGAGAGCCCCCTTGTTACGCATGCACAACAGTTCGTCGGGCGGGACGTTCCTGCGGAGGGGGCGGGAGGTTTCGACGCCCCCGACCCAAACACGCATGCATGATCCTCCCCCGCCAGGGGGAGGTGGCGCCGGAGGCGACGGAGGGGGCGGACACGGAACATCGGTTTCCCTTTCCTCCCCCTCCGTCAGGCTGACGCCTGCCACCTCCCCCTGGCGGGGGAGGATTGCGGGTTTTTGCGAAGGACCCGCGGGCTCAACACCTTGTGTCGCCGGCTTGGCCGTCGCACGCTACCGATGGGGGAGGGACGGGGCCCGCCGCGGGAAGCGTCAGCGTGCGGTTATTGAACGGGGTTGTCGGGCTCGGGAGTTTCGAGTCGCGCGCCGTCGAGCGTAGCCTCGATCCGCGCGTGCTCGGCTGCGTCCCTCGTTCTTTCCGCCGCCGTCCGGCCAAACAGCTGCCGGTTCTGGTCCGCGCGCGCGGAAGCGTCGGCCCGCGCCCGCTGCTTGCGCGCGCGCCGCAGGTTGATCACCTCACCCACGCACGTACCTCATGCGAGGAAGCGGTCCTTCAACGCCAGCATCGCCAGTGCCGCGTTCGCCGCGCCGCCGCCCTTGTCGCCTTCGGTCGGCTTGGCACGCGTGAGCGCCTGCGCCTCGTTTTCGGTGGTCAGGATGCCGTTGCCGATCGGGAGGCCGTCCATCGTCAGCTGCATGATGCCGCGTGCGCTCTCGCCCGCGACGATCTCGAAATGATAGGTCTCGCCGCGGATCACGACGCCGAGCGCGACGTACGCGTCGAACGTCTCGCTCTCGGCTGCCAGCGCGATCGCACCGGGGACTTCGAGCGCGCCGGGCACGGTGATCGTCTCGTGCGTGTGGCCGGCGGCTTCGATCGCCGCCTTCGCGCCTTCGACCAGGAGGTCGTTGAGGTGATCGTAGAACCGGGCTTCGACGATGAGGAGATGGGCCATCAGTTTGAACTCTCTTCGGTATCCAGGGACGCGATCCGCCGCTCGCCGACGATCGAGAGGCCATAGCCGTCGAGCCCGACCAGCGTGTGATGCGTGTTGGTGATCAGCACCATGTCGTGCACGCCGAGCTCGGTCAGGATCATTGCGCCGACGCCATAGTCGCGCAGTTCTTCCATGTCGGGCGTGATCTCCGCGCCGGCCTTTTTCAGGACCGCCGAGGTGAAGGTGTTGCTGCGCGGGCGGTTGATGACGACGATGACGCCTGCGCCTTCGTCCGCGATCATCTGCATCGAGCGCGCCAGGATACGGCCGCGATCGCCCGATTCGCCGAAGATGTCCGCGAACGGCGACAGCGCATGCATACGGACGAGCGTCGGCGTGGCAGGGTCGATCTTGCCCTTGACCAGCGCGACCTGCTCGGTGCCGGTGGCCTTGTTCCAGAAGGTCAGCGCGGTCCAGTCGCCGCCCCATTCGGAGGTGAACTTTGCCTCGGCGCGCTTCTCGACGAGGTGGTCGTAACGGCGGCGATACGCGATCAGGTCGCGGATCGTGCCGATCTTGACGTTGTGGAACTGTGCGAAGGTGACGAGGTCGTCCATCCGCGCCATCGTGCCGTCCTCGTTCATGATCTCGCAGATCACGCCCGACGGGTTGAGCCCGGCAAGCCGCGCGACGTCGACCGCCGCCTCGGTATGGCCGGCGCGGATCAGCACGCCGCCGTCGCGCGCGACCAGCGGGAAGACGTGGCCGGGGGTGACGATGTCCGGCTTGCCCTTGGTCGCATCGATTGCCACCGCGATCGTGCGCGCGCGATCCGCCGCGGAAATGCCGGTGGTGACGCCCTCGAGCGCCTCAATCGAGACGGTGAACGCGGTTTCGTGACGGGTGCCGTTGTTGCGGCTCATCAGCTCGAGCCCGAGTTCCTCGGTGCGGTCCTTGGTGAGCGCAAGACAGATCAGGCCGCGACCGTATTTGGCCATGAAGTTGATCTTCTCGGGCGTCGCCATCTGCGCGGGGATGACGAGATCGCCCTCGTTCTCGCGGTCCTCGTCATCGACCAGGATGAACATCCGGCCGTTGCGCGCCTCGTCGATGATCTCTTCGGGGCTGGAGAGATAACCGTGCTTCAGACGGGCAAGCTCAGCGGGCAGAGGCACGGTAATGCTCCATTCTTTGGAGGTAGCGGGCGAGGATGTCGATCTCGATGTTGACCGACTGTTCCACGTGGATCGTTCCAAGCGTCGTGACCGCCCAGGTATGCGGGATGATGTTGAGGCCGAATTCGACCTCTCCCTCTACGTCGCGAACGGTGTTGACGGTGAGCGAGACGCCGTCGATCGTGACCGAGCCCTTGGGGGCGATGAACGGTGCGATGTCAGCGCCGGCGCGGATCGTGACGCGGTGCGAGCCACCTTCTTCGGTCACCGCGACGACGGTGCCGAGACCATCGACATGCCCTGTGACGATATGGCCGCCAAGCTCGTCGCCGAGCTTCATCGCGCGTTCCAGGTTGAACTTGCGCCCGTGCGTCCACTGATCCGTGGCGGTGCGGCTGATCGTCTCGCCCGAGACGTCGACCGCGAACCAGTTTGGTCCCTTGTCGACGACGGTGAGGCAGACGCCCGAGCACGCGATCGACGCGCCGAGATCGACGGTGGCGGTATCATAGGCGGTCGAGACGACCACGCGCGTATCGCCGGGCGATTCCACGGTGGTGACGGTGCCGATGTCAGTGACGATTCCGGTAAACATTATCCCTCGTTTCGTTCGCGCTCGTAGACCTCGAGCTGGTCGCTGCCAAGTTGCCGCGAGTCGACCTGTGTCCAGCGTTGGTGCGCCTCGGCCAGATCGGTAAGGCCTATGTCGCGCAGGGCGTGGCAGCCGCCACCGATCAGGATCGGCGCGCGATACATTAGGAGCCGGTCGACGAGATCGGCCGCCAGAAACGCCGACGCTACGGCCGCGCCACCTTCGACGAGGATGTGGTCGACGCGGGGGAGCGTGGCGATGGCGTGTGGCGCGGCGATGACGGTCCAATTCCCGATTTCGTCACCCCAGCGAAAGCTGGGGTCTCCCTGTGGGGCTCGGTCGGGGGTTCCAACCGGGATATTCCGGCTTTCGCTGGAATGGCGGGGGGAGGGGAACGGGGACGGAGTGGCAGTGAGGGTCATGGACAGCAACACGCGCAGAGGTGAGCGATCCTCCAGACCCGGTACGCGCACGTCGAGTCGCGGCGAATCCGCCTCGTAGGTGCCACGCCCGACGAGGATCGCTTCGTGCCGGCTCCGCTCGAGATGCGCGTGCGCGCGCGCCTGGGGGCCGGTGATCCAGCGACTCGACCCGTCCGCCATCGCGATACAGCCGTCGAGCGAAGTTGCGAGCTTCAGGGTGACATGGGGGCGGCCGAGCGCCTGCTGCGTCAGGAAGCCGGCCATTGAACGTCGCGCCTCGGCCGGTCGGATACCGCGCGCCACGGGAACGCCAGCCGCCTCGAGACGGGCAAATCCCTGGCCAGCCGTTCGTGAATCAGGGTCTTCAAGCGCGGCGACAATGCGCGAAACGCCCGATGCGATGAGCAGGTCACTACAGGCGGGGCCGCGTGACGATTGGTGTGCGCACGGCTCCAGCGTGACATAGGCCGTCGCGCAGCGCGCCTTCTCACCCGCCTCGGCGATCGCCATCGCCTCCGCATGCGGTCGGCCGCCTGCTTGCGTCCAGCCGCGCCCGACGATCCGACCGTCCGCCACGATCACGCACCCGACATTGGGATTGGGTGCGGTCCGCCCGCGGGACCGCTCGGCCAGCGCCAGCGCGGCACCCATCCACCGCGCATCCGAAGCGTGCGTCAGATCCCCATCGCCTTGAGCTTGTCGTCGAGCCGCTTGAACGAGGCGCGCTGCGCATCCTCGCGTGCCTTCTGCTCGGCAAGCGCCTTGGCCTTGATCGGGGCGTCGATCTTCTGCTGCGCGATGATTTGCGCATCGGTGCGATCGGCGGGCCATTGTTCGACATAGATGATCTTCGGGCGGTATTCCTGCTCGACGTAGGAATCCTTCATGAACGCGTAGATCAGGAAGGTGGTAACGCAGAGCGCAGCCGCAAGGAAGAAGAACTCGTATGGCTGGCGCTGACTCAGGAAGAGCCGCAGGTCGCGATAGGCGACGATCGGTGAGAAACGACTGAATAAGCCCATGCGCGCCAAGATAGGGGGGCAGGGCCGCCTAGGCCAGCCCTGCCCCCGCGAAGGTTTAGTTCTGCAGCACGAACGTCAGCGCCATCGATCGCCATGCCTCGACCGGAACACCGTCACGCGTCGCCGGCTTGAACCGCCACTTCGCCAGCGCGCGGTCGAGCGTCGCGCGGTAGAAGGTGTCGGTGGTCGCGCTGACCCGCTCGACCTGCTTCACGCGCCCGTCGATCCCGACCAGCACGCGCACGACGACCCTGCCCTCGCGCTCGGCACGACGTTCCTCCGACGGATAGCTTGGCTGGAAATCGGCGGCGTAGCGCGGGTCGATGCCTGGCTGGACGAACACCGGCGCGGGCTTTGGCGGGTCGACCGCGACGGTGCCGGTCCCGGTGCCCTCGACCCCGATCGGCGGCGTGACGGGAAGCGGATCGGGCGTGACGACGAAGCTGGTGTCGGTCGGCGTCGGTACCTGCGGGATCGGTGCATCGGGACGCGGCGCGGGACGCGGTTGCTGGCGGATCAGGGGATCGGCGGGCGGGACCGGCTCGGGCGGCGGCGGCGGCGTATACGGTACATAGGTGATGAGCGGCCCTTCGGGCGGCGTGAACGGCAGCAGTTTCGGCGCTGCAAAGAACAACGCCCCGATCACGGCGCCGTTGACAAGCAGCGCAATGCCAAGGCTGCCGGGATTGAATCCGCCGGCCCGGTTTGGTCGATCCGCGTACATGTCCGTCTCCCCTTCATCTCCTCGAGGTTGGCGGCGCGATAGATACCGCCGATGGGTATGGTACATCATCACATTGGTGGGGCAAGGGGGTTTGAGGAGAGGCATCCTCGACCCGATCCGTGCCCGTGACATGCGCGATCGACATGTTGCGGCGGGCCGGTTTTGCGCATCAACTCCAAGGGGTTGGCAGATTGTGATCCACACCCAAACGCCGCCGAAGGCCGGGGTCCAGTTGGGGGGACGGTGCCAACTTTGGGCAGCGCTCCGTTACTCCGACCTTTCCAACTGGGCCCCGGCCTCCGTTGGGGTGAGGGCGGTGCTTCTCCTGGCTGCCACGAATATCGGGCCGTTTCGCCGATCGCCGGCTCCTTGTTCTCCCGCGAAGGCGGGAGCCCAGTCTGGACTCCCGCCTTCGCGGGAGAACAGGCTTTCCGCAAGGCGACGGGCTTCCGGGAGCGCGCGATTACCGCGCCGCCAGTCGCTCCAAAGCCCGCTCCCGGCCGATCAGCGGCAGCAGCGCCGCCATGTTGGGCCCGTGATCGCGGCCGGTCAGCGCGCGCCGCAGCGGCAGGAAGAGCGCCTTGCCCTTGCGCCCCGTCTCGTCCTTCAACCGCGCGGTCAGCGCGTGCCAGGGATCGCTCGACCAGTCGATCGCCTCAGCCGCCGCCACGGCGCGGTCGAGATACGCGACGTCCGTATCGCCCTCGACCGCGATGGGGCCCTCGATCACGCTCCACCAGTCGGCGGCGTCGGCCAGCGTCACTAAATTGGGCCGCACTGCCTCCCACGCGGCCGTACCCATGCCCGTTGGCAACCGCGTGCCGACATCATCATACGGCAGCGTGTGCAGGATCCGCGCGTTCAGTTGTGCGAGTTCGGCTTCGTCGAACCGCGCCGGCGCGCGACCGAAGCGCGCGAAATCGAACCCGGCGATCAGCGGCGCGGCATCGGCGATCGGCTCGACCGGATCGCTCGTCCCGATCCGCGCGAGCAGCGCACGCACCGCTTGTGGCTCGATCCCGACCTCCCGGAAATGATCGACGCCGAGCGAGCCGAGTCGCTTCGACAGCTTGCCCTCCGCCCCCGTTAGCAACGCCTCATGCGCGAACCGCGGCGGCCCGACGCCGAGCGCAGCGAACATTTGTAACTGGAGCGCGGTGTTCGAGACGTGATCCTCGCCGCGCACGACATGGGTCACGCCCATCTCGGCATCGTCGATCGCCGAGGGGAGCATGTAGAGCCACGACCCGTCCGCACGCCGCACGACCGGATCGCTCATCGTTCTGGCCTCGAAATGCTGGGACCCGCGGATCAGATCGTCCCAGTCGATCGCCGAGTCGTGATCGAGCTTGAACCGCCAATGCGGCCGCACCCCATCCGCCTCGAACTTTGCGCGCTGGGCGTCGTCCAGCGCAAGCGCCGCGCGGTCATAGATCGGTGGCAGGCCGCGCCCGGCCTGGATCTTGCGCTTGAGGTCGAGCTCCTGCGTCGTCTCGTACGCCGGATAGACGTGGCCGCTCGCGACCAGCGCGGCGAACCGCGACTCGTACAGCGCGAACCGGGCCGACTGCCGCTCCTCCGCGTCGGGCGTCATGCCGAGCCAGTCGAGATCGGCGCGGATCGCATCGACGAACCGTTCTTCGCTGCGTTCGGGATCGGTATCGTCGATCCTGAGCACGAACGTGCCGCCGTTCGCGCGCGCGAACATCCAGTTGTGGAGCGCGGTGCGGATGTTGCCGACATGCAGCCGGCCGGTGGGCGAGGGGGCGAAACGGGTGATCACGGTCATGCCGATCGCTGTAGGTAGCCGTGCGCCCACGAGCAAACGCTTCCAGGCCATCCGGCCTACGCGCTGGCCCGCCGCCACGGCCCATCGCCCCGGCACGCAACGCTTCCAACCGGCGATTCGTGCGCCTAAGGGGTGCGCGTGATCGAGCGGGGAAGACTTTCATGAAACTGATGACCGGCAATTCGAACCTGCCACTCGCGCAGGAGATCGCCGCCTATCTCGAGACGCCGTTGACCGACGTCAGCGTCCGGCGCTTCGCCGACGAGGAGGTCTTTGTCGAGATCAACGAGAATGTCCGCGGCGAGGACGTGTTCGTGATCCAGTCGACCGGCTACCCGGCCAACGACAATCTGATGGAACTGCTGATCATGATCGACGCGCTCAAGCGTGCGTCGGCGCGGCGCATCACCGCGGTGATCCCGTATATGGGCTATGCGCGGCAGGACCGGAAGCCGGGCCCGCGCACGCCGATCTCGGCAAAGCTGGTTGCCAACCTGATTACCGTCGCGGGCGCGAACCGCGTATTGTCGGTCGACCTGCATGCCGGGCAGATCCAGGGCTTCTTCGACATCCCGACGGACAACCTCTACGCGGCGCCGGTGATGTCGGCGGACATCCTGGCGCGCTTCGGCGGCAAGAATTTGATGGTCGTGTCGCCCGACGTCGGCGGCGTGGTGCGCGCGCGCGTGCTCGCCAAACGACTCGACAACGCGCCGCTCGCGATCGTCGACAAGCGTCGCGAGCGCGCGGGCGAGTCCGAGGTGATGAACATCATCGGCGAGGTCGAGGGGCGCTTCTGCATTCTGGTCGACGACATCGTCGATTCGGCGGGGACACTGTGCAACGCCGCTGCTGCGCTGATGGAGGCGGGGGCCGAGGGCGTCGTCGCCTATGTCACGCATGGTGTGCTGTCGGGCGGCGCGGTCGCGCGGGTCGAGGGCTCCGAGTTGCGCGAGCTGGTGATCACCGATTCGATCGGCAATCACGACGTCATCAAGGGCGCGCATGGCAAGATCCGCCACCTGCAGATCGCGCCGCTGCTCGGCGAGGCGATCAAGCGGATCGCGGACGAGACGAGCGTGTCGAGCTTGTTCGACTAAGACTGGGGCAGGGTATTTGAACGCGAAGCCGGGGACCCGGACCGGGTTTCCGTCTTTGCGGGAGACCGTCGTGCTTAGCGCTGCGACAGTGCGACGATGTGGTCGAACACCGCGGGATGCAGCGGCTTGGCGAAGGCGCACCCGTATTTGAACTTGTCGCGCCACGCGACCACCGCTTCGAGCGCCGCGAGCCCGGGCAGCGTCAGCCAGACCACCGTTCCGGGCCACAAGGTAAAGCTCGTCTCGGCGCGGAAGCCGGAGAGCGACAGGTCGGTGACCTCGATCTCGAATCGCGTCTGGCCACGGTCGCGCAGATGCGCGCGCATCTTCACGGCCTTGCGGAATGCCTGACGAAGTTCCTCGCCGGTCGAGTCGGCAGGGGGAATGGGGACGGGCTGTGTCATGTCCGGGACACTGCTCCCAAAAGGGTTACTTTTTTCCGAATCCATCATGATTCGACCGCTGGAGCGTGCGTCTCGGCCTGCGTCTTGCGCGGCCGTGAAGGCGCCCGGATGCCGCCACGCGCGCGCCGCTTGAGTTCGGCCTTGAGCGTCTCCGGCTTCGGGGCGACGAGGAAGCCGAAGCTGACATTGCCCTCGCGCGTTTCGACGACGTGGTGCAGCCGGTGCGCCTGGACGATGCGCTTCATGTATTTGGATTTGGGCAGATACCGGGTCGCGATACGCTGGTGCACGATGACGTCGTGGAACCCGAAGTAGATCATGCCGTAGGTCGCGACCCCCGCGCCGATCCAGGCGAAGCCTGGCCACCAGCCAAGGTTCAAGCCGCCGAACACCAACACGAACGACGGTACCGCGAAGATCGCCGCGTACAGGTCGTTCAACTCCCAGTTGCCATGGCGTGCGCGGTGGTGGCTCTCATGCAGGAACCAGCCAAAGCCATGCATGATCCAGCGGTGCGCGGCATAGGCAAACGCCTCCATGCCGATCACGGTGCCGAGAAACAGGAGAAGGCCGAGCCAGATCGCCATTCCCACCATATAGGGTCGCGAAGGCTGCACGGCAAAAGGCGAATTGTCCTAGCAGCGGTTTCGCGAAACCCCTGAAAAACCAGTGTGCGACGCGCTCTATTGAGAACGAGACGCAACTGCAAATGCCTTAAGGGTGGATTTGCGACACGCGCTGTGCTTTACGCCGACCAATTCCCGAGTTTCCCAAAAATTGCGTGGAGCCTTCCCGATGAACATCCATGAATACCAGGCCAAGGAACTGCTGGCCAAGTTCGGCGTCCCCGTCCCTGCCGGTTTCGCGGCGCTGACCGTCGAGGAGGCCGTCGAGGCCTCGAAGAAGCTCCCCGGACCGCTCTATGTCGTCAAGGCGCAGATCCACGCCGGCGGCCGCGGCAAGGGCAAGTTCGTCGAGCTCGGCCCCGATGCCAAGGGCGGCGTCCGCCTCGCCAAGACCGAGGACGAGGTTCGCGCAGCTGCGACCGACATGCTCGGCAACACGCTCGTCACCATCCAGACGGGTGACGCGGGCAAGCAGGTCAATCGCCTGTACGTCACCGACGGCGTCGACATCGACAAGGAATTCTACCTCGCGCTGACGCTCAACCGCACCACCGGCCGGGTAATGATGGTGGCCTCGACCGAAGGCGGCATGGACATCGAAGCGGTCGCGCACGACACGCCCGAGAAGATCCAGTCGATCGACATCGACCAGGCGACCGGCTTCATGCCGCATCACGGCCGCGCCGTTGCTGCAGCGCTCGAGCTGACCGGCGATCTCGCCAAGCAGGCCGCGAACACCGCGTCGAAGCTGTATGACGCGTTCATCGGCACCGATGCCGAGCAGATCGAGATCAACCCGCTCGCAGTCACCAACGACGGCAAGCTGATGGTGCTCGACGCGAAGGTCGCGTTCGACGGCAACGCGCTGTTCCGCCACAAGGACCTGCTCCAGCTGCGCGACGAGACCGAGGAAGATCCCGCCGAGCTCGAAGCGTCGAAGTACGACCTCGCCTACATCAAGCTTGATGGCGACATCGGCTGCATGGTCAACGGCGCCGGCCTCGCGATGGCGACGATGGACATCATCAAGCTCAACGGCATGTTCCCCGCCAACTTCCTCGACGTCGGCGGCGGCGCCAATAAGGAGAAGGTGACGGCGGCGTTCAAGATCATCCTCGCGGATCCGAATGTGAAGGGCATCCTGGTCAACATCTTCGGTGGCATCATGAAGTGCGACATTATCGCCGACGGCATCGTCGCGGCGGCGAAGGAAGTGAACCTGTCGGTCCCGCTGGTCGTCCGCCTCGAGGGTACAAACGTCGAGAAGGGCAAGGAGATTCTCGCGAACTCCGGCCTCGCGATCGTTCCCGCGAACGATCTTGGCGACGCCGCCAAGAAGATCGTCGCAGAGGTGCAGAAGGTCGCAGCGTAACCGCTGCCCACTGCATACTGATTCTGCGAAAAACGGGGCTCGGACGGAAACGTCCGGGCCCTTTTTCGTTGGTGGTGCGACTGGTCCGGTTGGTCGCCCGCCGTGACGCTACGGAACGGTGATGTTTCCATACCGGACTTGCGAAAACGGCGCGAAACCGCCATCTGTCGCGCCAACGCCGTCATGCTGTGACCCATAGCGCGACGGCGATCGAACGATGAGATTCACCTTGGAAGGAACCCCGATGAAGGTGCTGGTGCCGGTCAAGCGCGTGCTTGACTACAACGTGAAGCCTAGAGTGAAAGCGGACGGAACGGGCGTCGATCTGGCGAACGTCAAGATGAGCATGAACCCGTTCGACGAGATCGCGGTCGAAGAGGCGATTCGCCTCAAGGACAAGGGCGTGACGGAGATCGTCGTCGTCTCGATCGGCGAGCAGAAATCGCAGGAAACGCTGCGCACCGCGCTCGCGATGGGCGCCGACCGTGCGATCCTCGTCGTCAGCGAGACCAAGGTCGAGCCGCTGGGTGTCGCCAAGATCCTCGCCAAGATCGTCGAGGAAGAAAAGCCCGACATGGTCATCCTCGGCAAGCAGGCGATCGACGACGACAACAACCAGACCGGACAGATGCTCGCCGGCCTCCTGAACTGGGGCCAGGGCACGTTCGCGTCGAAGGTCGAGATCGCCGACGGCTCGGTCAACGTGACGCGCGAAGTCGATGGCGGCGCGGAGACGGACACGCTCACGCTGCCTGCGATCATCACCACCGATCTTCGCCTCAACGAACCGCGCTATGCGTCGCTGCCCAACATCATGAAGGCGAAGTCGAAGCCGATGGCGCAGAAGACGCCGGCTGATTTCGGCGTCGACGTGACGCCCCGCCTGACCACGCTGAAGGTGGTCGAGCCCGCCAAGCGCTCGGCCGGGATCAAGGTCGCCGATGTCGACGCGCTGGTCGGCAAGCTCAAGGAAATGGGAGTCGCCAAGTGAAGACGCTCGTCTGGGTCGAACATGACGGTCAGGCCGTCAAGGATGCCACGCTGTCGGCCGTCACTGCGGCAAGCCAGCTTGGCGAAGTCCATCTGCTGGTCGCGGGCCAGGGCGTCGACGGCGTCGCGGCCGAGGCTGCCAAGATCGCCGGCGTCGGCAAGGTACACGTCGCCGACGACGCCGCATTCGCACATGCGCTCGCCGAGAACGTCGCGCCGCTGATCGTCGAGCTGATGGGGCATCATGATGCGTTCGTCGCGCCGTCGACCACGCACGGCAAGAACATCGCGCCGCGCGTCGCTGCGCTGCTCGACGTCATGCAGATCAGCGACATCCTGTCGGTCGAGAGCGAGGACACGTTCACGCGCCCGATCTACGCCGGCAACGCGATTGCCACCGTCCAGTCGTCGGATGCCAAGAAGGTCATCACCGTCCGCGGCACGGCCTTCGCGAAGGCCGCGACCGAGGGTGGTTCGGGCGAGATCGAGGCGGTCGCGTCGACCGGCGACAAGGGTCTGTCGACCTTTGCCGGCGCGGAGATCGCCAAGAACGAGCGTCCGGAGCTGACCAGCGCGAAGATCATCGTGTCGGGCGGCCGTGCGCTTGCCTCGAGCGACCAGTTCCATTCGCTGATCGATCCGCTTGCGGACAAGTTGGGTGCGGGCGTGGGGGCCTCGCGTGCCGCGGTCGATGCGGGCTACGCGCCGAACGACTATCAGGTCGGCCAGACCGGAAAGATCGTCGCGCCGGAAGTGTATGTCGCGGTCGGCATCTCGGGTGCGATCCAGCATCTCGCGGGGATGAAGGACTCGAAGGTCATCATCGCGATCAACAAGGACGAGGACGCGCCGATCTTCCAGGTTGCGGACATCGGGCTGGTCGGCGATCTGTTCAAGATCGTGCCGGAGCTGACGGAGAAACTGTAGCCCGAGCAAGGCGTGCAGCGCAGCAGCACGCCGCTGCGAACCAGCGAAGCGCAAGTTCGCAAGCGACAGGCCGGCCGGCGGCGCCATCGCACCGACCGACGCCGCGGGATTTACTCCCGCGGCGCGCGCCAGGAACGGGCGGTGTGACTTCGGTCGCACCGCCCGTTCTCGTATCATCGCCAGCGCACCGTCCGCCCAATCACGCCAAGCGCGTTCCGGTATCCACTGTTCCGCACCAACCCGACATAGGGCTCGGGGAACAATAGCCCCCGACCCCGTCATTGCTTGTCGCCGTCACGCAAGGTCCGGCCGCGTTCGAGCTACAGTCCGCTCCTCCTTGTTCTCCCGCGAAGGCGGGAGCCCAGTCTGGGTCTCCGCCTTCGCGGGGAAACAAGGCTACCGCTGTTCCTGGGGGATAAGGGTCAAGCAAGTCCGGGGGCAGCAGCCCTTGACTGAGACGTATCGCAAGTGCCGGCGGCCCAACCCCAAGGCGCGGAGTTGCCGCCCGCCGCGCCGCTCCCCAATTAGCCGGGATGTACGGCGTCCATCCGAACCCGCGCGATCGCCTGATATCCGCGGGTGGTGCCGCGATCCTGTGTGGCGTCTTGGGCTACGCGCTGATCCTCGGTCTCGGCGTGCGCATGCCCGTCGCCATCCCCGACGCGCTGAAGACGTTCGCAATTGGCCCCGCACCTCCCCCGCCGCCGCCTGAAACGATCATCCCTCGGCCGGCGAAACGCCATCGCCCCGAAGGCGCAGCGGCGCCCGCCAACCTGCGCGCGAAAGCCACCGACACCGTCGCGCCCACGCCGATCGTGCCGCCCCCCGTTCCACCACCGCCGGTGATTGTTGCGCTGAAGCCCGGCCCGGGTAGCGAGGCCACCACGGGCGCCGCGCCCGTCTTGGGCCCCGGAACCGGCGCGGGTGGCGATGGCAACGGCTCGGGCAGCGGCCGCTCCGGGGATGGCGACGGCGCTGGGGGCGCCGAGACCCCGCCAAAGCTGCTCAACGGCCGCTTTAAGACCAAGGACTTCCCCAATGCCGAGGTGGTGATCGGCGCGGGCGGGATCGTCGGCGTGCGCTACACGGTCGAGACCGACGGCAGCGTCACGCACTGCGGGATCATGCGATCGAGCGGCAATGCGGTGCTCGATGCGACCACCTGCCGCCTGATCGAGCTGCGCTTTCGCTATCGCCCGTGGCGCGATGCGGCGGGGCGGCCGGTCCGCTCGACCGTCGTCCGCAACCAGTCATGGGTCAACCAGCGCGGACCGCCGTCGCGCGGCGACTGATCAAACCCTCTACCGCCCGAGCCGTCCCCCGCTCAGGACCCGCGCGGCGGTCGGCGAAACCGCCATCAACGCGCGTCCCAAAACGATCGTGACGCCGAGTACCAGCAACGGCTGGACCAGCAGATACGCCGGATACAGCCCCGAGCCGAGCGCGCCGGTCACCAGCCCGATCACTGGCCCGAACAGCCACAACAGCACGAGGTGATCGCAAAAGGCGAGAAATCCGTAGCGCTCGATTCCCCGCAAGCCCTCTGCGCAGCGGCTCCCCGCCAATGCCCACGCCACACGCCAGAACAGCACCGCCGACGCCAGCCGAAACACGATATCGAACGCTGCCATCGCGTGCGGATGTGCGTCGAAGAAGACATTTCCCAGCAACGCCGTCCAGAGCCGCGGCGCGATCAGCACCACGAACGGCAACGCGCACAGCGCGACCGGCCACCGTACGACCGCCTCCGCGACGCCGAAGCGCCGCGCAGCAATCCCTGCGGTAAAGAACAGCAGGATCTGTGGCCGCAACAGCAGGGGCACGTGCACCCCGGACACGCTCCACGCGACGACCACGATCGCAACCACCGCGAGCCAGCGACTCGACGCACGCACCAGAACCGGCGCGATCATCATCGCGACGAACAGGTCGCGCAGGAACGGCATCTGCACGTTGATGTCGTTGGCATGGACGAGCGGCACGAGCTCGTTGAGCGTCCAGCCGATGCTCGACGGCGTCGGCGCCTTCAGGTTGCCGAACGTCGCCGCGGCACCGACCAGCAGGATCGCGATCGCGTTCCACAGCAACATCGGCAGCAGGATCGTCCGCGCCTTGCCGCGCAGGAACGCGCCGTAAGGCTGGCGCATCGCGGTCGAGACGACCAGCCAGCCCGAGATCATGCCGAGCAGCGGCACGGCGCTGCGCCCGAACACCTCGCCCAGCACGGTCCGCAGGATCGCCTGTCCGCCGAACGCCACCACCGCGAGCTCCTCGGCGGTCCGGCCGGTCCAGGCGTGGACATAGACGATCCCCATGATCCCGATCAGTCGCGCGATCGCGATCGCGGTGGAAAGCCGGCTCTCCGCGCCGCGTGCCGGTTCGGCGGATCCCATGTTCACTTGCGCCCCTCCGCCTCCGTGCTGTTGCGCCTTACCCGGCTTGTCGCGCGCGAACACTGTGTTCAGGATGGAGCGGACGGTACGGGGGACAAAGACATGATCGCCGCATTCCTGCTGATGGCCGCGCAGGCGAGCCCCGACGTGGCCCTATCCCGCCGCGTCGAGCGCGTGCTGGAGCGGAGTCCGGTGATCGATGGCCACAACGACCTCGCCTGGGAGATCCGCGAGCTGCACGAGGCAAAGGTCGAAGCGGTAAATCTCTCGGTGGATACCGCACATCTGCCGAACCCGCTCCAGACCGACATCCCCCGCCTCCGCAAAGGCCATGTCGGCGGCCAGTTCTGGTCGGTCTACATCCCCGCCGACGCGCCGCGCGCGGTGGAGATGACGCTGGAGGAGATCGATATCGTCCGCCGCTTCGTCGCGGCGAACCCGGTGACGTTCGAACTGGCCACCACCGCCGCCGACATCCGCCGGATCGAGAAGGGCGGGCGGATCGCCTCGCTGATCGGCGTCGAGGGCGGGCACCAGATCGACGGGCGGCTCTCCGTGTTGCGCCAGTACCGCGCGCTCGGCGTCGCCTATATGACGCTGACGCACGGCAAGAGCCTGAACTGGGCGGACAGCGCGACCGATGCGCCACGCGCCAACGGGCTCAGCGCGTTCGGGCGGCAGGTGATCACCGAGATGAACCGGATCGGGATGATCGTCGACGTCAGCCACGTCTCGGACGCGACGATGGCAGCGGCGCTCGCTGCGACGAAAGCGCCGGTGATCGCCTCGCACTCCAGCGCTCGAGCAATCGCAGATGCGCCACGCAACATTCCCGACGCCCTGCTCCGCGCGATCGGCGCGAACGGGGGCGTGGTGATGGTGAACTTCTACCCGTCGTTCCTGTCGGGCGCGTGGCGTAGCTGGGACGTCGCGCGAACCGCCTATGCCAAGAGCATCGGCGTGCCGGCGGGGGTGTACGGCGCCAAATCGCCCGCGCCTCTCGTCGCGTGGGACGCCGCGCATCCCGAACCGCAGGTCACCGCCGCGACGGTGGCCGATCATGTCGAGCATATCGTCGCAATCGCTGGTCACGATCATGTCGGGATCGGGGGCGACTTCGACGGGATCCAGGGCACCGGGCCGCTCGGGCTGAAGGGCGTCGACGGCTATCCGCTGCTGTTCGCCGAACTCGCGCGGCGCGGGTGGAGCGATGGCGATCTGGCGAAGCTGTCGGGGGGCAACATCCTGCGCGTCCTCGACCGGGTCGAAGCGATCGCGAAGGGGATGGCCGGCCTGCCGCCGATCGATGCGACCGACGTGGCGTCCCTCGAGTAAGATAACGGCGCGATCGAGTGCGTCAGGGATCCGGCATCCGCTGCGGCGCCGGCGGCTCCACTACCAGCGGCGCCACGGTGCGGAGCATCAGCGCGATCACCAGCGCGGCCACGCCGAGCAGCAGGCAGAACGCGGTCACACCCGGCCAGCCGGCATGCGTCCATGCGAAGCCGCCAGCGGACCCCAGCACGCTCGACCCCATATAATAGAAGAACAGGTAGAACGCCGCCGCCTGTCCACGCGCGCCTTGCGCGCGGCGGCCGACCCACGCGCTGGCGATCGAATGCGCGCCGAAAAAGCCGATCGTCACCACCGCGATCCCCGCGATCACCAGCGCCAGCGGAGTCATCGCGGTCAGCGCGACGCCGAGGATCAGCAGCACCACCGGGATCCAGAAGATCGTCCGCCGCCCGAGCCGCCCGGCCAGCGTGCCGAACTTCGCCGAGCTCACCGAGCCCAGCACATAGAGCAGGAACACCGCCCCGACCGCCGCTTGGCTAAGGCCGTACGGCGCGCGCATCAGCCGGAAGCCGGCATAATTGTAGATCGTCACGAACACGCCCATCAGCAGGAACGCCTCGAGATACAGCAGCGGCATCGCGCGGTCGGTGAACAGCGATCCGGCACTGCGCAGCAACGCACCCGGCCGCCCGACGCTCGGCGTGAAGTTGCGCGAGGGCGGCGCGAGCCGGCGGAACGCCTCCGCCATCGCCAGCCCGGCGATCCCCACCGCGGCGAGCGCCCAGCGCCAGCCTTCGAGATCCGCGACGACGCTGACGACCAGCCGCCCCGCCATCCCGCCAAGTGCACTCCCGGCGATATACAGTCCCATCGCCGCGCCGACCGCGCCCGCATCGACCTCCTCCGCGACATAGGCCATCGCCACCGCGGGCACGCCCGCCAGCGCGACGCCGGTCAGAAAGCGCAGCACGAGCAACCCGCTCCACCCCGGCACGACCGCCGCCGCCAGCGTCAGCGCGCCCGCCGCGAACATCGCCGCGATCATCAGCGGCCGCCGACCGACGCGGTCCGAGACGAACCCCGCGAACAGGATACCGATCGCCAACGGCCCGGTCGCCAGCGACACCGCGAGCGATGCGGCTTCCGCGGTCAGGCCATATTGCGCGGCGAACAGCGGCAGCAACGGCTGCACCGAATAGAGCAGCGAGAAGGTCGAAAAGCCTGCGAACAGCATCGCCAGCGTCAGCCGGCGGTACGCGGGGGTACCCAGCGCAATCGGCGTCTCAGAAGCCACTCAAGAAACTCGCGACGTTGTGCCCCAGCGCGTCGACCGCATAGCCGCCCTCCATGACGATGACGCTCGGCCAGCCACGGGCCGCGATATCGGCGGCGAGCACGGCATAGTCGGGCGTCGTCAGCTTGAAATGCGAGATCGGGTCGCCCTCCCACGTATCCGCGCCGAAGCTGACGACCAGCAGGCCCGGATCAAAGGCGGCGATCGCGTCGAGCGCGGTGGTCTGCGCGGCGCGGAAGGCGTCGATCCGTGTGCCGTGGGGCAAGGGCAGGTTCAGCGTCGTGCCGAGCCCTTCCCCCTCGCCGGTCTCGTCGGCATGGCCCCAGTAGAAGGGATAGTCGGTCTTCGGATCGGCATGGACCGAGGCGTAGAACACGTCGCCCCTGAGCGCGAAAATGTCCTGCGTGCCGTTGCCGTGGTGATAATCGATGTCGAGAATCGCAACTCGCGCGACTCCGGCGTCTCGCGCAGCCTGCGCGGCGATCGCTGCAATGTTGAGATGGCAATATCCGCCGCAATAATCGGCCCCTGCATGATGGCCGGGCGGACGACACAGCGCGAACGCGGCGCGCTCGCCCTCAAGCACCGCGTGCGTGGCGGCGAGCGCGGACTGCGCGCTGCCGTACGAGGCGGCCCAGGCCTCGCGCGTGATCGGCGTTGTGGCATCGAAGCTGTGCGCACCGATCAGCGCGTCGATCCGCGTGAGATCGAGCGGACGGCGGCCGCGGATCGGGAACGCATAGGGGATCGCATCGCCTTCGCGCCCCGCGTCGCGCCACAGCCGCGCGGCATCCTTGAGGAACGTGGCATAGGCGGGCGTATGCACTGCCAGGATCGGCGCCTCGCCGCGATCCTCCGGCGCCTCGACCGAGCCGATCGCGCGGAGGATCGCATCGATGCGCGCGGGCGTCTCCGCATAAGCGGTGAACGCGCCGTTATGCAGTTCGCGCGCTGGTGCATGGGTTCGCTGCGCGTCGTCTAAGAACAGCCGCATGTTTGCTCCTTGGTGCGCGGTCACGAGGGAAGAACCAACCGATCGCGCTGTGGGTCCTACCGGGTCGCGCGCGTTCGACCAATTCGGCAGGCTAGAACAGCGCCAGCTGCCGATCGTCCACGCCGTTCAGGAGCCAGCGACCGATCACGTCGTGCCGCATCTGGCCGACCCGGCTGTGGACGAGCACGAACGCGTCCGCGGTCCAGCCGATCGGCGCGATGTCGTGCGTAAACGGCGCGCCGTCGCGGTAGCCGAGCGTCATCTGCGGACTGAACCGATGGCCTGCGCGCGCCGACAGCCCCGCCGCCTCGCGCGCCACCGCGATCCGCTGGCGCAGTGCGTCGAGCGAGGCGTTCGGGTGGCGCGAACACAGCGCGACGGATCGTTCGGTCCCGACCGCGATATCGAACTGGAGCGCGAACGGTGCAGCCTCGACCGCATCGCCGATCGCCTTGAGGTCGCGCTCGAGCGCGGTCGACACGCGGTCATGCTCGTCGAGGATGTCGATCGTGACGTGCAGATGGTCCGGGCGCAGCTTCTGCCCTTCTGTCTCGAACCACGACGCCGCCTCGGTGATCTGGCGCGCGAGCGGCAGCGGCGGGCGGATCGCGAAGAACAGGCTGTGACGGGCGATCGGTCGATGAAACATGGCCACTTTCCGGGTCGGTGGAGACACGATCGTTGCTATTATGTTCCGGTGCCGGCGTCCAGGTATCGCGCGAAATGCTGTGGATCAAACACCACCCCGGCGAAGGCCGGGGCCCAATTGAAGAGACTGCAGTAACGATACGCTGCCCCCCGTTATGTACGTCCCCAATTGGGCCCCGGCCTTCGCCGGGGTGGATGATCCTTCCAGCGTACGGCCTTACCGCGCCAAGGCCTCCGCGATCAGTTTCCGCGAGTTCGCCACGCCGTACAGCGCGATGAAGCTGCCCATCCGCGGCCCTTGCTCGGAGCCGAGCAGAGTCTCGTACAGCGCCTTGAACCAGTCGCGCAGGTTTTCGAACCCGCCGGTCTTGCCGATCTCGTAGACGATGTTCTGGATGTCCTCGGCACTCGCTTCGGCCGGCAGCGCGGCGAGTTCGGCGTCGAGCCGCTCGAGCGCCGCGACCTCGTGCGCCACGGGGGCGCGACGCTTCAAGGTCGGCGCGACGAAATCGCGGCCATAGGCCAGCGCGTGATCGATCAGCTTGTCGAGCTCGGGATAGCTCTCCGCCGACGCATCGGGGACGTAGTTCGCCAGATAGCCCCAGACCTGCGCCTTGCTCGCATCGCCCATCACGCCGACAAGGTTGAGCAGCAGCCCGAACGTCACCGGCAGCTCGCCCTCGGGGAGCTTGCCGTCATGGATGTGATGCACCGGATTGCCGAGCTTCTGCTTCAGGTCCTGGCCCGCATAATTGCCGCGGAACTGCCAATATTCGTCCACCGCGCGCGGAATCACGCCCATGTGCAGCGACTTGGCCTTTTTCGGCTCGCGATACGCGTAGAACGCCAAGCTCTCCTGCGGGCCATAGGTCAGCCACTGGTCGAGGCTCAGGCCGTTGCCCTTGGACTTCGAGATCTTCTCGCCATTCTCGTCGAGGAACATCTCGTAGTTGAACCCCTCGGGCGGGCGGCCGCCGAGCACGCGCGCGATCTTCGACGACTGAGTCACCGAATCGATCAGGTCCTTGCCCGCCATCTCGTAATCGACGCCGAGCGCAACCCAGCGCATCGCCCAGTCGACCTTCCACTGGAGCTTGGCCTTGCCGCCGAGCACGCTCTGCTCGATCCGCTGGCCCTCATCGTCGAACGCGATCAGCCCGGCCTCGGCATCGATCACCTCGATCGGCACCTGCAGCACGATGCCGCTGGTCGGCGAGATCGGCAGCACCGGCGAATAGGTCGCGCGGCGCTCGGCGCGGAGCGTCGGCAGCATCACGTCCTGGATGCCTTGGAAATGCCGCAGCACGCCCTTCAGCGCCTCGTCGAAGCGGCCGCTGGTGTAGTATTCGGTCGACGACGCGAATTCATAGTCGAAGCCGTAGCGGTCGAGGAATTCGCGCAGAATCGCGTTGTTGTGCGCGGCGAAGCTCGAATGTGTCCCGAACGGATCGGGGATCTGCGTCAGCGGCTTGCCGAGATGCTCGCGCAGCATGTCGCCGTTGGGGACGTTGTCGGGCACCTTGCGCAGCCCGTCCATGTCGTCCGAAAACGCGATCAGCCGGGTCGGCGTGTCGCTCAGCGCATGGAAGGCGTTGCGCACCATCGTCGTGCGCAGCACTTCGTTGAACGTGCCGATATGCGGCAGCCCCGACGGTCCATAGCCCGTTTCGAACAGCACCGGCGCCCCCGATTTGCCGGTCGGATACCGCTTGAGGAGCTTTCGTGCCTCCTCATACGGCCAGGCTTTGGACTCAAGGGCGGCGGTGCGGAGTTCATCGGTCATAGCCCATCGCGACTAGCGCGTGCGCTCGTGTCCGTCACCCCCACCGCCGCATGGGTCTTAGCGGCAACGATCCTTTGCAGTGATTGTCCGGTCGACCGCGCGGCCGCCCAGCGCACCCGCTGCGCCACCGGCGAGCGTGCCGAGCAGGCCACCACCAACGGCGTTACCGAGCACCGCGCCACCGACGCCGCCGGCGACCAGACCGGTCGTGCCGCTCGAATGGCGGCAGCGACGCGCCTGATAGCGACGGTTGTGGCCGCGATATTCATGCCGCGAGCGTGCTTCGGCCTTGCCCGTGGGAATCACGGCGGCGGCGGGAATGGCGAGCGAGAGCGCGCTCAGCGCCATGAGAAACTTCTGCATGTTCATCGTCCCTGTTGATGTAGGTAAAGCTTGGTATCGATAGGGGCGCAACGCACGTGCACCGTACCGGTTGCGTAACGGCGACCTAGGATAATGAGATCGCTGGAAAGGTTCGCGGTTACGTCTTCCGTCGACCTTGATCGCGTCCTGTTGCTGCGAGACTTACCTTCCTCCCGTCATCCCAGCGAAAGCTGGGATATTCGTGGGGCGAGTGCCGCGATCTCCCCGGAAATATCCCAGCGTTCGCTGGGATGACGGGAGGGGCAAAGCGGAGATTGCCGGGCCGCTTCACAAAAGGTTGCCCTTTCGTTCCTCTTGGCACAAGGTCGCGCGGTGCTTCCCTATCCCGCCCTCCACGCCAGCCACGCCGGCATCTGGATCGCGAATGCGGAGGGCGCGCGGCCGATCGGGCGGGGCGAGGCGATCCGGATCGCTGCCGACACGCCTGTCATCATGCTCAACGCGCCGCTGATCGGGCAGCGTCTCGGCTATCCCGACCTGTCGGGGCTCGATTTGCTCGAACTTTACGCGTTCCTGCGGCCTGGGCAGTTCGCGGTACCGACGCCAAAGGGCATCGCGCGGGTCACCGGGCTGGACGTGCCGAGCGAGGATGCCGACGTCGCGTCCTTCCTGCTGCGCGCGGCCGAGGCGATGCTGGCGCTGACCGAGGGCGACTGGCCCGAGCGCGAAGGCGCGTGGACCTCGGCGCAATCGCTGTTCCGCCTGCGCTGGCCCTGGGCGCCGGTCGTCGCCGAGCGGCTGAAGAAGCCGTCCGTCAACGAACGCTGGCTCTTCTCGGTGCTGCCCGAATGGGAGGAGCATGCGCCGCGCCCCGCGCCGCGCACCGTCACGATCGAGCCCGGCGATGCCGAAGCGCGCCTCGTCGACCTTACCGGCCACGGCGCGGAGGAACGTCCCGGCCAGCGCGCCTATGCCGGTGCCGCGACCGCCGCCTTCGCACCGCGTGCGATGCGCGACACGCCCAATCTCGTCCTCGCCGAGGCGGGGACGGGGATCGGCAAGACGCTGGGGTATCTCGCGCCCGCGTCGCTCTGGGCGGAGAAGGCGGGCGGCGCGGTGTGGATCTCGACCTATACCAAGACGCTGCAACGTCAGCTGGGGCAGGAAACCGCGCGGCTCTATCCCGACGCCGCGATCCGCAAGGCCAAGGTCGTCACGCGCAAGGGCCGCGAGAATTACCTGTGCCTGCTCAACCTCGAGGATGCGCTGCAGGGCGGGTTCGCGGGCCGTGCGGCGATCCTGGCACACCTCGTCGCGCGCTGGGCCGCGTATAGCGCCGACGGCGACATGGTCGGCGGCGACCTGCCCGGCTGGCTGCCCACCCTGTTCCGCCGCAACGGCTCGACCGCGCTGACCGACCGGCGCGGCGAATGCGTCTATGCCGGCTGCCCGCATTACCGGAAATGCTTCATCGAGCGCGCCGCGCGCGCGTCTTCGGACGCGGACATCGTCATCGCCAACCACGCGCTGGTGATGGTCAACGCGGCGCGCGGCCGCGAACTCGCGACTCGGCCGACACGCTATGTGTTTGACGAGGGCCATCACATCTTCGACGCCGCCGATTCGATGTTCGCGACCGCGCTGACCGGCGCCGAGACGATCGAACTACGCCGCTGGATCCTCGGCCCCGAATCGGGCGGGCGTGGCCGGCGCCGTGGCCTTGCCGCACGGCTGTCCGACCTCGCGAGCTATGACGAACAGGGCGCGCGCGCGATCAGCGACGCGGTGACCGCGGCGGGGGCGCTGGCGAGCGACGGCTGGCTGCAACGGCTTGGCGAAGGCGCGCCGTTCGGACCGATCGAGACGCTGCTCGCTGCCGTCCGCGGGCTCACCTACGCGCGCGCCGAGCAACCCGGCGACGCGGGCTATGGGTTGGAGACCGAACTCGCCGAACCCGACGCGACGCTGATCGAGGCCGCTGCGCCCGCCGCCGCGGCGCTCGACGCGCTCGTGCGCCCGCTCGTGACGCTCGGCCGCCGTCTCGAAGCGGTGCTTGCCGAAGCGCCCGACTGGATGGACGGCCCCGCCCGCGCGCGCGTCGAGGGCGCTATCGCCTCGATCGGCTGGCGCGCGGAGACGGTCGCGGCGTGGCTGTCGCTGCTCGCGCGCGTCGGCGGACCGGTCGACGGTGATTTCGTCGACTGGCTCGCGGTCGACCGGATCGAGGGCCGCGAGTTCGACATCGGCCTCCACCGCCACTGGCTCGACCCGACGCGGCCGTTCGCCGAGATCGTCCTCAAGCCCGCGCACGGCGCGCTCGTCACCTCGGCGACGCTTACCGGCGGTGGCGACTGGGAGGTGGCCGAAGCGCGCAGCGGCGCGCCGCATCTTCTCCGGCCCGCCGCGCGGTTCGAGGCGAAGAGCCCGTTCGACTATACGCGCCAGGCCGAAGTGCTGATCGTTACCGACGTGAAGCGCGGCGACATCGGCGCCCTCGCCAACGCCTATGCGCAGTTGATCGTCGCCAGCCGCGGCGGCACGCTCGGGCTGTTCACCGCGATCCGGCGGCTGCGCGGCGTACACGGCCGGATCGCCGATCGCCTGGCGCGCGAAGGCCTGCCGCTCCACGCGCAGCACGTCGATCCGATCGATACCGGCACGCTAGTCGACATCTTCCGTGACGATCCGGGCGCGTCGCTGCTCGGCACCGATGCGCTGCGCGACGGCGTCGACGTCCCCGGGGAGTCGCTGCGGCTCGTGGTGATGGAGGGCGTGCCCTGGGCGAAACCGTCGGTGCTCCACGCCGCGCGCCGTCTTGCGGGCGGCGGCTCGGCCTATGACGATCGGCTCGTCCGCGCGCGGCTGGCGCAGGCGTTCGGCCGGCTGATCCGCCGCGCCGACGATTCGGGCGTGTTCGTTATGCTGTCGGCAGCGATGCCCTCGCGCCTGCTCGCCGCGTTCCCGCCGGGCGTGCCGATCGCGCGCGTGACGCTCGAAGAAGCGGTGGCCCGAGTGGCGAGCCGGCTTTCCTCAAGGGCTCCGGTAGGGCATGAAAGCTGCGAACCGGCTTGAGGATTGCCATGAAGACGCTGACGCTGTTGCGCCACGCCAAATCCGGCTGGGACGATCCGGTCGCCCGCGATTTCGATCGCCCGCTCAACGCCAAGGGCAAGCGCGCCGCCGCGATGGTCGGCCGGCACATGCGGTCGCTGGACCTGGCGTTCGACCACGCAATCGCCTCGCCCGCGGTGCGCGTGGTGGAGACGCTTGCGGAGATCGAATCGGGCTATGGTCGGACGATCGCGCCGGCGATGGATCGGCGCGTGTATCTGGCCTCCGCAGTGACGTTGCTCGACGTGGTGCACGCCTTTCCGGCGGAGGCAACGCGCGCGCTGCTGATCGGGCATAATCCGGGGCTCGAAGATCTCGTGCTGATGCTCGTCGCCGACGGTGCGGACCCGCTGCGCGATGCGGTGGAGGACAAATATCCGACCGCGAGCATCGCCGAACTCGAGTTCGAGGGCGACTGGTCCGATCTGGCCGCCGGGACTGCTCGGCTGACCCGCTTCGTCCGCCCGCGCGACCTCGATCCGACGTTGGGTCCCGACGCCGACTGAGACGGCGCGACCCCGCGTGGCGGGGCCGCCTACGCCGCCGTCATTTGCCTTGCGCGCGCCACCGTTGGATCGTTCGGCCGATGATCTGATCCTCGCCGCCGATATCGCGCCATAGCTCGGAGAATAGCGGATCGGTGGAGGCGGGCTGCTTGGCCTCTTCCAGCGTGTCGAAGGCAACGCGGATCGGAATCGTCACGCCTTCGCCGCAGATGATGCATTCGCGGTTGCGCAAGGCCGGGATCGAATCGAGAAAGCCGCGCGCGCCTTCGGGCATGGCGGCGCGGACCAGCGCCTGATCGCGCTCGTTGTTGAGGCGCATCGCGATGATCGTGCCGCACTGCGACAGCACGCCCTCCGCGAGATCCGATGGACGCTGGGTGATCAGGCCGAGCGACACGCCGTATTTGCGGCCCTCCTTGGCGATCCGGCCGAGAATGCGGCCGACCGCGCTGGTCGCTTCCTGCCCCGCGGGAATGTAGCGATGCGCCTCCTCGCAGACGAGCAGGATCGGGCGTTGCGGTTCGTTGCGCGACCAGATCGCGAAGTCGAACGTCATCCGTGCCAGCACCGCGACGACCACCGCGGTGATGTCCGACGGCACGCCTGAGACGTCGATGATCGAGATTGGCTTGCCGTCGCCGGGCAGGCGGAAGATGCGGGCGAGGAAGCTCGCCATCGTGTCCGCGACCAGCATGCCAGAGAACATGAAGCCATAGCGCGGATCGGCCTTGATCTCGTCGATCTTGGTCTTCAGCCGCAGATACGGCGCGGTATCGCCGGCGCGATCCATCTTGCCCATCTCGGCGTTGATGATCGTCGTCAGATCGCTCAGCAGATACGGGACCGGCGCGTCGACCGTGAGCTTGGCGATCTCCTGGCCCAGCCGGCTCTTGGCCTTGGCGGCGAGCAGGCATTTGGCGAGGATATCCCCGTCGAATTGCCGCGCGGAGCCGCTGCTGGTCAGGAAGACCTCGCAATGCTCCTCGAAGTTCATCAGCCAGTACGGCATCTGCAGGTTCGACACGTCGTACAGCGCGCCGTTCGATGCGAATGCCGCGGCATATTCGCCGTGCGGATCGATCATCACGACATGGCCCTGCGGCGCCAGCTCGCAGATCCGGTGGAGGATCAGCGCGGCGGCGGTCGATTTGCCCGTGCCGGTCGACCCGACGAGCGCGAAATGCTTGCCGAGCATGGGATCGACATACAGCGCGGCGGGGATGTCGGCGGTCGGGTACACCGTCCCGATCGTGATGTTCGCGCGATCCTCCGCCGCGTAGACCTGTTGCAGATCCGCGGTAGTGATCGGGAACACCTCGCAGCCCGGCATCGGATACCGGGTTACGCCGCGCCGGAACCGGTCGAGATTGCCGGTCAGCGGCTCCTCGTCGCCCTCGCCGAGAAAATCGATCTCGGCGGCGATACAGGTGCCGGCATTGTCTTCGAGCTTGAGCGACCGGACATTTGCAACCAGCCACGTCGTGCCGACGCGCATCTTGACCTGGCTGCCAACCTGGCCCGCCGCCGCGACGACGCTGTCCGGATCGTCGCACAGCGCACCGATCGAGGCACGATCGAGCAACACGCGGCTGCTCGACCCGGCGATCGCGTACACGACGCCGATCGGGGCAGGCGGCGCCGCAAAGCCCGCAATGCCACCGGTCAGTGGTACGGCGCGCAAAAACGCATCGGGTCCCGGCATTTCACTCATTCTGGCAAGATCTCCAGTCATTTACGCGACCTCTTGCGCGCAAGAGCGTAAACATCCGGTGACGATGGTGAACCGACGCTAAACCCTGCGCGCGATCCAGCCCGCGGCCCAGCCGAGAAACACCGACAGCGCGACCGCGGCCAGGCCATAGACCACCGACGAGCGATCCGCCGCGCGCGCGACGAATCGCTCGAAGCCCGATTTGCGGATGTCGATGTCGCGCACCGCCGCCGCCAGCACGCGCCCGTCGCGGATCAGGAACGTCTCTGCGGTGAAGCGACCGACCGGGACGCGTGCGGGGATCGACACGCGTGCGCGGTAGAGGACGCCGTCGGTAATCTCCACCGCGCGCGGCGCTTCGTAATAGAGGCCGGCATTGCGCTTCAGGTCGACCAGTCCCTTTTGGAACCGGTCCTGCGTGTCGGCGGGCGCGCTGGATGCGGGCGACAATTGCAGGCTGTCGAGCCCGAGTTCGTAGATCGCGCGGGTCCGATCGTCGACGAGCCGGGCGATCGGCTTCGACGAGGCGATCGCGTAGAAGCTGGGGGCGGAGCGATAGCGCAAGCGCGAGGCGTTGACCCAGATCCCGGCGACCTTCTCCTTCTCGCGCATCAGGATCGACTGGGTGGGGCCCTTCACGACGACGACGATGTCGGTGGGCTGCTCGCCGGTCGGCAGCCGGCCGCCGGGATACAGGATCGCGCCGAACAGCAGGAGCTCGGCGCCGGTGAAGCTGTAGGCGATCTCGATATTGCGCTGCGACACGTCTGGGACGAGCACGGGCTTGGCCTGCGCCATCAGCAACGGGGCCAGCAGGACGAGCCAGGCCCTCACGAGAGCGTGACCGAGAAGATTTCCTCCGGGCGCCAGACGAGGCCGAGCAGGATCCGCACGCCGATCAGCAGCACCATCGTCGCGAGTGCCAGCCGCAGATATTCGGGGCGGAACTTGGTCGCGAACCGCGCGCCGATCTGCGCGCCGACGACCGAGCCGAGCAGCAGCAGCCCGGCCAGCACGATATCGACCGCCTTCGTCGTCGTCGCATGCACCATCGTCGCGACCGCGGTGACGAACAGAGTCTGGAACAAGGACGTGCCGACCACCACCGAGGTCGCCATGCCGAGCAGGTAGATCATCGCGGGAACGAGGATGAAGCCGCCGCCGATGCCGAGCAGGATCGTCAGGATGCCGGTGAAGAAGCCGAGCAACAACGGCGCGAGCGGCGAGATATACAGCCCTGAGGCGTAGAAGCGCGTCCGCAGCGGGAGTGCGGCGACGAGCGGGTGATGGCGGCGTTTGCGCGCCTTGGGCGGGCGGCCGGTGCGTGCGCGACCGATCGTGCCGATCGATTCCTTGGCCATCATGCTGCCGATCGACCCGAGCATGACGACATAGACGATCGCGATCACCGTATCGATCTGGCCGCTCTGCTGGAGCAGCCGGAACAGCCAGGCGCCGAAGAACGAGCCGAGGATGCCGCCCGCGACGAGCACCCCGCCCATCTTGGTATCGACACCCTTGCGCCGGAAATGCGCGAACACGCCCGAGACGCTCGCGCCGGTCACCTGGCTTGCCGAGGAGGCGGCGGCGACGGTAGGCGGGATGCCGTAGACGATCAGCAGCGGCGTTGTGAGAAAGCCGCCGCCGACCCCGAACATCCCCGACAACAGCCCGACGCCGCCGCCGAGCAGGATGATGACGAGCGCGTTGACCGACAGGTTGGCGACGGGGAGATACAGATCCACGTGTGCAGCGTTACACCGGATTGCGCGCGCGGGGCTAGGCTCGACTCGGTACCGATCGCGTTGTTGGGGAAAGGCATTAAAAGTCGCTGCCGATTGATAGTGCCGGGCCCGATCCGGGACGCGCATCCCCCGCGATCCGCTCTCGCCAGTCGAGCGTCAGGCGAAGCGATTTGCGCGCGATCGGCACCGTCGCGACGACCGATGGTCCGACATCGAACCGCGCCGCCGCACGCTGCGCACTGCCCCATGCGCCGATCCCGATATCGACGCGCGCCTTGCCGATCGTGCCGAGGGGATGGGTGACGCGCGCAGATGCGTCGATGAATCCCTCAAGCCCCTCGCGCACGATCGCGCCGCCTTGGCCATACGCCTCGATCCGGATGCCCGGTGCGATATTGGACGGGCCATAGCCGGCGATCACGCCGACCGTCGGCCCGCCGCGGCCGCCGTCGAGGACGAAGCGCTGCTCCGCGATCAGGCGGATCGGCAGTCTCAAGGGTTGCCATTCGACGCCGAGCGCGACTTCGCGGCCACGCCCCTTGAGCGGGGCGGCGATACGCGCGGCGAGGGCGACCCGTCGGTGTTGGCCCAGCGCGTAGGTGAACCGTATGCCACCTTGCGATGCGCCGAGCTGGCCGCCCGATACGGTGCCCGCCGGGCCGCCGCGGACGAGCAGCCACGCACTGCCGGTCAGCCGGCTCGTTCCCCGCAGCGGGTTTGGTGGTGCTTGGGGCGATGGGATCGGATCGATCCGACGATCGGGTGCGACACGCGCAGCCAGAATGATGAGACTGGCCTCGGGCTGCCGTTCGACCCGTCGAGGCAGACGCGGCTGCGGCTGCGGCTGCGGGATCGTTATCCGCGGACTGGCGCGAGCATGCTCGGTGGATAGAGCGGCGTGGTGTCGCGCAAGACCGGTGGCTGCGACGTTGGGAACAACAGCCGCGATCAGACGCGGGATGACGTCTGCAGTCGGCACCGCTCTGATCTCGGGTAGGAGCACCGCGATCCGGATCGCCACCCATCCCCCAACGGCCAGCGCAAGGAAACGAAGAGGGCGCCCGCCCGTCATCCCGCGCAGGTGGTGACGACATCGGGGGCTTGCGGATCGACGGAGTCCGGGGCCGTACAGCTCGGTGGCGCAACGACGGGCAGCAGGTCGGGAAATTCGTGACGCGTCTTGTCCCATACCGGTGTGGCACCGCGCAGCATGCCGATATAGCGCAGCACCGCGCGGGGAGCGGCGACCAGCGAAACGAGATTGCCAACGAAGAAGCGCGGCAACGCCCAGATCGCCTCGCGCAGCCCGTAACTTCGCCCCGTGAACAGCATCCGGATCGCCAGCCGCCAGCCGAGCAAGGCGGTGTTGATCATCAACATCCCCGTCATGAGCGGGTTGGCGCGGTCGGTATAGGGCCTCGCCTCGCCCAAAACGCCGTGAAGTATCAGCGATACCCCCCAGACCGGTATTGCGAGATAGGCGACTGCGAGGATCAGGACTGCGAGCGGCGCACGGCGATCACGCATCCGCATCCAGTGATCGGTCAAAGCATAAGGTCGCGCCCAGCCGGTCCGATCCCAGCCGGCCAGCGCGATACCCGTCATCCAGCGGGTCTTCTGGCGGATCGATTCAGCCATCGTCCCCGGAAAATACGCACGGACAGTGACGACGGTACCGGCACCGTCGACCGCAACCCGCGCGAAGATGCCGCGCGCGCCGATCTCGGCCAGGCGAATCCCTAGTTCGTAATCCTCGGTCAGGCTGCTCGCATCGAACGGATCGCCGTCGCGCGCCTGCGCGATCTTCGCGAGCATCGCCGGGCGGATCGCACAACCGGTCCCGGCAAGCGGCATCGCGGCGCCGAGCGCGGTCCTGACGATGATCTGCTTGGCGTGTGATTCGGCGAATTCGTCGGCATAATGCCCGGACACCAGCCGTGCACCGCGATTGACGAGTGGCAGGACGGGCAGTTGCACCACCTCATACCGGTCGATCAGGCTGTCGAAAACGTGCAGCTCTTGGGCGTGCACGACGTCTTCGGCGTCGTGCAGCACGATCGCCTTGCTGTTCCGGCCTTCGCACGCGTCGTCAAGACGCAGCGCGTGCCACAGCGTGTTGAGGCAGTCGGCCTTGGTGGTCGGCCCGTCGCGCGATCCGATGACGAGGCGGACCCGCGAATCGTAGTCGGCAACGCGCTTGGCAGCGTCGATCGTACCGTGGTCATTAGGGTATAGGCCGACATAGATGCGATAATCGTCATGGTCGTAGCGATCGAGCGCGGCGGACAGCATCGCGCCGATCACCGCGACCTCGTCCCACGCCGGGACGAACACCGCGATCGGGCCCGAGCTACGGGGCGGCGGCAAGGTCGCCAGACTCAGCGGGGCCTGACGACCCCGCCGGATCCGGTACGCGATGAAGATGAGGTCGACCAGCAGATCATCGATACCGCCGAGGAACAGTCCTACGCCCGCGAACAGCAAGGTTTCGCGGGCCACGCCGTCGATGATCCATAACGACTCGATCATGCTCACCCCCGATCCGAAGGGTACAGCAGGATAGACCCGTTCCGGATTCAGTCGGATCCAGATCGGATGTTTGCAATAATAGTCACCGCGGCCTCCCTGTTATTACGGAGACCATCTTACCGTTTAGCCGTGCCGCATACCGGTGCAGATTACGGCCGGTCGCGCCCGCCGCCGCCGGTGTTGCCGCCAGCGCCGCCGCCGCCGGCCCCTGCCGCACCGACGGTGCCGATGTTGCCGAACAGATCCTGGAAGAAGCCGCGTTCGCGACCCAGCGTCGGCGTCGTCTTGCCGTACGGCTTGACCGCGGCGACCTGATCGAGCCCACCGCGACGGATCGCGGTGACGGTGCCCTGCTGGTCGAAGCTGATCTGCAGCGTGATCTGCGCGTTGGGCCGCGGGTTGCGGAACGCCAGGTTGCGGCTGTCGCGCGCGAGGTAATACCAGTCGCCCTGGTCGAACTGGCCCGCCAGCGTCGGCTTGCCCAGCGTCTGGAGCACCGACTGGCGGTTATCCACGCCCGGCTGGACCGAATTGACGAGGTCGGTATCGACGACATAGCCCTGGTGCGAGCGCAACTGGGTGCAGCCCGCGCTGGCCAGCGTAACGACCGCGAGGGCGGCGGCGAGACCCGTACGGGCGGAAAACACGCTCATATAAACTCCCAACCGGGGCACGCGAAAACACGTGACGGTTTCGATGCGATTGCATCGGCCGCCGATCGCCTCGATATGCGAGGATGCGCGGGCAAACAAGCCAGAGCGCGGTCGATGGTCGAAGGACGACGTATTGAGCTGGTTGGGAAGACTGTTCGGCGAGAAGCCGGACGAAGCGCTGCCGCTGTATACCGCCGTCGTGACGCGGGCGCGGGCGGCGCATTGGTATCAAGCGGGCGCGGTGCCGGACACCGTCGACGGCCGGTTCGACATGATCGCGACTCTGCTCGCGATCGTGATGCTGCGACTCGAGTCGGAACCCGCTGGCGGCGACCCCGCCGCGCGGCTTGCCGAACGCTTCGTCGACGACATGGACGGCCAGCTGCGTGAAATCGGGATCGGCGACATCATCGTCGGCAAGCATATCGGCAAGATGATGAGCATGCTGGGCGGCCGACTCGGCGCGTACCGCGACGGGCTGGCCGCAGGCGATATCGCGCCGGCGCTCGTGCGCAACCTGTACCGCGGGGCCGCGCCCGATGCTGCCGCGCTGGCGCATGTGCGCGAGTCGCTGATGGCGTTCCATGCCGGACTGACGACCAAATCCCTTCCCGATCTACTTGCTGGAGACCTGCCGTGAGCCCCGAATTCAGCCGTCCGGAACGTCTCGACACGATCGGCGAGCGCGAGCGGATCGTCGAGATCGCCGCCACCGAGAGCGAGCGCGCCGCGCTGGCGAAGCGGTTTTCGCTCGTCTCGATCTCCCGGCTGGAGGCGCGGCTCGGCATCAAGCGCAACGACCGCGGCATCGTGGTGAAGGGCCGCGTGACCGGCGCGGCGGTGCAGGCCTGTTCGGTAACCGACGAGCCGCTCGACACGCGGATCGACGAACCCGTCGAGCTTCTCTTCGTCGAGCGGCTGGTAGCGGAGGGCGACGAGGTCGAACTGTCCGACGACGCGCTCGACACGGTCGCGATCGAGGGCGGCACGATCGATCTGGGCGAGGCGGCGGCAGACACGCTGGCGCTGTCGGTCGATCCGTTCCCGCGCGGGCCCAATGCGGCAGCCGCGCTGGCGGCGGCGGGCGTGATCAGCGAGGACGAGTTCCGCCCCGCCAATGCGTTTGCGGATCTCCAGGCAAGGATGGCGGCCAAGTCGTAAGGCGGGCGCGCGTGCCGGCCCTGGCGGCGTGCCTCAGCCGCCCGGGCGGACGGCCAGCAGCGTCGCCACCTTCGCCTTGAACGCGCGCAGCGATGCGCCCGACAGTTGCGCGACGCCCGCGAACGATACCGCGCGCGGATTGATCGCCGCGCCGTTCTTCCACACTTCCCAATGCAGATGCGGGCCGGTCGACAGGCCGGTCGAGCCGACATAGCCGATCACCTGCCCCTGCCGCACGCGCGTGCCCGACGACACCGCGATCCGGCTCATATGGCCATAGCCGCTCGCCATGCCGCCGCCATGCGTCAGCTTAACGAAATTGCCATAGCCGCCGGTCCGCCCCGCGAACGCGACGACGCCGTCGGTCATCGCGTGGATCGGCGTACCATAGGGCGCGCCGATATCGAGCCCCTTGTGCATCCGCGTGAAGCGCAGCAGCGGATGCACGCGCAACCCGAAGGTGGAGGTGATGCGGCCCGATACGGGCAGGCCGGATACCGCGCGCCGCTCGGTCTGGCCGTTGGCGTCGAACCAGCCGTCCGTCCGCGACGCGCCGGCCCCGTCGCGCTCGCCCTCGCGCTCCGCACCGTCGGGCCCGAAGCGCACGAGCTGCACCTTGCGGCGGCCCTGATCGATCCCGGCGAACAGCAGCTCGCCGATCTGCGTCTCGCCGGTCGCGGCGCGCTGGCGTTCAATGATCAGGTCGAAACTGTCCGCAGCGCCGACATCGCGACCGATCGACAGGCGAGTCGCGAGCGCCTTGATATAGGATTCGACAGCCTTGGCGGGCACGCCTGCCGCGCGCATCGACCGGTACAGGCTCGATCCGACAAGGCCCTGGATCCGCAGCGGCGTCGCGTCGATCGCGATCGGCTTGCGGTGCATCGCCAGCCCGCCCGCGGTGCGCGTCAGCGCGAGCTCGAGATCGAACCGCGCACGCAGATCGAGCGCTTCGAGCGGCCGGGCGACGGTGCGGTCGGGGCGACGACCGAGCGTCAGCGCGATCCGCGTGCCCGCGGCGATGGAATCGAGCGGCACCGCCTGCGCAACCATCGTGGCGGCGGCATTTGCATCGGCACGCCCGACGCCGGCCCGCATCAGGACGCGGTCGAGTCGGTCGCCCTCGCCGAGCGTCGCGGAGAGGTTCACGGTCGGGCGCTCGGGGGCTTCGGTCAGCGGCGCGACGAGGTCGTTGGCGGCCATCCGCCGGCCGGTCGCCGCACCTTGGCCGATCGCGGTGATTCCCTGCGCGCGCGCCTCGTCCCATTCCGCTCCGACGAGCGGCGGAGGTACCGCACCGACCAGCGGCTGGATGCCCGGCGCCAGCGCCCATGTCGCCACGCACAGCGCGGTGCACGTCGCAACGCCGCGCCACCAGTCGAGGCTGCCAATCTGTGCACCCAGGTCCGGAACCCAGTCGATCGACGTCGCCGCGGTGCGCAGCGGGATGCGCGGGCTCGGCGGTGAAGCGGACGACGGCACGCGCAGGCCGCGAGGCCCCTGCATGCCAGCCAGTCCATATTCCGGATCGTCCCGTAGAAACACGCGTGCTGCCTTGGTGGTTGAAGAACATGGTCGAAGCGGCAAGCAGTGTCGTCGACTTAGAGTCACCGACCTGGTTCGCCGTACAAGGGACAGAGGAAACCCCTCTGCCGTAAAATAGGTGAAAGTCGACTTAAGTGGCGCCTTTTGGACCTATGGTCGCGACGAAACGGTGGCGCGTCGCGGCGAGGGCTAGTCGAGCAGCAGGAATGCGGTGATCGTCAGGCGCCCGAGCAGCGGATCGTCGCTGAGCACAGCGTCCGATGCGATTACGCCGCTGTGCAGCGACGCGCTGCGATAGATCACCGCCCGGTTATACCGCGCCTCGACCTGCGCGATCTGCTCGAACTGCGGCGTCGATCCGGCGATATAGGAGGGCGCCGGCGGTGCGCCCTGCGCCAGTTCGGCGTTGAGCCGCGCATAATAGTCCGCCGCCCGCGCGGCATCGAGCGTCTCAGTACCCGTCGCGCGGTGGCGGTAGAACGCGGTGCCGTCGCGGCTTTCGGGGCTGAGATAATGCACCAGCGCGATCCGCCCCGGATCGACCGCATCGACATGCGGCAGTCGCTGCGCCAGCGTCAGGCGATCGGCAGGCGTCGTCACCATCGCATAGCTCGCGTCGATCAGCGCGGCCTCGGCATTATGATAGAAGACGCCCGATAGCACCGCGGCGAGGGCAGGCCCGACCTCAGCGAGATAGTCCGGCGGCAACGCAGCCCGCAGCCCGGGATAATGGTTGCGCCCCGGCTCGAACGTCTGCGCCGCCGCATGGGCACGCAGCGCATCGGGATCGGGGTGGAAGTTGTCGACGATCGCGAGCGGTTGCGCCTGAGTGCCGATCTGGCGCGCAGAAATGGCCGGGCGGATCATTCGCCGCGGCTGCTAGGGCTGATGGTTATCGGTATGTGCGGGTTTCGGCTCGATCGGGCGCAGCTCATGCTGCCGAATACCCCAAGCGTTACCGTACGGCCAACCGATTGCTCCATAACTGATTGGTTTTGTCATCCTTGTTGCCGTCGGGGGCGACGTCTCTATGCTGGCCCAACAGACAGGCTGGGGTGATGAGCGCACATGATTTCGAAGATTTCCGTATTCACCGGCGTGTCGGTCGCCGCGCTTCTGGTCTCCGGCGCGCAGGCGCAGCGCCCGACGCCCGCGGCCCAGGCCGCACCGGTCGCCGCCCTCGTGAAGTCGGTGGATATCCCGTACCAGCAGTTCACGCTGAAGAATGGCCTGCGCGTCGTGGTGCACACCGATCGCAAGGCGCCCGTCGTCGCGGTGTCGGTCTGGTATAATGTCGGGTCGAAGTTCGAACCCAAGGGCAAGACCGGGTTCGCGCATCTGTTCGAACATCTGATGTTCAACGGCTCCGAAAACGCGCCCGGCGATTTCTTCGAACCGCTCAAACAGGTCGGCGCGACCGACTTCAACGGCACCACCTATTTCGACCGCACCAATTATTTCGAGACGGTGCCGACCGCGGCGCTCGATCGCGCGCTGTTCCTCGAATCGGATCGCATGGGCTATCTCACCGGCGCGATAACGCAGGGCGTGCTCGACGAGCAGCGCGGCGTCGTCCAGAACGAGAAGCGCCAGGGCGACAACCAGCCTTACGGGCTGACGCAGTACAAGGTCACCGAGGGGCTGTTCCCCGCGACGCATCCGTACGGCCACACCACGATCGGCTCGATGGCGGATCTCGATGCCGCGTCGCTGCAGACGGTGAAGGACTGGTTCAAGGATCATTACGGCCCGAACAACGCGGTGCTGGTGCTGGCCGGCGACGTCGATGCGGCGACCGGCAAGCGCCTCGCGGAGCAGTATTTCGGCGGCATTCCGAAGGGGCCGGAGAGCGTCGTGCCTGCCGCACCGATCCCGACGCTGCCCGCGCCGGTCAGCGAGACGATCAAGGACCGCGTCGCCGCGGTGATGATCAGCCGCAACTGGGTCGTGCCCGGGCTGAACGACAAGGACGGCACCGCGCTGGACGTCGCGGCGGGCGTGCTGGGCGGCCTTGCCAGCAGCCGGTTCGACACCGCGCTGGTCAAGAAGGAGAAGCTGGTCACGCGGATCTCTGCCGAGAACAGCAGCTTCAGCCAGCTCGGCATGTTCGAGATCCAGGCGATCGTCCGCGAGGGCGTCGACCCGGCGATCGTGACCAAGCGGATCGACGAGATCCTCGCCGATTTCCTCAAGAACGGCCCGACCGCCGATGAGGTCAGCCGGGTCGCGACGACGACGGCGGCGCGCCGGATGGAGGGGCTCGAATCGGTTGGCGGCTTCGGCGGCAAGGCGGTCGCGCTGGCCGAGGGCACGCTGTATTCGAACGATCCCGGCTTCTACAAGAAACAGCTTCTCCAGCTCGCTGCGGAAACGCCGGCGAGCGTGCGGGCGGCGGCGGCCAAGTGGCTGTCGCGGCCGGCTTATTCGCTGACCGTCGTGCCTGGCGCGCGCGATGCCTATGCCAATGCGGTCGTGCCGCCCAAGGCCGTCGTCGTGCCCGCGCCCGAGGCGCCGCCAAAGGGCACGCGCGGACCGCTGCCCGCGGTCGGCCAGATCGCGGGGCTCAGCTTCCCGACGATCGAGCGCACGCGTCTCGCGAACGGGATCGAGCTTGTCTATGCGCAGCGCGACGCGGTGCCGGTGACGCAGGCGGTGCTCAGCTTCGATGCCGGCGTCGCGGCGGATGTTCCGGGAAAGCTCGGCACGCAGAAGCTGACGCTGTCGATGATGGACGAGGGGACCGCGACTCGCGATTCGGTCGCGCTGGCCGAGGCCAAGGAGCGGCTCGGTGCGGAGATCGGCTCGGGCGCGTCGAACGACCGGACATTCCTGTCATTGCAGGTACCGAGCGCGAACTTGGCGCCCGCGGTCGATCTGTTCGCCGACATCGCGCAGAACCCGGCCTTCGCCGATGCCGAGGTCGCGCGCGTCAAGAACCAGCAGCTCGCGCAGATCGCGCAGGAACTGACCAGCCCGCAGGGACTGGCGACGCGCGTCCTGCCGAAGCTGCTCGGGCCGACCTCGCCCTATGCCAAGGCGCAGGGCAGCGGCGATCCCAAGGCGGTCGCGGCGCTGACCCGCGCAGACCTTGTTGCGTTCCAGCAGGCATGGCTGCGCCCCGACAAGGCGAAGATCTTCGTCGTCAGCGATCGTCCGCTCGCCGAGGTGAAGGCGGCGCTCGAGGCGCGGTTCGGGACATGGCGGCCGACCGGTGCGGCGGGCACCAAGGTCTTCCCGGCGACCGTGACGCCGTCCGCGCCGAAGATCGTCCTGATCGACCGGCCGGACAGCCCGCAATCGGTGATCATCGCCGGCGTGCCGACCGGATTGAAGGGCACGCAGGACCTGTTGCCGATCGCAACCGCGAACGACGCGCTCGGCGGCAGCTTCCTCGGTCGCGTCAACATGGACCTGCGCGAGAGCAAGCACTGGTCCTACGGCGTGTCGGGGCGGTTCCAGGCATCGGAAAACGCCGCGCCCTATATCCTGTCGGCGCCGGTGCAGGCGGACCAGACCGGCCCGTCGATCGCCGCACTGCGCAGCGATATCGGCGCGTTCCTCGGCAAGGAGCCGATGACGCAGGCCGAGTTCGATCGCGCCATCAACGGTGCGATCCGATCGCTGTCGGGCAATTTCGAAACATCGGACGCCGTATTGGGGGCGATGCAGCAGAACGACCTGCTCAAGCGGCCCGACGATTATTATGCGACGATTACCCAGCGCTATCAGGGGCTTAACCTCAATCAGCTTAGTAGTGCCATTCAGCAGGCACTCGACCCGAAGAAGACGATCTGGGTCGTGGTCGGCGATGCGAAGACGGTGCGGCCGCAGCTTGACAGCATCGGCCTGCCGGTCGAGGTCATCCCCGCGGCGTCGGTTGCCGGCGCCCAGTAATCAGAGCTGTGATTCAGGAGAGAAATATAATGGCGAACGTCGATGGCAGCTGGGATTGCGTGGTCAAGTCGCCGCTGGGTGACCAGAAGATGACGCTGACCGTGAACAGCGCGGGCGACACGTTCACCGGTGCGGTGTCGGGCGCGATGGGCGGCATGGACGTCACCGGCGAGGTCGAGGGCGACACGATCACCTGGAAGCAGAGCATGACCGTGCCGATGCCGATGACGCTCGACTGCAAGGCGACCGTCGAGGACGACATGCTCAAGGGCAGCGTCGCGGCCGGCGCGTTTGGCAGCTTCCCGCTGACCGGCACGCGGACGGCCTGATGCGCCCGTACGGCGATCAAGGCCCGTACGACGATCAGGGACTGTGAAGCCGTGCCCTCCGCCAACACCGTCATCCCAGCGAACGCTGGGATCTCTCGGTGCGGCGGGTGGCATCTGCCAAGTGGGAGACCCTAGCGTTCGCTGGGGTGACGGCTTTGCAATACGGGTAACCGCGCGTTCGGCATGGTGATCCAAACTATGAGAGAGGCCTGCCTTTCCGACCCGGAAAGGCGGGCCTTTTCTTTTTCGGTCCGGGAGGGAAGGAAAAAGACAATGATATCGATGCCCCGTTTGCTCACCGCCTGCGCGCTGGCCGCGCTCGTCGCCGCTGCAACCGCCCCCGCTACCGCGCAGAACTACGACGAACGCCCCGCCAAGATGGCGCCGCGCGACGTCGGCTACGACTATGTGCGCAAAGTCGTCGAAATCCCGATGCGCGACGGGGTGAAGCTGCACACCGTGATCATTGTCCCCAAGGGCGCGAAGGATGCGGGCATCCTGATGACGCGCACGCCGTACGACGCCGACGGCCAGACCAAGGTCGATAGCGGCACCTATGCGGGGATCCTCGAGCATGGCGACGGCGCGGGCGACGTGATCGCGGCGGCGGGCTATATCCGCGTGATCCAAGACGTCCGCGGGATGCACGCGTCGGAGGGCATCTACATGATGAACCCCGCGCGCGCCGGCACCGCGCAGAACCCGACCAAGACCGACGATTCGACCGACACCTACGACACGATCGACTGGCTGGTGAAGCACGTCCCCGAATCGAACGGGCGCGTGGGGATCAGCGGGATCAGCTATGACGGCTTCCTGCCGCTGATGGCGCTGATCAATCCGCATCCGGCGCTCAAGGTCTCGGTGCCGATGAACCCGATGGTCGATGGCTGGCGCGGCGACGACTGGTTCCACAACGGCGCGTTCCGCGAGGGCATGATGCCCTATATCCTCGGGCAGGAAGCGACTAAGGACGCGGGCACGCCGTGGATCACCGACACCGCGGACGATTACGACTATTATCTCAAGGGCGGCTCGGCCGGCGCGATCGGGAAGGCTCAGGGGCTCGAGCAGCTGGGCTTCTGGCGCAAGATCACGCAGCATCCGGCGTATGATTCGTTCTGGTCGAGCCAGGCGATGGACACCGTGCTCGCGGGCCAGCCGCTCAAGGTGCCGACTCTGATCGTCGGGGGCTTGTGGGATCAGGAGGATATCTACGGCGCGCCCGCGGTCTACCGCGCGCTCGAGCCCAAGGACACCGCCAACGACATGGTCTATCTGTCGATGGGCCCCTGGTATCACGGGCAGGAGGTGCGCGACGGCAGCGCGCTGGGCGCGATCAAATGGGATGCCGACACCGCCAAATGGTGGCGCTGGCACGTGCTCGCGCCGTTCCTCGCGCATTATCTCAAGAGCGACCAGCCGGCGATGGACGTCGCGCCCGTCACGATGTTCCAGTCGGGCCGTAACGAGTGGCAGAAGCTCGACAAGTGGCCGACCGCGCCCGTCGCTGGCACGCCGCTCTATCTCAAGCCCGGCGGCGCGCTCGGCTTCCAGGCGACGGGCGGCGCGGCGACCACTGCGGACTATATTTCCGATCCGGCGGCCCCGGTCAGCTACCGCGTGCGCCCGACGCTGCCGACCTATGCGAGCGGATCGACGTGGAAACAGTGGCTGGTCGACGATCAGCGCGCGGTTTCGGGCCGTCCCGACGTGCTCACCTTCACGACGGATGCGCTGACCACCCCGACGATGATCGCGGGCGTGCCGGAAGTAAACCTGACCGCGTCGACCAGCGGCACCGACAGCGACTGGGTCGTCAAGCTGATCGACGTCTATCCCGACGTCAATCCGGGCGACAAGGCGATGGCGGGCTATCAACTCTCGGTCGCGATGGACATCTTCCGCGGGCGCTACCGCGAAGATCTGGCGGTCGCCAAGCCGATCGCCGCGAACGTGCCGCTGAAATACAAGTTCGCGCTGCCGACGACCAATCACGTGTTCCTGCCGGGGCACAAGATCATGGTGCAGGTGCAGTCGAGCTGGTTCCCGCTCTACGATCGCAACCCGCAAACCTTCGTCCCGAACATCTTTTTTGCACAACCAAAGGATTATGTTCGAGCGACACAGAAGGTGACCGTCTCGGGTTCGGACGAGAGCTTCATCAGCCTGCCGCTGGCCAGGTGACACATCTACATCACCCCGGACGGAATCCGGGGTGATGTAAGAAAAGAACTGTCCTGCGTATATTGGAGTTTGGCAACGTAACTGGTTCTTAGGAGGCGCTGCGGCATACAGCCGTCGCACCAACAGACCGGACCGCCGATGACACGCCTCCCCCTGATCGCGCCGAACCCGCCGCGGCTGAGCGAGCATCTCGACGCGCTGCGCCGGGTCGAGGCATCGGGGGTGTTCAGCAACAACGGCCCCGAGGTCCGCGCGTTCGAGGCAGGCGTCACTCAGGCGCTGTTCGGCGGCCATGGTGCCTGCCTCGCGGTCGGCAACGCGACGCTCGGGTTGATGCTCGCGATCCGGCATGCCTCGGGGATGCGGACCGGGGGGCTGAACCCCAACCAGGGCACGCTCGCGTTGATGCCCGCGCTGACCTTCGCAGCGACCGCACAGGCGGCGGCATGGGCAGGGCTCACCCCGCTGATCTGCGATATCGATCCCGACGACTGGGCCGCATGCGCGTTGGAGGAGGAGCGGCTGCTCGCCCGGCATGGCGAGCGGGTCGGCGTGGTCGTGCCCTATGCGACGTTCGGTAATGCGATCGATCTGGAGCGGTACGTCTATTTCCAGCAGCGCTACGGCGTCGGCGTGGTGGTCGATGCGGCGTCGTCGCTCGGGACGCTCGACGATGCGGGGCTGGGCTTTGGCGCCTGCGCGCCGTTCGCGGTGGTCCATTCGATGCACGCGACCAAGACGTTCGCGGTGGGCGAGGGCGGGTTGATCCACAGCGGCGATATCGATCTGATCGCGACGCTACGGTCGATGGGCAATTTCGGGTTCGAGGGCAGCCGCAACGCGACGCTGCCGGGGATCAACGCCAAGCTGCCCGAAATCACCGCGATCATCGCGCAGGCGAAGCTCGCCGAAATCGATTCGGTCGCCGACCACCGCGCCGCGCTCGAACAGGCCTATCGCGCGGCCTTGCCCGGCTTCCAGTTCCAGTCGGTGTCGGGCCAGCGCCGCGCGATGCAGTTCATGCCGGTGCTGCTGCCCGAGCGGCTCGCGCATCACCGCGATTCGATCGTCGAGAGTATCGAGGCGTCGGGCGTCGGCTGCGGTCGCTATTTCAGCCCGCACCTCGGCGAACAGCCCTGGTTCCAGGCGACCGCGATGATCGAGCCGACCCCGGTCGCGGACAAGATCGCGGGGCGGATGCTGTCGTTGCCGATCACCGATGCGATGTCGGTCGACGATGCGCGACGGGCGTCGGCGGCGCTGACGGATGCGTGCGCGGCGATCCTCCGCCCGCTCGATCGCCGCGCGTTGGTGCGCGGGCCTGGTGATGCGGTGGCGTCGGTGATCGTGATCGGCGGTGGTCCGGCGGGCACCGCGATGCTCACCGCGGCGACCAAGCGCGGCCTGCTTCCCGACTTTGCCGCATCCGGGCTGATGGTGATCGAGCGGAGCGGCGCGATCGGCGGTGGCCGGCTCGGCCGCTATGCGATCACTTCCGATTCGACCGCGCAGACCTTCCTGACCGCAGTGCGCGACAACACGCATCCCGAACTCGCGCGGCTGGTCGATCATCCCGCGGGGCGAGCGGTGGCAGCGCATATCGATGCGCTCGGCGTGCCGCTGACCGAGGTCGGTCCGCTGTTGCGCGCGACCGGCGACCGGCTGACCGACATCGTCCGCGCGAATGGCGGCGTCGTGCTGACCGGGCACGAGGCGTTGGGTGTCCGGCGGGTCGGCGAAGGCGTGTGGAGCGTGCAGCTGCGGCGCTTGTCCGACGGGCATGTGTTCGATCAGTTGGCGCGCAACATCGTCGTCGCGACCGGCGGTCACCAGCCGCTCGACCGGCTTGCGACCCAGCGTGTCGCGGGAGGGCAACTGGCGGACCTCGCAAGCGGGCGGCTGATGCAGTCGGACGACGTGTTGACGGTGGGCGGGTTCGAAAAGGTTGCCGATATCCTTACCGGCAAGCGCAACCCGAGGATCGCGGTCGTCGGCGGGTCGACCAGCGCGCTCACGACGATCGCGCTGCTGCTGAAGCGCCAGCCTGGGCTGCCGCTGGGGGCAGGGGCGATCACCTTGCTCCACCGGCGACCGTTGCGTCCCTTCTATCATTCGGTCGAGGCTGCGCATGCCGAGGGTTTCACCGATTTCGGTCCGGACGACATCTGCCCGGTTTCGGGGTTCGTCTACCGGCTCGCGGGCTTTCGCCTCGAGGCGCGCGACCTGGTGCTGCGGATGCTGCGCGTCGACGGTCGCGCGCCCGATCCTCGCGTGGCGCTGCACCGCATCGCGGCCGACGACGACGCCGCCGCGCGGACGATCATCGAAGAGGCGGACCTGGTCATCGCGGCGCTCGGCTATCGACCGATCGCGGTGCCGATCGCCGACCGCGACGGGCTGCCGATCCCGCTTGCCGCGCAGGACGGGAAGCCGATGGTCGATCGCCATTGCCGGATCGTCGATGGCGACGGCGCACCGATTGCGGGACTATACGGGCTGGGCCTCGCCGCGGGGTTCGTGCCCTGGGGGCCGCTTGGCGGCGAGCCAAGTTTCTCGGGCCAAGCCAACGGCTTATGGCTATGGCAGAATGATGTGGGCCTTATGATCGTCGATCAGGTGATGGCGTCGCAGGTCATGGCGGCAGCGTGAGTTAGACGGGAATGCAGAAGGATATGCGGCAGGATGCGCCCATGGACATGGGGGTAGGCGCGCCGGGGGCGAGCCCCGCGGTCAGTGTCGTGATGGCGGCGTATAACGGCGCGGGACTGATCGGGGAGACGCTCGCCAGCCTTCAGGTGCAGACCTTTACCGATTTCGAGGTGATCGTCGTCGACGACTGCTCGACCGATAACACGCGCGACGTGGTGCGGGCCTGGCCAGATCCGCGCGTGCGACTGGTCGAGATGGCGCGCAATGGCGGTCCGGTGCTCGCACGCAATCGCGGTTTTGCGGAGGCGCGCGGCCGCTACATCGCCGCGCTCGACCATGACGACATCTGCCGCCCCGATCGTTTCGCGCGACAGGTGGCGTATCTCGATGCGCATCCCGACACCGTGTTGCTGGGCACCGCCGCCGATCTGCTGACCGAGGGCGTGGTCGGCCCGTCGCGCTATGCGCCGTCCACCACGCCCGCGCTGGTCGCGTGGCTGACCTGCATCGAAAATCCGCTGGTCTGGTCGTCGACGATGATGCGCACCGCGGTTGCGCGGCGACTCGATCCGGTGACCCGGCCCGAACTCCTCTATGCGGAGGATTTCGACCTGTATCAGCGGATCCAGCATTTCGGCGCGATCGCGCGGCTCGATGCGGCGCTGGTGCTGTACCGGGTTCATCCGGGCGGCGTCTCGAAGCGGTTCGTCGATACGATGGAGGCGGCATCGGTCCGTGTGCTGACCGAGCGCTACGCACGGCTGTTCGACGATCGCGCGGAGCGGGTCGCGACGCTGATCATGCTGCACAACATGGCGAGGCGGCCGGTGCCCGATCGCGCCGCGCTGGCGACGCTGGGGAGTGCGCTGAGCGTGATCCAGGCGGATTTTCTGGCGACGCACGATTGCTCGCCGCACGATATCCGGCTGATCCGCTGGGAAACCGCGCGACGCTGGGGCGATATCGGCCGGGCGGGGTTGCGGGCGGGGACGGTGCGGCTTGCCGACGTACTGGCGGTCAGGCCCGACCATCTGGGGCTTGGCTATGCCGGGCTGGAGGCGTTGCTCTGGTCGGGGCTGATCGGCGGCGTGCGGCGCGCACGCCAGCGTATGGAGCAGAGCCGGATGGCGCAGACCGCGGGCTAGCCCCCGAGTCCGCGCCTGTTTGTCAGACCTTGGCGGCGTAGATCATCCGGCCCGCACCCAGTCGTGCGAACACTTGGTCCAGATCGCGCTCGCCGACCGCGAAGCAACCCTGGCTGCGACCGAGCATGCCGTGGCTCTCGATCATGTCCTTGTTGGCGTACCAAGCCGAATGGACGACGATCGCGCGATCGAGCGCGTTGTCGTTGGTCGGATCGAGGCCGATCAGGCGCTGCGACCGGCCATGCTTGCCGACATAATAATCATCGGTGACGAATGCGCCCTCGGACGAGGCGTTCGAGCCGAAGCGGTTCGAGAAGCGCTCGAGATAGCCGGTATGCGCAGGGTCGGAGCCGCTGCCATGCGCGACCAGCAACGACGTGCTGCGCCCGCTTGCCAGGTCGATAAAGTGGAAACGCGGCTTGCCCGACGGCGCCGCGAAATCGGCGATCGCGATCCGGTCACGGTTCGGGATGCGGCTGCCGTGGCGGCTGAGCGATGCCATCGCCTGGCGCAACAGATCGGGGCGAACGACACGCGGCGAGGTTACCGCGACCGTCGTGCGCGGCAGCGGTGGCTGCGTCATCGGCTTGAGATCACGCGCCGTCAGCGGGCGTCCGAGTCGAGTCGTTGCGGATACCGCCCCCGGTACCGCCAGAGCCCCCGCCAAAACCAAACCGTTCTTCAGAAGCGCGCGTCGTTCGCGCACAAGACCTTGCTCGTCGTGCATCGATTTTCCCGAAATTGCCCCAGTTCCCGTAAGCATCGCTATAACCGATTTTCGGTGAATATTCTGCAACCATTTCCACTGGTTGTGGGTCCGTTCCTTCGAACCACCCCGGCTTGGGGTCGGTTCGTCGACTCATCGCGTCGGCACATTCCCCGCGGTCGAACGTTGACTGGCGGATCGAGACTCGGGAACGGATGGACAGATGAGCGGGATGGCGCGGTCGTTGAAGGCGTACGGGTTGGCGATCGTGCTGGGCATGGGCGCCACCCCGGCGCTGGCCTCGTCCGCCGCGGCCATCGCCGCGATGCCGATCGAGCAGGCCGCGACCGAGCTGTCGCCGAACCAGTTCGTCTGGAAGGACAATGGCTCGGGCGAGCCCGTCAGCATCGTGATCAGCCTGATGGAGCAACGTGCCTTCGTCTATCGCGGGTCGACGATGATCGCGGCGACCACCATTTCCAGCGGCAAGGATGGCAAGGACACACCGCTCGGCACCTATCCGATCCTGCAGAAGAACGCGGTCCACAAGTCGAGCCTGTATAACGATGCGTCGATGCCGTTCATGCAGCGGCTGACCTGGGACGGCATCGCGATCCATGCGGGGCGGAATCCGGGCTTTCCCGATTCGCACGGCTGCATCCGCGTGCCGCTCGGCTTTGCGAAACAGTTGTTTGGGGTGACGACGCTGGGGACGACCGTGACGGTCACGGACGATTTCGAGGGCGGAGTGATGCCGCCCGAGCCCGTCGTGGATCAGGAGACGGCGGTCGCGAATCTCGCCCAGTCGGTCTCGCTACAATAATAAAGGCTAGCGCACCGTCATCCAGAGGCTCGTCAGGATGCGTGCTGTTTCGCGATCGGCAGTCCGAGTGCGACCAACCGCGCGCGGAAATCTGCCGCGGTCGTGAAAAGCACCGATTCGATGCCCAGCGCCTGCGCGGCCGCCACGTTCGCTGCATTGTCGTCGACGAACACCGCGTCCTCCGCGGCCAGCCCGAATCGATCGAGCGCCAGCCGATAGATCGCCGCGTCCGGCTTCACCATCTTCTCCTCGCCCGACACGACGATGTCGCGGAACCGGTCGAACAGCTGCGCTTCGCGCGCGCGGAAGGGTGGCCAGAACTCGTGGCTGAAGTTCGTGATCGCGAACAGCGGGACGCCGGCCGAATCCAGCTCCTCGACGATCGCATGCATGCCTGCGATCCCCGCACCAATGCTCTCGTTGAATCGCGGCCCCCAGGCGGCGATCAACGCGGCATGCTGCGGATACAGCGCGGCAAGCTCCGCCGAGGTGTCGGCGAAGTCACGGCCAGCATCGTGCTGGAAATGCCAATCGATCGTCACGACGTCGCGCAGGAACGCGTCGAGCGCCCGATCGTCGTCGATCAGGCGCTCGTACAGGATCCGGGGATCCCAGTCGTACAGGACACGACCGACGTCGAAGATGACGGCGGTAGTCAGGGCGTTAGCCCTGGCGTGCCTTGAAGCGACGGTTGGTCTTGTTGATGACGTAGGTACGGCCACGACGACGGATCACGCGGTTATCGCGGTGACGATCCTTGAGCGACTTCAGGGAATTGCGGATCTTCATGATCGATTCGCTTCTTTTCAAATCTAGGTGTGCGGAAAGACGGGATCGCCTAATGGCGGGGTGTGTCCAAGTCAAGCAATGGACACGCTCAAGCCATCCGGGAACCCACCCGGCTGGTCCGAGCGTTACTATGGCGCAACATTCTAAGGAAGTCCCGATGGCGGTTCGTTCGATCCTGGTCCTGGCGCTGGCAGGCGCATCCCTCACTGCGTGCGCGACCGGCCCGTCGCTGCCGCCGACCGAGGTGCTGCGCTATCACCTGGGCGAACCGATCGACCGTGGCACGATCGCGGTGCAGCCCCTCACCGGTGGCGGCCCCGCCAGCCTCGAGTTCAAGACCTATGCCGCCGCGGTCCAGGGCGAACTGCTCAAGGCTGGCTATAGCGTGCCGATGGCCGGCGCAAAGCCGTTGCTGGTCGCGACCGTCGGCTTCACGCGGACGACGCAGGCCGGGCCGCCCAAGCGGTCGCCGATCAGCATCGGTCTGGGCGGCGGCGGCTTCAGCGGCGGTCGTGGCGGCGGCGGCGTCGGGCTTGGCGGCGGTGTAGGCTTCCCGATCGGCGGCGGCGGGAGCACCGCGATCCTTGTGTCCGAGCTGTCGGTGACGATCAAGCGCACCGCCGACCAGTCGCCGGTCTGGGAAGGCCGTGCCCAGTCGTTCGCCGATGCGCGCAAGGACGACGCACGGACCGATATCCAAGCCGACAAGCTCGCCCGCGCATTGTTCATGGGGTTCCCCGGCGAGTCCGGTCGCACTATTCAGGTGAAATGAACGCAAACGCCATGAACCCGACCATCAACGCCGCTTTCGATGGCGGCAACATTCGCGTTGTCGCCATCGACGGAGACCGAATCGATCTGGAGATCGTCGCGGATCACCAGTCCGACTTCTTCCAGTGGTTCTATTTCCGGGTGGCAGGGGCGGCCGGGCGGACGCTGACCTATCGCATCCTCAATGCGGGTACGTCGGCCTATCCGTTCGGCTGGCCGGGCTACGAGACGCGCGCCAGCACCGATCGGCAGGCGTGGCGGATGATCGAGACGCGCTATGCGGACGGCGTGCTCGAGTTCGACTTCACCTCGGAGACCGATCTCGCCTGGTTCGCCTATTTCGCGCCGTACACGATGGAAATGCACGAAGCGCTGGTAGCACGCACCGCGTTGCTGCCGGGCGTCGCGCACCGCGAGCTCGGCCAGTCGCTCGACGGGCAGGCGATCGACTGCTTCACGATCGGCAGCGGCCCCAAGCAGGTCTGGATCTATGGTCGCCAGCATCCCGGCGAATCGATGACCGAATGGTGGATGGAAGGCGCGCTCGAGCGGCTGACCGATTCGGCCGATCCGATCACCGCCGACCTGCTGGCGAAGGCGACCTTCAACGTCGTCCCCAACATGAACCCCGACGGCACGCGGCGCGGCCATCTGCGCACCAACGCGGTCGGCGTGAACCTTAACCGCGAATGGCACACGCCCAGCCTCGACAAGAGCCCCGAAGTCCTGTGCGTCCGCAACGCGATGGACCTAACCGGTGTCGACGTCGCGATGGACATCCATGGCGACGAGGCGATCCCGGCGAACTTCATCGCGGGGTTCGAAGGCATCCCGTCTTGGACCGACGCGCACGGCGAGAAATTCTACGACTACGGCCGGCGGCTTGCGGCGCACACGCCCGATTTCCAGACCGAGAAGGGCTATCCTAAGTCCGCACCCGGCACGGCCAACCTGTCGATGTCGACCAACCAGCTTGCCGAGCGGTTCGGCGCGGTATCGATGACGCTCGAGATGCCGTTCAAGGATCACGATGCGAACCCCGATGCCGAGTATGGCTGGTCGCCTGAGCGGTCGAAGAAGCTTGCGCACGCGATGCTCGAAACGCTCGCCGACATGATCGGCGAGATTTGATGTTCTCGCGCCCGTCATCCTGACGAAAGTCAGGATCCAGGGTAACCGATCGCTGGCCCTCTTGGCTCTGGATCCTGACTTTCGTCAGGATGCCGGATAGGGGGCAACCGCCGCATTATCGTTTCATCCTCCCATGTCGCAGGAGCCCGCATGCCGACCCTCGTCCTGATCCGCCACGGCCAGTCCAGCTGGAACCTCGAAAACCGTTTCACCGGCTGGTGGGACGTCGACATGACCGCCAAGGGCGAGGCCGAGGCCAAGGCCGCGGGCGAGCTGATGTCCGCCAAGGGTCTCGACTTCGACCAGACCTTCGTCAGCCTGCAGACGCGTGCGATCAAGACGCTCAACATCGCGCTCGAGGCAATGGGACGGCTCTGGCTCCCGGTCGAGAAGGACTGGCGCCTGAACGAGCGGCATTATGGCGGGCTGACCGGGCTCGACAAGGCCGAGACCGCAGCCAAGCATGGCGACGCGCAGGTCCATATCTGGCGCCGCAGCTTCGACGTCCCGCCGCCCGCGCTGGAGGATGGCAGCGAATTCGACCTGTCGAAGGACCGGCGCTACGACGGCATCGCGATTCCCCAGACTGAGAGCCTCAAGGACACGATCGCACGCGTCCTGCCTTATTGGGACGCACGCATCGCTCCCGCGCTCAAGGGCGGCCAGCGCGTCCTGATCTCCGCGCACGGCAACTCGCTCCGCGCGCTGGTAAAGCATCTGTCGAACATCCCAGACGACGAGATCACGAGCCTCGAAATCCCGACCGGCCAGCCGATCGTGTATGAACTCGACGCCGATCTCAACGCGACCGATCGCTATTACCTGAGCGAGCGCTGAGCCACCCATAGCCCGTCATCCTGACGAAGGTCAGGATCCAGAGCCAAAGGCGTCGGCGTCCGTGGCTCTGGATCCTAGGTCGAGCCCAGGATGAGGGGTAGTTGCCCTAGCCCCCTCCCGTCGCTAGGCACGGCGCTCCTTGGATCAGGGGACGATCGTGGCTCTAGTCGGCATCATCATGGGCAGCACCTCCGATTGGGAGACGATGCGCCACGCTGCCGAGGCGCTCGACACGCTCGGCGTCGCCTACGAGACCAAGGTCGTCTCCGCGCACCGCACGCCGCAACGCCTTTACGACTATGCGACGACCGCCGCCGATCGGGGGCTGAAGGTCGTGATCGCGGGCGCGGGCGGCGCGGCGCATCTGCCCGGAATGGCGGCGTCGATGACGCATCTCCCCGTGCTCGGCGTGCCCGTCGAATCGAAGGCACTCAAGGGCATGGATAGCCTGTTGTCGATCGCGCAGATGCCCGGCGGCATCCCGGTAGGCACGCTGGCGATCGGCAAGCCCGGCGCGATCAACGCAGGCCTGCTCGCCGCCGCGATCCTCGCGACGTCGGACGATGCGCTCGCCACCCGCCTCAAGGCGTGGCGCACCGCACAGACCGACGCCGTCGCCACCGACCCTGCCTGAAGGACCAGAGCATGACGCCGCTTCCCCCCGGATCGACCATCGGCATCCTCGGCGGTGGCCAGCTCGGCCGGATGCTCGCGAGCGCCGCGGCGCAGCTCGGCTATCACACACACGTCCTCGCCCCCGACCAGGAGAGCGTCGCCGCGCAGTCCGCCTCGACGATGACGCGCGCCGATTACCACAACCGCATCGTGCTCGCCGACTTCGCCGACGCGTGCGACGTCGTGACCTACGAGTTCGAGAATATCGACGTCGAGCCGGTCGAATGGCTCGCCGACCGAGTCCCCGTACACCCGAGCCCGCGCGCGCTGCGCGTCGCGCAGGAACGGATCGGCGAGAAGCGCTTCGTCGAGAGCGTCGGCGGGCGTCCGGCGCCCTGGGCGGCGGTCGACAGCCTCGAAAGCCTGCGGGCAGGGCTGGAGGCGGTCGGCACGCCTGCCGTGCTCAAGACCGCGCGGTTCGGCTATGACGGCAAGGGGCAGGTCAAGATCGAGACGCCCGACGCAGCGCAGGCGGCGTGGGATGCGATCGGCGGCCCCGCAGTGCTCGAGGCGTTCGTCCCGTTCGAGCATGAATTCTCGATTCTGATCGCGCGCGGCCTCGACGGCAGCGTTGCGCGGTACGATCCGCCGCTCAACGTGCACCGCGACGCGATCCTCCGCCACTCCACGGTGCCCGCACCCGCCGCCGTACTGGCACAGGCCGCTGAGGCCGCAGCACTGGCCGAACGGATCGCCGCCGAACTTGATTATGTCGGCGTGCTGGCGTGCGAGTTCTTCGTCGGCGCCGACGGTCCGGTGTTTAACGAAATGGCCCCGCGCGTCCATAATTCGGGCCATTGGACGATCGAGGGCGCCGAATGCTCGCAATTCGAAAACCACATCCGCGCGATCTGCGGCCTGCCGCTGGGCACGACGACGCTGACGGCGCGCGCGGTGGCGATGGAAAACCTGATCGGCGACGACGCGGATCGCTGGGCGGAGCTTCTCGCGGAGTCCGGCGCCCATCTCCATCTCTACGGCAAGGGCACCGCACGACCGGGCCGAAAGATGGGCCACGTCACGCGCGTCGTCCGCTGAGGGTGGCCGCGGTAGGCGACCGTTTCACGAAGGCCGCGACGTCGCGCATCGAAGCGCATGTCTGCTTCGAGGCAGCGGACGCGCCAAATCGGCGGTGACGCACGAGTCCTGCTCTTACGTCAGGGTGAGTGAAGTGCGGCAGTGCCGCACCATCATCGGCAAAGCCGGCCAGTTCCGAACAACCATTTCTTCGCCGCCGACACCCGCGCTTCGTGATCGCGGCAGCATCGTATCAGGGAAGCTGAATTTGTGGCAGATATTGGCGGAGACGGAGGGATTCGAACCCTCGGTACCAGTAAACCCGGTACGGCGGTTTAGCAAACCGCTGGTTTCAGCCACTCACCCACGTCTCCGGCTGCAGCAGATGCGAGCCTATAGCGAGGGTCGGCGTAGGGAGCAACGGCTGTAATGATGTCCCCGCGCGAATTGCATCGGACCAGCCGGGGACGAACTGCAAAGTCGGGAAATCGGTCGCTCGTCCCGAATTTACCCGAATTCGACATGCAAACCCCGCTCGTTCATAGCGCGGTAACGTGAACGTCGGTTACTCTACCGGCGGCAGGGTGCCTTGGTAGTGGGGATCGATCGACATGCGTAGCGTCTGGCTTGGCCTGGGTGCCCTAGCGGCAGCCATTTGCGGGGGGGGCGCATCGGCGCAGGTCCGTACGATCGATCCCAATCAGGCGATCGACGGCGATATCTCCGCGCAAGCCTATTCGACGCCGCCGCGCGCGCAGGCGTCAACCCAGCCGTCGCGACCCGCCTATCCGCAAGCACCTGCTCAGTCGGAGCCCGTTCCTGTGCCGCCGCCTCCGGCAAGTCCGCAGGCGGCGGAAACGCGCGCCGAGGCGACGATGCAGGCCGCCGATACCTATGAGCGCGACGATCTGCTCGCGGCGGGCGAAGGCGTCTTTGGCAAGGGCGCGGCCGGACTTGGCGGGCTGCTCGAAAAGATTCTCAAGGATCAGGGGCAACCCAATGCCTATATCGCCGGCCGCGAGGCATCGGGGGCGTTCATCCTGGGCGTACGCTACGGGTCGGGCATCATGAGCCACAAGGTCGAGGGCCAGCAGCCGGTCTACTGGACCGGACCTTCGGTAGGGTTCGACGTCGGCGGCGACGCGAACAAGGTTTTCGTGCTGGTCTATAATCTCTACGACACCGAGGAGCTCTACAAGCGCTTCCCTGCGGTCGAGGGGCGGCTTTATCTCGTGGGGGGCTTCGCTGCGACGTACCTGCGCCGTGGCAATGTCGTGCTGATCCCGATTCGCCTCGGCGTCGGCTGGCGCGCCGGCGTGAACGTCGGGTACATGAACCTCACGCACAAGAGCCGCTGGCTGCCGTTCTGAACCTGCCTCGCCCAGCGCGCTCAAGGGCCGCTGGGCGACATCGCGCCGGCAGGGGCGGCCGATTGCCCGCGTTGGGCCTAAGCCGCCAGCGTGCAAGGCGCGGGTTGTGCAGGCAAGCGTTGGCGGGCGGCGATCCAGTCGCGAATGACTGCAACGTTCACCGTCTCTACGGTATGATGATGGGGCAAATTCCGCCTGCTCGCGGGGCGTTTGGGCACCGATGATCGGTGCACGCTAGGTTGCCGGAGGCCGTGCTGCGAACGGCGTCCATACTCTCCAAACCCAATTGGAAAGTGGTGCCCGGAAGAGGACTCGAACCTCCACGACCTTGCGATCGCCAGCACCTGAAGCTGGTGCGTCTACCAATTCCGCCATCCGGGCACGGGGTAGGAGGGCGCCTCTAGTGGAGGGTACGGATGCTTGTCAACACGCCTCTTGCTGGGGCAAGGGGTTATTCGCGAATGAGCAGGCAAACTAAAGTGGACGGACGGGCGATGAACGACAAACTGGTGACGTTGATCGGGGGCGGCGGTTTCGTCGGCCGCTATGTCGCGCAGGCGCTGCTGGCGACGGGCGCACGCGTCCGCATCGCACAGCGCGATCCGCGGCAGGCGTTTTTCTTAAAGCCGCTCGGCGGGCTCGGCCAGACTCAGTTCGTCGGTGCCGACGTTACCAAGCCCGAGACGATCGCGCATGCGGTCAGCGGCTCGGACGTGGTCGTGAATCTGGTTGGCGTGCTCGCGGGGGATTTCCAGCGTGTGCAGGCGCTGGGAGCACAGACCGTCGCGCAGGCCGCGGCCAAGGCGGGTGTCGGCGCGCTAGTGCATGTCTCGGCGATCGGGGCGGATCCGGAGTCCGCCTCGGCCTATGGCAAGTCGAAGGGGCAGGGCGAGGCGGCGGTGCTGGACGCGTTCCCGACCGCGACGATCCTGCGGCCCTCGATCGTGTTCGGCCAGGAAGACCAGTTCGTGAACCGCTTTGCCGGGATGATCGCCAAGGCGCCGGTCGTCCCCGTGCTGCGCGCAGGGGCGAAGTTCCAGCCGGTGTTCGTCGGCAACGTCGCCGATGCGATCGTCGCGGCGGCAGCGGCGCCCGAGACGTTCGGCGGGCAGACGCTCGAGCTTGGCGGACCCGACATCATCACGATGGGCAATCTGATCCGCTGGATCGCCAGCACGATCGGTCGCACGCCGTCGATCGTCGAGCTTCCCGATTTCGCGGGCGCGCTGATCGCCAGGGCGGGGTTCCTGCCGGGCGCCCCGATCACCAAGGACCAGTGGACGATGCTGCAGAGCGACAATGTCGTCACCGGCGTCGATGGCCTGGCCGCGCTGGGGATCGACGCGACGCCGCTCTCCACGGTCGCGCCGGGCTGGCTGGTGCGGTTCCGCAAGGCTGGACGGTTCGGTCGGCGCGCCGAAACGCATGCGGAAGTGCACGCAGGTGGATCGAACTAGGCTAAGCCTGTCCTGACCTACCGCGCCGGAGCCTTGCTTGACCGAACTTCTGACCGTCATCCTCCTCGGCATCGTCGAGGGGATCACCGAATTCCTGCCCGTTTCCTCGACGGGCCACCTGATCCTGGCCACACGGCTGCTTGGCTATGATGCCGGGCGCTGGGAGGTGTTCAACGTCGTGATCCAGCTGGGGGCGATCCTAGCGATCGTCGTGCTGTACTGGCGGACGTTCTGGGCGGTCGGCATGGGACTGTTCCGCCGCGAGCCGAAATCCTGGTTGTTCCTGCGCAACCTGGTGGTGGCGTTCATTCCCGCCGCGGTGATCGGGCTGGCGCTGCACAAATATATCGAGGCGCTGCTCGGCAATGCTGAGGTCGTGGCGATCGCGCTGGTCGTCGGCGGCTTTGCGATCCTCGCGGTCGAGCGGTTTGCGCCACGCAGCGACATCAGCGGCGTCGCCGACATTCCGCTGAAGACGGTAGTAGGCATCGGCTTCCTCCAGTGCCTCGCGATGATCCCGGGCGTCAGCCGCTCGGGCGCGACGATCCTCGGCGCGCTGGCGTTGGGCGTCGAGCGGCGCACCGCGGCGGAGTTCAGCTTCTTCCTCGCGATCCCGACGATGCTCGGCGCGAGCGCGCTCGAGCTGCTCAAGAACCGCGATGCGATCGTGAGCGGCGGCGGGGTTGGGTTGGGCGCGATCGCGATTGGCGCCGCCGTATCGTTCATCGTCGCGTTGCTGGTGGTGAAGTGGTTCGTCGGTATCGTCACCAAGCACGGTTTCGTGCCGTTCGCGCTCTACCGCGTCGTCGCCGGCTCGGCCGCACTGATCTGGCTGCTGAGCAAGTAAGGCCGATGCGGAACTAATAATACTAATCGGAAAGGATTGGTCGGAAACAACGCGGATCTCAGCCAATTTTACGGCAGCTATACTGACGTAAATGCGTTTTTAGCAGTGACAAGCCCCTGACGGCGCAATAACGCAGCTGTCGGAGGAATGTATGGCGAACGATTCGATGCTAAAGTTTGTCGGGCGAGAGCAATCCTACCCGGCGAAGCGCACCGCGGACGAGCGGCAGGAGGATTTCCGCGAGATCGCGCAGCGATACGCGGTCGAGCCCGCCGAGGAGCAAGCAGGGCGCTGCTCGCAATGCGGCGTGCCCTATTGCTCGGTCCATTGCCCGCTGCACAACCATATCCCCGACTGGCTCCGGCTGACCGCCGAAGGGCGGCTGCGCGAGGCGTATGAGCTGAGTAACGCGACTTCGACAATGCCGGAGATTTGCGGGCGCATTTGTCCACAGGACCGGCTGTGCGAAGGCAATTGCGTCATCGAATTCACGGGGCACGGCGCGGTCACGATCGGATCGGTCGAGAAGTTCATCACCGACACCGCGTGGGAGAATGGCTGGGTCGAGCCGCTCATTCCCGGCAAATCGCGCGGCCAGTCGGTCGGCGTGATCGGTGCGGGGCCGGCAGGGCTGACCGCGGCGGAATATCTGCGCGGGCACGGCTATGACGTCCATGTCTATGACCGCTACGATCGTGCGGGCGGACTGCTCACCTACGGCATCCCCGGCTTCAAGCTCGAAAAGCCGATCGTAATGCGCCGCGTCGAGCGGCTGAAGGCGGCGGGCATCGTCTTCCACGAGGGCTTCGCGGTCGGCCATGACGCGAGCCTCGACGATCTGCGCCAGCGCCACGACGCGATCCTGGTCGCGACCGGCGTGTACAAGGCGCGCGCAATGGACCTGCCCGGCGGCGGGTCGAACGGCGTGGTCGCCGCGCTCGACTTCCTCGTCGCCTCGAACCGCAAGGGTTTCGGCGACGCGGTCCCCGCGTTCGACGACGGCAGCCTCAATGCCGAGGGCAAGGACGTCGTCGTGATCGGCGGCGGCGACACCGCGATGGACTGCGTCCGCACCGCGATCCGCCAGGGTGCCAAGTCTGTGAAGTGTCTCTATCGCCGCGACCGCGCGAACATGCCCGGATCGCAGCGCGAAGTTGCCAATGCCGAGGAGGAGGGCGTCGAGTTCGTCTGGCTGTCGGGGCCGCAGAGCTTCGACGGCGGTGACACCGTGTCGAGCGTCAAGGTGCGGAAAATGCGGCTCGGCGCGCCCGACGCGAGCGGTCGCCGTGCGCCCGAGCCCGATCCCGCCGGTGACTATTCGGTCGACGCGGACCTAGTGATCAAGGCGCTCGGCTTCGACGCCGAGGATCTGCCGACGCTGTTCGCGACGCCTGAGCTTGGGGTCAGCCGCTGGGGGACCGTCCTTGTCGACGGCAAGACACTGATGACCTCGCTCGACGGCGTGTTCGCGGCGGGCGACATCGTCCGCGGTGCGAGCCTCGTCGTCTGGGCAATCCGCGACGGGCGCGACGTCGCCGCAACGATGCACAAGTGGCTGAAGACCAAGGCTGCGAACGCGAAGGTCGCGGCATGATGCACGCTTTTCTCGGGGCGGTGTTGCTGGCGGGCGCGATAATGCCGCCGGCGGCGCATGCGCAGGCACCGGCTGCTGCCGTCGCGGCCCCCGATCCGGCTCGCCTTGCTGCCGCGCGCGAACTGATCGACGTCCTGATGCCGCCCGAATCGCGCGCGCAGATGATCGAGGCCATGATCGCGCCAATGCTGGGCAATCTGCAGCAGGGCATGGCGCAGAGCCCGATGTTCAGCAGTGCGATGGCGGAGCATCCGGAAATGCAGACGCGGTTTGCCACCTTTCTCGAACGGCAGCAGGTTCGCACGATGACGCTGATGCGCGACGGCTTGCCGAGCATGGTCGACGCGATGGCGCGCGCCTATGCGCGCCGCTTCGATGTCGCCCAATGCCGTGACATCAAGGCGTTCTTCGCGACGCCGAGCGGCCGCGCATACATGCAGCAATCGCTGACGATCATGGCCGACCCCGATGTCGCTGCCTGGCAGCGGTCTATGATGGAATCCTCGATGGCGCACATGCAGGCCGATGTCGCCGAATTCGCCAAGCAGGCGGCCACGCCCGCGCAGAAGAAGAAGTGACGATGACCGATTTCACCACCGATCAACGCGCCCGTCTCGCCGAGGAGGGCATGTATCGCCCCGATTTCGAAGGCGATGCCTGCGGCGTCGGGCTCGTCGCCGCCACCGATGGCCGCGCGTCGCGGCGCGTGGTGCAGTCCGCGGTCGATGCGCTGAAAGCGGTGTGGCACCGCGGCGCGGTCGATGCGGACGGCAAGACGGGCGACGGGGCGGGGCTGCACATCGATCTGCCGCTGCGCTTCTTCGACGATGCGGTCGCCGCGTCGGGGCACAAGGTGCGCCCGAACCGGCTCGCGGTCGGCATGATCTTCCTGCCGCGCACCGATCTGGGCGCGCAGGAGGATTGCCGGACGATCGTCGAGAGCGCGATCATCGAGGCGGGCTATACCATCTATGGCTGGCGCCAGGTGCCCGTCGACGTGTCGGTGATCGGCCAGAAGGCGCAGGCGACGCGTCCCGAGATCGAGCAGATCATGATCGCCGGACCGATGCCCGACGAGCAGGACGCCGCCGAGTTCGAAAAGACGCTGTATCTGGTCCGCCGCAGGATCGAGAAGCGTGTGATCGCGGCGCAGATCCAGGGCTTCTACATCTGCTCGCTGTCGTGCCGGTCGATCATCTACAAGGGGCTGTTCCTCGCCGAATCGCTGTCGGTGTTCTACCCCGATCTGTGCGACCAGCGCTTCGAGAGCCGCGTCGCGATCTTCCACCAGCGCTATTCGACCAACACCTTCCCGCAATGGTGGCTGGCGCAACCGTTCCGCTGCCTCGCGCATAACGGCGAGATCAACACGATCCGCGGCAACAAGAACTGGATGTTGTCACACGAGATCCGGATGGCGAGCCTCGCGTTCGGCGACAATTCGGAGGACATCAAGCCGGTGATCCCGGCCGGCGCGTCCGATACCGCGGCGCTCGACGCGGTGTTCGAAGCGATCTGTCGCTCGGGGCGCGATGCGCCGACCGCCAAGCTGATGCTGGTGCCCGAGGCCGCGAGCCCGGACATGCCGCCAGAGCATACCGCGATGTACCAGTATCTCGCCTCCGTGATGGAGCCGTGGGACGGCCCCGCTGCACTGGCGATGACCGATGGCCGCTGGGCGGTCGCGGGGATGGACCGCAACGCGCTCAGGCCGCTGCGCTATACGCTGACGTCGGACGGTCTGCTGATCGTCGGGTCGGAGAGCGGCATGGTCGTCGTTCCCGAATCGACGATCGTCGCGAAGGGCCGCCTGGGACCGGGCGAGATGATCGCGGTCGACCTCGACGAGGGCGTCCTGTTGCAGGACCGCGCGGTGAAGGATCGCATCTCGGGCGAGGCGGATTACGCCGCGATGATCGGCGAATTTCACACACTCGCCGATCTGCCCTCGGTCGAGGACGCGGTCGTGCGTTACGACCGCGCCGAGCTCGCACGCCGCCAGATCGCGGCGGGGCAGACGATGGAGGACATGGAGCTGATCCTGTCGCCGATGGTCGAATCGGCCAAGGAAGCGATCGGATCGATGGGCGACGATACGCCGCTGGCCGTGATTTCGGACAAGCCGCGCCTGATCAGCCAGTTCTTCCGCCAGAATTTCAGCCAGGTGACCAACCCGCCGATCGATCCGTTGCGCGAGCGGCACGTGATGTCGCTGAAGACGCGGTTCGGCAATCTCGCCAACATCCTCGACGTCCGCGACCAGCGCGAGCGCGTGCTGGTGCTGGATTCGCCGGTGCTGACGGGCGAGCATTGGTCGCGGCTGAAGGCGCATTTCGGCAGTGCGGTCGCCGAGATCGACTGCACGTTTGAGGTCGGCGGCGGCCCGGAGAAGCTGCGTGCGGCGATCCAGCGGATCCGCAACGAGGCCGAACAGGCGGTGCGGCAGGGCAAGAGCGAAATCTTCCTCACCGACGAGGCGATCAGCGAAGACCGCGTCGGCATCGCCGGCGTCCTCGCGGTGGCGGCCGTCCACACGCATCTCGTCCGTCGCGGCCTGCGCTCCTATGCGTCGATCAACGTGCGGACCGCCGAATGCCTCGACACGCATTATTATGCTGTGCTGATCGGCGTCGGCGCGACGACCGTGAACGCGTATCTGGCCGAGGCCGCAATCGTCGATCGTCAGTCACGCGGGCTGTTCGGCGATCTGGAGCTGGCCGAATGCCTCCGCCGTCACCGCGTCGCGGTCGAGGAGGGGCTGCTCAAGATCATGTCGAAGATGGGCATCGCGGTCATCTCGTCCTACCGCGGCGGCTATAATTTCGAAGCGGTCGGACTGTCGCGCAGCCTGGTGAACGACCTGTTCCCCGGCATGCCCGCCAAGATCAGCGGCGAGGGCTACAAGTCGCTCCACGTCAACGCGACCGACCGTCACGAAGCGGCGTTCGATCCGGCAGTGGCGACGCTGCCGATCGGCGGCTTCTATCGCCAGCGCCACACCGGCGAGACGCACGCCTATTCGGCGCAGCTGATGCATCTGCTCCAGACCGCGGTCGCGACCGACAGCTATACAAGCTATCTGCAATTCTCGCGCGGCGTGTCCGACCTGCCGCCGGTGTATTTGCGCGATCTGCTCCAGTTCAACTTCCCCGCTGAGGGCGTTCCGGTCGACCAGGTCGAGGCGATCACCGAGATCCGCAAGCGCTTCGTAACGCCGGGCATGTCGCTCGGCGCGCTGAGCCCCGAGGCGCACGAGACGCTCGCGATCGCGATGAACCGGATCGGCGCGAAGGCGGTGTCGGGCGAGGGCGGCGAGGACAAGGCGCGGTTCGTGCCCTATGCGAACGGCGACAATGCCAACTCGACAATCAAACAGATCGCGAGCGGGCGGTTCGGCGTGACCGCGGAATATCTGAACGCGTGCGAGGAGATCGAGGTCAAGGTCGCACAGGGCGCCAAGCCCGGCGAGGGCGGCCAGCTGCCCGGCTTCAAGGTCACCGAGTTCATCGCCAAGCTGCGCCATGCGACGCCCGGTGTGACTCTGATCTCGCCGCCGCCGCATCACGACATCTACTCGATCGAGGATCTGGCGCAGCTGATCTACGACTTGAAGCAAATCAACCCGCGTGCGCGCGTCTGCGTGAAGCTCGTCTCGTCGGCGGGAATCGGTACGGTCGCGGCGGGGGTGGCGAAGGCGCATGCCGACGTGATCCTGATCGCGGGGCATGTCGGCGGCACCGGCGCGAGCCCGCAGACTTCGATCAAATATGCCGGCACGCCGTGGGAAATGGGGCTGTCGGAGGTCAACCAGGTGCTGACGCTCAACGGCCTGCGCGGTCGCGTGCGGCTGCGCACCGATGGGGGCTTGAAGACCGGTCGCGACATCGTGATCGCGGCGATCCTCGGTGCCGAGGAATACGGCATCGGCACGCTGAGCCTCGTCGCGATGGGCTGCATCATGGTGCGCCAGTGCCATTCGAACACCTGTCCGGTCGGGATCTGCACGCAGAACGACGCGCTCAGGCAGAAGTTCGTCGGCACGCCTGAGAAGGTGATCAACCTGATGACGTTCATCGCCGAGGAGGTCCGCGACATCCTCGCGCGGCTCGGCGTGAAGAGCCTCGACGACGTGATCGGCCGCACCGAACTGCTGCGGCAGGTCAGCCGCGGCGCGGAGCATCTCGACGATCTCGATCTCAACCCGATCCTGGCGAAGGTCGATGCCGACGATTCGCAGCGTCGGTTCAGCCTGTCGACGTTCCGTAACGAAGTGCCCGACAGCCTCGATGCGCAGATCATCAAGGATGCCGGCGCGGTGTTCTCGCGCGGCGAGAAGATGCAGCTGACCTATTCGGTGCGCAACACGCACCGCGCGGTAGGGACTCGGCTGTCGAGCGAGATCACGCGGAAGTTCGGGATGTCGACGCTCGCCGACGATCACGTCACGATCCGTCTGCGCGGCTCCGCGGGCCAGTCGCTCGGCGCGTTCCTGTGCAAGGGGATCACGCTCGAGGTGTTCGGTGATTCGAACGACTATGTCGGCAAGGGGCTGTCGGGCGGCACGATCATCGTCCGGCCCGCGGTGAGTTCGCCGCTGGCCAGCCAGGACAACACGATCATCGGCAACACCGTGCTCTACGGCGCGACGAGCGGTCGGCTGTTCGCGGCGGGGCAGGCGGGCGAGCGGTTCGCGGTCCGCAATTCGGGCGCGAACGTCGTCGTCGAGGGCTGCGGTGCGAACGGGTGCGAATATATGACCGGCGGCATCGCGGTGGTGCTGGGCAAGGTCGGCGCGAACTTCGGCGCGGGGATGACCGGCGGGATGGCGTTCATCTACGATCCCGACGGCACGTTCGAGACGCGCGCGAACCCGGAGAACATCACTTGGGACCGGGTGCGGTCGCTCCACTGGGCGGACGTGCTGCTCGACCTCGTGCGCGACCATGCGGATACGACCGACAGCAAATGGTCGAAGGGCCTGCTCGAGGACTGGGACCGCGTGGCGCCGCATTTCTGGCAGATCGTGCCCAAGGAAATGCTGACGCGGCTAAGCCATCCGCTCGACGACAGCGCGGAACTGGTCGCAGCGGAGTAAGTCAAACCCTCACACCACCCCGGCGAAGGCCGGGGCCCAATTGGCAAGGCCACAGTTGCGGAGCGCTATCCTCCGGTAGCGACGTCCCCCAATTGGGCCCCGGCCTTCGCCGGGGGGATAGGGAGGGGCCACGCGGAGACGCGGAGGCGCGGAGCTAGAATCCTCCCTGCTTTTCTTTTCCCGTGATCGGTTATTAAGGAGCTTCGCGCGCTGCGAACGCACCACCTCCGCGTCGCCCCGCCTCCGCGCCTCCGCGTGAACCAAATCTTCTTACCCGCCGCCCAACCGGCGCTAGTGACACACCCGCCCCCCACCGCCTAAACGATAGGCATGTGGCAGCTTTATCAATTCCCCCTGTGTCCCTTCTCGCGAAAGGTGCGCCTGCTGCTGGGCGAGAAGGGGGTCGGCTACGAACTCGTCCGCGAATCGCCGTGGGAACGCCGCGACGAGTTCATGGACATGAACCCCGCCGGCCAGACTCCGGTGATGGTCGACGCGTCGCGCGGCGTCGCGCCGCTCATCGACTCCATGGCGATCTGCGAATTCTTCGAGGAAACCGTCGAGAAGGCCGCGATGATCAACGGCACCGCGACCAACCGCGCGGAAATCCGCCGGCTGGTCACGTGGTTCGACACACATTTCTACCGCGACGTGACCGGCCCGCTGCTCCACGAGCGGATGGTCAAGCGGCTCGCGCACCGCGCCGCGCCCGACGCAAAGGGCCTGCGCGAGGCGATGAAGGCCGCGGTCGGGCATCTCGATTATATGGATTATCTGCTCGATCACCGGAACTGGTTGGGGGGCGCGACGATGAGCCTCGCCGATCTGGCGGCGGCGGCGCAGATTTCGGTCACCGACTATCTCGGTGGGATCGACTGGAAGGGCCACGACCAGACCGCGCGCTGGTATCGCGGGTTCAAGAGCCGCCCGAGCTTCCGCCCGCTGCTGTCCGAACGGATGGAGCTGATCTCGCCGCCGGCGCATTACGACAACGTGGATTTCTGAGATGCCCACCGCTGAAATCGCCTTCCCCGATTTCGAGAAGGTCGACATCCGCGTCGGCACGATCGTCGAGGCAGAACCCTTTCCCGAAGCGCGCAAACCCGCGTTCAAGCTGCGAATCGATTTCGGCGACGCGATCGGCGTGAAGCGCTCGTCCGCGCAGATCACCGAGCATTATACGCCCGAGACGCTGGTCGGTCGCCAGGTCGCGGCAGTGGTCAACTTCCCGTCGCGCCAGATCGGCCCGGTACGCTCCGAAGTCCTGACGCTCGGCTTCCCCGACGCCGACGGCAAGGTTGTCCTGATCTCACCGAGCATGCCGGTCCCCAACGGCGGACGGCTGTTCTAAAGCACAATCCTCCCCCCTGCGGGGGAGGATAAGAGAAGCGCCTCTTACTGGCGCAGGTCGTTCTGCGTGATCGGGACGATCTTTACCTCGACGCGACGGTTTGCCGCGCGGCCGGCATCGGTGTCGTTCGATGCGATCGGCTGCGTCTTGCCGTAGCCGCGCGTGCCGATGCGGGCCGCCTGCACGCCGTGGCCCGACAGATAATCCGCGACCGAGCGTGCGCGGCGCTCCGACAGCGCCTGGTTGTATGCGTCGCTGCCCGTCGAATCGGTGTGGCCGTACACGTCGACATAGGTCTGGTTGTACTGCGCCAGCGTGTCGGCGACCTGGTCGAGCGTGCGCTGGAACTGCGGCTGCACGTTGGCGCTGTCATACGCGAAGGTGATCCCCGACGGGATGTTGAGCACCAGGTCGTCACCCTGGCGGATCACCTGGACGTCGGTGCCCGCGGTGCGTGCGCGGAGGTCGCGCTCCTGCTTGTCCATATACGCGCCGATGCCTGCGCCGGCGAGGCCGCCGATGCCTGCGCCTAGCAGCTTCTCGGTCCGGTCATGCCGCCCACCGACCACGTCGCCCAGCAGATAGCCACCGAGCGCGCCGCCGATACCGCCAAGCGCGGTCTTCGAAATCGTTTGACGCCCCGTTTCCGGATCGGTGGTGCAACCGCTGGTGGCGATCAGTGCGGCGAGTGCTGCGCCTACGAACATATTGGTTTTCATAGATAATCTCCCTGAGACACGACAATTCACGGCTTCATGCCCGATACGGCCGACAACCCGGTGTCGCGACGATTGTTCCGCCTGCGCACTGAACCAAGCATGACCATAGTTCGCGTCCCCCTGTCGAGTATCCACCAGCCCATGTGCAAGGGCGGTTGTGCGAACCGGCGTTGTCCTGCAAAGAGGCGCAGAGCCAATGGCACCGCTTCCCCCCTTCCCATGGATCGACGTTGCGATCATCCTCGCGCTGGTCGCGTTGAACGGCGTATTCGCGATGAGCGAACTCGCGATCGTCTCGGCGCGCAAGGCGCGGCTCGAGGCGATGGCGCGCGCCGGCAAGAAGGGTGCGCGCGCCGCGCTCGTGCTCGCCGCGGACCCCGGCAAGTTCCTGTCGACCGTCCAGATCGGCATCACGCTGATCGGCATCCTTGCCGGCGCCTATTCGGGATCGAGCCTGGGCATGCCGACTGCGGCGCGTTTGCAGGCGCTCGGCCTGTCCGCCTCGACCGCCGAGACCGCCGGGTTCGCGATCGTCATCGGCCTCACGACCTATGCATCGCTGATCATCGGCGAGCTCGTCCCCAAGCAGTTCGCGTTGCGCGCGCCAGAGGCGATCGCCTCGTTCATGGCGCCGGTGATGCGCTGGCTCGCGATCGGTACCGCACCGATCGTGTGGGTGCTCGATTCGACCAGTGCCCTGATCTTCCGCCTGCTCCGCCTCAACCGCGAATCGGAGGAGCATGTCACCGCCGAGGAACTTCACCTGATCGTCGCCGAGGCGTCGAAGTCGGGGATTATCGAGGAGCATGAACGCTCAATCATCTCGGGCGTCGTGCGGCTAGCGGATCGCCCGGTCCGCGAGGTGATGACGCCGAGGACCGACATCGACTGGCTCGACTGCAACTGGGGCCCTGACGAGATCCGCGAGACGTTGCTCGCCTCGCAGCATACGCGGCTGCCGGTCGGCGATGGCTCGATCGACGCGGTCAAGGGCGTCGTCCAGGCACGCGACATCGCCGCCGCGCTGTTCCGCGGCGACCCGCTCGATCTCCGCGCGCTGATGCGCAAGGCACCGGTGGTGATCGACCAGATCGACGCGATGGACGCACTGCTCGCGCTGCGCGAGGCGGAGGTGCCGATGGCGCTGATCCATGACGAATATGGGCATTTCGAGGGGATCGTGACGCCTGCCGACCTGCTCGCGGCGATCGCCGGCGAGTTCAAGTCGGACGCCGACCCTGACGACGCGCCCTCCGTCGTGGTGCGCGACGACGGGTCGCTGCTGGTGGCTGGCACGATGGCGGCCGATTCTCTCGCCGACCGCCTCGGCATCGATCTGCCCGAGGACCGCGACTACGCGACCGTCGCGGGACTTGCCCTGTCGGTCTTCCGCCACCTGCCGGGCGAGGGCGAGAGCTTTGTCGAGCAGGGCTGGAAGTTCGAGATCGTCGACCTCGACGGCCGCCGGATCGACAAGCTGCTGGTCAGCGAAGTCTGAAGCAGGCGTCTCCTGCGAAGGCAGGGGACGGGGCGGCGCAAGCGCCCACAACTCACACGAGCGCGAACGGCGACCGACCGGATTGGTGCCTTGACGCTCCTTTAGTCGGCCGTTGCGGGCACCGTGGCGGAGCTCTCGGTCGCCGGCGCATTGACCACAGGCGCCTCGGCTGCGGGGGTGCCCATAGCAGGGGTCTCTGGAACCGCCCGCGCACCCGGTTCCAGATCCTTCGGCACGAACGGCACGACGCTGGGCGGCGGCCCCGACATGCCCGCGGGATCGCCCTCGGCGCGGCCATGGAGATGGTCGATCTCCGCCTGGCGCCGGTTGAGATAGAAGGACCGGGTCGCCGCATAGGGATCGGGCGAATTGTCGTGCAGATCCTTCAGCGTCTGGTCGAACTCGGACCGGTGGTCGAGTGCGCCGAGGATCCCTGCCGGGATCGTGTAGGTCGCGCTGGTAAATGGCTTGCCGATGCCGACCGGCAGGATCAGCCGATCGATCGCACCGCCGAACAGGTCGCGGATCGTGGTCGGGCCGACCAGCGGCAGGAACAGGAACGCGCCGTTCTTGACGCCGTAATAGCCCAGCGTGTTGGCGAATCCGTTCGAGCGGCGCGGGAGGTGGAACGGCTTGCGCTTGGCGATGTCGATCACGCCGACCGCGCCGATCGTGGAATTGATCGCGAACCGCCCGACCGTCTCTGCCGCCTTGCCCGGCTTGAACTGCAGCAGGAAGTTCAGGAAGACGATCGGCTCGCGCAGATTATAGAGGAAATTGTGGATGCCGCGCCGGATCGGGCTGGGCACGGTCTTCTTGTAGGTTCGCGCGACCGGCCCGATCACCGCATCGTCGACCTTCTGCGTTACCGCGAACGACTCGGCGTTGACCGCGCGCAGCGGATCGCCTGCGGTTTCCTTGCGTCCGGTGACGACGACGTCGCGGTCGGTATTCGGCGTGTTCAGCGGTGCCGGACCGACCGGCGGGATCGTCTGGGTCGGAACCCCCTGCGGCTCGAACGTCACCGCAGGAAGCGACGCGACCAGCGCCAAGGGTGAAACCGCCATCGACAGCGGCATCAGTACCGGCATCGACGCGCTATCGGGAAAATCCCCGGCAAACGGCGACGGCGTCGCACCAAGCCATGCGACCGGCGCTGCCGATCCATGCACCGGCGTTGCGGTCAGCAGCATCGCGCTCATCATTGCCAGCATGTGCACTCATCACCCTGTCTAATGCCGGCCTCATACTTCGAGGTCCGTCGCCGCGTGGCATGCCCGTCGCCGCGAGCCCGGCATAGAGCCAATCGACATTCGTCGCCTGCGGCTGCTGCCAAAGGTCGCCGGAGCTTACAGCTTCCCGAAGATCGCCTCGAAGCCGGCCTTGTCGCCGGCCGCGAGCAGGCGTGCCTGCTCGATCCAGCGATCGCGCCCCATCCGCCCGGTGAAATTGCCGAGTTGCGCATCGATCGACTGCGCCTCGCTCTCGGACAAAGCGGCCATCTCGCCGACCGTCGTGACGCCGAGCGCGCCGAGCTGCGTGGCGACCTTCGGTCCGAGTCCCTTTAGCTGCGTGACCGGGCCATCGGCGAAGGCGGGGGATGATACGGGGGTGTCGACCGGCGTAGGCGGCGCCTTGATTTCAGCAGGTGGCTGAACCGTCGGTGCGATGGCCGGGCTGGGATCTGCCCGCGCCGGCGTGGGCGTGGCCGGAACGGGGGATACGCGCTCGATCGGTGGCGGCGGTGGTGCCGGCGCTGGAGCAACCGTCCGTGTCTGGGTCTGGGACTGCTCGGCCTTGCGCTGCTCGACTGGTGCGGGGGCCGGGGTTGTCGCACGCTGATCGTCCGAGTCGACGGGCGCGGGGGGGACGCCGGCTTCCTCGGCATTGGCGATCACGTCGCGCGACGCCTTCACCCGGCTGCGTTTCGCCTTGATGCCCCAGAGCAGCCCGATCACGACCAAAATAGCCACCACGGCGATGATCGTGAAGTGGATCGCGGTCAGCGTGGCAATGCCGTCGGGCAGCAGGCTGAGGCCCGAGGCGGAAGTCGCGGAAGTTTCGTTCATTCTCTATCAGTAGCGCTGCGCGAGAAATGCGGCGAGAGCTAAATCGGGGGCCTCGTCGCGATAGAGCGCGGCACGATCGGCTGACGCGCAGGCCGCGTCAGGACGCGCGCGCAATCTCCCGCCAGCCGATGTCGCGCCGATAGAAGCCTTCCGCGAAATCGATCGCGTCGACCCCGCGATAGGCGTTGGCCTGCGCCGCCGCCACGTCATCGCCGGTGGCGGTCACCGCCAGAACGCGACCGCCTGACGCGACCAGCCCGCCATCCTCGAACCGGGTGCCGGCGTGAAACACCGTGGCGCCAGCGGCGCGCGCAGAATCGAGGCCGATGATCGACCCACCCGCCTTGGGCGTCCCCGGATAGCCATCGGCCGCCATCACCACCGTCAAGGCGGTCTCGTCGCTGAACGTCGCCGCGGGCATCTCGCCGAGCCGTCCCTCGGCCACCGCCAGCATCGTCGCAAGCAGATCGCCCTGAAAACGCATCATCAACACCTGCGTCTCGGGATCGCCGAACCGCGCGTTATATTCGATCAGCTTGGGCCCCTGCGCGGTGAGCATCAGTCCCGCATACAGCACGCCCGAGAATGGCATGCCGTCTGCGGCCATCGCCGCTACGGTCGGCGCGACGATTTCATCGATGGCGCGCTGTTCGAGCGCGGACGTCAGGACGAGGGCGGGGCTGTACGCGCCCATGCCGCCGGTGTTCGGGCCGGTATCGCCCTCACCGACGCGCTTGTGATCCTGCGCGGAGCCGAACGGCATCAGCGACACGCCATCGGTGAGGACGAAGAGGCTTGCTTCTTCGCCTTCCAGAAATTCCTCGATCACCGCCTCGGCTTCCCCGTCGGCGAACAGCGCATCGAACGCCGCATCGGCTTCGGCTGCGCTGAACGCGATGACGACGCCCTTGCCCGCCGCCAGTCCGTCCGCCTTGATGACGACCGGCAGCGAAAACGTGCGGGCGAGCGCGTTTTCAGCTTCTTCGCGGCTCTTCACGCGGACATAGCCTGCGGTCGGAATCCCCGCGCGCTGGCACAGATCCTTGGTGAAGCCCTTCGAGCCCTCCAGTTGCGCCGCCGCCCTAGAGGGCCCGAACACGGCAATGTCCGCGGCGCGCAACGTATCGGCCAGGCCGTCGACCAGCGGTGCCTCCGGCCCGATCACGACCAGCCCGATCGCCTGTTCCCGCACGAACGCAGTGACGGCGGCGTGATCCGTCGCATCCAGCGGCACGAGCGTCGCGAGTTGCGCGATCCCGGGGTTGCCCGGCGCGGCATACAGCGTATCGAGGCCGCGAGATTGCACCAGCTTCCACGCGAGCGCATGTTCGCGCCCCCCCGAGCCCAGCAGCAGGACGTTCATGCCCGATCCCTTTTTCGATGAAGTGTCGAGTGACATGGGGCGGCTGGTAGCCGAGCCGGTCGCCGGCGACAACGCACTCGCCATGTCGGTCGGCGAACTCGCGTTCAAGCTGAAGCGGATGGTCGAGGGCGAATTCGGGCATGTCCGCCTGCGCGGCGAGATCTCGGGGTGGAAACGCGTCGCGTCGGGGCATTGCTACATGTCGCTCAAGGACGATCAGGCGGTGATCGACGGCGTGATCTGGAAGGGCAATGCGTCGAGCCTCGCCTTCGTGCCGCAGGACGGGATCGAGGTGATCGCGACCGGCAAGCTCACCACCTATCCCGGCCGCTCGAAATATCAGATCGTCATCGAGCGGATGGAGCTCGCCGGCGCGGGTGCGCTGATGGCGCTGCTTGAAAAGCTCAAGGCGAAGCTTAGCGGTGAGGGGCTGTTCGACCGGGCGTGCAAGCAGCAGCTGCCGTTCATGCCGCGGGTGATCGGCGTCGTGACGTCGGGCACCGGCGCGGTGATCCGCGACATCCTCCACCGCCTGGAGGATCGCTGCCCGACGCACGTCATCGTCTGGCCGGTCAAGGTGCAGGGCGAGGGTTCCGCTGCGGAAATCGCCGCCGCGGTCCGCGGGTTCGACGCGATCGTCCCCGGTGGTCCGGTACCGCGCCCCGATCTCGTCATCGTCGCGCGCGGCGGTGGTTCGGTCGAGGATCTGTGGTCGTTCAACGAGGAGGTCGTCGTGCGTGCGGTCGCCAGCTGCACGATCCCGATCATCTCCGCGGTGGGCCACGAGACCGACACAACGCTGTGCGACTTCGCCGCCGACCTGCGCGCGCCGACGCCGACTGCGGCGGCCGAGATCGCGGTGCCGGTGCTCGCCGACCTGCGGCTGACGATCGACAGCCACCGCAATCGGACCGAACGCTGCGCCCGCCGCCATGTCGAGCGCGGTCGCGAGCGGCTCGACGCGCTGTCGCGGTTGCTGCCGAAGCGCGATCAGTTGCTCGGGCCGCAGCGCCAACGCGCCGACGATTTCGGGCAGCGGCTCGATCGCGGGCTCGAGCGGCGCCTGACCATGGCGCGCGGTAGCCTCGATCGATCGGGAGCGGCGCTCCGTCCGGCCACGCTCGATCGCAAGCTCGAAGCGAAACGTGCTCAGCTCGACGCGACGTGGCGGCTCGTCCAGTCGCTCAACCCCGACACGATCCTAGAACGTGGCTATGCCCGCGTCACCGCGCGCCCCGGCGGGGAAACACTCGCCTCGGCCAAGTCCGCACGAGCGGCAGGCACGCTGACGCTTCATTTCCGCGATGGCGTGGTGGACGCGGTGACGGACGCCGGCCTTGAGCGACCCGCCGCCAAAACCTATGCTGCCCCCAAGGCCAAGCCCGCGCCGGACGCCGTGCCTCGCCAGCCTACCCTGCTATAAAAGAGCCCGATCATGCTGATGTCCAACTCCGACCGCGCCGCTCGCCTCCATTATATGGCCAATGGTTTCCGCGTGCTCAGCCCTGGCGATCATGTCGCCTGTGCCGCGACCGGTCACCGCATTGCGCTCGAGGACCTGCGCTACTGGAGCGTTGCGCGGCAGGAGGCCTATGCCACCGCCGCCGCCGCGAGCGAAGCGATGGCGCCACGATGATTCGGGCGGCGGTGCTCGCGCTGTTGGTCGTAACCAGCGCCACTGCCCAGCAAGCGCCGCCCGCGACCACCGCAAGCGCATCCGCATTCCGCTGGACCGGCACGCTGAGCCAAGGCGGGTTGATCCTGGGGACGGCCCCCGCAGGTGCTCGCACGCTCACGCTCGATGGCAAACCGATTGCACTGTCGCCCGATGGCCGCTTCCTTGCCGGCTTTGACCGCGACGCTGGCGCGCCGGCGGTCCTCGCTGCGACATTGGCCGATGGCCGCATCGTCACGCAGCCGCTGACGATCGCGCCTCGGGCTTGGCGGATCGAGCGCCTGAACATGCTGCCAAAATTTCCCGCGCCCGACCCTGTTTTTGCCAAGCTGCGTCCGCCCGAACTCGCGCAGATCGTCGCAGCGCGTGCCCGGATCTCCGATGCGCAAGGCTGGCGACAGGCCTTCGCCTGGCCCGCCACCGGTCGCATCTCCGGCCTGTTCGGCGCGCAGCGCATCTACAAGGGCGAGCCCGGCAGCTATCATTCGGGAACCGACATCGCCAAGCCGACCGGCGCGATCGTTACGGCGCCCGCCGACGGCGTCGTGATCCTGGCAGCCGATCACCCCTTCACGCTGGAGGGCAACCTGCTGATGCTCGACCACGGCATGGGGCTGAACAGCGCGTTCCTGCATCTGTCGCGGATCGATGTGAAGGTCGGCGATCACGTCACGAAGGGGCAGCCGATCGGCGCGGTCGGCATGACCGGCAGGGCGACTGGCCCGCATCTCCACTGGAGCCTGCGCTGGGACGACGCGAAGCTCGATCCGATGCTAGTGGCGGACGCGATGCGGTAACGAAGCAGACTAATTATTGTGCGTTGCAGTACCTCGGTGCTCGTAAATGCGACAGAATGTAAACTTACAAGACAGCTATTGTGTCTATTTTGCTACATGAGATTACGAAAGCGTGACGTAGTCCGGATGCAATCTTTACAGGATGGGACAGCACCTCCATCCCATCGCCATGTCCTTGGGGATCGCATTCAACCGCGATCAAGGGGGGCGCTCAATAACCCGGCGGATCGCGATGCGACCGCCAGGTTCAGGCGAGGAAACGCTTACGTGACCAGTATTTCGACTTTCGCACGCTACGGCCTGCGCGGCAGCACCGCGCTTCACGCGCTTGCGTTGATGGGGGCAGGCGTTGCTTTTGCCGGCTCGGCTTCGGCCCAGACAACACCAGCACCAGCACCAGCACCAGCACCGACGACGGCTCCAGCCGAACTGCCAGCAGATCAGGCAGCACCGGCTGCCGCAGATCAAGGCAATGACATTGTCGTAACGGGTTCGCTGTTCCGCCAGACGGACAATGCGACGCCGTCGCCGGTCACGACGCTGAGCACCGCCAATCTTGACGCACGCGGCATCAACACGGTGCAAGGCGGGATCCAGTCGCTCGCTTCGAACAACGGCCCGGCGCTGACCAACTCGTTCACCGCCAACGGCGCATTCGCCGGTGGTGCGTCGGCCGTGTCGCTTCGCGGTCTGTCGACGAACTCGACGTTGGTGCTGTTCGACGGCCTGCGCGCCGCTTATTATCCGCTGGCCGATGACGCGACGCGCAACTTCGTCGACCTCAATACGATCCCTGACGATATCGTTGACCGCGTCGAGATCCTGCGCGACGGCGCCTCGTCGAGCTATGGCGCAGACGCCATCGCGGGCGTCGTCAACGTCATCACCAAGCGCTCGTTCAACGGCGTTAGCGGCCGCGCCGAGGCCGGTATCAGCCAGCGCGGCGTCGCCGCGAACCAGCGGCTGACGCTGACCGCAGGCACCGGCGATCTCGATGCCAAGGGCTATAACGCCTATGTCAGCGGCTTCTATTATCGCAGCGAGGCGGTTTATAACCGCGACCTGCCAGCGCCGTTCAACTCGTCCGACCAGCGCGGCGTCGGCACCGGTGGCCCGAACAACATCGTCAACGGGATCGGCGGCGACGGCCTGCTGCCGAACAATGGTCCGGTCGCGGGCGCGAACTTCTTTGTGCGTCCTGCCAACGGCACGACCGCAGTCGCCGGATCGCGGTTCCAGCTGAGCTCGCCGGGCTGCCTCAACGGCAACCCCTATGCGACCACGGCCGGGGATCGCGCACAGGCGAACAACGGTGCCATCGCGAACGTCGTCTGCCAGCAGGATCTGGTCAACCAGTACGGCGTCGTTGCCCCGAACATCGAGCGGTTCGGTGGATCGGCAAAGTTCACGGCCAAGGTCGGCGACAATGCCGAGGCGTATCTGCAGGTCAATTTCCAGCAGTCCTCGTCAAGCTATAGCGGCGATCCTTCGGTGATCCGGGGCAACGCGCCTGCCGGCATCAACTTCCAGCAATATTCGACCTCGTCGGCGGCGGCGCAGTATGCGCCCGGCTCCGCACCGCTGTCGTTGCCGGTCTATGTCTGCGCACGCGGCACCGCCGTCTGCAATGCGGGCAACGGCACGCTGAACCCGAACAACCCGTTTGCGGCAGCCGGCCAGAACGCGCTGCTGATCGGCACGCTGCCCGACACGGTCAATGCCAACTCGACGCGCAACCGTGTGTACCGTGCGGCCGCAGGGGTGAAGGGCACGATCGAAGGCGGCTGGGACTATCGCGTCGATGCGACCGCGATGCACAGCGACCTGCGTCGTACGCAGGCGGGCTACGTCTATATTCAGCATCTGCTCGATGTGATCGCCGACGGCAGCTACAACTTCGTAAACCCGGGTCTCAACTCGCAGGCAACGCGCGACTATCTGACGCCGACCAACATCGCCGATTCCAGCTCCGACCTGTACCAGTTGCAGGCGTCGGTTACGAAGGCGCTGTTCACGCTCCCCGGCGGCCCGGCACAGCTGGCTCTGGGCGGGTCGATCTTCTACGAAGCGATCGATGCACCGTCGGCCAACCCCGATATCAACGGCCCGACCCAGCGCTATTTCTCGATCAACGCGTTCGGCACGAGCGGCAACCGCACCGTGTCGTCGGCGTTCGGCGAATTGCAGCTGCCGATCGTCGACCAGTTCTTGATCAATGCCTCGGGTCGTTACGATCATTACTCGTCGGGTCAGAGCAACTTCTCGCCAAAGGTCGGCGCCAAGTTCACGCCGTTCCGCCAGTTGGCGATCCGCGGCACCTGGTCGCGCGGTTTCCGCATCCCGAGCTTCGGCGAGGCTAACGCGCTGCCGACGACCGGCTATGTGACGAACAACGCGACGCTGTTCAACGACGGCTATCTTGCGCAATATGGCTGCACGGTTGCGACCTTCGCGTCGTGCCCGACCTATATCCGCCAGGGCAGCTATGGATCGACGACGCTGGCCAGCCAGAATCTCGAGCCTGAAAAGTCGCGCAGCTTCACCGCGGGCATCGTGTTTGAGCCGATCCGCAACGTGTCGTTCACGGTCGACTTCTTCGACATCAAGAAGACCGGCGCGATCACGTCGCTGACCGCAGGCGACGCGCTGGCAGCGTATTATTCGGGCCAGCAGATTCCTGATGGCTTCACCGTCACACCCGACGCTGTCGGCGTGGGCTTCGAGAACGCCAAGCCGCGGGTCGGCCTGGTGGCATCGCAGCTGGTCAACGCGAACACGATCCATTCGCAGGGCATCGATTTCGGTGGCAGCGCACGGTTCGATCTTACGGACAATGTTCGCTACACGATCTCGGGCGAGGGCAGCCTGCTGCTCGACCTCAGCACCACCTTCCCGGGCGGTCGCAAGGAGAAGTATGTCGGCACGCTCGGCAACTACAACCTGACCGCGGGTTCGGGTACGCCGCGCTGGCGTGCGAATATCACCAACACGATCGACGTGCAGGATTTCAGCCTGAGCGGTACGGTCAACTACGTGGCCGGCTATAACCTGTCGGCTGAGGATCAGGGCGGCGTGCGCGGCGATGGCGGCCTCGCGGTCGACTACCTGCCTGCAAACGTCGACGGCTATATTACGGTCGACATGGTTGGCACCGTGAAGGTCACCGACCGGTTCAGCTTCTACTTGAACGTGCTGAACATCCTCAACGACCTGCCGCCGATCGATCCGGCGACCTATGGCGCGTATCTCTACAACCCCGTCCAGGCGAGCGAGGGTATCTACGGCCGTCAGTTCCGCGCGGGCGTGAAGTTCGGCTTCTAAACCGGGCTTACTGGAATGCGGGAGAGGGCGGCGTCGCGAGACGCCGCCCTTTTCCGTGTCAGGCGATCGCCAGGACCAGCTTGCCGTCGCCTTCGTCGACCCGGACGGTCGAGCCGTCCTTCACCTCGCCGCGCAGGATCATGTCGGCGAGCGGGTCTTGCAGATAGCGCTGGACCGCGCGCTTGAGCGGCCTTGCGCCGTAGACGGGGTCGTAGCCGACACGGCCGAGCCACGCGCGGGCGGCTTCAGTGAGGTCGAGCGTGATCTTGCGATCTGCGAGCAGCTTGTCGACGCGGCTGACCTGGATGTCGACGATTGGCGCCATGTGCGCCTGCCCCAGACGGTGGAACAGGATCACCTCGTCGAGACGATTGAGAAATTCCGGGCGGAAGTGCGACCGGACGATCTCCATTACCTGCGGCTCGACCGACGATACGTCGTCACCCTCCGCCATGTTGGCGAGATACTGGCTGCCGAGGTTGCTCGTCAGGATGATCAGCGTGTTGCTGAAATCCACCGTGCGGCCTTGGCCGTCGGTCAGGCGACCGTCGTCGAGCACCTGGAGGAGCACGTTGAACACGTCGCCATGCGCCTTCTCGACCTCGTCGAACAGGATCACCTGATAGGGACGCCGGCGGACCGCCTCGGTCAGCACGCCGCCCTCCTCATAGCCGACATAGCCGGGAGGCGCCCCGATCAGCCGCGCGACCGCGTGCTTTTCCATGAACTCGCTCATGTCGATGCGGACCATCGCTGACGGATCGTCGAACAGGAACTCGGCGAGCGCCTTGGTCAACTCGGTCTTGCCGACGCCGGTGGGGCCCAGGAACAGGAACGAACCCAAAGGCCGGTTCGGATCCTGTAGCCCCGCACGCGCACGACGGACCGCGGTCGAGACCGCCTTGACCGCATGAGCCTGGCCGATGACGCGCTTGCCGATCGTCGCCTCCATCGCGAGCAGCTTGTCGCGCTCGCCCTGGAGCATCCGCTCGACCGGGATGCCCGTCCAGCGGCTGACGACACCGGCGATGTCGTCCGCGGTGACCTCCTCGCGCAGCATCGCGCCCTTGGTCGCGCCCGCCGCCTCGTCGAGCTGGCGCTGCAGGCCGGGGATCGTGCCGTAGGAGAGCTCGCCCGCCTTTGCGAGATCGCCGGAGCGCTGTGCCTGGTCAAGTTCGAGCCGCGCGGCGTCGAGCTGTTCCTTGAGCCGTGCCTCGGCGTTGATCTTGTCCTTCTCGCCCTTCCAGCGCGCCGTCAGCTCGGCGGACTGCTCCTCGAGATTGACGAGATCGCCCTCAAGCGTGTCGAGCCGGTCAACCGACGCGTCGTCGGTCTCGCGCTTCAGGGCCTCGCGCTCGATCTTGAGCTGGATGATGCGACGGTCGAGATTTTCGATTGCCTCGGGCTTTGACTCGACCTCCATGCGTATGCGCGACGCGGCCTCGTCCATCAGGTCGATCGCCTTGTCGGGGAGGAAGCGGTCGGTGATGTAACGGTTCGACAGCGTCGAGGCGGCGACGATCGCGCCGTCGGTGATGCGGACTCCGTGGTGGAGTTCGTATTTCTCCTTCAATCCGCGCAGGATCGAGATCGTGTCCTCGACGGTGGGTTCGCCGACCATCACCGGCTGGAACCGGCGCTGGAGGGCGGGGTCCTTCTCGACATATTTCCGATATTCGTCGAGCGTGGTCGCGCCGACGCAGTGGAGCTCGCCGCGCGCGAGTGCGGGTTTCAGCAGGTTGCCCGCGTCCATCGCGCCTTCGGATTTGCCCGCCCCGATCAGCTGGTGCATCTCGTCGATGAACAGGATGACGTCGCCCTCGGCGGCCTTCACCTCGTCGAGTACGCCTTTCAGCCGCTCCTCGAACTCACCGCGATACTTCGCGCCCGCGATCAGGCTGCCCATGTCGAGCGACATGAGGCGGCGGTCCTTGAGCGTATCGGGGACGTCGCCGTTCGCGATGCGAATGGCCAGCCCTTCCGCGATAGCCGTCTTGCCGACGCCGGGTTCGCCGATCAGCGCGGGGTTGTTCTTGGTGCGGCGGGCGAGGATCTGGATCGTGCGGCGGATCTCCTCGTCGCGGCCGATCACGGGGTCGAGCTTGCCGTCACGCGCCGCCTGGGTGAGGTCGCGCGCGAACTTCTTGAGTGCGTCATAGCGGTCCTCGGCGCCCGCGGTGTCCGCGGTGCGGCCCTGGCGGACGCTGTTGATCGCGGTATTGAGCCCCTCGGGGGTGACGCCGCCCGCCTTCAACGCCTTGCCCGCGGCGGTGTTGAGCGACAATGCGAGCGCGACGAGCAGCCGCTCGACGGTGACGAAGCTGTCGCCCGCCTTGGTCGCGATCTCCTCGGCCTGGTCGAGCACGCGCACCGCGTCGTTGTCGATGCCCGGCGTGGTCTGCGCGCCCGAGCCCGACACGGCGGGGATCTTGGCGAGCGCGAGATCGGTTTCCGACGTCGCGCGCTTGGCGTCGCCGCCTGCCGCCTTGATCAGCCCGGCGGCCATGCCCTGCTCGTCTTCGAGCAGCGCCTTCAACAGATGCTCGGGTGCGATCCGCTGGTGGTTCATGCGGATCGCGACGGTCTGCGCGGACTGGAGAAAGCCTTTCGCGCGGTCGGTGAATTTGTCGATGTTCATGACGAATCCCTGTGGATTTGCTCGGTGTTGCCCAAAAGATGGTGTTGTATTTGGGCAACACAAGAGGCGGCGCGGCTGCAGCATGGAGTGCCGGCGGCGAAGTTACAAATCCCGCGGGCTGCAACCAGCGCAAGCCGTCGTCCGCGTAGCGCCTATTCGGGGTGGTGTCTGGTGGGGGAGGTGGGTGCCCTCCGCATCGCGCTTTCATCAAAGCGTCCGATGCGGAGGCACAACCGAAAAACTGGTGCTGCCGGTGAGGATTGAACTCACGACCTCAGCCTTACCAAGGATGCGCTCTACCACTGAGCTACGGCAGCACTCGCTGGCATCGCTGCCGGCGGAGAGGGGCTAAGAGACGAGGGCGGGACGATTGTCAAGGCATCCCGCCAGGATGTAGGGCGGATTTATGGATGATCGGGATCGAAAGGCGGCAGAGAAGGCCGAACGCATGGCCGCCGCGCTGCGGGAGAATCTGCGACGGCGGAAGGCGCAGGCGCGGGCAGTTAGTGCCGCGCCTGCCACTGAGGACGAGCCGCTCAAGTAAGTGATGCGCATTTGGCGGCGAGCCAGGCGCGATCCGCCTCGTCGGTCATTTCCGGGGTCAGGACCGCCAGCACCTTTGCGTGATAGTCGTCGACCCAGGCGCGCTCCTGCGGCGTCAGCAGCGAGGGTTCGATCAGCGTGCGTTCGATCGGGCAGAAGGTGAGCGTCTCGAAGCCTAGCATTTCCCGGTCGGCGCCCGGAATGGTGCGTGGCTCGATCAGGATCAGGTTCTCGATGCGGATGCCGTATTCGCCCGCCTTGTAATAGCCCGGCTCGTTCGACAGCATCATGCCGGCACGCAACGGCTCCAGCGCCGCGCCGCCGGGATAGTTGGGCGCGGCGATACGCTGTGGCCCCTCGTGGACCGCGAGATAGGCGCCGATACCGTGGCCGGTGCCGTGCGCGAAATCGAGCCCTGCTTCCCACAGCGGCCGGCGGGCGAAGGCGTCGATCTGCCCGCCCATCGTGCCGTCGGGAAAGACCGCGGTGGCGATCGCGATGTGGCCCTTGAGGACGCGCGTGAAGCGGTCGCGCATTTCCGCGGTGGGATCGCCGATCGGCATGACTCGGGTCACGTCGGTGGTGCCGTCGGCATATTGGCCGCCCGAATCGATCAGATAGAGCTGGCCCGGCTCGATCGGCGCGCTCGATTCCTCGGTGACGTGGTAATGCGGGATCGCACCGTGCGGACCGGTCGCGGAGATCGTGTCGAACGACGTGCCCTTGAGGACGCCGGTTTCCTCGCGGAACGCCAGCAGGCGCGCGGCGGCGCTCAGTTCGGTCTGCCCGCCCTTGATGCATTCGATCTCGACCCAGCGCAGGAACCGCGCGAGCGCCGCGCCGTCGCGCGCCGATGCGGCACGGTGGCCACCGATCTCGACCGGGTTCTTGATCGCCTTGGCCAGCACGACGGGATCGCGCAGTGGCAGCGTCCTGGCGCCACCCGCCTGCAACGCCTGCGTGATCGCGGCGACGGTGCGCTCGGGATCGGCGGCGACCCGCTTGCCCGCATAGCCGCCGAGCGCCGCGGCGAACGCGGTGCGATCATGCAGGCGCACTGCGTTGCCGAGATGCTGGCGCACGCCGTCGTCGATCTTGTCGGGCGCGACGAACAGGTCGGTCGTGCCGTTCGCGCCCACGATCGCGTAGGACAGCGCGACGGGGGTGTGGTCGACGTCGTCGCCGCGGACGTTGAGCGCCCATGCGATCGAATCGAGCGCGGTGAGGACGACCGCGTCGGCCTTGTGATCGGCGAGCCAGTCGGCGATCGCGGCGCGCTTCTCGGCGGAGGAGGCGCCGGTGAACTGGTCGGGCTGGACGGTCAGCGGCGCGGGCGACGGGGCGGGACGGTCGGTCCAGATCGCATCGACCGGATTGGCCTCTACCGCGACCAGCATCGCGTCGCGCTCGGCCAGCGCAGCGGTGGCGGCGACGACCCAGCCATCGGTGTGGAGCCACGGGTCGTAGCCGATCCGGCCGCCAACCGGCGCATGCGTGCCAAGCCAGGCGGCGGGGCTGGTCTGCGGCACCGGCTCATAGGCCCATTGTGCGCCGTCGACCTGCTCGCGCACCTGGATCGTGTAGCGGCCATCGGTGAAGATCGCCGCGCGGTTCGCCAGCACGACCGCGGTGCCCGCCGACCCGCCGAAGCCGGTCAGCCAGGCGAGCCGCTGCGCGTAGCCGCCGACATATTCGCTCATGTGCTCGTCGGTCAGCGGGATGACGAAACCGTCGAGATTATCGGTGGTTAGCTGGGCGCGGAGGGCGGCTAGCCGGGCAGCGGGGCGGGCGTTCGGGGTCATCGGTTCAGGCTCTCGTCAAAAGTGAAGTAGAGAAAGTGCAGACGCTGGCGCGGGTTTGGTGCGCGCTCGATATGGCCTCTGCAGCGGGAGGCGGCGGCGGAGATTCGGGGGTGGATCGGACGGTCTTGGGCCATGCCGGGGGTTTGGCAGAAAGGGGCTGTGTAGGACAGCGGGCTTGGGCGCGCGCGGTCTAGCCGACGAACTCTCCCCACCTCGCCACCTCGCCACCTCGCCACCCCCCATCTCTCCACCTCCCCGGCGGAGGCCGGGGTCCAGTTGGGGGACGTTGCTGACTGAGCGCATCGCGTCGTTACTGCGGCCTTCCCAACTGGACCCCGGCCTTCGCCGGGGTGGTGGACGTGCGTGGGTCGCTTGCCATCTCGATGCCACAGCGTTTGGCTTCCACTCCCGGCGCGGCTAACACATCGGCATGATCACTCCCCCTATCGCCGACCAGCGACCGCATAGCTTCACCACGCACGGCGTGACGATCGAGGATCCCTATGCGTGGCTGAAGGATCCGAACTATCCGGAGGTCGATGACGAAGACGTGCTGGCGTATCTCAAGGCCGAGAACGCGTATTTCGAGGCGCAGATGGCGCCGCATACCGCGCTGGTCGACACGATCTACGAGGAGATGAAGGCGCGGATCAAGGAAGACGAATCCTCGGTGCCGCAGAAGGATGGCGATTGGCTGTACTGGACCGCGTACGAGACCGGCGGGCAGTATAAGAAATGGTGGCGCAAGCCCGTTGCGGGTGGTGACGACGAGCTGTTGCTCGACGAGCCGGCGCTGGCGGAGGGGCATGAATATTTCCGGCTCGGCGCGTTCTCGGTCAGCAATGACGGGCGGTATCTCGCCTATGCGATCGACGATAACGGGAGCGAGCGGTTCGAGGTTCGGGTCAAGGACCTGGATACCGGCGAGCACCTGCCCGACGTGATTCCGGGCATGCTGAGCGAGATCGTGTGGACCGCGGACGATGCGGGCTTCCTCTACGGTCTGGCGAACGAGCAGTGGCGGACGGACAATGCGCGGTTCCACCGGCTGGGAACGCCGATCAGCGACGACGTCGTGCTGTTCCATGAGGAGGACGAGGGCTTTCGCGTCGGTGTGGGCGAGACGAGTTCGCGCAAGTGGATCGTGATTGCGACGAGCGATCATGTGACCAGCGAGATCTACCTGCTCCCCGCGCACGAGCCGCTGGCGGTGCCGATCCTCGTGTCGGCGCGGAAAGTCGGGCGCGAGTACGATGTCGACGAGCATGACGGAACGCTGTTCATCCACACCAACGACGTCGATCCGAACTTCCGGCTGTGCACCGCGCTGGTCGAGGAGCCGGGCGCGTGGACCGAGCTGATCCCGGCATCGCCGCATTTCTACATGACGGGGGTGGAGTGTTATCAGGACTTCTTCGTGGTCGACGGGCGCGAGGACGGGCTCGATCAGATCGCGATCCATCGGTACGAGACGCCGACCGAGGGCAAGCGGATCGAGTTTCCCGAGGCGAGTTATGTCGCGGGGCTGGGTGACAACCCTGAGTACGACATGACGGTGCTGCGGCTTGGGTATGAGTCGATGGTCACGCCGGGGACGGTGTATGATTACGACGTGGATTCCGGTGAGCGGACGATGCTCAAGGTGCAGGAGATCCCGAGCGGATACGACGCGGCGAGCTACGCGACCGAGCGGCTGAAGATCGTCGCGCGGGACGGGACGGAGATCCCGGTGTCGATCGTGTATCCGGCCGGGTTCGTGCGTGACGGGTCGGCGCCCTTGTTCCTCTATGCCTATGGCGCCTACGGCTATGCGATCCCGCCGGGCTTCTCGACCGGGCGGATGAGCCTGCTCGATCGTGGGTTCGCCTATGCGATCGCGCATATCCGCGGCGGCGATGACCTCGGGCAGCAATGGTATCTCGACGGCAAGCTTGAGAAGCGCGCGAACACGTTCAACGATTTCGTCGATGTGGCCAAGGCGCTGGTCGACGCGAAATGGACGTCGGCGGGGAAGATTGCGATCGCGGGGCGGTCCGCGGGCGGCGAGCTGATGGGGGCGGTGGTCAATTCCGATCCCGAGCTGTGGGGTGCGGTGATCGCCGACGTGCCGTTCGTCGACGTGCTCAACACGATGCTCGACGCCGAGCTGCCGCTGACGCCGGGTGAATGGCCCGAATGGGGCAATCCGATCGAGGACGAGGCGGCGTTCGCGCTCATCCGGTCGTATTCGCCGTACGACAACGTCAAGGCGCAGGCCTATCCGCCGATGTTCATTAGCGGAGGGCTCAACGATCCGCGCGTGACCTATTGGGAGCCCGCGAAGTGGGCAGCCAAGCTGCGGCTGATGAAGACCGACGACAACGTCCTGCTGCTCAAGACCAACATGGGGGCTGGGCATGGCGGCAAGTCGGGGCGGTTCGAGTCGCTGCGGGAGGGCGCGGAGGAGCACGCGTTCGTGCTGTGGCAGCTGGGCGTCGCGGGGTGAGCCGGTTCACGCTCTCGATCACCGCCGCGGACGCGGATATCGACGAGCTCGGGCATGTGAACAATGCGGTGTGGGTGCAGTGGATCCAGGCCATCGCCACCGCGCATTGGGAGGCGGTGGCGCCGCCTGCGCACAAGCTGGCCTATGTCTGGGTCGTGACGCGGCACGAGATCGATTATCGCGGGAGCGTGCTCGCGGGGGAGACCGTTGTTGGCGAGACGTGGGTCGAGGGTGGGCCCAAGGGGGCTCGGTTCGATCGGCATGTGCGGTTCGTCGGGGATGCCGGGCGGGTGAAGCTCGAGGCGGTGACGACCTGGGCTTTGCTCGATCGCGCGACGGGGCGGCTGATGCGGGTCCGTGAGGATATCGCCGCGCCGTTTTACTCGTAATTCCCCTCCCGCTTGCGGGAGGGGTTAGGGGAGGGCGCGACGTACGTACTGGCGTCCGGCCGGTGGGGCACGCCCGTCCCCCGACCCCTCCCGCAGGCGGGAGGGGAGCAGCTTTAGCCGCTGTTTCTCAGCGCGGTGGCGATCGCGTTGATTGATAGGAGGATGCCTTCGCCGATGCGGGGGTCGTCCTCGCCGGCGCGGCGGCGTTTGATGAGTTCGATCTGGAGGAGGTTGAGCGGCTCGATATAGGGGAGGCGGAGGCGGATCGAGGCGTCGAGCGCGGGGTGCTTTTCGAGCAGGCGCGACTGGCCGGTGACCTGCAGAAGCCCGTCATGCGTCTGGTGCCAGCCGTCGCGGATCGTCGTGAAGATCGCGCGGAGTGTATCGTCCTCGACCAGCCCCGCATAGCGTTCGGCGATGCCGATGTCGGATTTGGCGAGCACCATTTCGAGGTTGGCGAGCGCGGAGGCGAAGAGCGGCCAGCCCTGCGCCATGTCCTTCAACAGCGCCTTGTCCTCGAAATCGGCGATCGCGCGGCCGACGCCGTACCAGCCGGGGAGCATGACGCGCGCCTGTGCCCAGCTGAAGACCCAGGGGATCGCGCGGAGGTCTTCGATCCGGTCGGACTTGGTGCGGCTGGCGGGACGGCTGCCGATCTTGAGCCCGGCGATCTCGGCGATCGGCGTCATCTGGCGGAAGAAGGTGCGGAAGCCCTCCGTCCCGTAGACGAGGTCGCGGTAGCTGTGGAACGCGGTGGCGCTGAGCGTGTCCATCGCCGCGGAGAAGCTGGCATTGTCGGCGTTGGAGAGGCGTTCGGGCTCGAGGCTGGCGAGCAGCGTGGCGGAGGCGATCGCCTCGAGATTGGTCATCGCCGCGTCGCGCGTGCCGTATTTGGCCGCGATCACTTCGCCCTGTTCGGTGATGCGGATGCGGCCCTGGACGGTGCCGGGCGGCTGCGCACGGATCGCGCGGAACGCCGAGCCGCCGCCGCGCCCGACCGCACCGCCGCGGCCGTGGAACAGTTGCATGCCGACTCCGGCCGCGGCGAAGACGGGCTTGAGCGCGGTCGACGCTTTCGACAGCTGCCAGGTGGAGGTGAGATACCCGCCGTCCTTGTTGCTGTCGGAATAGCCGATCATCACTTCCTGATGGCCGCGCGCGGTCGAGATGGTGGCGATTTCGGGGAGCGCGAACCACGCGGTCATGACGCCGGGGGCGGCTTCGAGATCGCCGATCGTCTCGAACAGCGGGACCGCCATGATCGCGGCGGTGGCGCGCGCGCCGGGGCGGTAGAGGCCGACTTCCTTGAGCAGGAGATTCACTTCGAGCAGGTCGCTGACCGACTGCGCCATCGAGACGATGTAGTTGGTGATGCACGCGGGGCCATAGGCGGCATGCGCGTCGGCGGCGGCCTGGACGATCGCGAGTTCGCCTGCGGTTTCGTCTGTGTAGGCGGCGAAGCGCGAGGTGAGCGGGCGCGCGTTGGCGAGTTCGCGGCGGAGGAGGGCAACGCGCGCGTCTTCGTCGAGCGCGAGGTAATCGCCTTCGACACCGGCGACGTTCAGCAGTTCGGCGACGACGCGTTCGTGGACCGCGCTGTTCTGGCGGAGGTCGAGCGTGGCGAGGTGGAAGCCGAACGTCTCGACTGCGCGGATCAGCCGGCCGAGTGCACCGCCGGTCTTCAGCGCCGAGCCGAGGCCGTGCGCGAGCGTGACGAGATCGGCGCGGAAGTCGGCGGGGCTGGCATAGGGTTTGCCCGTCAGGCGACCGGGGCGCGGCGACGGCTTGCCGGTCAGCGTCTCGTGCGTTGCGGCCAGACGTGCGTAGATGCCAGAAAGCGCGCGGCGATAGGGCTCGTCGCTGCGGCTGGCAGCGTCGTCGCCACTGGCGTCGGCGAGCGCCTGCACCGCGGCGTCGGCGGGGGCGTGTTCGGTCGAGATCGACAGCTCGGCGCCGAGCGCGTGCACCGCCTCGCAATAATAGCCGAGCACGGCTTCGCTCGCCTTGGACAGCGCGGTGCGGAGCGAGTCGGCGGTGACATAGGGGTTGCCGTCGCGGTCGCCGCCGATCCAGCTGCCGGGGCGCAGGAAGCTGGGCGTGCGTTCGCCGAGTGCGCGGTCCCAGCGCTGGTAGAGCGCGGGGAGCGCGGGGAGGAACACGTCGCGCAGGTAGCTAAGCGCGGTGTCGACCTCGTCGGTGACGTAGAGCCGGTCGCGGCGCAGCACGCGAGTCTGCCAGAGGAGAGCGATCTGGCGGAGGATGGCGTCGTCGACGCTGTCGCCATCGGGCGTCGTGTCGCGGCCGAGATCGCGCAAGGCCATCAGCTCGGCGATGCGGTTGCGGTGGTCGATCATGCTCTTGCGCCGGACTTCGGTCGGGTGCGCGGTGAGCACGGGCGCGATCAGCGCGTGGTCGAGCAGCGTGCGGATTTGCGCGCGCGAGATGCCCTCGGATTCGAGCTGGGCAATGGCAGAGGCTAGGTCGGCGCCGTCCTCTGCGGCGATTCCCTGGCGGTCCTCGGCGAGATTGGCGAGCATCGAGAACAGCATGAAGCCGCGGACGAAATCGAGCGTCTCGTCAAGGCTGAGCTTTTCGAGGCTGAGATCGACCGCGCGATCGTCGCCAGGCTTGCCTTCGGAGGCGTCGCGGTGGCGCTCGACCGAGGCCTTGCGGATCGTTTCGGTGGCCTCGAACAGGCGCTCGCCGCCATAGGCGCGGATGACGTCCCCGAGCAGTTTGCCGAGGAAGCGGATGTCGGAATTGTTCGCGATTGCGGGAAGGCTGGCCATGATTCCCTGCTGCGCTGCGGCAGGGATCAGGTCAACCTCGCACGGTAGATTTGTCGTGCAGACGTGCCGCTGCACGACAGATAATTTCGCCTATTGGCGCTTGCGCGACTCCGCACGCTCTTCGGATGTCACGGTGCCGTCGCGGTTCAGGTCCATCCGGTCGAACCAGGCGAGCGTGCCTTCGCTCCACTCGATCGCGGTAATGACGCCGTCCTTGTTCCGGTCGAACGCCTTGATGCGCGCGTTGGGCGAGGGCAGCTCGTCCTTGGTGACGCGATCATCGGCGTTGCGATCGAGCGTGCGGAAGCGGCGTTCCATGCTGGCGCCGAAATCGAGCCGTGACGTCACCGACGGCGGCACGAAGCCCACCGCATTGGCATCGGCCTGGGCCCGCTGCGCATCCTTGTCGCCACAGGCAGACAGCAGTGCGCTCGACAGTATTAGTCCTGTCGCAGCAAAAGCTGCTCCGAGTCCGATCCGCATAGTATCTCCCGTTGATGAAAAGCCCTCAGGCTTCGAGCTCAACGTCCCAATACAGCCAGTCGTGCCATGTGTCGTGCAGGTAGTTGGGCGGGAAGCTGCGGCCGTGTTCCTGCAGATGCCAGTTGGTCGGGCGGATCGGTTCGATATGGAGCGGCATCGCCGCCTGTCTGGGCGTGCGCCCGCCCTTTTTGAGGTTGCAGGGCGAGCAGGCGGTGACGACGTTCTCCCAGGTGGTACGGCCGCCTTGCGCGCGCGGTACGACATGGTCGAAGGTGAGATCGCGCAACTTGCCGCAATATTGGCAGGTGAACCGGTCGCGCAGGAACAGGTTGAAGCGGGTAAAGGCGGGAAATTGCGACGGTCGGACGAACTGCTTGAGCGCGATCACCGAGGGCAGTTTCAGCGCGAAATTGGCGCTGCGGACTTCGCGTTCATAGGTGGCGACGATGTCGACACGATCGAGGAACACCGCCTTGATCGCGGTTTGCCACGGCCAGACGCTGAGGGGATAGTAAGAAAGCGGCGTGTAATCGGCATTCAGCACGAGCGCCGGACAACCATCCGGGTGGCGTATCAGGTCGGGGTGAAACACGGCTCCTCCCACTCAGGCTTCGCGAAACGCCCTATGGACGACAGCGATGACAAGGACATGACAGCACGGCGCATGGCGTCAGGTCAAGCATCGTGACCGTTATCACGCGGTTCGCGCCCAGCCCGACGGGGCGGCTGCACGAGGGCCATGCGGTGTCGGCGATCCGCGCGCACGACTTTGCGCGCGATCGCGGCGGGCAGTTCGTGCTGCGGATCGAGGATATCGACGGGACGCGGAGCCGGCCCGAATTGGTCGACGGCATTATCGAGGATCTGGCGTGGCTCGGGCTGCGCTGGGATGCACTGGTGTTCCAGTCGGCGCGGCTGGCGACCTACGAGGCGGCGCTGGAAACGCTGAAGACACGGGGGCTGGTCTATCCGTGTTTCTGCACGCGCGCCGAGATCGCGGCGAGCGCGTCGGCGCCGCAGGGCGACGTCGGGCCCGCCTATCCGGGGACGTGCCGGGGGCTTTCGGCCGAGGCGATCGCCGCACGGACGGACGCGCGGTGCTGGCGGCTGGATATGGGCAAGGCGCTGGCGGAAACGGGCACGCTGACGTGGCATGATGCGGCGGCTGGCCGCGTCGTCGCCGATCCGATGCCGCAGGGGGACGTGGTGCTGGCGCGCAAGGATGCGCCGGCGAGCTATCACCTCGCGGTGACGATCGACGATGCCGCGCAAGGCGTGACCGACGTGGTGCGCGGGGTGGATCTGTTCGCGGCGACGCACGTCCACCGAGTGTTGCAGGCGCTGCTCGGGTTGCCGGTGCCGGCTTATCATCACCATCCGCTGGTGGTGGATGCAGAAGGACGGCGGCTGGCGAAGCGGGACGGGGCGCCGTCGCTGGCGGCGATGCGCGCGGCCGGAGAGGACGGGCTGGCGCTCGCGGCTCGGGTGCGCAACCGACTGCTGTAGCAACGCCGCGGGGGCGGTTATGTCGCTACAGCTGGATCCCGAGGCGTGGCGCGGCCCAAGTCATTGCCGCGTAGAGCCCGATCGTCAGCATGCAGCCCGCGAGCAGCGACAGCCAGAACGGTGCGCCGTGGCGGAGCATCGCCGGGATCAGCAGGAACATCGGCAGCGAAGGCAGCACGTACCAGAAGGTGGCACCGGCGTGCGCGGCCATCGTTCGCGGGTCCGGCTTGTCGTGCCAGAGCCAGATCATGCCAAGGACCGAGACCAGAGGCAGCGAGGCGACCAGCGCGCCGACGCCGGGATAGCGCTTGGCGATCTCCGATGCCGCAGCGATCAGCACGCCCGAAATCATGGCTTTCAGCGTCAGGTATAACATAGGGTATTTGCGCGCATCATGCGGTCCTTCACAATATGCTACGCGGCATTGCTAGCGTTGGCGCGCGCGCTTACATTCGATCCATGAACACTTTCCTCGTCATCCTCCTGATCGCGGCCATGATCGCGACCGTCGTGGCTCTGGTGCGGGGCGTCGTGTCGTTCCTGCAGGAGGGCAGCGCGCAGGTCCGCGACGGCAACGGGCCAAGCGCCGCGTCGCTGAAATCGAATCGGATGATGCAGCAGCGGATCTTCTTCCAGGCGCTCGCGATCCTGATCGTGGTGGTGATCCTGTTTGCTGCCGGGCGTAACTGAGGCACTCTTTCCTTTGCTCATCCCCTCCTAGTCGTTCCGGCTTTCGTTGGAATGGCGAGGAGGGTGCAGTAGCTTCGACCGCGGCATGGCTCGAACCGAAGACCCGGCGGTCCTCCAAATCGATCGCACTGAAGGAACCGACCGGTGGTCAAGCTCAACACGATTTACACGCGCACGGGTGATGCCGGGACGACCGGTCTGGTCGACGGGTCTCGCGTGTCGAAGGCCAGCGCGCTGATCCAGGCGATCGGCGACGTCGATGAGGCGAACTCCGCGATCGGCGTGGCGGCGGTCGCGTTGGGGGAACATCCGTTGGCCGCCGCGCTCGCGCGGATCCAGAACGACCTGTTCGATCTCGGCGCGGATCTAGCGACGCCCGCCAGCGAGGGGGCGGACGATGACGCGTTCGCGCCGTCCGAGATGGTGTTGCGGATCGTCCCGTCGCAGGTCGCGCGGCTGGAGCGCGAGATCGATGCGATGAACGATCACCTCGCGCCGCTTCGCAGCTTCATCCTGCCTGGTGGATCGCCGCAGGCGGCAGCGCTGCATTTGGCCCGCGCGATCACGCGGCGCGCCGAGCGATCCGCCGTCGCGGTGGAGTCGCGGCTGAATCCGGCGGCATTAGCGTATGTTAACAGGCTGTCTGATTTCCTGTTTGTTGCATCGCGGGCGGTGAACCAAAATGGGGCCGGCGACGTTCTATGGCAACCGGGGGCTATGCGCGACTAGGTGTGCGCCTCCGTTCGAGCGCTGCGCGGAAAGTGCCGGATAGAAGGAAAGCCGATGCCGGATCCCGTTCGCTCCACAGTGTCCCCGTCGCAGCAGTCCGAATTAGCGGGCCGCTTTGCCAAGGTTCGTGCGCTGTCGCTGGACCTGGCCGCGCCACTGTCGGATGCGGATGCGACGGTGCAGTCGATGGCCGATGCGTCGCCGACGAAATGGCATCTGGCGCATACAACCTGGTTTTTCGAAACGTTCGTCCTGCGCGATCATGTCGCGGGTTACGCGCTGCACGACGATCGTTTCCCGTTCCTGTTCAATAGCTATTACGAGGCCGAGGGCCGTCGGCATGCGCGCGATCGGCGCGGGATGGTGACCCGGCCGTCGCTGGACGAGGTGCGGGCGTATCGCGCGCATGTCGACGCGGCGGTGCTGGCGGCGCTCCCGGACCTGTCCGCGGACGCGCACGCGTTGGTCGCGCTCGGCTGTCATCATGAGGAGCAGCACCAGGAATTGCTGGTGACGGACATCCTCCACATGTTTTCGGAGAATCCGCTCGAGCCTGCGATGTGGCCGGCGGCGCGTAAGGTGCCGGTCGAAATGCCGGGCGCGATCGGCTGGATCGCGAAGGATGGCGGGATCGTCGAGGTTGGGCATCGGGGCGACGGGTTCGCGTTCGATTGCGAAGGGCCGCGGCATCAAGCGCTGCTGGCACCGCATGCGATCGCGGACCGGACGGTGACGAACGGCGAATGGGCCGCGTTCATCGCGGACGGCGGCTATACCGAGGCGCGGTACTGGCTGGCGGACGGTTGGGCGTGGGTGAAGGCCGAGGGCATCGTCGCGCCGCTCTATTGGGAAGAAGGCGAGTCGGGCTGGACCCGGTTTGGGCTGGACGGGCGTCGCGCGATCGATCCGGCGGCGCCGGTGACGCATGTCAGCTTTTTCGAGGCGGATGCGTATGCGGCCTGGGCCGGCGCGCGCTTGCCGACCGAGTTCGAATGGGAGGCGGCGGCAGCCTCGCACGATGCGAGCGGTGGCAACCAGATGGATGTCGCAGGCCCCGTCGAGCCACGGCCATCGACCGGTGGTCCGGGGTTCTTCGGCGATGTCTGGGAATGGACCGGCAGCGCGTATCGGCCCTATCCGGGGTTTGTCGCGGCGGCGGGTGCAGTCGGCGAATATAACGGCAAGTTCATGACGTCGCAGTTCATCCTGCGCGGTGGCAGTTGTGCCACCCCGCGCGGCCATGCGCGCGCAAGTTATCGCAATTTCTTCTATCCGCACCAACGGTGGCAGTTCACCGGCGTGCGCCTGGCGAAAGATATCTGATGTTGAAGCCTGAGATCGAGGACGGCCAGCAGACGCTCGCCGACCCGCAATTCCGTGCGGACGTGCTGGACGGGCTGGCGCGGCGGCCGCGTGCGATCCCGGCGCGGTGGTTCTACGACCGGCGCGGATCGGAACTGTTCGAGGCGATCACCGACCTGCCCGAATATTATCCGACTCGGACCGAGCGTTCGATCCTCGAGACGGCGTGCCCCGAGGTGGCGGCGATCGCCGGCGCGGGGCGGGCAGTCGTCGAGTTCGGCTCCGGATCGTCGACCAAGACCCCGATCCTGCTCGATGCGGTGGCGCCGTCCGTCTATGTGCCGATCGACATTTCGGGCGACTTCCTGCGCGAATCGTCGAAGGCGCTGGGCCAGCAATTCCCCGATCTGCTGGTGCTGCCGTTCGAGGCGGATTTCATGCGGCCGCTCAGCCTTCCCAAGACGATCGCCGACACGCCGAAATTGGGGTTCTTTCCGGGGTCGACGATCGGCAACATGATCCCGCTGATGGCGGTCGACCTGTTGCGCGCGATGCGCAGTTCGCTCGGCGTTGGCGCAATGCTGTTGATCGGGATGGACCGGATCAAGGGCGCGGACGTGCTGGTGCCGGCCTATGACGATGCACAGGGCGTGACGGCGGCGTTCAACATGAATTTGCTCGAGCGGATCAACCGCGAACTGGGCGGCGACATCCCGCTCGACGCGTTTGCGCATAAGGCGGTGTGGAACGACGATCGCGCGCGCGTGGAGATGCATCTAGAGGCGGTGCGGGACGTCGCTTTCACAGTCGACGGGCGGTCATTCGAAATGTCTGCAAGTGACACTATTCACACGGAGAATTCGCACAAATATGGTGCGCGGGATGCGCGGATCTTGTTGCGGTCGGGGGGGTGGACGCCGGTGGCGGAGTGGACCGACCCCGAAGGGCTGTTCGGTGTGTATCTCGCCGAGGCGCAGGTGGAGCGGCCGGCGCCGTAAGCAAGGGGTGCCTCGTGGCAGGGGCTACGAGGCACCGATGACGCTCAGGCCTTGTCGATCCGGAAGCTGAACAGGTGCCGCTCGCCGTTTATCTCGACCGCGAGGACGACCATCTCGCCGACCTTCGGCTTGTTCACCTTCGAGCAGACGATCCGCCCGCCATACCCGCTCTCCGGATCGAGCGTGGTGGTCTGGACATACTCATCGTTGAGCATTTCCAGGGTCTTGTTCAAGCCGATCTGGCTGAGCGCGATCGCACCACCGCCAGCGGCGACGGTTGCAAGCTGCCCATCGCTCAGGCCGGGGCGATCGATAACCGTCCGATAGATGCGCCCGCCCGGTGCGTACGTCGTCACGGTCGTATTATTGTCCTGAGCCGCCGCAGCCGCCCCGGCGAGCATTGCATAGCCGATCTGCGACCACATTGCCCGCTTCTTGGTCTTGGATTCCACCTGCTCCTTAGTGAAGACGGATAGCGTTTCCTGCGCGTAGGAGAACGACATGTTCTCGACGCCAATGTTGATGGGTGATTTCGACTTGTTGTATACCGCGACGCGGAACGTCAGGCTTCCATGATCGAGGCCAGGAAGCGGAACGACACGTACGGCGGCCTGCTGATCGGCAAGATCTTCCTCGATCGTTGGAACGCCGCGATCGAAGCGAACGATTTGAGCAGACGTCGGCGCCGGCTTGATTTCTAGTTTGGCGAACGCAGGCGTCGCCGTCAGCGCGAACGCGCTGAAAATAACAAGATACTTCATTATGCCCCCATAAAACGCGGATCCCCATCCGCGTCTGGCGGCACTACCATAGCGTATTGAACGCCATCAACGTAGCAAGACTTACAAAATCTTGATCCATTTCGAGTTTAACTCGGGGGAGACTTTTGGAGGCATGGGGGATTTAGGAGATCGCGATTGCCAGCAGCGCGACAATAGCTTGTGTCCCTTGGCCGTCAGCGCACCACCCTAGTGCGCCAGGTGGTGATGTAGTCGATGTTGCCGCGGCATTCGCCCATGTCGGCTTGCTCGGACAGGCGGAAGCGGGTGCCGTCCCAGACGAAGCTCTGGTGCGAGCCGCAGTCGCCGAGGCCGCGGCCCTTGGCGTAGCTGGTGAGGACGCCGTTCTCGAACGCGCCGTTGACGACGCTCTGGACGGGCGTGCCCGAGTCCGCGCCGGTCGCGTCGAAGCCCGCGGGCGCGTCGGTGCGGGCGGGGGTGACGACGGCGCCCTCGACGATGAACAGCGCGCCGATCAGATTATACGCGCCGGTCGAGCAGGGGAGGAGCACGAGCGACTTGCCGTCGCCGAGCGCGTGGACCTCGGGCGCGAACAGCGTTGGGTCCCCGCCACCCTCGGCGCCACCGAGATCGCACTCGCCGCGCTTGCGCATCGTCGCGATCTGCGCGGGGGTGAGGCTGGAGGCGGCGCCGCCGGGGGTGATCGCGGCGATGACGGGGAGGGCCGGGGTGGGCGCACGCGACGGGGCGGGGCCTTTCGCGACGATCGCGTCGACGCTGCCCGCGCGGCCCTGTTGCGCGTCGATGTAGCGCAGCGCGGCGGCGGCGCCCTTCAGCGACAGCGTGGCGAGCGTGCCGCCTTTCGCGTCGAGGATCGCGAGCGACGCGGCGTTGGCCATCCGCGCGGCGAGCGTGGCGGCGTCGTGCAGCGCCACGGGCTTGCCGTCGACGGCGAAGCTGGCGGGCGGGCGCGTGGTGGCGGCCTCGTCGTTGCGGGTCTCCAGCGCGAGCGAGACCGTGCCGCCGCCGCGCGCCACGGCGCCGGGTTCGCGCATCAGGTTCAGCGTTATCATGTCCTCGCTAAGCCCCTGCTCGGGGAGCAGCGAGGCGAGCGTGCAGCGCAGCGTGGTGTCGCAGCCGACGGTCCAGTCGGCGAAGGTCTTCAGCGTGCCGGGCGTCGGACTGGCGTGCGAATCGGTTGCGGGCGCGGGCGGGCGCGGCGTGGCGGGGGTTGCCCTTGGTCCGGGCCCGGGCTCCGGCACGGATTTCTGCGCGGATTGCGGCGTGGGCTGGCTTGGCGAGCAGGCCATCAGCGGCAGCACGAGGGCGGCGGCCAGCGCGGAAAAGATCGGTTTGCACGACATGGCCACAGCCTAGCGCGGTGGCAGCGCAGGGAAAAGCCGCTAGGGAGGGCGCAACAAAGCAGGAGAGAGACATGAGCGGGACCGGGCAGACGATCGGCGTGATCGGCGCAGGGCAGATGGGCGCGGGGATCGCGCAGGTGTCGGCACAGGCTGGCTTCCACGTGCTGCTGGCGGACGTATCGCTGGAGCAGGCCGAAAAGGGCAAGGCGGGGATCGCCAAGGCGCTCGCGCGGCTGGTCGAGAAGGAAAAGATCGGGTCGGACGCGCGTGACGGCGCGCTCGCGCTGATCGAGCCGGTCGCCAGCGTGGCGGACATGGGCGACTGCGCCATCGTCGTCGAGGCGGCGACCGAGCGCGAGGCCGTCAAGCGCGCGATCTTCGCCGAGGTCGGCAAGGTGCTCGGGCCGGACGCGATCCTGGCGTCGAACACGTCGTCGATCCCGATCACGCGGCTGGCGCAGGCGGCCCCCGATCCGGCGCGGTTCATGGGCGTGCATTTCTTCAATCCGGTGCCGGTGATGCGGCCGATCGAGCTGATCCGCGGCCTCGCGACGTCGGACGCGACGGTGGCGGCGGTCGAGGCTTATGCCGAGCGCCTCGGCAAGCAGGTGGTGCACGCCAACGACGCGCCGGGCTTCATCGTCAACCGCGTGCTGATGCCGATGATCAACGAGGCGTGCTTTGCGCTCGGCGAAGGCGTGGCGAGCGTGCGCGACATCGATCTTGCCTGCCAGCTGGGGCTGAACCATCCGATGGGGCCGCTGACGCTGGCGGATTTCATCGGGCTGGACACGTGCCTGGAGATCACGCGCGTGCTGTTCGAAGGGACGGGCGATCCCAAGTTCCGGCCCGCGCCGGTGCTGGTGAAATATGTCGAGGCCGGTTGGTTCGGGCGCAAGACCAAGCGCGGGTTTTACGACTATTCGGGCGCGGAGCCCGTGCCGACGCGGTGAGGGAGGGGCGGATGTGTCGGGGGGGGGGGGCGACACAAACGCCCACATGCGGTCGTTCGATGATCTTCAAGCATCCACCGATTGCAGACATTAGTTTATGCTGGCAGTCTTACTGGATGACGTGGAAACGAATTAGTCTTGCCACTTTGCTGGGCACTATTGCTCTCCCCACGGGCTTCTACCCAATGAAGGTGGCTCTGACTGAGTGGTACTTGCATACCGCTCCTAACGACGGGCTGTCCGGATTAGGGGTACTCGCAGGAAGTCTTTATTTCGCTCTGGCTTGCGGACTTGTGACTTTCGGAATCGTTCTGAGCCTACGCCGTCAGCGTCCATAGCGTCCGTACTGTCCATTTCGTTTTTGCCCAAACGCGGTCGTCAGAAGTTATTGAACTTACCTTTGAGCAACATCCACCAACCGATAGAGGGGGGATAGCGCGACCAACCACAAAGCGAGCGTCGCCCAGAGGTGATCGCCGTTTTGATTTAAAAGGACATCGGAAATCGACCCGGTCCATCCTGCGAAGAAAGCTACGGGGTACCAGGCCAAAACGGTCCACGCAGCTACGACTCCGCCACCTAGGATTCGGCTCGTACGTGTTTTGTCTCGACCCATCCTATGACGTTAGCATTCGAATGTCATTTTACGAACTCAGTCGTCCCAAAAGCCGTCGGTCCGCTTGCCACCACCAAGGGACGTTCGCGCCCCCTTTGGCGGCATCCTGAACGAATGGCTGATTACCGCAAGCGCGGCCCGAAAGCGGCCGTTCCGCTATCCTCTCCATTCCGGACATTCCGATTACGCCCAATCTCGGCCACTCATGGCCCCCGCTGCCGTTACCAATTGCGGACATTGCTAAATTGGCTACCTTGTTCCCTATGCCAGCCGCCCGTCCACAGGCCGCGCCGATCGCTCCGCTTCCTCTGACTGGGGAAGAAGCGAGGTTCATCAGCGAAACGATTCGGCGGTTTCTCGGCGATGACGTCGTGCTGCGTAATTTCAGCGGAAACCCTGAATGTATTGCCATTCATGTGGAAACTGACCGGGAGGTCAGCATGGAAAAGTATGACTGCCTCGGCGTACTAATGACTCGAATAGATCGCCCGATAGGGATCATGGTAACGCGGCGCGGAACGCGAGTTCGCGGCACTGCCAAGCTCGCCTATCGGCAGGGCATCATCATTTAATCGTCTGCTTTAAGCAGCGTTCAGCCAAAAGCAGCCTTTCCGCTTCCCTCTCCATCTCGGCCATTCCGCGGTTGCCCACAAGCGGCCACAAGACGCATAATTCGATGCCGTGCTACGATGCCGACGGCGGAGGGGAGTGCGGACGGTGAAGACACCAGATGACTTGATCGAGTGGGCGAACGAGCAGCGCGAAGAGGCTTTGCGACAGGTCGATCTCTTCAGTACCGGCGGCGTGAAGGCGCAGCTCGTCATGCCGGATGGAACGACGCACGACATTACTGCCGGGGTGCTTTCGCATCAGAAAGCGAACATAGACGCTTTCACGCATCTCGTGTCGGCGTTGAAGAGTTTATGTCCGCTTTTCTCATAGCAGCGGACAGTGCGAGACCCTAGTCTTTGGATATGTGCGAAGCGGTAGCGTGGTCGGGTAAGCGTTCTCGCCCTTCTCATTCTCCCGGCAGGAATCCCGGGCGCATATTCCGGGTCTCTTCCTGGGCATGGAGATATTGCATCTGCCACTGCGCGCGCGTCAGGCAGATGCGCGTGCTGGCGATGAGCGAACCCGTGGTCGCCTGCGGGCGGCAGATCTTGCGGTTCGGATCCGCCGATTTCGTATTGAGCGCCAGCGTTGTGGCGGGCTTGGCGATCGGGCCCTTATAGTCCTTCGGCAGCGCCCAGATGACCTGGCCTTGCTGGCGCGTCACCACGCCGCCGCCATTGGGCGCGAGCCAGGGCTTCATCTTCAGATGGGTAATGAGGAGGTCGCACGTCGCCTCGTCCAGCGCGGGAAAGCCGCTGCTCTTCGATACCGCGCAGGACCGTAGCCGACCTTGCCGGTCGGTCGTGACGTCGATGCCGACGGTGCCCTGTTCGCCTCGTGCGAGCGAGCCGCGCGGGTAATTGGCGAACTGGATTTCGCCGTTGGTTCGCCGGGTTACCTCCTGCGGAGTCTCCTGTGCACTTGCGGCGCCGGCTAGCAGCACCAGGGCAAATAGAGCTGGGATCCTTTGCATGCTAACCCCTGTCTTTGTCACAAGCTGGTTCGAGCTGTTGGGAGTATGTCTTGTCAGCCCTTCGGTACAGGTGTGATTCTTACTGTCGAATACTACTCAAAACTGCGGCCTCTCTCAAGTGTAGCGCATGTGGTGGGGGAGATCGCTTGCAGGCGTAGGGTTGCAGTGACGGTCTATGAACCATATCGGTTAAAAAGCTTGACATCGTCACGCTCGTTTTGTACACAACAGGAACGCTGAAGCATTGCGAGTCGGGCCGGGACGGTCGGGGTGGGAGCCTCGGGTGTCGCCGGCCCTTTTGCGGTCTGGCGGGTCCTGTCGGGGGGAGAGCGGGGATGGTGCGGCTGGTGGCGGGGGAGAAACGGATCGTGCAGTGCGCCGCGGTGCGCAAGGACGGCTGGACCAAGGCGCGGCGCGCCGGGTTCTTCGCGATGCTGAGCGCGACGTGCAACGTGCGCGCCTCCGCCGCGGCGATGGGGATGACCGATTGCGGCGCCTATTATCTGCGGCGGCGCGATCCGGTGTTCGCGGCGCAGTGGCAGGAGGCGCTGGCGGAGGGCTATGGCCGGCTCGAACAGGGGTTGATGGCGCTCGCGCTCGAGGGGATCGACCCGTCGCCCGCGATCGAGGCAGGGATCGCGCAGGCGCGCGATGCGACGTGCGCGCATGCGAAGACCGAAGGGTTCGGCGCGGCGCGGCGGAAGGCCGCCTCGGATGCGCGCGCGGTTGAGGGGGCGAGGGATGCGGTGGTGCCCGATGCTGGCGGGGGCGCGCGGTCGGCGGGTATCACGTCGGTCGATCTGGCGTTGCGGTTGCTGGCGCGGAATGCGGACCGGGTCGCGGGGACGGCGGGCGGGCGTGGGCGGAAAGCGCGTGCGTCGGCGGAGGAGACCGATGCGGCGCTGATCAAGCACCTCGACGCGCTGGCGAAGCGGATCGCGGCGGCGGAGGTTAAGCGGGTGGGGGGCAAGGTGATCGAGCATGATGCGCACGACGAGCCTTCGGCATGAGCGAGGCGGGTGGTCGTGATCCGGTGGCGGAGCTTGCGCTGTTGCCGCGGAGCCGGGCGGACTGGGTGCTGGGCGCGCTGACCACGGCGCAGCGGCGCGAGCTGCAGGAGCGCTGGGCGGTGTGGGCGCATCCGGGGCAGCATATCGGGGCGGGATCGGCGGGGGCGGACTGGCGGATCTGGGTGATCCTGGCGGGGCGCGGGTTCGGCAAGACTCGCGCCGGGGCGGAATGGGTCAGCCAGATCGCGCGGGACAATCCGGGCGCGCGGATCGCGCTGGTGGGGGCGACCAGCGAGGATGTGCGGCGGGTGATGATCGAGGGCGAGAGCGGGTTGCTCGCGGTCGCGCGCGACGACGAGGATCCGGTCTGGCGGTCGGGCGCGGGCGAGCTGCGCTTTGCGAACGGGGCGCTGGCGTCGGCCTATTCGGCGGAGGCGCCGCAGAGCCTGCGGGGGCCCGAGCATCATGTCGCGTGGTGCGACGAGGTGGCGAAATGGCGCAACGGTGATGCGACATGGGACAATCTGATGATGGGGCTGCGGCTGGGGACGCTGCCGCGGATCGTGGTGACGACGACGCCGCGGCCTGTGGCGCTGCTGCGGCGCATCCTGGCGCTGCCGGGGGTGGTGCGCTCGCAGGGGCGGACTCGCGACAATGTGCATCTGCCCGCGAGCTTCGTCGAGGCGGTCACCGCGAGCTATGCGGGCACCCGGCTGGGGCGGCAGGAGCTGGACGGCGAGCTGATCGAGGATGTCGCGGGGGCGTTGTGGACGCGGGACCTGCTTGAATCGCGGCGGGTGGCGTGCGCGCCGGCGGTGGCGCGCGTCGTGGTTGGGGTGGATCCGCCCGCGGGCAGCGTGACCGGCGGGCCGGGCGATGCGTGCGGGATCGTTGCGGTGGCGTTGGGCGGCGACGGCTTTGGCTATGTGCTCGAGGATGCGAGCGTGGCGGGGGCCAGCCCCGAGGGCTGGGCGCGCGCGGTGGCCGAGTGCGCGGCGCGGCACGGCGCGGACCGGGTGATCGCGGAGGCGAACCAGGGGGGCAAGATGGTGGCGAGCGTGCTGGCCGGCGCCGACCGCGCGATGCCGGTGCGGCTGGTGCATGCGTCGCTCGGCAAGACCGCGCGGGCCGAGCCGGTGGCGGCGTTGTACGAGTGCGGCCGCGCGTGGCACGTGGGCGCGTTCCCGGCGCTGGAGGACGAGCTGTGCGGGCTGATCGCAGGTGGCGGCTATGAGGGGCCGGGGCGGTCGCCGGATCGCGCGGATGCGCTGGTGTGGGCGATGACCGAGGTGATGCTGGGGCCGCGGGCAAAGGTTTCGGTGCGGGTTTTGTAGGGCGTTTCGGGGCGGATCGTCCGAGCCTCACCGCCCCTCACCCTCCCCCGCGCAAGCGCGCGTGGGCCCCTCCCTCTCCCCGGCGGGGAGAGGGGACGTTTCAGGAGAGCGACATGAAATTGTTCGGGTGGAAATCCGGGCGCGATGAGTCGCGTCCGGTGTTGTCGCGGTCGGCCACTGGCGTGGTCGGGGGCGCGGCGTTTGGGGAGTGGCCGCGCAGCTACGAGGCGCAGGTGCGCGAGGCGTATCTCGACAATCCGATCGCGCAGCGCGCGGTCAAGCTGGTGGTGGAGGGCCTGGGGAGCGCGCCGATCGTCGCGTCGGACCCGGCGTTGCTGGCGCTGGCGATGGCGCGGTCGGCGGGGCAGACGCTGATCGAGACGGTGGCGGCGCACCTGATGCTGCACGGAAACGCGTATGTGCAGGTGCTGCGCGACGTCGAGGGCGGCGCGGCCGAACTCTATGCGCTGCGTCCCGAGCGGGTGAGCGTCGAGCCCGATGCGGGCGGGTGGCCGGCGGCCTACCGGTACCGCGTCGGCGAGCGGGTGACCCGGCTGCACGCCGATCCGGTGCGGCCCGAGGTGATCCACCTGAAGACCTTCAACCCGGTTGACGATCATTATGGCCTGGGGTGCCTGGGCGCGGCGTCGGGCGCGGTGGCGATCCACAATGCGGCGTCGCGGTGGAACAAGGCGCTGCTCGACAATGCGGCGCGGCCGTCGGGGGCACTGATGTACGATGCGAAGGATGGCGCGACTCTGTCGACCGAGCAGTTCGAGCGGCTGCGGAGCGAGCTGGAGGCGAGCTTTGCCGGGGCGGGCAATGCCGGGCGGCCGATGCTGCTGGAGGGCGGCCTGCGCTGGCAGACGCTGAGCCTGACGCCCGCGGACATGGATTTCATGGGGACCAAGGCGGCGGCGGCGCGCGAGATCGCGCTGGCGTTCGGGGTGCCGCCGATGCTGCTCGGGCTGCCGGGGGACGCGGCCTATGCGAATTACCGCGAGGCCAACCGCGCGCTGTGGCGGCTCGCGATCCTGCCGCTGGCGACCGCGGTGCTCGGCGGGATCGCGCAGGGGCTGCAGGGCTGGTTCGAGGCGGCGACGCTGGCGGTCGATCTCGACCGGGTGCCCGCGCTCGCGGAGGACCGCGCGCGGCTTTGGGGGATGGTGAGCGGGGCTGCGTTTCTCAGCGATGCGGAGAAGCGCGCGCTCCTCGAGATACAGGAGGCGACGTGATGGATGGGGCGGTGTTGGCGCAGTTGATGCGGCAGGGGGCGGAGCGCGGGGTGGACCTGGTGACGCTGCGCGCGATCGCCGAGGAGGCGGGCGAGCTGGGCGCGGCGCGCGCGCTGGCGCGGGTGGCGCTGAGCGACGAGCGCGCGCGGGAGGACGTCGCGGAGCTGCGCGAGCTGCTGGCGGCGTGGCGCGATGCGAAGCGGTCGGCGTGGAAGGCGGTGATGGGGTGGATCGCGCGGCTGGCGATGGCGCTGCTGCTGGCGGGGCTGGCGGTGAAGCTGGGGTTTGCCGCGTGGCTGAAGTGATCCCTCGATATGCCGTCTCGACAGGCTCGACAGCTACTCGGGACGAACGGGGAGGGGGCGCGGTCGCGTTCGCGGGCTATGCCGCGGTGTTCGATGTCGTCGACCGGGCGGGGGACGTGATGCGGCGGGGGGCCTTTGCCGATGCGCGCGTGGTGCCGCTGTTGTGGCAGCATCGCGGGGGCGCGGTGGGGACGCTGTCGCTGGTCGGCGAGGATGCGCGCGGGTTGCGGGTCGAGGGGGTGGTCGCGGATCTTGAGCTTGCCCGGCTGGTGCGGTCTGGGGGGGTGGCCGGGCTGTCGGTGGGGTATCGGGCGACGTCGGTGCGGCAGGGGGCTCGGCGGGAGCTGCTTGCGGTGGTGCTGGTGGAGGTGAGTTTGGTGGCGGTGCCGATGCAGGCTTTGGCGCGGGTCGAGGTGGTGCCTTAGCGACGTGCCCTCATCCTCCCACGACTTCGCCGCGGGCCCCTCCCTCTCCCCTGAAGGGAGAGGGGTAGGGGGGCTTGTCCCTCTCCCCGGAGGGGAGAGGGAAGGAGGCGCCGTAGGCGACGGGAGGGTGAGGGGTTTTGGGGGGCGCGTTCCTAGCCTCACGCCCCTCACCCTCCCACGTGCAAGCGCACGTGGGCCCCTCCCTCTCCCCGGAGGGGAGAGGGGTTTTTGGCAGTTTCTTGAGGCGTCCTGCGGGGCGCCTTTTTTCGTTTCTGTGGAGGAGATCGACATGGGTGTTGTGGACCGGCCGGTATTGGAGGGGGTGGCACCCCTGGGCGTGAATGCGGCGTTTGCGGGGTTCGTGCGGACTGGCGCGACGCTGGAGATGAAGGCGTTTACCGGGGTGACGGGGGATGCGGGCGGCTTTGCGGTGCCGCGCGAGATCGATGCGCAGATCGATACGTTGCTCAAAGGGATCTCGCCGCTGCGCGCGCTCGCCAACGTCGTGAAGGTGGGCAGCGCCGGGTATCGCAAGCTGGTGACCACGGGCGGCACGCCATCGGGCTGGGCGGCGGAAAATGCCGCGCGACCCGAGACGGCATCGCCGGTGTTCGTCGAGATCGCGCCGCCGACGGGCGAGCTGTACGCCAATCCCTCGGCGAGCCAGGCGATGCTCGACGATGCCGCGTTCGATGTCGAGGCATGGCTGGCGGGCGAGATCGCGATGGAGTTCGCCAAGGCGGAGGGCGCGGCGTTCGTGTCCGGATCGGGGGTGGCGCGGCCCAAGGGGTTCCTGACGTCCGCGACCGCGACGACCGCTGACGGCGTGCGCGCGTTCGGGACTCTGCAATATCTGGCGAGCGGCACCGCGGGCGACTTTTCGGCCAATCCGCAGGAGCGGCTGATCGATCTGGTCCAGTCGTTGCGCGGACCCTATCGGCAGGGCGCGAGCTTCGTGATGAATGCGGCGACGCTGGCGCGGATCCGCAAGTTCAAGACGACCGATGGCGCGTTCGTCTGGGCGCCGAGCCTGGCGGCGGGGCAGCCGGCGACGCTGCTCGGCTATCCGGTGGTCGAGGCCGAGGACATGCCCGATATCGCGGCGAACGCGCTGGCGATCGCGTTCGGCAACTTCAAGGCGGGCTACCTCATCACCGAGCGCGCCGAGACCGGGATCCTGCGCGATCCCTATTCGAACAAGCCGTTCGTCAGCTTCTACGCGACCAAGCGGGTCGGCGGGTGCGTGACGAATTCCGAGGCGATCAAGCTGATGAAGTTCTCGGTGGCGTGATCGGCGGGGGGGTGAGGGGTTTGGGGCGGGGCGTTCCTGGCCTCACGCCCCTCTCCCTCCCACGCGCAAGGGCGCGCGGGCCCCTCCCTCTCCCCGGAGGGGCGAGGGAAAGAGGAGAAGTTCGATGGGTGGGTCGGCGATTTCTGCCGGGGTGATCGCTGAGGTGGTCGTCGCGGCGCGGGCTTTGTTGCGCGTGGAGACGGGGGAAGACGCGGTGCTGTCGCGGTTGGCGCAGACGGCGGTGCTGCTGGCGGAGGCGTTTCTGGGGGCGGCGGTGATCGTGCGGCCGTTCGAGGATGTCGTGACCAATGCTGCCGGGTGGCAGCGGCTGATGGTGGCCCCGGTCAGCGTGATTGCCGGGGTGACCGGGTTGCCGGCGGAGGGCGCGCCGTTCGTGCTGGGGGTCGGCGCCTATGCGGTCGATATCGACGCGGATGGCGTCGGGTGGGTGCGGGTGATCGCGGCGGGCTCTGCGGGGCGGGTGGCGGTGGCGTATTCTGCCGGGCTGGCGGCGAGTTTCGAGGCGGTCCCGGCGCCGATCGCGCAGGGCGTGGCGATGCTGGTCGCGCATCTGTTCGATCACCGCGAGAGCGATGTCGCGCCGCCCGCGGCGATCGCGGCGCTGTGGCGGCCCTATCGGCGGATGCGGCTGGGGCCGGCGATCCACCTGGGGGTGTCGGCATGAGCGCGCGGGGCGTGCTGCAGGCGGCGATCGTCGCGCGGTTGACCGCGGTGCTGGACGTAAGCGTGTTCGATGCGCCGCCGGCGCGTGGTGGGCTGCCTTATGCGGTGGTCGACGAGCCGGTGCTGTCGGACTGGAGCACCAAGAGCTGGAGCGGGCGCGAGGGGCGGGTGGTGCTGACGCTGCACGATGGCGGCGAGCGGCCGGTACGGCTGCGCGGGCTGCTGGCGGCGGCGGAGGACGGGCTGGACGGGCTTCCCGCCGACCTGGGCGAGGGGTGGCGGGTGGTGCGGCTGGCGCTGGTGCGGTCGCGCGTGCTGCGGGTCGGCGATCGGTGGCGCGGGACGAGCGAGTTGCTGGTGCGGATGTACCGCGAGAGTTGAGCGTTTCGGTGGGACACGGGCTTTGAAAAGGGGCTGACATGGCGGTGGAGAAGGGGAGTGCGTTCCTGCTGAAGGTGGGGAACGGCGCGGCGACGCTGGTCTATGCCACGGTCGCCGGGCTGCGGACGACGCAGATGTCGGTGAACGGCGAGGCGATCGTCGTCACGACGAAGGATTCGGGCGGGTGGCGGCAATTGCTGTCGGGCGCGGGGGTGCGCAGCGTGTCGGTGTCGGGCGCGGGGGTGTTCACCGGCTCGGCGGCGGAGCTGCGCGTGAAGGCCAGCGCGCTGAGCGGCGTGCTCGACGATTATCGGCTGGCGTTCGAGGGCGGCGATACGATGACGGGCAAGTTCCTGGTGTCGCGGCTCGACTATGCCGGGGATTTCAACGGGGAGCGATCCTACACGCTGAGCCTGGAGAGTTCGGGGGCGGTGGTGGTGGCTTAGCGGGGCGCGTTTTTTGAGGGGGGCGTGTGCTGGGGTTGGCGTTGCGCGCGTTGCGCGCCTCACGCCCCTCACCCTCCCACGTGCAAGCGCGCGCGGGCCCCTCCCTCTCCCCGTGGGGGCGAGGGAATCAGGAAGGACATTTTATGACGGATCTGGCGAATGCGGTTCGGGGGGAGGCGTCCCTTCGGGTCGCGGGGGAGAGGCTTGTCCTGCGGCCGAGCTTTGCCGCGCTGGTGGCGGCGGAGGGGGAACTGGGGTCGTTGTTCGCGCTGGTGGAGCGTGCGGCGGAGGGCAATCTCGGGATCGGCGAGATGGTAGGGCTGTTCTGGCATTGCCTGCACGCAGCCCCCGAGGGGATCACGCGCGATCGGCTCGGCGAGGCGGTGGTGGAGGCGGGGCTGGCCGCGGCGACGCCGGTGCTGCGCGTGCTGCTGCGGCAGATCCTGGCGGGGACGTGACGTTCTGCGACAGCGCCGCGCGGCTGGCGGGGTTTGCGGGGGCGGTGCTGGGGTGGACGCCCGAGTTGTTCTGGGGCGCGACGCCCGCGGAATTGGCGGCGATCGTCGGCGCGTTGGTGGGGGACGTGACGGTCCCGCCCGATGCGTCGACGATCGCGCGGTTGAGGGGGGCTTTTCCTGATGGATGATCTGGACACCGCGCTGGTGAGCGTGCGGGCGGACACGACGGGCTTTGCGCGCGACGTGGCGGCGATGCGCGGCGAGCTGGAGGACGTGCTGGGCGCGGGGGCCGAGCGTGCGGCGCTGCGGCTGGAGGCGGGGCTGCTGCGCGCGGTGCGCTCGGGCAAGCTGGGGTTCGAGGAGCTGAAGGGGGTCGCGCTGTCGGCGCTGGATGCGATCGCGGCGGCGGCGCTGAAGGCGGGGGTGCAGTCGGTACTCAGCGGCGGGGGCGTGAGTGGCGCGCTGGCGGGGCTGGTTGGCGGGTTGCCGGGGCGGGCGACCGGTGGGCCGGTGTCGCCGGGGCGCGCCTATGTCGTGGGCGAGCGCGGGCCGGAGATGTTCGTGCCGTCGAGCAGCGGGCGGGTCGAGACGGGGGGCGGCGGCGGCGTTCGCGAGGTGCGGGTGGCGATCACGGTGCATGCTGGCGGGGGGAGCGCGCCGGGGGTGCTGGCGCAGTCGGGGCGGCAGGTGGCGCGGGCGGTGAAGGCGGCGTTGGCGGTCGGGTAGGGGGGGAGGGCTTGGCGCGGGTTTCGAGCCTCGTGCCCTCACCCTCCCACGCGCAAGGGCGCGCGGGCCCCTCCCTCTCCCCGGAGGGAGAGGGGAAGTTACAGGTAGGAGGCGGTGATGGCGCAGTGGCTGTGTTCGGCGCGGACGGTGCAGGTCGAGGGGGTGGTGTCCCGGTTCGATCCGCGGTTCTGGACGGTGGATTTTCCGCGGCCGATGATGGCGTGCGTCGTCTCCACCGCGCCGGATGCGCTGCGGGTGGATGCGGTGTTCTACAAGGCGGACGATCTTGCGGGCGTGATCTGGGCGGCGGAGGACCGGTTCGATCATCCTTTGCTCGCATACGAGACGTCGCGGGATTTTCGCGCGTGCCGGCTGCGGTTTCGGTGGCGGTCGGGTGGGGTGATGGCGCTGGATGCGATCAATGGCCCGACGCTGACGATCGAGGCGCGCGACGAAGCGGGGGTCGCGCGGTCCTGGTATGTGCGGCTGTGGAATTATGCGGTGGGGTCGCCCGAGGATGCGGTCGTGTCGCTCGATTTCGGCGCGATGGTCGGCGGGTTCGACCTGCCCGAGGACGGCGATCCGGTGTGGGCGGGGGATATCGACCGGATGTTCGTGTCGGTGGTGCCGCCCGACTATTCGGGGGCGGACGTGCCGCTGGCCGCGCCGCGCGAGGGGTGGGTCGAGTGGACCGGTATCGTCTGCGAGGGGGCGGGCGCGGTGCTGGCGATCGGCGATACCGTCGTGCCCGAGCACGGGTTCCGGATCGCGGGCGGGTATGACGACAGCTATAACCTGACGCCCGCGCGGTTGCTGCGTACCGCGCTGCATCTCGGCTATCGCGGGAGCATCACGCATTATGTCGGGATGAGCCATTATTTCCGGCTCGAGCAGGTGGGCGGCGGGTTCTACGTGTCGGCGGCGGGGGGCGTGCTGAACGCGGCCTGCGCGGCGTGGCATCGCGATTTCGCGGCGCGCGCGGGCGTGCTTGGCTATGCCGTGATCTGGTCGCTGAGCTACGAGCTGTTCGACGCGCATTGCTGGAACGACTGGAAGCAGCGCGCGGCGGACGGCGCGCCGGCGCTGACCGGTTGGGAGCCGCCATCGACGCTGCTGTCGCCCGCGCATGGCGGGGCGATGGCGTATCTGCAGGCGGTGGCGCGCGCGTTCCTAGGGATCGCGGTGGCGGCGGGGCTGGCGCCGAGGTTCCAAGTGGGCGAGCCGTGGTGGTGGATCATGCCCGACGGGCGGCCCTGTCTTTATGACGCGAGCGCGGTGGCGGCGTTCGCGCCGGTGGCGATTGGGAGCATCGCGGGGCCGAAGACGCCGGCAAGGATTGCGACGCTGGATGCGGCGGGCGCGTGCCTAGCTGCGTCGACCGCGGCGCTGGTGGCGGCGGCGCGCGCGCAGGCGCCGGGCTGCGTCACGCATCTGCTGACCTATCTGCCGACCGTGCTGGATGCGGCCGCGCCCGAGGCCAAGCGCGCGAACATGCCGCTGGGATGGGCGAGCCCGGCGTTCGACGTGCTGCAGCTGGAGGATTACGACTGGGTGACCGCGGGCGATTCCGCATCGTCTGCCGAGGGGGTGGCGATGGCGTTCGCGCGGCTCGGCTATCCGGTCGACCGGCAGCATTACCTGTCCGGGTTCGTGTTGCGGCCCGATCAGGCGGCGCAGTGGGGGCTGATCGAGGCGGCGGCCGAGGCGGCGCGCGCGCGCGGCGTGGCGGAGACCTTCCTGTGGGCGCTGCCCCAGGTGATGCGCGACGGGTTCGTGCATTTCGATACGATGGGAGACGAGGCCGTGGATGCGTTCGACGACGTGCTGTTCCCGCTCGAGCTGGGGCGCGAGGCCGAGGTGGCGCCGGGATTTTCGACCACGATCCTGACGAGTGCCGGGGGGCGCGAGGCGCGCAATGCGGGCTGGGCGGAGGCGCGGACCTCGTACGACGTCGGGCCGGGACTGCGCAGCGAGGCGGATATCGGCGTGCTGCTCGCGTTCTTCCGTGCGCGGATGGGCGCGGCGCGGGGGTTCCGGTTGCGCGACCCGTTCGACTTTGCCGCGGCGGGCGAGGTCGTGGGGGTCGGCGACGGCGTGGCGCGGCGGTTCGCGCTGGTGAAATCCTATGGCGCGGCCGAGCGGCGGATCACGCGGCCGGTCGCGGGAAGCGTCGTGGTGGCGGTGGACGGCATCGCCACGTCGGCGTTCTCGGTCGAGGCGGGCGGCTGGGTGGTGCTGGACGTGGCGCCGGCCGTCGGCGCTGTGGTGACCGCGGGGTTCACGTTCGATGTGCCGGTGCGGTTTGCCGAGGATCGGTTGAGCGTGGCGCGGGCGACGTTTTTGGCGGGGATGGCGGCTTCGGTGCCGTTGATCGAGGTGCGTGAGGGGTGATGCGGCGCGTGGGGTGCGCGTTCCGAGCCTCACGCCCCTCACCCTCCCACGCGCAAGGGCGCGTGGGCCCCTCCCTCTTCCCGTGGGGGAGAGGGGGTCTTGGGGTGCGCGTTCCGAGCCTCTTGCCCTCACCCTCCCACGCGCAAGGGCGCGTGGGCCCCTCCCTCTCCCCTGGGGGGAGAGGGGTTTTAGGAGATGGCGATGTTTCTTGAGGGTGAGCGTGCGACGGTTGCGCTGTGCTGGCGGATCGAGCGGCGTGACGGGGTGACGGTGGGGCTGACCGCGCATGATCGCGACCTGGTGGTGGCGGGGCTGGTGCACCGGGCGGCGCCGGGGATGACTCCATCGGCGATCCAGCGGTCGGACGGGCTGGAGGCGGATACGATGGACGTCGCGGGGGCGCTGACCTCGGCCGTGATCGGTGAGCGCGACCTGCTTGGGGGGCGGTGGGATGGGGCGCGGGTGGTGCTGTTCGCAGTGGACTGGACCGACCCCGGCGCGCGCGTCGCGCTGGGCGAGGGGATCATCGGCGCGGTCGAGCTGGGGGAGGCGGGGTTCACCGCCGAGCTGCGCGGGTCAAGCGCGGCGCTGGAGCGGCCGGTGGTGGAGGCGACGTCGCCGGAATGTCGCGCGGAGCTGGGCGATCGGCGGTGCCGGGTGGCGATGGCGGCGCGGCGCAGGTTCGCGCGGGTGGTCGCGTGTGCGGGCGCGCGGGTGACGCTCGATGCCAGCGCGGCGGGACTTGGCGGCGGGCTGTTGCGCTGGTTCGCCGGCGCGAATTGCGGGCTGGAAAGTGCCGTTGCGCGAGGGGACGGGATGACGGTTACGTTGCGCGCGGCGCCTGCGTTCGTGGTCGAGGCGGGCGTGCTGGTCGAGCTGGTCGAGGGGTGTGACAAGAGCCTGGCGACGTGCGCGGGGCGGTTTGGCAACGCGGTGAATTTTCGCGGGGAGCCGCATCTGCCGGGGATCGACCTGCTCACGCGGTATCCCGGCGCGTGAGTGCGGTGGCGGATGCTGCGTTGCGGGCCGTTGGCACGCGGTTTCGGCTGCATGGGCGGGGGGCGGACGGACTCGATTGCGTCGGGCTGGTCGCGCTCGCGCTGCGGGCGGGCGGTTACGCGGGCGCGGTGCCGACCGGATATGGCCTGCGCGGCGGCGACTGGGGGGTGCTTGACCGGGTGCTGGTGCGCGTGGGGACCGCGGCGCCCGGCGACGTGCTGCTGATGGCGACGGGGCCGGGGCAGGGGCATCTCGGGATCCGGACGGCGGCGGGGTTCGTGCATGCCGATGCGGCGCTGCGGCGCGTGGTGGAGCGACCGGGGCTGCCGCCCTGGCCGCTGATCGGGGTCTGGCGGATGGGGGTGTGACATGGCGACCTTGGTACTGACCGCGGTGGGGAGCGCGGTGGGCGGGCCGATCGGCGGCGCGATCGGCGCGCTGATCGGGCAGGCGGTGGATCACACGGTGTTCGCGCCGGCGCGGCGGGAGGGGCCGAGGCTGGTCGAGCTGGCGGTGCAGACATCCTCCTATGGCAGCCAGATCCCCAAGCTGTTCGGGACGATGCGCGTGGCGGGGACGGTGATCTGAGCGACCGACCTGATCGAATCCCGCGCGACGTCCCGGTCGGGCAAGGGGCAGCCGAGCGTCTCGACCTATTCCTATGCGGCGTCGTTCGCGGTGCTGCTGTCGGCGCGCGCGGTGCTGGGGGTGGGGCGAATCTGGGCGGAGGGCAAGCTGCTGCGCGGGGCGGCGGGCGACTTCAAGACTTCGACGGGGTTCCGGTTGCATCTGGGCGGCGAGGACCAGGCGGTCGACCCGCTGATCGCGTCGGCGGAGGGCGCGGCGACGCCCGCCTATCGGGGATCGGCCTATGCGGTGTTCGAGATGTTGCAGCTGGCGGATTTCGGCAACCGGATCCCGTCGCTGACGTTCGAGGTGATCGCCGACGACGGAATAGTACTGGTGTCGACGATAGCCCGCGCGCTGGCGGCGGAGGTGTCGGGGACGACGGCGCTGGCGGTGGGCGGGTTTGCTGCGGCCGGCGGGAGCGTCGGCGCGGTGCTGGCGATGCTGGGGGAGGCCGGCGGGGCCTGGTTTGCGCCATCGGGTGCGGGGCTGGTGATGCGCGATGCGGCTGCGGCGACCGTCGTGGTGGCCGATGAGGGGTTTGCGGCGTCGGGGAAGACGGGTGGCCGGCGGGCGCGTGCGGTGGCGGCAATCGAGACGGTGCCGCGGACGGTGAGCGTCGGCTATTATGATGCGGCGCGCGATTACCAGGCGGGCGTGCAGCGCGCGCGTCGGCCGGGGGCGGGCCTGCGCGACGTATCGGTCGAGGTGCCCGCGGTGCTGGAGGCGGGGGCGGCCAAGACGGTGGCGGAGGCGATGCTGGCGCGGGCCGAAGCCGGGCGCGTGCGCAGGACGCTCGCGGCTGGGTTTGCGGCGATGGGAATAGCGCCCGGTGCCTGCGTGAGCATCGCGGGGGAGAGCGGCGTCTGGCGGGTGGCGGATAGCAGCATCGAGGGGATGGTGACGACGCTCGGGCTGGTGCCGCTGGTACCCGCGTCGCTGCCCGCCAGCGCGACGAGCGGGCGCGTGTCGGGCGCGGTCGATGCGGTGATCGGCGCGACGATCCTGCACGCATTCGAGGTGGCGGGGCTGGACGATGCGGCGTTGAGCGCGCCGCGGATGACGGTGGTCGCCGCCGGCACGGGCACGGGCGCGGCGTGGCGGCAGGCGGCGCTGCTCTACAGCATCGACGACGGGGTGAGCTGGGTCGCGGCGGGGGCGACGGCGGCGCCCGCGGTGCTGGGGACGATCGCGGTGGTGGCGCCGGGACCGCCGACGACGCTGGTCGATCTGCGCGGCGCGTTCGAGGTGATCCTGGCGCAGGCCGACATGGAGCTGCGCGATGCGGATGCCGCGGCGCTCGACCGCGGCGTCAACCTGGCGTTGCTGGGCGACGAGCTGGTGCAGTTCGGGCGGGCGGAACCGCTGGGGGCTACGCGGTGGCGGTTGAGCGAGTTGCTGCGCGGGCGGCGGGGGAGCGAGGCGGCGGCGGGCGCGCAGGCGATCGGCGACCGGTTCGTGCTGATCGAGGCGGATGCGGCGCGGACGTTCGACCTGCCGGTGTCGGTACTGGGTCGGACGGTGCGGGTGATGGCGTCGGGGGTGGGCGACTCGACGCCGGCCGAGACGCGGTGCCTGATGGCGGGTGCATCGGTGGTGCCGCCGTCGCCGGTGCATCTGGTGTGCGCGGGCGAGGCGGACGGGAGTGCGACGGTGCGCTGGACCCGGCGCAGCCGGGCGGGGTGGCGGTGGATCGACGGAGTCGACTCGCCGCTTGCCGAGGAAAGTGAGGCCTACCGGGTGACCGTCTCGACGCCGGCGGGCACGCGCGACGTCGAGGTCGCCGCGCCGATGGTGTCGGTGAGCGCGGCCGAGCGGGCGGAAGGTGCTGTCGTGACGGTGCGGCAGCGCGGCGTGTTCGGCGAGTCGCTGGCGGCGGACCTGATCGTACCGGCGTGATTCACCAACGGGGGAACGAATTATGAGCGACGAACGCACATCGCGGCTGGCATTGCCGTTGCTGCAGCCTGGCCAGGCGCAGAAGGAAACGACTCACAACGAGGCGCTCGCGCTGCTCGACCTGACGGTACAGGCGAGCGTGCTGACCGCGGGAACCAATACGCCGCCGGGCGCGCCGGTCGCGGGGAACGCCTGGATCGTCGGCACCGCGCCGACCGGCGGCTGGACCGGGCAGGCGCGGGCGATCGCGGGGTGGACGAGTGGCGGGTGGCGGTTCGTCGCCCCGCGCGAGGGGATGACGGTGTGGAGCATCGCCGACGGGCAGCCGATGCGGTTCGGCGGGGGCGCGTGGACGCTGGGCGTGCTGGCCGGGACTCGCGTGTCGATCGGCGGAGTCGACGTGGTCGGCGCGCGGCGTGCGGCGATTCCCGACCCGACCGGCGGCACCGTCGTCGATAGCCAGGCGCGGGCCGCAATTGGCGCCATATTGGGCACTTTACGGGGTCACGGGCTGATTGGCGGCTGAAACACCCCAAAAACTGTGTCGTTCCAGCAACACCTCTAACTTTTGTCAGCTTGCGTGGAAACAAGCCCGAGGATAGGGAGTTTGCGATGTCCGTGTGACACTCATGAAAGGGGATTAGTATGCGGAAGCTTGCCGTCGTTCTGGCACTCGCCTCCACCGCACTCGCCACTCCCGCCCTCGCCCGCGACAAGTCGTGGTACGTAGGCGTCGAAGGCGGTGCGATGATCGTTGAAGACATCGACTATGATATCGGCGCATTGAACAATGCCGGTTCGGTCGATCATGACTATGGTTACGATGTCGACGCCGTAATGGGCTACGACTTTGGCGGTTTCCGCCTCGAAACCGAAGTCGGCTACCGCAAGGCAACCGTGGACGGCTATTCGTCGACCACGACCACGCCGGTATTCGGCGCAACCGGCGTCCGCGGCAACGCAAACGCTGGTAACTACGACTATGCTGGTGGTTCGTCGTCGGCGCTCAGCTTCATGCTGAACGGCCTTCTGGACTTCGGTCCGGACGATGGCATCCAGGGCTTTGTCGGCGGTGGTGTCGGTGTTGCTCGCGTCAAGGCGCAGTACGCACTCAACAACAACGGCGACTTCCTGAACGACTCGGACACCGTGTTCGCGTATCAGGGCCTGGCCGGTATCCGTGCACCGCTGACCGACCACATCGACGCAACGCTGAAGTATCGCTTCTTCAACGCTGAGAACGTCAAGCTGGTCGACGTTTCGAACCGCGTGTTCGACGGTCGTTATCGATCGCACAGCATCCTTGGTGGTGTGACGTACAACTTCGGCGAGCCGGCTGCACCTCCCCCGCCGCCGCCCCCGCCGCCGCCGCCGCCGCCTCCTCCCCCGCCGCCCCCGGCGCCGGTTGAAGTCGTCTGCTCGCCTGGTCCGTTCATCGTGTTCTTCGAATGGGACAAGTCGGACATCACGCCAGAGGCAGCGTCGATCCTCGACAACGCGATCACGCAGTACCAGTCGTGCGGCAACGCACAGGTCATGCTCGCAGGTCACGCGGACAAGTCGGGTTCGGCTTCGTACAACGTCGGTCTGTCGCAGCGCCGCGCAGATGGCGTGAAGGCATATCTGTCTTCGCATGCCATCCCGGACAGCGTGATTTCGACGGAAGCATTCGGCGAGAGCCGTCCGCGCGTCGAGACCGCCGATGGCGTTCGCGAAGTGCAGAACCGTCGCGTGGAAGTCACCTACGGTCCGGGTTCGGGCCAGTAAGACTTTCGCCAGTCGATCCTCGGATCGGCTACGGAATGAAGATCGGGGAGGTCGGTGCAAGCCGGCCTCCCTTTTCTTTTGTCTGCTGTCCGCGGCTTTTCGCGGGGGGAGCGTGCTGTGCGGCGGTGATGGGTTCGCGCAGAGGCGCGGAGGCGCGGAGACGGTCCGTTCGGGGGGAAGCACACCCGCCCTGCCGGCGGCATCGATTTTCCGAACCGTAGATGGGCTCACGTGAAGGCGCGAAGATAGCTTTGGCGGCGCGGCGTTGCCCGGCTTCCAGATATCGTGGAGCACTGGCGTGCGTGGTCGTGGATTGGATTCGGACGCTGGCGCGAGCGCACCATCTTTGCCCCTTCGCGCTTTCGCGTGATATCTACTTGTGGGCGAAGTGCAGCGGCTATGCCGCGCTTGGGTCGCTCTCTGCCAAAGCCGCGGCGAGCCAGGTCGGGATGAGCGCGTCGCCGAGCGCCTCGACGCGGCGGAGTTCGATCATCAGGGCGCGTTCGGGATAGGTGGTGCGGGTGCGGTTGCTCGGCTCGGTAAAGGGCGCGACGACGAGGCGGCGGTTGACCTTCGAACGGTGGTGCATCCTAGCAGTGTTCTCTTGCCCGACATAACAGCCCTTGGTGAAGCTGACGCCGCCCAGTTCGCGCGCGTTGCATTCGAGCCACAACGTCTCGCCCGCGCCGAGTTCGGCTACGCCTTCGCACACGCCGAGCGACAGGCGGTGCGTATGCCAGTCGGTCGCCGGTTCGCTCGCCGGGGCGAGCCAGCGCCTGCCGAGCGATGCAAGACGTGGGTCGGGAACGCCCCGGTCGCCGGTCGGGGACCAGTGGACTTTCGTGTCGTCCGGCTGGAGCGTTATCTTGCGGCGCAGGCGGTAGAGCGAGAGACGCTTCGTCAGTGCCTCGGCCTGCGTCGCCTCGGCGTCGATCAACACGTCGTCGCCGTCCGCCCAGAGGATGAAATCGAACAGCACCTTGCCTTGCGGCGACAGCAAAGCGGACCAGGCGGGCGCGTCGGGGGTTAGCAGCGCGGTGTCGGCGGTGACCAACCCCTGCAGGAAGCCGCGCACGTCTTCGCCTGCGACGCGGATCACGCTGCGGTCCGCGAGCATCGTTCCGGGAATATGCTGGTCCATCCCCACCACCTAGTGCGTGTGTCGCGATTTCCAAGCACCGCGCGTCTGGCGCCGCCGGCTGCGCGCCGATAGGAGGGCGGCATGACCGACCGCCTCACGATCCGCCGCCCCGACGACTGGCATGTCCACCTGCGCGATGGCGCGATGCTGGAGGCGGTGGCGCAGCATACCGCGCGGCAGTTCGCACGCGCGATCATCATGCCCAATCTGACGCCGCCAGTGACCTCGATCGAGGCGGCCACGGCGTATCGGCAGCGGATCATGGCGGCGCTTGGCGAGGGGGCGACCTTCACGCCGCTGATGACGTGCTATCTGACCGACGGTACCGATCCGGCCGAGCTCGAACGCGGCCATGCCGAGGGCGTGTTCACCGCGTGCAAGCTCTACCCCGCGCATGCGACGACCAATTCGGCGCACGGCGTCACCGACATCCGCGCGCTGACCGGGGTGCTGGAGACGATGCAGCGGATCGGCATGCCGCTGCTGATCCATGGCGAGGTGACCGACAAGTCGATCGACATCTTCGACCGCGAGGCGGTGTTCGTCGAGCGCGTGCTGACGCCGCTGGTGCGCGACTATCCGGGGCTGAAGATCGTGCTGGAGCATATCACGACCGCGGAGGCGGCGGCGTTCGTCGCCGAGGCGGACCACCCGATCGCGGCGACGATCACGCCGCAGCACCTGCTGATCAACCGCAACGCGCTGTTCGACGGGGGGCTGCGGCCGCACGCTTATTGCCTGCCGGTGCTCAAGCGCGAAAAGCACCGGCTTGCGGTGCGGCAGGCGGCGGTGTCGGGGTCGCCGCGGTTTTTCCTGGGGACGGACAGCGCGCCGCATGTCGTCGGCGCGAAGGAATCCGGCTGTGGTTGCGCGGGGATCTTCAACGCGCCGTTCGCGCTGGAGGCGTATGTGCGCGTGTTCGACGAGGAAGGCGCGCTCGACAAGTTCGAGGGGTTCGCCTCCGAGCATGGCGCGCGCTTCTACGGGCTGCCGCTCAATGAGGGCAGCATGACGCTGGTGCGCGACGATGTCGAAGTGCCCGCGTCGATCGGTACGGGCGAGACCGCGGTGGTGCCGTTTCTCGCCGGGACGAATGCCGGGTGGCGGTTCGAGGGGTAATCCGGGTCTGTCACCCTGCCCTCCTACCGGTCCTCCTAAGCCCTACCGTCATCCTGACTTTCGTCAGGATGACGGCGTGGGTCGTCGGGACGGCGGCGTGGGTTTCGGGGTGACGGCGCGGGGCGTCGGGGTGACTGTGTGGGTCGTCAGGACGGCGGCGTGTTGAGCCGGTCTAGCCACAAGCGCGCTTCCTTTTGTTCGCCGACCGCGCTGGCCTTGACCGGGCCGCGCGCGGCGAAGAAGTCGCGGTGGAGTGTGAACGGCTCCATCATCAGGCGCTCGCGCATTGCGGCGATGTCGGCGCCCATCTCGGCGAGCGAATCGATCGTCGGGGCGATCGCGGCGCGGACGCGGCGGTCCGTGCTGCGGTCGAACAGGCCGAGCGCACCCGCCGCGGTCTTTTCCAGCGCGGCGACGAGCGTGTCGCGGTATTCGGTTTCGAGGTCCTCACGCTGGGCGTCGAGACGGGCGAGGCGGTCGGGTTTTGCCATTCCCCCGACGTAGCGCGCCCGGCGGGGCGGTCAACGCATCTGGCGATGTCCGCGGGGAGCCACGCGCGCCGAGTAGCGCCAATCGGGCGACCGCCGATCAGGCAATTGCGTACAGGTCATTGCACCGGCGCGGTTTACCCCCGATGTTGTCTGTCATGAGCGACGACGCGTCCGGTGGTATCACCGCGGTCCTGGGGCCGACCAACACGGGCAAGACGCACCTCGCGATCGAGCGGATGTGCGCACATTCCAGCGGGATGATCGGTTTTCCGCTACGATTGCTGGCGCGCGAAGTGTATGACCGCGTCGTCGCGATCAAGGGGGCGAACCGCGTCGCGCTGGTCACCGGCGAGGAGAAGATCGTCCCGCCCGATGCGCGCTGGTTCCTGTGCACCGCGGAATCGATGCCCGACCGCGACGTTGCCTTTGTCGGTCTCGACGAAGCGCAGCTCGGCGCGGATCCCGAGCGCGGCCATGTCTTCACCGACCGCTTGCTGCGCGCGCGCGGCAGAGAGGAGACGATGATCCTGGGGTCGGAGGCGTTGCGGCCGATGATCAAGGCGCTGGTGCCCAAGGCGGAGATCGTCAACCGGCCGCGCTTTTCGACGCTGACCTATGCAGGCGCCAAGAAGATCAGCCGGTTGCCCAAGCGATCGGCGATCGTCGCCTTCTCGGCCGAGGAAGTCTATGCGGTCGCCGAGATGCTGCGGCGGCTGCGCGGCGGCGCTGCGGTCGTCATGGGTGCGCTATCGCCGCGGACGCGCAATGCGCAGGTCGCGATGTTCCAGGCGGGCGAGGTCGATTATCTGGTCGCCACCGACGCGATCGGGATGGGGCTCAACATGGACGTCGCGCATGTCGCGTTCGCCAGCCTCAACAAGTTCGACGGCAAGCGGCAGCGGCGCCTGACGGTGGCGGAGATGGCGCAGATTGCGGGGCGCGCGGGGCGGCACCAGCGCGACGGCACGTTCGGCGCGCTGTCCGATGACGGGCCGGGCGCGTTCCTGCCCGAAGAGGTGCTGGCGATCGAGGAGCACCGGTTTCCGCGGCTCGAGAATCTGTACTGGCGGCAGGGCGCGCCCGACTTCGCGAGCATCGACGCGCTGGTCGCGAGCCTCGAGGCGCGCCCGCCCGCGGGTGTGTTGCGCGCCGCGCCGCAGTCACTCGATCTCGGCGTGCTCAAGCGGCTTGCCGAGGAAGGCTGGGTGCGCGAGCGCGCGCGACATCCGGCGATGGTCGCGCGGTTGTGGGCGGCGTGCGGCGTGCCCGATTTCCGCAAGGTGGGCCTCGATCCGCATGCGCGCTTCGTCTCGCGGGTGTTCGGGCATCTGAGCGAGGGGCGCGGGCATATTCCGCACCAGTGGTTCGCCGACGAGATCGCGCGGCTCGATACGGTCGCAGGCGACGTGCCGGTAATCGCGGGGCGGATCGCGGCGACGCGGATCTGGGCGTATATCGCGCAGCGTGCGGACTGGCTGGCCGAGCCGACCTTGTGGGCGGCGCGGACCGCGGCGCTCGAGGAGAGGCTGTCGGATGCGCTGCATGCCAGCCTGACTCAGCGCTTCGTCGACAAGCGCACGACCGCGCTGATGCGGCAGATCGGCGCGGATGCGGGGGCGCTGCCCGTGGTGATTGGGCCCGAGGGCGAGGTGATGGTCGAGGATCATCCGATCGGCCGGCTCGACGGGTTCCGATTCACCGTGGCGGCGGATGCGCGCGCGAGCGACAAAAGGCTGCTGCTCGCGGCGGCGGAAAAGCGCCTGACGGGCGAGCGATCGCGGCGCGGGCAGGCGCTGGTCGATGCGGCCGATGCCGATATCGCGCTCGACGATGCCGCGCAGATCGTCTGGGCGGGGCATCCGGTGGCGAAGCTGGGGGCGGGGCCATCGTTTGCGCGGCCCAGGCTGATCCTCGATCGGTCGCTCGACTGTCTCGACAAAGCGGCGCGCGAGCGGATCGAGGCGCGGCTGGTGCGGTGGCTCGCGACGATGCTCAAGCGGCGGGTGGCGGTGCTGGTCGAGCTTGCCGAGACGAGCCGCGACGCGACCGCGACGCCAGCGTTGCGCGCGGTGGCGAGCGCGATCGAGGAGGCCGGCGGGATCCTGCCGCGGCTGCCGATGCGGCTGGCGCTCGACGCGATCGATCCCGACGCGCGCAAGCGGCTGCGCAAGACCGGCATCACGATCGGCGCGCTCGACCTGTTCGATGCGCGGTTGCTCAAGCCCGAATCGGCGCGCTGGCGGCGGGTGCTGGCGGCGGCGCGGGGGGGCGTGATCGCGGCGCCACGCGACGGGGCGACCGTGCTCGCGCGCGGCAGCGACGGCGCGACGCTCGATGCGGGGTTCCGCCCGCTCGGGCTGCAGGCGGTGCGGGTCGACCTGATCGAGCGGATCGCGCGCGCCGCGCATGATTCGCGGCAGGGGCGCACGCCGTTCGCGCCCGATCCGGCGCTGGCCACCTCGATCGGGGTCGATCCGGCGTCGCTCGAGCGGTTGATGGCCGAACTCGGGTTCAAGGCGCTGGCGGGCGACACGCCGCGCTGGGTGTGGCGCGGGCGTCCGCCGGCGCGCCCGGCGCCGCCGGTGGCGATCGATCCGTCGCGGCAGAACGCGTTTGCCGGGCTTGCCGCACTGGTTCGCCATGGGTGAAGGCGCGATGCGGATCGACCGGTTCCTGTGGTTCGTGCGGCTCGCCAAGACCCGCAGCGCGGCGCAGGCGATCGCCGAGAAGGGGCGCCTGCGCATCGACGGGCGTCCGATCGACCGGGCGCATTGCCCGGTGCGGATCGGCAACGTGCTGACCTTTGCGGCGTACGACCAGGTTCGCGTCATTCGTGTGGAGGCACTGCCGACGCGCCGCGGACCGGCTCCGGAGGCGCAGGCCTGCTATCAGGATCTGGTCGCGGGCAGCACGCCTGCCGGGGCGGTGCGCGATCCTGCGCAGGGAATGCTGGACGCGGACATCCGTCATCCTGACGAAAGTCAGGACCCAGAGCCAAGCCGGGCAGCCCTTCGCAACTCTGGGTCCTGACTTTCGTCAGGATGACGGTGGAGGGGGGGGAGGATTTAGGGGACGGGAAAGCTTGATAACGTCTCGCAGAAGGCTTGCTATGATTGACGCGAGGGGCAGGCGGGCATAGTCGCTGCCGCATTCGTCGCCGGAAAGGAATCCGGCCCAGGAGTTCTCATAATGACCTACGTCGTCACCGACGCCTGCATCCGCTGCAAGTACATGGACTGCGTGGAAGTGTGCCCGGTCGATTGCTTCTACGAGGGCGAGAACATGCTGGTGATCAATCCCAGCGAGTGCATCGATTGCGGCGTGTGCGAGCCGGAATGCCCCGCCGAAGCGATCCTGCCCGACACCGAGAGCGGGCTTGAGCAGTGGCTCGAGCTCAACACGACTTTCTCGGCGCAATGGCCCAACGTCACGCGCAACGACAACCAGACACCCCCCGACGCGGATGCGATGAAGGGCGTCGAGGGCAAGTTCGACAAATATTTCTCGCCGGAACCCGGTGCAGGCGACTGATATCGCATACGAATTGCCGGATGGGGCAAGCCGACTGCCATGTTCGGCTGGTAATTTTGTTGCAAAGCTGCTATTCGGGTCCGTGACGGGTGCGATGACGATAGTCGTGCGCCTGGCGTGAGTTAGACCTATCCCTCCCCCCGATGCAGCAGCGACGAGCCCTTCGTCGAGGCGTCGCGTGGAGGCCTGATCCGGAAAGGCCCCAAATGGCTGCCAAGGCACTGTCCTTCGATGTCGGTGATTTCGTCGTTTATCCAAAGCACGGGGTCGGCCGTGTGATCGAGCTCCAGCGCTCGGAAATCGCCGGCATGACACTGGAACTCTACGTCCTGCGGTTCGAGAAGGAGCGCATGACTCTCCGCGTGCCGACCAACAAGGCCGAAAGCGTCGGCATGCGCAAGCTGTCGTCGGACAAGACGATGCGCGAGGCGATGGACACGCTCAAGGGCAAGCCCAAGGTCAAGCGCACCATGTGGTCGCGCCGTGCGCAGGAATATGAGGCGAAGATCAATTCGGGCGACCTGGTGTCGATCGCCGAAGTGGTCCGCGACCTGTTCCGTGCCGACGACCAGCCCGAGCAGAGCTATTCCGAGCGCCAGATCTTCGAAGGCGCGACCAGCCGGCTCGCACGCGAACTGGCCGCGATGGAAGAGATTGACGAGCCCAAGGCGCAGGAGAAGATCCTCGACATCCTTCGCGCGGCGGCTGCGATCTACAATAAGGACAAGGTGCCGGCGTAACGCCCGGGCATCTTGCCGAGACGAAAGGGGCGGTCCTGCGGGGCCGCCCTTTTTCGTTGTGCGCGGCTTTTAGAAGCAGTGGCGCGGGCCGGGGTGGCATATTCAAGTATATGTTCGACTCGGCGAGTCGAGAACTGCTTATCTGAACCTAAGCTTGCTATAGGCAAAGAAAGCAACTGCCAGACTCGTTGCACCTGCAATGCTGTCCTAGATACCGGTGCCGACCAACTCTCACCGCACGGTACGAACGTCTCGCCGGATATCGATTGTCATTCCGCCGACTCTCCGCTGACTGACGCCATCCAGTTTTGGAAGGATAAGTTTATGCGTTCGAATCTCCCGAAATACCCGACGGTTGCCCTGATCCTGATCGCCGGGATCGGTCTGAGTGGCTGCGCCACCAAGGGCTTCGTCCGTGAGCAGATCGCCGTGGTCAACACGCGCATCGACGGCCTGGACGGCCAGCTGCGGACCGTCGAGGGCACGTCGGGCCAGGCGCTTGCCCAGGCCCAGGCTGCTGCCGGCCAGTCGCAACAGAACGGCCAGCGGATCGACCAGATCAACAGCCGCGTCGATGGCCTCGACCAGCAGATGCAGATGCAGGCCAAGCAGCGCCAGCGCAAGCCGCGCGGCTAAGCCATCATCGCGAACGCCTGCATCGACGGACGGCCCGGCCGGACATCCGCATCGTGATGTCCGCCGGGGTGTCCCGTCGCGCGTGTCGTACAGGCTTCGGCCTGGCGCTATCGCTTGCCCTCGTCGCGCCGCAAGTGGCGTCGGCGGGGGCGGGCACCGTTACTGCTGCGACCAAGTCGCGCAAAGCCAAGCCGGGCGTGCAGCCAAAGCGTGCGCGCGCCAAGGCCGCCAAGGTTGTGGCGCCGCCGCTGGTGTTGCCGCGGCAATCGGAGCCGGCGAGCCGCATGATCGCCTGGATCGCGGCCGAGCATGACAATGGCGGGCTGCCTTATGTCGTGATCGACAAGCAGGCGGCGTCGTTGCTGCTCTTCAGTGGCAAGGGCGACTTCATGGGCGTGACACCCGTCCTGCTCGGCGTCGGCATCGGCGACGACTCCTCGCCGGGCATCGGCGCCAAGGACCTGGCCGATATCGGTCCGGCCGAGCGGACGACGCCCGCGGGGCGGTTCGTCGCGAAGTTCGGGCGCGCCTTTGGTCGGCAGCGCGTGATCTGGGTCGATTATTCGAACTCGGTGGCGCTGCATGCGGTGATCACCACGCACAAGAGCGAGCACCGGGTCGAACGGCTGTTGTCGCCGTCGCCCGACGACAACCGGATCAGTTTCGGCTGCATCAACGTCGGCACCAAATTCTATACCGGCACGCTGACGCCGACGTTCCAGAAGAAGGGCGGCGTCGTCTACATCCTGCCCGACACGAAATCGCTCGACGACGTGTTCCCACGCGTGCGCCTGCTGCCCTATGTCAGTGCCGCCGTCGCGCGCTGAAGTGCGGTCCGGCGCGAAGGGAAAACGATGATCCTGCTGATGTTTGCCGCACTTACCGCGGCCGATCGAGCCCCTAAACGCGTGGCCGATCGACCGGTGGTGGTGAGTTCGCTCACGACCCAACAGCTGCTCGAATTCTGCCAGGGCAAGGACAGCGATCCGAACGCGAATTTCTGCACCGGGTACATCCTCGGCGAGTTCGACGCACTGTCGCTGGCGGGCGACATCTGTCCGTTGCCGGCCAGTGTCTCGAACATCAAGGTCGCGGCCACCGTGCGCAGCTATCTGCGCGCGCGGGCCAAGAAGACGGGCACCGGTGCGCCGTCCTTCGTCGTGCGCGATGCGCTGCGCGACGCCTATCCGTGCAAGCGCAAATAGCGCGACGATCGGTCCTGGCATCACGCCGCTGACCGGGGCGTATCGCCACCATCCCCTGTAATCCTCGCGCGCAAATCCGCTTGGCACCGCTTCCGATCAGGTGTATTGTTCTAGCAACACACAGGAGGATGCGATGAACTTTCTTGCGCTTGGGCTGATCATTCCTCTCGCGGCCTGCTCGTTCGGCTGGGACAGCGACTCGGAAGGGTCGGGTGTCGCCGCCTTGGGGTCGGGCACCACGCGCACCTTCCAGATCGCCGATTTCGACCAGATCGACCTGCGCGGCTCGGACGATGTCGACGTTCGCGTCGGCACGGGCTTCTCGGTCCGCGCGGAGGGGCCGACCGAGCAGCTCGACCGGCTGCGTATCGCGCGCGACGGCGCGACGCTCGACATCGGCCGCAAGAACGGGACGGGGTTCGGCTGGAGCAAGGGGCCCAAGGTCAAGGTGTACGTCACGCTGCCGCGGCTGAGCGAGGCGACCGTCTCCGGCTCGGGCAACATGGCGGTCGACCGGGTCGAGGGCAGCGCGTTCGAGGGCGGGATCGCGGGCTCGGGCAATCTGACGATCGCCGCGGTGCAGGTGGATGCGGCGAAGTTCTCGATCGCGGGTTCGGGCACCGCGCGCGCCAGCGGCACCGCGCGCGACCTGAACGTCGAGATTGCGGGCTCGGGCGACGTCGATGGCACGCGGCTGCAGGCGAAGTCCGCCAAGGTCGAGATCGCAGGCTCGGGCAGCGTCCGCGCGGTCGTCGACGGCCCTGCCAAGGTCGACATGATGGGGTCGGGCGATGTCGACCTCGGCCCACGCTCGCGCTGCACGATCTCCAAGATGGGCTCGGGCAGCGTGCGCTGCGGGAGCTGACTTGCGCGATGCGGCGGGAGCGGCGACGGTGCGGGCATGAGATATCTGCTCGCGCCGTTGCTGCTCCTGTCCTCGCCGGCGTTCGCACAGCCCTCCACCGCAAGCCGGACCGAGTCGGTCGGCAGCTTCGACCGGGTGCGGGTCGAGGGGCCGTTCGAGGTCCGTGTCACGATCGGCTCGCCGCGTGCGACGATCACCGGCGATTCCCGTGCGACTCAGGGGGTGGCGGTGCGGGTCGACGGTACGACGCTGTCGGTACGCAAAGGTGCGGGTGGCTGGGGCGAACAGCCGCGGGGTGAGCAGGGACGGGGGACAGGACCGATCGTGATCACGCTGTCGACGCCCGGGCTGACTTCGGCCAGCGTCGCGGCGGGTGGACGGCTGACGATCGCCAGGATGCGCGGCATGCGGGTCGACGTGACGGTCAGCGGAAATGGCAGCCTGTCGGTTGCTGCCGCGGATACCGACCAGTTGAATGCGACGCTGATCGGCACGGGCCAGATGACGCTCGCGGGTCGTGCGGCGCGGGCGCGGCTGGTGACGAGCGGGCCGGGCGCGATCGACGCATCGGCGCTGGCGGTCAACGACCTGACCGTCCATCTCGACGGGGTCGGCGAGACGAAGGCGGCGGCGCGCTACACCGCGCAGGTGACGAACAGCGGGTTGGGGACGGTGACGGTCACCGGCGCTGCGAAATGCCGGGTGGATGCCGCGGCGGGCGGCCCGGTCGTGTGCGGGAAAGCGGGCGCGCCTTCCTGAGACCAGACAGGCGCGCCGCTCAGATCAGCGCGAGTTCGGCCAGTTTCGTCATCAGCGCAGGCGGCATCACGTCGAGCCCGCTTGCATCGCCGCCCAGATCGAGCGGGGCGTCGGCGTCTTCGAGATAGCGCCAGCCCTGATGCGCGCGCTTGGGGCGGGCCTGGACGAGTACGAGCTTGGGATCGATATGGATCGCGACTCGCCCACCCTCCGCCTCGCCGAAGCCGAGGATCGGCGAGCGCGCGATCAGCTGGTGCTTCAGGATCCAGAACATCGAGCCCTGCCCGGCCACCTCCTCGTGCCGCTTGGGCAGGTAGCGCGTCGTCAGGAACACCGGCCCCTCCTCACCGCGCAGCCGGAGTCGCTCGGCGAGATGGTCGACGCTGTCCGCGCCGAACGCGACTTTAGTGAGGTGAAGCGGCATGTCGCTGGAAATGGGCCTTAAACCGCGCCGATCAACCGTGCAGGCCCCATAAGGACGCGAGGCCGAGGAACGAGAAGAACCCCATGGTGTCGGTCATCGTCGTCACGAACACCGCCGACGACACCGCGGGATCGATCCGGAACTTGTCGAGCGTCACCGGCACCAGCACGCCGCTAAGCCCCGCGACGATGTTGTTGGTCAGCATCGCTGCGGCGATCACGATTGACAGATTGGGGTTGTGGAAGATCACATAGGTGCCGAAGCCGATCAGCGTCCCCAGCATCACGCCGTTCGCGGCGGCGATGCGAAATTCGCGGCCGATCATCCGCGCGGTATTCGAACTCGTCAGCTGGTTGGTCGCCAGCGCACGCACCACCACCGCGAGCGTCTGCGTCCCCGCATTGCCGCCCATCCCCGAGACGATCGGCATCAGCACCGCGAGCAGCGCGAAGCTCGCGATCGTCCCCTGGAACAGCCCGACGACCGACGACGCGACCATCGCGGTGCCCAGATTGACCACCAGCCAGGTGAACCGCGTGCGCACGGTCAGCCGGATCGGCTCGTTGATGTCGCCGTCGCCCGCGCCTGCCAGACGCAGCGTATCCTCGCCCGCCTCTTCGGAAATGATGTGGACGATGTCGTCGACCGTGATCATGCCCACCAGCCGGCCGCCATGATCGACCACCGCGGCGGAGATCAGCGCGTATTTCTGGAAGCGCAGCGCGACCTCTTCCTGGTCCATGTCGACCGGGATCAGCGTCTGTTCGCGCTTCATCACGTCGGCGATCGCGATCCCGCGCGGCGTGCGCAGCATCCACGACAGCTGGCACGTGCCGATCGGCTTGTGCGCAGGGTCAACGACGAAGATTTCCCAGAAATCGGTCGTCAGCTCCTCATGGCCGCGCAGATAATCGATCGCGTCGCCCACCGTCCAATGCTCGGGGACAGCGATCAGCTCGCGCTGCATCAGGCGGCCGGCGGACTCCTCGGCGTAGCTCAGCGCCTCCTCGATTGCGGCGCGATCGTCGGGATCGAGCGCGCGCAGCACCGCGCGCTGCTCGTCCTCGCCCATGTCCTCGATGATCGCGACCGCGTCGTCGGTATCGAGCTCGGACGCCAGATCGGCGACCTGGTGCGGCTCGAGTGCGTCGATCAGATCCTCGCGGACGTAATCGTTCATCTCGGCGAACACGTCGCCGCCGAGCAGGTCGGTGACCGCACGCGCGAGCGCGGCGCGATCCTCCTGCGGGGTCAGCTCGAACAGATCGGCGATGTCGGCGGGGTGGAGCGGCTCGACCAGCGCGCGCGCGGCCTCGTCGTCGCCATCCTCGACCGCGTCGAGCACCGCGCGGACGAATTCGGGCCGCAGATGATCGTCGCGATCGAGCTGCGTTTCGGGTTGGGTGTCGGTTTCGACCTCGGGAAGCTCGAGTTCGCTCATGGCTGCCTCCCTTAAAAGATATGCGCTTGGGCCCTAACGCGGCGCGCGTGCATTTGCCAGTCGGAGTGCGGCTCCCTATCTGCGCCTCATCAATTCAGGAGAACATGAATGGCTGACACCCCCGAAACGCTCACGCTGACCCTCGACGGCGGCGACGTCACGATCAAGTTCCGCCCCGATCTCGCGCCCAAGCATGTCGAGCGGATTGCCGAGCTGGCGAACGAAGGCTTTTACGACGGCGTGCCCTTCCACCGCGTGATCCCGGGCTTCATGGCGCAGGGCGGTGACGGTGGTCGCGGCGACGGCACCGGCGGGTCGAGCAAGCCCAACCTCAAGGCGGAATTCTCGGCCGAGCCGCATGTCCGCGGCGTGTGCTCGATGGCCCGCACCAACCAGCCCGACACGGCGAACTCGCAGTTCTTCATCGTGTTCGACGACGCGCGCTTCCTCGACAAGCAGTACACCGTGTGGGGCGAAGTCACCGACGGCATGGACCTGATCGACGCGCTCCCCAAGGGCGAGCCGCCGCGCGCACCGGGCAAGATCGTCAAGGCCCGCGCAGCCTGAGCTGAAGGCTGCACCGGCGCAGCAAAGGCTGCGTCGGAGACAGCCGAAGCCGGCCGGCGGAGCAACGCTCCGTCCGACGGCGCGGCTTAGCCGCGACGCGCTTGGGGTTTGGAGCGTGTCGCGGTTGCTGTGTTATCTTTCCTCCAACCCACCACCACCATCAACCCAAACCCCACCCGTCATCCCAGCGAACGCTGGGATCTCCCGGTTCGAGCCGCGCCCCTTCCCAACGGGGAGACCCCAGCTTTCGCTGGGGTGACGTGCTGCGGGCTAGGGACGAAGTAGCGGTCAGACTTCGGCCAAGGTCCGGATCAGCCAATCGTGGAACAGCTTGACCGGCTTGGTCTGCAGCGCGCGTGGACGGCAGACGAACCAGTAGCTGTACGGGCTCTCGACCTCGATATCGAACAGCCGCACCAGCCGCGGATCGTTGGCGTCGGCGAAATGGCTCGCGTGCATGAACGCGACGCCCAGGCCCTGCGCGGCGGCCTCGAGCATCAGCGCACCCGAATCGAAATGATCGATCGCCAGCGGCTCGATTTCGTCGAGCCCGGCCGCCGTCCGCCACGCCGTGAACGTATCCGTCATGTCGCGGTGCACGAGCGCGGTCAGCGTCGCGAGCTGTTCGGGACGCGTGACCGGGTCGGCACGCTCGAGCAGGCTACGCGCGCCGATCACATAGACCGAGTTTCGATCGAGCCGCCGCGCATAAAGCGACGGATCGATCTCGCGCGACAAGGCGATCACCGCATCGAGCCCATCGCCGAGCCGCGACACCAGATGCGCGGCGGTATCGATGTCGAGATGGAGCTCGGGATGCGTGGTCCGCAACTCGCCGAGCCGCGGGAAGAGCTTCTGCGATGCATAGAGCGGCAGGATCCCGAGCCGTAGCCGCAGCACCTCGGTGGTGCTCGTCAGCGATTCGACCGCATCCGATAGCGAGTCGAGCACCGGCGCGATCTGCGCGAGCAGCCGCTCGCCATCCGCGTTGAGCACCATCGCCTGATGCCGGCGCGCGAACAGCGGCTTGGCGATGAAGCGCTCGAGGCTTTGCACGCGCCGGCTGAGCGCGGGCGCGGACAGCGCCAGATCCTCGGCCGCGGCCTTGATTGACCCCAGCCGCGCGACCTGCACGAACGCCTCGATAGCCCCCAATGGCGGCAGCCTGCGCATGATTCCTCTTTCGACTCGACTAGGTGTGACGATGACCGCTGAACGCATTCAGACATACGATTGCAGTTAGCGCAATCGTAGCTGATCCCTTCGCACTTGCAACATCAACCGTCCCGACGCAAAAAGACCTCGCCTTTCAGGCATCCTCTCCTAAAAACTTTCATGGGCTGGCCTTCATTGGCCGGCCCTTTTTTTGTGTTTTCAAGTCCTCGAACCATCGGAACCGGCGCCCTATCTCGGGCGCTAGGAATGCGAATGGAGTCGATATGGCCGATAGCGAAATCCCCACGCGGAAAATTCAGGTCGCCAATGCGCGGCCCGAGGATAGCGGTCGCGGGCTAGCGCACCTTCCCCGTGCGCTGATGGCGACGCTGGGCATTGGCGAGGGCGACGTGATCGAAATCCTCGGCAAGCAGAACACGCCCGCGCGCGCCGTCGGGCCGTATCCAGAAGATGAAGGCCTCGACATCCTCCGCATCGACGGGTTGCAGCGCGCAAACGCCGGTGTCGGCTCGGGCGATTTCGTCGAGGTGCGCAAGGCCGAGTCGAAGCCCGCGACGCGAGTCGTCTTCGCGCCTGCACAGCAGAATCTCCGCCTCCAGGGGTCTACCAACGCACTCAAGCGCACGTTCCTCGGCCGGCCGATCTGCCAGGGCGATATCGTCGCAACCGCGGGGCATCAGCGAGTCGGCAACATGCCGCCGGGCGTCCAGCAGTTCATGAATGCGCCGGCCTATGCGTTGCAGGAAATCCGCCTCGCGGTGATCGCCGCCAGCCCCAAGGGCGTGGTGCATATCGACGAGAATACCGAGATCGAGCTGCGCTCCGAGTACGAGGAGCCGCAGGCCGCGCGTCGTGCCGACGTCACCTACGACGATATCGGCGGCATGGCGCAGACGATCGACCAGCTGCGCGAGATGGTCGAACTGCCGCTGCGCTATCCCGAACTGTTCCAGCGCCTCGGCGTCGATCCGCCCAAGGGCGTTTTGCTGCATGGCCCGCCCGGCACCGGCAAGACGCGGCTCGCGCGCGCCGTCGCCAACGAATCGGATGCGCAGTTCTTCCTGATCAACGGTCCCGAGATCATGGGCTCGGCCTATGGCGAGTCCGAATCGCGCCTCCGCGAGGTATTCGAGGAAGCCGCGAAGTCCGCGCCGTCGATCGTCTTTATCGACGAGATCGATTCGATCGCGCCCAAGCGCGGCCAGGTGTCTGGCGAGGCGGAGAAGCGCCTCGTCGCGCAGCTGCTGACGTTGATGGACGGCATCGAATCGCGCGCGAACCTCGTCGTGATCGCCGCTACCAACCGGCCCGAGGCGATCGACGAGGCGCTGCGGCGTCCCGGCCGGTTCGACCGCGAGATCGTCGTCGGCGTCCCCGACGAACGCGGCCGCCGCGAGATTCTGGGCATCCACGCACGCGGCATGCCGCTCGGCGACCGGGTCGACCTCGATGAGCTTGCGCGCACGACCTATGGCTTCGTCGGCGCCGACCTCGCCGCGCTCGCGCGTGAGGCAGCGATCGAGGCGGTCCGGCGGATCATGCCGCGGCTCAATCTCGAGGAGCGGACGATCCCGCCCGAGGTGCTCGACGAATTGTCGGTCACGCGCGAGGATTTCCTCGGTGCGCTCAAACGCGTCCAGCCATCGGCGATGCGCGAAGTCATGGTGCAGGCGCCGACCGTGCGCTGGGCCGATGTCGGCGGTCTCGACGATGCGCAGATGCGGTTGAAGGAGGGCGTCGAACTGCCGCTCAAGAACCCCGATGCGTTCCGCCGGCTGGGCATCCGGCCCGCCAAGGGTTTCCTGCTCTACGGTCCGCCCGGCACCGGCAAGACGCTGCTGGCCAAGGCGGTCGCGCGCGAGGCGGAGGCGAACTTCATCGCCACCAAATCGTCCGACCTGTTGAGCAAATGGTATGGCGAGAGCGAGCAGCAGATCACGCGGCTGTTCCAGCGCGCGCGTCAGGTCGCGCCGTGCGTGATCTTCATCGACGAGCTCGATTCGCTGGTGCCCGCGCGGGGCAGCGGTGCGGGCGAGCCGCAGGTGACCGAGCGCGTCGTCAACACGATCCTGGCCGAGATGGACGGGCTGGAGGAGCTGCAATCGGTCGTCGTTATCGGTGCGACCAACCGGCCGAACCTGATCGACCCGGCGTTGCTGCGGCCGGGGCGGTTCGACGAGCTCGTCTATGTCGGCGTTCCCGACAAGGCCGGGCGTCGGCGGATCCTGGGCATCCAGACCGAGAAGATGCCGCTGGCGAGCGACGTCGATCTCGACCGGCTGGCAGAGCGGACTGACCGCTTCAGCGGCGCGGATCTGGAGGATGTCGTCCGCCGCGCCGGCCTGGTCGCGTTGCGGCGGTCGATCGACTCGACCGACGTGACGATGGCGGACTTCGATGGTGCACTGAAGGAGTCGCGCGCAAGCGTCACCCCGGAGACCGAGCGCGAGTACGAGCAGATGGCCGCGCGGCTGAAGCAGGACGCCACGGCGATCCAGCCGCTGGGCTTTGCGTTCCCCAGCAAGACTGAAGACTGACGGTGTCCCCCCTCTCCCAGCCGGGAGAGGGGGGGCATGCCGGCGCTATTCGTCCGGGTTGGTGACGCCGAGGTCCGTGAAGGAGAGGCGGCCGGCGCCCGCCTGCAGCCCGAAGCGGATCAGTTGAGCGGTGCTGCTGGCGCCGGTCTTTTTCAGCAGCTTGGTGCGATAGGTCTCGACGGTGCGCGGGCTGATGTCGAGCTCGCGCGCGATCTCCTTGCTGGTCAGGCCGGAGACCACGAGTTCCAGCACCTGACGTTCGCGAAACGGGAGTTCCTCGGCAAGGACGTCGGTCTGGTGGAGCGGCGGCCAGCACCGCGCGGACGCGATCGCGCTCAGGATCGTCGAGGCCTCGAACGGCTTTTCGATAAAGTCGATCGCGCCCGCGCGCATGGCTTCGACCGCGAGGGGAATGTCCGCGTGCCCGGCAATCATGATCACGGGATCGGTGCGGCCGCGTTTGACCACCGTGCGCGTGACTTCGATCCCCGAGATCCCGGGCATCATGACGTCGCAGATAAGGATCCCGGGCGGCAACTGATCGAGCGCATCGAGAAACAGCTCGCCACAGCCGAACGATCGCGCGGGCACCCCATCGGTCGAGAGCAGCAGCGAGAGCGAGCGGCACATCTCGGGTTCGTCGTCGATGATGTAGACGGGGCGTTCAGGCAGCATGCGTCGTGCCTCCTATCGCTGTGTGCGGCACGGTGAACAGGAATCGCGCACCGCCCAATTCCGTGTCGTCGTCGCACCAGATACGCCCGCCATGCCCCTCGATGATCGTCCGGCAGAGCGCGAGGCCGATGCCGACCCCGTCGGTCTTGGTCGACTGGAAGGGGGCGAAGACGTCGTGCCGAAGCTTTGGGGGAAGGCCCGGGCCGCTGTCTTCGACGGCGAAGGTCGCATCCCCCGTCGCAGTGCGCCAAGCCTGGAGGCGGATCCGCCGATCGTCGCACCCGCGCAGCGCATCGGCGGCGTTGATGACGAGGTTGAGAATGACCTGTTGAAGCTGGATCGCATCCGCCGACACGTCGAAATCGACATGGGACAGATCGGTCTGGAGCTCGGCACGAACGCCCTTGGCGGCGAGTGCCGCCAGTTTCGCAGACTCTTCGAGCAAGGTGCGGACATCGACCTGCTGCAGGACGGGAGGCTTGCGGCCGATGAAGTTGCGCAGCCGCTTCAGCATCGTCGCGGCGCGAAACGCATGCGCCAGCGTATCGTCGATCGCTTCGCGCGCGGCGGCAAGGTCCGGCGTGTCGGCGGCCAGCACCGCACGCGCTACGCCCGCATAATTGGCGATGATGGTCAGCGGTTGGTTGAGTTCGTGCGCGATCGACGATCCGAGTTGCCCCAGCGCGGTCGCGCGGGAGATCTGGTACAGCTCGCGTTGCGCCATGGCGAGCCGTTCGGAGGACAGGACGGCCTTGGTCTCGTCGCGGACATAGACGATCCTGAAGCGGTGCGTACCGATCAGCAGCGACGTGTCGCGAATATCGAGGCGCAACCGCTTTGCGCTGGGCAGGACGACCGTGTGAAGCGCGTTCGTCTTGAGCGCGTGCGTCGGAACGAGCTGTTCGAGCCGCTCCCCCATGAACGCTTCGCGCGGTCGCTCGAACAGGCTGCATGCGGCCTCGTTGGCATCGACGATATCGCCCGACGAATCGATGATGAGCATGACCGCGGGCGAACCATCGAAGATGATCCGAAGGATGCGCTCGCGTCGGCAGGCGTTGATCGCGGCATATTGTTCGCGACGCCGCAATCGCTTCATCGTTTCGCCGCCGATCGAAACAATGACGCAGAACAGCGATACGAGCGCGACACTGCGCGGGTTGACCAGCGCATGGCTCCATTCCGCGATGAGCATCGTGCCGGCGAGCGACAGCACCGCTGCGACAAGGCCCGCGATCAGGCCGCGTCGTGCGGCGTTGGCGATGACGGCGGCAACACAGAACAGGAATGGCAGGTTCACAGCGACCAGGGTGTGCGCCAGCCAGGTCGCGCTGAGCGCGGCAACGCCCGAGGCCGCCGCTACCAACCACCCCGTTTCGGGATCGGCGAGCGCGGCGTCATCGTCGATCATCTCCCAGAAGCGCTGCATTGCCCACCTTAATCCATTTCGGATCTATTCTGTGCTTAACGCGCGGTTAGTCAATAACGTCGGCGGGCCGAGTCATGTCTAAAACGTTCAGATTTGGGGCAAACGAAAAAGTTCGATGGGCGCGCGGCCAGGACAATCCCCTCATTTTGGGGGAATACGGACGTGATTATTGACTTTGGTTAAGTCATGGGCCGCGATTGAAGCCTCCAATACTGTGCATATAAACAAGCGTGCGCGGTGTTGCTTGCTGCTCGGCCCGACCCGCGCGGCTACGGGCTAGGCGTCCCTGGCGTCCTTGAGCGCGACATAGGCATAGCCGATCATCACGACACACGCCGCGCCCGCGACCAGATAGGGCAGCGAATGCTGCGCCTCGTACAGACCGACGCCGATCGACGGCCCCAACACAAAGCTCGCGCCGTTGATCGACGTCACCTTGCCCGCGACCGAGCCCTGCGCATTCGCGCCGACCGCGAGCGAGGAGCCGGCAGTGAAGCCGGGTCGCGTGAAGCCGAAGCCGAGGCTGGCCAGCGCATAGGCGGTCGCGATCGTGTAGAGCGACGTTGCGATTCCGGTCAGCGCGGTGCCGACTGCGGCGAGCACCAGCCCGGTCAGCACCAATTGCCGCGGCGTCATGTTGAGCCGCGGGATGATTCCCCATTGCGCGAGCAACGCCGCCCCCGCGCCCATCATCAGGACGATACCGGTCGGCTCGAGCGCCAGCGCCGGCGCGAGGTGGAGGCGGTCGATCACGAGGAAGCCGATCGCCTGCCCCGTCATTGCCTGCGCGTGGCCCATCACCAGCCCGGCGATCATCCACGCACGGATGCGCGGATCGGTGTAGCCGACATGCTCGACATGCGACCCCGTCGCGGCGGCAACCGAGGCCCCGGTCGGCGCGCCGCCGATCGAGGGATAGGCGGAGCTTGCGCCGTGCGTCTCGTGCGGGGGCACGATCTTGTCGTCGGGGAGCATCCGCCGCACCGTGATCCACACCGCAACCCCGAACACCGCGAACAGGAAGGCGGGTCCGGCGAGCCCGATCTCGACCCCGCCGATCGAGCCGAGGATCAGATACGGCGCGATCGCTGGGCCAAGGATGGTGCCGAGGCCGAACGCGGAGGCGAGCAAGGTCAGCGCCTTGGTCCGTTCCTCGCGAGTTGTCTCGCCCGCGACCAGTGCCTGCACCGCGGGTGGCGCGGCGGCGCCGAACGTCCCGTAGATCAGCCGTCCGCCGATAAAGCACAGGAACGCCGCGGTGCCGCCGATCCAGGCGTTGATCCCGGCGAGCAGGAACACGCCGCACAATGCGAGCGAGACGCTGAACCCGCCGACGCCGAGCAGGATCATCGCGCGCCGGCCGTGGCGATCCGATCGATTTGCCCAGAACGGCGCGGCGATCACCCACAGCAGCGCGGAGACCGAGAATGCCGCCGCGACCGCGCTGTCGGCGACGCCCAGCGATCGCCCGAGCGCGGGCAGCACCGACTGCAACGCGGTGTTCCCCGCCGCGATCGTCAGCATCACGAGGAACATCAGCGCGAATCGCCGGTCGATCTTCGGTGTATCGGTAGTGGGCCCTTCGGCCGACATTCCGGTCATGATCGCGCCCAGGCATAGGCGCGCTCGACCCGTGCGACGGTCACCGTATAGCGATCGTACCAGAGCACGCGGCCCCGGTCGCGAATCGCGGCGTGGTCGGGATGGTCGCGCCAGGCGAGCGCGGCGTCGTCGTCCGCCCAGTAGCTGACGGTGATGCCCATGCCGTCCGCCTCGCGCGCGCTGTCGACTCCGCGATAGCCCGGCTGTGCCGCGGCAAGCGCGTCCATCGCCGCGGCGGCGTCTGCGTAACCGGTCATGTCCGCATCGTTACGGAACGACACGAAAACGACGGCGACCTGTCCTGTCCGATCGTCCTGCATGACCGGTGTTTAGGGTAAGCGCGGCGCTTGGCAAATCCGCAGAACCGATTGGCGAACCATGACATCCGGTGCGGTTCGTCGCCCGATGCAACCCGCAGCCCTTGAAACGCGTTCGGAATTCGTGCGACGGGAGGGCCAAAGCCTCGCCAACGTGCGGGACCCCTGACCGTAAGGAACGCGATGCCCAGTTCGACCACCGCCACCCGGCGTGCACGCAGCCGACCCGCCGGCGTGCCGTCCCCGTGGCAGATGTTCTTTTCAGGGTTCCTGAAACATCCGGTCATGGTCGGATCGATCGTGCCCTCGTCGGACAAGCTGATCCGCAAGATGCTCGACCCGGTCGACTGGGCGAACTGCAAGCTGTTCGTCGAATATGGCCCGGGCGTCGGCACCTTCTGCCGTCCGATCCTCGACCGTATGGCGCCCGACGCCAAGCTGGTGGTGATCGATACCAACCCCGAGTTCATCCAGTATCTGCGGCACACGATCACCGATCCGCGTTTCTTCGCGGTGCTCGGTTCGGCCGATGCGGTCGAGACGATCGTTGCCGATCACGGCTTCGAAAAGGCCGATTACGTGCTGTCGGGTCTGCCCTTCTCGACGCTGCCCCCCGGCGTCGGTCCGGCGATTGCGACCGCGACGCATGCGGTGCTGCGCAGCGGCGGTGCGTTCCTGGTCTATCAGTTCTCGCCCAAGGTGAAGGACTTCCTCACGCCGCATTTCGAGTCGATCGATCACGACATGGAGTGGTGGAACGTGCCGCCGGCGCAGCTCTACTGGGCCTGGAAGGACTGACGCAGCCGCGGCCACGCCCGCGACGGTGCGCAAAGCGCAGCGTCAGGCCCGGCCGGCGGGTCGGCTAGAATAGTCGAACCCGTCCGACGGCGGCTTTGCCGTCGGCGCTGCTATTGCTCGAAGTTCGGCTGTCATCCTGACGAAAGCCGGGATGGCGTAGGGGGGCGGAAGTCCTTCGACTCCGACCGCCCTTATTCGTCGATCCCGAAGTTCAGCCCGCGCGACAGGCTCGGGTCGACCACCGCGACGGCGAAATAGGCCGTGAGCTGCTTGATCCGCTGCACCCAGCCGGTGTTCGCGCGGTAGAGTGCGGCGGTCACTTCGGTCGACTTGGCGATTTCGCCGTCGACATAGCGGCGGACATGCGCGGCGAACGCGGCATCCTCGATCCGCAGCATCAGCTCCATGTTGATGAACAGGCTGCGCATGTCGAAATTGGCCGAGCCGATATGGACCGCATCGTCGATCACGTAGAGCTTGGTGTGGAGCTTGGTCGGCTGATATTCGAACAGGCGTACGCCCTTGCGCAGCAGCCCTGCATAGGTGAACCGCGCGGCGGCGATCGTCGCGTTGTTGTCCGATTTGCTGGCGGTGACGATGCGGACTTCGGCCTGTCGCCGGCCGGCCTTGTCGAGGCGCCGCAGCAAGGTGGGGCTCGGCGTGAAATAGCCCGCGATCACGTCGATCCGCCGACCGCGCCGCATGTCGTCGCGCACCGCGCGCGCCCAGGGGGACAGCTTGCGGGTCGGTCCGCCGATCAGCCAGCGTGTCGCGCCGCGCGTCTCGCTCCAGTGCGACAGCGCGGCGTTCAGTTTGCGCAGCTTGCCCTTGGGTTCGTGGATCCAGTCCTTCAGCGCATCGAAATAGCCGGCGAGCCGCCCCGCCGCCGGCCCTTCGACGAGCAGGCCGAGATCGCGCCAGGCCTGGTCGGCGGCGGTCCCGAAATAATCGTCCTCGATGTTGAAGCCGCCGATGATGATCCGGGCTTCGTCGGCGAGCGCGAGCTTCTGGTGGTTGCGCAGCAGGTAGCGGCGGCCGAACCGCGCGGAGAAGCGGCATACCGAAATGCCGGCGGCTTCGAGCGGTTCGAAAAAGGCATGTGGCGCGTCGTCGCTGCCGAAGCCGTCGACGATCAGCGCGACCGCGACACCGCGGCTTGCGGCGGCGATCAGCGCGGCGTTGACGCGTTTGCCGGACTCGTCGTCGGCATAGATATAGTAGAGCACGCGCAACGACCGCTCGGCGCCATCGATCAGCGCCAGCACCGCGTCGAGCCGCCGGGGGCCGGTGTCGAGCAGGGTCATCTGGTTGCCGTCGACGGCAAAGGTCGGCTGGTCTGCGGGATCGTCCATGACGGCTGTGATGACCACGCGGCGGCGGCGGTGGCAACCCGCGGCGGATTTCTTGACTTTGCAGGCCATCGCCCGTAGGCGACGCATTCTCATTCTATCGTTGTTACGAAGGAAGCCGCATGGCGCGCGTTACCGTCGAGGATTGTGTCGACAAGATCCCCAACCGGTTCGACCTGGTGTTGTTCGCGGCCCAGCGTGCGCGCCAGATCTCGGGCGGCGCCGAACTGACGCTCGACCGCGACCGCGACAAGAACCCGGTCGTCGCGCTGCGCGAGATCGCCGACGAGAACGTCAAGCCGGCGCATCTCAAGGAACAGGTCATCCAGGGCCTGCAGAAGGTTCGCGTCGACGACGACGACGAGGTCGATGCCGTCGGCAGCCTGGCTGCGTCGGCCGAGGCGCTCCGCCTGACTGCCGCTGCACCGCCGCGGAACCAGAATCTGGGTGCGGACTACGAAGGTTGAGGCAGCGGGATTAGCGAAAGCTAATCCGCGGCTCGGCCGAAACCCGGCCGGCGGGCATCGCCCGACCGACGACGCGGCTTTGCCGCCGCGCGCGAAATAGAGAGAGCCCGTGGACCCATGTCCGCGGGCTTTTTCTATTCCCTCTCCCTGAAGGGGAGAGGGAAGGGGCCCGCGGCGCTTGCCGTGGGAAGGGTGAGGGCACGCGTGGGATGGTCCGGCTCCCTCGTCATTCCCGCGGAGGCGGGAACCCATATTGGCTAGCCTCTCGTAGATCGCGACCGCCTAAGGATATGGATCCCCGCCTTCGCGGGGAAACATGCTTGCTAATGTCGTGCCGAGTATCACCCTGAGGCAGACCGCCGCGGCAAAGCCGCGTCGTCAGTCGTCGCTGCGCGACGCTGGCCGGGCTGTCGACTAGTCCGAAATAGCTATGCTATTTCGGGTCTCGGCCTTTAAACCCCTGCGCCACCACGAACCACTCGACCGAGCCCTTCCGGCTCGCCGGCGGCTTGGCATGCTTCACGGTCTTGAAGTTCCGCTTCATCTCCGCGACCAGCTCGGAGTCCGCACCGCCGGCGAACACCTTCGATACGAATGTGCCACCCGGCTCGAGCACTTCGCACGCAAAGTGCAGCGCCGTCTCCACTAGCGCCATCGTCCGGAGCGCATCGGTCTGCGGATGGCCGACGGTGTTCGCGGCCATGTCCGACAACACCAGGTCGGGCGCGCCGCCCAGCGCTTCGATCAGCTTGCCGGGGGCGGCATCGTCGAGGAAGTCCATCTCGAAGATCGTCACGCCGTCGATCGGATCGACCGGGAGCAGATCGATCCCGACCACCGCCGCCTTGGGAATCCGCCGACGGATCACCTGCGCCCAGCCGCCCGGCGCGATCCCCAGATCGACCACGCGCTTGCATCCGCGGATCAATTCAAACCGCTCGTCGAGCTCGATCAGCTTGTATGCGGCGCGGCTGCGATAGCCGTCGGCCTTGGCGCGCTTCACATAAGGGTCGTTCAACTGGCGTTCGAGCCAGCGAGTCGACTGCGCAGTGCGCTTGCGCGCGGTGAGGACGCGGACATGCCCGCCGGAGCCACCCCGGCTCATGCCGCGACGCTCGATGCTTTGCCGGGCTTGCCACCGGGGCGGGGTGCCCCCATCAGCCGGCGCAAGATCCCCTCGCGAATACCGCGGTCGGCGATGCCGAGCCGTTCGGCGGGCCACAAATCCATGATCGTCTCCAGAATGGCACAGCCCGCGACCACCAGGTCGGCGCGCTCGTTGCCGATGCACGGCAGCTTGGCGCGCTCCGTGATCGACATATGGGAAAGGTCGGCGCTGATCCGCCGCATCGCCGACGCCGGCACGATCAGCCCGTCGACCACCGAGCGGTCGTAATGGCTGAGCCCGAGATGCACGCTGCCCAGCGTCGTCACCGTGCCGCTGGTGCCGAGCAGCCGCGGCCGCGCGATATTGCGCGGCAGCCGTGCGGCGAACCCTGCAAAACTGTCCGCGACGACGCTGCGCATCCGCGCATAGGCGGCGCGACGACCGGCCTCGCCTTCGCCGCCGCCGGCATGTTCGGTCAGCGACACCACGCCCCACGGCGCCGAATGCCAGTCGAGCACGGTTGGGATCGGCGTTGAGGTATCGACCAGCACGAGTTCGGTCGATCCACCGCCGATATCGAACACGAGCGCGGGGTCCTCGCCGGGCTCGATCAGCGCGTGGCAACCGAGCACGGCGAGTCTCGCCTCTTCCTCGGCGGAAATGATGTCGAGATGGATGCCCGTCTCGGCCAGCGCGCGCGCGATGAACGCGGGGCCATTCGACGCCTGCCGGCACGCCTCGGTCGCGACCGACCGCGCCAGCGTGACGTTGCGGCGCTGCAGCTTGTCCGAACACACGCGGAGCGCCGCGATCGTGCGTTCGATCGCCGCGTCGCTCAGCTCACCGGTCGAGGCCAGCCCTTCGCCGAGCCGGACGATTCGCGAGAACGCGTCGATCACCGCGAATCCGCCCGCCTGCGGTCGCGCGATCAGCAATCTGCAATTGTTGGTGCCGAGATCGAGCGCGGCAAAAGCCTGCGCATCGGCCCACCGCCCACGACTGGGTCGGTTCGCCGCCGGACGGGCAGGACTACCCTGCCGGAACGGCATTCGGGCGGAAACATCCCCCATCGCCGTAAAACTCGCTATCTATATCTGCCGCCGCGGGAAAATACCCGCCCGGTGCTTGGACACGAATGTAGCGCAGCGGCGCGATTACGCAAGCGACGCGGCACATCGGCAACATCTTGGGCGTTGACAGCGGCAAACCGCCCGACTAGAGCCCGCCCTCGCTGATGCCCCGTCGTCTAATGGTAAGACTGCGGTTTCTGATACCGCCTATTGAGGTTCGAATCCTCACGGGGCATCCAGCGCTTTATCCTTTTTCCGCAAAGCAGAGTTCCGTGGAAGCGGCACAGTCGCTGCGCGTCGGCGTATTGAGGCTTGGCGCTCTCCGGTTGCGAACCGCTTTCCGCAGGCGCGGGTGGTCGGGAACGTGTGAAGCTTCCTGAGCGGTCAGGGAATGCGCCTGCCTGACGGGCGTGAGCCATGAGGGTATCAAACCCCCGGCATCGATCGGCAGCCCGGCAACCGCGCTTATGACGCAGCGGGTGTGGAGTAGCATCGTCACAGGGCTGCACGCGCGACAGATAGCTCCAGGCGCGTGCTGCTCGAAAAGCTTGTCGTTTCAATACAACGTGCACGCTGAGTCCGACGGCGCGATCCGCCTCGATACGGCCAAAATGCCCCGAAACTAGTACTTATCCACCTGATATTCGGGCGATTATACCAGAAACCTTTTAACGCATCGGCTGGTTTTGCGCTCGGGATCATCGGATCATGAGCCATTCCGGCGTGATTATGACCCCAGGAAACAGGGGCATTTTATGATGCAGGATCGTAATTTCAGGAAGACCGCAGGCATGGCCGTTGTCGGCATCGCGACGCTCTCGCTCGCGGCATGCGTCAATCCGTCAGCGAAGATCGCGACCTCGCTCGAAGGCTATGGCTTCCAGCCCGCCCAGTCGCAGTGCGTCGGCGATCGGCTCGAGGCCAACCTGTCGCTCGGCCAGCTCCAGCAGCTCGGGCGCGCGGCCAAGGCCTCGCGCGAGGGCGACACGACGCCGGGCCGCCTGACGGCAAGCGACTTTATCCGCGTGTCCGGGCAGGTGAAGGATCCCAAGGTGCCGCTCGAAGTCGGCAAGGCCGCAGCCGCCTGCGGCATTCTCACCGATCCGGCATCGCCGCTCTGATCGAGACGCTTCGTCATCATTGGATTCAGCCCGTCTCGGGCTTCGAGGACTAAATCATGTAAGACGTGACGTACGCGGGCGATACGGTGGTATCGAATACCCGCGATTTTGGGGCGCAAGCCTGGAGCTATGTCGAGATTTGGACGCCGCGGATCATCGCCGCGTTGATCATCCTGGTCATCGGCTGGGCGATCGCCCGCGCTGTAAAATGGGGCGTGGCGAAGCTGGTCAACAAGACGCCGCTCGCGATCCATGCCAACGAGCCGAACGCAAACCCGCGCAACCCGACCACGATCGGTGCGCAGGTCGGCGATGCCGCCTATTGGGTAGTCCTCCTGATCGCGCTGTTCCTCGCGACGCAGCCGCTTGGGCTCACCGGCGCAACCGGTCCGCTCGGCGACATGCTGCGGGGCTTCGGTACGGCCGTGCCGCGGATCATCGGTGCCGCGCTGATCTTCTTCCTCGGCTATGTCCTCGCCAAGGTCGCCAAGAAGGCGGTCGAGGCGGTTATTACGGCGAGCCATGTCGAGCGCTTCTCGGCGCATGTCGGCGGGACCACGCCGACCGACCCGACGATGTTGCCGCGTACCATCGGCGGCATCGTGTTCGCGCTGATCATCATTCCGGTCTCGATCGCGGCGCTCGATACGCTCAACATCGCGGCGATCTCGCAGCCCGCGACAGCCATGCTGCGCATCATCCTCGATGCCATTCCGCACGTCATCGCCGCCGGCATGATCCTCGCGGTGGCGTATGTCATCGCCAAGTTCGCATCGCGCCTGCTGACGCAGTTCCTGGCCACGACCGGGTTTGACCGGACGATCGGTTCGATCGGCATCTTCGGCAACACGGAAAGCCGCGAGCTCGGCACCGCCGCTCCGTCGTTCGTGCCATCGAAGACGGTCGGCACCGGCGCGTTTGTCGCGATCCTGATCTTCGGCCTGATGGAAGCCTTCCGCCAGCTGAACTTCGCCTATGGCTCGCAGATCATGGCCGAGGTGCTGGCGCTGTTTGGCCAGGTCGTGTTCGGGGCGATCATCATCTTCGCATCGGTCGTGATCGCGCGGTTCGTGGCGCACGCGATCGCGCGCAGCGGCGACCAGGGCACGCGCGTCGCAGCGCCCGTAGTGCGGACCGCCATCATCGTGCTCGGCACGGCGATCGGCTTGCGCTTCATGGGCCTGGCCGATGACATCATCAACTTGGCGTTCGGGTTGTTGCTCGGTGCGATCGCGGTGGCCTTTGCGCTGGCGTTCGGTCTCGGCGGTCGCGACGCGGCCGGCAACGCCGTCAAGCGGATGCTCGACGGGGTCGAGCCGACCGACGGCACGCCGAACCCGAGCAAGGGTGGCGAAGGCGGCCGTACAGCGATGGCGCCTGCGAACGAGGCTTCGATCGATCGTCAGGCCGACAGCAATTTCGCCCGTCGAGACGATCGTGACGAGACGCGGGACTCAATCGACCGCCCCCTGATCTAACTTTCTCTTCCCTGTAGAAACAAAGGAAACACCCATGAATACCGATACCCTCACTGGTGCGGCCACCAACGTCAGCGGCAAGGTCAAGGAGACGTTGGGCAGCGCAGTCGGCGACACGTCGCTGCAGAGCGAAGGCGCCGCAGACCAGCTCGGCGGCACCATCCAAAAGACGGTTGGGCAGGCCAAGGACGTGGTCGAGGACACTATCCAACCGCTAATCGACTATGTCCGGCAGTTCTCGAAGGAGCGTCCCTTCACCGCTGCGGCAGTAGCTGGCGTGCTGGGCATCCCGGTAATCAACACCCTGCGCGGCAAATAAGCCGCCAAACCTGACGCTCAAGGCGGGCGGGGTGGCAATGGGCTGCCCCGCTCGTCGTTTTTTAGTTGGTGGCGGCATTTTGCCACGATCGGCATGATGTTCTCCCAAATCGAAAAGCAGTCCGTCCGCGCTCGGCGTCGCTGGATAGCGCCTGGACAAAACGTATAACGTGTTCAGTTCTCAGGAACTTCCGCTTCGGCCACGCCTTGTGCCCTGGAGATTGAGCGGGGCTACATGAAGATCATTCACGACGACCCGCCCATGCCAGAGGAAATCGAGAACGGGTTTTACCCGCGCTTCGAGAATGGCTGGCGCCATGCCGAGGTCATCGGCCGGTGCCTGATGGTCGTCTTCATTGCCGGTTGCGTGGGCGGTTTGCTTGGTCCGGGCTTGTTCAGCGAGCGGCATGCGCAGAACCACGACGCCTCTCTCGCGGCGGATTACGACGCTGTCGTAAGGGCTGGTGCGCCAACGACAATCAAGCTCGAAACGCGTGTTCCGCCAGGCGGCGATCAGGTCGCCGTGACGATGTCACGCGACTTGGTGGATGATCTGGGCCTTAGTAGCATCACCCCGGCCCCGCAGCGGTGGCAGGCCGGAAACCATAACGTCCGCATCACCTTTCCAGTTGTCGCGGGTCAGAAGCGTGCGTTTATCCTGCTGTCCGGCTCTCCGAGCTTTCACGGTGGCCACACGTTCTGGGTCCATCTCGACGCCGGGGAAACGCTATCCTGGTCGCAGTTCGGAGTGCCGTAAGCTTATGCAAACCGTATTCAAGGCAGCACTCGCCTATCTCGTGGTGACGATCGTTCTGCGGATCATCGGACGCCGTACCGCCAGCCAGCAGGCACCCATGGACATGGTGGTCCTGTTTCTTTTTGGTGGCCTCAGTGTCAGCGCCGTCCTGGGTGAGGATCATTCGTTTTTCGGCGCGATGAGCGCGCTGTTTACCGTGGGCATGATGCACGTCGCGGTATCGTGGCTGAAAATCCGGTTTGTCTGGCTGGAACGTTTGCTCGACGGAACACCTATCGTCGTGTTGCATGACGGTCGGTGGACAGAGCAAGCCATGCGGCGTTTGCGGCTGCAACAAGCCGACATCCGGACAGCAGCGAGGCAGCGTGGTCTTGATGACATGGAGCAGGTTAAAGTTGCCATTGTCGAGCGGGACGGCACGATATCGATAATAGAAAAAGACTAGGGAGGCCTGTCAATAATGGTAAGTTTACGTACCCTATTATTTGTTACGGCGGGTTGCTAAATAGGTTTAGAGCATTCTCTATTATGCCGATACTCTATTTAAAATATTGTTCATGATGAAACGGGCCAATGCTCGTGATGTTACAGGTTAACCGAATTAGCGGTGATACCATAGCGAGCGCATGATGAGCAAAGATATAGAACTGAACGGCACGGTCGAAGACGTATTCGGCCATCGCTTTACGATTACGGCCGACGATAAGAAGTACCTCGTAGACCTGGGCCTGCAGGGCGATGGCGGTGTAATGGTCGAAACGGGCCAATCCGTGTCGGTAAAGGGTGATGAGAAGCCCGGCGAGTTCAAGGCAACCAGCCTTCGCGTCGGCGACGCTGACTGGCTCGAGATCAAGCACAAGGATCATGCCCCCAAGCCTGACGATAAGGGCAGCGAGACCAAGGCTCATGGCGCCAAATCCGGGCGCGACGATGTCGGCGAAGAGAGCAGTGGCGCTGACAAGGAGCAAGGGCCCAGCGACGATCACGTCACCAAGACGCTGACCGACGAGGGCTATACCGACCTTGGTGAGCGGACACGCAAGCCGAAGCACGTAGAGGTGATCGCGTCGAAGGACGGCAAGCGACACAAGGCCCATGTCCACAAGGACGGCGTGAAGAAGGCCGAACCTGCCGACTAAGCGATCTCCCCACCCCCCCGGCATCGCCCGGGGGGTGGCCGATATAATTCCTGCTCCTGACCATGCCGAGGCTGCCATGCTCGCTCTTACCTACCCCCTGATTGTCCTCAGCGGCATATTCCAAGCGATGGGGGCAGCGCTCAGTGGGTTGCTACGGCAGAAACTGGTGAACCCGTGGCTGGCAGCGTTCGTGGCATTCCTGCCCATCCTGCTGGTTCTGACGCTGTGCGTGCTCGCAATGCCCTTCCCCCTGCCCGAAGCGAACAGCTTTGCGAAAATCCACTGGTACGATGCCTTTGGCGGCGTGGCGGGATCGGCGGCGGTGCTCGCGGGTCTTTTGCTGGTGCAAAAGATCGGCTCTGGTCCGTTGAACGGGCTGACCGTTACCGGCAATATCCTCGCATCGCTCGCGCTCGACTGTTTTGGGTTGCTCGGCCTTCCGGCGGGTGGCTTTCGGCCGTTACCCTGGATTGGTGGTGCGGTCATGATTGTGGGCGTAATCGCGATCACACTCGGCGCCGGCAAAAAGGACGACGACGAGGAGGACAAAGGCATTGTTGGAAAGCTGCTCTTCCCGTTCATTTTGGTATGCGGCGCGCTGCAGGCGGTCGGGGCCGCGCTGAACGCGGAATTGCGTCAAGCGGTGACCAATCCCTGGCTTGCTGCCGACCTTTCGTTCGTCCCGGTCGCTTCGCTCTTTCTGCTGATATTCATCCTTCGCCCTATGCCACTGCCGACGCGCGACGACGTGGCTTCGGTGAAATGGTGGATGCCGACCGCAGGGCTCGTGGGCGCACTGGCCGTGTTTACCGGACTCCTGTTTATCGACAAGGTGGGCGCGGGCGTCTTCAATGGCCTTCTGATCACGGCCAACCTCATCACCGCGGTCGTCCTCGATCATTTTGGCTGGTTCGGTCTACCCAAAACACCGACCACCAAGCTTCGCCTGGCTGGCTTGGTAGTGACGGTAATCGGCATTCTGTTGATCAGCGTCGGCAAAGGCGGCTGAAGTGCGTCATGGCAAGTCGGCGAAAGAGTGAAACACTGATCTCGATGCGAGGTGGCATTAAGCCGCTTCCGCTTTCAGAGGCTGCTGATTGAAGGCGGTGAAATTTTCATGTGCTGAAGGGCTCATGAGATGCTGCATGAGAGTCCAGTATCCCTCGACCGCCGTCTTGCCAGCTGCATCATAGGCTCGCGCCATATTTTCGTGCAATTCGTTGAAGAGCGCCTTTTCAAGTTCCAGACCTTTTGATGTCAGGAAGACGAGTCTGGTGCGACGATCTCGCTCACCGGGGCGCAATTCAACCATGTCCTTTTCAATCAGGTCCTTCATTATACGCCCCAAAGACTGTTTGGTTATGCCAAGAAATGACAGGATCTGGCCGACTTTGCCGCCTGGATATCTTGAAACGATGTACAGAACCCGGTGATGAGCGCGGCCAAGCCCCTGCGCAGCCAATGCCGCGTCGGCATGGGTGAGATGGGATTTATGCGCGAACATCAGCAAATCCATGCCCCCACGGATCGCCTCGGTTCGGAGATATTGGACAGGCGGCGGAGAAATGATTCTAGACATTTCAAAGGTATAGCGGATCAAGCCCCTGCCGCAATGTAAGAGCGGCGGCGATCACCGAGCGCAACTGCTTGTCGCCGAGGCCAAACAGCCATCCCGCGGTGTGCGGAGCCTGTTCGGCAAGGTGAAGACGCGACCGGTTCCTTAGGAGCTGCGTAATATGCCCCTTCTCGATTTGAAACGTAAAGCGGGAAACCGGTCCCACCGATCCGGCTCACGATCACAGGCGGGGGTTGTTCTCTTGAAACCTGATCCCGTCCATACCGACAAGGCATCCGGCGCGCGCGGTGGTAAGCCGGGGCTGAGAGCCTGTCTCGACGATTTGAACGCAGGCGACACGCTTATCGTGGGAAAACTTGACCGGCTTGGACGCTCGCTACCGCACCTGTTAGAGCACGATCTGTTCTCGCCTGGGAGGGCAAGTTTTCGTGTCGAAGGACACGCTCCCTAAATTTCCTGCAGGAAGTGCAGCATCATCGTCAGCGCGTCGTCGGTCAGGCCGAGCGAGCGGCGGGACAGTGGTTCGCTTTGCGGCCAGCAGGTGATCAGCCCCCGATGCTCGAGCGTGAGCAGCCAACGCCGGATCGTGATCTCGGACAGTCCGGTGGCGGCGCGCACCGCGTCGATCGTCAGCGGTGCTCCCTCCTCATAGGCGACGAACAGCGCGAGCAGGATGTCCCATGCGGGATCCTGGAACAGCGTCTGGACCGACGCGAAGGCGGTCGATCGCGCCTGCTGCTGATGCATCAAGGCGCGTGCACGATCGAGTTCGGGGGGTGAGGACGGATCGGCGTCCGCTTGGGAGCCGACGCCGCGAGCACTCGTTTCAGGCGGCATCTGCGGTGGCGTGGTCTCCGCCGGTACGGCGTTGGGCGAGGCGGGCTCGGTCGGGTAGCGCAGGCGAAGGGGGGCGCTCATCGGCGTCGTTCCATATATTGAAGGCGGTGTGGGTTTCGTGACCGCAGGGGCGGAGTCAGGGTGATTTCGACACGCTTGACCAGTCCGGGTCGCAACCATAGGACCAGCGGCGCCTGCGGTGGCGCTCGGTGCCGACGATCAGCACGGCGAGCATCGGGTAGGCGATCTTGCTGATCGCGGCGGCGTACATCCAGGGCACCAGCGTCGGATCATAGGCCCGCACGCCGTGGATCGTGATCGCCAGCAAATGCAGCGCGCTGATCCAGATCGGCCAGAACCGGTTCGCGAACATCGCGACCGCAACGAGCCCGGCGAGCAAGGCGAGATCGACCGACAGCAACGCGCCGTCGACCGACCGGAAGGCGGGCCGCGCCGAGAACGCCAGCCCGCTCGACACGATCGCCGCGAGCAGGAACGCGGCCGCGACGAGTCGTTCGGGCCGCCCGCCATGGCGAAACGCGAACCAGCACGTCGCCAGCGCGATGACGTAATAGACCAGGACGTGGATCATGCCGCGCGCGCCGGAGTCGTGTCAGGCCGCCGCGGCGACGATCGAGAGATGGCTGGTGTCCGCACCGGTGAAGAATGCCTGATCCGGTTTGGGCAGGCCATCACCGAAACCGACGAACTTGCCGATCCGTTCGGCGCTGCGGTGCGCGGCGATCACATGCCCCTGCGCCTGCGCGATCGCGGCCATCGCGCCGCCGAGCTCCTGGACGACGGGCTGGGCGATACGGGGGGTGACGCCCGCGGTGCTGCCAAAGGTGGCGCTGGCGACGGCGAGGTGCGAGCAGATCGCAAAGGCCTCGGCCAGTTGGGCTTCGAGCCGGTTCAGCAGGAGGCCGATCTCGGTGCCGGTCGTTGCAAGCTGCGTGTCCATGGACGTGTCCGCCGGGGGCGGCCTTCTCGATCGGTTATCCAGACAGGTGTCCCAGCCGTTCGATCAGGTCGGCGAGCACCTTGAGACCGCTTGCGAGCATGCCGAAACCGACCGCAAGGATCACTGCGATGGCCGGTATCCAGAGCAGGCGGAGCGCGACCGGAAGGTCGTTGCTGCGCTGCCCCTTGCGCCTGATCGGAAGCAGCCCTGCGAGCGAGCCCATGCTGTTCGCACGGGTATCGCGGGATGCGTTCGGTTCGGCGACCGGCTGGCCGATCTGTGTCATCGGTGGCGGCGGCGCGGCCACCCATGGAGATTGCCCCCCTGATTGCCCGGGGGCGGCGCCCATGGTCTCCGATAGCGGGTCGGCGCGTTCGTGCCGGGCGAGCATGCGCGCCGCATCGCCGCGATCAGTCGCGCCCAGGATGCGGACCGCCTCTGCGATGTAGCCGTCGACGGTGCCCGGCGCGATGCCGAGATCCGCGGCGATCTGCTTGGTCTTGCGCAACGCGGCCACGCCGCGCAGCACGTCGCGGTGCCGGTTCGACAATCGATCGATGCGGGGTTCTTCCATCTCGTCCCCCTTTCACCGGGCCGGCGTCGTCACGGGCGCCAAAGCATGCCTGGTCCTACCGGGCCAGTACCCGCGCGGGCAACCACCTGCGGCGAGCGCATATGGCCGCGTCGGGCCCGACGGTACGCGCATGGCCGCGTCTTCCAACTCGGCTCATCGCATTTGGATCATTCTTTGCCCGTTCTGCAGTTTTTCGCACGGTCATGCGTTAGGACAGTTGTGCCGGCCCGCCATCAACCTTTGGCTCGTCACCAAGGCGGGTCGGCACAATCTCCAGCGTTGTTCGCGCCTTACGATGCCTCGGCGATCAGCTTGGCAGCCGCGGGCGTGTTCCATTCATACCCGCCGGTCATCCGCCAGACTTCCTTGCCCGCCGAATCGTACAGGATCGTGGTCGGCAGGTTCGCCTGATAGGCGAGGCTGAGCCCGAGCTTGGGATCGAGATAGGGCTTGAGCGTCGTGAACGACTTTGACGCGAAGAACGGGGTCACCTTCTCCGCGCCCTGCAGGTCCTGGCTGACCGCGATGACCTGAACCTTGCCGGCGAGCGACTTGGCGGCGGCGTCGAGCGTCGGCATCTCGGCGACGCACGGCGCGCACCATGTCGCCCACAGGTTCAGCAGCAGCGGCTTGCCCTTGAACGAGGCGAGCGTCACCGGTTTGCCGTCTGGCGCGGTGAACGCGACGGTCGGGCCGGTCTCGCCCTTGTGGCTGCGGTCGAGCTTTTCGGTGCTGGCCGAGGGGCCGGTGGCTTCGTCGGGGGCAGGGCCGGGCGCGACCTCGTCGGCAGACGCTGTATTTGCCGCGGCGACGTTTGCTTGCTCCGGCGCGGGCGATTTCCTATCGCAGCCGGCGACCAGCAGGCCCATTCCAACCAGACAGATGATTGGGCGCGACGTGAACACAGGACGCAAGACCATGGACGGTTCCAATTCGATGTGGGGTGGGCGGTTCGCCGAGGGCCCGGCGGCGGTCATGCGCGAGATAAACGCCTCCATTCCCTTCGACAAGCGGCTCTGGCAGCAGGATATTGCGGGCTCCAAGGCGCATGTCGCGATGCTCGGCAAGCAGGGCATCGTTTCGGCCGAGGACGCCGCGACGATCTCGGCCGGGCTCGACACGGTGGCGGCGCATTATGCGGCGAACGGCGTCGAGGAGGATCTGGTCCTCGAGGATATCCATATGCAGACCGAAGCGCGGCTCGCCGAGGCGATCGGCCCCGTCGCCGGGCGGCTGCACACCGCGCGGTCGCGCAACGACCAGGTCGCGACCGACTTCCGGCTGTGGGTGCGCGATGCGATCGACCAGGCGCTGGCGGCGCTCGCCGGCTTCCAGGCTGCGCTGCTCACGCGCGCCGAAGAGCATGCTGCGAGCGTCATGCCCGGCTTCACGCATCTCCAGTCCGCGCAGCCCGTGACGCTGGGGCATCACCTGATGGCGTATCATGCGATGATTTCGCGCGACGTTGGGCGGTTCGCGGATGCTCGCGCACGGATGAACCGGTCGCCGCTCGGCTCGGCCGCGCTGGCGGGGACGGGGTTTCCGATCGACCGTGAGATGACCGCCGCCGCGCTCGGCTTCGACGGACCGATGACCAATTCGCTCGACGGGGTCAGCGACCGCGATTTCGCGATCGAATTCCTCACCGCGGCGACGCAGACGTCGCTGCATCTGTCCCGGCTCGCCGAGGAGTTCGTGCTGTGGGCGTCGCAGCCGTTCGGATTCGTCGCGCTCAGCGATCAATGGTCGACCGGCAGCTCGATCATGCCGCAGAAGCGCAACCCTGATGCGGCCGAGCTGGTGCGCGGGCATGCCGGGCGGATCCTCGGCTGCATGACCGCGCTGATGGTGACGATGAAGGGCCTGCCGCTCGCCTATTCGAAGGACATGCAGGACGACAAGCCGCCGGTGTTCGAGGCGCACGACCTGCTCGCGCTGTCGATCGCGGCGATGACCGGGATGGTCGAGAGCGCGACGTTCCGCACCGATCGGATGCGCGGGCTGGCCGAGTCGGGCTTTGCGACCGCGACCGATCTCGCCGACTGGCTGGTGCGCGAGGCCGGGCTGCCGTTCCGCGAGGCGCATCATGTCACCGGGCGTGCGGTGAAGCTCGCGGAGGAGCGCAAAATCGCGCTCGATGCGCTACCGATCGAGGACCTGAAGGCAATCGATGCGCGGATCGACGAACGCGTGTACGGCGTGCTCTCGGTCGACGCGTCGGTCGCCAGCCGGACCAGCTTTGGCGGCACCGCGCCCGACAATGTGCGCGCCGCAATCCGCGCGGCGCGCACCGAGACGGCGGGGGGAGAAACGGCATGAAACGGTTACTCGCACTTACGGGGTTGGCGCTGGCCTTGTCCGGCTGCGGCGCGGCGGACGGGTTGGTGCCCGCGGAGGGCAAGACTCTCCCGGTCGCGCCTTATGGTGCCAAGACCCAGCCGACCGCCGCGCAGCTGCTCACGCCCACCACGCAGCAACGCCCGCAGCGCAGCGATGAGCTGCTGACAAAGTCCGACGAGCGTCGCAGCGACGAATTCGACCTGCCGCCTCCCAATTGAAGACCTGATCCATGAACCATTTCGCCTATCGTGACGGTGTGATGCACGCCGAGGACGTCGCCCTGCCGGCGATCGCCGAGGCCGTCGGTACCCCCGTCTATGTCTATTCGACCGCCACCTTCCGCCGCCATGCACAGGTATTCCGCGATGCGCTGAAGCCTGCGGGCCGAGTCCATCTGGCCTATGCGATCAAGGCGAACCCCAACGTTGCGGTGCTGCGCGTGCTGGCCGACGAGGGCTATGGCGCCGACGTCGTCTCCGCGGGCGAGATGCAGCGTGCGCTGGCGGCGGGTATTCCCGCGTCGGACATCGTGTTCTCGGGCGTCGGCAAGACGCGGCGCGAGCTGGCGCAGGCGCTCGATGCCGGGATCGGCCAGTTCAATCTCGAGCTGGAGGAAGAAGGCGAGGTCCTCGCCGCACTCGCCCACGCGCGCGGCGAACGCGCACCCGCGGTGCTGCGCGTGAACCCCGACGTGGACGCAGGCACGCACGCGAAAATCTCGACCGGGCGCAAGGAGAACAAGTTCGGCGTTGCGATCGACCAGGCGATCGCGATGTTCGACCGGTTGTCGAAGCATGACGGGCTCGACCTGCGCGGTGTCGCGATCCACATCGGCAGCCAGCTCGCCGACCTCGCCCCGCTGGAAGCCGCCTATGCGCGGATCGGAGAGCTGGTCGCCGAACTGCGCGCTGCCGGACACACGATCAGCCGCGTCGATCTGGGCGGCGGCCTCGGCGTGCCGTACAAGCCCGGGGACGTGCTGCCGAGCCCGGCCGACTATGGCGCGATGGTCGCCCGCGCGACCGCCGATTGGGACGTCGAACTGATGTTCGAGCCGGGCCGCGTGATCGCGGGCAATGCGGGCGTGTTGCTGACCGAGGTGATCTGGGTGAAGCCGGGCGTCGTGAACCCGTATGTGATCGTCGATGCGGCGATGAACGATCTCGCGCGCGTCGCGATGTACGATGCGTATCACGACTTCGTCGCGGTCGCGCCGACCGGCGAGCGGATGACCGCCAACATCGCCGGGCCGGTGTGCGAGACCGGCGACACGTTCGCGATGGGGCGCGATATCGACGTCGTGAAGTCGGGCGACCTGGGCGTGTTCCGCACCGCGGGCGCGTATGGCGCGACGATGGCGTCGACCTATAACAGCCGTGCGCTGGTGCCCGAAGTGCTGGTCGATGGCGACCGGTTCGCGGTGGTTGCCGACCGGATCCAGCCCGAGACGATCCTGGCCGCCGAGCGCGTGCCGGAATGGCTCAAGCGGTGAATCCCCCGCCGCTGTCGCCGCCACCGCCACCGCTCCAGAGCCTGCCGCTGTTCGTGCGGCTGGCGGGGCGCCCGGTGATCCTGCTGGGGGAAGGCGAGGCGGCGGATGCGAAGCGGCGGTTGCTCGACCGCGCGGGCGCCGATGTGGTCGGCGAGGATGCCACAGCCTCGCTCGCGATCGTCGCGATCGACGAAGAGGACGAGGCGCTGGCGGCGGTCGCGCGGCTGAAGGCGCGCGGGATATTGGTCAATGCGGTCGACCGCTCGGCGCTGTGCGACTTCACGCTGCCCGCGATCGTCGACCGCGCGCCGGTGTTGATCGCGATCGGGACGAGCGGCGTGTCGGCCGGGCTTGCCGCGGGGTTGCGGCAACGGCTCGAGGCGCTGGTGCCGGGCGATCTGGGTAAACTAGCGCTGGCCTTGCAGGCGGCGCGCAGCGCGTTGCGCAAGCGTTGGCCCGACATGGGCGAGCGCCGCCGCGCACTGGCGACCGCGATGGCGGCGGGCGGGCTGCTCGATCCACTGTCGCCGACGCATGATGTCGATGCGTGGCTGGCGCCGACGGGCGCGCCTGCTGCGACGCGCGATGTGGCGATCACGCTGGTGCTGCTGTCCGATGATCCCGAGGACCTGACGTTGCGACAGGCGCGCGCGCTGGCGAGTGCCGACCGCGTCTATCATGGCCCCGACGCTCCTGCGGCGATCCTCGACCGGGCGCGTGCCGATGCCGCGCGGCTGTGCGCACCGATGCCCGCCGATCCCGGTACCGGGCTGTCGATCGAGATCGAGATGGCGCGGTGAGCGGGTTCGGGTTTCGCATTATCGACGGCAAGGCTGCGTGGATCGACGTGCAGGACGCGCTGGGCTGTACCGCGGACCTTGTCTGGGTGCATCTGTCGACCACCGCCGAGCATGCGCAGACCTGGCTGCGCGACGAGGCCAAGCTGCTCGACTATGTCGTCGACGCGCTGACCGCGACCGAGACCCGGCCGCGCTGCGAGGCGGTTGGCGACGGCGCATTCCTCAATCTGCGCGGGCGATCGAAGGAGGAACTCGACACCTCCGATCTGCTCGCCTCGGTGCGGATCTGGGCGGTGAAGGGGCGGGTCTTCTCGGTCACGCGCAAACCGCTGATCGCGGTCGCCGAGGTCGAGAAGATGGTCGAGCGCGGCGAGGTCCGCGATCCGGGCGACCTGATCGCGGCGTTCGCGACCGCGATCACCGCCGACCTCGATCCCGACGTGGCGACGCTCGGCGACGAGCTCGACGATTGCGAGGAGCAGCTCGACGCCAACCGCGTGTTCGAACTGCGCCGCGCGGTCAGCAAGGTGCGCGTGGCGGCGATCGGCTATAAACGTTTCCTCAGCCCGCAACGCGCCGCGCTGGAGAAGCTGGCGGCGTTGCCCGGCGACTGGCTCGCCGACGACGATCGCCTCCATCTCGCGGCGGCGGCGGATCGCGCCGCGCGGATGGCGGAGGAGCTCGAATCGATCCGCGAACGCGCGGCGCTGATCCATGAGACGCTGACCGATATGCGCGCGGAGCAGATCGACAGTCGCTCGCTGATCATCTCGATCGCCGCGATGGTGTTCCTGCCGCTCACGTTCCTCACGGGGCTGTACGGCATGAACGTCAAGGGGCTGCCCTATGCGGAGGAGCCCTGGGCGTTCGACGCGATCGCGGCGGCCTGCGTGGTGATCGCGGTGGGGGTCGTGGCGTATTTCACGATGCGCCACTGGTTCCGCCGCTAGCGGTCAGGCGGCGCTGGCGGTCCGCCAGGCCTGGGCGATCTCGTCGAGCATGTCGGCGGAGTCGCGGAACGGCTTGGGGTCATGGCCGAGCGAGGCGTTGATGACGGTCTTGCGTGCGCCGCCGTACAGCCGGGCGAGCGTCTCGGAGACCTGCCCGCCTTTTTCGAAATCGAGGCCGGCCTCGAGCGCGAACAGGATCGCGGTGGCGCGCGTGATCCGCTCGCTCTTGACCGCGAACTTGCGCTTTTCGCACGCCCAGGCGGCGGCGCGCAGCGCGGCGACGAGTTCCTTGTAGAGCAGCTGCACGAGCGCCGGGCCGTCCGCGGTCGCGGTGCGGCCGACCGCGTCGATCTGGCGATAGGTAGCGAACGGGTCGCGCGCGAGCGTGGAGGCGTAGGTCACGAGGTCTTGTTCCACTGGGCGATCTGGCCGGTGAGGAAGGTCTGCGTCGATTTATACGCCGACACGCGCGAGTTCATGCTGGCATATTGCTGCGTCAGGCGCGTGGTGAGCTGCGCGGTCTGGTCGGTGACCTTGTCCTGCTGCTTGGTCACGTCCGACTGCGCCGCGGTGTAGCGCACGGTCGAAGCGCCGAGCCCGGTCAGCGTGCTGGTCGCACTGGTGGTCAGCGCGGTCAGCGCCGCGGACAGGCCGAGCGCGTTGGTGCCCGACGGCGCGAACATCGATTCGATCGTGTCGGGATAGGCGGCAAGCTGCTTGGCGAGCAGCGTGCTGTCGACGCGCAGCGTGCCGTCGGTGTTGGTCGCGACGCCCAGCTCCGACAGCGTCCGCGGGAGACCGGCGACCGCGCCGCCGACCAGCGGCTTCGAGGTCAGCGCCTTGAGCGAACTCAGCAGCGACTTGGCCGCCGGATCGGCGCGCAGGTTGCCGGTGATCGGATCGGTCTGCGCGGTGACCGTCGCGAGGACTTCGTTATAGGTCGTGACGACGTCGTTCACCGCCTGCGTCAGCGCGTCGGTCGGCGCGGTGCTGGTCAGCGACACGGGGACGGTCGACACCGCGTTCAGCTGCAGCGTCACGCCCGAGACGAGATCGCTGACGGTGTTGCCGGGGCGCTCGACGGCGATCCCGTCGACGGTGATCTGCGCATTCTGCGCGGTCGAGACCAGGCTCGTCTTGGTCGCGGTGCCGCCGATGTCGAGCGCGTCGTTGTTTGCACCCTTCAAAGTGAACGCGTTGTCGCTGCCGGTCGCGCCCTTGACCGACAGGAACGCGCGTCCCTGCGCATCGGTGACGACGGAAGCGGTGACGCCCTTCTTCGACGCGTTGATGCCCGCCGCGATCGCATCGATGCTGCCATCGCCGATATCGATCGCGACGTTTTCGCCGGTGCCGATCTTGAGCGTCAGCGCGCCGGTGCCGAGCGAGGTCGCGCGATCGGCGGCGGCGACGGGGGTGTTGGTGCGCGCGACCTGGCCGGTGGCGAGGCGCGTGACGGTGACGCTGGCGGACAGGCCCGAGAGCTTTGCGCCCGACTGCGCGGTGGCGGACAGGACGGCGGCGTTCGAGCTGGTCGGCTGGGTCTGCAAGCTGCCACCCTTCACCAGATTGGCGAGCGCGGTGGAGAAACCGGTCATCGTGCTCTTGAGCGAGGCGACGCCCGAGATCTGCGACGTGAGCGTGTCCGACTTGGATTTCAGCGCGGCGGTGCGCGCGGCGAACTGCGCCTCGACGAGCGAGGTGACCAGCGTGCCGGTATCGACGCCCGAGCCTGCGCTGAGCCCGGTCAGCAGCGCCTGCGTCGCAGCGTTGACCGCGCTCTGGGCGGTCGGCGTGGGGGTCGGAGTCGGCGTGGCCGTCGTGCTGCTGGTCGATGTTACCATGGCAAATTCCCTGCACGTGCGCGCGCATCTGTAAGAACGACCGTTCGCGGCCGATCTTTAGGCCTGTTTCATGCCGTTTTCGTCGAATCGTGCGTCCTTGGGTACGGTGACGAACGGCTGGACGCCCGCGGCCGTACCGCCGGCCGCGGCGTTCAGCCCGAACACGAAGGCGAGCACCGTCGCGATCGCCATGTACAGGTCGTCGCGAACCTCCTGGTTTTCCTTGCTCGTGTAATAGATCGCACGCGCCAGCATCGGATATTCGAGCACGGGGACCCGGCCCTCCGCGGCGAGTTCGCGGATCGCCAGTGCGGTCGCGCCGCGGCCTTTGGCTACGACTACGGGCACCTGGTCCTTGCCGCGATCATAGCGGAGGGCGACGGCGAAGTGGGTCGGGTTGGTCAGCACGACATGCGCCTCCGCGACCGATTTGCGTAAGCCCCCGCTCGCCATCGCGCGCATCTTCGCGCGCATCTGGCCCTTCGCCTCGCCATTGCCCTCGGTCGACTTGTGTTCGTCCTTCACCTCCTGCTTCGACATCCGCATCTTGCCGAGGCGGCGGATGATCTGGATCGGCAGGTCGATGCCCGCGATCGCGCACAGCCCGAACGCCATCGCGATCAGGATGCCCTTGAAAATCCCGCCGAGCGTCGACAGCGCCTGGTTGAGATCCGCGGACGAGGCGAGCCCCATCGTCGAATGCGCCGCGTTCCACAGCATCCAGCCGCCGATCGTACCGAGCAGGATCACCTTCAGCAGCGACTTGCCGAGCTCGATCCAGCCATTCGCGCCGAAGATCCGCTTGAGCCCCGCAGCGGGATCGACGCGGCTGTATTTGGGCGCGAGCAGACCGCCGTTGAAGCCGAGCGACCCGAGCCCCGCCTGGCTCAGGATCGCCGCGCCGATGCTGACGATGAACAAGGTGACGAGCGAGGGGGCGAGCTTGCCGCCCGCTTCCATCAGTGGGCGCCAGGGGGAGAAATCCTCGACATCGGCATGCGTGAACTGGAAGCTCGAGCTCATGATCGCCTTGCACGCGGCGATCAGCGTCGGGCCGGCGTAGATCAGCCAGGCGACGCCGGCGAGCATGCTGAGCGCAGTGGCGAAGTCGCGCGACTTGAGGATGTCGCCCTTCTCGACCGCATCCTTCTTGCGCTTGGCGGTTGGGGCTTCGGTTTTTTCGCCCGAATCCTCAGACATGGGCACCCTCCCACATCAGCCGAGCACCAGGTTTTCGGTGGCGGACAGGCCTTCGCGGACGATGACGAGCATGTAATCGCCCATCGTCGGGAACGCGATCGCCAGCGTGATAACGCCGACCGCGAGGCTGGCGGGCAGGCCGACCGCGAACAGGTTGAGCGAGGGCGCGGCGCGGCTCAGCATGCCGACGACGATGTTGAGGCAGAGCAGCAGGAAGCCGACCGGGAGCGCGAGCAGCAGTCCGGCGAGAAACGCATAGCCGCCGAAGAACGCGATCGCCTTCAGCCGCTCGACGCCGATCCACGCGCCGCCGGGCGGGAGCACCTCATAGCTCTTCACGATCATGTCGATCAGGATCAGGTGGCCGTCGACCGACAGGAACAGCAACGTCAGCATGATCGAGAAGAACTGGCCGAGCGCGGGCGACGACTTGCCGTTCTGCGGGTCGATCGACGAGGCGAAGCCGAGCCCCATCGCGCCGCCGATGACCTCGGCGGCGATGACGGGTGCTGCGAACGCGATCTGTAGGACGAAGCCGAGCGCCAGGCCGACGAGCGCCTCGGCGGCGGCGGACAGCACGGTGGTCACCGAGAAGATGCTCGCCGGCGGCACGATCGGATGGACCGCGAGCACGAGGAAGCCGATCGCCCCCGACAGCGTGACGCGCACGGTCAGCGGCACCGCGACCGCCCCGAACACGGGCGCGGCGATGAACGTCGCGCCGATGCGGATCATCACGAACACGAGCGCCCAGAGTTGCGGCTCTATGGAGAGCCCGAAGCCCAACACGACTAAATCCCCCTCCCGCTTGCGGGAGGGGTCAGGGGAGGGCGCGACGTACGTACTGGCGTCCGGTTGGTGGTGCACGCCCCTCCCCCGACCCCTCCCGCAAGCGGGAGGGGAGTAGAAGGGACGGCCGCGTGTTCGGCGTGCCAGCGCCGCGGCAAAGCCGCGTCGTCGGTCCTTGGCTGTGCCAAGGCCGGCCGGGCTTGCGCTAAGTGCGCGGACGTCGCCGCGCTGGCGCTGCGCCTCACTTCACGAGATCCGGAATACGCTCGAAGATCCCGATCGTGAAATCGCTCAGCAACCCGAGGATCAGGCTCCCGAAGATCAGGATCGACACCGCGACCACGACCAGCTTCGGCACGAACGACAGCGTCTGTTCGTTGATCGACGTCGCCGCCTGGATCATGCCCAGGATCAGCCCCGCGAGCAGCGCCGGGATCAGGATCGGCGCGCTGGCGAGTGCCAGCACCCACATCGTCTGGTTGGCGACGGTCAGGAAATATTGCGCGTCCATCGCTTATAAAACTGCCGTTCGTGCTGAGCGAAGTCGAAGCACATGAGTCTCAAGCCCTTCGACTACCGCCCTTGGCGGTAGTTCATCCTGAGCGCCTGCCTTGCAGGCAGCCGAAGGGCTCAGGGCGAACGGGCGGGTGGTGCGGTCCATCGCCTCAGGTCGCGAACGAGTTGGCGAGGCTGCCCATCGTCAGCGCCCAACCGTCGACGAGCACGAACAGGAGGAGCTTGAACGGCATCGAGATGATCGTCGGTGACAACATCGCCATGCCGAGCGACATCAGCACGGTCGCGACGACGAGGTCGATGACGATGAACGGCAGGAAGATCAGGAAGCCGATCTGGAACGCGGTCTTGAGTTCCGACGTGACGAAGGCGGGCAGCAGGACCGAGAAGGGAATGTCGGTGGACGACGCGTACGGGCCGGACTTGGCGATCTGCGCGAACATCGTCACGTCCTTGATCCGCGTCTGCTTCACCATGAACGCGTGGAGCGGGACGCCCGCGGTGGTGATCATCTGCGTGCCCGCCAGCTGCCCGGCGGCATAGGGCTGGATCGCGGTCGTGTTGATCTGGCTGATCGTCGGCGCCATGATGAAGAACGACAGGAACAGCGACAGGCCGAGCAGCACCTGGTTCGGCGGCGTCTGCTGGAGCCCGAGCGCCTGGCGCAGGATCGCGAGCACGATGATGATCCGCGTGAAGCTGGTCATCATCAGCAGGATGCCCGGCAGGACCGTGAGCAGCCCCATGATGATGAGGACTTGCAGCGACAGCGACAGCGAGCCGCTCTGGCCGGTATTGCCCGCGGCCTGTCCGCCGAGCTGGCCGAGCGCGCGATCGACCGCGTCGCCGACTGCGGGGTTGGTCGGGGCGGGGACGGCTTGGGCGAAGGCGGGCATGGCTAGGAAGAGGGCCAGGAGAAGGGCGAGCCCTATCCAGACCAAGCTGTTTCCTCGCGAACGCGGGGATCCAGGGTTACGGAGCGCACCGTTCGTGGTTCCTGAATTCCCGCGTTCGCGGGAAAACGGGGAGGATTTCGACGCGGCAAACAAGGCCGGACCCGAGCCCTTGCGGGTAACCGTCGGACGAACAGCGGCGGTCATGCGTCGACCTTGTCGATCAAATGCACGCCGCCACGACCGACCGAGACGAGCAGCCGGCGGCCCTCGAAATCGATCACCGCGAGGCGCAGGCCCGGCGAAATCATCATCGTTTCCTTGACGCCGATCAGCCGGGTCGACGGCTTGCCCGGCATCCGGCTCTCGAACTTGCGCCACAGATACAGGCAGCCGAACATGAGGCCGCACACCAGTGGCAGCAGGATGACGAGCTTGAGGATATAGGTCCAGAGCATCGAAATCAGCCGCGCTTGTCGGGCGACACGAGTTCGGTCATCCGCACGCCGAAGCGCTCGCCGACCGTGACGACTTCGCCGCGACCGATCAGCGTGCCGTTGACGAACACGTCGAGCAGTTCGTTGGCCTGGCGATCGAGCTCGATCACGCTGGATTCGCCGAGTGCCAGCAGTTCGCGCAGCGTCAGGCTGGTCGAGCCGATCTCGACGGTCAGCTTGACGTCGACATCCTGGAGCAGCCGGAAATTGGCGGCCACGGCGGCGTCCACTGGAAAGCCTCCGGTCATGTCGTTCATGCTGCAAATCCTTCGTCGAAACGGGTAATCGAGGTGAGCTGGATGGCGGCAAAGCCATTGGACGTGCCGACCGTGCCGCAGCCGAGCCGGTTGTTGCCGACCATCACCGGCACGTCGCCCGAGATGGTGATCGGGATCACGTCGCCGGGTTTAAGGTCCATCAGCATCGTCAGCTTGACGACCGGTTCGGCGAGGACCGAGCGGATCGGGAAGCGCACGTTCATGGCGGCGCGGGTCAGCTCGTTGCGCCACGCCGGATCGGGCTCGGCCGACTTGCCGACGACCTTGGCGGTCAGCGACGGCGCGTGCGGCTTCAGCGCGGAGACGGGGTAGACGAGGTCGAGGAACACCGGCTTGGCGTTCCCCGCGGCGATGCCGAAGCGCGTGACAATCATCGCGTCCTCGCCATCGAGATCGGCGATCATCGCCGGGTTCACCTCGACGCGGGTCGGCTGGAAATCGAACCGTGCCATCGGCTCCCACGCGGTCTTGAGCGGGGTCGCGATCATCTGGCCGATCCGCGCGACCATCGCCTCGGCGGCGGGCGAGAATTCGCTCGGCAGGACGTGCGGCGCGGCACCGGTGCCGCCGAAGAACATGTCGAGCATCTCGAGCACGAACTTGCCGTCCATGATGCACAGTGCCTGTGCCATGCCCGGCGTCATGATCAGCGGCAGCCACGCGGTCAGCGCATCGCTGCGCTCGGCGCGGTAATCGGTGAAGCGCTGGACGACCAAAGGCTCGGCCCAGCAGCGGACCTCCTGGCGCAGCAGCGGCTCGAACACCCCGCGCAAACCGCGTGCGAACCGGGCGGAGAGATGCTGCAACGTATGCAGGTCGCCGAACGGATTGAGCTTGGCCCCGCCGAGCACGCCCTGATGCAGCACGCCCTGTTTGGGGGCGGTGGAGCGATCCCGGTCGCGCCGTTCGCGCGTCTTTGCTGAGCCCTCGTTAACCATGCCTCACTGAACGACGAAACTGGTAAAGTAAACGTTACCGATGCCGCCGAATCCTTCCTTCTGCTTGAGCGTATCGTTGATCGCCTTGGCGAGACGGACCTGCAATTGGCGCTTGCCCTCGCTGCTCATCACCTGCTCTTCGGTGGTGTCGCCGAGCGCCATCAGGATGGCCGAGCGGACCGCGATGTCGTTGGTCTTCAGGTTGGTGATGACGGTGTCGTCATACGGCGTCGAGATCGCGACGCCGACCTGGACGAAGTGCGCCGAGTCCTGGAGATTCGAGGTGAAATCCTTCTCCAGTGGGTAGTAGGTGGAGGCGTATTTGTCGCCGCCCTCGCCTGCGGGGGGCTTCATCCCGTGGTTTTCGGGCGCAGCCTCCTCGCCGCCGTGACCGCCGCCTTCGCCGCCCTCGGTGGCATGTTTCTGTTCGCTCTTGGGGACGAGCTTGGGCTTGCCGTCATCGGCCGCCGCCGCGTGACCGCCGCCAAGCAGCCCAGCGTTCGACGCGTAGACGCCGGCGCCGACGCCGCCGCCGACCAGCACCAGCAGCGCCACGCCGCCGATCAGGATCGTCTTCATCTTGCCCTTTTTCTTGGGCGCTGCATCTGCGGTATCGGTCTTCTCAGCCATGTCGGATCCTTCGGTTCAGGCGATTCGGATGTCTTCGGGCGCGGCGACGATTGTCGCGGACGCCGAAGGGGACGGGGTGCGGCCCGGCGCTTGCGGCGTGGCGTGCGCGCGCGGCTGGCCGTTGCCGGCGCTGTTGCCGGGGCCGCCGCTGTCGCCGAGCCCGGCGCTGTCACCGAGCCCGCCTTGGCCGAGCTTAAGCCCGCGCGCTTCGGCCAGCTCGACAAGCCGGGGTTGCGCCTCCTGGAGCAAGGCCCGCGTCGCGCCCTGCTCGGCGTGGAAGTGAACATGGACGGTGTCGCCGTCCTGCTTCAGCGAGACGTCGATCGCGCCGAGCACGTCGGGGACCAGGCGGATCCGCGTGTCGCCCGCGTCGGCGGCGTCGCGCAGTATCTCGATCCGCTCGATCATCGCGTGTGGCCACCGCTCCTGCCGCATGTCGAGCGGGGCCTGTTGCGCCGCCGCGGTCGCGATCGCCGGGGCCGATACGGGCGTGCCGGCGGTCGGCGAGATCATGCTGGGGTCGGCGGCGTCACGATCGTCGCGGGGCTTGGTCGCAGCGCGGATCGCGGCGCCGAACACCTGGCTTGCCGACGCGACGGTACCCGGCTGCGGCTGGACCGCGGCGGGCATCGGCACGGCGAGCGCGACGGGCGTGGTCGCCCCGGTCGAGACCCAGCGCGGCGTGGAGATCGGGGTGTCGGGGCTGACCGGCAGTGCGGTCGCTTCGCGCTGCTGGGGCAAGCCAGCCGTGGCCGGACGAGCCGTTTCTCCGGTTCCAGCGAGGGGCGGGGCGACGGCTGGCGGTGTCGCCGGGGCGGGCATCGTCGGCTCGGCAGCCATAGCGGCTGGCGCGGTGCCGATAGGTGGCATTGGGTCGAGCGGCAGTCGCGTATCGCCGGTCTGCGGCGGCGTGGGCTGCCGAACGAACGGCGTTCGCGGGGCGGCATTGCCGGTCGCGGGAGGGCGCTTGGCATCGGCTTGCCCTGCGACAGGCAGGGCACGCGTGGGCGATACCCCCGGGGCCGGGACTGGCGGCGTCTCGATGGGGCTGGCCGCGACGGTAGCCGTAGCGGTTGGCCGAAGCGGGGCGGGGCTGTCGGGGAGCGTTTGGCCGAGTGTGACCGCAGGCTCCACACCCCGATCGGCGCCCGGCGCCGGCGCGGGTGTTTCGGCGGTCTGCGGCTTGGCTTCGGCCAGCGCGGGGAGGGATGGTGACGGCACGGCGGGCGCTGCCACGATTGCCGCGCTATCGTCCGGTTTGACCGTATCGACGATGGCCACGGAGGGGATCGGCGAGGCGGGGGCGGCGGTCGAGAGTATGACCGGCATGTCCACGGGCATGGCGACGCTTGGGGCCGCGTCGTCCGTATCGGCCTCGCTCGTATCTGCTTCGGTCGTACCGGTGCCGTTCGCTGCGCTCTGGTCCTTCGCGCGGGCGCCGCGGGTCGGGCCGACGAACGGGGTCGGCCGGGCGATGCGGGCGACCGGGGTGGCGATGGCGGCAGGGTCCGCGGTACCGACCGGCGGATCGGCGTCGACCGCGTCTGGGGTCAGTGCGTTTGCCGGGAGCAGCGGCGATTTCTGCGCGGCAACCGCTAAAGCGGGCGCTTGCGGCGCGATTTCGGGCTGCCATGCTGCCGGCGGGTCACCGGCGGGCATCGCGATCGGCAAGACGTTGCCGGCGGCGGCGGCGTTCTGCAGGGCTGTCGCATCGGGCTTGGCCGCCAGCAAGGGCAGGACGGGAGCCAGCGCAGCATCGGGGGTCTGCGCCTGCGCGAAGGTGCCTGCGAAATCGATCGCCCCCCGTCCGCCCTGTACGGCCGGCGAGCGTGTCTGCGCGGGTAGAACGGGGGACAGGGAGGCGGTCAGGATCATGCAGGATACTCGTTCGGGCGCGCGGCGCCCGGCCGCATGCCGCACCCTCAGCAAGGATCGTGCCGAACCTTTCGGAAGACGGGAGACTCTTCCATCGCGCGGATCGCTTTCAGCACCGCATCGGCATCCGCGCGCGCGAGAAGCTTCTCGACCGCGGTCTGGTCGCGCTTGGCGGCGCGGGTGGCCTCGGCGGCGCGCTCGACATGCTGCTCGGCCGCCTGGACGCGTGCGACGGCGGCGTTGGCGGATTGCTGGAGGCGCTCGCGGTAATGCGCGGCGGCACCGAGCGACACCGCGACCCGAGTCTCGTTGATCGGCGCGACCGCTTCGGCGAGCAGCGCGATACGCCCGGACAGCGCCTGTTCGCTCGCGAACTTGTCGTGCGCGCGCGCCTCGTCGGCGCGCGTCAGCCCGAGTTGGAGCGTGCGGACGCGGTGGATGCGCGCGAGCGTCTTGCCACGCGCCATCTCAGCCGCCGAACACGCCGGTCAGCTCGGCAACCGCATCGGCGAGCGAGACAGTCTCGTCGGCGTCCTGGCGGATATATTCCATCACCGCCGGGTGGCACGCGATCGCCGCGTCGATCGCCGGATCCGCACCGTGGCGATAGGCGCCCATCAGCACCAGATCGCGATTCTCCTCATAGGTGGCGAGGTGGCGGCGCAGCGTCCGCGCGGCCCTGGCATGGGGTGCGTCGACGATGTCGGTCATCACACGGCTGACCGACGGGCCGATGTCGATCGCGGGATAGACGCCGCGTTCGGCGAGATGGCGGTTGAGGACGATGTGGCCGTCGAGGATCGAGCGCGCCGAATCAACCACCGGATCATTGCCGTCATCGCCGTCCGCAAGCACCGTGTAGATCGCGGTGATCGACCCGCCGCTATGGACGTCGACGCCGGCGCGCTCGATCAGGTTGGGCAGCATCGCGATCGCCGAGGGCGGATAGCCACGCGCGGAGGCGGGCTCGCCGAGCGCGAGGCCGATCTCGCGACCGGCATGCGCGACCCGGGTCAGCGAATCCATGATCAGCAGGACCTTCTTGCCCTCGTCGCGGAAGGACTCGGCGATCGCATGCGCACGCAGCGCGCCGCGGATCCGCAGCACCGGCGAGTGATTGGCCGGCACCGCGACGACGACCGAGCGCGCACGCGCGGCGCCCGCGACCTTGGTTTCGAGAAAGTCGGCGACTTCGCGGCTGCGCTCGCCGATCAACCCGATGACGATCACGTCGGCCTGCGCGGCGCGGACGATCATGCCGAGCAGCACCGACTTGCCGACGCCCGAGCCCGCCATGATGCCGACGCGCTGGCCCTGGCCGATCGTCAGCAGCCCGTTGATCGCGCGGACGCCGACGTCGAGCGGTTCGCGCACGCGCCCGCGATCGAGCGGCGACTGGAGTTTCCCCGCGAGCGGCCAGCGGCCTGCGCCGCGGATCGGGCCAAGCCCGTCGATCGGCTTGCCCGCGCCATCGACCACGCGGCCGAGCATGGCGGCGCCCACTTCGGCTTCGCCCGGCGCGCCGATCGGCTTGACCGGCGCGCGCGGGAGAAGCGCGGCGGGCCCGCCGAGGTTCATCATCAACGTGCGGCCGTTGCGGAAGCCGATCACCTCCGCCTCGACGCTCGCCGCGCCTTCGCCGACCTGGCAGACGGTGCCGACCGGCAGCGTCAGCCCGACGGCTTCCATCAACAGCCCGTCGAACGAGGCAAGACGGCCCGAGACTTTGGGCTTGGCGACGAAATCGGTGTTGGAGAGGGTTTCGAGATAATCGGCGGTAAAGCGATTGAGCATCAGCGGGGCACCGGCACGCGGTCGATCGCCTGCGCCAATTGGTCGAGCCACAATTCGGGGCCGTCCTCGACTATCGTCGAGGCGCTTTCGAGCACGAAGCTGCCGCGCGCGACGCCCGGATCGCCGGCGGCGAAGATCGATTTCGGCAAGCGGCCTTCGAGCAGCGCGACGTCGTCGGGATGCACGCGGAGCAGCGCGGATTCAGCGCTGTCGGCAAGCAGTTCGGCGGCGTTCTCGATCCGGCCGGCAAGCACGTCGGGCGCGATGCCGACTTCGCCGACCACCTTGGACACGAGGAACAGGACGGTCTGGCGGAGCTGTCCGGCGATGCGCTCGCGGTCGATCCGATCGGCGCCCAGCGCAGAGGCGAGATCGCCGAGCAACGTCGCGTCACGCGCCGCTGCATCGCGCGCGGCCGTAGCCGCGGCGGCGAGCCCTTCCTCGTAGCCCGCGGCATGGGCAGCCGCGAGCGGATCGATGAACGACGATTCGCTGACCGGATCGAGCGGATCCCAACCGGCGGTCGGGTTCGCGTTCTTGTCCGCCGGACTGAAGTGGCGCGGCGTGCCGGTATCGGCCGCGGCGTCGCGGACGGATTCGGCGGTGAACGCCTGGCCGAAATCATTGGCAGGCCGGACCGTCGCGCGCGCGCGAATATCCGCGGCGGCGAAACCCGATGGCGGCGCGAACGCACTGGCGAGGACGTTGGCGCTGGTGGTGTGGCGCGACGCGAAGCCGGCTGTGAACCCGTTAGACATAATCGTCCTCGCCTCCGCCCATCTGGATCGTGCCGTCCTTCGCAAGGCCGCGCGCGATCGCGATCATCGCCTTCTGCGCCTCGAGCACTTCGGCGAGCTTCATCGGCCCGCGTGCTTCCATCTCGTCGCGGATGCCGTCGGCGGCGCGCGCCGACATGCAGCCGAGGAAACGGTTGCGGATCGTCTCGTCGACGCCCTTGAGCGACTTGGTCAGGATCTCGCTGTCGACGTTGCGGATCAGCGTACCCAGATTCTTGTCGTCGAGGTCGAGCAGGTTGTCGAAGATGAACATCGCCTCCTCGATCGCCTTGGCGACGTCGCGGTCGATCTTGAACAGCTTCGGCATCACGCGCTGTTCGGTCGCCTTGCGCGCGCCCGAGAGGATCTTGGCGGCTTCGCGCGTGCCGCCGAGCGTGACGCCGGCGCCGGCCGACGCGGTGCTGGTGCGGTTGGCGAGCAGGGTACGCAGCGTCTCGACCGCCTCGGGCGTGATCGGGCCGAGCCGCGCGATCCGGTGGAGGATGTCGGGCTGCACGGCGTCGGGCAGCAGTTCGAGCACCTGGCCGCCGATCGACGCGTCGAGGTTTGCGATCAGGACCGCGGCGATCTGCGGATGCTCCTTCTCGATCATCGCGGCGATCTCGGTCGCGTCGAGCCAGTCGAGCAGCTCGAGTTCGCACGCGGCCTCGGGCGGGGTGATCCGCGCGAGCACGCTCTCCGCCTTTTCGGGGCCCAGCGCGCGGTTCATCACCGCCTCGATCTGCGGGCGCGGGTCGAACCCGATCGCGGTGCGCTCGCGTGCGCGGCCGACGAAATCGTCGAGCACGTCCTCGACCTCCTGCTCGGACACGTCGGCGACCTTGAACATCGCCGCGCCGAGCTGGCGGACCTCCTCGGGCTCGAGCTTCTGGAGGATGGCCGCGGCCTCCTCCTCGCCGACGAGCATCATCAGCACCGCGGCGCGCTCGACGCCGGTATAGGTACGCAGCGCGACCTCGCTCACTTCGCGTCCGCCTTGATCATGTCGCGGACCGCGAGCGCCGCGCGCGTCGGATTGTCGCGCGTGAAGCCGCGGACCGCGCCGATCCGGTCGTCATAGCCGCGCGTATTCTCGAGCTGGTCGAGGCTGACGGGGGCGGCGACGGTCATGCCGTCCTGATCCGCCGCACCGATCGGCTGGCCGAGCGCGGGGCGCGTGCCGGCGTCCTCGCGCTTCTTCATCAGCGCCTTGGCGATCGGGCGGACGCCGAGCAGCAGCACGAGCAGCGCGATCAGGATCGCGGTGCCGTTGCGGGCGAGCACCGGCAGCCACGCATTGTCGTACCAGGCGGGCCCCGCCGCCGCGTCGGTGGCGCCTGCGAACTTGCGGCTGATGACGGTGACGTTGTCGTTGCGCGCCTGGTCGAAGCCGACCGCGCTCTTCACGAGATCGGTGATCTGGTTGATCTCCATCGCGGTGCGGCGAGTCTTGTCCGGATCGCGCAGGAGGACGGCGACCGACAGCCGCTTGACGCCGCCGGGCGTGGCGCGCGTGACCGACACTTCGCGGCCAAGGTCATAGGCGCGTTGATACTGGTCGGACTGCTTCATCGCGTCGGGTGCCGGGCCGCCGGCGACGGGCTGCGCGGCGGGCGTGCCGGGGTTGCCGGTCGCGGCCTGCGGTGTGGACAGCGTGCTGGCAGGCGGCGGCGTGTTGCTGAGCGCACCCGGGATCCCGCCGGGCGCCGCTGCGCCGCCGTCCTTCTGGTTGCCGGTCCAGTTGCCCGTCTCGGCGCGCAGGACGCCCTGCTTCTCATAGCTTTCGCGCGTCGCCTGGCTCTCGTCGAGATTGACGTCGGCCTGCACCTCCGCGGTGAAGTTGCCCGCGCCCACGAGCGGGGTGAGCAGCGCGATCAGCTGCGTGCGGTACTTGTCCTCGATCCGGCGCTGGATATCGATCCGCGCGTCGCTAGCCGCGCCCGCGCCATCGCTGCCGCCGGCCTTGGTGAGCAGTGCGCCCATCTGGTCGACGATCGTCACCGATTCGGGCTTCATGCCGGGCACCGACGAGGCGACGAGGTTGATGATCGAGGCGACCTGCGCCTCGCTCAGCGAACGCCCGCCCTGGAGCTTCAGGATCACCGACGCGGATGGCGCGGCGTTGTCACGGACGAACACCGAGGCTTCGGGCATGGCGAGGTGCACGCGCGCCTCGGCGACCGCATCGATCTCCTCGATCGACTTCGCCATCTCGGACTCGCGCGCCTGGCGAAGGCGTTCGCCCTCGACCGCACGGCTGACGCCCATCGGAAGCTGGTCGAGAATCGCATAGCCGCCCGGCGCCGCCTTGGGCAGGCCCTGGCCCGCCAGCAGCATCTTGGCGCGGCTGTAATCGTCCTCGCCGACGGTGAGCGCGCCGGTGCCCTCGTCGATATGACTCTTGATGTTGGCGGTGGTCAGCGCGGAGGTGACCGCGGCCTTGTCGGAATCGGGCAGGCCGCTGAACAGCGTCTTCTGCGTCGGCGTCGACAGGCTCATCCATGCCAGCGCGGCGGCGGCGATCAGGCCGACCATCAGCGCCATCGGCAGCGAGCGGCGAACCGCCGGCTGTGCGAACACGCCCTTGATCTGCTGGAGGGGGTTGGCGAACCGTTCGGCGCCGCCCGGCGAAGTGGGGATGAGTGCGGTGCTCATGTCAGACCGGCATGCTCATGATATCCTTGTAGGCGGACAACAGCTTGTTGCGGACCTGCAACGTCGCCTCGAACCCGACCGACGCCTGCTGGCGGGCGAGCATCACTTTCGCGATGTCGACCGTCTCGCCGCGCTCATAGCTTTCGCTGAGCTTGGCGGCCTGGGTCTGGCCATCGTTGACGCTTTTCAGCGCGGTTTCCATCGTGTCGGCAAAGCTGGTCGGCTTGACCGTCTCGGTCGGCGCTACGGTGCCGCTCGCCCCGGCGCGCGACAGCGCCTGGTTGCGTTCGAGGATCTGCGAGCGCAGCGCCATGACGCGGTCGACGCTCATCGCGCCGCCGCCGATGCCCGAGACGCCGCTCATGCCGAGGCCGCCCAGTTATGGACGTTGCCGATATCGTCGCCCTGCTCACGCGCCTTGGCGAGGCGATAGCGCAGCGTGCGTTCGGAAATGCCGAGGCGCTTGGCGGTCTCGATCCGGCTGCCGTTGCAGGCCTTGAGCGTCTCGCGGATCGCGGCGAACTCGCTCATCTGGACGATGTTGCCCAGGGTCCCGGGGGGCGTTTCCGGCTCCGCTGCAACCGGCGTGATGGGCGTGACTACCGCGGTACGCTGAAACGTCATCGACACCGGGCGGTCGAACACGATGTGGTTCGCCTCGATCGTGTCGCCGCCGCAGAACAGCAGCGCGCGCTGGATCACGTTTTCCAGTTCGCGGACGTTGCCGGGCCAGTCGTGCTGCATCAGCTGCTCGATCGCCGCATGGCTGGGCCAGGGGATGGCGTTACGCGTGCCGGCGTGACGCAGGATCAGCGTGGCGGCGAGCGCAGGGATATCCTGCGGGCGTTCGGCCAGCGACTTCGTCGTGAGCGGGAACACCGCGAGGCGGTAATAGAGATCGGCGCGGAACCGGCCCGCGGCGACTTCGGCGTGCAGGTCGCGGTTGGCGCAGGCGATCACGCGGACGTCGATCGGCTGCGGCACCGATGCGCCGAGCGGCACGACCTCGCGCTCCTGCAACACGCGGAGGAGTTTCGCCTGCAGCTGGAGCGGCATCTCGGCGATCTCGTCGAGCAGGATCGTGCCGCCGTTTGCCGCGCGGAAGAAGCCGTCGCCCCCCGACGACGCGCCGGTAAACGCACCCTTCTGGTGGCCGAACAGCAGCGCCTCGAGCATCGATTCGGGGAGGGCTGCGCAGTTGATCGCGATGAACGGCTTGTCCTTGCGTGCCGACCCATTGTGGATCGCGCGGGCGAGCACTTCCTTGCCGGTGCCGGTCGGGCCGTTGATGAGGACGGTGATGTCGGCGGCGGCAACGCGTTCGGCCAGTGCCAGCAACGCGAGCGATTCGGGGTCCGCGGCAGTCGGCATGTCGGGGCCGCCGATCAAGGCGCGCGCGAACCCGTTGCCGACTGCGGTGTCTTCCGCGGCAAAGCTGATCCGGGCGGGCGCGCCGTCGCGCGACGGGGTCACCTGGCGGCCTTCGCAGCCGATCACGACGGTGCGGGCAGGGGCGACGACGCCTTCGCCTTCGACGACCAGAAACAGATCGTTCGGGCCCGGCTGCGCCGTTTCGAACGAGCCTACGGCAAATCCCTGCGCCCGAAGCGACGAGACCAGCGCATATTTCCGCGAAGTGACTGCGGCCGATGGAAAAATAGAACGCATTGAGTTCCCCCTGAACGATTCGGGGAATGCGCCATTGGTGGTAAATTTGCGGTTAAACGGTGCCGGCATGCGGCAGATTATTTCCGGGCGCGTCCGCGTGGACACATGCGGACGCGTCTACGCGCGCGCGTAGGAGGGCGCGCACCGGGGGCGCTCGCAGGTGATGCGATTTTTTCCGCTAAAGTTCGCGACGAGGCGGCCGTTACCCCCTGTGACGGATCGGCACTTCGCCATGGGGGCGGCGCGGATCGTCGAAGATCACGGAGATTCTCATGACTGTCATCGGTACCAACATCTCGGCACTGCGCGCGACCAACGCCTCGACCAAGGCCTCGAACATGCTGGCCACGTCGATGGAGCGCCTGTCGACCGGCAAGCGCATCAATTCGGCCAAGGACGATGCCGCCGGTCTGGCGATCTCGTCGTCGATGACGTCGCAGATCAAGGGCATGAACCAAGGCGTCCGCAACGCGAACGACGGCATCTCGATGGCGCAGACCGCCGAGGGCGCACTTGACGAGGTCAGCAACAACCTGCAGCGCATGCGCGAGCTCGAAGTCCAGAAGAGCAATGGCACCTATTCGGCGAGCGATATTGCAAATATCAAAACTGAGCAGGACGCGCTGGCGAAGCAGATCACGAACGTGCTGACCAACACCAAGTTCAATGGCGTGGACCTGTTCGGCGGTACGGCCGGCAACGGGGGGGCGGTCAAGATCCAGGCAGGTGCCAACGCCACTGACTCGATCGACCTGAACCTTGGGACCGATCTCAAGGCAGCGTATGTGCCGGCCACCACGGGCGCGAATGCTGCGCCGGCGAGTGGAGGGATTGGGACCGTCGTGACCGGTTCGACCGCTGCTGCGAGCAGCACCACCATCCTTGCGGACTACGACAACGCGTTGGCGACTGTCTCGAACCGCCGCGCATCGCTCGGCGCGTCGCAGAACCAGCTGCAGTCGGCGGTCAACAACCTGACCTCGAACGCGACCAACCTTTCGGACGCCAAGAGCCGTATCGAAGACACCGACTTCTCGGCTGAAACGACCGCGCTCGCCAAGGCGCAGATCCTCAGCCAGGCATCGACCGCGATGCTCAGCCAGGCCAACCAGAGCCAGCAGGGCGTTCTGAAGCTGCTCGGCTGATCCGGTTCGGTGCCGGCACCGCCCCCCTAGGGTGACGGCGCCGATCGAGCCGATGACGCGTACGCGCTTTTCCGCGCTACGTTCAGGATCGAGAGATGCGAACCCCGGCGACCCAAGGTCGTCGGGGTTTATTCGTTCTGGCTGACAAGAAAACTCCGGCAAGATTGTGTAAGCCAAAGAAAAAAGCGGCAATATATGGCCGGTTTTATTTAAGTCCGGCGGGATCCTGCCGTTACTTATTATGGCGGCACGGCCCTTCGCCACGGGGGCGGCGGGGATCGCTGCAAATTACTGGAGTTTTACAATGTCTGTCATCGGCACCAATGTTTCCGCACTGCGCGCGACCAACGCTTCGACCAAGGCCTCGAACATGCTGGCCACGTCGATGGAGCGCCTGTCGACCGGCAAGCGCATCAATTCGGCCAAGGACGATGCCGCCGGCCTCGCCATCTCGTCGTCGATGACGTCGCAGATCAAGGGTATGAACCAGGGCGTCCGCAACGCGAACGATGGCATCTCGATGGCGCAGACCGCCGAGGGCGCGCTCGACGAGGTCAGCAATAACCTGCAGCGCATGCGCGAGCTTGAGGTTCAGAAGAGCAACGGCACTTATTCGGATGCCGACAAGGCAAACATCAAGACCGAGCAGGACGCCTTGGCCAAGCAGATCAACAATGTTCTGACGAACACCACGTTTAACGGTGTGGCATTGTTCGCCGGTAAGACGGGAACGCCGGCTGATGCGAAGATCGTCAAAATTCAGGCCGGTGCGAACAGCAGCGATGCGATTAACCTGGACCTCGGCTCCAGCCTCAGTGCGGTGGCCGCCGGTACGGTTGATGCGCCGACTGGTGGTGTCGGTTCGGTGGTCGACGTGACCACGACGCCAGGCTCTGTCGCCGCTTCAGGAGATTTGGCAGCATACGACAAGGCATTGTCTGTAGTATCGAACCGTCGCGCATCGCTCGGTGCCTCGCAGAACCAGTTGCAGTCGGCGGTCAACAACCTGACCTCGAACGCGACCAACCTGTCGGACGCCAAGAGCCGCATCGAGGACACCGACTTCTCGTCGGAAACGACCGCACTCGCCAAGGCGCAGATCCTGAGCCAGGCATCGACCGCGATGCTGAGCCAGGCCAACCAGAGCCAGCAGAGCGTCCTGAAGCTGCTTCAGTAATCCGAGCACCGGCATTGGCATCGCCCCCCAAGGGTGCCGATGCCGGTCGGATCCGCCCGCGCCTGTCGCGAGCGGTACGAAACCCCGGCGGCTTCGGCCGTCGGGGTTTTCTGTTTGGGACGGGCTGCCGATGAGAAATCGCCAAGCGCGGCATCACCGCGCTATAGTCCACCGCATGACCATCCGAATCGGCATTGGCGGCTGGACCTACGCGCCGTGGCGGGGGACCTTCTATCCCGAGAAATGGCCGCAGACGCGCGAGCTGGACTATGCCGCGGCGCGCGTCACCGCGATCGAGATCAACGGCACCTATTATAGTAGCCACAAGCCTGCGACGTTCGCGTCCTGGGCCAAGGCTGTGCCCGATGGCTTCGTCTTCGCCCTCAAGGCGTCGCGCTATTGCACGAACCGCAAGGTGCTGGCGGACGCTGGCGAGTCGATCGCCAGGTTTACCGGACAGGGCATCGTCGAGCTGGGTGACCGTCTCGGGCCGATCCTGTGGCAGTTCATGGCGACCAAGCGGTTCGATCCCGGGGATTTCGGTGCGTTTCTCAAACTCTTGCCCGCCAGCCAGGATGGTCTTGCGCTACGCCACGCGATCCAGGTCCGGCACGAGAGTTTCGCGGTGCCCGAATTCATCGCAATGTGCCGGGACGCGGGCGTCACGATCGCGTTTGCGCAATCGGCCGAATACCCCGCGATTGCCGATGTTACCGGCGACTTCGTCTATGTGCGGCTGGAAGATGCCGAGGAGCGGTTCGTCGCGGGCTATGCGCCCATCGCGCTCGATGCATGGGGGGCGAGAGCGAAGACTTGGTCGGCGGGTGGGCACCCAGAAGGCCTGCCTTATGTCGAGGACGTCGTTCCGCCGGATCGCACTCGCGATACGTTCGTCTTCGTCATCAACGGCGCCAAAGTGCGCGCACCCCACGCAGCAATGGCGTTGATCGAACGCATCACACCCTGACCGCGAGAGGACCGGGACGGGTCCGATAGGGTGGTGCACGAGAGGTGCGGTCGAGCGGCGCGGTCAGGCCTTGCCTAGGAGGATCGCGGCGATCTGCTCTCTGTACAGACCGGCAAGGCTCAAATGCATCTCCATCACCTGTGCGGTCAGCGCCAGCGCGGCGAGCTGGAGATGACGCCCATGCCAGAGTTCGAGATCCTTCGGGGAGCGGGGCATGAACTGCATCATGTGCCCAGTTTGGGGGCATCGGGTTAAATTAACGCTATTATGTCAGTAGTATGATCACAATCTAGATCAATATATCAGTCGGAATGGGTGTATCGGACACGGGCAGAATGCCTGATCCCCCGAGACCAATCGCGCCCGTAGGCGGTCTATATGCCGGCTGCGTCGTCCGGCGTCGCGGTTTCCACGACCGGCGCGGGGATGACCACCGGAGCCGGCTGGGGTTGGCCGGCCTGTCCGATCAGCGCGGTGTTCTCGATCACGTCGAGCGCCTGGCGTGCCACGACGTACCGGCGGGCGGCGCTCATCCAGTTGCCGGCCTGTGCCGCACCCGGCAAGCGCGCTACCTCGGCGCGGGCGGCTTCGACCTGGCCGGCTTCGAGCAACCGGCGCGCGCGGGCGAGGCGATCGGTCGGCATCGGCGAGGGGGTGCCGGCTTTGCGCAGGACCACGAGCGAATCGATCTGATGTTGCAGCGTGTCGAGCCAGCCATCGCCGGTCGACGCAGTGATGTCGGGCGCGATCGTGTCGAGGCCCTGGCGCAGATCCTCGAGCGTCACCGGCTGGCGTGCGGCTTGGATCAGCGTAGTCGTCGCGCGCGGCTGCGCCTGGGCGAACCGCAACCGCAACTGTTCCTCGAGATAGCCGAGCCCGACCCCGCGATCGAGCGCACGGCGCGCAGCGAATGCCACCATCAGCCCTTCGGCGCGCGTCGCCTGTCCGCCGGCCGCGGTGGCATCGGTGGTGATCGTCGCGGTGCGCGCCTCGAGCGCGGTCAATTGCGCCGCCAGCGTTGCTTCGCGCGTCGCCAGAACGGCGGTATCGACCGGCGCGGCGGCCTGTGGCTGACCATCGGGGCCGAGCGGCTGCGACGGAATATAGCCTGCATTGCCCGCGGCAGCCTTCTGTCCGGCAGCGGTCGATGCGGCATTCGTCGCGCGGAAGGTGGCGAACCAGGGCAGCGTCCGGACCGCATAGCCCATCAGGCCGAGCCCGGCGATGAAGGCGAGACTGACCAGCGCCAGGATGACGCCCATTCTGGGTCCGCGTGCCCGTGGGCGGTCGGTCGGCACGTAGTCAGTCATGGCGTGCTTATCTCCGCCCTAGCCACGCTGGTCAATCGCGCGCGTGCTCGCACGTGCAGCAGCGCATGCGACGACCGCAGCGTCGGTCGGTTGCGGGGCGATCGCGACGTCTCGCCAACCCGCGCCGGCGGCATCGCCGACCGCTTGGCTGATCGCGACGAGCGCGATCCGCGCACGCGCCGCTCCGCTCGCATCGACCAGTGCGGCCAGCCGCGTCGCGGCGCGTGTCGAATGGAGCAGTATCGCGCAATCCTCGAACGACCGTGCAACCGCGTCGTCGAGTGGCACGGTATTGCTGGCATAGACGGTGATTGGCTCGACTGCGCGATCCCGGTCCTCTGCCTCACCTGTGGCCGCGCGGTCGCGGCCGGTGAGATGCAGCAATCGGGCAAAACCGTTGTCCTGTGCCAGCGCGACGGCCGCTCGCCCGTCCGCGTTGCCGGTGAGCGCAACGCCGAACCCGGCCGCGCGTGCCGCCGCCGCCGTCGTCTCGCCAACCGCGACGACGGGCAAGTGTTTCAACGCCTCGACCCCGATACCCGCGTGGCGAACCGCGTTCGCGCTCGTCAGCAACAGCGCGTCGAACCGGGCGGGATCGGGCGTGGGCCAGTCGACGGGCACGACCGCGAACAGCGGGATCTGGCGCACGTCCATGCCCAGCGCCCGCAGCGCGGTGGCGGTGCGCGTGTTGCCGGGCTCCGGCCGCAGCACCACGACCGGCGTCATGCGGAGAATAATCGTCTCACGCTGGCCGGTGCACGTGCGAGCAGATCCTCCGCGAGCGCGGTGCCAAGATCGTCGTCGACCGTCCCCTCGATCGATCCCGCGACGTCGCACGCGCCATCCTCGGCGATCAGCTCGGCGCGGAGCGTCAGCGTCTCGCCCGCGAGCGACGCCAGCGCCGCGACCGGCGAGTGACAGTCCGCGCCGAGCCGCGCGAGCAGCGCACGCTCGGTCAGCACGCACAGGCTCGTATCGCGGTGGTCGATCGCCGCGACGATCCCGCCCGCCGCGCTCCCGGCGAGCACCTCGATCCCGACCGCCCCCTGCGCGGGCGCGGGCAGCATCACGTCGGTCGGGATCGCATGGCCGTCGTCGCGCCCGAGCCGGTCGAGCCCGGCGGCCGCCAGCAGGGTTGCGTCCATCTCGCCGCTCGCCACCCGACCGAGCCGCGTATCGACGTTGCCGCGGATCAGCACGATCTCCAGGTCGGGCCGCAGCCGCAGCATCTGCGCGCGGCGTCGCGGCGAACTCGTGCCGATCACCGCGCCCTGGCGCAGGTCGGACAGCGTCTCCGCACCGATCAGCCGGTCGCGCACGTCGGCGCGCGGCAGCATTGCCGCGATCGACAGCGTGGCGGGGCGGATCGTCTCGACATCCTTCATCGAATGCACCGCGCAATCGATGTCGCCATCGTGCAGCGCGCGATCGAGTTCCTTGGTCCACAGCGCCTTGCCGCCGATCTCGGCCAGCGCGCGATCCTGTACGCGGTCGCCGGTGGTTCGGATCACGACGATCTCGACGGCGTCGGGCCACCAGCCATGCGCCGCACACAGCGCGTCGCGCACCATGGCTGCCTGGGTGAGAGCGAGCGGCGAGCCGCGCGTACCGAGCCGAAAACGAGTCATCCGCGTGCCATGCAGAAAGGGCAGGGCTTCGACAAGCGCCGGCGGGCACGATAGGACGCAGTGATGATCATTCTCGGCATCGAATCCTCCTGCGACGAAACCGCCGCCGCGCTAGTCACCGGCGACCGGCAGGTCCTCGCGCACCGGCTGCTCGGACAGGAGGCCGCGCACGCCCCGTTCGGCGGTGTCGTCCCCGAAATCGCCGCGCGCGCGCATGTCGAGGCGCTCGAGCCGCTGATCGTCGCGGCGTTGGCCGACGCGGGGCTCAAGCTGGCCGACGTCGATGCGATCGCCGCGACCGCCGGGCCGGGCTTGATCGGCGGCGTCATGGTCGGGCTCGTCACGGGCAAGGCGCTCGCGCACGCCGCGGGCAAGCCGTTGATCGCGGTGAACCATCTCGAAGGCCATGCACTCTCGCCGCGGTTGTCCGACCCCGATCTCGAATTCCCGTACCTGCTGCTGCTCGTCTCCGGTGGCCATTGCCAGTTGCTGCTGGTCGAAGGCGTCGGCGCGTACCGGCGGTTGGCGACGACGATCGACGATGCGGCAGGCGAGGCGTTCGACAAGACCGCCAAGCTGCTTGGGTTGGGCTTTCCTGGCGGCCCCGCGGTCGAACGCGCCGCCGCGCTTGGCGACCCGAAGGCGGTCCCGCTGCCACGCCCGCTGAAAGGCTCGGCCGAACCGCATTTCTCGTTCGCCGGTCTGAAGAGCGCGGTCGCGCGCGTCGTCGGGCAGTATTCGCCCGAGGATCTCGCTGCCTCGTTCCAGGCCGCGGTGGTCGACTGTCTGATCGATCGCACGACCAAGGCGCTTGAAAAACTGCCGTTCGTGTCGAGCGAAGTCGAGACACACCCGCGCGGCGACTTCTCGACTTCGCTCGAAGCGAACGGGGGTAGGGATGGCCCACACACCCGCCGCCCCACCGCGCTCGTCGTCGCCGGCGGCGTCGCGGCCAACACCGCGGTGCGTGGCGCGTTGCAGGCGCTCGCCAGCGCGCACGGCCTCCGCTTCGTCGCGCCGCCTTTGTGGCTGTGCACCGACAACGCCGCGATGATCGGCTGGGCGGGTGCCGAGCGGTTCGCGGCCGGCCTCACCGATCCGCTCGACGTCGCCGCGCGCCCGCGCTGGCCGCTCGATCCCAACGCCGAAGCGGTACGTGGCGCAGGAGTGAAGGCATGAAGATTGGGGTCATTGGCGGCGGCGCCTGGGGCACCGCGCTCGCGCAGGTCGCGGCGCATGAAGGGCGCGACGTGATACTCTGGGCGCGCGAACCCGCGGTCGTCGACTCGATCAACGCGACCCATGAGAATGTACTGTTCCTGGCGGGTGTCGCGCTCTCGCCGACGATCCGCGCGACGGACGACCTCGCCGTGCTCGCTGGTATGGACGCGATTCTCGTCGTCGCGCCGGCACAGCATGTCGGCAGCGTCCTCGCCGCCGCGCCGGTCGGCCGCATCCCGCTCGTGCTGTGCGCCAAGGGGATCGAGGCCGGCAGCAAGCGGCTCGTCGGCGAAGTCGCGCGCGCGGTGCATCCCGACGCGCCGATCGCGGTCCTCTCAGGTCCCACCTTCGCTCACGAAGTCGCTGCGGGATTGCCCACCGCGGTGACGCTGGCGTGCGAGGATGCCGAGCTAGGCGACCGTCTCGCGACGCGTCTCGCTGCGCGTCATTTCCGTACTTACGCCTCGACCGACGTCGCGGGCGCGGAGATCGGCGGCGCAGTGAAGAATGTCCTCGCGATCGGCTGTGGTGTCGTCGAGGGCGCAGGCCTCGGCCAGAACGCGCGTGCGGCGCTGATCGCGCGCGGGTTCGCCGAGATGACGCGGTTCGGCCTCGCCCGCGGCGCGCGCGCGGAAACGCTCGCCGGGCTGTCGGGGCTGGGCGACCTCGTGCTCACCTGCTCCTCGACCAGTTCGCGCAACTTCTCGCTCGGCGTCGGTTTAGGGAAAGGCGACTCTGCCGAGATTTTGCTCGCCGACCGCCGCACCGTCGCAGAAGGTGCCTTCACCGCCCCCGTCCTCCGCGAAGCCGCCCGCGACGCGCGCGTCGACATGCCGATCACCGAAGCCGTCTGCCGCCTGCTGGAAGGCGCCCCCGTCAGCGACGTGATCGGCGACCTGCTCGCGCGGCCGTTGAAAGGCGAAGCGGGCTGATCCGGCGGTAACCCAATCCTCCCCCGCCAGGGGGAGGTGGCGCGAAGCGACGGAGGGGGAGGACACGGAACCGACGTGTCGCCTACCTCCCCCTCCGTCTGGCAAGTGCCAGACACCTCCCCCTGGCGGGGGAGGATCAGGTTATCGCAGCACCCGCGCCGCTAGCCCCGAACAATCCGCATCCCCGGCGACCGGACCCTGCTTCCCCGTGATCGCCCGCCCGATCGCCTTGAAGATATTCCCGACCGACTTCACCTCGGGCGGAATCGTCACATGCGGCCGCTCGATCGTCCCCGTCATGTAGGCCGACCCCGGCAACCGCAGCAGCGCATGCTGTTTGGGCGTGCCGGTCAGCCGGATGTCGAGCGTCTCGCCGGGAAACACCACGCTCCCCTGGCCGCGCAACTGGCTGGCGGTCGTGTCGACGATCATCGGATTGACCCGTCCGCGCCCGCGCGTCACGTCGAGCTTGAGCACCACGCAGCGCAGACCCGCGCGCTCGCCATCCTTCGCCAGCAACGCGCGCGCCGCATCGAATCCGAGCGCCGCCGCGATCCCCTGCGGCAAGTGTCCGTCGCGCGCGACGAACCCGATCGTGCCGTTCGATCGCCCGACCGCCGCACGGATCGTCTCGCCGGGTCCCTTCAGCCGCACGCGCGCGCTGACGTTGCCGCTGAAATCGCCGCCGCCGCCCGCGATGTCCTGCACGCTGCTGCCGCGCAGCCGGAGGTCGATATCGACGCTCGGCACCTTGCGGTCGCCGCGCTGGTCGACGGTCACGCGTCCGGTGACGTTACCATGCGGCAGCCGTGCGACGAGATCGCTGAGCGTCAGCAGCTGGTGGTCGATCGCCAGCACGCCCTTGGCGGACAGGATCGGCGAGGCGCCCTTGCCGCTGACGATCCGGCCGATCCGAAACCCCATCCGCGCATCGGTGGTGTCGATCTTGCCGATATCGATCCGCGTGTTGGGCACCAGCCGCGGCCCGATCGCGCGTTCCAGCGCGGCGCCCTCGGCCTTGCCCTGGTCCGACGCCAGATCGCCGAAGTCGAACTGGCGCGAGACGATGTCGCCATCGACCTTGCTGCGGCCCGCCTGCTTGTCGACCGTGACGTGGCCGGTGAAATCCGAGCGCCCGACCACGCCCTTGAGCTCCGTCACCGTCCATTTCGGCTGGTCGTGACGGACATGCGCGCTGAACGACACCGGTTGCGTCCGGAACAGACCCGCCTCGATCACCGCGTCGATCAGCTTGAGATCGGTCGCGCGCGCGGTCACGTCGAGGCTCATCGCGTCGGTATCGAGCGGCGTGTCCATCCGGCCCTTGGCGCTGATCGACAGCGCATCGCCATCGATCGACGCGGTGAACGGCCAGGGCTTGCCCTGGAATTTCGCCACCGAAGGCCCCGCGACCGCGATCCGGACGGCCGCGCCGCGGATCGTGCCGCTGCCGGCCGCGCGGATCCCGTGCACCGGATCCGACACGAACCGCGCCGCGGCAAAGCGGTCCTGCTTGTCGTCGCGATACGTGATCACGCTGTCGCTGATCGTCAGCGCGTCGAAATCGGTCGAACTCCCGCCGCTTTTGGGCTTGCCCGGCCGCTCCCAATTGGTCCGGCCATGCTTGTCGCGCACCAGCACGAGCCGCAGCCCGCGCGCCTTCACGTCGCGCGGTCCGAACGCGCCCTTGAGCAGCGCGAGCCCGGAAAACGTCGCCTCGGCTTCGCGCAACCGCACGAAATCGCCCTTGCCGGCCCAGTCGGCCTGCGGGATTCGCACGTCGGTGATGCGGATCGTCGGGTTGAACCCGAACGTATCGACTCGCTCGATTCCGCCGATCGTCACCGGCCGCCCGAACCGCGCGGTAAGCTGCCGCTGGATCACGCCCCTGAGCGACCCCCAGGGAAAGGCGGCGAGCCCCAACAGCCCCAGCACGAGCACGCCCGCAATGACGATGCCGGTGATTTTCACCCAGCGTTTTTCGAATAATCCCCTCATCTTACCGCGACGCGCCGAGCGGGCATTCGTTCCGCCTGCGTCAGGACCGCTGCCGCAGATTTACCTCGCCTACCACCCCGGCGAAGGCCGGGGTCCAGTTGGAAAACGTCGCTAACGCAGGAGTACGCTCCGTTACGGCGACCTCTCCAACTGGACCCCGGCCTCCGCCGGGGTGGTATCTAGCTCTGCCGGCGTCGCAGTATCCAAAGCCCTCAGAAATCGATCGCCATGCCCTTCAGCTCCCAGTCGCCATAGCGCGTGGGATCGCGTGGTTCGGGGTCCTTGTCGGGCACGATCGGCTCGGGTTTGGGCACCGGCGTGGTCTTTGCGAGATATTCGGGTGGCTTCACATGATCGGGGCGCTGGCCCATCGCGGCTCTCCGGATTTGCGTGTTGGCGTCGTAACCGCCACATGGGGCGCGCCGCGCGATTTTGCCATAACAGCCGCGCGTGCGATCCGAACGCGAAGGACCTTTGATGCCTGACTACACCCACGCCCCCGAGCCGCTCGGCGTCCCCACCCGCCGTGCAGCCCTCCGCCTGCTCGACGCCGTGCTGCGTCGGGGCGAGTCGCTCGAATCCGCATTGCCCGCCGCGACCCGCGCGATCCACGGCCCCGATCGTGGCCTCGCGCATGCGATCGCCGCCGAGACGCTGCGCCGGCTGCCCGATCTCGACGCGATGATCGATTCGGTTACCAAGACCAACCTGCCCGACGATGCGAAGGCGCGGATGGCGCTGCGCATCGCGCTTGTCCAGGTGCTGATCCTCGGCACGCCGTCGCACGCCGCGATCTCGACCGTGTTGCCGCTGGTCGACGGCGGCCCGCGCAAACTCGTCCACGGCGTCTTCGGCACGCTGTTCCGCGCCAACATGCTTCTCCCCGAAGTCCCGACACTGCCCGCCCCCGTCGACCTGCGCTGGGAAGCCGCGTGGGGCGAAGAGATGGTCGACGCCGCCGGCCGCGCGATCGCCCAGGTACCGCCGCTCGACCTGACGATCGCCGACCCGTCCGAAACCGAAGGCTGGCGCGAGAAGCTGGGCGGCGAAAGCTTCATGCCCGGCCATCTGCGTCTCGGCGACCACGACTCGGTCCCCGACATGGCCGGGTTCGGCGACGGCGCCTGGTGGGTGCAGGACATCGCCGCCTCGCTCCCCGCACGGCTGCTCGGCAAGGCGCCGTCAGAGGGTGGGGGCCACGTCCTCGATCTGTGCGCGGCGCCCGGCGGCAAGACGCTGCAGCTCGCTGCGGCCGGCTGGACCGTCACCTCGGTCGACAATTCGCAGAGCCGGATCAAGCGCCTGCGCGAAAACCTGTATCGCACGCACCTGAAGTCGGAGGTCGTCAACGCCGACATCCTCGAATGGGCGCCGACCGAGCCCGCCGACGCGATCCTGATCGACGCGCCGTGCAGCGCGACGGGCATCTTCCGCCGCCACCCCGATGTGCTCCACCGCGTTCGCCCCTCGATTATCGCCGAGACCGCGGCGTTGCAGGCACAGATTTTCGCGCGCGCGGCGGACTGGGTGAAGCCCGGCGGCACGCTCGTCTACGCGACCTGCTCGCTCGAGCCGTCGGAAGGTGAGGCACAGCTCGACGCGTTCCTCACGGCGCGGAGCGACTACACGATCGTGCCGGTCGAGCAGTCCGAACTCCCCGCCGGCATCACACCGACCGAAGCCGGCACGATCCGCACGCTCCCCGGCATGCTGGCAGACCAGGGGGGCTGCGACGGCTTCTTCATCGCCCGCCTGAAGCGCAGCTAACCAATCCTCCCCCGCCAGGGGGGAGGTGGCTGGCATTTGCCAGACGGAGGGGGAGGACAGGGCAACCGCTGTTCCGTTTCCGCCCCTCCGTCATCTGCGGTGCCACCTCCCCCTGGCGCGGGAGGATAGAAGGCCTTCGCACCAACCGAATCCCGCGCTAGGACACAATGATGCAGCCCGTCCGTATCGCTCCCTCGATCCTCTCCGCCGATTTTGCCAAGCTCGGCGAGGAAGTGCGCGCCATCGACGCCGCCGGCGCCGACTGGATCCATATCGACGTGATGGACGGCCATTTCGTCCCCAACATCTCGTTCGGTCCCGCGGTCATGAAGTCGGTGCGCGGCGTGACCACCAAGCCGTTCGACGTCCACCTGATGATCTCGCCCGTCGACGCCTATCTCGACGCGTTCGCAGACGCCGGTGCCGACTGCATCACCGTGCATTACGAGGCCGGCCCGCACATTCACCGCTCGCTCCAGCACATCAAGAGCCTCGGCAAGCGCGCCGGCATCGTGATCTGCCCCGGCACCCCCGCCAAGATGCTCGACTACCTGATGGACATGGTCGACCTCGTGCTGGTGATGAGCGTCAACCCGGGCTTTGGCGGGCAGAGCTTCATCCCGAGCCAGCTCAAGAAGATCTCGGCGATCCGCACTATGATCGAAAAGAGCGGTCGCGCGATCGATCTCGAGGTCGATGGCGGCGTCGATGCCGAATGGGCCAAGCGCTGTATCGAGGCGGGCGCCGACGCGCTCGTCGCGGGCACCTCGGTCTTCCGCGGCGGCCCGGATCATTATGCCGCCAACATCGCCGCGTTGCGGGGGTGAACGAACCGCACGATCTGACGCGCGATGTCGTGACCGATCCCGCGCCCGACGGGATCGACGAAGGTCGTCGCCTGATCCGCCTCGGCGGCGACAAGGGGCTGTCGCTCGCCGACCGCCTTGCCGAGCGCTTCCACCGGCTGACGTGGCGCACCCCGCTGCACACGCTGCGGCTCAAGGGGCGCTACCCGCTCAAGCTGATCGCGGTCCCCGACGACCCCATCCTCGGCGACATCCCGCGCGGCACGATGCTGCTGGAGGGCGTGCTCTCGTTCCGCGGCGAAGCGCGCGATATCGAGACGCTCGATTTGGCCAAGCCGCTCCCCAAACCCTTTGCCGAGTATCTGCAGAGTTTCGCGTGGCTGCGCGACCTGTCGACCGTCGCGACCCGATCGCGCGGCGCGCCGATCGCCGAATATCTCATGGGCCTCTGGCTGACCGCGCACGCCGACACGCAGGGCGGGATCGCGTGGCGCCCGGACATGTGGGGCAGGCGGATCCTCGCCTGGACCGCGCACGCGCCGCTGATCCTGTCGTCGTCCGACCAGATCTACCGCTCGAAGGTGCTCAACGCGCTCGCCAAGGGCGCGCTCCACCTCGATCGTACCGCCGACAAGGCCCCCGCGGGCGCCCCGCGCATCGCCGCATGGTGCGGGGTCGTCGCCGCCGGCCTTCTCATCCCCGGCGGCGAACCCCGCCAGGCGTTCGGTGAAGCCGGGCTGCTGCGTGCGCTCGGGACCGGTCTGTTCGACGACGGCGGCTCGGTCTCGCGCAGCCCGGCGATGCTGCTCGATTCGATCCAGCTGCTGACGTTGCTCCAGGAAAGCTATGCTGCGCGCGGCGCCGAATTGCCCGAGACGGTGGCGGTCACGCTCACCCGGATGGTCGCGGCGCTGCTGGGCGTCGCGCACGCCGATCGCGGGTTGTCGAGCTGGCAGGGCGGCGGTCCGTCGAGCGAAACGCAGGTCGCCGCGGTGATCGAGGCCAGCGGCGTCCGCACCCGCCCGTTACGCCAGGCACGTGACTGGGGCTATCAACGCCTCGCCGCCGGCACCGCGGTGCTGATCGTCGACGCGGCTCCGCCGCCGATCGCGCGACTCGTCGAGGGCGGTTGCGCGTCTACGCTCGCGTTCGAATTCTCGGACGGCCCGGCGCGGATCGTCGTCAACTGCGGCGGCGCACGCGCGGGCATCGCGCAACTCCCGCCCGCGATGGTCGAAGGCCTGCGCTCGACCGCGGCGCATTCGACGCTGACGATCGCCGACAGCAACTCGACTGCGATCCTGACCGACGGCACACTCGGCCGCGGCGTCGGCGAGGTCGAACTCAGCCGCCAGGAATCGGAGGCCGCGAGCCGCATCGAGGCGAGCCACGACGGCTATGTCCGCCGCTGGGGCTTCCTCCACCGCCGCCAGCTGATGCTGACCGGCGACGGTCGCGAACTGCGCGGCGAGGACGCGCTGCTCCCGCAGGGCCGCAAGCGCCGCGTCGGCCTGTCGCTGTTCGCGATCCGCTTTCATTTGGGCGAAGGCGTGCAGGTGTCGCCGACTGCCGACGGTTTGGGTGCGATCCTCCGCCTGCCGGGTGGTGCGCTCTGGCAGTTCCGCTGCCGCGGCGGCGCGCTGGTGGTCGAGGACAGCGTCTGGATCGACGCCGACGGCCGCCCTGTCGCGACGCAACAGCTGATGATCACGGGTGAGGCGGCGGCCGGTGGCGCGAGCGTGAGCTGGGCGCTGAAGAAGGCCTGACGGTCACCGCATCATCCCCCACGCCTGTCATCCTGACGAAAGTCAGGATCCAGGATACCAAACGACCGCGCCCGTGGCTCTGGGTCCTGACTTTCGTCAGGATGACGTAGGGAGGGCAGGCCCCCCTGTTCCCCAACGGCAACCGACGCTAAGGCCCGCCGCACGGCGACTCCACGAAAGACCCTCATGACCAGCATCCCGATCAAGCGCGCGCTCCTGTCCGTCTCCGACAAGACCGGGATCGTCGATCTCGGCACAGCGCTGGCCAGCCACGGCGTCGAACTCGTCTCCACCGGCGGCACCGCCACCGCACTCCGCGCCGCGGGTCTCACCGTGCGCGACGTGAGCGAACTCACCGGCTTCCCCGAGATGATGGATGGCCGCGTCAAGACGCTTCACCCGATGGTGCATGGCGGCCTGCTCGCGGTCCGCGACGACGCCGGCCACGCCGCCTCGATGGCCGAACACGCGATCGGCGCGATCGATCTCGTGATCGTCAACCTCTACCCGTTCGAAGCCACCGTCGCGAAGGGCGCAGACCGCGACACCGTGATCGAGAATATCGACATCGGCGGCCCCAGCATGGTCCGCTCGGCCGCCAAGAACCACGCCTATGTCGCGATCGTCACCGACCCCGCCGACTATGCGCTCGTGTCGGGGGGCACCACCACGCTCGACGACCGCAAGAAGCTCGCCGCGAAGGCCTTCGCCACCACCGCCGCCTATGACTCGGCGATAGCGACGTGGTTCGGCACCGTCGACCAGGCCGAGGAATTCCCCGCCACCTTGCCGATCACGCTCAAGCGCGGCGACAGTCTGCGCTACGGCGAGAACCCGCACCAGTCCGCCGCCTTCTATACGGCGACGGGCAGCGTCCGCGGCATCGGTCAGGCGCGCCAGCTCCAGGGCAAGGCGCTCAGCTACAACAACCTCAACGACGCCGACGCCGCGCTCGAACTCATCGCCGAGTTCCGCGACGCCGACCCCTCGGTCGTCATCGTCAAGCACGCCAACCCCTGCGGCGTCGCCACCGCGTCGACGCTCGCCGAAGCCTATGCCGCCGCGTTCGCCTGCGACACCGTCTCCGCATTCGGCGGCATCATCGCCGTCAACCGTACGCTCGACGCCGAGACCGCGCGCGCGATCACCGGCATCTTCACCGAAGTCGTCGTCGCCCCCGATGCAGACGAGGACGCGATCGCGCTGTTCGCCGCCAAGAAGAACCTCCGCCTGTTACTCACCGGCGAGCTCCCCGATCCCGCGCGCACCGGCCTCACCGCCAAGTCGATCGCGGGCGGCTGGCTCGTACAGGGCCGCGACAACGGCACCCCCGGCGACCTCACCGTCGTCACCAAGCGCCAGCCGACCGAGCAGGAACTGATCGACTGCCGCTTCGCCTGGACCGTCGCCAAGCACACCAAGTCGAACGCGATCGTCTATGCCAAGGACGGCAGCACGGCGGGCATCGGCGCGGGCCAGATGAACCGCCTCGAATCCGCGCGCATCGCGGCCTGGAAGGCGAAGGACGCCGCGGACAAGGCCGGCTGGTCCACCCCGCGCACGATCGGCTCCGCGGTCGCCTCCGACGCGTTCTTCCCGTTCGCCGACGGCCTGCTCGCCGCGGTCGAGGCAGGCGCCACGGCAGTGATCCAGCCCGGCGGCTCGATCCGCGACGCCGACGTTATCGCCGCCGCGGACGAGGCAGGCCTCGCGATGGTCTTCACCGGCATGCGCCACTTCCGCCACTGAGGGAGGCGCGGGGCGGCACCCGCCGCCGCCTCACCCCCCGTCGTCATGCCGGGCTCGTTCCGGCATCCACCGCGCCGCGTCCTCGCCGGTGCTTGGTGTGCGGAACCGTGGATGCCGGAACGAGCCCGGCATGACGAAGGCGTGACTGCCCATAAAACAGGCACGCTCGCCGCACTGCACAAGTTTTAACCCTAAATCGCCCGCTGCTCGCCTTCTGAGCACCCCTCACCCCTCCGCACCAAAACTGGCACGTACATTGCGAAGCGCTTCCCAAGACAACTGGGGAAGGGGCGCGATGAAACTCGTCATTGCCATCATCAAGCCGTTCAAGCTCGACGAGGTGCGCGAAGCGCTCACCACGATCGGCGTGGCGGGCATGACGGTCACCGAGGTCAAGGGGTTCGGCCGGCAGAAGGGCCAGACCGAGATCTATCGGGGGGCCGAATACAGCACCAACATGGTGCCCAAGATCAAGATCGAGGTGGTCTGCGCCGCCAGCCTGTCCGACCGCGTGGTCGAGGCGATCCAGGCCTCGGCGAACACCGGCGCGATCGGCGACGGCAAGATCTTCGTGCTCGACGTGGGGCAGGCGGTGCGCATCCGCACCGGCGAAACCGACGATTCAGCCCTGTGACAATGAACGACTGGAGGGGGGACATGATGAAGCATGATATGAAGACGGCCGCCGCCGCGGTCCTCGGGTTCGGCGCGGCGATGATCGCCGCCGCCCCCGCCTGGGCGCAGGACGTCGCCGCACCTGCCGTGGCGCCCGTGGTGGCGACCGTGAACAAGGGCGACACCGCCTGGATGATGACGTCGACGCTGCTGGTATTGATGATGATCGTCCCCGGCCTCGCGCTGTTCTACGGCGGCCTCACCCGCGCCAAGAACATGCTGTCCACGATGACCCAGATCGGCGCGGTCGCGTGTCTCGCGATGCTGCTCTGGGTCATGTACGGCTACACGATGGCGTTCGGTGATGGTGGCGGCGAGTATATCTCGGGCTTCGGCAAGGCGCTGCTCCGCGGCATCACGCCCGATTCCACCGCGGCGACCTTCACCGCAGGCGTCGCGATCCCCGAATATGTCTTCATCTGCTTCCAGATGACGTTCGCCGCGATCACCATTGCGCTCGTGCTCGGCTCGGTCGTCGAGCGGATGAAGTTCTCGGCCGTGATGGTGTTCGCCATCGTCTGGCTGACGATCGTCTATTTCCCGATCGCGCACATGGTGTGGGCATCGGGCGGCAAGTTCTTCAAGATGGGCGCGCTCGATTTCGCCGGCGGCACCGTCGTCCACGTCAACGCCGGCGTCTCGGCGCTGGTCGCAGCGCTCATCCTCGGCAAGCGGATCGGCTATCCCGCCGAGCGCATGGCGCCGCACTCGCTGACGATGACGGGGATCGGCACCGGGCTGCTCTGGGTGGGCTGGTTCGGCTTCAACGCCGGGTCGGCGCTCGAGGCGAACGGCTCTGCAGGGCTCGCGATGCTCAACACCTTCGTCGCCACCGCGGCTGCCGGGCTTGCCTGGATGCTGATCGAGCGCGTCAACGGCCACAAGGGTTCGGCACTCGGCTTCTGCTCGGGTATCATCGCCGGGCTCGTCGCGGTCACGCCGGCAGCGGGCAATTCAGGCCCGTTCGGCGCGATCATCCTTGGCGCGGTTGCCTCGGTGGTCTGCTATTACGCGGTGACGTTCCTCAAGCCGAAGCTCGGCTATGACGATGCGCTCGACGCGTTCGGCATCCACGGCATCGGCGGCATGATCGGCGCGATCGGCACCGGCATCGTCTACGCCCCGTCGCTGGGCGGCCCCGGCAAGCCCGATTTCGACATGGGCCACCAGCTTTTCGTCCAGGTCGCCGCTGTTGCTACCACGATCGTCTGGGCGGCGATCGGCACCGTGATCGCGATCTATGTCGCCAAGGCGCTGACCGGCCTGCGCGTCTCGCCCGAAGTCGAAACCGAAGGTCTCGACATCGGCGAGCACGGCGAGCGCGCCTACAACTGATCGCCAACACCAATCGGTAGCGGGCCGGACGAGCCCGCACCCACGACGTTCCTCCTGCGGACAACCTTGGCTCGGTATGGCAACATACCGGGCCATTTTTTTAGTCGATCGAAGGGGTACTTCGATCGCGTTCGAGGAGGGGGGCGCCTTGAACGTTCTCCCTTGAGAGCGGGCGTTCAAGGCTAGGCAAAGCTACAAGAGTCAAATCCCCCTTCCGCTTGCGGGAGGGGTTAGGGGAGGGGCCGACGTACGTACTGGCGTCCGGTCCATGGGGCTAACCCCTCCCCCGACCCCTCCCGCAAGCGGAAGGGGAGCAGAAGAGTGCCATTTCGACTCTGTTCGCCGCTTATGTCCTAAGCGCCGGTACCCCCCCCCCCGCGAAGGCCGGGGCCCAGTTGGGAAGGTCTCAGTAACGACGTGCCGCGTTCCGTTAGCGCCGTTTCCCGACTGGACCCCGGCCTCCGCCGGGGAGGAACGCGTCAGCCGTCAGCGAACCGCGTCAGACCCGCACGCTCTTGGGCGCCAACCGGCGGATGTCGAGCACGTCGACCTGTGCGAGCATCACCGCACCGAGCGCCCGGTCGCCGGTCTCGACCAGTATCCCGTCCTGAGTCGCACGCACGGTGCGCCAGCTCACCTCGCGCACAGCCAGCCGCTTGCCGATCCGCCGGACCGCCGCCACTCGCCCGTCGGCCGCGATCGCGAGGGCGCCCTGGCCATCCGCCCCGACGACCGCGCCGGCCACCGCAAAGCCCGGAAGCTGCGCCTGCGCGGCATCCGCCGCTTCTTCGGGCGTCTCGATCTTAACGACGCGCCGCATCCGCACGACGACCCAGACCAGCCCCGCGAGCAGCAGCACCACGACGGCCACGATGCCGCCGACGATCGCAGGTGTCATCGCGGCCCTGCGAGCGCGTCCAGCATCGGGCGAATACCGCGCAGGTCGTACCCGGCGTCCTCGGCCTGGGCGAGCAGCAAATTGGGGTTGCGTCCCTGCTTCGCCGCCGCCAGTGCCCACAAATTGCAGCTTCGCGTGCCCGACCGGCAATAGGCCAGCACGGGGCCCTTCGACTCCACCAGCGCCGTGGTCATCGCGTCGATCTGCGGATGCGAGAAGCCCGCATGCGTCACCGGAATAGAGAAATAGGCCAGACCGGCCGCCTCTGCCGCCGCACGAATCGAATCGCCCGAAGGCTGGCCCGCATCCTCGTCGTCGGGGCGGTTGTTGACGATCGTCTTGAAGCCCGCCGCGGCGATGTCCGCGACCTGTTCGACCGCGATCTGCGGTGCGACCGAAATGCTTTCGTTGATGTGCCGGATCATGCGGACTCGCGGATAACTGCCAGAAAGGCATCTCCATAGGCGTCGAGTTTGCGCGCGCCAATGCCCGACAGCACGGCGAGCGCGGCGCGCGATGCGGGCCGCTGCGCTGCCATGTCACGCAGCACCGAATCGTGGAAGATCACATACGGCGGAACGCCCGCTTCCTTCGCCAGATCGCGCCGACGGATGCGCAGCGCCTCGAACAGCGGATCGTCGACCGGGTTCGGCACCGCGCCCGCCGCAGCCTTGCGCCGCCGCTCGCGCTTTGGCGGCACGATCACCGACAATGCGGCCTCGCCCTTCAGAATCGCCTTCGCCGCCGGACCGAATTCGAGGCCGCCATGCGGATTTGTCCGCAGCGCATCCTTCAGCATCAGCGCGCGCGACACGGGTTTGAGCAACGCCACCTCGTCGCCCTCGACAATCCCGTAGACCGACAGCGCCTCATGCCCGTTCATCAAACTGCGCTCCGACGACACGCCGGTCAGGATGCCCTCGATGTAACCGACGCCGAACATCTGCCCGGTGCGGAACACCGCCGACAGGAATTTCCGCGCGGTCTCGGTCGCGTCGACCGCGTCGACATTGCCGAGGCAATTGTCGCAATTCCCGCAATCCTCGAGCCGCTCCTCGCCGAAATGCTTGAGCAGGATTCGCCGCCGGCACCCCGCGGTCTCGACCAGTCCGCCCATCGCGGTCAGCCGCTGGCGTTCGCCCGCCTGCCGCTCGGGCTCGACCTCGCCGATCCGCTGGCGCGCGCGCGCGAAATCCTCGGCACCCCAGAACAGATGCGCGATCGCCGGATCGCCGTCGCGGCCTGCGCGGCCGGTCTCCTGATAATAGGCCTCGATCGATTTTGGCAGCCCGGCATGGGCTACGAACCGCACGTCGGGCTTGTCGATCCCCATCCCGAACGCGACCGTGGCGCAGATCACCATGTCCTCGCTCGCGACGAAATCCGCCTGGTTCTTTGCGCGCACCTGCGGATCGAGCCCGGCATGATACGCCCGCGTCGGCCGTCCGCTGCGCCCCAGCGCCTCGGCGAGCTTCTCGGTCGCCGCGCGCGTCTGCGCATAGACGATCCCCGGCCCCGGGATCTTCTCGAGGATGTCGGCGATCTGCCGGTTGACGTTGTCGCGCGCCGAGATCGCATAGCGGATGTTCGGCCGGTCGAACCCCGACACGATCAGTCCCTCGCGCGAGATCCCCAGCTGTTCGAGGATATCCGCGCGCGTATGGGCATCCGCGGTCGCGGTCAGCGCCAGCCGCGGCACGTCGGGAAAGCTGTCGAGCAGCGGTCGCAGCAACCGGTAGTCGGGGCGGAAGTCGTGCCCCCATTCGCTGACGCAGTGCGCCTCGTCGATCGCGAACAGCGAGAGCTTCGCCTGCGACAACAGATTGCGGAAGCTCTCGTTCGACGCCCGCTCGGGCGCGACGTACAGCAGGTCGAGATCGCCTGCGCGGAACCGCGCGATCGTCTCCTCGCGATTGGTATCAACCGAGGTCAATGTCGCCGCCTTGATCCCCACCGCGGTCGCCGCGCGCAACTGGTCGTGCATCAGCGCGATCAGCGGCGAGACGACGACGCATGTCCCCTCGAGCATCGTCGCGGGCAGCTGGTAGCAGAGCGACTTGCCCGCACCGGTCGGCATCACCGCCAGCGTCCGCTGCCCCGCGAGCACACGGTCGACGACATCGCGCTGCACGCCACGAAAATCAGGAAAGCCGAAGATGCGCTGGAGATCGGGAAGGGGGTCGAGTGCCATTGCCTCGGACCTAGGGTTCGTTCACCCTCGCCGCAATGGATGATCCGCGTGGGCGAGCATTCGCGACGGGATCACCGGCGGGAAATCCTATGCCGACGGCCCATACCATGTTCGCCGCGATCCTGGCGCTATGCGCGCTGACCGGCGCGGCGACGCCGGCGCGCGAACGCGTCATCGACGGCAACGGCATCGTGGACTCGACCATCGCTGGTGCGGCGGGCCGCATCCGCATCGAACCCTCGGGCACCGGAATGCCGTTGATCACCACCGCCTTTGCCGAGCGGGCGTCGCTGAAATCGGGGATGCTGTCATTCAGTTACGCGGTCGGCACCGAACGCGTCCACGGCAGGACGGGGGTTGGTTCGATCGACCTCGGCACCGGCCCGTCCAAACATCGCATTGGCTGGACTGCGATCCCCTACACGCCCGCTGCCGATGGCGTGGTGGGGCCGGGCGGGGTATCCGAAGACATTGTTCGGTTTGTCCTGCATCCACCGGTTCCCGGCGAGCGCATGGCAACGTTGCCGATGACCGACCAGGGTGGCCTGGCAGGCGGCTGGGGCGAATTATATGCGCAGATCGATCTTGGCGGCCAGCCGCTGCGAGTCCGTTTCGACCCGTATCACGCACGCACGCTCGCCACGGCCAGCGCCGCCGTCCGCATCGCGGCCGCGCAGGGTGGTACGCTGCAGGGCGCGGTCGAAAAGGTCGAGATCGCGTTCGGCATCGAGCGCCCGGTCCGTACGATGACGCTCGCCCGCGGCCTGGTCATCGGTCCGTTGCAGTTCGCCACGCTGGGTGATCGCACCGCCGACTATGGCTCCACCGCAGGCCTCGCCGATGCTGCCGCGCCGATCGACCCGGACGAGGTCGTCGTCACCGCAAAATCCAAAAAGCCAGGGCGCGATCGGCTCTCGATCGGCGCGGACCTGCTCGCGCGCTGTTCCAGCATCGTCTTCGACAAACCGGCTAAGCAAATCCGCCTGACCTGCGGATAAAGGCAACTCGGTCGAGATCGGGCCAGTGTGTTTAGGAAGCGCGGGGCCAAAACCCGGCCACGCGCGAGGTCTGCGCGCGGCGCTTATTCCGCTGCCAGGGCCCCGTCATCGTCCCCGGCACGCTCCTGCGCCTGCCGGTTCCACATCTCCGCATAGACTCCGTCCGCGCGCAGTAGTTCGCCATGCGTGCCCTTTTCGACGATCCGCCCTGCCTCCAGCACGACGATCTGGTCCGCATGGACCACGGTCGACAGCCGATGCGCGATCACGATCGTGGTGCGGCCGCGCTCGATCGCTTCGAGCGTGTCGAGGATATCCGCCTCGGTACGGCTGTCGAGCGCCGACGTTGCCTCGTCGAGGATCAGGATCGGCGGGTTCTTGAGCAAAGTGCGCGCGATCGCGACGCGCTGCTTCTCACCGCCCGACAGCTTTAGGCCGCGTTCGCCGACGCGCGTCGCATAACCCAAAGGTTGGCGTTCGATGAACCCGGCGATCGCGGCGCCCTTCGCCGCCGCCTCGACCTCGGGCATCTCGGCGCCCTCGCGGCCATAGGCGATGTTGTACCCGATCGTGTCGTTGAACAGCACGGTGTCCTGCGGCACGATCCCGATCGCAGCGCGAAGCGACGCCTGGCGGACCTGTGCGATGTCCTGGTCGTCGACGGTGATCCGTCCGCCCGTCAGGTCGTAGAACCGGTATAGCAGCCGCGCGAGCGTCGACTTGCCCGCGCCCGATGGCCCGACCACCGCGAGCGTCGATCCTGCCGGTACGTCGAGTTCTAGGTCGCGCAGGATCGGCCGGCCTGCGTCATAGCCGAACGAGACATTCTCGAAGCGGACACGGCCCGCGCTTACCGTCAGCGCGGGCGCCTCGGCGACGTCGACGACGGAGGCGGGCGTATCGATCAGGTCGAACATCGCTGCCATGTCGAGCGCACCCTGCCGGATCGTGCGATACACCATCCCCAGCAGGTCGAGCGGCCGGAACAGCTGCGCGAGCAGCGTCGACACGAACACCACGTCGCCCGCGGATGCGAGCCCGCGGCTCCACCGCCACACGACGAAGCCCATCCCGCCCGCGAGCATCAGGTTGGTGATCAGCGCCTGGCCGAGGTTCAGCCACGCGAGCGAATTCTCGCTTTTCACCGCGGCCTCGGAATAGGCGGTGATGCCCTCGTCGTAGCGCCTGGCCTCGCGCTCTTCCGCGCCGAAATATTTGACGGTCTCGAAGTTCAGCAGCGAGTCCACCGCATGCGCGACCGCGCCGGTATCGAGGTCGTTCATACGTGCGCGCAGCGCGTTGCGCCAGTCGGTCACCATCCGCGTGAAGGCGATATAGCCTACCACCATCACGACGGTCGCGATCACCAGCGGCCAGCCGAACTTGGTCCAGAACAGCCCCAGCACCAGCACGAGTTCGAACACCGTCGGCGCGATGTTGAACAGCAGGAAATAGAGCATCGTGTCGATGCTCTTGGTTCCACGCTCTACGACCTTGGTGACCGCGCCGGTGCGCCTGGACAGGTGGAAATCGAGGCTCAGCGCATGCAGATGGCGGAACACCTGCGCGGCAAGGCGCCGCGACGCATCCTGCCCGACGCGCTCGAACACTGCGTTGCGCAGATTGTCGAATAGCGTCGTCCCGAACCGCGACGCGGCGTAGCCCACCACCAGCAGCACGACGAGCGTCAGCGCGCCGCGATCATTCCCCGCCATTCTGTCGACCGCATATTTCAGCGTGAACGCCGCGCCGAACACCTGCACCAGCTTCGACGCGATGACGAGCAGCATCGCGACGACGATCCGCGCCTTCAGCTTGGGCTGCCCCGCCGGCCACAGGAATGGCAGGAAGCGGCGGAGCGTCGGCAGCAACGGCTGGTCCGCGCGGGTGGAGGTGTAGGTGTCAGGGGGCATTGCTGGTCAGGATGTAGGCGCGGTCAAGCCCCGGCGAAAGCGGTTGGGGGAACAATCCTGCCACTTCGTCGCTTTTCCTACCGTGTCCAACGCCGGGCGCCGCGATCCACTGGAGAATGAAATGGAACCGCTGTTCTACGTCATGGCCATCATGGGCTGCGGTGACGGCAACATCAACTGCACCGAGGCGCGGGTGATCCCGGCACGCTATGAGACGATGGCGCAGTGCCGTGCGGCACTCCCCGATCAGCTCGCGCAAAATACCGATGTGCCCTATCCGATGATCGGCGCGAATTGCCGCGCGCAGGGTCGGTACATGGCGAAGGTCGGCAAGGCGAAGTCGCAGGGCTGAACGCTCTATCGGTCGCCGTCCTAGCCTTTGGGACGGGTCCACAAACGTGGATCGCGCGGTTGCCGCGGATATAGCTTCTCGCGACCAGCGGCCTCTCGCGCCGCGGTGACGATGAACCCAAGCTTTTGCATCCCGGACGTAGTCACACGATGATCCCAGGCGTGCTCTCCGCGCGCTGCCACGGTCCGTCCGATCGCGCCATAGATCCCCGCAGCCGAGAGCACCGCCCAGGCCGAGCGGAACGATAGCGAGGGGGTTCCTTGGCGAGCGCTAGCCTCGAACGCTGAGGCGCGATCGGCCATCCGCTTCGACAGTACCGCAAGCCGCGAGCGGAAGGGCGGCTTCATGTGCTGGCCCGGCGGAAAGTCCATTTCTACCAGCCATTCGATCGGCAGGTAGCAGCGCCCGACGCGATCATCCTCTTCGATGTCGCGTGCGATATTGGCGAGCTGGAATGCCATGCCGAGGTCGCAGGCGCGGTCGAGCGTGTCGTCGTCGTCGGGATCGACTCCCATCACTACCGCCATCATGCAGCCGACGACGCCCGCGACATGGTAGCAATAGCGATACAGGTCGTTCTCGGAGCGCGGTCGCCAATCCTCGGCATCGAGCGCGAAGCCTGCGACGAGATCGCGCGCGAACCGCTTGGGCATACGCGTCTCCGCCGCGACGATGCGTAGCGCGTCGAAGGCGGGCTCGCCGACGACTTCGCCCGCCAGCGCTTGCTCGGTCATCGCCGAGAGTGCTGCGAGCCGTTCCGGCGCGTCGTGGACCACGGTCATGCCGTGGCCGTGATCCTGCCCGTCGGCGATATCGTCGCAGCGCCGGCACCAGGCGTAGAGAAGCCACGCCCGCTCTCGCGTGGGCTTGTCGAATAACAGGCTGGCGGCGGCGAAGCTCTTCGATCCGCGGGCGATGGATTCGTGCGCGGTAGCGACGATCGCCTCGCGCGAGGGGGCGGGGTGACTCATCCGCGCACGTCTGTTTTTACCACCCCGGCGGATGCTGGGGCCCAAGTGGAAAGGTGGCAGTAACGACGCGCAACGCTCACCAATGCATGTCCCCCAATTGGGCCCTGGCCTTCGCCGGGGTGGAGCAGGGCAGTGAGAGACTCGAAAACGTTCACAGATCCGACGCGTTCATCCGGACGATCGGCTGGGTCGGCACATGCTCCGCCATCCGGTCGAGCAGTACGTCGAGCGTATCTGCGACGATCAACAGGTCGCGGTGCTGCGGGCGCAGGAAGCCGACCTCGCCCATCTTGTCCCAGAACGCGATCAGGTGATCGTAATAGCCCGCAGTGTTGAGCAATCCGACCGGATCCGCATGATAGCCGAGCTGCGCCCAGCTGAGCGCCTCCCACAATTCGTCCATCGTGCCCGTCCCGCCGGGGATCGTCACGAACCCGTCGGACAGGTCGGTGAACATCTGCTTGCGCTGGTGCATGCCCTGCACGACGTGGAGTTCGGTGAGCCCGCGATGCGCGACCTCGGCATCGACCAGCGCCTGTGGGATGACGCCGATCACCTCGCCGCCGCCTTCCAGCGCGCCATCGGCGATCGCGCCCATCAGGCCCGTCCGGCCACCGCCATAGACGAGGCCGATCCCGCGCTCGGCCAGCGTCCGACCCAGCGCGCGCGCGCCTTCGATATAGAGGGGATCAGCCGGCGTCGCCGAGCCGCAATATACAGCAAGTCTCTTCATCGTGCCTCGCTAGGGGAAGCGCGCTGGGTGCGGCAAGAAAAGAATGGGTTCACGCGGAGGCGCGGAGGTGTTTCGTTCCGGACAGCGCTCACGCTGTCTTCATCCGCGTTCCGCACTCCGTTGGAGACACGGTCGCTCCGCGACAAGCGCGCCATCTCCGCGTCTCCGCGCCTCCGCGTGAACAGACCTTATTTCTCGCCTTCGAGCATCAACCGTGCGGTCGCTTTCGCACTCCCCACGACCCCTGGAATCCCAGCCCCCGGATGCGTGCCCGCGCCGACGAAGAACAGGTTCGGGATATGCTCGTCGCGGTTGTGTACGCGGAAATAGGCGCTCTGCGTCAGCACGGGCTCGAGCGAAAACGCCGAGCCCAGATGCGCGTTCAGGTCCTGCGCGAAATCCTTCGGTGCGTAGCTGAACTTGGTCACGATCCGATCGTGGATATCGGGGATCAGCCGCCGCCCGATTTCGTCGAGGATGCGCTTTTCGAGGATCGGCGCGATCTCGTCCCAGTCGACCGGGAACTTGCCCATGTGCGGCACCGGCGCCAGCGCATAGAAGGTCGAATGTCCCTCCGGCGCCAGCGAAGGATCGGTGACGGTCGGATGATGGAGGTACAGCGAGAAATCCTCGCTCAGCACGCCATGGTCGTAAATGTCCTCGAGCAGCCCCTTATAGCGCGGCCCGAACAGGATCATGTGGTGCGGGATGCCTGGCCAGGTGCCCTTGATCCCGAAATGCACCACGAACAGCGACGGCGAATATTTCTTCCGCTCAAGCGACCCGGTCTTGCGCTTGGCGCTGCGCGACGTCGCCAGCAGGTCGCGATAGGTGTGCATGATGTCGCTGTTCGCCGCGATCGCATCCGCCTGACCCGACCAGCCGCTGGCGGTCGTCACGCCGGTCGCGCGGTCGCCGAGGGTCTCGATCGCGGTGACCGGATCGTCGAGCCGGAGCACGCCGCCGAGCCGCTCGAACTGGGTTACCAGCGCGGCGACCAGCCGGTTGGTGCCGCCGCGCGCGAACCACACGCCGCCATCGCGCTCGAGCTTGTGGATCAGCGCATAAATCGCGCTGGTCGTCATCGGGTTGCCGCCGACCAGCAGCGTGTGGAACGAGAGCGCCTCGCGCAGCTTCTCCGATTTCACATAGCTGGACACGATCGAATAGACCGACCGCCACGCCTGGTATTTCGCGAGCGCGGGCGCGGCCTTGATCATCGATCCGAAGTCGAGGAACGCGACGTGGCCGAGCTTCTCATAGCCCTCGTGGAAGACGCCCGCCGAATAGGCGAGGAACTTCTCGTAGCCCGCCCAGTCGCCGGGATGTAGCTTCTCGATCTCGGCGCGCATCTGCACGTCGTCGTTGGTATAATCGAAATTCGTGCCGTCGGGCCAGTTGAGGCGGTAGAAGGGCAGCACCGGATCGAGCGTCACGTCCTCGCTCATGTCGCGCCCGGTCAGCGCCCACAATTCGCGCAGGCAATCCGGATCGGTGATGACGGTCGGCCCCGCATCGAAGGTGAAGCCGTCGCGTTCCCAATAATAGCCACGGCCGCCCGGCTTGTCGCGGCTCTCGACGATTGTCGTCTGCACGCCTGCGGATTGCAGCCGGATCGCGAGTGCCAGCCCGCCGAAACCTGCGCCGATGACTATTGCGGTCTTCATGATGACATACTGCCTGCGATGGCGCGGACGGCGCGCACAATGGGGACGGGGGGCTTGCCGGTCAGGACCCGCGCCTTGTCGGAGAGGGTCGAGCGTCCGGCGTAGAAACGGCCAATAAGCGGCGGTGAGAGGCGATAGAAGCGTTCGAGGATACGATAGCGTTCCTCGGGCTCTGCGGCGCGAAACAACATCGTGTCGAGCATCCGGTAGAAACCGCGGCTTTTCCACGTCGCGCGCGCCATCGCATGCGTCGCGTCGTGCAGCTTGGCACCCGAGAAATCGCTGAGGCCCGCTAGCATCGCGGCGGTCCGCACGGCATCGGGCAGCGAATAGCCGGTGGTCGGGTGGAACATGCCCGCGCGCATCCCGGCCTTGGCGACGCGTGCGCCGCCCGATCGCCAATAGGCCTCGAAATCGCCCCCCATCGCGACCGGCAGTACGCCCGATTCATGCCGCGCCGCCTGCGCCACGCGCCAGCCGCGCGCGTCGGCATAGTCATGGATGCGCGCGGTAAGCGCCTCGACGTCGAGATCGGGCGTGTCGCTGTAATAGGTGTCCTCGACGAACATCCGGTCGGCCGCCAGCGGGAGGCAATAGACGAAGCGATAGCCGTCGATCTGCGGCACGGTCGCGTCCATGACGATCGGCACCGGGCTCTCGTGTGGCGCGTCGAGCACCAGTTCGCGCCCGACGAATTTCTGCCACGCCAGATCGAGCAGCGACAGGTCGCCTGGCCCGCGCGCGTCGATCACGCCGGTCGCCTCGATCCGGTCGCCGTCGGCCAGCACCACCGCGGTGGCACTCGCGCCCGATACCTTGCGGCCCAGCATCAAGGCGTGCGGCGGCAGGACTCGGCGCACCTCGCGGTCGAGCCGCTCGCTCTCGATCGAATAATAGGTCGCGTCGATCGTCCGCGCGTGTGCGGGAAAGCGGACGTCATAGGCGGGCCATGCATGCACGACGAGCGGTGCGACGAGCCAGCGATCAGCTTGCGCGACGTCGCTGCCGAAGAACGACCAGAGGTGATTGCCGCCGACGACGCGCGCGGAGTCGATCAGTCGCACGTCGAGCGCGGGGTGCCTGGCCTTGAGCGCCAGCGCGATCATCCCGCCGGCCAAACCCGCGCCAACGATCGCGACGTCGCAGGAGATCGTCGATGCCATGCCTCCGACTAGCGCAAACGGCGGGACACGAAAACAGCCTTTCCCAAGCAATCTTGAACGAAGGCAACCTGCGTTGCCGGGCTCGCCCATGATCCTCCCCCGCCAGGGGGAGGTGGCTGGCGCTTGCCAGACGGAGGGGGCGGAAAGGGAAACCTGGGTTTCGTGCCCTCCCCCTCCGTCACCTTCGGCGACACCTCCCCCTGGCGGGGGAGGATTGAAGGCTGCGATCGGGGCGTCTTCGCCGTGGAACGCGGAGGGCGGGGGTGCTCCCCTTTCCCTGCCGATGGCGGTATCGTGCGGCGATGCAGACGTCGCCCTCCGCCCCCATGCTCACTACCGCTCGGCTGACGCTGACCGGCCACACCGCGTCCGACCTCGAGGATTGCGCCGCCATGTGGTCCGACCCGCGCGTCTATGCGATGATCGGCGGCCAGCCGCGATCGCGCGAGGACGTCTGGATCCGCCTTCTGCGTGCGATCGGCCAGTGGACGCTGTTCGGCTACGGCACCTGGGTCGCGCGCGATACGGCGGGCCGGCTGATCGGTGAGCTCGGCCTGATGGAGACGCGCCGCGCGATCACGCCGTCGATCGACGCTGCGCCCGAAATCGGCTGGACGCTGACCGGCGACGCGCACGGCCAAGGCTACGCCTCGGAGGCACTCGCTGCGATCCTCGCCTGGACCGACGCGCGAATCCCCAGGACGACCTGCATCATCGATCCCGCCAACGCCGCGTCGATCCGCCTTGCGGACCGGCTCGGCTATCGGCTGCGCACGACGGGTATCTACCGCGATGCGCCGATCCTGATCCTCGATCGTGCCGCGGGTTCGGCGGGCGCCGGGGTCAGCGCTGCGCGGTGACGACCGGTTTCTGCACCGCTCCGATGGGCATCGGATCGCCTGCCCGATCATAGAACGCCATCAGGACCAGCCCCAGGGCCAGGATGCTGCCGGCGATCGCATAGATCAGCCCCTTATGGTCCTTACCCGTATCCCCGCGCGCGGCGTTGTGGTTTGCCATGCATCACTCTCCGATTTGGCAGGTCATCCTGCTCTGGAGGGGAGGCTATCAGGTTTCGGTGCACTGCATAGAGGCTATTGCAACGCCGAGCTATTCTCCCCGTGACGCTGTCGATCTCCGCATCAGCCCGCCGAACACCCGTTACCCGACAGGGCAAAACCTCCTATACGCCGTGGCATGTGGCCCGCCATTCTTCTCTCCGCGATCGTGATGACCGCGATCGTCGGTGTCCGGTATCTGATCGTGTCGGGCGCGTTCGCCGCGGTGACGCGGGCGCGGCATCCCGGGCTCTATCGCGGGCTCGACGCGCAGATGCGGCGCGAGATCTGGTGGAGCATCGCGTCGGCCGCGATCTACGGCGTTCCCGCGGGGGTGGTCGCCTGGGGCTGGCAGCATCGCGGCTGGACTCAGGTCTATACCGATGTCCATACGTATTCGGTCTGGTATCTGCCGGTGTCCGTGCTCGCCTTCATGGTCGCGCACGACACCTGGTTCTACTGGACGCATCGCTGGATGCATCGGCCCAAGCCGTTCAAGCTGGCGCACGCGGTGCATCATGCCAGCCGCCCGCCGACCGCTTGGGCGGCGATGGCGTTTCACCCGATCGAGGCGATCACCGGCGCTGTGGTAATTCCGCTACTGGTGTTCGTCATTCCGATCCATGTCGGCGCGCTGGGTCTGGTACTCACGATCATGACCGTTATGGGTGTGACCAATCACATGGGGTGGGAGGTTTTCCCGCGGTTCATGTGGCGGGGCGCACTGGGCGGCTGGCTGATCACGGCGAGCCATCATCAGCGTCATCACGAACAATACGGGTGCAACTATGGCCTATATTTCCGCTTCTGGGATCGGCTCTGCGGCACCGACAACGGGCTCGGCGACTTTGCCAAGGCGCATGCAAAGGCTGCCGCTCGTGGCGGTCGCGGCGGTGACCTGGGCGATGCTGGCCGCGGCGGCCCCCGTCACGCGGCTTGACGTCGAGGTCGACAATCTCCGGTCGGCCAAGGGCATGATCCGGATCTGCCTCACCGCCGATCCGGACAATTTTCCGGCCTGTATCGACGATGCCAACGCGCTGACCCGCTCGGTGCCTGCCAGCGTCAGGACCACCAGCTTTCCGGGCCTGCCGCAGCGCGGCTATGCGCTGGCGATCATCCATGACGAGAACAGCAATTCCAAGCTCGACACGATCGCGGGCATCCCGCGCGAGGGCTATGGCTTCTCGCGCAACGCCGCGGTCCGCTTCGGTCCGCCGCGCTTTTCGGCGGCCCGGTTCATGGTCGCCGGTGATGCCGAATTGCAACAGGTGAAAATGCGTTACATGTTCTGATCGTGCGTAACGGACCGAAAACGATTTCACCGCGTTGCAACGTGGAACGTTTTTGTCCGGAGCATTTCCTTGCGCGCATTCACTCTCTTTACGTCTGCCGCAATCGCGGCACTTGCGATCGCCGCCCCTGCGCTGGCGCAGACCGATCCCAATCCGTCGCCGACGATCACCGATCCCAAGGACAACAACCGCGTGACGGTCGCGCTTGGCGTGGTGTCGATGCCCGATTACGAAGGCGCGGACAGCAATTCCTTCACCCCCGCGGGCGCCTTTGTCGGCACCGTGCGCGGGCATGACTTCTTCCTCCGCGGCACGCAGTTGTATTTCAACCTGATCCCGAACACGGGTGAGGTCGGCACCAATTTCGAGCTCGGCGTGATCGGCGGCGTCCGCCGCGACCGCACCGGCGACATCGACAACCGCCAGGTCCGCGCGCTCGGCAAGATCGATACCGCCTACGAGCTGGGCGGCTATGTCGGCGTCGCCCGGACCGGTGTCATCACCAGCGACTATGACACGCTCACTGCGCGCGTCGCCTATGTCCATGACGTTTCCGGCACGTACGACAGCTATGTCATCACGCCGCAGGTGAACTACACCACGCCGCTGTCGGTTCGCACGCTCGTCTCGCTCGGCGTCTCCGCGGACTATGCCGGCAAGGGCTTCGGCCGCACCTACGCGGCGGTGACGCCGATCGGCACGCTGGCCAGCGGGCTGCGCACCTACGACGTTAACGACAGCGGCTTTCGTCGCGTCAACGCATCGCTGTTCGTCGTGCAGAGCCTGTCGGGCGATCTTCGCCACGGTTTTGGTATCGGCGCGGGCGTGCTCTACGGCCGCATGGTCGGCAAGTACAAGGACAGCCCGATCGTCGCCGATGTCGGCGATGCCGACCAGTGGCTGGGCGCACTGGGCCTGACCTACACCTTCTAACACTTGCATAGTCTGGACCTCGGCTAGCGTTGAGGTCGGAAGCCTTCCCCATCGGTTCGCCCGATGGGGAAGGGCGGTTCTACTCCGCGTCAGGTCGCTGCTCGAGCGCGACGCGCTGACCCCCGTCGAGGGGGGCGCGTACCCCGCAGACATGGTCTGCAACACACCGTAAAATTATTTCATGGCGACCCCTTGAAGCGTGCGTCCAGAATCCGATGGCGGACGTTCCTCACCATGGACGGCATTTTTTTGCCCGCAATAGAGCGCTTTACGGGCTGGGCCTTCTTGAAGGGTCCGGCTTATATCGGTCCAGATTGTTCGATTGTTCTAAAAACTCCGACGTCTGCAACTACAAGGGGAGGACCCTGATATGACCGAGAGCGTGCACCTGATCGAAGCCCTCGATGCCCGCAAAGAGCGACGCAGCGAACGGCGTGATTTCTTCAAGAACGCGCTCGGCGCGGCTGCGATTACCGCGGCCGGTGCGACCGCCTTGTCCTTTTCCAGCTCGGCGGCGGCGCAGACCATCACCGATGCGGACGTTCTGAATTTCGCGCTCAACCTCGAATATCTCGAGGCGCAATTCTATTCCTACGCCGCCTATGGCACGGGTCTCGACAACAGCCTGCTGTCCGGCACCGGTACGCAGGGTGCGGTCCGCGGCGGTCGCCAGGTGACCTTCACCGATCCGGTCGTCCGCCAATATGCGCGCGAAATCGCGCAGGACGAGATCGCCCACGTCAAGTTCCTCCGCACCGCGCTCGGCAGCTCCGCCGTCTCGCAGCCGGTGATCGACGTCAGCGTATCGGCCACCAGCGCCTTCTCGACCGCGGCGCAGGCGGCAGGCCTCGTCCCCGCCGGCACCGCGTTCGATCCCTATGCGTCGGACGAAGCGTTCCTGCTCGGCGCGTTCATCTTCGAGGACGTCGGCGTGACCGCCTACAAGGGCGCCGCCCCGCTGCTGACCAGCAAGGCGTATCTGGAAGCCGCGGCCGGCCTGCTCGCGGTCGAGGCGTATCACGCGGCGATCGTCCGCACGACGCTGTACGGAAAGGGCATCGCGACCCCGTCGCTGCGCACCTCGGCCGACGCCATCTCGCGTGCCCGCGACAGCCTCGACGGCGGCGGCGCGAACACGACGATCTTCGGCACCAACGATCTCGACCAGGGCATTTCGTCGTACAGCGCGACACCGATCAACCTGGCGAGCACGCAGGCCGCAGTGACCGTGTCGAACATTGTTCCGCTCGACAGCAACGGCGTCGCGTACAGCCGCTCGGCCAGCCAGGTGCTCAACATCGTGTACCTCAACAGCGGTGCAGCGTCGGCGGGCGGTTTCTTCCCGAGCGGCATGAACGGCAACATCAGGACGAGCACCGCGGCGGGCTGATCGCATCAGCCTAGCCCACCGCTTTTCTTCGCTATTCAGGGGATACCCCAATGACCGATCTCAATACCAAGCTCGAAATATTCGACGCGATCGCCACGCGCCGCAACGAGCGCCGCAGCTTCCTTCGTTTCGCCGGTGGCTCGGCGATCGCACTCGGCGGTGCGACGCTTCTCTCCGCCTGCGGCAGCGATGATTCCGATCTCGCCCCGTCGCCGACGCCGTCGCCGACTCCGACGGCTGCGCTGAATGATGCGGACGTGCTGAACTTCGCACTCAACCTCGAATATCTCGAGGCACAATTCTATGCCTATGCGGCGTTCGGCGTCGGGCTCAATGCGAGCCTGCTGACCGGGACCGGCACGCAGGGTGGGGTCACGGGCGGTGCGCAGGTACCGTTCTCCGACACTGTCGTGCGCGAATATGCTCGCGAGATCGCGATCGACGAGGTCGCGCACGTCGCGTTCCTGCGGTCCGCGCTCGGCACCGCCGCCGTGGCGCAGCCTGCACTCGACATCTCGGCCGGCACCGCCGCCGCGCCGGGTGCGTTTACCTCTGCTGCGCGTGCGGCTGGCGTCATCGGTGCGACGGGTGTGTTCAACCCCTATGCCGACGACAACAGCTTCCTGCTGGGGGCATATATCTTCGAGGACGTCGGCGTTTCGGCCTATAAGGGCGCTTCGCCGCTGATCGCGAACAAGACGTATCTGGAAGCTGCCGCCGGCATTCTCGCTGCCGAGGCCTATCACGCCGGTCTTATCCGGACGATCCTGTTTCGCAAGGGCCTGACCACACCTTCGCTGGTCACAGGCGCCAACCAGATCAGCGACGCGCGCGACAGCCTTGACGGTACCGTCACGAACACGTCGACGGGCGTGATCGGCGACGACGATCAGGGCATCACCGGATCGGATGCGACGATGTCGAACATCGTGCCCACCGACGCCAACGGGCTCGCCTACAGCCGTTCGACCGGCCAGGTGCTCAACATCGTCTATCTCAACAAGACGGCCGTCTCGATGGGCGGGTTCTTCCCGGCCGGTGTCAACGGGAACATCAAGACGAGTGCCGCCAACGCCTGATCGGCCTGCGCAACCGAAACAGAAACAGAAACCTTGGGTCGCGGCGAGCATTGGGAGCGCCGCGACCCTTGTTTGGGGAACGACCATGACTCACTTCACGAAACTTACGATGCTCGCCGGTCTCGCCACCGCGGGCATTTTTGCCGTTCCGGCGCACGCGCAGGACATGACGACCGACGACAAGCCGTTCTCGGGTCTGTATATCGGTGCTGCCGGCGGTTACGACGTCCAGCCTAACGACGTCGGCTCGTCGATCCTGTTCGACCGCAACGGCGACGGTAACTTCAGCGACAGCGTCAACACCATCACCGGCGCCAACGCCTTCTCGCCCGGCTTCTGCAATGGCTCGGCGCGGACCGCCGTCCCGGCTTACGGGTGCCGCAACGACGATGATGGCTGGTCCTATTACGGTCGCGCGGGCTTCGACGTGCAGAGCGGTCCGTTCGTGGTCGGCCTGGTCGGCGAATTCGGCAAGGCCGAGATCACCGACAGCGTCGCCGCCTTCTCGACCACGCCCGCCAGCTACACGATGGCGCGCAAGCTGAAGTGGGAAGGCTCGGTCCGCGCACGCGCCGGTCTCGCCGCCCGCAACACGCTGTTCTACGCCACCGGCGGCGCCGGCTATGCCAAGATCGACAATCTGTTCTTCACCACGAACACCGCCAACGCGTTCGCGGCCACCGGCTCGAACAAGCGCTGGGGCTATGTCGGCGGCGGCGGCATCGAGCAGAAGCTGACCAAGAACATCTCGATCGGCATGGAATACACCTATCACCAGTATAAGGACGACGACGCGCGCGTCCTCGTCACGGCCGGTACCGCGCTTGCGGGCAGCCCGGTCCTGTTGGCGAACAACCCGTTCGTGCTGGCGCCCAACACCAGCGGCACCACGTTCCGCCGCAGCGACGAGAATTTCCGCTGGCACAGCCTGCGCGGGACGGTGGCGTTCCGGTTCTGACGTGAGGGTCAGCCCCCGGCACAGTGGCTGACGACGACTGGTCGACAGGAAGGACCGCTACCCGATCCAGGTGGCGGTCCTTTTTGCGTTGCGTACCAAACCCGTGCCCCTATGCTTGACCCACCCCGGGGGAGCGCTGCCGGGTTTCCATCAAATGCGAATTTGCTGGGCACCCCACCGCGCTTGAGAGGAAGGCAGGAGCCTTCGACCCGCTGAACCTGATCCGGTTGATACCGGCGGAGGGAGGGAGCGGTCGCTACAGAACCGCAGCCTTGCTCCGACACCTTTAGGAGCAAGCGCATGGCCGACGTCGACACGCATTTCCCCCAGCCCGCAGCACAGATCGGCGTCACCACCGGCCCGATCCGCGGCTCGCGGAAAATCCACGTCGCAGTGCCGACCAGCCCCGACGTCCGAGTCGCGATGCGCGAGATCGTCCTCGACCCGAGCTGTTTCGAGCCTCCCCTGCGGGTCTACGACACCAGCGGCCCGTACACTGACCCGCGCGCCACGATCGACATCGACGCGGGCCTGCCGCAACTCCGCCGCGCCTGGATCGAAGCGCGTGGCGACGTCGAGAGCTATGACGCGCGCGAAGTCCGTCCCGAGGATAATGGCCAGCTCGGCCCCGACCGCTCGGGCGGCGTCCCGCAATTCCCCGGCAGCATCAAGCGTCCCTTGCGTGCGAAGCCCGGCGCCAATGTCAGCCAGATGCATTACGCGCGGCGTGGCATCATCACCCCCGAGATGGAATATGTCGCCACCCGCGAGAATCTCGGCCGCGCGATGCTCAAGGACTATAAGCGCGACGGAGAGAGCTTCGGCGCGAGCATCCCCGACTTCGTCACCCCCGAATTCGTCCGCGACGAGATTGCGCGGGGCCGCGCGATCATCCCCAACAACATCAACCACCCCGAATCCGAACCGATGGCGATCGGCCGCAACTTCCTGGTCAAGATCAACGCCAATATCGGCAATTCGGCGGTCGCATCGAACGTCGCGGCCGAGGTCGACAAGCTCGTCTGGTCGATCCGCTGGGGTGCCGACACGGTGATGGACCTCAGCACCGGTCGCAACATCCACGACACGCGCGAATGGATCCTGCGCAACTCGCCCGTCCCGATCGGCACGGTGCCGATCTACCAGGCGCTCGAAAAGGTCGGCGGCGTCGCCGAGGACCTGACTTGGGAGATCTTCCGCGACACGCTGATCGAGCAGGCCGAGCAGGGCGTCGATTACTTCACGATCCACGCTGGCGTCCGCCTCGCCTATATCCCGATGACCGCCAAGCGCGTCACCGGCATCGTCAGCCGCGGTGGCTCGATCATGGCGAAATGGTGCCTCAGCCACCACAAGGAGAGCTTCCTCTACGAGCGCTTCGACGAGATCACCGAGATCATGAAGGCGTATGACATCGCCTATTCGCTCGGCGACGGCCTGCGCCCCGGCTCGATCGCCGACGCCAACGACGAAGCGCAGTTCAGCGAACTCTACACGCTCGGCGAACTCACGCATCGTGCGTGGAAGAGCGACGTGCAGGTCATGATCGAAGGCCCCGGCCATGTGCCGATGCACAAGATCAAGGAGAATATGGACAAGCAGCTCGAGGTCTGTGGCGAGGCGCCCTTCTATACGCTCGGGCCGCTTACCACCGATATCGCGCCGGGTTACGACCATATCACCAGCGGCATCGGTGCCGCGATGATCGGCTGGTACGGCACCGCGATGCTTTGCTACGTCACGCCCAAGGAGCATCTCGGGCTTCCCGACCGCGACGACGTGAAGGTCGGCGTCGTCACCTACAAGCTGGCCGCGCATGCCGCCGATCTGGCAAAGGGCCACCCGGCCGCGCAGATGCGCGACGATGCGCTGTCGCGCGCGCGGTTCGAATTCCGCTGGCGCGATCAGTTCAACCTGAGCCTCGATCCCGACACGGCCGAACAGTATCACGACCAGACGCTCCCCGCGGAGGGCGCCAAGACCGCGCATTTCTGCTCGATGTGCGGGCCCAAATTCTGCTCGATGAAGATCACGCAGGAGGTGCGCGATTTCGCCGCCAAGCAGAATAGCCCGGCGGACATGTTCCTGGCGGCGGATGTCACCGCGGCCGATGCCGACCGCGCCAAGTTCGCGACCAGCGCGACCGTGGCCGATGCCGAGCAGGGCATGGCCGATATGAGCGAGAAGTTTCGTGCGAAGGGCAGCGAGATCTATCTGCCGGCCGAATAACGCAAAGCCGCAGCCCGGCTATCCTCCCCTTGGCGGGGGAGGATAGCGTCTCGCGGTCAGGCGAGACTGACGCGTCCGCCGGCGTGACGCTCGAGGCGGCCGGCGAGTTCGAGTTCGAGCAGCACGGTGTGGACGACCGCCGGGCTCTCGCGCGACTGGCGAATGAGCTCGTCGATCGTCACGGGGACGGGGCCGAGCAGGTCGGCGATCCGGCGGCGGTCGGCGTCGCTCGCGTCCTGCGGCGGCGTCGCGGCAAAGGCGTCGATCGGCGAGCGGACGGAACGGGGATCGAACGGGCGGATCTGTTCGAGGATGTCGGCGGCCGATTGTACTAACGTGGCGCCCTCGCGGATCAGCAGGTTGCAGCCTTGCGCGCGCGGGTCGAGCGGGCTGCCGGGGACGGCCATGACTTCGCGCCCCGATTCGTTGGCGAGCCGCGCGGTGATGAGCGACCCGGATTTGGAGACAGCCTCGACCACGACCGTGCCGATCGCAAGGCCTGCGATGATGCGGTTGCGCGAGGGGAAGTTGCGCGCCTTGGGTTCGGTACCGGGGGGCTGTTCGGCGAGAAGGAGCCCGCCGGTCGCGATCCGCTCCTGCAGGGCGGTATTGTCGGGCGGATAGGCGATGTCGATCCCGCTGGCGATGACCCCGATCGTCGCGCCATCGGAGCCGGCACCCAGCGCGCCGATATGCGCCGCCGTGTCGATGCCGCGCGCGAGGCCAGAGACGATAGTCGTGCCCTCTTCCGCCAGCTGGAGCGCGAGCTGGCGCGCGAAACGGCAGGCGGCGGCCGATGCGTTGCGCGCGCCGACCATTGCGACGCAGGGGCGGGCCGCGTGCGCAATATCGCCGCGGAAGATCAGCGCCGGGGGGGCGGTTTCGATCTCGGCGAGGAGACGCGGATAGTCCGGGTCGTCGAGGAACAGGTAGCGCGCGCCGAGCCTGGCGGTGGCGGCGATTTCGCGTTCGGCGACGGAGACGTCGGCGATCCGGGGACTGCGCCCGCCGCCGCGTTGGGCAAGCATCGGGAGCGCGGCGATGGCGGCCTCTGCACTGCCGAAACGGGCGATGAGCTGGCGATAGGTGACCGGTCCGATCCCGGTCGTGCGGATGAGCCGGAGACGGGAGACCGTCGGGTCAGTCACTCTTTTGCCGGTTGGTGCCGATCCGCGGCTCGGTGCCGGAGAAGAGCCGCTCGACATTCTCGCGATGCTTCCACAACACGATCAGCGCGAGCGCGAGGAGCAGCAGGACAAGGTCGAACCGACCAAACAATGCCGCCGCGAACGGTGCGCTGAGTGCGGCGGTCATGCCGGCGACCGACGATATACGCAGCCCCGCGAGCAGGCCGAGCCAGACGACCGCATAGACGAGCCCCAGCGGCCAGTAGAGCGCGACGACGATCCCCATGAGCGTGGCGACGCCCTTGCCGCCCTTGAACCTGAGCCAGACGGGGTAGCAATGGCCGATGAACGCACCGGCGGCGGCCAGCAGTGCGTTGCCGGGGAAGAGCGACGCGACGAGCAGGACGGCCACCGCCCCCTTGGCCATGTCGAGCAGCAACGTGGCGGCGGCGAGGCCCTTGCGACCGGTGCGCAGGACGTTGGTAGCGCCGATATTGCCCGAGCCGATCGTGCGCAGATCGCCCGCGCCGCCGAGCCGAGTCAAAATGACGCCGAACGGGATCGAGCCGAGCAGATAGCTGAGCACGAGCGATAGCGTGGGCGCCACCCAGAGAATTTCCGTCTGCAAGCATGTCCCCCGTTCTGGCCGCGCTTATAAACGAGTCGTGGCGGACGGCAAATGGCCTCGATCGGCGGCCGATCGCACGGCGGGTCTGGTTCAGACGCGCCAATCCGTCCTAAGGCGCGGGGATGGACACGCGCCCCATCCTGTTCTTCGATTCCGGTGTCGGCGGATTGTCGATCGTCGGACCCGCGCGCGCGGCGCTGCCTGAGGCGCCGTTCGTCTACGCCGCCGACTCGGCCGGTTTTCCGTACGGCACCAAGAGCGAGGCGGAGATCGCGGCGCGCGTGCCGGTGTTGCTGGGGCGGCTGGCGGAGCGGTACCGGCCGCGGTTGATCGTGATCGCCTGCAACACTGCCTCGACGATCGCCTTGCCCGTGGTACGCGCGGCGCTCGACCTGCCGGTTGTAGGAACGGTGCCGGCGATCAAGCCCGCCGCCGCATTGTCGGTCACGCGGACGATCGGCGTGCTGGGGACCGAGGCGACGGTGCGGCAGGCCTATGTCGACGATCTCGCGGCGAGGTTCGCTGGCGATTGCACGGTGCTGCGCTACGGATCGGCGGCGCTGGTCGAGATGGCAGAGGCCAAGCTGCACGGGCGGGCGGTGGCGCCGGAGCGCTATGCCGCGGTGCTCAACGGCTTGTTCTCGCAGCCCGGCGGCGACTCGATCGACGTGATCGTCAACGCGTGCACGCATTTCCCGCTGGTCGAGGCCGAGCTTGCGGTGGCGGCGCCCGGCGTGCGGTTCGTCGACGGCGGTCCCGGGATCGCGCGGCGGATCGTTCACTTGATGCAGGACGAAACCTGGTCCGGCGCGGGCGAGGGCATCGCCGTCTTCACGCGGTTGGGCGACGAGGAACGCGCGCTAGGACCGGCGCTGGCGGCGCGCGGGTTTGGCGAGATCGAGCAGCTTTAGGCGACGGCCTGGGACAATGTGGCACCTTGCTTCGCGGGCGCATCGTGGCAATGTGCTGCCAGGACGAGGAAAGCGATCACCGTAAGAGCGGTATTGCGCTGGAACTGAGTGAAAGTGAGGCGTAGTGCCCAAGGCCATGATTATCGCAGGCAAAACGGCAACGGACGGCAGTACCGGTCCGCGAGTCGATTATTCGCGCGTCTTTACGCAGGCGATCGACCGGTTGCATGCCGAGGGGCGCTACCGCGTGTTCATCGACATCCTCCGCAACAAGGGCGCGTTTCCGAACGCGCGCTGTTTCGCGGGGCATAACGGTCCGAAGCCGATCACCGTCTGGTGCTCGAACGATTACCTCGCAATGGGCCAGCATCCCAAGGTGATCGCGGCGATGGAAGAGGCGCTTCACGACGTCGGCGCAGGCTCGGGCGGCACGCGCAACATCGGCGGCAACACGCATTACCATGTCGATCTGGAGGGCGAACTTGCCGACCTGCACGGCAAGGAAGCCGCGTTGCTGTTCACCAGCGGGTACGTTTCGAACGAGGCGACGCTGGCGACGCTGGCGAAGGTCCTGCCGGGCTGCATCATCTTTTCGGACGAGCTGAACCACGCGTCGATGATCGCGGGCATCCGCAATTCGGGCTGCGAGAAGCGCGTGTTCCGCCACAACGACCTCGCGCATCTCGAAGAGCTGCTCGCCGCGGAAGGCCCGGCGGTGCCGAAACTGATCGCGTTCGAAAGCGTGTATTCGATGGAGGGCGACATCGCGCCGATTTCCGCGATGTGCGATCTCGCCGACCGGTACAACGCGCTGACCTATTGCGACGAAGTCCATGCGGTCGGGATGTACGGCGCGCGGGGCGGCGGCATTTCGGAACGCGACGACGTCGCGCACCGGATCACGATCCTGGAAGGGACGCTGGGCAAGGCTTTCGGCGTGATGGGCGGCTATATCGCCGCCGATCGCACGATCGTCGACGTGATCCGCAGTTATGCGCCGGGGTTCATCTTCACGACCTCGCTGTCACCGGTGCTCGTCGCGGGCGTGCTGGCGAGCGTGCGGCATCTGAAGGCGTCGAGCGTCGAGCGTGACGGGCAGCAGGCCGCAGCGGCGATGCTGAAGGCGATGCTCAAGGACGCCGGGCTGCCGGTGATGATCGGCGACACGCATATCGTGCCGCTGATGGTGGGCGATCCGGTCAAGGCGAAGAAGATCAGCGACGTACTGCTCGCCGAGTACGGCGTGTACGTGCAGCCGATCAACTACCCGACCGTGCCGCGCGGGACCGAGCGGCTGCGGTTCACCCCGGGGCCTGCGCATACCGAGGCGATGATGCGCGAACTGACCGATGCGCTGGTGGAAATCTGGAGCCGGCTGGACCTGCGCAAGGCGGCGTGAGACTCAGTCGACGACGATAGCGATGTTCAAGTCGGGGATCGCGATAGGCTGGCCGAACGGGATCAGTCGTCCGTCCTCGTAATCGCCAGCGCGGGGCTTGGCCATCACGTGCGTGCGACGCGCGTCGATGTCGACGACCCAATAATGCGGTACGAACGCCTCGGCGTAATCGCGCCGCTTGGCGCCGAGATCGAGCGCGAGGCTGGTATCGGCGATCTCCACGGCGAGGAACAGCGCGACGCGGTCGAAAAACGTCGCGCGGAGATCAGGATCGCGAAGCACAGCCACATCCGGTTCGCGCAGCGTGTCGCCGGTCAGGCGGACGGTCGGCTCCTGCCCGACGATCCATTCGCTGCCAAGCGCCACGAAGGCGGATTGCAGCCGCAGGAAGGCGATACGTTGCGCGTTCCAATGCGGTACGTTGGCCGGCGACATCCGCATAATCTCCCCGTTGACCAGTTCGACTTTGCCCACCCAGTCGGCGATCGGCGGATGACGGACGAGTTCCATGAACTCGGCGGTGGTGAATCGCGCGGGCCCGGAAGCCAGCTGGGTGATGTGCTCAGCGACGCTCATAGCGTCGATATAGCATCTCCGCGCACCTGCGTCACAGTATAGCCGCTAGTACCGTCAGGAGGCCCAACCCGAGTGACAGCGGTACGCGCAACGCCATCCAGCCGGGCGGTGCGATGCCGTCGCGGACGAGCGCGCGGTCGACGAGCAGCGCGGCGATCAGGCTGATGCCGAGCACCACCAGCGAGGGGCCGGGCCAGCGCAGGCCGACCATCCAGGGCCACGCCGTGCCGAGCGCAATCAGCGAAGGGGCGACGCTGGCGAACCAGAGCCAGCGGGGCGGCGATTCGGTGCGCGCCGCCAGGCCCCACCACAGGCCGCCGAGGAAGCTCAGGATGATCGCGGCATAGGCGTAGGCGATCGCGAGTGCGGAGAACCGGCTTTGCGGATCGCCGCTCAGCAACAGCGCGACCGCGCCGAGTTGCGGGAGCAGACCGCTCAGGCCGAGCAGGCGCGCGAGCGGCGGGATGCCGCCGGTCGCGGGCCCACTATACGGCGGTCGCACGGACATCAGACGCGCGCGACCACGCCGGTCGCGACGACCGGACCGGTCGGCAGCCCGGTCGGCGAGCCGCCGAGCGGTTCGACCGAGATCGCGAGCGTCGCGCCGGGGGCGATGCGACCGCGGTCGACGCCCTTCGGTGCCAGCGCGGTCGGACGGCTCGACAACAGACCGAGCGAATGCGGCACGCCGTCGCCGCCGATCACCCAGAGCTGCGCGACGCGGGCATCCGGAACGTCGGGGCCCGCTGCGACGCGCAGCGCACCGTTCGCAGGATCGTAGACCGCGGCGACGGGCGACTTCGCATCGCCGAGCATCGCGACGAGCACGCTGGTCGCGCGCGCGACGGGGATCGGTTGTGAGACGGGCACGGTCGGTTCGGGGCGGACCATGACGAACAGCAGCAGCGATGCGGCGATCGCACTGGTGACGGCGGCCAGCGCGGGCCAGGCAAAGCGGCTGGCCGTGGTAGACGTTGGACCGTCGAGGCTGGCTTCGATCCGCGCGGCGAGATGCGGCGGGGCCGCGTGCTCTCGCCAGAGATCGAACAACACGGCGAAACGCGACCGCCACCATTCGACCTGGGCCGCAAAACCGGGTTCGGCGAGGACTCGACGAAGCGCTGCGCCGCGCTCTTCGCCGTCGAGCAACCCGAGCGCGAGTTCGGCGGCGGCGACGTCTTCGGGGATGGTGTCGGGATCAGCCACCGAGGCAATCCTTCAGGCGGGCGAGGCCGCGGCGGACCCAGCTCTTCATCGTGCCCAGCGGCACCGCGCGCTTGATCGCCAGTTCGGCGTAGGTGATGCCGTCGAAGAAGGCGGTGCGGATCGCGTCGCGCTGCTGCGGTTCGAGACCGTCGAGGCATTCGATCAGTTCGCGCGACGATTCGCTCGCCAGCATCCCCGCCTCGGCGCCTTCGCCGGGATCGGCGATGTCGGGCGCGTCGTCGAGCGGGCTCGTGCGGCGGACGCCCTGCGCGCGCTGCCAGTCGATGGCGCGGTTGCGCGCGATCGTCGCCAACCAGGTTATCGGGCTCGCGCGGCCGGGTTCCCAGGCCCCGGCGCGTTTCCAGATCGTGAGATAGACCTCGTGCAGCACATCCTCCGCGGCTTGGGCGTTGCCGCAGATACGGTGCGTGATGCCGAAAAGCTTCGCGCTGGTCAGCGAATAGAGCTCGCGAAACGCATCGCGGTCCTCTTGCCCGGTGCGCAGCAGCACTTCGGAGAGGTGCGCGCGCGCGGCATCGGCGTTGAGATGTGTGATAGGCACAGTTGGGAGCCTAGCGGCTAAGTCCGTCGCGGCAATAGCCTTCGCCGGGCTTGACGGTGAGGCAGTCGGTTTTTCCCGCCAAATATTTCAAACCGGTCGCAGCGCCGTCTGTCGGACGCAGCGTTTCGCGTAGGCCGTTGCGATCGAACGTGATCGTGTCGCCGGCCGCGGCTCCGTCGAAACTGCCCCTGTTGTCGAGATCCCATTGCATCGTGAGCGTGTAACGGCCGGGCGCGCCGGCGGGCGTGGGGGCGGGGGCGCCGGCGCCGGCGGGCGTGGGGGCGGGGGCGATGTCGAGGACCATGCCCTCGACGCCGATCCAGCGGCCGGCATAATCGGGCGCGGGCTTCGGCTTGGGCGTTGCCACCTTGCGTTCGACCGATCCGACAGACGTCATGGTGCCGTCGCTGCTGGTGTCGGGCGCAGGGCCGGAGCAGCCGGTCAGCGCGAGCATTGCCAGCAGGGTCAGGGGTTTCATGGGCGATCTCCTCATCCACCGTCTACCACGGTTGCGAACAGGTGTGGCAAATCCCGGCTCGGCTCGGTAAAGGGCTGGGCACCCGATCCCCCGTCACAGGATTACGCCAGGTGCGCATCGCCATCGCGTCCGATCACGCCGCCGTTTCGTTGAAAGCGGTGCTTGCCGCGTGGCTGCGCGAGGCAGGGCACGACGTGCTCGATCTCGGCCCCGAAGGCACCGCCAGCGTCGATTATCCCGATTACGGGTACACGCTCGCCTCGGCGATCGCCGATGGCAGCGCCGAGCGCGGCATCGCGCTGTGCGGGTCTGGCATCGGCATCTCGATTGCCGCGAACCGCAATCCCGCCTGCCGCTGCGCGCTCGTCGCCGAGCCGCTGTCGGCGAGCCTTGCGCGCATCCATAACGACGCCAACGCCATCGCGATGGGCGCCCGCCTGATCGGCGAGGAAATGGCCAAGGCCTGCGTCGAAGCCTTCCTGACCGCCGATTTCGCCGGCGGCCGTCATCAACTCCGTGTCGACAAGCTAAAGGTCCCCGCATGAGCACCCAGCCCAATACGCTCCATGACGTCCAGCCGGACGGCTTCTTCACCCGCGGCCTCGCCGCTGCCGATGCCGCCGTCTTCGCCGGCGTCGAGGCCGAGCTCGAGCGCGAGCAGACGCAGATCGAGCTGATCGCGTCCGAGAACATCGTCTCGAAGGCGGTGCTCGAGGCGCAGGGCTCGGTGTTCACCAACAAATATGCGGAAGGCTATCCGGGCAAGCGCTATTACCAGGGCTGCGCGCCGTCGGACACGGTCGAGACGCTCGCGATCGAGCGCGCCAAGCAGATCTTCGGCTGCGGGTTCGTCAACGTGCAGCCGCATTCGGGCGCGCAGGCGAACGGCGCGGTGATGCTCGCGCTGGTGAAGCCGGGCGACACGATCCTCGGCATGAGCCTCGATGCCGGCGGCCACCTCACGCACGGCGCCAAGCCCGCGCAGTCGGGCAAGTGGTTCAACGCGATCCAGTACGGCGTCGATGCGACCACGCACCTGATCGATTACGACGCGGTCGAGGCGCTAGCGGTCGAGCATCAGCCGAAACTGATCATCGCGGGCGGTTCGGCCTATCCGCGCGTCATCGACTTCGCGCGCTTCCGGGCGATCGCGGACAAGGTCGGCGCGTATTTCATGGTCGACATGGCGCATTTCGCCGGCATCGTCGCCGCCGGGCTGCACCCGACGCCGTTCGGCCACGCGCATGTCGTGACGACGACCACGCACAAGACGCTGCGTGGTCCCCGCGGCGGCATGATCATGACGAATGACGAGGCCATCGCGAAAAAGATCAACTCGGCGGTGTTCCCGGGTCTCCAGGGCGGGCCGCTGATGCACGTGATCGCAGCGAAGGCGGTTGCGTTCGGCGAGGCGCTCCAGCCCGACTTCAAGAGCTATATCGCCGCCGTCGTCGAGAATGCGAAGGTCTTGGCCGCAACGCTCAAGGAGCGCGGTTCGGACGTCGTTTCGGGCGGCACCGACACGCATCTGGCGTTGATCGACCTCACCCCGCTCGGCATCACCGGCCGCGATGCGGACGAGGCGCTCGAGCGCGCGGGGATCACCTGCAACAAGAACGGCATCCCCAACGACCCGTTGCCGCCGATGAAGACCAGCGGCATCCGCGTCGGCAGCCCTGCGGGCACCACGCGCGGCTTCGGTCCGGCCGAATTCCGCGAGATCGGCAACATGGTCGCCGACGTGCTGGACGGGCTCGCGAAAAAGGGCGAGCATGGGGACCCGGAGGTCGAGGCGGACGTTCGGACGCGTGTTCGCACGCTGTGCGCACGCTTCCCGATCTATCAAGGATGATGAGCATGTCGAAGATCGACCAAATCCAGAACGACATCAAGGCGACCCCCGGCCTCGGCAAGAGCATGGCCAAGTGGAGCGCGCTCGGCGCGGTCGTGGCGATCCCGGTGCCGGTGATCGGCCCGATCTTCGGTGCGCTCGCAGGCGCGGGCTACGCCTACTACAAGGGCAAGAAGAAGGTCTGAATGCGCTGCCCTTTTTGCGGACATGAAGACAGCCAGGTAAAGGACAGCCGCCCCACCGAAGACGGGGCGGCGATCCGGCGCCGGCGCCAGTGCGAGGGCTGCGCGGCGCGTTTCACGACGTTCGAACGCATCCAGCTGCGCGAACTGTTCGTGTTGAAGAGCGAGGGGCGCAGGGAGCCGTTCGACCGGGAGAAGCTGCTCCGGTCTTTGTCGATTGCGACGCGGAAACGGGCGATCGAGGCGGGGCGGATCGACAAGCTCGTGAGCGGAATCCAGCGGCGGCTCGAGACGCTGGGCGAGAACGACGTGACGTCGAAGCGGATCGGCGAAATGGTGATGGACGGGCTCAAGGGGCTCGATTCGGTCGCGTATATCCGGTTTGCGAGCGTGTATCGGGATTTCAGCGAGGCGAAGGACTTCGAGGCGTTTGCCGGGAGTGTCGAGGAGGTCGGGCGGGCGGAGTGATCCGGGCGTCGGTTGGGCCCCTGGCGAGGGGCCCTTCGACTTCGCTCAGGGCGAACGGAATGGGGCACGGTCCTGCGACCCACTTGGTCCCGAGAATCAGCGCGCTCGTGGAGACGCGCAGGATCCCCACCCCGTTCGTCCTGAGCGAAGTCGAAGGACTTGTTTGACCACCACGCCACCGCGTAAGCCCCCGCCATGACATTCTGGGCCTATATGGTGCGCTGCGCCGACGACAGTTATTACACCGGACACACCGACGACCTCGAGCGCCGGGTGGGCCAGCATAACCTTGGCGAGGTCGCGGGCTACACGCAGACGCGCCGCCCGGTGACGCTGATGTGGAGCCAGGACTTCCCGTCCCGACAGGAAGCGATGGCGGCGGAATTCCAGGTCAAGGGCTGGTCGCGGCGTAAGAAGGAAGCGCTCTCCCGCGGTGACTGGGCGGATCTGCACGATGCGGCGATCCCCCCGCGGGAGCGGGCCCTTCGACTTCGCTCAGGGCGAACGGAGGGGGGGGAGGACGCCTCACCACCAGCCACTGTTGGTGAAACACTCCCCCCGCCCGTTCGTGCAGAGCGAAGTCGAAGCACCTTGGCGGACGTAACCCCACCCCCGGTGATCGTCCTCGTCCGCCCCCAGCTCGGCGAAAACATCGGCAAGGCCGCGCGCGCGATGCTCAATTTCGGGCTGGTCGAGATGCGCCTCGTCTCCCCGCGCGACGGCTGGCCCAATCCCTCCGCGGGCCCCGCCGCGAGTGGCGCGGGCATCGTGCTCCAGAATGCGCAGGTCTATGATAGCGTCGCGGCCGCCACTGCGGACTGCGCGCAGGTGTTCGCCACCACGGTGCGCAAGCGGGGCGTGACCAAGCCCGTCGTCACCCCCGAACAGGCCGCGACCGAGATCCATGCTGCGCCAGGCCGCTCCGCGATCCTGTTCGGACCGGAACGCTCCGGGCTTGAAACCGATGACGTCGCGGTCGCGCGGACGATCATCACGGTGCCGATCAATCCGGAGTTCGGGTCGCTCAACCTTGCCCAGGCGGTGATTCTGGTTGCGTATGAGTGGTCGAAGGGGCTGACCGCGGAGCGCGAGCTGAGCCAGCCGTCGATCAACCCGATCATGCCGCCCGCGCCGCAGGAGGAGCTCGACGGGATGATCGGGCAGCTCGATACGATGCTGATGGGGGCGGGGTTCTTCTATCCGCCGGACAAGATCCAGACGACTCGGCGGACGCTGCGCACGCTGCTGACCAAGCCTGGCTGGTCGAGCCAGGAGATCCGGACGATGCGCGGCGTGCTGTCGTCGCTGGCGGGGAAGAAGCCGCGGGTTTGAGCTATGTCATCCCGGGCTCGACCCAGGATTCAGAGCCGCAGAGCGCGGCGTTTGTGGCTCTGGATCCTGGATCAAGTCCAGGATGACGGGAGCGGGGCGGCGGCGTCCTCCGCAGCCCGTCTCAGCGCCGGTCGAACGCCGCCAGTTCATACGCGATCGACGCCTCGACCAGCCCTTCCCACAGATCCGCGATCGCTTCATCCGGCAACCCCAGCCGCGCGGCCTCGGCACGCGCATTCTCGATCACCTGTGTCTTGCGCGCTTCGTCGCGCACATGCCCCCGCTCAGGTTTGATGCGGGCGGCGGCGTCCATATAGGCGAAGCGCCGCGCCAGGAGTGCGACGAGCTCGCGGTCGAGCGCGTCGACGCCCGCGCGGACCTCGGTCATGATGGTGCAGTCGGGTCCGGATAGGATGGTCATGCCGCCTCTTGCCGAGCGGCCCGCAGCCTGTCCAGCTTGACTCTGGCGGGCGCGGCGTCTAGGCGCCCGCCTTCGCAATGGCCCTGCACCCCGGTGAAGCGGTGGCCCTGCCTTGTCCGGACCCTTGGGTCATAACGACGACCAGCAGAGCGATACCGGGACCAACGTTGTTTGCATTTGCAAAGGTTATATTATGTCGAAGCGTCAAAGCGCGAAGTACAAACTCGATCGCCGTATGGGCGAGAACATCTGGGGTCGTCCCAAGTCGCCGGTCAACAAGCGCGAATACGGCCCGGGCCAGCACGGCCAGCGCCGCAAGGGCAAGGTCAGCGATTTCGGCATCCAGCTGCGCGCCAAGCAGAAGCTCAAGGGCTACTACGGCGACGTGACCGAGAAGCAGTTCCGCGCGTGCTACCATGAGGCGGCTCGTCTGAAGGGCGATACCTCGCAGAACCTGATCGGCCTGCTCGAGCAGCGTCTCGACATGATCGTCTACCGCGCCAAGTTCGCGCCGACGATTTTCGCAGCGCGCCAGATCGTTTCGCACGGCCACATCCGCGTCAACGGCGTGAAGTGCAACATCGCATCGCGTCGCTGCTTCGTCGGCGACGAGATCACGCTGGGTTCGAAGGCGCAGGAAATGGCGCTGGTGATGGAAGCACAGAGCCTCGCCGAGCGCGAAATCCCCGATTACGTCGCTCCCGATGGTGCGGCCAAGGTTACCTTCACGCGCGTCCCGACGCTCGACGAAGTGCCTTACCCGGTGAAGATGGAGCCGAACCTGGTCGTCGAGTTCTACTCGCGCTGATCTTTCGGTCCGATCGATACGAGGAAAAGGGCGGTCCTGCGGGGCCGCCCTTTTTCGTTGCGGCGTTTCGCTGCGTGGACAGGCGCGCGTACCGCTGCCAGAACCCGCGCAACTCATTGGGGAAATGACCATGCGCGCTGCCATCCTGTCTCTGTTGCTGCTCGGGACCGCCGCGTCCGCGCAAACGACCCCGGCGATCTCGGTCGAGACGCTCAAGACCGTCACGCAGGTGCTGTCGTCGGATGCGTATGAAGGCCGTGCACCGACGACGCCCGCGGAGGCCAAGACGGTCGCGTATATCGTCGAGCGGATGAAGGCGGCGGGGCTCAAGCCCGGCAACAAGGGCCAGTGGACGCAGGACGTGCCGATGGTACAGATCACCGCGGGCAACGTGCAGCCCTATGTCTTTTCCGGCGGCAAGACGCCCGTCAGCCTGAACTTCCGCACCGACATGGTTGCGGGCACCTACCGCGTCGTGCCGAAGGTGTCGGTCGCGAACAGCGACGTCGTGTTCGTTGGCTACGGCATCACCGCGCCCGAAAAGGGCTGGGACGATTATGCGGGCACCGACGTGAAGGGCAAGACCGTCGTCATCCTCATCAACGACGCCGACTGGCAGACGATGTCGCGTGAGGGGCCGTTTGAGGGCCGCGCGATGACCTGGTACGGGCGCTGGCCGTACAAGTTCGAGAACGCCGCCAAGCATGGCGCCGCGGCGGCGATCATCGTCCATGATACCGAGCCGGCGGCCTACCCCTGGGCGGTGGTGCAGTCGTCCTGGACCGGGCCGCAGCTCGAGCTGGACGAGAAGGGCGATCATCTCGACCAGTCGCAGATCGTCGGCTGGATGCAGAAGGCGTCCGCCGAGCGCGTGTTCGCGAGCGCGGGTAAGGATTACGCGACGCTGGCAGCGGCGGCGAAGGTGAAGGGGTTCAAGGCAGTCCCGCTCGGGCTGAAGCTGTCGGGCGGGTTCACCAACACAATTAAGCGCCAGGCGTCGAAGAACGTCATCGGCGTGTTGCCGGGCACGACTGCGCCGAACGATTACGTGCTGTACTCCGCGCATTGGGATCATCTCGGCCGCTGCGACGCGGTCGATGGCGACGATATCTGCAACGGTGCGGCGGACAATGCGACGGGTATCGCCGGGCTGGTCGCGCTGGCCGAGGCGCAGGTGAAGGCGGGGCCCGCCAAGCGCTCGATCGCGTTCCTCGCGGTGACGGCGGAGGAATCGGGGCTGCTCGGATCGCGCTATTATGCCGAGCATCCGATCTATCCGCTCGCGCACACCGTGGGTGGCGTGAACATGGACGTGCTGAACGTCGACGGGCGCGCGAAGGATTTCGTGCTGGCCGGCGCGGGCAAGTCGGAGATCGAGGATCTGGTGAAGCCGTTCGTCGCCGCCGAGGGCCGCGTGATCGGGGTCGAGGCGAACCCTGAGCGCGGCGGCTATTACCGGTCGGATCATTTCAGCTTCGCCAAGCTGGGCGTGCCGATGCTCGACGGCGGCAGCGGCGAGGATCTGGTCGTCGGCGGGACCGCGGCGGGGCATGCCGCGCGCGAGGACTATGTCGCGCACCGCTATCACAAGCCGGCCGACGAATATGACGCCAAATGGGATTGGTCGGGCGCGGTCGAGGATCTGGGGATCTATTACGGGCTTGGGCGCAAGCTCGCGGACGATACCAGTCTGTGGCCGAACTGGTATAAGACCGCCGAATTCCGCGGCATTCGTGACCGCGATCGTGCAGGAGCCAAGTAAGTGACCACGACTACCGCCGTCTCTACGCCAGCCGAATGGGCGCACCACAAGGCCGTCTGGATCGGCTTTCCGAGCCATGCGGACCTGTGGCTGGACGATCTGGAGCCCGCGCGCGACGAGGTCGTCGCGTTTGCCAAGGCGGTGCATGCCGAGGGCCGCGGTGAGACGGTGATCCTGGTCGCGGCGGATGCCGGGTCGGCGACCACCGCCAAGCGGCTCGCGCCGTTCGCGGAGGTCGTGGTCGAGCCGTTCGGCGACATCTGGCTGCGCGATACCGCGCCGATCATCGTCGCCGACGGTAGCGCGCGCGATTTCCAGTTCAACGGCTGGGGCGGGAAATACGACCTGCCGGGTGACGACACGATCGGGCAGCGGCTGGCGGAGAGCCGTCACAAGCGCGTCGAGCCGTGTGAATGGGTCCTCGAAGGCGGCGCGATCGATGGCGACGGCACCGGGACGGTCGTCACGACCCAGCAGTGCCTGCTCAACCGCAACCGCAATCCGTCGTTGAACAAGGAAGAGATCGAGGCGCGGCTGGCGTCGGATCTCGGCTACACGCGCGTCGTCTGGCTGGGGGACGGGTTGGTCAACGATCATACCGACGGGCATGTCGACAACCTTGCGCGGTTCGTCGGCGAGGGACGTGTGGCGATCCCGCAGGCGGCCGACAACGATCCCAACTGGCAGGTGTATCAGAACGCCGCGCGTGATGCTGCGGCCGCCGGGCTGGAGGTCGTGACGATCCCGTCGCCGGGCCGCGTGCTGCGCGACGAGGAGGTCGTGCCGGCGAGCTACATGAACTTCTATATCGGCAACGCCGCGGTGGTGGTGCCGCTGTACGGGGCCGAGAACGACCAGGCGGCGGTGGTGGCGATCCAGGCGCTGTTCCCGGACCGCGAGGTCGTCGGGCAGCGCGCGGATCATATCCTGACGGGCGGCGGCAGCTTCCACTGCATCTCGCAGCAGATCCCGGGGTAAGTCCGTCTGCCGTGATGGGTGATACCCTTTAAACCAACCACCACCCCGGCGAAGGCCGGGGTCCAGTTGGAAAGGTCGCAGTAACGCCGCGTTGCGCGTCGTCAGCACCGTCTCCCAACGGGACCCCGGCCTTCGCCGGGGTGGTTACGATGTAGTGGCAGGTCGCACGCGGGAGCTAGCGGCTCCAGCGGGCCCAGATCGCGGTCGGCAGCGTCAGGCCGCGCGCTTCCTCGCGGACGCCGAGTTCGCCCACTTCGACCTTGCCGGGCAAATCCGCGAACACCTGGTTGAGCAATTCGCCGATCGCCAGCGCGGACATCCGCACCGCGTAGACCGTCAGGAACAGGAAACGCGAATTCTCGTCGAGCAGCTTGCGGCAGTCGGCGATGAGCTTGGGGAGGTCTTCCTCGAGACGCCACACCTCACCCTCCGGCCCGCGACCATATTTGGGCGGATCGAGCAGGATGCCGTCGTACCGGCGCCCGCGGCGCACTTCGCGCGCGACGAACTTCGCTGCGTCGTCGGTCATCCAGCGGATCGGCGCGTCGGCCATGCCCGACAGCTTGGCGTTGGCCTTGGCCGCCTCCACCGACTTTTTCGACGCATCGACGTGGACCATGCGGACGCCCTTGGTCGCCATCGCCAGCGTGCCGACGCCGGTATAGCCGAACAGGTTCATGCACTCGGGACTGTCGAGCCCCGCTACGCGTTCGCGCATCCAGCTCCACACCGGCGCCATGTCGGGGAAGAAGCCGAGATGGCGGAACGGGGTGGTCTGCGCGGTGTAGGACACCTCGTTCCACTTGAGCGTCCAGCCCTCGCGGGGGACGGGTTCCGAAAATTCCCAACGGCCGCCGCCATCCTCGTCGGAGCCGGGGACGAATTCGCCCTGCGCCTTCCAGTCGGTCGAGGCGGGCGCCCACATCGCCTGCGGTTCGGGGCGAATGAAGCGGAAGCGGCCATAGCGTTCGAGCTTCTTGCCGTGCCCTGAGTCGATCAGGCCGTAATCGGGCCAGGGTTCGCCGATAAGTGTGTGCAGCTTCATGCCGACGGCCTCGCCCGCTCGGTGATATAGGCGGTGATCGCCTCGAACGTCGCGGGCAGCGTCGCGTAGCGCTCCTCGCGATCGAACAGGTCGCCGACGCGCGCGGGCAGCGAGGGCCGGACGCCGGTGGCGCGCTCGACCGCATCGCCGAACTTGGCGGGGTGCGCCGTGGCGAGCGTCACGACCGGCACGCCGGCGGGCACGTCGATGCGCAACGCGGCGGCGAGCCCGATCGCGGTGTGCGGATCGATGACCTGCCCCGCATGCTCGTGCGCCCAGCGCATGGCGAGCGTCATGTCGTCGAGGTCGACGCGGTCGCTCTGGAAGAGCGCCGCGGCCCCTTCGGACTGCGCGTTGGTGAGGCGCATCGCACCCGAGGATTCGAAGCCCGCCATCTGCGTTGCCAACGCCGCGCCATCACGGCTACCAAGATCGAACAACAGGCGTTCGAAGTTCGAGCTCACCTGGATATCCATCGACGGGGTCGGGGTCTGCTGGACGCCACCCTTCGAATAATCGCCGGTGCTGAGCGCGCGGTGGAGGATATCGTTGACGTTGGTCGCGACGACCAGCTTGGCGACGGGGAGGCCCATCTTCGCCGCGACATAGCCTGCGAACACGTCGCCGAAATTGCCCGTGGGGACTGCGAACGCCACCTCGCGATCGGGCGCGCCGAGGCGGACCGCGGCGTAGAAGAAATACACCACCTGCGCCATCAGCCGGGCCCAGTTGATCGAGTTCACCGCGGACAGCGCGAACTTGGTCGAGAAGGCGCGATCGTTGAACATCGCCTTCACGAGCGCCTGCGCGTCGTCGAAGCTGCCTTCGATCGCGATGTTGTAGACGTTGGGGCTGAGCACTGTGGTCATCTGGCGGCGCTGCACGTCGGAGATGCGGCCGACGGGGTGGAGCATGAAGATGTCGATGCCCTCGCGCCCTGCGACCGCGTCGATCGCCGCCGAGCCGGTGTCGCCGCTGGTCGCGCCGACGATCGTCAGGCGCTTGTCCGTGCCCGCAAGGAAGCGTTCGAAGAAGAGCCCCAGCAGCTGGAGCGCGACGTCCTTGAACGCAAGCGTCGGGCCGTGGAACAGCTCGAGCAGCCACTGGTCGTGGTCGAGCTGGACCAGCGGCACGACCGCGGCGTGCGAGAAGCGGCCATAGGCCTCGTCGCAGAGTGCCTTCAGTTCCTCGCGGGTCATGGCGTCGCCGACGAACGGCGCCATCACCGCGACCGCGGTGTCGACATAGGAGAGGTCGGCGAGGGCCACGATCTCGTCGCGGGTCATCGTCGGCCAGGCCTCGGGCAGGTACAGGCCGCCGTCGGAGGCGAGGCCGGCGAGCGTCGCGGCTTCGAAATCGAGGACGGGGGCGGAACCGCGGGTGCTGATGTAACGCATGGCCAGCCGGTTAGCGGGACGAGGCTTTCGACACAAGGTTGCGCCGCTTGGCTATCGCAAGGACATAAATGATCGCGGCGATCGCGGCAAAAAAGAACCACTGGCCGGCGTACGCGAGGTGATTGTTCGGGACCGACGCGATGTCGGGTCGGCCGTTGGGGCTGAGCCCGGCTTGCGGGGTGTCCGCGACCAGCATGAGGCGCTGCGGCGTATGATCGAACAGCGATCCGATCAGCGAGCGGCCGTCGGGCGCGTGGCTGATGAACCCCGAGACTTCGCCGCCCGCCCAGGCGATCTTCGCCATCGGATCGCGCGTGGTGCCGAGCTGGACGATCATGCCGGGTCCTTCGGCGCCAGTCCGGCACTGCGCGATCGCGCGGAAGCCCGATTTGCCCGCGCCGGCGAGCGTGATGGCGGTGGGCTGGAGGCAGAGGCCCGACGCGCGGCGGAACAGGAGCGTCTCGTCGGGAAGGCGCGGGAACGCCATGGGCGGCTTGGCGGGGTTGGCGACGAGCTGCGCGAGGAACGCTTCCTTTTTCGGGAGGCGATCGAGCAATTGCCACAGGCCGAGGCCGATCATCGCCGCGATCGCAAGCGTGACGAGGATCGTCGGGATGACGGGAATACGCGAAGGACGGGTCACGGTTCGATTCTGCCCTCGCGCGCGGCGTTGCGATATTCGGCGGACATCAACGCACCCTTTGCGGCGCGCAGCGACAGGATCACGCCGCCCGCGGTGAAGGGGATCCAGATCAGCATGTGGAGCCAGAGCGGGGGATGAACCTTGAGTTCCAGCGTGATCGCAAGCGCGACGACAAGTGCGCCCAAGATCAGCGTCAGGAATGCGGCGGGGCCGTCGCCGACGTTGAACTTGGAGAAGTCGAGACCGCAGTTCGGGCAGCGGTCGGCGAAGTTGGACCATTTCGCGAAGAGGGTGGGCTTGCCGCAGCGCGGGCACAGGCCCTTGAGCGCGACCTGCGCGATCGTGGGGGCGGTGGCGAGCGGGTAGGGGTCTTGCGTCATGCTGTCAGATCTCCCTTCGCTTGTATCCCCGCGAAGGCGGGGACCCAGACTGGGCTCCCGCCTTCGCGGGAGAACAAGGGGCGGGAGGGGCGGGTGGCCCCCCGCCATCATTACCTTCTACCCCGGCGAAGGCCGGGGCCCAATTGGGAGACGTTGCTAACGCAAGACAGCTTTTCGTTACTGCGACCTTCCCAATTGGGCCCCGGCCTTCACCGGGGTGGTGCAAGATACCGTAAAAGCTCAACCGCCGTGGACGGGGGCGCCCCAGCCGCCCCAGACATAGACGGTGACGAACAGGAACAGCCACACGACATCGACGAAATGCCAGTACCACGCCGCCGCCTCGAAGCCGAAATGCTGGCGCGGGGTGAAGTCGCCGCGATAGGCGCGCACCAGGCAGACGATCAGGAAGATCGTGCCGATCAGGACATGGAAGCCGTGGAAGCCGGTCGCCATGAAGAATGCCGCGCCATAGTTGATTCCCTTGAACGGGAACGGCGCGTGGACATACTCATACGCCTGGATCGAACTGAACAGCACGCCGAGGATCACGGTGAGCCACAGCCCCTTGAGAACGCCATCGCGGTTGCCGACGCCGATCAGGCCCCAGGCGCCGGTCTTCTCGCCGCCGCGCTGATTGTGGATCAGCGCATGGTGCGCCCAGGTCACGGTGGTGCCCGAGGTGAGCAAGATCAGCGTGTTGAGCAGCGGCAGTTCGAACGGGTTGATGACCGTCAGGCCCTTGGGCGGCCACTGCGCGATCATCGCCGCGCCGCCTTCGACCGCGCGCGTCACGCTGCCATCGGCATAGGTCATCGCGGTTGGGAACAGCGAGAAGTCGAAGAACGCCCAGAACCAGCCGACGAAGAACATCACCTCGGAGGCGATGAACAGGATCATGCCATAGCGGAAGTGAAGCTGGACGACGGGGGTATGATCGCCCGCATGGGCTTCCTTGATGACCTGCGCCCACCAGCTGTAGAAGGTGAAAAGCAGCCCGGCGAGGCCGATGAAGAAGATCCAGCCGCCGCCATTGGGCTTGTCGATATGGCCGCCGTGCATCCACATGATACCGCCGACCGCCATGATCAGCGCGGACATCGATCCGACCAACGGCCAAACGCTGGGTGGCAGGATATGATAATCGTGGTTCTTAGCGCCGGCCATGGAACTCCCCTATTCTCTTTGCGCCCGTCCTAGCTTGCGTTTTTCGCGGAATCCACCGGGTAAAACGTATAGCTTAGCGTGATCGTCTGGATATCGGCTGCGTCCGGGTCGCTCAGGATCTTGGGATCGACGAAAAAGATCACCGGCATCCGAGCGGTCTCGCCGGGCTTGAGCGTCTGCTGCGTGAAGCAGAAACACTGGATCTTGGTGAAATACTTGCCCGCCTGCGCAGGCTGGACATTGAACGTCGCGGTGCCGGTAAGAGGCTTTGTCGAGGTGTTCGTCGCGGTGAAGAACGCCATGTCGCGCGCGCCGATCGCGATCGTGTCCGAGCGATTCTCGGGCGCGAACTTCCACGGCAGCTTGGGGCTGACATTGGTGTCAAAATCGACCCGGATCTGGTGATCGACCGCGCCGGGGGCGACCAGCCCGCGCTGCGTGGTGCCGTTGAGGCCGGTGACCGAACAGAACAAGCGGTAGAGCGGTACGCTCGCCCAGGCGAGCCCGGTCATGAAACAGATGAACAGCACCGCGAGTGCCGCGGTGCGATTGGTGCGCGACATGGCCTTCCAGCCGGCCATCAGTGCGGCATGCCCGCGCGGATCTTGGCGATCGAGACAGCGAAGATCAGGATGACGAACGCGCCGAGCAGCAGCGCCATCACGCGCGCCCGCCCGCGCTGGCGGCTGCGGATCAGGTCGGCCTGGTTGGGCTCCAATGGCGTCATGCGAACCACCGGTCGACGACCAGCGCGCCGAACATCACGAACAGATACAGGATCGAGTATTTGAACAAGGCCTTCTCCGGTTTCATCGCATCGTCGGCATGCGTGGTGCGTTTGGCAACCCTGACGGCGAGCAGCGCGAACCAGCCGGTCAGCAGCACCGCCGCGATGCCGTAGATCGGCCCCGTCAGCCCGAGCGGCCAGGGCAGGATCGCGACCGCGGCCATCGGGATGGTGTAGAGGCCGATCTGCGTCCGCGTGGTGCGCTCACCCGAGACGACCGGGAGCATTGGCACGCCGGCGGCGGCGTAATCGCTCTTCATGAACAGCGCGAGTGCCCAGAAATGCGGTGGCGTCCACAGGAACACGAACAGGAACAGCAAGACAGGTAGCAGCGCGATGTCGCCGGTCGCCGCAGCCCAGCCGATCAGCGGCGGAAAAGCGCCCGCGGCACCGCCGATGACAATGTTCTGCGGCGTGCGACGCTTGAGCCAGACGGTGTAGACCAGCACGTAGAACAGGATCGAGACGGTCAGGATCGCGGCGGCGACCAGGTTCACCGCGACGCCCATGAACAGCACCGAGAATGCGCCGAGCCCGACGCCGAAATGGAGTGCAGCCTGGCGGTCCATCCGGCCATCGGGGAGCGGACGCTTCGCTGTGCGGCGCATCACCGCATCGATATCCGATTCATACCACTGGTTGAGCGCGCCGGCGGCGCCTGCGCCCAGGGCAATGCACAGGATCGCGGTGAAGCCGATCACCGGATGCACGCCAACGGGCGCGGCGAGCATGCCGCACAGTCCGGTGAAGACGACGAGCGTCATCACGCGCGGCTTCGTCAGCGCAAGGAAATCGCGCCAATGCGCCGGTGGAAGAAGGGGGGTGGCAGGAGTCATGGTTCGGGTACGCTATACCCTTTCGATGGCCTTGGGGAAAGCCATGCATGGTCGTCTCGGAAGCCGCGTTGTCCGACTTCGTAAGGCGGAGTTGGCGAGATCTAAGTGCGAAAGCCGAAGTAGAAAGTTGGCCTTCAAAGTGGATCAATCTTCGATCTAGTGTCTCGCGGTAGAGTGGTAAATAATAGGTAAGACGATACTAGCATCGTAATTATTGAGTCGCGGAGTGATATATACAAGGGTTGGGTATGAAAAGGATAGGGGCGGCTATCGCGGTCGGTCTGATAGTGGCCGGGTGCAGCGTCGGGGCGAGATACTGTCCAAATTCGGTAGGATTCCAGTATTCGTCTGCTGCGCTGCAAAAGCCACCCCCGCCGCCTCCGCCCGAAAAGACGGCATCAGCGTCGCCACTACCTGAGCCAAAATCAGATTCTCCGCCCACATTGTCGCTGGACCCGCCGCTAGCGCCTATGCCGCCTAGCACGTCAGGAGGATACGCTTTGGGCGGAGGTGGAGCGGTTGGGATCACCCGCCGACACGCGTCCTATGTCAATTGGCGTTCGACCAATGCCATGATGGCTATCGGTCGCTCGGGGCGGGTCAATCTCCCTGCCGATGAAAGCGGATATTGCGCGCTGGCGGGCACCGTAATGACCATTGGCGCGTGTAAGGCCTATGGGGATCAGCCGGACTCTGTGGTCGGCACGGCTAGTTTGTCAGCTCCAACGTCGATGTATCGTGGGGAGGCTGGGACTGTTCGCTTCGCCGTCGTTGCTGGCGAGCAGGACCCTGCGGCGAACGATCTCGTCGATTCGACTGACGCGAAAACCGTACCGGTCAAAAACGTCAGATTTGGAAGGATCATGGAGGCGCGGTTCTATGGTGAGGGATTCGAGATTGCACCGTCCGACGCTGTGAGGATTGACGCCGAAGAGACCGGGGAGGCCTTGTGGCAGTGGACGATCGTTCCGGTACGCGCGCTACGTCATAAACTTCGGATCGAGGGTTGGGTGCTGCGTCGAAACGGGGAGGGTAGGCTCGTGCGGGCACGGCCGATCCACCACCCGGACATCATCGTCGACGTGCCGATCCGCTGGTTTCCCGACTGGGTTCACGACCTGATGGACGACTCGCTTTCATGGTTTGCCGATGGGGCAAACTGGCTGAAGGCGTTGAGCGGGCTCGTAACCGCGTTGGCAGTATTGTGGGGCGGGTTCCGCGCGTTCCGCGGTGGACTGGGTCCCGGTGGGGCCGTCGAGACCGCAAAACGTTAAGCGGGAAGAACTGAACTCGAACGAAAAACGCCCCGGGTTTCCCCGAGGCGTTCTTTGTCTTGGCTGGCCCCGACACGGGAGCAAGTCCCGTGTCGTCGGACGCGGCGTTGCCGCGCCGGCCGGGGGCCTGAGGGCCCTTGTCCGCCTTCAGTCGATCTTCGGCAGCGTCTCGAACTGGTGGTATGGCGGCGGCGAGGAGATCGTCCACTCGAGCGTCGTCGCGCCGTCGCCCCACGGGTTGTCGCCCGCCGGCTTGCCCGCGATCATCGACCAGATCAGGTTGACGAAGAACACCACCATGCCCGCAGCCATGATCATGTAGCCGACCGAGGCGACCGTGTTCCAATGCTCATACTGCGGCGTGTAGTCCGGGATGCGGCGCGGCATACCCTGCAGGCCGAGGAAGTGCATCGGGAAGAACATCACGTTCACGCCGATGAAGAACACCCAGAAGTGCAGCTGGCCGAGGAACTCGTTGTACATCTTCCCCGACATTTTCGGGAACCAGTAATAGAAGCCCGCGAACAGCGAGAACACCGCGCCGAGGCTTAGCACATAGTGGAAATGTGCCACCACATAGTACGTGTCCTGCATGTAGTCGTCGATGCCGCCATTGGCGAGCACGACGCCGGTCACGCCGCCGACGGTGAACATGAAGATGAACCCGATCGACCACACCATCGGCGTCTTGAAGGTGAGCGAGCCGCCCCACATCGTCGCGATCCACGAGAAGATCTTGATGCCGGTCGGCACCGCGATGACCATCGTCGCGGCGGTGAAGTACATCTTGGTGTTCACCGACAGGCCGGTGGTGAACATGTGGTGCGCCCACACGACGAACCCGACGACGCCGATCGCGACCATGGCATAGGCCATGCCGAGATAGCCGAAGACGGGCTTGCGGCTGAACGTCGAGATGATCTGGCTGACGATGCCGAAGCCCGGCAGGATCATGATGTAGACTTCGGGGTGGCCGAAGAACCAGAACAGATGCTGGTAGAGGACGGGATCGCCGCCGCCGGCCGGATCGAAGAACGTCGTGCCAAAGTTGCGATCGGTCAGCAGCATCGTGATCGCGGCCGCGAGGACCGGGAGCGCGAGCAGCAGCAGGAACGCGGTGACGAGCATCGACCACACGAACAGCGGCATTTTGTGCAGCGTCATGCCCGGCGCGCGCATGTTGAAGATCGTGGTGATGAAGTTGATCGCACCGAGGATCGACGAGGCACCCGCGAGATGGAGCGCGAGGATCGCCATGTCGGTCGACGGCCCGGGCTCGCCGTACGTCGAGAGCGGGGCGTAGAGCGTCCAGCCATTACCCGCACCGCCGAAGAACGGCGAGGCGAGCAGCAGCGTGAAGGCGGGGATCAGCAGCCAGAACGACACGTTGTTCATGCGCGGGAACGCCATGTCGGGCGCACCAATCATGATCGGCACGAACCAGTTGCCGAAGCCACCGACCATCGCCGGCATGACCATGAAGAACACCATGATCAGCCCGTGCGCAGTGATGAGCACGTTCCAGAGGTGAAGTGATTCATCGAGGCTGGCAGGGCCGCCATGAAGCATCGTCGCCCAGCCCTGGAGATATTGGATGCCGGGATGCGCGAGCTCGGCGCGCATGAGCCCCGAGACCGAGCCGCCTATGATCCCCGCGACGATCGCGAAGATCAGGTAGAGCGTGCCGATGTCCTTGTGGTTGGTCGACATGAACCACCGCGCGAAGAAGCCCGGCTTGTGATCGGTGTCGTGATGATGGTCATGCGCGTCGTGCGAAACGAACGCCGACGGGTTGAGAGCGGTGTCGGTCATCTTACTGTCCCGCGTTGCCGGCGCCGGCCGGGTTTGAGGTGGCGCCCTGCGTCGTCGCGGGGGCTGCGGTGGTGACGTTCTCGACAGGGCCGATGGCGTTGGCGGTTTCCGCGGCCTCCTCGACCTTCGCCGCGGAGCCATCGGCGCCAGGCTGCGGGATCACCTTGTCGGAGGCCTTGCCGGGCGTCGGCATCGTGCCGCCCTTGGCACGGACCCAGGCAGCGTATTCGGCAGGCGGAACGGCCTCGACCGCGATCGGCATATAGCCGTGGCGCGCGCCGCACAGTTCCGAGCACTGACCGAAATACAGGCCGGGCTTGTCGATCGTGAAGCTCGTCTCGTTCAGGCGGCCGGGGATCGCGTCGAGCTTGATCCAGAACGCCGGGACCGCCCAGCTGTGGATCACGTCGTTCGACGTCGTGATCAGGCGGATCGGCACGCCGACGGGGAGGACGATGCGGTTGTCGGTGGCGAGCAGCTTGGGGCCGTCGGCATCGGTGCGCGGACGCTCGCCGGCGGCGACGTCAGCCTTTTCTTTCAGCATGTTGGCGGTGATCTCGAAGCCGCCATTGTCCGGATACTGGTAGGTCCAATACCATTGATTGCCGATCGCCTTGAGCGTGACGGCACCCGACGGCGCCGGCTTGAACTGCGCCTGGAGCAGCCCGATCGAGGGGACTGCGATCAGGACGAGGATTACGACCGGCGCGAGCGTCCAGAGAATCTCGATCGCGGTGTTGTGGCTGGTCTTCGACGCGACCGGGTTGCGCGCCTTGCGATAGCGGAACGACACCCAGAACAGCAGTGCGAGGACGAACAGCGAGATGATCGTGATCGTCGGCACCAGGATCGAATTGTGCATCCAGTGCGCGAACTGGCCGTTCTTGGTGACCTGAGGCTGAAGCCCGTACAGACCGTTGGTCGGCTGGCCGATCATCGGCTTGACCGTCATCGCCGGCGCACCATCCATCGCCAGCTCGGGGCTGGATGGGTTGGCGGTGGGCGTCGCGGCGGCGGTCGTCGGTGCGGTGTTCGAGACACCGCCAGGTGCCGCGGCGGCCTGAGGTGCTGGTGTAGCAGTCGGTGTGCTTGCAGGCTGGGCCGCATGCCCGGCGACACCACCGAGACTCGCCAGTGCGAGCCCCGCTGCCATCGCAAATCCTCTCATCCCCATCTTGCGCATCGTTTTTCTTGACCCCGGTTTATAGCGAACCCGATATCCCGGACGCGCGGATGTCTGCTTATCATTTGGGAAGAGCTATACCCAGCGGGGGCGCTTGCCTCAAGCTTTGTCTCCAACCATCGTCCTGCAACCCGCCGTCATCCTGACGAAAGTCAGGACCCAAGGGTACCGAGCGCACCATACTTGGCCCTGGATCTGACTTTCGTCAGCACGCCGGGTGGGGTGACGTGTGATGCCCGAAGCGTCGGTAGTCGTTGCGTGCGGTTTCGCGCGCTCGTATCAGCGCGCGCAGACCTTTTGGAGCGATGACCCGCGATGACCGAAGACGACGTGCTCGCCGAATTCCGCGCTGCCGAAGCGTTGCTGGAAGGGCATTTCATCCTGTCCTCGGGGCTGCGCAGTTCGCGCTACCTGCAATGCGCGCGGGTTTTGATGGATCCCGCGCGCGGCGCGCGGCTGTCCGAGGCACTGGTGGCGTCGATCCCGGACGCGCTGCGATCGCAGATCGGCGCGGTGGTATCGCCGGCGATGGGCGGCGTGATCGCGGGGCATGAGATGGCGCGCGCGCTGGGCGTCGAGGCGATGTTCCTCGAGCGGCCCGACGGCGTGTTCGAACTGCGCCGCGGGTTCCGTCTCGCGCCGGGGCAGAAGGTGCTAATGATGGAGGACGTCGTCACCACCGGGCTGTCGTCGCGCGAGGCGATCGCCGCGATCGGTCGCGCGGGTGGCGTGACGGTCGCGGCGGCGGCTTTGGTCGATCGCTCGAACGGAACGGCGGATCTGGGCGTGCCGTTCTTCCCGCTGATCCGGCTCGATGTGCCGACCTATCCGGCGGATGCCTTGCCCGCCGAGCTCGCGGCGATCCCGGCGATCAAGCCGGGCAGCAGGGCGGCGGCATGAGCCCCCTCGGCACCGAGCATCTCCGCCTGGGCGTGAACATCGATCACGTCGCCACGGTGCGCAATGCGCGCGGGGCGGGGTATCCCGATCCGGTGCGCGCGGCGCTGGTCGCGGCGGCGGCGGGGGCGGACGGAATTACCGCGCATCTGCGCGAGGATCGCCGGCACATCACCGACGACGACATCGCGCGGTTGTCGGCCGAGCTGGCGATCCCGCTCAACCTCGAGATGGCGGCGACCGACGAGATGCTCGGCATCGCGCTGCGTCACAAGCCGCACGCGGCGTGCATCGTGCCCGAAAAGCGCGAGGAGTTGACGACCGAGGGCGGGCTCGACGTCGCTGGGCATTATGATCGGATGGCGCGGCTGGTCGACGCGCTGGCGGGGGCGGGCATCCGCGTGTCGCTCTTCATCGAGCCCGATGCGCGCCAGATCGAGGCGGCGGTGCGGCTCAAGGTGCCGGTGGTCGAACTGCACACCGGCTTATACGCCGAACTGTCGGGCGAGTCGCGGACGGCGGAGCTGCGGCGGCTGACCGACGCGGCGGCGCTGGCGGCGAAGAACGGCATCGAGGTGCATGCGGGGCACGGGCTCACCTACGACAATGTCGCGCCGATCGCGGCGATCCGTCAGGTTCGCGAGTTGAATATCGGGCATTTCCTGGTGGGTGAGGCGCTGTTCGTCGGGCTCGGCGAGGCGGTTCGGCTGATGCGCGAGGCTATGGATGCGGCGCGGTAGTCCTCCCCGGAACGGGGAGGGGGACCATGCGCAGCATGGGGGAGGGGGCCCACTGCGGGCGTATCGTTCGTGGAGCCCCCCCTCCACCCCGCCGCTTCGCGTCGCGGTCCCCCTCCCCGTGCCGGGGAGGATTTCGTGATTATCGGGCTCGGTTCCGACCTGTGTAATATCGAGCGGATCACGGCGTCGCTGCAGCGGTTCGGCGAGCGGTTCGAGCAGCGGGTGTTTACCGATGTCGAGCGCGCGAAGGCGGCGCGGCGGCCGTTCACCAAGGCCGGGACGCTCGCCAAGCGGTTCGCGGCGAAGGAAGCGTTTTCGAAGGCGGTCGGGACCGGGTTTCGCGCGGGCGTGTTCATGCGCGACATCGGCGTGGTCAACGCAGCGAGCGGCGCGCCGACGCTGGCGCTAACCGGGGGCGCCAAAGCGAGGCTTGACGCGCTGACCCCCGAAGGCCACGCCGCACGCGTGCATCTGACGATGACGGATGATTACCCCTGGGCGCAGGCCTTTGTGATCATCGAAGCTATACCTCTGATATCTCAAGTAGATATGAATCGATGAAGGACGCGGCGTTGGACGGCAACGAGTTCCCAGACAAGCCCCTCGCGCAGCAGACGGCGACGGGTGACACCGTCGCTCCGACGGCCACCGCACCGGACACACCCCGCCGTCGCGGCACCGACTGGTGGGGCGAGGTGAAGGGGATCTTCTGGCTGATCCTGGTCGTGCTCGGCTTCCACAGCTTCATCGCCAAACCCTTCTACATCCCGAGCGAATCGATGCTGCCGGGGCTTCGGATCGGCGACCGGCTGGTGGTGACCAAGTTCACCTATGGCTGGTCGTTCGTGTCGCCGACGATCCCGAACCCGGTCGCGATCTTCAAGGGCGTCGTGCTGCGCCAGCAGGAAGACAGCTGGAGCGTGTCGCTGCCGTTCATGCATGGCCGCCTGTTCGGATCGCTGCCGACGCGCGGCGACGTGGTGATCGTGACGCCGCCGGGGACGCATAACGACTATATCAAGCGCGTGATCGGCCTGCCCGGCGACAAGCTCGCGGTGCGTGGCGGAATCGTGTTCCTCAACGGCGTCGCGGTGAAGCGTGGGCCCCTCCACGACACGCTGATCCCGGTCGACACCAACAGCCCGTGCAGCGAGATCGACTATCCCGGCGCGCGCGAGACGCTGCCCGATGGCCGCCAGATGTGCCGCCTGCCGACCTATACCGAGACGCTGCCCAACGGCCGCCGCTACGAGACGATCGATCTCGAATCCGACAGCCAGGGCGACAATTTCGCGGAAGTGACGATCCCGGCGAACCACGTCTTCCTGATGGGCGACAATCGCGATCGCTCCGCCGACAGCCGGTTCGCGCTGAGCCAGCTCGGGCTGGGTGGGCCGGTGCCGTACGAGAATCTCGGCGGCCGTGCGGAGTTCATCACCTTCAGCCTCGACGGCGACGCGACCTTCAATCCGCTGACCTGGTGGGGATCGTTGCGCTCGGATCGTGCCGGCACCTCGCTGCATCCTGCCAAGGCGAACTGAGATGGCCGAGACCGAGACCGTCGACGCGCTGAGCCCGGTCGAGATGCGCGATCCGTTCCTGCGCAAGGAGCTTAAACGCGCGATGATCTGGCTCGGGCTCGCCTGCGGGATTGCGCTGTTGATCGTGCTGGTGCAGCCGTTGCTGATCATCTTTGCGGGCGTGGTTTTCGCGGCCCTGCTCGATGGCGGTGTGCGGCTGCTCGGGCGGGTGCTGCCGATCGGACGCGGGTGGCGGTTGCTGATCGTCGTGGTGCTGACGTTCGCGTTCCTTGTGGGCACATTCATCCTGACCGGCGTGCAGGTGACCGAACAGGTGACGCAGCTGCGCTCGACGCTGGAGATGCAGGCGAACCGCTTCACCGGCTATCTGACGTCGCAGGGGCTGATGCCGGGCGCATCGGACGTCAACGGGATCGTCAAGGAGGCGCTCGGCTCGGTCGGGCGCGTGACGTCATGGGTCGGCACCGCGATCGGTGCGATCACGAGCATGTTCATGATCCTGATCCTGGGGCTGTTCATCGCGATGGATCCGGGCACCTATTCGCGCGGGCTGCAGTGGATGGTGCCGGTCGACCTGCGCGCCGAATTCGCCAGGACGCTGGTCAAGATGGGCGAGACGTTGCGGCGGCTGCTTGCCGGGCGCCTGCTCGGCATGGCGGTCGAGGGTGTCGCGAGCGGGATCGCGCTCGCGATCGGCGGCGTGCCGATGGCGATGTTGCTCGGCATCATTGCCGGTATCCTGGCGTTCATTCCCAATGTCGGCGCGATCGTGACGGGCGTGCTGATGGTCGCGGTCGGGTTCAGCGCGGGCGTCGACACGGGATACTGGGCGATCGGCACGTATTTGATCGTCCAGACGATCGACGGCTATGTGATCGTGCCGATGGTGGCCAAGCGCACCGTCGACCTGCCGCCGGCCCTGACGCTTGGCGCGCAGATCCTGGCGAGCGCGCTGTTCGGGATATTGGGGCTGGCGCTGGCCGACCCGATGACCGCGATGATCAAGACTGCGCTCGAGCGCCGATCGGAGCGGGAGGAAGAGAAGGCCGAGGCTACCGCCTGACGAGCTGATCGAACAGCGCGAGGTAGCGGTCGGCAGAGTCCGCTCCCGGTTGCGGGACCGGGTCTGGTCGCTGCGCGGTAGGGCTGAGCCAGGTATCCAACGCCGCGACCAGACCCGCGGCATCGTCCCGCGCGACGATCGTCCCCCGATCGGAGCGGTCGATGATTTCCGCCACCGCGGTGCTGGAGTCGGTCGAGACGACGGGCGTTCCGACCGACAGCGCCTCGCGCAGTACGCCGGGCGCACCTTCATACTCCGACGTCAGCGCCAGCACGTGCGCGCGCGCCATGACCGGCAGCGGATCGCCGCTATGGCCGAGCAGCAGGACGCGGTCCGGCAGATCGAGCGCGCGGATCTGCGCCTCGATCGCGCTGCGCATCCCCCCTTCGCCGAGGATGACGAGCGGCACAGTCCGGTCCGCCAGCAGCGGCAGCGCGGCGATCAGCCGGTCCCAGCGCTTTTGCGGTTCGAGCCGGCCGACGCCGAGAATGTAGCGCGGCGGGAGATCGGGCAGCGCGGCGGGGATCGGCACCGCCGGCGGGTTCGGGATGACGCTGGTCCGCCCGACCATGTGCGTCGCGCGCGCGGCCTCGTCCGCCGTGGCCGGGGTCATCGCGACGAGGTGATCGAGGAAGCGCCCGTGACCCGCGAGCCAGAGCTGGTGCGCGGCGTGCATCACCCGGCCGTGATCGGCGCGCGCGGGCGCGTTGGACATCTTGGCGACGATCGGCGGGCAATGTCGCCCGAGCCGCAGCCGGGTCCATGCGGCGATCCCGGTATAGAAATTGCCGGGGCAGAAGATGACGTCGGGCGCGAGACGCCGTACGACACCGGGCAGCGCAAGCAACCGCGAGGGCGTGACGATCTCCAGCCCGTCGGGGAGTTCGGCCGCCAGGGGCCCGTCGATCGTCTCGATCGCCAGCGTCACGCGACGCCCCGCCGCCAGCCAGCCGCGCGCGAGGCGCAGTTGCGCACGTTCGACGCCGCCACCGCGCAGATCCTCCGCATAGGTCATGATGTGCCGTGCGGTCGGCGATCCGATCAGGGCTGACATATCGCGGTCATCATAATGCGCGATGGATAAAGCGGAGATCGCGACCGATTGAAACCGACTTTGCGTGCACCTGTGTTGCCGGGCGGCTATTATGTCCGACCGCCAGCGTCGAAACGGCTTTAAGGGCAATGGCTTGAGGAACGACGAGTGAGTACGCGCATGGCGAAGACAAGCGAGCCCGAGGGCTATGCGGAGATCGCGCGCGTCGGGCTCGAGCCGCTCAAGACGCTGGGCAGCCGTTGGCCCGCGATCATCGGTGCGGTGCTGACGGTGGCGATGATCGTCGGGCTGGGCCGCGAACTGCTCGGGCATGGGCTGGCCGGGCTGTCGCGCTCGGTCCCGCAGGATCCGCGTTTTTATCTGTGCTTCGGGTTGCTCTACATGTCGCCGCCGACCGGTGACTATGTGATCTTTCGCCGGTTGTGGGGCATCCCGCTTGGCGGCCTCGTCGCGCTGATCAAGAAGCGGATCGCGAACGAAGTCGTGTTCGGTTATTCGGGCGACGCGTATTTCTATGCCTGGGCGCGGGCCAAGGCGCGGATGGTGGCATCGCCGTTCGGCGCGGTGAAGGACGTCACGATCCTGTCGGCGATCGCGGGGAACGCGATCACGCTTCTGCTGGTGGCGATCGCGCTGCCGCTCGGCCGGCATCTGCTGACGCACGACCAGTTCCGGACGGTGCTCGGCTCGGCGGCGGTGACGCTGGCGATCTCGCTGCCGTTCCTGATCTTCTCGCGCCGCGTGTTCTCGCTGCCGCGCGCCAAGCTGTGGTGGGTGTTCGGGATCCACTGCATCCGGCTGCTGTGCGGATCGGTGCTGATCGCGTTTGCATGGCATTTCGCGCTGCCGGGCGTGCCGGTGGGGATGTGGCTGTTCCTCGCCGCCGGGCGATTGCTCGTGTCGCGGCTGCCGCTGGTGCCCAACAAGGACCTGCTGTTCGCCAACGCCGCGATTTTGCTGATCGGGCAGGATCAGGCGTTGTCGGAGCTGATCGCGTTCACCGCCGCGCTGACGTTGGTGGTGCATGTCGCGCTGATCATCCTGTTCGGCATCCATGCCGCGCTGACGCGGTTGCGCGCATGATCCGCGGGTGTGTTGCGCTGGCCGCGATCGTCGGGCTTTCGGGATCGGCCGGGGCGCAGGTGCTCGGCAGCGACGCGGCCGCGTGCCGGCCCGGCGCCGCCATGGACGGGGGCCCGGCGATCGCGGTCGAGATCACCGGGCTGAAGGATCGCACCGGCGAACTGAAGCTCGAACTCTATCCCGGCAACGAAGCGGATTTCCTGAAGGGCGACCGCGTGCTGATCGCAGCGGGCAAGACGTTTCGCCGGGTGGTCGTGCCGACGCCGGCGACAGGGTCGATGACGATGTGCATCCGGGCACCGCGGCCGGGCCGCTATGCCCTGTTGCTGACGCATAATCGCGACGGGAAGAACAAGTTCAGTTTCTGGACCGACGGCGCCGGGTTTGCGAGCAACGTGAAGCTCGGCCGGTCGCGGCCCAAGGTGGAGCAGGCGCTGGTCGAGGTCGGCGCGGGGGTGACGACCGTGCGGATCACTGCGCAGTATCTGCGCGGGCTCGGCGGCTTTGGACCGATCGGACCGCACTGATGCGGATCGTCGATGTCAACGAGTTCTACTCGCCGACCGGGGGCGGCGTGCGGACCTATGTTGACCGGAAGATGGGGATCATGGCGGATATGGGCCATGAACTGATCGTCGTCGCGCCGGGCAGGGAGCACCGCGTCGAGGAGCGGCCGGGCGGCGGGCGGATCCTGTATCTCAAATCGCCGGGAATGCCGTTCGATCGCAATTACGGTTTGTTCTGGGACGAGCGCGCGATCCACCGCGTTCTCGACGATCTCGATCCCGACGTGGTCGAGTGCTGCTCGCCGTGGCGGCCGGCGTGGTTCGTCGGCGACTGGCAGGGGCGCGCTGTAAAGTCCTTCTTCATGCACAACGACAATATCGCGGCCTATGCGCAGCGCTGGTTCGCGGGTGTGGCGAGCCACGACCAGATCGAGCGCGGGTTCGGTTGGTACAGCCGGTACATGAGCCGCTTCCTCGAGAAATATGATGTCGTCGTAACCAACGGCCCGGCGCTCGAGAAGCGATTGCGCGCGCGCGGCGTGAGGATCGACGCGGCGATGCCGCTGGGGATCGAGCGCGGGCATTTCTCGCCCGAGCTGCGCGACACGCGGTTGCGCGCGGCGCTGCTGCGGCAATGCGGGTTGCCCGAGGAGGGGATGCTGTTGCTCGGGCTCGGGCGGCATCACGGCGAGAAGCGCTGGCCGCTGGTGGTCGATGCGGTCGCGCGGGCGGGGGCGACTCTGCCGGTCGGACTGGTGCTGATCGGGACGGGCGCGCAGAGCAAGGCGATCGCGCGGCGGATCGGCGGATCGCCGCATATCCGGATGTTCGCGCCGGTCTATGATCGCGAGCGGCTCGCGCGGATCATGGCGAGTTGCGATGCGCTGATCCATGGATCGGAAGCCGAACCGTTCGGACTGGTCGCGTCGGAGGCGATGGCGTCGGGGCTGCCGCTGATCGTGCCCGATACGGGCGGGTGCGCGGAGGTGGCGGACCGCCATGCCAGCGAGCTGTACGCGGCGCGCGATGCTGAGAGCGCGGCGGCGGCAATCGGCCGTTTGTTCGCGCGCGATCGCATTTTGCTGCAGCGCGCGGCGGCGGTGGCGGCGCGGCATGTCCGCAGCGACCGCGAGCATGCGGTCGAGCTCATGGACTATTATGCGGGACTGGTCGCGGCGAAGCAGGGCGTGCGACGTACAGCGTGAAGCGGGTGCCGGGTACCGGTAGTGCTTGGTATCCGCGGCGGATCGCATAGGCGGCGAGCAGCGCGTCGATCCGGTCGTCGCCGCTGCTCCACGCGCCTTCGCCGCCGGTCAGGATCGCGCGCGGATCGCCGAGAAGACCGAGTCGCGCGTGCGAGACGAGGTGGAGTCGGCGTTCCTGCCGGGCATCGAGCAGCGCCGTACTGCGAAAATAAAAGGGGCCGGGGGCGAAGCGCGGGTCGATCGCCATTCCGGGGAGGAATTGTGGGGAGAGCGTTGCCACCCGGCCGGTGACGTGCGCGCGGTCCAGCGTCGCGCGCACCGCGGTGGCGGTCCGCAGCGCGTCGCGCATCGGGACGCCGCCGTTCGCCACGGCCTCGACGGTCGGGGCGAGGCCGGCGCAGGCGAAGACGATTACGGCGATTTGCATTGCCTTGCCGGGCGGGTGCGCGTGCCAGACCAGCGCCAGGCGCACGAACAGGGCGGGCAACATCGGCAGCAGATATTGGCGCCATGTCGGCACCGGTGTGAGCGCTGCGATCAGGCCGGCGAGGATCAGCAGGTCGAAAATCAGGTGCCCGCGGTGGCGCCTGCCCGTGGTGGCGACGATCGCCAGCAGGGCGGGGCCGAGCGCGAGGAACTTGAGCGTGTCGATGAGCTTTGCCGCGGTCGACAGCTTCCAGGGGCGCGCCTGATACCATTCGGTCGGCGCCTGACCTGGAAAGCCGAGCACGCCGAACAGGAAGGCTTCGGGGGCCTGGAGGAACAACGCGCCTGTGAGTGCCGCGAAGGGGAGCGCGCCGAGCAGCGTCCACCAGGGGCGGCGGTCGGCGCGGAACAGAGTCCAGAGGCCGTAGGCGAGCGCGGGCAGCGCATAGGAGATCTTGGCGGCGGCGGCAGCGGCGAGCAGTGCGCCGATCACGAGCGCGTCGCGGCGGCGCGCTTGCTCGCGTGCGGTTCTGACGATGGCGGGGAGCGCGAGCGTGAGGCAGGCGGCGGGGAGCGCGTCGTTGCGCGCAGTGCCGATGCTGAAGAGCAGGATGTCGCAGGTGGCGAACAGCCCGGCTGCGATGGCGGCGGCGCGGGGGCCGGCGCCGCCGATTTGCGCGGCGCGGTGGACTGCGGCGATCGTGGCGAGCCCCAGCAGCGCATTGGCGATGCGGAGCGCCGGCCAGGTCCACGCGCCGGCGAGCAGCGCGAGGGGGGCCAAGAGATAGGGCTGGAGCGGCGTCTGGAGGTAGGCGAAGTCGCGATAGGGGATGAAGCCGTGCGCGGTCAGCAGCGTGGCGGCGACATATTGGCTCTCGTCATGGTCGACCGGGCGGAGGAGGGCGAGGGTGACGAACAGGATCGCCAGCGCTGCGAGTAGCGGAAGGGTGTTCGCCCGCGAAAGCGGGTGTCCAGGCTGGGCACCCGCCTTCGCAGGTGAACATGCTTGGGGAGGGGGGGGCTCCATCACTCAGTCCCACCCCGGCGGAGGCCGGGGCCCAATTGGGGGACGGTCATGATTAGGGACGTCGCTTCGTTACCAGGGCCTTCCCAATTGGGCCCCGGCCTTCGCCGGGGTGGTGGCGAAAGTCGGGGGGGCGGCATGTGGGGCACGAGTCAGGCTTTTACGGCGGTCAGGAAGTAATCGAGGCTGGTCGAATCGCTCAGCGCGAACCCGGTCGCCGGCGAGAAGCTCAGCCCGCGTGTGTCCGTCACGCGGAGCCCCGCGTCCTTCAGCAACGCGGTCAGTTCCTCGGGCGTCAGAAACTTGTTCCAGTCGTGCGTGCCCTTGGGAATCGTGCCGGTGCCCTCCGCCAGCGTGATCATCGCGAGCCGCGACAACGGCGTGCGGTTGGGCGTCGACAGGATCAGCAGGCCGCCGTCCGCCAGCACGCGCGCGAGACCATGGACGAAGCCGGCAGGGTCGCTGACATGCTCGATCACCTCGAGGCTGGTGACGAGATCGAACTGGCCGACGAGCCCTTCGACGCCGCCCGCGCGATAGTCGATCGCCAGACCGCTCTGCGCTGCATGAATTTCCGCCACCCCGATATTCTCGGGCGCGGCGTCAATCCCCGTCACCGCCGCGCCGAGCCGGGCGAGCGGTTCGCAGAGCAATCCGGCGCCGCAGCCGACGTCGAGCGCGGTCTTGCCCGCCAACGGCGTGAAGCTCGACCCGTCGCCACCCCAATGCGCGTCGACCTGCTCGCGGATATAGCGCAGCCGCGGCGGGTTCAGCTTGTGGAGCGGCGCGGACGAGCCCTTGGGGTCCCACCAGTCCTTTGCCATCGTGCCGAAATGCGCGGCCTCGCGCGGATCGATTGTTGCGCCGTTTACGGTGTCACTTGCCAGTATCATGCGCGCTACCTATCAGGGCCGCCGCTTCGACCCAAAGGGATTTGCGCAGTTCATGGCCCGTATCGTGATGAAATTCGGCGGCACGTCGATGGCCGGGATCGAGCGTATCCGCAACGTCGCCGCGCGCGTGAAGCGCGAAGTCGATGCGGGCAACCAGGTCGCGGTCGTCGTCTCGGCGATGGCGGGCGAGACCGACCGGCTGGTCGGCTTCTGCCGCGAGGCGTCGTCGCTGTACGATGCGAAGGAATATGACGTCGTCGTCTCGGCCGGCGAGCAAATCACGAGCGGGCTGCTCGCGATCGCTTTGCAGGCCGCCGGCTGCAAGGCGCGGTCGTGGCTCGGCTGGCAGCTGCCGATCAACACCTCGGACGCGCATGGCTCGGCGCGGATCGGCGAGATCGACACGGTCGCACTCGATGCGAGCCTTGCAGACGGTGTCGTCGCGGTCATTCCTGGGTTCCAGGGCGTTGCGGACGGCCAGCGCGTTACCACGCTCGGTCGCGGCGGGTCGGATACGTCGGCGGTCGCGATGGCGGCGGCGATGAAGGCGGATCGCTGCGACATCTATACCGACGTCGATGGCGTCTACACGACGGATCCCCGGATCGTCCCTCGCGCGCGCAAGCTCGGCAAGGTGACGTATGAAGAGATGCTGGAACTCGCCAGCGTCGGTGCCAAGGTGCTGCAGACCCGGTCTGTTGGCCTGGCGATGAAAGAGAATGTGCGCGTGCGCGTGCTGTCTTCCTTCGAAGACGGCGACACCAATGACGGTCACCGCGGCACGTTGATCGTGGGCGAAGAGGAAATCGACGATATGGAACGCCAGCTCATCACCGGCATCGCGCACGACAAGAACGAGGCGAAGATCACACTGACCCAGGTCAGCGATCGCCCCGGCTCGGTCGCGGCGATCTTCGCGCCGCTCGCGGACGGCGGGATCAACGTCGACATGATCGTCCAGAACGTGGCGCATTCGACCGGCTCGACCGACGTCACCTTCACCGTGCCCGCCGCGGACCTCGCGCGCTCGCTCGATATCCTCGACAAGGCGAAGGACGCGATCGGCTATGCGACGATCGTCCACGACACGCGCGTTGCCAAGGTCTCGGTGGTCGGCGTCGGCATGCGCAGCCATGCGGGTGTCGCCTCGACGATGTTCACGACGCTCGGCGAACGCGGGATCAACATCCAGGCGATCGCGACGTCGGAAATCAAGGTCAGCGTGCTGATCGAAGAGGATTACACCGAACTCGCAGTGCGCGTGCTGCACACCGCGTACGGTCTCGACGCCGAGGATGCGGCTTGAAGCCTGACGCCGTCACCCCCGCTTACCCCGCCCCGTCACCCCAGCGGAAGCTGGGGTCTCCTGCGGCAAGGGCGCGCGGTATCACCGGGAGATCCCAGCTTTCGCTGGGATGACGAATGTGGTTGGGATGACCGACAGGTTTGCAAAGACCGGCAGATATACGAACACCGGCAGAGCTGCGACGATAGGGATGGATGCATGACGATCGGTACTGAGCGGCTCCAACGCCGGATGGCGCGCGGCGCGGAATTCCTCGGGTCCGAGGTCGCCATCCTCGGCGGTGCGATGTCGTGGGTGTCCGAGCGGCATCTCGTCTCGGCGATCTCGAACGCCGGCGGGTTTGGCGTGATCGCGTGCGGCGCGATGACGCCCGCGCTGCTCGATACCGAGATCGCGGCGACCAAGGCGCTAACGGACAAGCCGTTCGGCGTGAACCTGATCACGATGCACCCCGATCTGTTCGAGCTGATCGCGGTGTGCGCCAAGCACAAGGTCGGCCATGTCGTGCTCGCCGGTGGCCTGCCGCCCAAGGGCAGCATCGAGGCGATCAAGGAAACCGGCGCGAAACTGATCGCGTTCTCGCCCGCGCTGGCGCTCGCCAAGAAGCTGATCCGCAGCGGCGTCGACGCGCTGGTGATCGAGGGCATGGAAGCCGGCGGCCATATCGGCCCGGTCTCGACCAGCGTGCTCGCGCAGGAAATGCTGCCCGAGATCGCCGATCAGGTGCCGGTGTTCGTCGCGGGCGGGATCGGCCGCGGCGAAGCGATTGCGGGCTATCTCGACATGGGCGCGGCGGGCGTCCAGCTCGGCACGTTGTTCGTGTGCGCGACCGAATCGATCGCGCATGCCAATTTCAAGAAGGCGTTCATCCGCGCGTCGGCACGCGATGCGATCGCCAGCGTGCAGATCGATGCGCGGCTTCCGGTGATCCCGGTTCGCGCGCTGAAGAATGCGTCGAGCGAGCTGTTCACCGCCAAGCAGCGTGAGGTTGCCGGGCATCTCGACGGCGGCCGCGTGGAAATGGCCGAGGCGCAGTTGCAGATCGAGCATTACTGGGCAGGCGCGCTGCGCCGCGCAGTGATCGACGGCGATGTCGAGCATGGCTCGGTGATGGCGGGCCAGTCGGTCGGCATGGTCAAGCGCGAGGAGCCGGTCGCGGATATTATCGCTGGACTGATGGCGCAGGCCGCGTCGGCGCTGGAAGCGCGCGCGGTCTGACTACCGATCCTCCTTCTGGCGGGGGAGGATTAGAAGATCATCACGCGGCCATGCCCCTCCACTACCACCCCGGCGAAGGCCGGGGTCCAATTGGGGGACGTCACTGAAGGAAGTCGCGCTTCGTTACCGCAACCTCTCCAATTGGGCCCCGGCCTCCGCCGGGGTGGTAGTGATCCGGGACCCCGCGAGCCCCCGGCCCAGCACGGCCCCAACCCCGCCCGCTCTCCACTCGCCGCAAACCGCGTACGGCTTACGCCTCGTTAACCTTATGCGTGGCAAAGAGTGTCCGGTCGGGGGACGTTACGAGGTGTTGTGATGAGTCGTCGGTTTGCGTTGCTGTCCGTTACCGCGCTTGGCCTGCTGGCCGGCTGCGCCCAGAAGCCTCGGACCGTGGCGGCGGTCGCGCCGCCCGTCATCATGGTGCCTGTGCCCGCGCCGGTGATGCCGAAGGGCGCGTCGCCCACCATCGTCATTCCGGTCGCGCTCGCCGACGGCACCTACCCTACGCCGAATCGCAACCTGACGACCGCCGCCAAGGTCTGGCATCTGCGCGCAGCGCTCAACGTCGCCGCGCTTGCGTGTCGCGGGCCGCAGGAACTGGTGATCGTCGCAGGCTATAACGCGCTGCTGTCGGCGCAGAAGCCGGTGCTCGCCAAGGCCGAGGCGACCTATGCCAGCGAATACAAGTCGGGCGGCGGCGATTGGCAGGATCGCTACGACGATTCGATGACGCGGCTGTACAACTTCTTCTCGCAATCGCCCGCGCGCGACGACTTCTGCACGGCGGCGAATACGGTTCTCGCGCAGAGCGCAGGCGTTTCGGCCGAGGCGCTGCCCGCCTTCGCCGCGCAGAACCTGCCCGTCCTCGAGCGGCCATTCACCGATTTCTACCGCGCGGTCGATGCGTGGCGCGGTCGCGCCGTACCGCGGCCGGTCCAGCCCGTGATGGCCGCGCGTCAATATGCGTCGAACACGCCGGTCCAGCCGATCACGCAGGCGCGCCTCCAGCCGGTCTCGCAGCCGGTGCCGCCCGCGCAGCCCCGGCTGAAGCTCGACGCCAGCGTCTTCCAGTAAGTCGGCGGAAATCCTCCCCCCGCTTTCCGGGGAGGATAGTATCGCCCCGTATCGCGACGATGTGCAGCAAAGCTTGGCTTCCCTGCAAAGACTGGGTTAACAGCCGCGGGAATGGCTGAGGTTTCAGATCGTCCGGCGGAAGGCCGCTTCGAAGGGCGCGAGCACCGGTTTCCGGTGCGCGTCTATTTCGAGGACACCGATCTGTCGGGCGCGGTCTATCACGCCAATTATCTGCGCTACATGGAGCGTGCGCGCTCGGACATGCTGCGGCTCGGCGGGATCGACCAGCGCGCGGCGTTCGAGGCGGGCGAAGGCTCCTATGCGATCGCGAATCTGGCGATCCGTTATGCCGCACCGGCCCGGCTCGACGACGCGTTGATCGTCGTCTCGCGGATGACGCAGGTGCGTGCAGCCGGGGTCGCCATTCATCAAAGAGTCATGCGCGACGGGCTTGTCTTGGCCGAGGCGGACGTGGTGGCGGCATTGGTCGCCCCCAATGGCCGCCCGCGCCGCCAGCCGCGCGCCTGGATCGATATTTACGAACGCCTTGTCTGGCAGGGGGAAGCATGAATCCGGTGTTGACTATGGATAGCGCGACGCTGTCGCCGATCCACTTGTTCCTCCAGGCCGACTGGGTGGTGAAGGGCGTGATGATCGGGCTGCTGCTCGCCAGCATCTGGACCTGGGCGCTGATCGTCGCGTTCTGGCGGCGGATCGGCAAGACGCGCAAAGGCATGACCCGGTTCGAGCGCGATTTCTGGAAGGCCGAGGATATCGACGTCTTCTACAAGGCGGAGGGCGAGAGCGAGCTGCCGTCGGCGCGCGTGTTCGCGGCGGGCGTGACCGAATGGCGGCGCTCGACCGCGGGCGGCACGATCGACAAGAGCGGCACGCGCGAGCGGCTGGCGACCACGATGGGCGCCGCGGTCGCGGGCGAAATCGACAAGCTGTCGGACCGGCTGAACGTGCTCGCGACGGTCGGCTCGGTCGCGCCGTTCGTCGGGTTGTTCGGTACCGTCTGGGGGATCATGCGCAGCTTCACCAGCATCGCGGCGGCGCAGAACACGTCGCTGGCGGTGGTGGCGCCGGGCATCGCGGAGGCGCTGTTCGCGACCGCGATCGGACTGTTCGCGGCGATCCCCGCGGTGATTGCGTACAACCGGTTCAGCCACGGCATCAATCGGATCGAGGCGAGCCTCAACCGGTTCGCCGACGGCTTCCACACGACGCTGAGCCGCCAGCTGGACGGCTCGCGATGAGCGCGACGCAAATCCTCCCCGGCACGGGGAGGGGGACCGCGACGCGCAGCGGCGTGGTGGAGGGGGTTCTCCACGCAGCACAGTGTCTGTGGGACCAACTCCTCCACACACCGCAGTGTCTGACGCACGCCCCCACCACCAGCTTCGCTGGTCCCCCTCCCCGCGTGCGGGGAGGATTTTAGGATGGCGATGAACCTTCCTTCTTCCCGCGGGCGCGGTCGTCGCGCGCCGATGGCGGATATCAACGTCACGCCGCTGGTCGACGTGATGCTGGTGCTGCTGATCATCTTCATGGTGACCGCACCGCTGATGACCGCAGGCGTGCCGGTGAACCTGCCCGACGCGCGCGCCAAGGCGCTCGACCAGGAGCAGAAGCCCGTCGAGATCTCGATGGACGAGACCGGCGCGCTGTTCATCGACAAGGATCAGGTCACCGACGACGCGCTGCCGATCCGGCTCGCGTCGATCGCCGCCAGCCGTGCGGTCGGCGACGAGCCGCAGGTGTTGCTGCGCGCGGATCGGAAGCTCGATTATGGCCGCGTGATGCGCGTGATGGGTGAACTCAACCGCGCCGGGCTGAACCGGGTCGCGCTGGTGACCGTCGAGGGTAATCAGAACTGATGGCGCTCGGCTGATGGATCGCTCGGAGAAGATCGGCTTAGGCGTCGCGCTGGTCGGGCATGTCGTGCTGTTCGGCCTGTTGTCGGTCGGGTTTCTCGATGCGCCCGAACCGCCGAAGATCCAGCAGCAGCCGATCGACGTGAGTCTCGTCCCCGACTTCGCGCTCGAGGCGACCGCGCCGCAATCGACCGAAGCGCCCGCGCAGTCGATCGCGCCGGATGAGGGGGCGCCTGAGGATGCCGCGCCGCCGGCGCCAGAAGAGGCCGAGCCCGAGCCGCAGCCCGATCCGATCCCGCCTGCGCCGCAGCCCAAGCCCGCGCCACCCAAGCCGGCGCCCAAGCCGCAGCCGGCGCCCGAACCCGCGCCGAAACCGCAGCCCAAACCCAAGCCTGCGCCACCAAAGCTCGCTGCGAAGCCGGCGCCGGTCGCCAAGCCTGTCGTGAAGCCGCAGCCTAAGCCTGCGAAAGCGCCGCCCACCAAGTCTGCGCCCACGAAGGCTGCACCGGCTAAATCCGCTCCGACCAAGTCCGCGGCCAAGCCGAGTGCCGCGCCGGCCAAGACGTCCTCCACGTCGGGCAAGACGTCGTCTGCGTCGTCGGCCAAGCCCGCCAAGCCGTCCGCGACCAAGGGCAGCGGCTCGACCGCGGAGGCCAAGGCGTCGCGGCCGCGCGGCTCGCGGCTCGGCGACAATTTCCTGAAGGGGCTGTCGGCCGATCCGTCGCCGAGCAAGTCGGAAGCGCCCAAGGCGGCCAAGCTCGGCGCGCAGGCGGCGGCGAATATCGGATCGGCGATCCTCCGGCAGGTGCAGCCCTGCGCCAACCGTCAGGTCACGCCGGGGCCGGGCGCCGAGCGGATTCGCGTCACGATCAACCTGAAGCTCAACCGCGACGGCACGCTGAAGTCGCGGCCGACTATCAGCGGCCATGCCGGCGTCGACGACGACAACCGGCGCTATGTCGACCGCGTCGACGATCTGGCGATCGCGACCTTTGTCGGGTGCTCGCCGCTGCGCGGTTTGCCCGACGACCTGTATGATGTGCAGAATGGCTGGAGCAATTTCAGCCTGCGCTACAAACTTCCCGGCTGAGGATGTCCGTTATGACTCGATTCGATCTGGGTTTTCGCCCGTCACGCCAGCCGCTTCCAGTTGAGAAACTCCACCCCGGCGCAGGCCGGGGCCCAATTGGGAAGGCCAATGTAATGATGCGCAACGCGCCCTCAGCGGCGTCCCCCAATTGGGCCCCGGCCTTCGCCGGGGTGGGGGCTGTGTTGGGCAGACGTAAGGCTCGATCGATCCTCGCCTCGGTCGGTTTGCTGGCCTTTGTCTCGGGTGCCGCCTCCGCACAGGATGCTCCTGCACCCGCACCCCAGCAAGCGCCCGCCGATCCCGCCGCACCAGCCCCGGGGGGCGACCAGTCCGGCGGCCTCGTGGTCGACGTCACCGGCGGTATCTCCGCGCCGATGCCGATCGCGATCCCCGTCATGCCGACCGCCGCGGTCGTCTCGACGCCGGCGGGATCGACCGACGTGCTCGGCCGACAGCTCGCCGATATCGTCACCAACGATCTGCGCAATTCGGGGCTGTTCACGCCGCTCTCGCCCGGCCAGCTGCGCCCGATCACCTTCCCCGAAGTCACTGCGCCGGGGTTCGATTATTGGGGCAGCACGGGCGCGCAGGCGCTGGTGCAAGGCTTCATCCGCGCGAATGGCGACGGCAATCTGACGGTCGGCTGCTATCTGTACGACGTGTCGTCCAAGGCCGAATTGACGCGGACCGGGTTCGTCGTGCCGCCGTCCGACTGGCGTCGCGCAGGCCATAAATGCGCCGACATGGTCTATACCCGGCTGACCGGCGAAGGCGCGTATTTCGACAGCCGCGTCGTCTATGTGTCCGAGACGGGGCCCAAGGGGCGCCGGATCAAGCGGCTCGCGATCATGGACCAGGACGGCGCCAACCACCGCTTCCTGACCAACGGGCAGTCGATCGTGCTGACGCCGCGGTTCGCGCCGAACCAGCAGTCGATCGTCTATATGAGCTATCTCAACAATCGCCCGGCAATCTATGTCTACGATATCGGCTCGGGCAAGCAGCGGCTGGTCGTCGCGAACGCCAACCTGACCTTTGCGCCGCGCTTCTCGCCCGACGGCCGCAACATCCTGTTCTCGATGGCGCAGGGTGGCAATACCGACGTGTACCGCGTGTCGTCGCAAGGGGGCACGCCGCAGCGGCTGACGAATTCGCCGGGGATCGATACCGGCGGCAGCTATTCGCCCGACGGCTCGAAAATCGTGTTCGAGAGCGATCGCTCGGGCGGGCAGCAGATCTACGTGATGAACGCCGACGGATCGAACCAGCAGCGGATCAGCTTCGGCGGCGGGCGCTATGCGACGCCGGTATGGAGCCCGCGCGGCGACCTGATCGCGTTCACCAAGCTCGGCGGCGGGTTCCGGATCGGGATCATGAGCCCCAGCGGCGGCGGCGAGAAGCTGCTGACCAACGACTGGCAGGACGAGGGGCCGAGCTGGTCTCCGAACGGGCGCGTGATCAACTTCTATCGCTCGGGACGCGGCAGCGGCGGCAAGGCGGATCTCTGGTCGGTCGACCTGACGGGCGTCAACGAGCGCAAGATCCCGACGCCGCTCGACGGCTCGGATCCGGCCTGGGGCCCGCTGCGGCCCTAAACCTGCTATGGGGGCATAACGGGGAAACGTGATTTTCTACGGGAGACTATCTATGTCGAAGCTTTCCAACATCTTGCTCGCGTGCACCGCGCTGATCGCCGTGTCCGGCTGTGCCAAGAAGCGCCCCGCGGTGCTGCCGCCTGCACCGGTCGACAATAGCGGTTCGGTCGATCCCAATGCGGGCATGAACAACGGCAATGTCGGCGGCGCGATCGTCCCTGGGTCGGATGCCGATTTCCAGCGCTCGGTCAGCTCGAACACGGTGAACTTCGCGCTCGACATGTACGACATCGATCCGACCGCGCGCGCGATCCTCGACAGCCAGGCGCAGTGGCTGGCGAAGTTCCCGAACCAGCGGATCACGATCGAAGGCCATGCGGACGAGCGCGGCACGCGCGAATACAACCTGGCGCTCGGCGATCGTCGTGCGAACGCGACGAAGAACTATTTGGCGGCGCGCGGCGTGTCGTCGTCGCGGATGACGACGATCAGCTATGGCAAGGAACGCCCGGTCGCGATGGGCTCGGACGACCAGAGCTGGGCGGCGAACCGCCGCGCGGTTACGGTGGTGTTGAACTGAGGGCAATTTGCCGCGTGTGCTGACAAGGCGATCGCCTTGCCAGCACGCGCGGCAAATATTCCGTCATCTTGACGAAAGTCAGGATCCAGAGCCATGAAGGGCGACGCCCGTTACTCTGGATCCTGACTTTCGTCAGGATGACGAGGCTTGGGTGTGGTTATCGTCCTCGCGTTTCGAGAATGCGTCAGCTGAGCGCCTTGTCGAGCAGTCTCGCCAGGCGGATGCCCCCGCGGCGGATCTCTTCGCGCGAGACCGGCACCATCTTCGCGATCGTCGCGTCGTCCATCTTCACCCGCGCAGGCACCGTGCCGCACGCGTCGCCGCCGAGTGCCGCCGCATAGGCGGTATGCGAGGCGTCCCAGCTCTCCCGGCTCCAGTCGACCACCGTCCCCGCGCCGATCTTCGCGCGCTCGGCCGCCGGATAGCGCCGTACCAACGAGGGCGGCGTCGAGATCGCGCGCTCGGCCAGCGGGCCATCCCAGATCGAATGCAGGTTGAATCGCGCGGGACCGTAGATGCCGTAGTCAGCCTTCACGTCGTTCCCGCCCTTGTCGTGGCGGTCGCCGGCGTGGAGCGGCTGATGGAGATCGCCGACGAAGTGGATCAGGAACGCCAGCGCCTGGACGCGGTCCTTCGGCGCGGTGCCGCGATCGCGCAGGAGTTTCACGTCGCGGTCGATCTGCGCCGAGACGCAGTCGCCGTCCTTGCACGCGGGCGTCAGGTCGAACGGCGCGCAGACGTCGGCGTCCTGGAAATGCCAGGTGTACGCAAAGCCGAAGCGCGACTTGCCGTCGGCGGTCTTGAGCGGCTTGATGCAGTCCGCCCAGACGCTCGCCTGCTCGATCGTGCCCGCGGGGCATTCGGGCGTATCGAGCAACGCCTGTTGCGCGAGTAGCCGGCGGATCGCGGCCTTGGTCTTCGGCGTGACGTTGGCATAGGCGATCTGCGCGACGGTCTGGTGACCATATTCCCAGAACGCGGCGGCGGGGGAGGCGAGGCCGGTAACGGCCAGCGCGGACGATGCCGCGGCGAGGATAAAGCGCTTCATGTCGGCTCGTTAGCGTAGATCGCAACGATCCGGCTACCCGCGGACGATGCCGTGCCGCGATACATGCCAACGGTGTTGAAGCCCCATGCCATGTCCCCGTCGGGCCCCGCGACGATCACCCCGCCGGTGCCGCCGAGCGCCTTCACTTCGGCCAGCACCGCGTCGGCGGCGACTTGCAGCGATTCGCCCGAGAGGCGGACGCGCGCGGCGATCTCATGGCCGACGCCGACGCGGAGGAAGAACTCGCCCGAGCCGGTGCACGAGACCGCGCAGGCGCGATCGTCGGCGAAGGTGCCCGCGCCGATGACGGGCGAATCGCCGATCCGGCCCCAGCGCTTGCCGGTCACGCCGCCGGTCGAGGTGGCGGCGGCGACATGGCCGTGCGCGTCGCACGCAACCGCGCCGACCGTGCCGTATTTCATGTCGACGTCGAACCCGCCGCCATCGGCCTGGAACTCGGCGAACTGGCGCGTGCGCTCGGGCGTGGCGAACCAGTCCGCCCCCGCCTGTTCGAGCCCGTGTTCGCGCGAAAAGGCGTCGGCGCCAGCACCCGCGAGAAAGACGTGCCGGCCATCGTCGAGAATCGCGCGCGCGAGGCCGACCGGGTTGCGCGTGGCGGTCGCCGCCGCGACGGCCCCCGCGGCGCGCGTGCGCCCGTCCATGATCGCGGCGTCGAGCTCGAGCGTGCCGTCATGCGTGAACACCGCGCCGCGTCCCGAATTGAAGTGGAGGTCGTCCTCCAGCACGCGGACCGCGGCCTCGACCGCGTCGACCGCGCTGCCGCCGTCCGCCAGCACCGCCGACCCCGCGTCGAGCGCCTGCGACAGCCCGGCGCGCGCACCCGCGTCCTGGTCGGGCGAGACCATCTCGCTGTCGAGTTTGCCGGCGCCGCCGTGGATAACGAGAGTCCAGGTCATGCTGAGTCTTTCGAGGGGAGGGCGCGCAGGCCGATGAGCGGACGGAGCGGCGCGATGCCGCGGCCGATACGGTAGAAGGCGATGCAGCCGACGATCGTCGCGGCGAGCAGGCAGGCGAACTCCGCCCAGCCGGGCAATCCAGCGGGGAGCAGCGCGTACATGACGAGCACGATGATCGTCTGATGGATGAGGTAGAACGGGAACACCGCCTCGGTCAGCACCGGGCGCCAGCGATGGTCGCGGTTCCAGTGGCGTTCGGCTATCCCGATCAGCGCGACGATCGCGCCCCATTGCTCGAGCGCGTGCGCGACGCCGTAGGGCGTATAGACCCAACGCGGCGTGACGACATCCGCGGGCCAGCGAAGCTCGACGCCGATGACGCAGAGATAGCCGATCACCGCGGCGATCGCGCCCGTCTTCCACCAGCGCCCAATCGCCGCCATCGCCGGTTCGGAGCGCGCTAGGCCGAAGCCGAACAGGAAGGCGGGAAAATAGGTGACGTGCGCGATCCAGTCGCCCCATAGCGCCTGGGTCTCGCCGACCATGCGCAACCACCAGGCATGGACGAACACGAGCCAGGCGATCGGCACGACAAGCACTGCCCAGCCGCCGAAAATCCGGTCGAACGCGCTTTGCAGCGCGTCGCCCCGCACGACCAACACCGCGATCGTCAGCAGCGCCGTATAGACCCAGAGATAGACCACGAACCAAAGGTGGTTCCACGTCGGCAGCGACAGCCCGGCGAGCTTGCCGAAGCGGAAATAGTCGTGGGCCCAGAACGTCAGATAGCTACCGGCATAGCCATGCTTGGTGACCAGCTCGACCCAGGGTTGCGGCGGCACGATCACCGCGATGCCGAACAGCAAAGGCACGAGCAGCCGGTAGCAGCGATTGGCGAAGAACGCGCCCGCGCCACGCGACCGGTTCAGCAGCGCGCGGCTGGCATAGCCCGAGACGACGAACAGCAGCATCAGCCGCCACGCGTTGCTCGCCAGCATCGGCAGCCGCACCCAGTCCTCGACATGGAGCGACTTCACATGGAAGTTCCACGGCACGAAGACCATGCCGATATGGTAGAGGATCAGCAGCGCGAACGCGCCGATCCGCAGCCAGTCCATGCCGTAATGCCGGGTCATCGCAGCGCCCTAGGGGGCGGGGGGCAGTGTCGCAAGCGCGGGACGGGTGAGGGGGTGGTCTACAATCCTCCCCCGCCAGGGGAAGGAGGCGTGATGCGTTCGGTCCGCTCACCCCTTCATGCGCGGCATGCCCATGAAGTCGCGCTTGCCGAGCGGTACGCCCTGCGCGCGCAGGATCGCGTACGCCGTCGTGGCGTGGAAATAGAAATTGGGCTGCGAGAACGACAGCAGGAAGTTCGCGCCGGTGAATGGCATCACGAACGTGCCGAATTCGAACTTCGTGTCGTTTTCCGCAAGCACGTCGAACGTCTCGCGGTCGATCGCCTCGAGCGTTGCGATCGCACCGCGCAGGAGCGTGTGGAGCCCGGCGAAATCGGTCGGCCAGGGCGACATATCGGGTGAAAAGGTCCCGCAGCGCACGCCTTCGATCCCCCCGACCGAGTGGACCGCGCACGATTTCACCTGGTAGCCGAACGGCAGCATGTCGTCGGCCAGCTTCGCATTGATCAGCGCGGCGGGGTCTATACCGCGCTCGGCGGCGAACGCCTCGGCCTTGTCGAGCAGCGCATCGACCGCGCGGAGGATCTGCAGGTTCGACGGGATCGTCGCATCGTAGAGGGACAGCGTCATCGACGGGACTCCTGGCAGGACAAGGGTGGGCGTGCGCAACTTATGGCTTACGTTCGCGATCGCCGCCAGCGATGTTCCGTTCCGCGGCGCGGGACGCTATATAGCGATGCGAACCCACGAGGAATCTTCATGTCCCTTCGTCCCTGGCGCGATATCACCCGCCGCACGAGCCGCCAGATCATGGTCGGCAACGTCCCCGTCGGCGGCGACGCGCCCGTCACCGTGCAGACGATGACCAACACGCCGACCGACGACGTCAAGGCGACGGTCGACCAGATCCGCCGCAGCGAAGAGGCGGGCGTCGACATCATCCGCGTCAGCTGCCCCGACGTCGAATCGACCACCGCGCTGAAACAGATCGTCCGCGCCAGCCGCGTGCCGATCGTCGCGGACATCCATTTCCACTACAAGCGCGCGCTCGAAGCGGCGGACGCGGGTGCTGCGTGCCTGCGCATCAACCCGGGCAATATCGGCTCGGCGAGCCGCGTGAAGGAAGTCGTCGACGCGGCCAAGTCCAACGGCTGCGCGATCCGCATCGGCGTCAACGGCGGCAGCCTCGAGCGGCATCTGCTCGAGAAATATGGCGAGCCGTGCCCCGATGCGCTGGTCGAGTCGGCGATGGATCATATCAAGCTGTTGCAGGACCATGACTTTCACGAGTTCAAGGTCGCGGTGAAGGCCTCCGACCTGTTCCTCGCGGTGGCGGCGTATCAGCAGCTTGCCGAACAGGTCGATTGCCCGCTGCATCTCGGCATCACCGAAGCGGGCGGGTTCGTCGGCGGCACGGTGAAGTCAGCGATCGGGATGGGCAGCCTGCTCTGGTACGGGATCGGCGACACGATTCGCGTCTCGCTCTCTGCCGAGCCCGAGGAGGAAGTCCGCGTCGGGTTCGAGATCCTCAAGGCGCTGGGCATCCGCAACCGCGGCGTCCGCGTCGTCTCGTGCCCGTCCTGCGCGCGGCAGGGCTTCGATGTGATCCGCACCGTCCAGGCGCTCGAGGAGCGGTTGCAGCATATCCGCACGCCGATGTCGCTGTCGGTGCTCGGCTGCGTCGTCAACGGCCCTGGCGAAGCGCGTGAAACCGATATCGGGATCACCGGCGGCGGCAACGGCAAGCACATGGTGTATCTGTCGGGCGTCACCGACCACCACGTCCAGGACGCCGACATGGTCGATCACATCGTCAAGCTGGTCGAGGCCAAGGCGGCGGAGATCGAGGCTGCGGATGCGGCGGTTGCGGCGCTGGTGCCGGAGATGGCGGCGGAATAGGCGGCATGGTAGGGTGCCTCCTCGCTGGAGGTAACCATGACCTATCACGCTAAAGTCGTCAGTGGGCAGATCGTCCTGCCCCTCGAACTGCGCCGCGATGCGGGGATCGAAGATGGCGATTCGCTGGTCATCGAGATTAATCCGGATGGCGGACTGTCGATGAAGACCTACGCGCAGGTCGTACGCGAGGTGCAGTCCGAGTTCCGATCGATGGCGCAGACAGCCGATCGTAATCTGGTCGATGAACTTTTGGCGGAACGTCGCGCCGCAGCGGCCCGCGAGACCGAGATCGAGGACTGGCGGACGCGGCACACCGCGTGACCGTCGTTTTCGATGCGTCGACCGTATTGGCGATCCTGAAGAACGAGACTGGCGCGGACGTCGTGATCGAGCATGCGCGGGGCGCGATGCTGTCCAGCGTGAATCTGGTCGAGGTCCGCAGCAAGCTGTTCGAGATCGTGTCGGACGTCGACGCGGTGATCGCGAACCTCGACCGAATCGAGATCGTCATCATGCCCTTCCCCGCGACCCAGGCCAAGATCGCGGCGGACCTTTGGCCTGTCGTCAAAGGCAAGAACGTGTCGATCGCCGATCGGGTCTGCCTGGCGCTGGCAATAGATCAGGCGGCGACCTTATGGACCGGTGACACGGATTGGGTGACGCTCGGGCTTGATCTGGATATCCGCCTTTTCCGATGACCTATCGCACTGTTTCTCCCGCCTTGGCCTTCGCCGTGGCCGCGCTTGGCATCGGGCTGTTCTCGATGATGGATGCGGTGATGAAGTCGCTCGTGCTCGCGATCGGGGTCTATAACGCGCTGCTGTGGCGGCAGATGGTGAGCGTCGGGCTGGGGGCGGTCGCGTGGAAGCTCGGCAGGAGCGGGCGGCCGTCGGCGCGCGCGCTCAAGCTGCACTGCGCGCGCGGGTTGGTGACGACGGCGATGGCGGTGCTGTTCTTCTGGGGACTCGCGCGGGTGCCGATGGCGCAGGCGATTTCGCTGACCTACATCGCGCCGATCCTTGCGCTGTTGCTCGCGGCGGTGACGCTGGGCGAGCGAGTCGGGTGGAAGACGGTCGTCGCGTCGATCGCTGCGCTGGGCGGCGTAGTGGTCGTGATGATCGGGCAGGGACGCGAGGTGCCCGGGCCCGAGACGTTGCTCGGCACGCTCTCGATCCTCGGCTCGGCGGTGCTGTATGCGGTGAACCTGGTAATCGCGCGGTTGCAGAGCCAGGCGGCACGGCCGGGGGAGATCGCGTTCTTCCAGGCGCTCGTCATCACCGCGACGCTCGCGCTGGCGGCACCCTGGCTCGCGGTGGTGCCCGAGGCGGCGTCATGGCCCAAGCTGGTGCTCGCCGCGGGGCTGGCGACCGCGTCGTTGTGGCTGCTCGGCTGGGCCTATGCGCACGGTGACACGGGATTTCTCGCGACCACCGAATACACCTCGTTCGTCTATGCCGCGGGCCTGGGTTTCCTGGTGTTCGGCGAGCGGGTATCGCCCTTTACGCTGGCGGGCGCGGCGATCATCGTCGTCGCGTGCCTGTACGCGGCGCGGCGGCGTGACATCGCGCAAACATCGATCGAGGCTACCGTATGACGCTTATCCGTTCCGCCACCCGCGCCGATGTCGGCACGATCCTGCGCTTCGTGCGCGAGCTCGCTGCGTTCGAGCGCGAGCCGGATGCGGTCGAAGCGACCGAGCCGATGCTGGCGGAGGCGCTGTTCGGCGACCGGCCGGCGGCGGAGGCGCTGATCGCGGAGAGCACGGACGGCCCGCTCGGGTTCGCGTTGTTCTTCCACAACTTCTCGACCTGGACGGGCAAGCGCGGGCTGTATCTTGAGGATCTGTACGTGACGCCCGATGCGCGCGGGCAGGGGGTCGGGGGTGCGCTGTTGGCGCATCTTGCCGGCATCGCGCTCGATCGCGGCTGCGCGCGGTTCGAATGGTCGGTGCTCGACTGGAATGCCGATGCGATCGCCTTTTATCGCAAGGTCGGTGCGGTCGGGATGGAGGATTGGACGATCCAGCGGATGTCCGGGGAGGCTCTCGTACGGCTGGCGGGGCGGTAAAGCCCGACCGTCACCCCGGAACAGGTCCGGGGTGACGGGGAATCGCTTACCGACCGGCGGTTTCGTCCGCGTCCATCGGCTCTTCGCCCTTGGCCTTTTCGGCTTCGTAGCGCTCGATCGCCTCGATCGTGACGCGCTTGGCCTCGTCGGCGTCGCCCCACTTGCCGACCCGGACCCACTTCTTCTTCTCAAGGTCCTTATAGTGGGTGAAGAAATGCTCGATCTGCTCGAACACGATCTCGGGCATGTCGGCGCGTTCGCCGATATTGGCGTAATAAGGGAACACCGAATCGACGGGGACGCAGACGAGCTTCTCATCGCCGCCAGCCTCGTCCTCGAGGTTGAGCACCGCGATCGGGCGCGCGCGGACGACGCAGCCCGGGATGAACGGCGAGCGCGCGATCACGAGCGCGTCGAGCGGATCGCCATCGGGGCTCAGCGTGTGCGGCACGAAGCCATAGTTCGCCGGATAGCGCATCGGGGTGTGCAGGATACGGTCGACGAACAGCGCGCCCGAGGCCTTGTCGAACTCGTACTTCACGGGCTCGCCGCCGGTCGGGACTTCGATGATGACGTTCAGGTCTTCGGGCGGGTTCTTGCCGGTCGGGATGAGATCGATACGCATGGCGGTCCTTTCGATAAGACGATGCCGGCGCTCCACGGTCTGGAGAGCGGCCGGCACCGTTGAACTATTTGCTGGTCAGCGCGGCATCAGCAGCCTGTCCAGCCCGCCGTCACCATTACCCACCTTCTGCAGTCGCGGATAGCGCGGGCCGTCATGGTAATCGAGCGTGATATCGCGAAAACGGTCGTTGTTCTTCACAGTGAGCCGGATCGGCTCCTTGGTGCCCTTGGCCGCCAGGATCGCCGCCTTGATGCGGTCCGACGAATAGGCCTCGCTGTTGACCGCCTCGATCTCGGTACCGACGTCGAGACCGGCCTTGAACGCGGGGCTGTCCCAGATCGACGATGTCACGACGCCGTCCTTGTTGATCACCATGCCCAGCGAATAGCTGACATCGGTGCCGCGCGTCTTTTCGACCTGCTTGAGATACGGGCTCTGCTCGGGGCCGTAGACCAGCTTGTAGCCGTTCATCGCGAAGCCGTTGATCGGCGCGGGCTTGCCCGTCTCGGTCAGGCGCGTGTTGAGGAACGTCGCCCAGTCATACGGCACGATGCCGTCGAGCGTCTTGGCGACGTCGGCAAAGGTGTAGGTGAGCTCGCCATAATCGCCGTCGCGAACGCCGAAAAAGGCTCGCGCGAAATCGTCGATCGACTTGGTCCCGCCCGACTTCTGGCGGAGCATCGCGTCGACCTCCATCCAGACCATCAGCCCCTCGTTGTAATAATCCTCCGAGCGCTGCCAGCTGGTCCAGCCCTTGGGCTTGCGCGCCGAGATCACCGGATCGTTGGTCGTGTCGATCAGCGGGCGCCATTCGCGACCCTTCGCGCTGTCATAGATGCCGAGGATCGAGGCATAGCCATCGAGCGTGTCCTGCTTGCTGACGAGGCCCGAGCGCGCCTGGAGGACATAGCCCCAGAACTGCGTCTGCCCCTCATACACCCACAAGAGCGAATCGCGCATCGGCGTGCGGAAATCGGGCGTCCACAGGTCGGCGCCGCGGCGGAACTTGCCGTCCCAGCTATGCGTGTATTCGTGCGGCAGCAGGTTGCGCGCGGCCGAGGTCGTATCCCAGTCGGTGAAATAACCGGGACGGACGCCGTTCTCCGAGCTGCGATGATGCTCGAGGCCGATGCCGCCGAGCTGATCGGTGATCGACAGCAGGAATTCGTAGCGATCATAATGCTGCGCGCCGAACGTCTTGACCGCCTGGTCGACGAGCCGCTTGTGCGCGTCGATCTGCTCGGGCTTGGCAGCGAGCTGGTCTGGGCTGTCGGCGAAGACGTTGAGATCGACGCGGGGGGAGAGCGGCCAGACCTTGCCATATTTGCCCGCGAGCGTCGGCGAATCGACCAGGATCTCGTAGTTGGTCGTGTCGTAGCTGTAGGTCGAGCCCGACACCTTGGCGGGCACCGCGCCCGCGGCGGTCCAGCCCGCCGGATAGGTCGCGGTCATCTTGATCGGGATCTGGCGCGTGTAATAGCCGGCGGGATAGAGGCTGACGAGGTTCGGCTCCAGGCTGACCATCGTCGGCGTCATCACGATGCGGCCCTGGTCGCCCTTGGTCGCGGAGATGAACTGGAATTCGGCGACCAGCGTCTTGGCGCCCGCGGGGACGTCGATGTGGAACGCGAAGACGTCGACCGGATCGCGCGTCCAGGGGACGATCTTGCCGTTCGCGCGGATCACGAGGCCGGCGAGCTTCTCGATCTCGCCGCGGGGGCTGTGCGCGCCGGGGAGCCATTTCGGATAGAGCAGCGCCATCGGGCCGGACTTGGCGACCGGGATCGTCTCCTTCACGCGGAAGATGCCGCGCTCGGTATCGGTCGCGTCGACGTCGAGCAGCAGCGTGCCGGGATAGGGGGTGTCGACCGCGTCGGGGATCGTGTCGACGAACGGGATCGGCTGCGGTGCAGTATTGCCGGCGGGGACCTGCGCGAAGGCGGGCATGGCCGCAGGAAGTGCAGACGCGAGCAGGGATGCGACGAGAAGCTTGCGGATCAAGGAAGGGCCTTCCGGCTGAGAGACGATGTTACAAGGTGTAATCGTCAGAAAGGCCAGCCGTCCAGTCCTTTACCGGGGTCGTGCGGCTAGGCCCGACCCGCGGTCATCACGGTCCTGCGTTTCAGTGCGCCTTGGGCTTTTTCACCGCGTGCAGACCCAGCGCGATCGCGCCGCCGAGGATGAGCCCGACGATGCCGGAGAAGAACGCATTCAGCGCCCAGTTCACAGCGCCCTGCGCGAACGGCACCGCGTGCGACGCGGCCTCCGCGGTGTCGTGGATCCAGTGCGGAATCGTCGTGAAGCCGAACTCCTCGATCCCGTGGACGATGATCTGCCCGCCGACCCAGACCATCGCGGCGGTGCCGATCACCGACAGCGCGGACATGACGAGCGGCATGCCCTTCACCAGCCCGCGGCCGAGCGCCTGCACCGGCGCGCTGCTGCGCTGCGCGAGGTGGAGCCCGATATCGTCCATCTTCACGATCAGCGCGACCACGCCATACACCGCGATCGTGATGACGATGCCGACCAGCGCGAGCACGATCGCCTGCTCCCAGATCGGCTTGGTCGCGACGTCCGACAGCGCGATCACCATGATTTCCGCCGACAGGATGAAGTCGGTGCGGATCGCGCCCGAGACCTTCTGGTCCTCCAGCGCCTTCGCGTCGGTCGGGACGTCGACCTCTTCCTCGGCATGACCGCCGCCGACCGCCTCTAGGATCTTCTCCGCACCTTCGAAGCAGAGGTAGGTGCCGCCGATCATCAGCAACGGCGTCAACAACCACGGCGCGAACGCGCTCAGCGCAAGTGCCGCGGGGAGGATGAAGACCAGCTTGTTGCGGAACGAGCCCAGCGCGATCTTCCAGATCATCGGCAGTTCGCGCTTGGGCTCGAACCCGACCATGTAGCGCGGCGTCACCGCGGCATCGTCGACCACCACGCCGATCGCCTTGCTGCCGGCCTTGCCGGTGGCCGCTGCGACATCGTCGAGGCTCGCGGCGGCGAGCTTGGTGATCCCGGCAATGTCGTCGAGCAGTGCGACCAGTCCTGTGGGCATCGAGGGTGTCCTTAGCGTGGGGTTGCGCGCTCGGTAACGTGACAGGATTGTCATGCAACGGCTTTCGCACTTGCGGTAGTGCGTGGCGCGCGGAATGGTTGCAGCCAACGCCCCCAAAGCGACAGGATCCGATATGACCCCACCCTTTATGAACGGCGACTTCATCACGAACCTGCCCAAGGCCGAACTCCACCTTCATATCGAGGGCAGCCTCGAGCCCGAACTGATGTTCGCGCTGGCCGAGCGCAACAAGGTCGCGATCCCGTTCAAGAGCGTCGAGGACGTCCGCGCCGCGTACAGCTTCACCAATCTCCAGACCTTTCTCGACATCTATTATGCCGGCGCCGCGGTGCTGCAGACCGAGGAGGATTTCCGCGATCTGGCGGTCGCCTATTTCGACCGGGTCGCACAGGATGGCGTGATCCATGCCGAGATCTTCTTCGATCCGCAGACTCACACGCATCGCGGCATTCCGTTCGACGTGGTCGCGCGCGGGCTGTTCGCCGGGATCGACGAGGCGCAGGCCAAGCACGGCATGAGCGTCGGGCTGATCATGAGCTTCCTGCGGCATCTCGACGAGGAGGATGCGTTCAAGACGTTCGCGCAGGCCGAGCCGTGGCTCGACCAGTTCATCGGCGTCGGGCTCGATTCGTCCGAGGTCGGCCATCCGCCGTCGAAGTTCGCGCGCGTGTTCGCGGCGGCGGGGGATGCCGGGCTGATGCTGTGCGCGCATGCCGGCGAGGAGGGGCCGCCCGCGTATATTCACGAGGCGCTCGACATCCTGCAGGTGGACAGGATCGACCATGGCAATCGCGCGCTCGAGGATCCGACTTTGGTCGCCCGGCTGGCGCGCGACGCGATGACGCTGACGGTGTGCCCGTTGTCCAACGTCGCGTTGCGCAACGTCGACCGGCTGGAGAATCATCCGATCGACCGGATGCTCGATCTTGGCCTGCGCGCGACGATCCATTCGGACGATCCGGCCTATTTCGGCGGCTATATCGGCGAGAATTTCCGGCAGACCGCGCGCGCCCGCAATCTCTCGCGCGATCAGGTCGTCACGCTCGCACGGAACAGCTTCCTCGGCAGCTTTCTCGACGACGATTCGCTCAGCGGTCATCTCGCGACATTGGATGCGTACGTCAAAGCGCACGCATGATCGCCCGCTTCCTCGCGGTCTTCGAGCCGTTCATCCTGATGCTGCTCGGTACCGTGGTGCTGGCGAGCCTGCTGCCCGCCCGCGGCGAGATGGCGACGATCGTCGGCTATGCGGCGGACATCGGCATCGTCCTGTTGTTCTTCCTGCACGGCGCCAAATTGTCGCGCGATGCGATCCTGTCGGGCTTGCGCAACTGGAAGCTGCATCTGGCGGTGCTGGCGGTGACGTTCGTCGCGTTCCCGCTGTTCGGGCTCGGGCTCTCCGCGCTCCCGTTCGTCACCGGGCCGCTGGCGGCGGGGCTGTTGTTCCTGACCCTGCTGCCGTCGACCGTGCAGTCGTCGATCGCGTTCACCGCGATCGCGCGCGGCAATGTCGCGGCGGCGGTGTGCAGCGCGTCCTTCTCCAACCTGCTCGGCATCCTGGTCACGCCCGCGCTGGTCGCGTTGCTGATGCGCACCGCGGGCAGCGCCGGGATCTCGATCGAGGGCGTCGAGAAAATCGTCGTGCAACTGCTCGTACCGTTCGTCGCCGGGCACCTGCTGCGGCCGTGGATCGGCGCGTGGGTGACGCGGCGCAAGGCGATGCTCACCATCGTCGATCGCGGATCGATCCTGCTGGTGGTCTACAGCGCGTTCGGTGCCGCGGTGGTCGAGGGGCTGTGGAGCAGATTGTCGCTCGGCGACCTGATCCTGATCGGGCTGCTGTGCGTCGCGCTGCTCGCCTTCGTGCTGGCGCTGACCTTCGCGGTGGCCCGCCTGATGAAGCTGCCGCGCGAGGATGCGATCGTGCTGCAATTCTGCGGGTCGAAGAAGAGCCTGGCGTCGGGCGTGCCGATGGCCGGCGTGCTGTTCCCGCCCGCGCAGGTCGGCGTGATCCTGCTCCCGCTGATGCTGTTCCACCAGCTGCAATTGGTCGCCTGCGCGGTGATCGCACGCCGCTATGCCGAGTCCGCACCAGCCGATATTGCCGCAGATTAATGCCGTAAGCGGTTGCAGGTATTTGCTTTGTTCCGCCGGGGACGGCATGGTCGGCGCTCTTGAGGAGAGTTTCACCTACATGAGCGCGTCGAGCGATACTGCCAGTTCTGCCGGGGACGTGGGGCTGGACCTGACCGCGTGCGACCGCGAGCCGATCCATATTCCCGGTGCGATCCAGCCGCACGGCCTGCTGCTCGTCGCCGATGCCGCGACTCTCGCGATCGTCGCGGGCGCGGGCGATCTCGAAACGCGGCTGGCCCCCGACTGGCTGGGCCGCGATCTGTCGGCAGTGCTGGCGCAGGACGTCGCCGCGACTCTGTCGGCGGATGAGCCGATCGCCGGTGTCGCGATCGCCGGGGTGCCGGTCACTGGCCCAACCGAACGGTTCGACGTCACGATCCACCGCGGCGCGGTCCATGTGATCGTCGAGCTCGAACCCGTCGAGGCCGAGCCGATGACCGCGGCCGGCATGCTCGGCCGTCTCAACGCGATGGCGATGACGTTCGAGCGCGCGAGCAACCTGCAGACGCTGTGTGAGCGCGCGGCGACTGCGTTCCGGCAACTGACCGGCTTCGACCGGGTGATGGTCTATCGCTTCCTCGACGACGAGGCGGGCCGCGTGATGGCGGAGGACAAGGTTGCGGGCCTCGGCACATTCCTCAACCATCATTTCCCCGCGTCGGACATCCCCCGGCAGGCGCGCGCGCTGTACGTGCGCAACCGGACCCGGACGATCCCGACGATCGCCTATGCGCCCGCGGTGCTGCGGCCGGCCGGGTTCGAGACGCTCGATCTGAGCGACGTGGCACTGCGCAGCGTCTCGCCGATCCATTTGCGGTACCTCGCCAACATGGGGGTCGCGGCGTCGGCGTCGATCTCGATCGTCAAGGATGGGCTGCTATGGGGCATGATCGCCTGCCACCACGGTACGCCGCGCGCGCTGACCCCCGATATCCGCGCGGCATCGGCGACTCTGGCCGGCGGCCTCGCGCGGCAGATCCGTGCGAAGGAAGAGGCCGAGACGTATCGCGAGCGGTTGCGGCTGCGCGCGGCGGAGGATGCGATCCTGCCCAAGCTGGCGACCGACCCGGCACCGCGCACGATCGTCACGACTTTGCGCGACGAGCTGCGCATGCTGATGGACGGTGATGGCTTTGCCTTCGTCCAGGACCATTTCGTCGATACCGACGGCGCCTGCCCCCCTGACGACGATATTCGCGATCTTGCGGAATGGGCGCGGACGCGCGGCGGGATCGAGCCGTTCGCGACGCATGAACTCGAATCGCTCTATCCGCCCGCCCGTGCCTATCGCGCGCGCGCCAGTGGCGTGCTCGCGCTGGCGCTGGTCGACGAGGGCGCGATGCTGTTGTGGTTTCGCGCCGAGCATATCGAGGAGGTCGAATGGGCCGGCAACCCGCACAAGGCGGTGTCGGTCGACCCGAATGCGGTGCTGACGCCCCGGACCTCGTTCGAATCCTGGACTCAGGCGGTCAGCGGGCGTTCGCGCCGCTGGACTCGCGAGGAGATCGAGGCCGCGCACCGGCTGCGCCGCGGATTCCACGATGCGCATATCAATCAGCGGTTGCGGCTGCTCAATGCCGACCTGCAACGCACGCTCGCCGACAAGGACGCGTTGATCGCGCAGAAGGACGTCCTGATGAAGGAGGTCAATCACCGCGTGCAGAACAGCCTCCAGCTGGTCGCGGCGTTCCTGTCGCTCCAGGCCAAATCGTCCGACGATGCCAAGGTGAAGGAGCACCTCGCTGAGGCGCAGGCCAGGCTTTCGGCGGTCGCGCTGGTCCATCGTCGGTTGTACCGTGACGACCAGGTCGAGTCGGTCGATCTCTCGCGCTATGTCGAGGAGCTGGCGGGCGACATGAAGACGTCGCTCGGCGAGGAATGGGCGGCGCAGATGACGCTCGATCTCGCCCCGGTGCTCGTCGCCACCGATCTGGCGGTCAATATCGGGCTGGTGCTGACCGAGCTCGTCATCAACGCGAGCAAATATGCCTATGCCGGCCGCCCCGGCCCGATCGACATCATGCTCGAACAGCATCGCAATCGGCTGCGCCTCGTCGTGGCCGATTCGGGTCGCGGCAAATCGGGGAGCCGGGTCGGGTTCGGTAGCCGGATGATGACTGCGATCGTCGCGGGGCTGTCCGGGACAATCGAGCATGATGACAACATGCCCGGCCTCCGCGTGATCCTGACCGTGCCGATCGACGAGCGAGTCTGACCTAGCTTTGGGAAAAACCGTTGCATGTCGGTCGGTTACGGCCGCGGTTTGGAACGGATGACGCGGCACGGGGTTGATGCGGCGAGTGGGGCACTCGTAACAGGAAATCTACCGCATGATCCGTTTTTCACCGCGCGCATCGCTGATCGCGATCGCAGCCATGAGCGTCGCCGTATCGAGCAGCGCACTCGCGCAATCCGCCCGGTCGGCCGATGCCGCGCCGCCACCGCCGCCGCCGGCGATGGCGATGCAGCCCGCCAAGGCTGCGCCCGACATGCAGACCGTGCTCGACCAGCTCGCCGCACTCGGTGGCAAGCCGATCGAGACTCTTACCCCTGCCGTTGCGCGGACCCAGCCTTCGGCCGCCGATGCCGCCAAGCAGGTGATGGTCAAGCACGGCCTGTCGGCCACCCCCGATGCGACCGTGACGACCCAGGACATTCCTTACGGCAGCGACGCGCAGCAGTTCGCGCGCGTCTACAAGCCGGTGGCCCTGGCGAACGCAAAGAACCTGCCGGTGATCGTCTATTATCACGGTGGCGGCTGGGTGATCGCAACGGTTGATACCTATGACGCGGCACCGCGCCTGCTCGCCAAGCAGCTCGGCGCGATCGTCGTCTCGGTGGAATACCGCCATGCGCCCGAGTTCAAGTTCCCCGCGCAGCATGACGATGCGGCCGCCGCCTATCGCTGGACGCTGCAGAATGCCGCATCCTGGGGTGGTGATCCGCGCAAGATCGCAGTTGCCGGCGAGAGCGCAGGCGGCAACCTCGCGGTCGCGACCGCGATCTACGCGCGCGACAATCGCCTGACCACGCCGCTGCACATCGTGTCGGTCTATCCGATCGCCAACAGCAGCATGACGCTGCCGTCGCGGATGGATTCGGCGAATGCGAAGCCGCTGAACGGCGCGATGCTCAAGTGGTTCGGCCATTATTACCAGACGACGCCTGCCGATGCGCAGGATCCGCGGCTGAACCTGGTCAGGGCGAACCTGCGCGGCCTGCCGCCGACGACGATCATCAACGCGCAGATCGATCCGCTGCGCTCCGATGGCGAAACGCTCGCCGCGGCGATGCGCAAGGCTGGTGATCGTGTCGAACAGCGGACCTTCCCCGGCGTGACCCACGAGTTCTTCGGCATGGGGATGGTCGTGCGCGGCGCGCAGGACGCCAACACGCTGGCGATTGCACGGCTGAAGGCAGCGTTCGCTGCTGCACCGCGGCGTTAAGCGATCGATAATCAGGGGGGGCGGGGCGTTCAGGCGACCGCGCCCCCTTCTATTAAACGCGCGCCTGACCTTGAAGCATCATGCTGCACTTGCGAAGTGTGCGGTATGACAGACAGTTACGGACCGACAACGGTCAATCCCCGCCTGGCGCTGCTCGCGCTGGCGGTCGGTGGTTTCGCGATCGGCACCACGGAGTTCGCGGCGATGAGCCTGTTGCCGCAATTCGCGCGGGGGCTTGGCATCGACGAGCCGACCGCCGGGCACGTGATCAGCGCCTATGCGCTGGGCGTGGTGGTCGGTGCCCCGATGATCGCGGTGCTGGCGGCAAAGATCGAGCGGCGCGTGCTGCTGATCGGCTTGATGACGTTTCTCGGGATCGCCAACGGGCTGTCCGCACTTGCGCCGACCTATCACCTGATGCTGCTGGCGAGATTCCTGAGCGGGTTGCCGCATGGTGCCTATTTCGGCGTCGGCTCGCTGGTCGCGGCGTCGATGGTGCCGCGTGGGAAGCGGTCGCGTGCGGTGTCGCGGATGATGCTTGGGCTGACGATCGCGACGATCGCGGGGGTGCCGCTCGCCAACGGCATCGGGCAGTGGTTCGGCTGGCGCTGGGGGTTCGGGATCGTCGCGATCATCGCCGCAGTGACGGTAGCGATGCTGGTCCGGTTCGCGCCGATCCTGCGGCCCGCCAAGGACGCGAGCCCGCTCGGCGAGCTGGCGGCGCTGCGCAACGGGCAGGTGTGGCTGACGCTGGCGATCGGCGCGGTCGGCTTTGGCGGCATCTTCTGCGTCTATACCTATCTCGCCTCGACTCTGACCGAGGTGACGGGCGTATCGTCCGCCTTCACCCCCGTCGCGTTCGCGCTGTTCGGCGTCGGGATGACGATCGGTACGCTGGTCTGCGCCAAGGCGGCCGACGTCGCGCTGATGCCCGCGGCGGGGATCACCTTGCTGTTCGGGGCGGGCGCGCTCGCACTCTATGCACCCGCGGCGCCGCATCTGTGGGCGATCCTGCCGGTGGTGCTGCTGATCGGGTGCGGGGGAGGGTTGTCGACGATCCTCCAGACCCGGCTGATGGATGTCGCGGAGGAGGCGCAGACCTTGGCGGCGGCTCTGAACCACTCGGCGTTCAACACCGCGAACGCGATCGGGCCTTGGCTCGGCGGGCTGGCGATTGCGGGTGGGTTCGGGTTGCCCTCGACCGGCTGGGTCGGGACCGCGCTGGCGCTGGGCGGGTTTGCGATCTGGGCGCTGTCGTGGGCGCTGGATCGCCGGCGGGCCTGAGCGCGTCTACGGTTACTTTAGCGTTCGCCGGCTGACGGCTCTGCTGCTGTCATCCCAGCGAACGCTGGGATCTCCCCGTTCTGGGTCGCGGCGTCCGCCAACAGGAATACCCCAGCTTTCGCTGGAGCGACGATTATATCGGTAACTCAAGGTATTCCAGAATAAGGCCACCCCGGCTTTCGACGGGGTGGTGCCCTTTGGGGAGTCTGTCAGTTTGTCAGATCAGCGCGCGATGTCGCGCTTGGCGAGCTGCTTGTTCAGACCCAGCGCGACCAGCGTGAACACCGCACCCGAGAACAAGTAGGCGCCGCTTGCCGCGAGACCCAGCTTGCTCGTCAGCAGCAGCGCCGCCAGCGGGGCAAAGCCCGCGCCGAACAGCCATGCCAGATCGGTCGTCAGCGCCGACCCCGTATAGCGATGCTGCGGGCTGAGCGTCGAGGCGATCGCACCCGAGGACTGGCCGAACGACAGGCCGAACAGCACAAAGCCGATCCCCATGAACAGGCGCTCGCCAACATCGCCGCCACCCAGCAACGACGGGGCCGCGATCGCGAACAGTGCGATCAGGACCGCGATCGTCCCCAGCATCGTGCGACGGCCGAACCGGTCCGCGAGCAGGCCCGATACGAGCATCGCACCGATCCCGATCACAGCGCCGATCACTTCGACCACGAGGAAGCGCGCCGGCGCCTCGCGCGTGAACAGCACGACCCATGACAGCGGGAACACCGTCACCATGTGGAACAGCGCGAAGCTGGCGAGCGGCACGAACGAGCCGAGCCAGATCGCCTTCCACTGCGACTGCACGGTCTCGACGACCGGCGCAGGCTCGAGCTCGCGCTTGGCGTACATCTCTTCGAATTCGGGGGTCACCACCAGGCGGAGGCGGGCGAACAGCGCGACGACGTTGATCGCGAACGCCACGAAGAACGGATAGCGCCAGCCCCAGGCGAAGAAATCCTCGTTGGGCAGCGCCGCGACGAAGAACGCGAACAGACCGCTGGCGACCAGCAGGCCGATCGGCGCACCCAGCTGCGGCAGCATCGCATACCAGCCGCGATGCTTCTCGGGCGAGTTGAGCGACAGGAGCGACGCTAGGCCGTCCCATGCGCCGCCGAGCGCGATGCCCTGGCCGATGCGCAGCAGGGCGAGGATCGCGACCGACCAGTTGCCCGCCGACTCGTAGCTGGGGATGAACCCCATCGCGACGGTGGAAGTGCCGAGCAGGAAGATCGAGATCGTCAGCTTGACGCTGCGGCCATAGGCGCGATCGACCGCGATGAAGATGATCGTGCCGATCGGGCGGGCGAAGAACGCCAGCGCGAACACCGCGAACGAATAGAGCGTGCCCTGCAACCGATCGACATACGGGAACACCAAAGTCGGGAACACGAGCACCGAGGCGATCGCGAACACGAAGAAATCGAAGAATTCCGAGGTGCGGCCGATCACCACGCCGATCGCGATCACGCCTGGTGTGACGTGTTCGCCGTCGCTGTGGATACTGCGAGCATCGGCTTCGAAGCTCGTCTCGGGGACTGTGTTTGCACTCATTCTTCAACTCGCTCTTCAGGGCGCGAACCCGATCATACGCCGTTCCGGCGGATGCGGGCAGGGGTAATCTATGCTATCCCTCGTGATGATAGATCCATGCCGATGTTGCAGTGCAGCGCCCATTGGACAAATTGTCCACTGTAGCGCAGCGCAACCCAGGCGTAGGGGAACCGGATGACCGTCGTGACACAGCTTTCCCGCTCCAAAATTTCGGCCCGAAAATGGTTGGCGGCCCTGCCGTTGGCGCTGCTTACCAGCGGTTGCGACTGGGTGGTGATGTCGCCGTCCGGCGATATCGCAGTGCAACAGCGCGATCTCGTCCTGATCTCGACCGGGCTGATGCTGCTGATCATCATTCCAGTGATCGCGATGACGCTGTTCTTCGCGTTCCGCTATCGCCAGTCGAACAAGGCCGCCAAGTACGAGCCCAACTGGGATCACTCGGTCGGCCTCGAGCTGCTTATCTGGGGCATCCCGCTGCTGATCATCATCGCGCTCGGCGCGCTGACTTGGACCAGCACGCATCTGCTCGATCCGTACCGTCCGCTCGGCCGGATCAAGCCCGACACGCCGACGCTGGCGAACAACCTGCCGGTCGGCAACCTGGTCGACAAGCAGCAGGCAGGCAACGGGCCTAATGGCGCGGGCAGGCCGCTCGAGGTGCAGGTCGTCGCGCTCGATTGGAAGTGGCTGTTCATCTATCCCGAATACGGCATCGCCACGGTCAACGAGCTGGCTGCGCCGGTCGATCGTCCGATCCGTTTCCAGATGACGTCGTCGTCGGTGATGAACGCGTTCTACATCCCGGCGCTCGCGGGCATGATCTACACGATGCCCGGCATGCAGACGACGCTGAACGCGGTCATTAACAAGCCCGGCAATTACGAGGGCTTCTCGTCCAACTATAGCGGCGCTGGCTTCTCGGGCATGCGCTTCCGCTTCCACGGCGTAAGCGACGCGGGCTTCCAGGCCTGGGTCAACCGCGTCAAGCAGGGCGGCGCCAAGGCCAGCGGCGGGCTGAACCGCGCAAGCTATCTCCAACTGGAGAAGCCGAGCGAGAAGGTACCGGTGCGCTATTACAATGCGGTCGCGCCGGACATGTTCAAGCTGGTAGTCGAACAGTGCGTCCAGCCAGGTAAGGTCTGCATGTCGCAGATGATGCACGGCGGAAAAAGCGGGGGGGACTCGCACGCCGGCATGGCGATGCCGGGCGTCAATGGCGGCAAGGGCCCGCAGGATTCGTCCGAGCGGGTCGAAGGCGCCTTGATGAAGGACGCCGACGAGAAGGGTAGCGGCAATCACTGGACCGCACCCGCCGACATAAAACGGGACGGCGCGAACAGCGCGCCGGGCTCGCAGTCCAACCGCAATCATACGATGTTGTCCCCCTCCACCATGCCGGGCACGCGCCCCGTCGCGAACGGCTAGAGAACCATCATGAACGACACTCTGTTGAAGACAATCTTCGGCCGCCTGACCCTGGAGTCGCTGCCGCTGCACGAACCGATCGTCGTCGCCACCTTTGCGATGGTGGCGATCGGTGGCCTTGGGCTCGTTGCCGCGCTGACCTATTTCAAGGTTTGGGGCTATCTGTGGAACCAGTGGTTCACCAGCGTCGATCACAAGAAGATCGGCATCATGTACATCATCCTGGCGATCGTCATGCTGCTGCGCGGGTTCTCCGACGCGATCATGATGCGCGCGCAGCAGGCGATGGCGTTTAATGGCTCCGAGGGCTATCTGACCGCGCATCACTATGACCAGGTCTTCACCGCGCACGGCGTGATCATGATCTTCTTCGTGGCGATGCCGTTGGTCACGGGCCTGATGAACTATGTCGTCCCGCTCCAGATTGGTGCGCGCGACGTGTCGTTCCCGTTTCTCAACAATTTCAGCTTCTGGATGACCGCGGCGGGTGCCGTGATCGTCATGATGTCGCTGTTCATCGGTGAGTTCGCGCGGACCGGCTGGCTCGCGATGCCGCCACTCTCGGGGTTGGCGTATTCGCCCGATGTTGGTGTCGATTACTATATCTGGGCGCTGCAGATCGCGGGCATCGGGACGTTGTTGTCCGGCGTCAATCTGGTCGCGACCATCGTCAAGATGCGCGCGCCCGGCATGACCATGATGAAGATGCCGATCTTCACCTGGACGTCGCTGTGCACCAACATCCTGATCGTCGCCGCCTTCCCGGTGCTGACCGCGGTTCTCGCGATGCTGTCGCTCGACCGTTACATCGGCACCGCGTTCTTTACGAACGACTCGGGCGGCAACCCGATGATGTACGTCAACCTGATCTGGATCTGGGGTCACCCGGAGGTCTACATCCTGGTCCTGCCGGCGTTCGGCATCTTCTCGGAGGTCACCTCGACCTTCTCGGGCAAGCGCCTCTTCGGCTACAGCTCGATGGTCTATGCGACGCTCGTCATTACGATCCTCGCCTATCTCGTCTGGCTGCACCACTTCTTCACGATGGGGTCAGGCGCGAGCGTGAACTCGTTCTTCGGCATCACCACGATGATCATCTCGATCCCGACAGGGGCCAAGATCTTCAACTGGCTGTTCACGATGTACAAGGGCCGGATCCGGTTCGAACTGCCGATGATGTGGACGATCGCCTTCATGGTGACCTTCACGATCGGCGGCATGACCGGCGTCCTGCTCGCGGTGCCGCCTGCCGACTTCGTGCTGCACAACTCGCTGTTCCTGGTCGCGCATTTCCATAACGTGATCATCGGCGGCACGCTGTTCGGCATGTTCGCGGGGATCAACTACTGGTTCCCGAAGGCGTTCGGCTTCAAGCTGGACGAGACCTGGGGCAAGATCTCGTTCTGGTGCTGGGTGTCGGGCTTCTACTTCGCCTTCATGCCGCTCTACGTGCTCGGCCTGATGGGCGTGACCCGCCGCATGCGCTACTTCGACGATCCGAACCTGCAGATCTGGTTCGTCATCGCCGCCTTTGGTGCAGCGCTGATCGCCGCGGGTATCGGTGCCTTCCTGATGCAGATCTTCGTCAGCATCCGGAACCGCGAGAAGCTGGCCGACCTGACGGGCGATCCGTGGAACGGCCGTACGCTGGAGTGGGCGACCTCGTCGCCGCCGCCGGAGTATAACTTCGCGTTCACGCCGATCGTCCACGATCTGGATGCCTGGTACGACATGAAGGATCGCAAGCACGCACGGCCTGTGACCGGGTTCAAGGCGATCCACATGCCAAGCGGCACCGGCACGGGCGTCGTGCTCGCCGGGCTCAGCGTGGCGTTCGGGTTCGCGATGATCTGGTACATCTGGTGGCTCGCAGGGTTGGCGCTCGCCGGCATCTTCGGCACGACGATCTTCCACACCTTCAACTACAAGCGCGACTATCACATCCCGGTCGAGGACGTGATCGCCAGCGAGGACGCGCGCACCCGCCAGCTCGCGATCCAGGGAGCCTGACGCGATGTCCGCAATACCCATGAAAGACGGTCTGAACGAGACCAAGCCGGTCTCGTTCTACGACCTGGACGAGCACGAACATCCCGATGGCGGCAGCACGATGCTGGGCTTCTGGATGTACCTGATGAGCGATTGCCTCATCTTCGCGGTGCTGTTCGCGGCCTACGCCGTGCTCGGCAACAGCTATGCCGGCGGTCCCAGCCCGAAGGAAATCTTCGAGCTGCCGCTGGTGGCGGTGAACACCGCGATGCTGCTGTTCTCGTCGATCACCTACGGCTTCGCGATGCTGTCGATGGAGGAAGGTCGCCAGCGCGTCATGCAGATGTGGCTGGTGTTCACGGGGCTGTTCGGCCTCGCGTTCCTGTCGATCGAAATGTACGAGTTCGCCAACCTCATCCATGAGGGCGCAGGGCCGACGCGCAGCGCCTTCCTGTCGTCGTTCTTCACGCTGGTCGGCACGCACGGCCTGCACGTCACGATGGGCCTGATCTGGCTCGTCACGCTGATGGTGCAGGTGCAGAAGCACGGCCTGATCGCCGCGAACAAGCGTCGCCTGATGTGCCTGAGCATGTTCTGGCATTTCCTTGACGTCATCTGGATCGGCGTCTTCACCTTCGTCTATCTGATGGGCACCCTACGATGAGCGACCCCCACGCACACACGCATGACGCGCATGCGGATCACGGCCATGGCGATCACGGCGATCATGTCTCGCACGGTACGCGCGGCAGCTATCTCAAGGGGTTCTTCCTCTCGGTCATCCTGACCGCGATCCCCTTCTGGGCGGTGATGACCGGCGCGTTCAAGGATCCGTCGACCGCCGCGCTGGTCGTGATGGTGTTCGCGGTCGCGCAGATCATCGTCCACATGATCTACTTCCTGCACATGAGCGGCAAGTCGGAGGGCGGCTGGACGATGATGGCGCTGATCTTCACGATTATCCTCGTCGTTATCACGCTCAGCGGATCGATCTGGGTGATGTACCACATGAACACGAACATGATGCCGATGCAGGCCGCGGCAGACATGTGATGAACGCGCGACCGGGCCCTGCCGTCTATGTCGCAGGCCTGGTCGCGCTGCTGCTGTTCGCCGGGTTCATGGCGCTCGGCATCTGGCAGATCGAGCGCCGTGCCTGGAAGCTCGAGCTGATCAAACAGGTCGGGGCACGCGCGCATGCCGCGCCCGCGCCCCCACAGGGCCCCGCCTTCTGGGGCGCGATCACCGCCCCCACCGATGCGTATCGTCGCATCCGGCTCGACGGCACGCTCGACAATACGCGCGAGACTCTGGTCCGCGCCGCCACCGCGCTCGGCAGCGGCTATTGGGTCGTCACGCCGCTGCGTACCACGCAGGGCTTCACCGTCCTCGTCAACCGCGGCTATGTCTCGCCCGAGCAACGCGACGCGCATGCCAAGCCGACGGGTCCGGTCACGATCACCGGTTATCTCCGCATCACCGAGCCAGGTGGCGGTTTTCTCCGCAACAACGACCCGGCCACCGACAAATGGTATTCGCGCGACGTCGCCGCGATCGCCGCGGCCCGCGGGCTGACCAACGTCGCGCCCTATTTCGTCGACGCGGACAAGTCGGGCACCGCCGCCCCCATCGGTGGCCAGACGATCATCGCCTTCCCGAACAACCACCTCGTCTACATGCTGACCTGGTTCGCGCTCGCCGCGATGACGATCGTCGCGTTCGTCGTGTTCGTGCGCCAAGATGTGCGCAAGCGGCGCGGGGCGGTCGACGCATGACCTCCGCGGGCGCGCGCCAGGGCTGGCAACGCTGGCTGGCGATCGCCACCGCGCGCACCGACGCGACCGGCAATGCGAACATGCGCCAGCTCGTGACGCTGCGCTGGATCGCGGTGGCCGGCCAGTTCGTCACGATCCTGTTCGCGCGTTTCGGGCTCGGCTTCGATCTCCCACTCGTGCCGATGATGGCCGCGCTCGCCGCCGCCGTCGGGCTGAACCTCGCCAGCATGCCGCTGTACGGCTGGCGCAAGGGGGCGAACATCCAGCTGCTGCTCGCGCTGCTGTTCGACGTCGGCCTGCTGTCGACTCAGCTCTATCTCGCCGGCGGCGCGACCAATCCGTTCATTTCGCTCTATCTGCTCCACGTCGTGCTTGGCGCAGTCCTGCTCGATCGCTGGTCGAGTTGGGCGATCGTCGCGGTCACCGCGGGCTGTTTCGGGGTGCTCACGCTCTATTATCACCCGCTGATCCTGCCGCCCAACTACAGCGGCGAGTATTTCATCCTTTACACGATCGGCTCGCTGCTTTGTTTCATGCTGATCGCGACGCTGCTGATGCTGTTCATGACCCGCATCACGGGCAACCTGCGCGCGCGCGACACGCGGCTCGCCGATCTGCGCCAGCAGGCCGCGGAGGAGGATCATATCGTCCGCATGGGCCTGCTCGCGTCGGGCGCCGCGCACGAGCTCGGCACGCCACTCGCCTCGATCGCGGTCATCCTCGCCGACTGGCGCCGCATGCCGACGCTCGCGCAGGACGCCGACCTCCAGGCCGAGATCGTCGAGATGCAGTCCGAGGTGCAGCGCTGCAAGGCGATCGTCACCGGCATCCTGCTGTCCGCGGGCGAGGCGCGCGGCGAGGCGCCCGAGATCATGCCGCTCCACCAGTTCCTCGACGCGATCGTCGACGAGTGGCGCGCGGTGCACCCGTCGGTCGATTTCGACTATACCACGCGCGTCGGCGACGATCCGCAGGTCGTCTCCGACCCCGCACTCAAACAGGTGATCGCCAACGTGCTCGACAATGCCGCCGAAGCCTCGCCGCACTGGGTCGCGTTCCGCGGCGAACGCAGCGACGGCAACCTCGCGCTGATCGTCCGCGACCGCGGTCCCGGTTTCAGCCGGGAGCGGCTCGCAAGCTTCGGCAAGCCCTATCAATCGAGCAAGCGCGAGCCCGGCCACGGCCTCGGCCTGTTCCTGGCGGTCAACGTCATGCGCAAGCTGGGCGGCGGCGTGTCCGTGGTGAACTGCGAGGACGGCGGTGCGGAAGTCACGATCCGCATGCCGCTCTCCGCGATCGCCCTGTCATGACCGACGTCGTGACAGAGCCTAAATTGCTCGCGATCGTCGAGGATGACGAGACGTTCGCCCGCACGCTCCGCCGCTCGTTCGAACGCCGCGGCTATGAGGTGATGCAGGCGGCCAGCCACGAGGAACTGGTCGAGCAACTGGCGGAGCGCACGCCGCGCTACGCGGTCGTCGACCTGAAGCTCGGCGGCGCGTCGGGTCTCGTCTGCGTGCAGACGCTCCACGCGCATGACCCGGAGATCCTTGTCGTCGTCCTCACCGGCTTTGCGAGCATCGCCACCGCGGTCGAGGCGATCAAGCTCGGCGCGTCGCACTATCTCGTGAAACCCTCGAACACCGACGACATCGAGGCCGCGTTCGATCGCACCGAGGGCAGCGTCGATACCGAACTGTCCGAGCGCCCGACCTCGATCAAGACGCTCGAATGGGAGCGGATCCACACCACGCTCGCCGAAACCGACTTCAACATCTCGGAAACCGCGCGCCGCCTCGGCATGCATCGCCGTACGCTCGCGCGGAAACTCGAGAAGCGCCCCGTCAAATAGCGGCAACGCATCGGCGGTGGCCGGCGTTGTCCCCCGATGCGCTCCCCCAAACTCTGGCAACCCCGCCGCCTGCTGGCGACCCCGTCCGCGCTGACCTGGGATCACGGCGCCGGGATCGTGTCCCGCGCCACCGCGCTGGGCGTACCCGTCACGACGCTGCCGAGCGACCGCCTCAAGCTCGACCTCCCCGACGACTCGCGCGGCGCCTATGCCGAAGCCAAGGCCACGCTGGCGCTGGTCGTCGCGCCGCCGTCCAAACGCAAGCTTCAGCCGATCGCGCCCAGCGCAGACTGGCGGATCGACCTCGCCGAGGGCTGCCCGGCGCATTGCGGCTATTGCTACCTCGCCGGCTCGTTGAAGGGCCCGCCGATCACGCGCGTCTACGCGAACCTGCCCGAGATCCTCGCCGAACTCCCGGCGCATCTGGGGCAGGGCACCGTCACCTCACGCTCGACCGCGCGCGCACACGAGGGGACGACGTTCGAGGCCTCCTGCTACACCGACCCGCTCGGCATCGAGCATGTCACCGGATCGCTGTCCGCGCTGATCGCGCATTTCGGCACGTGGGAGGCCGACGTGCAACTCCGTTTCACCACCAAGTTCGATGCGGTCGAACCGTTGCTGGATCTCGATCACCGCGGCCGCACCCGGATGCGCGCGTCGATCAACCCCGCCGCCTATGCCCGCTTCGAAGGCGGCACGAGCCCCGTCGCCGCGCGGTTGGTGGCGCTGCGCCGAATGGCGGACGCGGGCTACAGGATCGGCCTGACGGTTGCGCCGATCATCGCTGCGGAGGGATGGCGCGAGGCGTATGGCGACTTGCTGGCGGAGGCGGGCCGGGTGCTCGCCGACATCCCCGACGTGACGATCGAGCTGATCACCCACCGCTATACCCCCGGATCGAAGGCGGTGCTCGAAACCTGGTATCCTGGCTCGTCGCTCGATCTCAGCATGGCGAACCGCACCGAGAAGCGCACCAAGTTCGGCTCGGTCAAATATGTCTATGACGCGGACACGATGCGCGCGCTCCGCAGCTTTTTCCAGGACGAGATCGCGGCGAAGCTTCCGCAGGCGCGCATTCTCTACTGGACCTGATGCGCACGCCAACCGGCAACGCAGCGTTGCCATTCGCGCCCTTCCGATCGCGCCGGGGCTCGCTTACGTCCCGACTATGACAAACATCCGCCAGCCGACGCTGTTCATCCCGCACGGTGGCGGGCCCTGCTTCTTCATGGACGACCCGGCGGGCAACTGGACCGGCATGGCCGCGTATCTCCGGTCGATCGCCGCCTCGCTGCCGGAAAAGCCCAAGGCGATCCTGATCGTTTCCGGCCATTGGGAAACCCGCGGTTTCGCCTTCACCGGTGCCGCCACCCCGCCGCTGATCTTCGATTACGGTGGCTTCCCCGCGCATACCTATGAGATCCGCTACGACTCGCCCGGCGATCCCGCTTTGGCCGCGCGGGCCGTCGATCTGCTGCACGGTGCTGGCCTGACCGCGACCATCGATCCGACGCGCGGGCTGGATCACGGCGTCTTCATTCCGATGAAGGTTGCGTTCCCCGATGCCGACATCCCGGTCGTCGAGATGTCGGTCGATCGCGATCTCGACCCCGCGCTCCACGCCGCCGCCGGCCGTGCGCTCGCCCCCTTGCGCGACGACGGCGTCCTGATCGTCGGCTCGGGCATGAGCTTCCACAACATGCGCGGCTATGGCGACCCGCGCTTCACCGCGCCTTCCGAGGCCTTCGACCAATGGCTCACCGCCGCGGTCGAGGCCGACCCGACCGCCCGCGCCGCAGCGCTTGACCGTTGGGCCGAAGCCCCCGCCGGCCGCCTCTCGCACCCCCGCGAGGAGCATCTGCTACCACTGATGGTCGCCGCCGCCGCGTCCGACCAACCCGGCACGCAGGTCTATAGCGAACGCGTCCTGCAAACCGCCATCTCCGGCTATCGCTTCAACTAAGGAAATTCGATGTCCTCTCCCGTGCTACTCGCTTTGTCCGGCAGCCTGCGTCGCGGCTCGTACAACGGCGCGATCCTTGCCACGCTTGGCGAAGCGGTCGCCGACAAGGCCTCGCTCACGATCTTCGCGCTCAACGACGTCCCGCTCTACGACCAGGACGCCGATACCGACACGCCCCCCGAAGCGGTTGCGGCCTTGCGCGCGGCGATCGGCACGGCCGACGGGATCGTCATCGCCTCCCCCGAATACAACCACGGCATGTCCGGCGTCCTAAAGAACGCGCTCGACTGGGCCTCGCGCCCGCACGGCAAGGCGACGCTGACGGGCAAGCCGGTCTTCACGCTCACCTCTTCGCCAGGCGCAGTCGGCGGCGCGCGCGCGCATGCCCAGCTGAACGAGACGCTGGCCTCGATCGGCGCCAGGGTCGTCCTGCGTCCCCAGGCCGTCGTCGGCGCGGTGCATGAGAAGATCGTCGACGGCAGCCTGACCGACCAGCGCACGCTCGACTTCCTCGTCGCCGGTATAGACGACCTGCTCGCCGACATCGCCCGCCCCACCGCCGCCGATCGCGAGGCGTCCTGATATGCGCCAGGTCCTCCGCCAATACCCCGCCCAGCGCGACGACATCGCCGATCTCGTCACCCGGCGTCCGCTGCCGGGGCCGGGCCTGCCGCAGGTCGACCCGTTCCTGTTCCTCAACCATCACGGGCCCCAGACCTATCGCCCCGGTAACTCAGGTCTCCCCTTCGGTCCTCACCCGCACCGCGGGTTCGAGACGGTGAGCTTCATCCTCGAGGGCGAGATGGCGCATCTCGACAGCGGCGGCCATGAGAGCGTGATCCGCGCGGGTGGCATCCAGTGGATGACCGCAGGCTCGGGCCTGATCCACGCCGAGATATCGCCTGCATCGTTCAAGCGCGACGGCGGCCAGCTCGAAATCCTGCAGCTCTGGGTGAACCTTCCCGGCCGGCTCAAGATGACCAAGCCTGCTTATACCGGCCTCCAGCGCGAGGACATTCCCGCGATTACCGTCGAAGGGGGCGTCGTGAACCTGATTTCGGGCGCGTTCGGCGAGACGAAGGGCCCGATCGAGTCGCTGACCGATGTCGCGATGATGACGGTCACGCTCGAGGCGGGGGGCCATGTCGACCTGCCCGCACCAGCCGGTCGCGCGGTCTTCTTCTACGTCGTCGCCGGCTTACCCTCCGCCAACGGTACGCCCGTGAAGCCGCACTACCTCGCCACGTTTGCGATGGACGGCGACACGATCGCGGTCACCGCGCAAGCGCCCGCCACGATCCTCTACGGACACGCCGATCCGATCGGCGAACCCGTCGTGTCGCACGGCCCCTTCGTCATGACCACGCGCGAGGAGATCGGGCGCGCGATCGAGGATTATAATGCGGGCCTGTTCGGCACGCCGCCCGTCATCCGCTAGGGCGCCTTGCGCACCGGGGGCAGCGCGGCACAGATGTCCGCGCCGCCCGCCGGCACCGTGAAGAACGGCCCCGACCGGTTCTCGCGCGAGGCGATCCAGGCGATGAACCGCGGATTGTCCGCGCGGCGATACTCGAAATGCGGTCGCGCGGCGGCGGGGAGGGCGCTGGCGAGCCGCGCGGACACGATCGGGCTGCGCTCGCCGGCGGTCGTGTAGAACCCCAGATCGCCGGTCCCGCGCGGCAGCGACGACAGCCACTCGATCCCGTCGATCACGCGCCCGACGACCGCGATGTTGCGGTCGAGCGCGCGCGGCGAATGGCCGATCACGGTATAGAGCTCCGCGCCGCTGCCCGTGCTCGGCGCCAGATCGCGCGCGACCCCGACCATCCCATAGCAATGCGGCAGCCACTCGGTCGCGCCGTTGCCGGCGAGCGGCCAGCCGTCGCGACTATACCCCGCCCATTCAGCATAGGGATCGCGTTGCGCCAGCCGCGCCACCGTCGTCGGCCCGGCATGCGAATATTCGGCGGGCGGGGTCTCGACGACACCCGCGGCCAATGGCTTCTTCTCGGTCGCATCGCCCCATTGCGCGACATAATTGTCCTGCAACCGGTACACGCTGGTCCCCGCATCCCACCACCGCGCGGCGGCAAGCTTGCGGATATTGGCCACATGCACCGGCGCATACCGGCTCGCGAGTCGAACAGTGAAGCTGTGTCCATTTGCCAGCGTGAACACGAGCAACTCGTCGTCCGGCACCGCGACCCAGTCGGCCGGCAACGGATCCGAGGGGAGCGCCGCGGCGGCGGGTGGGGCCGAAACGGCTTGCGCGAGCGCGGCGGCGAGGAGGAAATTCAACATGCCCAAAGACTGCCCGAGCGCGTCCGCACACGCAATCGCTTGCGCACACGCGAAACCCGCACTAGCAGACCCCCTTCCAGAGCAATGCGGAGCGGTGGCCGAGTGGTCGAAGGCGCTCGCCTGGAAAGTGAGTATACGTCAAAAGCGTATCGAGGGTTCGAATCCCTCCCGCTCCGCCACAAACCATTGATTTTAGACGACTTTTCTAGAATTCGGGGGTTGCGTCCTAAGCGGCGTCCTAATTGCGGAATCCGTTGCAGGCGGATGTAATCGGACGCCGAGGGACGGCGTTTGCGTCGGCTCTACGCTTCGACTGAGAGCGCGCGATCCAAGATGAGCCGAATCGCCTCCGGACGCGAAGGTCTGGGTTCCGGTTGTGCTGCACACCAGGCGTCGAGCGCGGCGAGCTGTGCTGGGTAAAGCCGAACCCCAACAGGTGGGCTGATGCCAGTAGATGGGCGGCCGCGCGATTTTCGGTTATCGGATATTGACGTCATTATCGTTAACCGTTAACCAGAAAACGAGCCGGGAGGAAGCGTCAACTTCCTTCCGGCTCTTATCAAAACCGTTCGTACGAGGAACGCCATGACAATCACCGGTATATCGGGAGCGGATCGCCGCGCCCAGCCTATTTCGACGCCCTCAAGTGCCGCCCTGGCTCGCACTATTTATGAGATGCTGAGCGACAGCGAGCATGCGGCGGACACGATCGCTGCTATCGCCAGTGCCGCAGAGATCCAACTTTACGAGGTCGAACGCAGCGCAGACGCCCAGGTGGCGATGTGGCTGGACCGCCAGATGAGCGACACGCACCATCTTCTGCGCTTAATGCGAAGCCAGGCCTTGGCTCTCGCCGAGGTCGTCTCGAACGCCAACGTTGTGTGCTGCCCGCAATCTGAAGACTCGCGCACTGCCTCCCCAACCGCGGCAGAAACGATCCGGCCGCGCACTCGCACGCCCGGCGTCTTGCGGCGTTGTCTCCGCGCGATCGAGCCCTGGTATGACTGGGATCGCATCAACATTGCTCGCCTCGACGCCCAGGAGCGCGATTTTTCGGATGAGAGTGAAGGCGAGGCCTATCGCTTCTCGCTGCAATGGCTCGGCGTCCACGTTTCTATCCAGACTGGTCGGGTTCCGCCAAAGGTTAGCCCTGACAAGGTAGCCGCTAACAAACGCAACGAGACCGCGGGAGGTGTGAGGTGATGCTCACGCCCCATCCCGCCCCTAAACCCTCGGTCCTGATCTTCTCGGCATCACCCGCCGAGACGCGCGCTCAAGCCCTCTCATGCCAAGGGACCGTCGACTACATCACTGCGCTCGTCGGCGCGGTGCGGTTGACGCTCGATGAGCTGCACGGCGATGTGCCGGCGGCGCGCAAAAGCTTTAATCAGGCGATGAGCTTGCTCAATCTGCTCGATAATCAGGCCGCCGCCGCCTTGGCCACGCTCGAGAACATCAAGATCTCGGCGCGATCGGAGATGGTCCAGTGACGCAGACCATATCAATCGCGGGCACGCCGCTCTACTTCCCCACCTCGCTAGCCACCGGCGTCGATGGGGTGATCGTGCCAATGTCGCCTGAAAGCTTTGTGGAGCTGGCCAGCCGGGTCGCACCGGACGGCGCGCTGCTATTCGCGAAGCGGCTCATCGGGGCGGCTAGAAAGTACCACCGGGAGCTTCGCTATGCCGCGATCAACCGTCAGCGCGTGCAACTGGCGAAGCTGTGCCTAGATCGCGCGCTCGGCGACGCGCCGGACATCGTCACGGAGTTGCGGGCGGCACGTGAGACGATCGCGGCGGAGCGCGACGCGTTCGTTGATACCGGGGGCGGGCGGGACCGGCTAGACCCCTATGCCGTTCCGTTCGTCGAGCGGCTGGATCGCCAGCTTGCTCGGATCGATGCAGCGTTGAGTTCTACCAGCTAAATCGGTCCGGGTGTGTTGCCAGACCATATCGCCATTCGAAGTGGCTATGTTGCTCTACGGTAAGCCCCCAAAGATTCCCCATCGACGGACCAAATCGAGGGTTTAACCAATGGAAATGAACACCGGCCAGCTTGCCGCTGAACTGAGCGTTACGAGGGTGACGTTGTGGAATTGGCAGCGATCAGGCGCGATCCCCGCGCCAACCCGCCGAGGGCGGCAGACTGTCTATTCCCCCGCGGCCGTTGAGATCGCACGATCGCTTATCGGAGGGGTAAACTGATGGCCCTGTTCGACTCAATCGCTACGAAGACCATCGACGCCCTTCCGCGTGCTCGAGCGAACGCGGAGACCGCACGCCAGCGCTTACAGGCTCACGATGCCAGCAAACCGTCTGGCGAGGACGCGGAAGTCTCCTACCTCTGGGGTCGGGATCGAACCGAGATGATCCTAAAAATCGAGGCTGCCGACGAGGCGGTCAAATTCCACGAAAGGAAGGCTGCTGCGGCGGAGAAGGAGATCGCAGAGCGCGCGGCGGCGGCCGAGGTTCGGTCGATCGAGAAGGCGGCTATCTCCGACGAAAAACTCATCCGGGAGGCCGATGCGCTTTCGATCAAGCTGGCTGCCAAGCTTGCCGAGATCGAGGCCAGTCGGCAGCGCACGTCCGAGTACAATGCCCGTCGCGGGGACCGCCCTCATGTTCTGGATGCAGAGGAGCGTCTTCGCCAGGTTCCCGGCGAACTGTACCCCGGCCAATTCTCCGACGACACCGTATGGGTCGATAAGGGCGGCAACGTGGTCAAGCAGCACGTTTACGACACTGCGTACGGCAAATGGATCAATAACCCGGCGGCGGTCAAACAGACGGTCGTAAGAAATCAGTTGGTCGGGGAGGTGCAACTTCCCCCTACGATGCCCACGCGCCTGGCGGATGCGATCAAGCTCGTTGATCTGCAGGGCAAAACTCTATGGCCAACGCCCTAACGAAAACGGCGGGAAGCCTCACCAAGCTCCCCGCCGCCGAATTCTAGTCTCTCTCTCTTAACGACGAACCCGCCAGCCGCCACAGCTGGCACCCGGAAAGCCCATGTCCGCACCCCGCCACCAACGGCCGCGAGCCATGTTCGAAAGTTTCCCGTATGTTGAATACTATGATTGCTGCCAGCCGTGCGGCAGCGTTTAATAGCGATCCCCGCCGTCTAAAACGTGTCGTGGCATATGCTGCGATCGCCGGCCGTAACGGCGAAAGCTACTCAAGCGTGGAAATAGCGCTCGATGGTGATCCGACATGGTGGGACCGGGCGCCGGTGGCCGCGCGGCGCGCTTCCGTTCTGGCGGAACAGGCGTGCCGGGACGCCTTCCGCGCCGGGCAGCTGGAATGTGCCCGGGCGGCGATGATCGCGCATATCGAGGTAAGCGAGGCGCCTCGTGCCGAACATCTGATCAATGTTGCCGCGCGCGCTACACGTCGTAACGACGGGGGAGCGTCAGCCATGTTGGTCGGAAACGATCTCGTCAAATTAATTGCGCAAGCAATGGGACCGGATGCGGTCAACGATCTCTACGCGGATCTTACGGATGTTGCGGACGAGGCGCTATCCGCGTTTAACTATCAAGTCATGGTCCCGGAAGAATATGTGGACGCATTACGGGACGCCGAACGGCATGCAGCGACGATTCTAGGTCGAGCAAGGATCAAGCCGACGCTGGCTGAATTGGCCGAGTCAATCGCCAGGGCAGAGCCGCTAATCGATAGCGGGGAAGCACGCGATATTGCGGAGCGGGCCATTAATCGGAGCCAGCGGAAAAGTGATGTTGCAAACGTGAGCAAGGGCCCCGTGGCGGATCCGATCGACAGCGCTACGCCAATTGCGGTGGGGCGTCCGCCGCTTGATCTGAGCGACCCGGCTGCTTGGCTCAACCCGCCGAAGCATTTGTTCGGGACGCTTGCGCATACCGATTTTGATCCCGCCGCCGAAACGGCTCCGCCGACCTGGCTCGCAAAGGGATTGCTCCCCCGCGTCGGTATTGGCCTCTTGTTTGGCGAGTCCGGTGCGGGAAAAAGCTTCGCGGCGGTCCATGCCGCGTTGTCGATCGCGTGGGGGTTGCCGCTGTTCGGTTCGAAAACGAAAACCGGCGGAGTCCTCTACATAGCCGCCGAGGGCGGGACGAGCGTGAACAGGCGTCTTGCCGCGGCAGACCGAGCAATGGCGACTGCAGTCGCGTCAGCCAACGCCAACCGTTCAGCAGGGTCGGCTCCGCTGAGCCGCGCGCCGATCCGTGTTGTTCACGAGACACCAGATCTTTCGCGCGACGGGAAGGCTGATCCGCTGATCCGCACCATCAAGCAAGCCGAAGCCGACTTCGCCGCCGCAGGCGTTCGATTGGCGCTCGTGATCGTCGACACCTGGCATGCTGCCATGGGCGGCGGGGATGAGAACTCCGCAGCGGATGCCGGGCATGCCTTAAAACCGCTTATCGCAGAGTCTGAACGTGGCGGCTTTTTGACCCTGATTGTTCATCACCCGGGCAAGGACGTTGATCGTGGATCTCGCGGCTCCAACGCGCTGCCGGCGGCGGCTGACGCCATTATCGCGGTTACCGTGCCAGGCTATGGGGGGCCTGTGGCCAAGCCCGCATCAGCGGTGCGTCGGGCAACGGTTACGAAGATGCGTGACGGTGATGCCGGTATGACGTTCGATTACAACCTGACGGTTGTACCGATGGGCATCGACGAGGACGGTGAGACTGTCTCGACGTGCGTCGTTGAACCGGTTGAGTCGCCCAAGCTTGTCGGGGAGATCGCCAAAGTCTCGACTCGACACTTCATGGAGGCATTGCGTGAAGCGGTTGCTGGGGGCGGCGGGTCACGTGCCACCACGGGCGAGGTTAAACTTCGGTTTTACTCAAAGCGGGGTGACGCTTCGAAGGACGCTAAAAAACGAGCTTGGGAGCGCGCTCTTGAAGAGGCGCTAGGCGAAGGGCTGGCTGAATCAGACGAGCACGAACTTGCGCTATGGCTGCCACGATGACCCTTCAGGGAGCACATGCGGTCGTCGACGAGGTCGAACGAGCGTAGCGGCGCGGCGATGCGCTACTCAAGCGGCGCGCTGACACACGAATGGGTGAGGTGCGTGGTTGGCTGGTTAGTGAAGCTCCGCGATTCGGACAGCTATTGATGCGCCAAGGTGCCTTGGAGTTGATCACCGGATTGTGCACCCCACATCATTGTCATGGTGAACGGTGGTGAACGGCTATGAGCGCTTATGGAGCCAAAACGCTATTGACGGCTCGGTCAACAATGAGCATCACGCGAGCGAAGCAGATTTCCAGGCGCTGGATACGAAGCTTCACCCGGAGCGTTCTACATAACAGTAACCCGTTTTTTACGGCGGATCGCATACAGCGGCGGTTCAGTGTGAAAGCGTCATGTCGTGGAAACGGTTTCCTAAGGACCACAATGGGCAGAAACGCCATGTATTTTAACCCGAAGCATTCCGTAGCATTCGCTCGCACGGCCCCGCCTTTGCAGCCGAATTATCAGGACGAGCTTACGGACGACCATGCGTCAGCTATTCGCAAGGCAGCCGACCCAGACGGGAAGCGCGCAGCAGCGCGCAATCCACTCTATAATCCAGGCTGGTAACGCTGCCTGGATCATTCTTCCCTGCGTCGACTCTGCCGGCACCCTACGACATCGTATGGTGCCGGTTTCCGTTTCTGCCGGACGTAGGTCCCGGATTGTATGCTCGGCCGGGGCTCGTTCGCAACGTCGCGATCTTGGAAGACGGTACGGCGGATGTCGAGGTCGTCTACGGGACGACAAAACTCAAGCTGCTTGAGCGCAAGGATGACTTCTTCATAACGAAGATGTCGGAGATGGTGGCTTGCGGCCTCGACCGCGCGACCAGGTTCGACTTGGACAAAATTTTCTGGCTGCCATGGTCGTCGGATTGGTTCGAGCCATTACATGGTGGCAGCTCACCGGTTATCGGCACGCTGACCGCACATTCTATCAAGATGCTGCAAATTACCGTATCGCTGCGCCAGGCCAGGAAGGCTGAGGCGGAGATCGAACCCGAGTTGAAGCTTGGCAAGCCGACTGGAGCCGGCGAGCAAAGCTAATCTGCTTGGCGACCCGGCACGCTTGCAAGGGACGCTGATGCTCAACGCAGACAAGCGGCAGTAGGATGCGGAAAACCCTGCGCCGCTGGCCATGCGGGTACGTGCGTGACCGGCGCGAAAGCCTTGCTTGAATCTGCGAGCGGTCGGATCAGTCTGAGCGGATCGGCAGCGCCGGTGATGACAGCGGCCATCGCTACCGTGCAGTAACGATCGCACTTGACCGCGCCAGTGCGCTATGCGCCGTTGCAGTGCTCGCCTCTCAGAAACTCCAACGCATCGAAGCAGCCGGTCTTCGCTTCGTCAATCGTAGCGAACCGCTTTTTGCCCCACCTGTGGCCAAGTTCCGTCGGGCCTTTCGCCCCAACTTGGAACGAGCCGTCTGCCTTCCGAGCGATCATCAGATGGTAGCCGTCGATGCGAAGGAATGGGGTATCGTTGGTTCGGGACGTCCTCCAGCCCTTCCGTTTGGCAAAATGCTCCCGTCGACTCGAGCGCGACCGCATGCGCCGTTCGCGATCGTCAGCGGCGGCGCGATCCTCCGACATATGCGCAGAACAAACGCATCCGCAATCGAGCTGGTCCGGCCATTCGGGATGGATCATAACATGCACAAACCGGACCTGCGTGGTTTCGCACATGTCGCACGCGATTAATCCACCTTCGCCGTTCTCCTCGACGGCATCGTATTCAGAAAGGCACATCCAGCCTTTATGCGGGACGCCAGGCTGAGCCCATTTGCCCCAGCGGCGAGTAATTGCGGCTTCTTCGTCCATCACGCCCCCGTGTCAAAAACCCTTATTTACTGGCTGACGATGGCGCATGATCGCTCTTTCGGCAAACTCCGGATCCTTGCTGAAGCCGTGAGCGATCCGAACATTCGTCTAGATCCAAAACACGTCAATGTTCGCCCCAATGTTCGGCCTTTCCGAACATCGATCGAACATCAAGAATGGCGAAAAACTGGCACTTTTGTTTCAAATGTTCGCCAATGTTCGGCCGATGTTCGCTCCAATGTCCGGGGGCGAACATGCGAACACACCCCTATAAGGGGTGTGTGATGTTCGGCCTCCATGTTCGGATTGCCGGGCGGCGCGGCGGTGGCCTGACTGAGATTAGAATTAGCTATACACCGCCGGTAACGTTGATCAGGCGCGATCGCGCAGATGTGTGATCAGATCGGCGCGCTGCATTGTCGATGAGATACAGTACGGGATGATCGCAATCCCAAGAGCCAGGGCGGCGCCAGCGGCCTCTTGAGGGGCGCCTGCCGCGGTGCTCTCTGTAGCAAAGAGCACGACTGCTGCTAGGATGGCGGCCACGTAGGTTACGCCCTGCATAATCGTCGTCATGTTTCCCCCCGGTTCGGCTTTTTCATAATTCAGGCGAACGCTTGGTCGCGCTGGCAATAACGGCAAACACGGGCCTCATCGCGGATCATTTCCGCGCATGCCGGGCATTTCTTCAGGCCCTCTTGCTCCGCCCGATGATCGAGCTCGCGTCGATCAGCCTTGATGATGAGTGAATGCGGGAAAGCGATGATCCAGAGCATGGCTCCGTAGATCCACCATCCAAGGAAGCTCCGTCCTTTTCCGCTCGCAATGAAAGCCGGCAGAAGGCCGATAACGGCCGCAACAATCAGAAATCCCACGCTCATCCCCCAAGTCCGGCATCCCCATGCCGTCGGAGGAGGAATAGTCAGCTCTTGATCGATGTCGATGGGACGGCTTCGAAGGATTGATCGAAATTCGATCTATTCTCGTCGCCACCGAAACAAGCGCGATCCTCAAACCATAAGCGACCATGATCGCGGCCATGGTCACTTCAACAAATCACCCGGCTCGCCAAGCGGCTCTGAAGGCCGGTGAGAAGCGCTTCACCGGCTTGCCGTGTGGCGAGCATCCCGCCGCTCAGCGATGGGTCTCGTCGGGCAACTGTGTGACGTGCTCGGGCATTCGGTCGCGTAACCAGTATCGGCCGAAGGTGCCGCGAGAGCGGATAGGCACACACCCGGCGCGCATAGCCGCACAAGCCGCCGGCGCGCGTACGTGGACCGGCCCGGCATGCCGGCAAGGGCATATCGAGCGGTACACGAACAATGCGGCGTGCGCGGTATGTATGCGCGCCCGAAATGGAAGGGCGGCTCATGCTTGATCTCAACGTCTCACTCGACGCGCGCGAGCTCACCAAGTTTCGGCGTCTGTTGACCGCGTCGCGCACGGAGGCGGCCAAAGCGCTGACATTTACCGCACAGAAGGCTCACGGTGCTTGGCGCGCGGAGAACACCAAGTTCCACCGGCGCAATACCTGGTTGGACAAAGGCGTCCGGATCAGGCCGGCAACCCCAGGTAATCTGATCGCGCAGGTCGGCACGATCGATAAGTTCTTCTCCCGGCACGTTCGGGGCATGGCCGATCCCAAGAAGGGCCGGCTGTTCGTGCCGATCTACGACGACATCGCTGAGGTCCCGACACACCGTCGCCTGCGTGCGATGCTGCGCAGGATGTCCGGGACGCAGCGAAAACCATTCATCTTAAAGGATGGGGGACAGACCTTCCTTGCTAGACGGTTTGGGAAGGCTCGAGGCGACCTCAAGCTTCTTGGCAAAATCCAGAACGGCGCGCACATCGATCCACGCTTTGACGCTCAGGGTGTCGTGGAGAGCGCCGTACGACGTAACTTCGGGCCCGTGTACGAGCGCCTGCTCCTGAGTTGGTCAGCACGGCAGGGATGACGCGGGGTAGTGCAGGGGTGGGCGTTGCTCGTGCGAGCGGTGGCCATCCCGCATGATCAGACCACCATCAGTAATGACGCAACAATGTTGCGTCAGTGTGTATCAATACATCTCAAAAAAGTTAGGTTCTTCCACACCCGGTGGCCCCCGCGGGTGACGCGCAATCGCGAACCTCCGCTAGATCAAACACTAAAAACCAACTTGTTTTCACAAGATCCGAAAAAATTGCGAAAAATTGAGGATCTGCCCTTTGTTTCGGTCTCAAAAAGCGAAAGCGATAAAGCGGATTGAGATTTTTCGGTTGTTGTTCCAAGTCGTGCCGTTCGCGAACAGCAGAGATACTGAAACAGCCCTGCAGATCCGCCGGTTTCCGCGCACTTTCTGCCTATGCAGATCATTCAAACCACCGTTCCAGCGCATCGGCAAGTTATAAAATCTGCGGTTGGTGCGCGGGTTTCTAAAATCACTGTACCGGCGCGAGCGCATCCGCTGGCGAAGCTAGTTTTCGCAGAAATGAAACGCCAAGGTAAAACGTATCAAGATGCAGAATGGGAGAGCGGCGTCCTCGTAACTACCATTAAGGCCTGGAGAACTCACTCCCGACCTAGCTTAGAAACTATCGAGGCGTGTTTGGGTTTTCTTGGTTGGTCGCTGGTGCCCGTGCCTAGAATGAAGAGGCTACCAGAGAGTCTTCAAGAAAAACTTGAAGATATTGCTGAAAACTGGAGGCTCGAAGAGCCGGTGCTTAGCGAGCTTTTATCAATCTGCTGCAAGGCGCCAACGATCGCAAGGACCGGCCGAATGATCGGGCGTGTGCGACTACGTAGCCCGGTCAGCCATGCAACAGAAATAGCGGTCTCCCGCACCGACGGTACCGGCGATGACGACATCGCCGAAAGCACCGGGTTTACACGGGAGCAAGTCGCAGATCTCGACCCGTCTGACCGCGCCGCCATTCTCCACGAAATGGGGCGCAAGTCAGCGTTGCCGAAAATTGCACCGACCCATGCCGGCATCACGCCGGCCAGCGCGCTCAAGGCGGCCGCGGCGGCATCCGTCGGCAATGCTCCCCTCACTAGCCCAAATTAAAAGGCTTTCTACGATGACCGACGTCAAATCCCTACTGGCCGAAGCGGCCAAGATCGAAGCTCAGGCAGAGGCAATTCTGAACGCAACGATCGATGCCGCGCACGCGGCCGGCACGCTCGATTTTCGAAATCGGCTTTTGCAATGCAATCGCTCCGCCCCTCTCTTTCGCCGCGTGAAGGAGCTTCGAGCGGAAGCCGCGGGCGGCCATTCCGAACAGGCTCCGGTGGCGACTGCGACGCTGGCGCCCTCTACGCCGAAAGCGTCTACAGTAGATCGGGTTGCAGGTCTCCGCAGCATCGCCGCGGCGAACGGTACGTCGGCCGCCGATCTTCAGGCTGCAATCGACGGGAATGTTTCGATCGAAAGCTTCGCACTCTCGCAGGCCGAAGTGGCGACCGCGATCTGCGCGGCTCGTGCGAGAGATCATGATATTGACAGCCTCGTCGCTAGGGTCGTCGGCTCCGATCAGCCGCACCCGTACGCAAACGTAAAAGCGCTACGCGATACCGATCCGATCGCGCCGCTGCCCCCCGCAAGCGCGATGACAGACAGCGTCGAGGCACTCGCCGCCCGCATTATCGCTGCCTGACCATAGCAACGCTTTCGATGAGGGACCCACAACATGACTGAGTCGCGCGTGATGATGGCGCTCGGCGCCTTCCGATTTTCGGTATCGACCGCCGCCTACCAATCACTTCAGCGCACGACTACTTGGCGTTGGGTCGCTGTCGAGCGCGTAGGCGCCCGACCGGTTCAGCAGTTCATCGGACCGGGGGAGGATACCATCAGTTTAGACGGTACGATTTACCCGGCTTATGCTGGCGGGTTCGGGCAAGTTGACGCGATGAGAGCCGAGGCCGACAAGGGCAAGATGCTCATGTTCGTGGATGGCACCGGCCTCGTCTGGGGTGATTTTTGCATCACAGAGGTTTCCGAGACCCAGACGGTGTTCTTCTCGAATGGGCAGCCGAGAAAAATCGAGTTTCGCCTGTCGCTGACCCGATTTGGAGCGAAGGACTAGCTCCACTCGTCGGCCGCGCTGGTCGGCGCGATCGAGGGCAACGTCGCCGACAACGATCGCCAGGCCGAATATCTGTGGACGCTGCGCGCGGTGCGGGACACCGGCAGCGAGGGGATCCTGGAATCGACCCTCATGAAGATGGTCCGCGGTCGGTGGGACAAGCGCCGCCACGACGAGCCCGAAGTTCGTCGAAGACTACGACGCGGTATCAATATCGGATCAGCGATCTTCGTCCTTGATGTCAATTTTCCGGACCGCCGACCAGGGGTAGGCCGATGTTGCATTACCGCGCAATGCCACGATTCCGATCTCGTCGACTGCGAGGAGGGTGGTCGAAAAGGTTCCGGCGTTCTCCGCCCGCAAACGCAAAGTCACTGTAATGCCATTCTCCCGTCCGGCGAGTAGGCTCTGTAAATAATCAATCATCTTCTTTCCTTAGCTAAATCGAGTGATCCAGACATGCTCCGAACCAGCCAACAAGCCCGCAGCCCCGACGTCAACCCGACGTTAATGCGTCGGATCGTTCAAATGGTACAAGGTATGGGCCGAAGGCGTGTGCTGCCCTATGCACGGAGCACCCGATATGGAGCGCCGATTCGATGGCCGTTGCGAATAAGAAACCCACCGACGTATTTACGCCTCGTGCGGCCCAAGTGAACGACAGCATGTACGTGCATCGTCCAAAGCTCGAAGAGCGCCTGATTGATGCGATCGATTCCAACAAGTACATCGTCATTCATGGCGAAAGCGGCAACGGTAAGACTTGGCTCTATAAGCGGGTGTTTGCTGCGAACAATATTCACTATGACGTAGTCAACCTGTCCAATGCTCTGGTTGCTGGCTCGCTTGATGCTGCATTCAGGCAAAAATTAGGCGAGATGGGCTACTCGCAGATGGTCACGCAAGAGACAAATACGACCGTCGGAATACGGCCTATGGGGATGGGCGCGGAAACCGCGATGAAGACCTCTCAACAATTTCCGCTCAAAAGTGGGTTCAATGCCCTTCTTGAGCGCGTGGCTTACCGGGCAGCGGGCAGGAAAGGTGTTTTGGTCCTCGACAATTTCGAGTCAATTATCGGTGACGAAGATTCGCTAAAACAACTAGGTGCGCTGATCATTTCTGCCGACGATGAATCTACGGCCGCGCATGGCGTACAGGTCGTAATAGTAGGTGTGCCCGGGAATCTGAAGGAAACCATCACCAGGCTTACGAACGCAGCGCCAGTGGCGAACCGCTTGACGGAAATCCCCGAGGTGGCTCGAATGAGCGAAGCTGAGGCGCATGATTTGATCAAACGCGGTTTTATTGACGAACTGGGCTTGAACATTGACCAGTCAATCACGCAATCGCTTTATACGCAGATTGCGTGGATGACGGATCGGATCGCCCAACATATTCACGAACTTGGCTTGATCGTTTCGCAACGAGCGCGGCGGAATGGCGACCTCATCACTCAACAAGTGTTGGATGACGCTGTCGCGACATGGGTAGAGGATTCACTGTCGAGCGATCTCGCGGTGATAGAAACGTCCATGAATGCACGCGAGACCCGCGCCGGTCGTAAGAATCAAGTTTTGTACGCGATGGGCCAGTGTAAAACGGAAGATTTCAAATACAGCGAAATAGAAACGATCGTGCGCGATACATTCTCGATTACAGACACTCAGCTAAGCGTATCTCGCATCTTGACCGAGTTCGGTGAGGCCGCCAATCCGATTATCCGGCGAACGCCGAAGGCTGATGCTTGGCGCTTTGTGTCGCCCAAGCTTAAAATGGCAATTCGGACTAAACTTCACATCACGCCCGACGGCAAGGTCGACCTACAGTCTTCCTGACCTGCCAGCTGGCGGTTGTGCCTTCAAGTGTCTCCCAACGAACACTCGTCAGGATTGCCGCCGCAACGACCTGGCGGCCTTTAGCCGTGACACCCGGCCGAGCGTCTCGTTACCGCTGTTGCGCAGCGTCGCGATGAGCATAGTCTGCCATGCGAACGACTCGCCTGGAGATGCATATGCTGAAGATCGCACTATCCGCATTCGCCGTCATGATGCTCGCGGCGTCGCCAGTCGCGGCAGCGCCGTGTCGGGACGCAAAGGGCAAGTTCATCAAATGCGCGACCGCCGCTCCTAAAAAGCCGGTCCGCTGCAAGGACGCCAAGGGCAAGTTCGCAAAATGCGGCTCTGCGGGCGGCAAGGCAGCATGATGCGCTTCGGCATCGCGGCGGCGGTTCTGGCAGGGTTGGCGATGGTCGCAGCGCCCGCCGAGGCAAGCCGGCGATCATATTCGTCGCGTTCGTACGCGCCTCGCGCCTCGTACGGCGGCGGGCACCATACAAGCAGCCATGGCGGGCATTACTCGGGCAGCTACAGCGGCTCGAGCCACCGCGGCGGATCCTATCGTAACGCCCGGACCTCGAACCGGTACGGCCGACATAAATAATGCGGCGGGGCGGTCGTGCCGGCCGCCCCCAACCCATGGCCTATAGTCGATAGTCTATCCTTCGGTTTTCGACTTCCGCCATTGGCGGAGCGCAGTGTCATACGCTCGACGCTCGTCCTCAACGGCAGTTTCAGCCTCCCCAATCTCGTCTGATTTCTGTTTTTCCAGTTCTCGCCGCTCGCGGTCTAGTTTCGCCTCCCGATCCGCCAAGGCCTTCATTCTGGCGTCGTAATCTCTGCTCACTGTTTCCAGCTGGGACTTCGCCGCCTCGAGTTTGGTGCTGCTCGGCTTTGGTTTAGGGGTAGGCTTTACGCGCGGCCAGCTTCGATTTGCCCGACTGTCCAGACGCAGCGGCGCTCTCCGAGGTGTCTTCCCGCCACGACCGCGGCTCAGGATCAGGCATGTCCTTGATCTGTTCGGCCGTAGTGCCGCGGGAGTGCTTTATGACCACGCCCGGCGACGCCAAGGGTTCGGCAGTCAATGCCGGGTCTGTGACGATCTCCGCTATGCCGCGCGCAAAGAGGTCCTTGTCACTTCCCCATGCCGCCAGAGCCGCCTTCTGACTGGGCGCGGCGACGTAGGCGTCGTTAAAGCCCGCAGCCGTCCGATACACTTTCAACTTTTGCGCACGGGCCATGCTGACCGATACAGCGCGATAGGGAAGAGTGGTAGTTAGCGGCAGTCACCCATGCGATACTGCCGCCAATACCGATCCCACCGCACGGCCGCGCCGGAAGCGATCGCGGCACACGACAGCGACCGGCCGCCAGGTAGCGTGCACCGAGCGACGACGCGGCTGTAGCTCTTACCGGTCGCTTCACATTGCAGCGTCTGACGAAGGACGAGGCGCTCGACGATCTGCTGGCTGCGCTTCGCCGCGGCATTGTTGCAGCGATAGTTCGCCCGTCGTGGGTCTGCCGCCCGGCACGGTGGGGCACTTTCGAAGTCCGGCGCCTGTACGCCCGCGATCCGCACTTTGATTCCATTCAAGCACCAAATCGGACCGTCGCCGTCATGCACGCGCGTGACCGTGCAGGAGAAGGCCATCACAGGAGGAAGGGCGATCATCGAGGTGCCCGCCGCATCAGTGCTTCGTCCGGCTGGCGTCAGCCATGGCATTCAGGCAGTCGGCGAGAACTTCCCATTGCCGGAATTGCTCGCGCTTATCCGCTGGCGTCTTCTGCATACCGGACGCCACGATCTCGCAGGCGCCCCTCTGTCCGTAATCCGCCATTAGGGCGAATACCTGCTCCCACGGGCTTTGCATTATGCCGACAACCAGTCTGACTCGGCGTCATCAACCGCGGCGAACATGTCGCCCTCCGCCTGCATGGCGCTGAGATGCTTACGCACAGTTTCAGGGTCTCCGTTGCGTGGGAAACGGCGATCGGCGACTGCGCCGGCTGCAAGCTGCCCGACAAGGTCGCTCCGGTCGTCCTGCGTCATCAGCCACAGACCAAATGCGGGTCTTGGCTCGTCGTGATCGGTCATTGTCTGGTCCCTCGAATCGCTGGTGCTGCCATCGCATCAGATTGATGTTCTTGCAATGTTCTTGCAAATCAATCGTCAGTGCGCCTAGCTAGGAGCACGCCAAAACCGGCGACTCGATACTGACGGAGCATAGAAATGCAGCACGATCTGCGGCTGAGAGCGGCTGCCCGCGCGATATACGACAACGTCTATCCGGCTGTGGACCCTGCCCCGTTCAGCTTCGAGGAGGCCGAACGGTTCGGGACCGTGGAGTACCGGCAAGCCGTCGGCGCTGCTCAAGACGCACGGTCCGCCCTAGCTGCGCAAGACGACCAACTCCTCTTCGCCGCGATCCTTTAGACCGTGTCTCCAACAAATCGAGATCGCCTGGTCGTCGTCCCGCTGCACCGTCGGGATGATGCGCTGCGGCTTCACGACGTCCCGTTCGCACTGGTGCCGTTTGAAGTGTCGCTTTTCCTTGTCCACACGCAGGCTGGGTTTCCGTCGCCCGCGCAGGACGACATGCAGGAGCCGATCGACCTGGGTGCATGGCTCGTCGAGCATCCGGCCGCCAGCTACATCATGCGGGTGGATGGCCAATCGATGTCTGGCGCCGGAATCAACGACGGCGATTTGATCGTCGTGAACCGCGCCAAAAAACCAAGGGCGGGTTCGATCGTTGTGGCACTGGTGCATGGCGACCGTACGCTGAAGCGATTGCGCCTACACGAAGGCCGGCATTGGCTCGTGCCCGAGGCTGAAGGGTTCGCTAACATCTTGGTCGACGAGCACGTCGAGATCTGGGGAACGGTCGTCGGCGTCGCGCGCAAGATGGCATGAGCACTCCGATCGCCCTCATCGACTGCAACAACTATTACGTCTCTTGCGAGCGCGCTTTCGACGCTAGCCTGGTCGGCGTGCCAGTCATCGTGTTGTCGAACAACGACGGCTGCGCGATCGCCCGATCTGCGGAAGCGAAGGCGCTTGGGATCAAGATGGGCGATCCGATCCACCATTTGCGCGACAAGGTCCGGCAACACGGAATTCAGGTTCGGTCATCGAACTATGCTCTGTACGGAGACATGCAGCGCCGGGTGATCGCCGCCTGCGAGTCCTTCGCCCGCGACTTCGAGATTTACTCGATCGATGAGACGTTCCTGGATCTCGCAGGGTTCGAGGGCCGCGATCTCGTCGCCCACGCCAATGCAATGCGGACGCAGGTCCAGCTATGGACAACGATCCCTACCTGCGTCGGCATCGCCGAGACAAAGACGTTGGCGAAGCTGGCGAACGCCGCGGCCAAGAAAGACCCACAATTCGCCGGGGTGGCTGATCTTCGTGACGACGACGTGCGACGGGATGTGATGCATGCCTTCGCTGTCGGTGACGTGTGGGGCGTTGGCGGCGCCACGGCGCGCAAACTTACCGATCTCGGGTTTCACACCGCCGGGGCGCTTTGCGACATGCCGATGAAGCAGGCCCGCGCCGTCGGGACGGTCGTCCTTGAACGGCTGGTTAGCGAGTTGCGCGGCGTTCCGTCCAACGCGGTCGAGGCAGTGGAGCCGCGGCGGAAGGGCATGGCCGTGACTCGATCGTTTGGTACGCCCATCTGCGACTTCGAGCGCATGATGGGCGCGCTATCGCAATACGCGCTTCGCGCCGGGGAGAAGTTGCGATCTCATGGGCTAGTCGCTGCGCGGCTTACGGCGTTCTTCCACACCAATAAACATAAGCCTGACCGACCACAGTACGGTGCATCGCGAATGGTGACTCTACATCCGATGACGAACGACAGCCTCGAGCTGATCGCTGCGGCTCGGCGTGCCGCCGAGAAGGCGTGGCGCGATGGCTACGCTTACACGAAGGCCGGCATCATGCTCGACGATCTGCTACCCGAAGACCAGCGGCCGCGCACGCTGTTCGAAGAGGATACGGCCAAGCGGGACCGGCTGATGGGGGCGCTTGATGCGATCAATGGCAAGTTTGGGACGTGGACAGCGGTGACGGCGTCGCAGGGGTTCAAGCGCGAATGGAAAATGCGGTCGGAGATGAGGTCGCCGGCGTGGACGACCGACATAGCGCAGGTGCCGACGGTTCGAGCATGAGCGCCACCGAATTCAACTCGTCAGAAGGAATCTCTCATGGTAAAACAGCGGATGTCCAATAGCCAAACGATCGCACCGCCGGTCTACGACCCTAAAGACATCGCGAAGTTTTTTCTCGCGCAGCAGGATGAGGATGCCGGAGATTTGATCTCCAACCTTAAGTTGCAGAAGCTCTGCTATTATGCGCAGGGCTTAGCGTTAGCGACTCGCGGGGTCCCAATGTTTGATGAGCCTGTTGAAGCTTGGCTTCACGGGCCCGTAATTCCATGCCTTTATCGCGAGTACCGGGACTATGGCAGTGCGCCAATCCCAGCGCCGACAGGTTTCGACCTTGAGGCAATTGCGCCTGCGGACCGCATGATACTCGAGGACGTGCATACATTTTACGGTCAATTTTCAGCATGGCGCCTTCGCCAGATGACACATGACGAGTCCCCTTGGCGCAATGCTTACGAGGCGGATGCTAATCATGAAATTACACAGGGCGCTTTGCTTGCACATTTTGCTGGCGAAGTGGACGAAGCATACCGGGCAAAGTATGGCAAAATTTCAAACTACTAAGGCTACTAAGCCGGCGTTTAATAAGAACGCGTCCGAGCCCGCCAAACCAGCTCCGACCAACATGCAGCGTCCAATTTTCTCCTTCGAGTACATGAAGGAGGGGGGAGGCTACAGTGTCGAGTGCTGTGAGCAGGAAGACCGGTCGCAGTTCGCGCTTCGGCTTCATAAGCTAGGCCGGATGACGTGGGCCGAGATTGGAAACGCACCCCGGCACGGCCTTGGGACTGAGAAAATTGCGCGAAGCAGTATGTCGGTCGCGCTACCGCCTGTCGTCACCCAAGATACGAACCTGCTTGCGATCCGGTTCTCAGGCAAAAAGCCTATGATTGGGTTTCGCGATGGTCGGGTATTTCATGTCTTATTTCTTGACAAAGATTTTACTGCATATGGGCATTAGAATGGTGGCCGGGAGCAGATTGCTGTACCCGGTAGACTATCGACCGGCTCCGTGAGCCGTCATGGGATTGGTCAATATAGCCGGTCCGACGTCAGCACGTCATCGTATTCGCCAGTCATCCACGGAACGTGATCGTTTGGCCGCAGGATCGTGATTGCCGCCTTCGGATGTATCGGCGCAACCAGTTCGTTCCCATCGAGCGTCTTCATCGTCAAATGGCGGTGGTCGCCGACCTGTCGGTAAAAGCCAGCGATTGCAGTCACGGGCTATCCCGTTGCCTCAAACCACACCCCTCCCCCTTGATCGGCTTCTTACCGTCGGCTAGCGCGCCTGCCTTAACGCACCTGCTGACGACGGAATCATTCCGCATCGAAGCTCTCAGCGTCATCGGCGCTGGGCGCTATGCCCCGTGCTGACAGCGTCTCGCGCAGCTGACGCTGGATCGTCGAACCGATCAGATGGCCATGAACGCCGTCATACCCTTCAGCGTATAATCGCCGACGGATTTCCACGACAGAGTGGCACGCCCCTGTTCGGGCGAGCTGAAATGCACGCTCGACCGTGCTCGTACTCGGCTCGTTGCTCATTGCGCTGTACCTCGGGAAAGGCGGCTAATACTACGGTCCGGCTCAAGAGATCGCCCGGCCGCCGAGGTCTGACCATCGACGTAGATCTCCCACAGGATCAAGCCGTCGGCGTCTGTCACTGAAACATTCCAAGGGCGAGAGCCCCAAAACACCTCGGGCGCGTCCTGCATCATTTGGCCGCAGGTCCGGATCGCCTCCCGACGCGCTTCCGCGTATCCTGGAAACTCCATCACCTCTTCGTCGGTGATCCGTACGTCGGTCTCAGTATGAAAATAGAAACGCGCCACGGCAGTTCTCCGGTTCACTGCCAACGTAGCTGTGACAACCTTAGTACAGTCCCATGCGATAGATCGCGCTGCGGCAGATCAGTACGAATTAACTATTTCTGGTCCGTTTCGAGTAAGATTGATCGTTAATGTCGAAAAGGCCCATCACCACACGATTGCCAGAGTTATGTTAGTGTTTTACGTTACAAGCCCTAGCCGAAGGCTGGCTCAACGTAGTACTCAATCCAAGTGGCATAGACTGTGGCGGTATGCGCCTGATGCATCGAGGTTCCGATGCCCCATTTCATCAAGCAGCGTTTCGGCAGCTAGGTCGCCCACATCGTCGTCGGTCTACTGATATGCAGCAAGAATCTCGTCATTGGTTGTGCAGGCCATAAGACCCTCCATTGAGACCTAAACGTATTGCCCTTTTCTGCGACCACCTATGCGGCGTCGTCCGAGGATTTTTCAACGACTGCAATGACGGTTAGCGAGTCGGTTTATCAACACATGGAAAGACCCCGGTAGCATTGGCTACCGGGGTTCACCGTCCGGATCACACGGACGGCGATAGTACGCGACCGCAAATTTGGGGGCTACGGCCGCGCAAACTCAACCAAGAAGCTTTAGCACGCTCTGCTGGCTTTGATTTGCCTGGCTTAGCATCGCGGTCGATGCCTGGCTCAGGATCTGTGCCTTGGCGAGCGCGGTGGTCTCCGCCGAGAAGTCGGTGTCTTCAATACGGCTCTTGGCGTCCGACAGGTTGGTCGCGTTCGAGGTCAAGTTGTTGACCGCGGACTGCAACTGATTCTGTGACGCACCGAGCGACGCGCGGCGGTTTGAGACGTTTGAGATGGCCTTGTCGTAATCGGCGAGACTGGTCGTTGACGATGCCACCGCAGCGGATCCGCTAACGACACCACCGATACCACCGGAAGCAGCAGTCCCCGTCAGGTTAGAGCCCAGGTCAAGCGAGATCGAGTCGGTCGCGTTGGCGCCCGCCTGAATCGAGACCTTGCCCGTGCCAGCCACCTCGGCGGTTACCACGGTGGTGCCGTCGGCAGCGTACACAGCTGGCTTTCCGCCAGCACTTCCATCGAACAACTTCACGCCGTTAAACGTTGTGTTGCCGAGAACGTTCGTGATCTGCTTGGCAAGGGCATCCTGCTCGGTCTTGATATTGGCAACGTCGCTTGCCGAATAAGTGCCGTTGGTCTTCTGAACCTCAAGTTCACGCATGCGCTGCAGGTTGTTCGTAACCTCGTCGAGCGCGCCCTCGGCAGTCTGTGCCATCGAGATGCCGTCGTTAGCGTTGCGGATGCCTTGGTTCATGCCTTTGATCTGCGACGTCATCGACGACGAGATCGCCAGGCCAGCCGCATCGTCCTTTGCCGAGTTGATGCGCTTTCCAGTCGACAAGCGCTCCATCGACGTTGAGAGAAGATTGGACGCCTTGGTTGATGCGTTCGTGGCGCGAAGTGCCGAAATGTTGGTACCGATGACGGTCATAATTGACTCCTGTTCTTCAACAATCCGCGCCGCCCCGTGGCGGAATGCCGATTTGTTGAAGGGAGTAACGACCAGTAATGCGAGACTTTAAGCGGCCACGACAAAATTCTGCAGGTGCGGCACGGTTGGCGCTAAGCCAGTCTGAGGCAAGGCAAGCGCGGGCAATCACACCCGCGCTCGCTCCGTCAGTTTTTCGCGGGTGCAGTGACGACCATCGGCGCAGACGTCGGAACGACGGAGACTGAAACGTCTTCGTCGATAAACGCGGTCACCGGGGCGCCCAGTGGAACTTCCGCGCTGGTACCGGTCATGAAAAAGCCCGCTACCGGGAGCAGCGCGACCGCGCCGACGACGCCAGCCGTTCCTGTGGTGCCCTTGTCGTCGATTGAGCCACTCATACGGATCTGCCGACCATTCGCACGGACGTATAGAACGCGCCCGTTGATGCGGCCGGACTTGCCCCACATGCCCTTGTTCCTGACTTCGGTGATCTCGCCCGTCGCAGGACTGCCAGCTGGGATCACGACGTTACCATCGATCATGACAGCCTCAGCAGTCTCCATCTGAAAGCGCTGCCCTACCTTTAGCTTCTTGCCCTTCGTGGTCAGCCCTTCAGCCATCTTCAGCGGGACTGAGGTTCCAGCACGAAGCGTTCCTGACGTGGTAGCGGCGGTCGCGACGGGCCCGGTCTGCGCCTGAGCGGCAGGCACAACGAAAGTAAGCGCGCACGCGAGCGCGCCGATTGTAAATTTCATAAGATGACCCCTCCTGATTCGGCCTCCCCAGGCCGATTCCACAAGCATCTTCTTCAAGTCCTTATCGGTCAACGAAAATTACATATTCAAAATGGATGTAATTATCTCAATCGACATCGCGATCATGTCTATTGTCGACTCAGGGTGTAACCTTTCTGCCTCGCAATGCCGGGCGTCACCCGGGAAGTCGAACTCCAGAGCAGAGCTGTCTCATTCAGCAAGATATGCCGCCCAATCCTGCATCAACTGCATTCGCCGCTTGATCGCCGTGCCGCGGCGGTAGGCGCGCTCTGCCTTGTTCTGGATCGTATGCGCGAGCGCCTGTTCAATGAGTTCGCGCGGGTATTCCGTCATGTCGCCGGCCCAATCGCGAAACGTCGATCGGAAACCGTGCGTGGTCGCGTGCCCGTATTCCATGCGCTTGAGCAACATCGCCATGGCCATGTTGGAGCGGGGCGCCCCTTTGATGCCAAAGACTATATCTGTGTCTTTGGGGGCCTCTGGCCTTACGGATTCGAGCAGGACGATCGCCGCGGTCGACAACGGCACGACGTGTTCCTCGCCGGCTTTCATGCGGTCTCCCGGAACGGTCCAAGTTCGATCGACCATGTCAATTTCGCCCCAAGTTGCGCCAAGCGCCTCGCCGGACCGGGCGGCCGTCAGGATCGTAAATTCGAGGCATCGGGCGCTTGCGGCGGCGCGCGACCGCAACGCCTTCATAAATGTGGGCGCGTCGGCATAGGGCAGGGCGGCGTGATGTCCACGCGCTAGCTTTGATTGCTTTGGAAGAAGAAGGGCCAGATGACCTCGCCAAGCCGCTGGGTTCATCGAGTCCCGTGGGCGGAGGCCGCGAGCCTTTGCGGCGTCGAGTACCTTCTCGATCCGGCCTCGCACACGCTTTGCTGTCTCCGCCTTGTTAAGCCAGATCGGCTTGAGGGCCGCCAGCACGTCGTCGGTTCCGACGTCGGCAATGGCCATCTTGCGGATCTCCGGCGCGTAGTCGCGGAGCGTGCTCCGCCACTGCTTTCTGTGAACGGCATTTTTCCAGCCGCCCTCAACGCTATCGAGATAGTCGTCAGCAAAATCGCCGAAGGTGACTACATCCAGTTTCGCCTCTGCCGGTGCTGGCGCCAGCTTTGCCGCGCGCTCAGCAATAGGATCGCGTCCCTCAACAATGGCGGCCCGAGCTTCGGCTGCAGCGGCGCGTGCCTTCGCTAGAGTAACATCGGCGACAGCGCCGAGCCCCATTTCCTTCCGTTTGCCGCCTTTGATCGAGACAAGTACCCAGCGCCGCGACCCGTCTTTAGTGATCCGGAGCCACAGGCCGCCGCCGTCGCCATACCAGCCGGGTTCCGTCGTCGCGGCGATCAACTTGACGTTCAATTTGTTGAGTGTGCGAGCCATTGGCGATCCCTTTGTGTCCGCCGTCCTATAGCATCCTAACCAGCGTCCTAATACCGGTCATGGTCGTTGGTGATAGTCAACGGACGTCAGCGGAAACAATAGAGCCGTTTGTTCATGTATATAAACGACTTATGACGAGAAGCGGCCGAAATATCCTGATTTAACAACGCAGGAAATACCCCGTTATACGGACTCCCGCTCCGCCACCCTGCGCTTCGATGGCGCTCAAGTCCTAAAGGTGAAGACCAGGGCGTCGTGCTTTTGCGGCAGTCACTCCCTCGGATCAGTCCGCCGCCGACCCCGTTTCGGCGTTGAAGCGGGGGTTCGCGAAATCGATCGGGGAGGGGCGTATCTCGGCGGGCGTGGTGGCGCTCTCGGTCCAGGCGCGGCAGAGCATGTCGCGGAGCATCGCCGCACCGGCGGTCGTCTGCGTGTAGACCAGTGCACGCACGTCTTTGTCGGTGAAATCGGCGAACCCGTTCCGCTTTTCGAGGCTGTAGACGCGTTCCATCTTGTCGCCGGAGTCGTCGAGAAAGGCGAGGATCGCGTCGAACATGTCCCCGTCGCGGTGCCCCGGCGCGCCGATCCGCGGCGTGATGTCGGATGCGGTCAGTTTCATCCCATCCACGAAGCGGCTCTCGAACCGGCCGTGGATCGATCGGTCGGTGGTGTAGCCCTTCGGATTGGGCCGACGCCAGCCATCGCTGTTGACCGAGTCGTGCAGAGGCTGCGCGCCGTCGCCGATATAATGGCCAAGGCGGATGACGTCGAAGCCGCAGTGCTGTTCGGCGAACGCGCTGTCGCGGCCAGCCTGCTTTGCAGCGCGAACGTCGCGCATGCAGACCACAATCCGCTCATAGGCCTCGATCGCGGCATAAGGCAGCGTCCCGGTCCAGCGCACGTTGGTGCGCGCCGCGGTGGCGGGATCGGTGCGCTTGATCTTCTCATGCTGTTTGAAGACCGCGATGACGAATTCATAGCGGGAGCGGGGGATCGGCTTCAGGAAGGTGAACTGCTCGCGGAACCAGCCATGGTTCGGATCCTCCGCGATCTTCGAGAAATTCTCGGACGCATTACGCCAGGCGTCGGGCAGCGACGCCGATCCGGCGATATAGTCGACCTGGCGCCGCAGGAAGACCGGGCCGTCGTCAGGGATGGACTCGATCGCGGCGCGGTCGATCACGGCATGCGCGGTGCCACCCCAGGCCTGCGCCGAAGTGGGGATCAGGGTCATGGCAAGACCGGCGATCGTGGCGAGCAGGGCAGGGCGCATCACAGGTTCCAGACGGATCAGGGATCGAGGGGATCGCGCGGGTCGACGCGCAGCGATAGTGGCGACGCGCGAAACGCGAGTTCGGTCGGCGACACCCGCTGGCCGACTTGCCCGGGAGCATAGCCCAGTTCGGCCACATTGCGTTGCGCGAACGCGGCGCTGGCGATCGTCTCGCTCTGGCCCGGATTGCAGACGATCACCGCGTCCTTGTCGAGCGGTGCGCCCAGCGCGACGAGCAGGCGCGTGGCGTTGCGCAAATTGGTCGTGGTGTGCCGGGCATAGGGTTCGACGACGATCGCGTCCGCCGGCACGCCGTAGCGGTCGATCAACGCCGCCCGCATCTGCTCCGCTTCGGTAAAGCGGGTCGCGCGGGGATGCGCGCGTCCGCCGGTGACGATGATGACCGCGATGTCGCCGCGCGCATAGCGCTCCGCGGCGAGGCGGATATGGTATTTTCCAAGCGGGCTGAGTGCGGCGTTGGGTGTCTCCGGCCCGACGCCGGTGACGATCATCGCGCTATAGCGCCACCGCGTCCAGTCGAGTGACCGCGCGCGCTTCACGGGCGCGGTATTCAGTCCAGCCATCAGCGGATCGAACCCGATCGCGTCGGTGCGGTCGCTGACGTCGAGCAGTGCCAGTGCGAAGTCCATGCTGGTATCGAGCGCCTGTATCGATCGCGCGCGCGGTGTGCGCGACAGCCAGTCGGCGGCCTGCAATCGCGCACGCATCTCCATCGGGTCGATCGGGCCTGCCCCATCGATCTGGGGGTATCGCGGCACCTGGCCAAGGCCATAGGTGCGCAGCACGGTGTTGATCCCCTCGATCTCGCGCCTGGCCTGTGCCGCGCTGCCGTCGTCGGCGGAAGACGTGCCTTCCGGTACTGCCGTGGCGAGGACCGAGGTCTCGGACTGGGTCCAGACCAGCGCCTGCACGATGCAGCCCAAATCGTCGGCGCACGCGGCCCGCCGCTCGGCCCGCGTTGCCAGCATCGCCGCGACGTCCGGTTTCGCCTTCAGCTGCGCGACCCCGCCCGGATCCGTGCCGATCGCGTCGAGCAGCGGGAACAGCCGGTGCGACAAGGCGCCGATGACCCGGTCGCTGACCGGGCCCGCTTGTGCGTGAGCGACGACCGGCGCTGCACTGGCCGGCGCGCCCGCAAAGCCGAGGATCGCGGCTGCAAGCGAAAACCCGAACCTCACCAGGATTTACCGACGACGAGACGGACATTCCGGCCGAAGATCGGACGGCCGTAGATCGCTTCGGAGCTGCCCTGACCACTCAACTGATCGGTCCGCGTGTTGCCCTCGGTCAGGCCATGCGCGTTGAACAGATTGTCACCGACTACCTGCACCTGCCACGTGCCATGGCGCACCGTCACGCCGGCGCCGGTCGTGCCGTAGGCCGGCAGCGCGGTATTGTTGTACAGGTCGACGAAGCGCTTCCCCATATAGGTGTAGCGGCCATAGACCGACACCGCGTTGTCGCCGAGATCGAAGTCGAAGCTCGGGCGGATGTTGCCGTAGATCTTGGGCTGCCGAACGATCTGCTTGCCCTCCGCCTGGACGGGATCGGCGCCGGTCGAGCTCCGGAAGTTCTTGTACTTGGGATCGCTGATCGTCAGCGCGCCGTTGAGCGAGAACCATGAGGTCAGCGCGAGCGATCCGTCGAATTCGACACCCTTGACCTGCGCTTCGCCGATGAAGGGGATGTTGACGTCGTTGCGCCCGGTCGACGGGTCGAACGCCAGGAACGAGGCGTTGAGCGGATCGAAATTGGTATAGAAACCGGTGACGTACAGATAGGACCGGCCCGCGGCCAGCTTCAGCCCGGCCTCATATTGATCGGCGATCGTGGTCAGGATCGTCGGGTTGATGCTCATCACCGTCTGCACGCTCGGCGGTGTCTCGAGATGCGAGGCGCGACCATAAACGCCGATGTGCCGGTTGAAGTCGTAATTGGCACCCGCCGTCCAGTTCGTGACGTGCGGCTTGCCCGTCTGGTTGATGATATTGCCCGTAAACGCGCGCGTGGTGTCGTCGGCCAGCGTCGCGCCGTTGCCGAGATCGGCCTGCCCGGTCAGCGCGGCATAGCCGGTGTAGCTGTAGCGCTCGTGGCGGATGCCCGCGTCGAACCGCAGCCCGGGAAGTATTTCCCAGGTGTCGTTGGCGAACAGCGCGATCATCTTCGCATCGGAATTGCCGCGCGTCAGCGTCGCGGCATAGTTGAGCACGCCCTTATCGGTGACGGACCCGATGCGCGTTCCGGCGGCGTTATACGCGATCAGGTCGAGCGTCCGTGGCTTGCCCGCCACCTCGATCAGGTAATTCTGGTAGATCGTCCGGCTGTCCTCGCCGTAAAGGCTGCCATATACACCGAGCTTGAGATCGTGGCTGCCGAAGCCGGTTTCGAACTTCTTGGCGACCGACAGGTTGACCTGGTTCGAATAGAATTTCGAGTGGATGTCGCGGTACTGGCCCTGCAGGACGAGGCCGGAGGCGGCATAGGGATCGTAGACCGTGTCGGTGCCCGCGAGCACATAGCCGAGCGACGCGACGGGTCCGAACGCGGTCGTTGCCCGCGCCCGGTAGCCACTGGCGAAGCTGTTCGCATCGACCGGGTTGGTGGTCGAGTAGAAGGCGTTGAAATCCAGCTTGCCCATCGTGAAGCCGGCCTTTGCCGACACCAGCCAGCCGTGGAACTCCGCGTCGTACTGCGTGCCGATGTTGATCATCCGCATGTGGCGACCATCGGCAAGGTCGCTCGCCTGGTTCTGGACCACGCCCGCGCCATCGCGGTAGCGCAGGTTGACGTTGCGCAGCGCTGGCGAGTTCATCGTGCCGGAGAAATAGTCGATGTAGCGATCGAGCGAGACCGCCGGATTGCGCGGGTCGGCGGTCGGGATCGGCAAATAGAACACGTTGTGATCGTTGACATAGTTGACGCTGAGACGGAGCGAGCCGTTGTCGAGATCGTGCTTGATATTGGCGCGGAACTGGCCGCCCTTGTCGTTGGGAAAGCCGTTGTCGCGGTAGCCGTCGTGATAGCGCACAAAGCCACCGACCGCGTAATAGGTCTTGCCGCCGAGAGGCCCGGACTGGACGATGTCGGCGCGGTAGAGACCGGTGTCGCCGATCGTCACCTGCGCCTTGCCGCGCACCTCGTCGCGCCCCGTCACCTCGATCGCATTGACGATCGCGCCCGAATAGCTGGCATAGACAGGGGCGGGGCCGCCGCGGACGACCTCGACCCGCTCGGTCATCAGATCGGGCTTCAGGATCGCGTCGCCGCGGAAGAACACGCCGTCATTCTCGTGGAACAGCGGCAGGCCGTCCTGCTGGAAACTGACGAAGCCACCATCGTTCGGCAGGCCGCGGATACGGTAGATGTTCTGCACTTCGCCGCCGGTGATCTCGGTCTGGAAGCCGGGCAGCTGGCCGATCAGGTCGGCGAAGTTGACCGGGGCGATCTTCTCTATGTCGGCCTGCGAGACGACGTTGATCGCATAGGACGCATCGAAGCGGCGTTGCGCGCGAGTCGAGCCGGTGACGATGACGTCCCCCTTGCTCTCCTCTGGAGCCGCGGACTGCCCGCTTGCCGGAGCGGGATCGGCCGCCGTCGCCGAAGCCGCATCGGTCGCCTGCGCTCGAGCCGGCATGGCGAAGGCTGCGGACATCGCGAGAAACGCGGTGCCGGTCGCGAGAACGGATTTGAGCATGGGCCCCCCAAGAGCGCTACGCCGCCGAAGCGGCCATCACGGTCCCGTTGGTGTCCAAATGTTACAGCTTCAATTATCGGACCAAAAAAATACCAATTTCGCTAGGGCGTAACTTCTGAAGATGCGGCCGAGACCGGCCTCGCACGCTCCTGTTACGCCTGAAAAAGCGAGCGCGCCTTGCGTATCGATGTCGTTCCGCTCGCATCGGTCACCGCATAGGTAAAACCGGGCAGCAGGCAGTAGGCGCCGACATTGCCGTGCGGGTCGAGCGCGAGGAATCCGACCTGAACGCCCCGGATCGCGTCGCCGCGCAATTTGGCGATGTGGCGGACGACGTCTTCGCACGCCTTTTGCGGGGTGGCGCCGGCGCGCATCGAGGCGACGACGCGTGCCGATCCGGCGACGCGCGTCACTTCCTCGCCAAGCCCGGTCGATGTCGCCCCGCCGACGCCGGCCTCGACGTACAGGCCCGAGCCGACCTGCGGCGAATCGCCGACGCGGCCGCGCATTTTGAACGCCATGCCGGACGTCGTGCACGCCCCCGCCATGCGGCCGTCGAGCGTACGCGCGAGCAAGCCGATCGTGTCGTGATCCAGCGCGCCGCCGGGCGTACGGGTGATACGGTTCTCGCTATTGGCTTCGGGCTGGTACTTCGAAGTCTTGAGCCAGTCGCGCCACGCCTTTTCCGCTTCGGGCGTGAGCAGCTTTTCCTGCGGAAACCCCTGCTCGCGCGCGAACGTCGTCGCGCCTTCGCCGACCAGCATCGTGTGCGGCGTCCGCTCCATCACACGCCGCGCGACCGAGATCGCGTGCGTCGTATTCTCCAGCGCCGCGACCGCGCCGACGCCGCCGGCATCGTCCATGATGACCGCATCGAGCGTGACGTGCCCGTCGCGGTCGGGATAGCCCGAATAGCCGACGCTATGGTTGTTCGGGTCAGCCTCCGGCACCATGCCGCCTGCCTCTACCGCGTCGATCAGCGATCCGCCTGCGCGCATCCTGGCAAAGGCGGCGGCGTTCGCGGCGGCGCCGAAATCCCAGGTGGACAGGAGGATCGCGCCGGCGGCCGCCGGGGTGGAACGCTGCGCGGCGCGCGCGAGGCCCGCGGTAAAGGGCAGTGCGCCAAGGCCGCTCAGCGCCGCCAGCATCGACCGTCTCGTCGTCACAGTTTGATCCCCCGTCCGAATGTCCACCGACGCTATCGCAGCGATCGCCAGGGCACCAGTTATAACGCGATCCCGTAACACCTCATCGCGAATGTATTAGATAGGTATTGTTCGGGTATTGACTAATATGACAAATCCACGAAACCTGCCGTCCGAACCGGTCAAGGCGTCAGGGCGCAGCCGGGTAAGGGATAATCATATGATCTTCGACCAGACTGTGTCGCGTATCGCTCTTGCGGGATCGCTGCTGTTTTGTGCGGTCCCCGCGATGGCGCAGGATGGCGCGGCTGATCCCGCACAGGCTCCGACGCAGGCACCGGATCCGGCACAGACACCGGCACAGGCCAAGGTCGAGGCGGATGCCGCAACCGCGGTTGCCGGACCCGATCGTGCGCCCGCGTCGGACGACACGGTCGTCGTGACCGGATCGCGCATCCAGCGCCCGAACATGACGTCGGCCGCGCCGATCACGTCGGTGACTTCGCAGGACATTCGCGCGCAGGCGGCGGTCAATGTCGAGGACGTGCTCAACCGCCTCCCGCAGGTCGCGCCCGACAGCCAGCAGACCTATGCCGATTCCGACGGCCGCCAGCGCATCAAGCTGCGCAGCCTCGGGTTCGAGCGGACGCTGGTGCTGATCGACGGCAAGCGCATCGGCACGCAGAACGGCCAGGATGTCGGCATCATCCCGCCCTCGCTGCTCGAGCGGGTCGACGTGCTGACCGGCGGCGCCTCGTCGGTCTACGGATCGGACGCGGTCGCGGGCGTCGTCAACTTCGTCCTCAAGAAGGATTTCGAAGGCCTTCAGATCGACGGCAACTATAATTTCTACAACCACAACAACAAGGACACGGTCGTGTCGTCGCTGGCGCGCGCGAACGGGTTCAACAGCGCGCGGGGGCTGTCAAACGACGGCGGCCGCGCCGATATCACGCTCACCGCGGGCAAGAAGCTGTTCGACGGCGCGCTGCGCATCAACGGCTTCGTCAACTACAAGCACACCGATGAAGTGCTGCTGTCGGACCGGTCGAACTCGGGCTGCTATCTCACGCAGACGAGCCTCAACGCGCCGCTCTCGTGCGGGCTGACGCCGAACAGCTCGACCAGCGGGCTGATTTCGCCGCTGGACGGCGAAGGTGTCGCCAAGGGGCAGTATGTCAACAACCCCAACGGCACGCGCACCTTCGTGGCGTACGGTCCCGGCGCGGGCAATGCGTCGAACTATTTCAGCAACTATGCCTATCAGCGGCCGTCGGAGCGGATCAACGCGGGCGGCTTCGTCAGCCTCGACATCGCGCCGGACGCGGAGCTTTACGCCTCGGGCATCTGGTTCCGCGACAAGTCGTCCAACCGCTATCCCGGGATTGCCGGCGGTCAGGTGGACGTCAACTGCAACAATCCGTTCCTTTCGGCATCGCAGGCCGGCACGATCTGCGGCGCGGCCGCCGGCACCGCCGCGACCGCGCCGATCGACGTCCGCTACCGCCTGGGCGAGAACAACGATCAGGCCGATCAGTATCTGAACAAAGGCCTGCGCCTGACGGGTGGTCTGCGCGGCAAGGCCGGCGACGCATGGACCTACGATATCGGCGGCGTCTATGCGCGCAACAGCCAGGACTACACGCCGACCTTCGTCAACCAGGCCAACCTGCAGAATGCGATCACCGTCGGCGGCACGCGCGCCGCGCCGACCTGCGCCACCACCACCGATGCCGCGTGCGTGCCGTTCGATGCGTTCAGCGCGGGCAACACCAATCCGGCGCTGATCGACTATCTCTTCGACCGCGGCACGTCGAAGACCGTCGGCACGCTGTACGACGTGCAGGCCAACGTCACCGGCGATCTCGGTAAATACGGCATCACGTCGCCGTTCGCCGAGCAGGGCGTCGCGATCGCGCTGGGCACCGAATATCGCAAGGACACGCTGAAATCGACCGCCGACGCGGCCTATCGCGCAGGGCTCGGCGGCACCGACACCTATCTCAAGCAGGACGTCTGGGAAGCCAATGTCGAGGTCCAGGCACCGCTCGTCGAGCATAAGCGCTTCGTCGACCTGCTGCAGGCGAACGGCGGCTACCGCGTGTCGAAGTACAGCAGCAATCCGAGCACCTTCAACACCTGGAAGATCGAGGGGCTCTACGCACCGGTCAGCGACCTGACGTTCCGTGCGTCGTTCAACAAGGCGCAGCGCGCGCCGACGGTGACCGAGATCCGGCAGGCGACCAACGTCGAGTTCGCCCGCGGCGGTTCAGGCACGATCAACGATTTCTGCGCCCCGACCGTCACCACCGACGCGAACGGCGGCATCACCTATGGCACGCCGGTCGCCTCGCGCGACGTGTGCCGCGCGACCGGCCTGTCCGATGCGCTGTACGGCAGCCCCACGCTGATCTGTCCGGGTGATGCCTCGACCGGCGCGACGGGTTGCACGGTGCGGTCGGGCGGCTTCACCGCCGAGCCCGAGACCGCCTATACCCAGACCTACGGCCTGATCGTGAAGCCGCATTTCATCCGCGGGCTGGTCTTCTCGGTCGATCGCTACCGGATCAAGATCAACGACTCGCTCGGCTATAACGATTACAGCTACTATACCGACGGCTGCCAGCGTTCGAACGGCGATGCGTTCTTCTGCCAGGGCATCGTCCGCAACCCCGGCACCGGGACGCTCTACTCGCCGGCATCGGGTAACCCGACCACGGGCTATATCCGCCAGGGTACGACCAACTATTACACCTCGATCGCGCAGGGTTGGGATTTCCAGGCGCAATATGCGCTCGACCTGGCGACGGCAGGCAAGATCGACTGGAGCTTCAACGGCTCGCTGACGACCTTTGCCGGCGGTCAGGATTCGCCGGTCCAGCCCGAGCGCAACTGCGTGGGCTATTACGGCAATGGCTGCGGCCAGCTGATCCCGAAATGGTCGCACGGCCTGCGCACGACCTATACGACGATGGACAAGGTGTTCAGCGCGTCGTTCAACTGGCGCTATGTCGGTTCGCTCACCAATGCCGACAATTCGGGCGATCCGGCGATCGGCGGTACGCCCGAGCGGGAACGCACGAGCTATTACCACATCGCACCGCAGAGCTATTTCGACCTCGCGCTCAACTTCGCGATCGACAAGGCGTTCTCGCTGCGGCTGATCGCGAACAACCTGCTCGACAAGAGCCCGCCGATCGTGCCGGACTCGTACAATGTGGCGCTCGCGCGCACCAACACGATCCCCTCGCGCTACGACTCGCTCGGCCGCAACATCGCAATCGGCGCCACCGTCCGGTTCTGACGCGCACGACAAGACATGGAGGGCTCGTCGGCGACGGCGGGCCCTTTTTCGTGTCGGCGGGTCGCGCGCGGCACGGATTCGCTTTTTGATGCCGTGCCACATTGACCCGAAGGAGCATCGAAGGCCATCAGCGGGCTATGACCAAGAGCAAGGGACGTACCGGCGCACATGCGCGTGCCAATATCCAGCCGCCGCCGACACCCGTCGAAGTGGACGCGGCCAAGCGCGAGGTGGCGCAGATCGAAGGGCGTCTTGCCGGCCTGGCGTCCGGGCACCCGTCGGTGAAAATCTGGAAGTCCCGCCTCCGCCTGGCCCAGGCCGTGCTCGCGCGGGCGCCGTCCGGCTGAGACACCGGCCGCGCTCTGCGCGTGCGGGACGCAAAAAGGGCATCCGAGTCGCCCCGGATGCCCCAATTACACAGGCCGCTTGGAAGCCGCCTGACTGAACGTCTAAGACCCCAGGGTCTTAGATGCCGTTCGACAGATTGGTATCCGCGTCGTTGGTGCGCATGTCGTCAGCCTGGTTCTGACCGGTCGCGCGCACGGCGTCGGCCTTGTTCTCGAGCGTTGCTTCGGCGGCTTCGTTGCCCGTGGCGTCGGCAGCGTCTTCGAGGTTGTCGGCGACGGCTTCGGTGTTCGACTCGATCTTGTCAGCAGCCTGCTCGCGCGGGCTGGTGTTGCAGGCTGCGAGCGAGAGCAGACCGGTGGCGACGGCGACGGCGAAAATTTTCTTCATGATCAACCCTTTTCTTGGTGGCGTACGGATACACGAGCACGGTTCGAATTCAACGCCTATCCGACGGATGGGGTATGGCTGGTGAGCGGCGCGCCAGGTCTTGGGCCGGTGCACTTCGTTCGTTTCGGTTGCGACTCCAGCGTGCACGCGGCGTGGCCTGCGCTATCATTTCCCGATAGTGGGAGGACAGCGATGAGTCGGAGCACACAGCCCAATGATGGCTTGACGGGATTGCGGCCGGTCGTGACGCCGCCCCCGTTTGGCGTGATGCCCAATGCGGCGCATCAGGATGCGCTCGGTTTCATGAAGGCGGACACGTTCGCGCTCGCGGTCGTCGAGTTCGACGACCAGGGGCGCTGCTATGATCGCGCTCAGCTCGACACGGTGTCGGACCGAGTCGAAACCATGCGGACCGGGCGCGAGGACGTTATCCTGCTGCTGTTCGTCCATGGCTGGAAGCATGACGCGCGCAGCGATGACCCGAACCTGTCGTCATTCCGCGTGGTGCTGGCGCAGACCGCTGCCTATGAACGATCATCGGCAGCCGCCGCCGGCGGTGCGCCGCGCCCGGTGATGGGGATCTTCGTCGGCTGGCGCGGCCTGACGGCCTATGGCCCCAGCGACATCGTCGCCGATACGACCTTCTGGGGACGCCAGGCCGCCGGGCACCGGGTCGCGGTTGGCTCGGTGCGCGAATTATTCGGTCGCCTGCGCCATTATCGCAACTCGCGCCTCAAGAATGGCGGTGCGCCGCTGCTGGTCATCGCCGGGCATAGTTTCGGCGGCATGATCGTCTATTCGGCGCTCGCCCAGTCGCTGATCGAATCCGCGTCGGCACCCGTCGAGACGGTCATCCCTGCTTTCGCCGATCTGGTCGTGCTTGCAAATCCGGCCATTGAGGGCGCGCGCTACCTGCCGATTTACGACCTGGTCTCCAGCACGGCGTTCAAGGGGCGCACGAACGTGCAATTGCCGGTCTTCGTCTGTATTCAGGCGACCAGCGACCAGCCGGTCGGGACGTTCTTTCCGATCGGCAACTTCGCGAACCGGCTGGAGGAGGCAACGATCGGCGGGCTTGAGGAACGCTGCGTGACTCACGCGATCGGTTTCATCGACGAATTCCGCACGCACAAGATCGCCGGACCGGACGGCAACGCCCCGTTCGTGCTCACGCCCCCGCAAATCGAGCAGCCCGATCCGTTCTGGGTCGTCGCTGCGGCAAAGGCGGTGATCGACGGGCATAGCGGTATCTGGCAGGCGCCGTTCCTGTCGTTCCTCAAGGCGCTGGTCTTCCAGCAGGTCGCCCGCTCGCAGGCGACGACCATCGCTGCAGCCTCTTTGAACGACGCCATCGCCGCCAGGAATGAGAAGGCGCCGAGCACCGGCGGCAATCTCGCCGAATTCGCGAAGGAAATCGGGCTCTGAGCCTCACGCTGGACTTGGTTGCGCCGGCCTTCTGCTGCCCCTTGGGGGGCGAGGCCGGCAGTTTGGCCACTGTGTCACGTCGCTGCATCTGCGGCTGCTGCTGGTGAGCAGGTCTTCGCCGAATTGGGCAGGGAACCGCGCTGGCCGCCGGCAGTAGTAGTGTGTAGCTAGTGTACGCGAAGGTGTATGTCTCGCCGGCCTGTATTGGAGAACGGATGTGAAGATCATTCTCACCGCGCTGATTGCGATGTGTGCAACATCGCCGTCCTATGCACAGTCCTCACCTTACCGAGGCTCGCCAACGCTAAGTCCGTCGTTGATGGCTTCGCCAGAAGCCGGAACACGCGTCGCTGACAGCCTGCCGGGTCGAAGCTCGCTCGAGACGCCGACGATGCGCAGGCAAAAGCGTAACCAGGCACTTGCGTTGCGGGAAGAGGCGTTGAAACTACAAGCGCAGGACGGCGGGACGCTGTCCGAAGACCATAAGCGCTATATTCAGCGCAAGTCTGCGGCAATACTTTCCTATACCGATACCCGAGTACCTGGGTTGGTTCAGCCCGCAAGGTAGACCGCAAGGGAACGCTTTCCACGACGTCGCTATGCAACCTCCAACCCGATCCGCCGCTGCCCAGGACGCGGATGTACTGGAGGCGAGCAAGCCAATGCGATCGGGTGTTTCCAAGCGCCCGGCGGTCAAGGACCGGAACGTGCTGCATGGCTGGCTCGGGCGTCTTGCTCGCGAACTTGCCGCGCGGTACCTACACCGTCCTGACGACCCACGGCCGTCCGGACTTTATCGGCATGTGACACGAAGTGTTCAGGCTTGCGCACTATGATGAGCGTGTCCCTGAAGGACACACCCGAGGACGATCGATGCGCGTGCCCCTGCTTACCCGTCTGCTTTTGTCCAGTATCGCCGCAAGCCTCCTCGTCCCGGCACCCGCGGCCGCCAGCTCGCCCGAGCTGATCGGGCTCGAGCGTGAGCTGAGCAAGCTGATCGCGGCGCGCTCTGGTGACTATGGCATCGCCGCGCTCGACCTGCGCGACGGCTCGACGGTCTCCATCAACGGCGACACCCCGTTCCCGATGGCGAGCACGGTCAAGATCGCCATTGCCGCCGCCTATCTCGCCGAGGTCGATCAGGGCCGACGCAGCCTGGGCGACATGATTGCGGGCCGCCCCGCGGCGAAAGTCATGGAGCTGATGATCATCCGCAGCGACAACCAGGCGACCGACCAGTTGCTTGCCGCGCTTGGCGGCCCTGTCGCGATCCAGCGGTGGCTGTCGTCGCAGAATATACCGGGCATCCGGATGGACCGGAGCATCGCCCAGTTGCTTCGGGAGCGCGGCCACCTTGCCGACATCAAGGATGTTGCCACGCCGATTGCCATGGTCACGCTGTTGAACAAGCTCGACAACGGTACCGTATTGGCCCCGCAGAGCCGCGCCTTCCTGCTCGGACTGATGGGCCGATGCGCGACGGGAACCCGCCGGATCCGCGCGCTGCTTCCCGCAGGCACCCGGGTCGAGGACAAGACGGGCACGCTGGACGGTATCACGAATGACGTGGGGTTCATCACCATGCCCGACGGCCGCCGCGTGGCGATCGCGGTGTTCGCGCGCGGTGGACGCGATCGGCAGCCCGTCATCGCCGAGGTCGCGCGCGTGATCTACAACCGCTTTGCGGACGGTGTTCGCAACGCGCTCGCAATCTTCATGCAGATGCGCTGATCAGGGTTTAGCAGAGCATCACGCCGGCAATCCGGGGCGCTGGTGGACCGTGCGCGGCTCCGGACTCTCGGGGCGGCCGCGTAGCGAAGTCGAACGCCGCGATCGGTCCGAGCCCGCTCGCGGCGTTCGGGCCGACCGATCGGATCCTACGCGGCGCGCGGCGGTCTCAGAAGGTGGCGATCGAGAAACTGCTGGTGCGTCGGCATGGCTGCGACGACATCGGTGATGTCGCTGCGCATCTTGGCGAGCACGCCGGTGAGTTGCGGCCCACCCATGATGGTGCCCAGGCGGTGGTGATCGCGTGGCATCAGCCGCTGGCCGAGCATCACCTGCACCCAGCTGGCGACGCGGAACAGGTCCTCGCCGCCCTGATAGGCCTGCGCGGCCTCGGCGAACAGCGCGATGCGCTCGACCAGCGTGTCGGGGATCGGCATGTCCCGCCGCGCCGCCCAGAATGGCTCGGGCCGTTCGTTCAGGTGATAATGGAGGATGATGAAGTCGCGCACGCGCTCCAGCTCGGCCTGCGCCTGTTCGTTGAACCGTGTCACCGCCGCGGGTGCGATGCCGCCGAACGGAAACGCCTGCATCAGCCGCGTCACGCCGGTCATGACGAGGTGGATGCTGGTCGATTCGAGCGGCTCGACGAACCCGCTGGCCAGGCTGAGCGCGACGCAGTTCCCCATCCACACCTGCCGCCGGCGACCGGTGCGGAAGCGGATCAGCCGCGGTTCGGTCAGCGGCGCGCCGTCGATCGCGCCCAGCAGCCGCGCATGCGCTTCGTCGTCGGACAGATGCTCGCTGGCATAGACCAGGCCATTGCCCACGCGGTGCTGCAACGGAATCCGCCAGCGCCAGCCTGCGTCGTGCGCGATCGCGCGCGTGTAGGGATGCGCGGGGCCGGTCGCCGCGCTTTGCACCGCCAGCGCGCTGTTGGTGGGCAGCCAGTGCGACCAGTCCTCATACCCGGCGGCATAGGTGCCCTCGATCAGCAGCCCGCGGAAGCCGGTGCAGTCGATGAACAGGTCGCCTTCGACCCGCTCGCCCGAGTCAAGGACGAGCGCTCGGATGAACCCGGTCTCGCCGTCGCGATCGACGCTGGCGATGCGTCCCTCGATCCGTTTCAGCCCGTTCGCCTCGCTGCGCGCGCGCAGGAAGCGGGCATAAAGACCGGCATCGAGGTGATAGGCGTAGTGGATCTCGCCTTCGCTGGGGAGCGCGAACCGCTCCGCCTTGGCCGCCTGAAGCTCGAGGCAATAGTCGCCGATCTCGCTCGGATCGCCCGCGGCTTTGGCGGCAAGCCAGAAATGGTGAAAGTCGCCCATCCAGGTCGATTTGCCGAGGTCGCCGAACGAATGGATGTAGCGATCGCCGTCGCGCGCCCAATTCTCGAACGAAATGCCGAGCTTGAACGTGGCTTGCGTCGCGCGCATGAATTCGCGCTCGTCGAGGCCCAGGATCGCGTGGAAGGAGCGCATCGTCGGGATCGTCGCTTCGCCGACGCCGATCGTGCCGATCTCCTCGGATTCGACCAGCGTGATGTCGAGCAACTGCCCCAATTGCCGTGACAGAGCGGCGGCGGCGAGCCAGCCTGCGGTGCCACCGCCGGCGATGACCACTTTCTTGACGCGCTGCTCGGTCATGATCGGCTCCTATCGATTGATGCGCTGGAGGATTTTGGCGCGCAACCGCCGCGCCGACATCGCATCGAGCGGCGCAAGCTCGCCTCGTGCAAGCTCGGGCAGGTGCGCCCCCGCCTGGTCCGCGGGACCGAACACATAATGGTCGAACATCGCGCGCCACGCCTGCTTCTCGTGATCGGGTCGGTCGCGCAGCGACAACAGGCCGTGGAGCAGCGTGTTCATCGGCGTATCCATGAACCGCGGCACCGCGTTCCACCAATAGTTGATCATCACGTTGAACGCGTCCAGCGCCTCGACATTGTGCCACCACAAGGCCGGGTAGAGCAGCACGTCGCCGGGCTCGATTTCGGCGATTTCGGCATGCGCCAGCGCCTCGGCGAAGCGCGGGTAGCGGTCGAAATCGGGCGCGCCGAGGTCGACCATGCTGACCACCTGTCCGCCGGGCGTCGGCTCGAGCGGTCCGGGATAGAGGTTGGCGACCTGCTCCGGCGGGAACAGCGTGAAGCGCCGCCGGCCGACGAGGCAGCACGCCAGGTTGTTCGACATGTCGTAATGCGTCGAGGCGATCGTACGATTGCCGATCCAGATGCTGACCAGCGGTGGGTGCTCGGCGAGCTGCGGATCGCCGAACGGCAATGCCGCCTGCGCACGAAGGCCGGGCAGATACAGGTCGATGTCGGTCGAGCCGATATAGATGGTGGGGGCATCCGCATCGTCGAGGGTGGTGAGGATCTGATCGAGATAGCCGGACAGCGACCCGCTCTCCCGCCTGAAGTTCAGCCCAGCGCAATCGTCGGCATAGCCGAAGCGGCCGCCGATCACCGGATCGCCCAGATACGCGGTGACCGGACGCCCCCCGTCGAACTGCTTGAGCCACGTCATCGCCGGCGCGGCACCGTCCAGCCCGACCGCCACCAGCGGCAGGTCGCGCGCAATCCCGCGCAGGATCACCGGGCGGCCGTCGGCGACCAGATCGGCGACGGGCACGCTGGCCGCGTCCGTGCCTTCGATCACACGCGTGCGGCGCGTGATACCGGCTTCCATGCTCAACCGATCTCACTCAGCAGCGGCTGCTTGCGGGCAATCAACTGCTGGATATTGCCGAGCGATGCCGCGGCGAGGATGGCGAGACGCAGCACGCCCGAGGCATGCAGCCGCTCGAGCGGTTCGCCCGTCAGCGCGGCCATCTGCTCGATGTCGACGACCAGCACGTCGGGAATCGTATAGCGACGCTCTTCGCTGACATCGACGGTGAGCGTTACCGGCGTCAGGAGCCCGGCCTCGTCGAGCGCGGCATAGGCGGCCGGCGCGGTGTCCATCCCCTCATACAGCAGGCGCAACACGCCGGTGACATGATCGAGGTACGGCGTGTTGCCGCCATGTTCGAGGAAGAGCGGCAGCCCGGCATCACCGCCGACGCGCGTGTCGTCGAGATCGACCTGCAGCATCGGCTCGCCAATGTCGTCGCCGGGTGCGCGCACCATCCCGATCGAGAAGGGGCCGCGCTGGTGACTGGCGGGCACATAGCGGCTCGTCCAATAGTCGTCGGCGAGATAGAGATTCTCGTCGCGGTCGAGGCCCAGCAGCGCATAGGCCTGCACGCCCTTGTCGCGACGGCGAAAGATGATGGCGAATTCGCGCTGCACCTGCTCGAACTCGGCGGGGAAGATCAGCGCCTGATTGGCGGCGTCGCCGAACGCGGCGCCCGCGCGCGGGGTTATGCGCAGATCGGCATGGTCGATATTGTTGATCTGTACGAGGTTCATCCGCTCCGGTCCCGCTTTTCCACAAACTCTATCAGCGCGGTGGCGACCGACAAAAGAAAAAGGCCGCTGCAGCACGTCGCGGCGGCCCTTCTCGCGTGTCGGGCGTGGACCGAGATCCACGCCCGCAGTCGTCAGAAGCGGTAGCGCGCGCCGAGATAGAAGCGGGGCTTGAGTTCCTGCACATAGACCAGGTTGGTCTCGGTGCGGGCATATTGGCGGAACGGCTCGCTCGTCAGATTGACTGCCTCGAGCGAGACCGAGATGTCCTTCGTGACGTCGTAGCTCAGGCTTGCATCCAGGGTCCCGAACGCGGCGGTGAAGAGCGGGTTGCGGTTGACGCCCTGGTTGGTCGCGGCGAGATATTTGTCGCGCCAGTTATACGACACGCGCGCCGAGATACCGTTCTTGTCGTAGATGGCGGTCAGGTTGGCGCTGTCGCCAAGGCCCGTGAGTGCGAAGATGTTGACGTTCGGATCCGCATAGGGGTCCACGTTCACGTCGCCGCTGACCTTGGTGTACGAGGCGGCAAAACCGAAGCCGGTATCGCCGAAGAAGTTGGTCCAGGCGATTTCGAAGCCGTGAATATTGGCCTCGCGGTTGTTGATCGGCTCGCTGATCGCAAAGTTGACGAGCGGATCGTTGGAGTCGCCGACCAGGTTCACGTCGAGCGCGAGCTTGTTGTAGAACGCACCGTTGAGCTTACCCGTGGCCGGGTCGAGCGCGCCCTGAAAGGCTGCCGTCGCCGCTGCCCTGTTACCCGCATTCTGCTGGAGCAGCGCGGTATAGGCGAACAGGTTTTCGTCGGTCTGGGCGATTCCGTTGGAGCGGAGATAGTCCAGCGCCGTACCCGACCGCGACCCTACTGCGCCCGACCCCGGATCGCGCAGCCCGAACAAATTGCCGCTCGACACCTGGTTGCCGACGAAGTTGCGCACGTTCTTGTTGAAGAAGCCGACCGACACGAAGCTGGTTGGCTTATAGTACCATTCGACCGACACGTCGAAATTGTCCGACACCAGCGGCAACAGCCCCGGATTCTGGCGCGATGCAGGCGCTGCGCCCGCGCCGAGCGCCGTTGGGCGGTTCGGTGCGTTCGCCGAGACCGAGGCGAACAGATTGCCATAGTCGGCCCGCGCGAGCGTCCGGCTGAACGAGGTGCGCGCGACCACATTGTCGAGCACCTCGATGTTGAAGTCGAGCGAGGGCAGCAGGTTGTCGTACTTCGCCTTGACGTTCACCGCGCCGCCGGCGGCGCCGCCGAGGACCGCGAAGTCGTTGTCCGACTGCCATTCGAGCGCAGTCGGGATCGACTGGAGTGCCAGCGAATTGACCCTGGTCTGCTCGTACCGCGCGCCGATCAGCGCGTTCGCACGGCGCCCGCCAATGTCGCCGGTCCAGTTCAGCTGGCCATAGACCGCCCAAGTCTTCTCGCCGACCGTATCGTCCGTCGATCCCACCAGGACCCGGCCACGCCCGGGGACGTTCGCGTAATAAGGCGAGAAGACGTTGAGCAGGTCGACCGCGTCCCCGCGGAACGCGACCAGTGCCGAACCGGTCGACGCCGGATCGAACTTGTCGAATTTGCAGGTCAGGCAATAGGTGCTGACGAGATCGCCCGCGAGCTGGCTGACGAGCCCGGTGTCGGTGATGCCCCAGTCGCCCAGCAACTGCTGCGTGTTGGAACTGGCCGAGCGGGTCTTCGCATCGACATAGTTGCCGCCGAACACGAAGCGGCTCTCATTGCCCAGATCCCAGCCCAGTTCCGCGTTGAACTGATTGACCCGCGATTCCTGCTCCGAGAAGATCTCGCGAGCGATCTGCGTACCCATGTCGCCGATGTCGAGGATGTTGTTGCAATTGCCGCCGCGGCCGCCGTTGGTGGCGTTGCAGTCGTTCAGCGTTTCCGACTGTTGCGGGAAGCCGCTGGTGAAGTCGACCTTGTGCGTCGCGCGGACCGGGGCGCCGATCGAGATCGTCGTTGCCGACGTGCCGTTCGCATTGTCCGGATCGGTGGTCGATTTCGAATGGTTCGCGTCGAGCTTCAGCGACAGGGCGTCGGTGAAGTTCCACTTCAGATTGCCGCCGAACGAGTACAATTCGGTCTTCGTAGCGAAGCGCTGCTGCTCGTATCCCTTGTCCGCCTGCTTCGACTCCGCCAGGATCACGGCGGACTGCATCTGCTTGTTGTCGTCGAACGTGATTTCGGTGAAGGGCCGCTGGAACCAGTTGGTCTGCTCGCTGCGCTCGTCGCTCAGCTTGTTCCGGGCATACAGGCCGTCGATCGTGATCTCGAGACGGTCGGTCGGCTTGAACTGGATGTTCGCCTGGCCATTGAGCCGCTCGCGACGGTTCTCTGAGAACTGGTACCGGCTGTCGTTCGGGATCTGCACATAGGGCGTGGTTGGCGAGTTCGTGATCTTGGTCGCCGCATCCGTGTACACGCCGTTGCGCGCCAGGACATCGGCCACCGGCACGATGTTCCAATAGTTCGGATTGGACTGGACCGACGTCGATTCGCGCAGCTGGTAGCTGCCGAAGACGTTGACGCCGAAGGTTTCGCTCGGATTCTTCCAGTTGATCAGACCCGACAGTTCGGGCGTGACCTTTTTGAGGTTGGCCTCGGCATTCTCCACCGAGGTGTCATACAGCGCCTTGGCGCCGATCGAACCCGACAGGCCGTCCTCGCGCGCATCGAGCGGGTGGCGGGTGACGACGTTGATCGCCGCGCCGATGCCGCCCGACGGGATGTTCGCCCGCCCGGTCTTGTAGACCTCGAGCGTGGCGACGCCCTCGGATGCGAGGTTCTGGAAATCGAACGAGCGGCCGGTGCCGACCGCGAACGCGTTGCCGGTGCTGGTATCGATGCTCGTCGAGGCGAGCTGGCGACCGTTCAGCGTCACGAGGTTGAAGCCGCCGCTGAACCCGCGGACCGCGACCTGAGAGCCTTCGCCATTGGCGCGCGTGATCGACACGCCGGTGATCCGCTGCAGCGATTCCGCCAGGTTGGTGTCGGGGAACTTGCCGATATCCTCGGCCGAGATCGCGTCGACGACGCCTGCGGAATTGCGCTTGATGTCGATTGCGCGATTGAGACTGGCCCGGATCCCGGTGACGACGATATCCTCGGTCGTGCCGGCCGTGCTGTCACCGGGTGTCCCGGAGGGGGCCGCCGTCGATTGGCCGGACGGCTGCACGGCGATGGATTGATCGACCTGGCCGGTTGGCGCGGTGCCCGACTGCGCGATGGCGGCGCTCGATGCCGCGAGGCCTGCCATGACCGCGATGGTCGATACCGAATGCGCGAGCGCGCGCGGAACTGTGATCATAAATCCTCCCCCGATACCCGGCCGCCCTAATCAGACCGGAATGCACACGGTCGTTGCCGCGTATGATAAGGCTACCATTGGGCGGGGCAGTGTCAACATCGGAAACATGGGGGGCGACCTGCGCTTTAACTGAAAGTTATTTGGGTTAATCGTAGGGGCGAGAAAAGCGTGTTTGATTCCATGATTTTAGCCGTAACCTTGCTGCTCGGCTTCTACGAGGCAGCAGTGGGGCCCTTCGCGATTTCCTACGAACATTTGCAACGTGTGACATCGCGGGCACTATTATGGCGCGACCGTGATTGATCCACGTAAAGAGCGCTATCTAGTCTGAGTCGATAGGCCGCGGACGGTTGGTGTTCATCTTGTCGTCCGATACGGCGCTTCTTCGTTGAAGAGTGTGGTAGCGGTACAGGGCGGGGCCGTCATGGAAGCGCCGCGGTCGCGTACGTCGTTCCCGCCGCTCTATAGCGATCGCCAACTTTGGTCGCGGCGCTGCGCCGGGAGCTGGGGATTCCCCAAGGCGGTGGCGCAACGCGTTCCAACGAACCGCACAGCCTCGCCCGCGACCTTCACCGGGTGTCACCGATCGGCTTCAGCCCTGCGAGCAGGCGCATCGTCAGTCGCGCGGTCGTCCCCCATGGCGGCCCGAGGCGTTCGAACATGGTGATCGGTCCGGCCTTGTGCACGGCGCGCGCGTGACTGAACCGGAGGAAGCCGTCATGGCCGTGATACGCGCCCATGCCGCTGGCGCCGATCCCGCCAAAGGGCAGGCTGTGCTGCGCGACGTGGAGCAACGTGCTGTTGATCGTGACGCCGCCCGACGTCGCGCCGTCGAGGATCCTGCGCTGCATCGCGGCGCCATCGGCGAAGCAATATAGCGCGAGCGGGCGCGGGCGCGCACGGACGAACGCCAGCGCCGAGTCGAGCGTAGCATAGGGCTTTACCGGCAGGACCGGGCCGAAGATCTCCTCGCGCATCAGTATGCAGTCGTCGGGCGCGCCGAGCACGACCGTCGGGGCGATACGGTGCCCGGTGGGTGGCGCCGACGGATGCGTGAGGATTTCGCCGCCGCCGCGCCGCGCCTCCTCGATCGCGTCGACCAGTCGCCGATGGTGCCGCGCGTCGATGATGTTGCTGTAGTCGCCATTGCCCTCGATCGTCCGATAGCGCTGGAACGCTGCCGACAGCACGGAGTCGGCAAAGTGTCGTGCCGAGGCTGCCGGGACTAGCGCGTAATCGGGCGCGACGCAGGTCTGGCCGGCGTTCAGATAGCGACCAAAGGCGATCGACCTGGCGGCGCGGTCGATCGCGAAATCGGGGGCGACGATCGCCGGCGACTTGCCCCCCAGCTCGAGCGTCACTGGCGTCAGATGGTCGGCGGCGGCGCGCAGGATATGGCGACCGACATTGGTCGATCCGGTGAAGACGAGGTGATCGAGCGGCAGTCCCGACAGCGCCTGCGACACCGCGACGTCGCCCGGCACGACGGTCAGGCGGTCGGCGTCGAACCGCTCGGCCACCAGACGCGCGAGGACGGCGGCGAAGGCGGGGGATGCTTCGGACGGCTTGATCAGCACGCGGTTGCCCGCGGCCAGCGCGTCGATCGCGGGCCCGAGCGTCAGGAACAGCGGGTAGTTCCACGGCGCGATCACGCCGACGACGCCGAGCGGTTCGTACCGCACCCAGGCGCGACCCGGTTGCAGGCTGAGGTCGACGCGGCGCGGGGCGTCGCGCATCCACCGCGTCAGACGCGACCGCGTGTGGCCGATCGCCGTCACGAGCGGCACGATCTCGAGGATATCCGTTTCTGCCTGCGACCGTCCGCCGAAATCGTCTGAAATCGCGCGCACCAGCGCGGCGCGCCCGTCGATCAGTACCCCGCGCAGCGTATCCAGCAGCGCCTGACGGACCGGCGCACTCGCCGCGGTCTGGTCCCGCGAGGCGCGATGTTGACGATCGAACGCAGTTTGCAACGCCTGCAGGTCGGGGGTCATGGCAATCCTCTCGATCAGGGTCGCGTCGGCGACGTCCCGAGATCCTATTGCGCGCCAAATCGCATAACAAGAGCGATGATCATATTTAGGTATAGCGAGGATCACAAACGCTGATAGGATGATCGCATCGACTCGCCAAAGAGGTCGGTGGAACGATGGGGAGCAGGACGATGGTCAACCGCGACACGGTGCCGACAGCAAGCGCTGGTGCGTCGACTCTCGATCCTTATCGGCGCTTCGCAACCGCGCTGTCGGGGCTGCGGCTTCCTGCCGCGTTCGTCGATCTCGATGCGATCGACCGCAACGGCGAACGACTGGGCGCGCGGGCGCAGGGCGTTCCCGTCCGCCTCGTCACCAAGTCGATCCGCTCGGTCGCGATGCTCCGCTATTTGCTCGACCGTTTTCCCTATTTGCAGGGCTTGCTGTGTTTCTCGCCCGCCGAGGCGGCGTGGCTGGCGTCGCAGGGATTCGACGATCTCGTTATCGCCTATCCGACGGTCGAGCCCAGCGAGATCGCGCTTGTCGCGGCGGCGGTGTACGGCGGTGCCTCGATCACGCTGATGGTCGATCATGCCGACCAGCTCGAGGTCATCGACCGTTGCGCGGCCGCGGCGGGGACGACGCTGCCCCTGGCGATCGACATGGATGCCTCGACCCGCTTTCCGGGCCTGCACTTCGGGGTCTATCGGTCGCCGGTCGCGACGGCCGAGGCGGCACTCGCGCTGGCTGCGGCGATCGCACGACGGCCGCATCTCCGGCTCGACGGCGTGATGGGCTATGAGGGGCAGATCGCCGGGCTCAACGACGCGGTTCCCGGCCAGGCGGTGCGCAACCGCATCATCCGGACGCTGAAGGCGCGATCGATCCGCGACGTCCATCGGCGGCGCGGCGCGATCGTCGCGGCGCTCACCGCCGCGGGGCATCGGCTGCGCTTCGTCAACGGCGGCGGCACGGGCAGTTTCGAGAGCACCGCGCGCGATCCGAGCGTCACCGAGCTGGCGGCGGGATCGGGCTTCTATCTGCCGGGGTTGTTCGACCATTATGCCGTCACTCTCGGCGAGCCCGCGGCGGGGTTTGCGCTGCCGGTGACGCGTCGCCCGGCGCCGGGGATCGTCACCTGTGCGGGCGGCGGCTATCCCGCGTCCGGCCCGATCGGTCCGGATCGCCTGCCCAAGCCGTGGCTGCCGACCGGGGCGACGCTGATCGAGAACGAGGGCGGCGGCGAGGTGCAGACGCCCGTCCGGCTCGACACCGCCGACGCGCTGCCGCTCGGCGCGCCGGTCTTCTTCCGCCACGCCAAGGCCGGCGAGCTGTGCGAGCGGTTCGACACGCTGCTGCTCGTTCGCGGCAACGCGATCGTCGACCGAGTCGCGACCTATCGCGGCGACGGACACTGCTTCTTCTGACCTTCAAACACAGGCGGGCCGTCGACCGAACCCGCGAGGACTGACGCCAACGCAAAAAAGGGGATGACGATGATGAAACGGTCTGTCTTGCACCATAGTGTAGTCCTCGCCGCGCGCGCCATGTCGGCCGAGGCGCACGCGCAGCAGACCGCCGCCGACCAGCCCCCCGCGGTCGCCGACGGCGATATCGTCGTCACCGCGCAGCGCCGATCCGAACGCCTCCAAGACGTGCCGATTGCCGTCACCGCGATCACCGGCGACGATCTGCGCGAACGCCGCATCGCCGACGTGCTCGACCTGTCGGGCCGCGTTCCCGGGCTCCAGATCCGCTCGGCGGACAATGGCGCCAACCCGCGCATCTTCATCCGCGGCGTCGGCCTCAACGACTTCAACCCGGCGACGGCGAGCGCGGTCGGGATCTACGTCAACGGCGTCTATGTCGCTTCGACGCTCGCACAGCGCGACGCGTTCTTCGATCTGGGACAGGTCGAGGTGCTGCGCGGACCGCAGGGCACGCTGTACGGCCGCAACACGACGGGGGGTGCGATCAACGTCACGACTCGCCAGCCGGGCAATACGCCCGAAGCCGATCTGTCGCTCGATTATGGCCGGTTCAACGCGGTGACGCTGCAGGGCGGGATCAGCGCGCCGGTCGCGACCGACCTGCTGGCAGTGCGCATCGCCGGCCTCTATCAGCGCGACGACGGCTATATGCGCGACACGCTGACCGGCGACCGCGGCAACAATGTCGACCGCTGGGCGCTGCGGGGCAGCGCGCATTTCACGCCGTCGAGCACGATCACCGACGACCTCACCGTCAATGCGAGCCGTTCGACCGGCGGATCGCTTCAGGCCTATGCGCGCACGCTGATCCCGCAGACTGCGGCGGCGACCGGCGCCGACGGGCTGTGCACGCCCGCCTTCTACACCTCGGGTCAGTGCACCAACATCCTCGGCTACGCCAACACCAGCCGCAATCTGTACGAAGGCGCGTATAGTTTCGAGGGGCGGGACCGGGTCAGCCTGTTCGGCACCGGCAACACGCTGTCGCTCGATCTCGGCCCGGTCAGCCTGATCGCGGTGACCGGATTCCAGCACGCCAGCCGCAACGACCAGGAGGATACCGACGCCAGCCCGGTGCCGGTTATCGCCGCCTCCTATATCACCCGGCAGGACACGTTCAGCCAGGAGCTTCGGCTCCAGTCGAACGGTCACGACCGGCTGCGCTATGTCGCCGGCGTCTATTATGCGCACGATCTGATCCGCAACGACTCGTCGCTCGACGTGCTGCCGGTCCTGCGCGCTCCCACGCCCGACAATCCGAGCGGGGTCGATCTTGCCGCGGGGATCGGGGACTTTGCCTGGCCGTCGCGGCAGGTGACGAACAGCTATGCCGGTTTCGGCCAGGTGGATTTCGACGTGACGCCGCGGCTGACGCTGACCGGCGGGCTGCGCTATTCCGCCGACCGCAAACGCTTCGACTATCGCGCCGAGGCGGCGGCGGGAGCGATCGCGCTGTTTACCTTCGCCGACACGAAGACGTTCGGGTCCTGGTCAGGGCGTGCCGGGCTGCAATATCGGTTCACCGACTCCGCCAACGTCTATGCGAGCTATAATCGCGGGACCAAGAGCGGCGGCTTCTTCAGTGGTTTCGCGCAGGATCCATCGCTGATCGGCCCCTACAAGGACGAGACAGTCGACGCGTACGAAGTCGGTGCCAAGACGCAGTGGCTCGATCGACGCCTCGGGCTCAACCTGTCCGCCTTCTACTACGATTACAGCGATCTGCAGGTCTACACGTCGGTGGTGCAGGGGCTGATCACCACGCAGCTGTTCACCAACGCGTCGGCAGCGCGGATCTACGGTGCCGAACTCGAACTGACCGCGCGACCGGTCGACGGGCTCAATCTCAGCGCCTCGACCTCGCTGCTCAGCGCGACCTATCGCGACTTCATCTCGCAGGGCGCGGATTATTCGGGCAATCGCTTGCCCTCGGCGCCAAAGGTCAGCGTCCAGGGCAGCGCGGAGTATCGCAGGCCGATCGGCACCGGCGCGGTGATCGCCCGCGCCGACGTCTCCTATCGCAGCAAGGTCTTCTTCGACACGAGCAACGACGCCCGGCTGGGCGACCGCGCGCGCGCGTTCGTCGACGGGCGGCTCGGGTGGCAGTTCGCCAAGGACCGCTACGAGATCGCTTTGTGGGTCCGCAACATCTTCGACGTGCCGGTCATCTCCGACATCACGCCGCTGCCCGCGCTCGGCTTCGACGCCGTCGTCGTCGGCCGGCCGCGGACCTGGGGCCTGTCGCTGCGGGCGAACTATCGATGACCGCGAGCGGCACGACCCGCTCGGCCTATGTCGCCGCTTTCGTCGTCGGGGTGTACGGCATCCTGATGGCGGGCCTTGCGCCGCTGCTGCTCGGCACGCTCGTCGCGGAGGGGCATCTGACCGCGGCGCAGCTCGGGCTCGCCGCCACGGCTGAGCTGGTGACGATGGGCCTTGCCGCGGGCGCGGCCGGGTTCCTGGTCGAGCGCGTGTCGCCGCGGCTGCTCGCCTTGGGCAGCGTCGTGGCGATCATGATCCTCGACGTCGCGACCACCCGCGCGACCGGCGGGACCGTCACCCTGCTGCGTGCGCTGGCCGGCGCGCCGAGCGGCGTGCTGATCGCGCTGGTGACCGCGATGATCGTCCGGTCGGCACAGCCCGCGCGGCAGGCGGGCTTCTATCTCACCATCCAGACCGTGGCGCAGCTCGCGTGCGCGGCACTGATCGGTGGACTGGTCGCGCAGAAGCACGGCGCGGCGGCGGGATTCCTCACGATTTCCGCGCTGGGGGTGCCGGTGGCGATCGTCGCGCTGTGGACGCCGACGCGACTGGCGCGCTTCGTCGGGGAACAGGGCATGGGGCTTCCCGATGTGTCAGGCTGGCTGGCGCTCGCGGCGGCGTTCTGCTTCTTCGCGGGCATCCTCGGCATCTGGATCTATCTCGAACCGCTCGCACGCCAGGCCGGACTGTCCGCCGACACCGGCGGACTGGCGATCGTGCTTGCGCTGGCGGGACAGGTCGTGGGCGGCGTGCTCGGCGCGGCCACGGTGCAGCGCTGGCCATGCCGCGTCGTCCTGCTCGGGTCGATCGCAGTGCTGGTCGCGGCGTCGGCGATCTTCGCGACACTGCCGGGGGCGAGAGTCTTTCTGGCGACCGCGATCGGCTTCGGCATGCTGTGGGCGTTTGCGAGCCCGTATTTCACCCGGCTGCTGATCGATGTCGATCCGACGCACCGTGCCGCGATGCTGGGATCGGCGGCGCTGCTGCTCGGTTGCGCGACCGGCCCGACGGTGGCGTCGCTGACCGTCAGCGATGCCGATGTCCGCGGTTGCCTTACGCTCGGCACCGGGCTGCTTCTCGTCACCGGCGGAATCGTGCTGCTGCTTCCCGTTCTCCGGCGCGCGGACCGCCCCGCATTCGCCGCGCACTCGAAAGACCGATCATGACCCTATGGACCAACTGGTCGGGCAGCGTCGTCGCGCATCCCGCCACGCTCGCCAAACCCCGCGGGCTCGACGAACTGGCCAAGGTTGTCGCCAGCGCGCGGCAGGTCCGGATGGTCGGGGCAGGGCATTCCTTCATGCCGCTGTGCCAGACCGAGGGGACGCTGATCTCGCTCGCCGATCTCGAAGGCGGGATCGAGGTCGCCGCGGATCGCCGCTCGGTCTGGGCCCCCGCAGGCTGGAGTCTCGCGCGACTGACCGACGCGCTCTGGGCCGAAGGGCTGTCGCTCTACAACCAGGGCGACGTCAATCCGCAGTCGCTCGCGGGGGCCGCCGGCACCGGTACGCACGGCACCGGCGAGACGCTCGGCAGCATCTCGACGCAGGTGACCGGCGTCCGCCTGATGCGCGCCGACGGCACGCTCGTCACCTGCGACGCGCAGACCGAGCCGGAGCTCTTCCAGGCGCAGCGTCTCGGCCTGGGCCTGCTCGGCATCGTGGTGGCGATGCGCATTGCGGTGTTGCCCGCCTATCATCTCGAGGAACGCGTCGAACGCTGGCCGCTCGACATGGTGCTCGACCGGTTCGACGACCTGACCGCAGCATCGCGGCATATGGAATTCTGGGTCTTCCCATATGCCGATCACGTCATCCTCAAGCGGCTCCATCCGGTCGAACCCGAAGGCCCGTATCGCCACGCGAACGACGTCAACGAGGGCGCGTTTCGCGTCGCCTGCAACATCTCCCGCCGCGCGCCCGCGCTGATCCCGACGCTCCAGCGCGGGATGATGCGCGCGATCGGCGGTCCCAAGCGACGCGTCGGCCCGGCCTATCGTATCTTCGCGCAGGATCGGACCGTGCGCTTCGAGGAGATGGAATATGAGGTGCCGCGCGCCGACGGGTTGGCGACTTTGCGCGAAGCGCTCCGCTACGTCCGGCAGGCGCGGCTGCCGCTCGCCTTTCCGTTCGAAGTCCGCACCGTCGCCGCCGACGACATCTGGCTGAGCCCGTTCCACGCCGGGCCGTGCCTGTCGATCTCGGTCCACCAATATGCCGGCATGCCGTGGCAGGAGGAATTCGCGGCGGTCGAGGCGATCCTGCGCGGTGCCGGCGGCCGTCCGCACTGGGCCAAGCGGCACAGCCTGGATTTCGAGGGGGCGACCCGGCTCTATCCCCGCCTGTCCGATTTCCTGCGGGTACGGCGCGGCGTCGACCCGGAAGGCAAGTTCGTGAATTGCTTCTTCGATCAATTGTTTGCCATCGGTGCGTGATCGCGTCGATTGGCAAGCGCAGGTTTGCCTTTGCCGATAGGGTAAGCCAGAGCGCAGCCACCATGGTCGAACCCCGTCGCCTACCCATGCAGGAGCGCAGCATGCGCCGTCGCGAGGCCATCCTCGTCGCGGCGCAGGATCTGCTCGTCACCGAAAACCCCGAGGATCTTGCGATGCGCGAGGTGGCGCGCCGCGCGGACATCTCGATCGGTTCGCTCTACCAATATTTCCCGTCCAAGCCCGCAATCCTGCGCGCACTGGTGATGCGCAATCTCGACAAGGTCGGCGCGCTGCTGCGGGGCGAAGTCAACGCGCTGCTCGAGGATCATGCCGGCCGCCCGACGATCGCGCAGGCGGTCGACCGGATCATCGACGCCTATGTCAGCCATTATCGCAGCCATCCCGAGGCGATCGCGGTCTGGGCGGGCGCACAGGCCGATCTCGAACTGCGCCGGCTCGACGTGATCGACACGCGCGCGACCGCCGACTTCATGGTCGCGCCGATGATGATCCTGCTGTCGTCGTCCGATCGCGACGCGATCCTGTCGGTGGCGTTGCTCATCACCGAACTCGCGGGCCATGCGGTACGGCTGGCGCTCGCACTGGAAGCGCCGCTGACCGACCGCATCGTCGCGCAGTTCAAGACGATGGTCACCGCGGTCCTGGAGGCCAATCGCGAGCCGAATTAGGTTGCGGTCCGCCGTTCGCAGCGACGCCGGGGACCGCAGGCTCCCGCCCGCCCGGCCGCCACGCGATATTGCATCGGCGGATGAACCGGGCTTAGGCTGCGGGGATGGAAAACACCGCATCGCCGCTCGACCTGTTCACCCTCCTCGAAATCGCATTGGAGGAGCGCAACGAAGCCGCCGACGCCTTCGACCTGTTCAAGCAGGATGCGGTCATGGCGCATGCCCCCGCGCCCGGTGACGAGCCTCTGGTCACCAGCGAGGATGCCGCAGAGGCGGCGGCGGAAGAAGTCGACGAGTTCAGCGCGGACGTGCGAGAGCTTTTGACCAACGCCTCCGATACCGACCTGACCGACGCCTATCGGCAGTCCGGCGGCGAGGTCGGCCATCCGGTGGCCGAAGCGCTGCTCGGCGAGATCAAGCGCCGCGGCCTCAAGGGCTGATCGGTGTGTAATCGTGCCCGGTTCAGCGGCGAACCCGAGACGATCATCGAGCATTTCGGCGCGGACTGGTTGGCGGACAAGCCGATGGACAACCGGTTCGATCCGCAGGAACTGCGGCCCTTCGGCCGGGCCTATGTCGTGCGCAACGACGCGGGGCGCCGGGGCCTGGACGTGATGGAATGGGACGTTCTTGCAGGCCAGGCCAAACAGGCCGGTCGCAAGGTCGCGCAGACCAACGTTCGTACGCTCCATCTTCCGCAGTGGCGCTCGCTGGTGAGCGATCCGGCGAACCGTTGCCTGATCCCGCTGACCGAGTTTTGCGAATGGGCGCGCCAACCGACCGACCTTGGCGACGGCAAGAAGCCGATCAAGGGCGAGATGTGGTTTGCGGTGACCGACCAGCCGGTGTTCGCGATCGCGGGCTTCTGGCGACAGGTCGACGACCAGCGCTATTTCGCGATGGTGACGTGCGACGCGAACGCGCTGGTGTCGCCGATCCATCCAAAGGCGATGATCACGATCCTGCGCCCGGACGACCACGAGCGCTGGCTCACCGGCAGCTATGACGACGTCCTGGCGCTCCAGCGTCCCTATCGTGCCGAGGCCATGACCGTGCGCGGGCCGGTGTTCCCGACCCGCCAAGCCGCTCCGCTCGCCTGAGTCTCCCATTCGAGGTTACCGCGGCGCTAACCCTCATTTTGGGGAACGATCGTCCTGCGACACGGCTTTAAGGGGTATCTGCAACCCGGTCGTCGACAGGAATTACCATGAGCACGAACCTCGTATCCGCTGTTTTCGACACCCATGCCGACGCGGAACGCGTGCTGGCCGAACTGCGCAGCGCAGGCGTGAACGACAGCGCGATTTCCGTCGTCGCGCAGCATGACGGCAAGACCGCGACGACCGACGGCAGCGGCAATGACACGCAGGAATTCGTCGGCAAGGTCGCGGCCGGCGCGGGTATCGGGACGTTGCTCGGCATCGCTGCGCTCGCCATCCCGGGCGTCGGACCGCTGGTCGCGGCAGGCGCGATCGCATCGGCGGCGATTCCAGGCGCGGCGATCACCGGCGCGGCGCTCGGTGGCGCGGTAGGCGGGCTCGAAAAGGTCATGACCGATCACGGCGTCAGCCGGGTCGACGCCAGCTATTACGAGGGCCGCATCAACCAGGGCGGTGTCTTCGTCTCGGTCGATACCAGCGCAGCGAACGTCACGCCCGAAGCCGCCGCGGACATGCTCGCGCGCGCTGGCGGACACAGCGCAACGCGGACGAAGGTGGCGGTCGCATAACCCCCAGCCATCTGGTCGAGATAATAGAGGGCGCTCCCGGTGGGGGCGCCTTTTTTCATGCGCCGACCCGGCGCCGATGCGGGGCTCGCCGCGCGTCGCGTTTAGCGTCCCGGACGATAGCTTCGTTCGATGTGCCCCTTCAGCTCTTCGGGATAGAAATAGACCGGGCGCAGCTGTCCTGTCGCGTAGCGCGCGGTCTGGTCGGCGAAGTGGCGCGATGCGGTGCCGCCACTCTGGCCGCCCGCCATCACCGCCATCGCCTTCACGCGCGGACCGAATTCGACGATCGCGACGAAGCTGTTGCCGCTGGTGCCGTAATAGCGCGTCGTGCCCGGCCAGGTCTTCGCGCCGAACGAGGCGAGGCTGCCCCATTGCGCCGAGGCGAAGGGCACGGGGATCGACGGTTTTGCGTCGTCGAAATGCGGCGCGATCGAATCGTCGAGCCGCTGGAACCGGTTGATCTCGCCCCACGGCACCTGCCAGCCGCCAAAGTCCCTCGTCAGCCGGTCGACCGCGGCCGACAGCGCGGCGAGCTTCGCGTCTGCACCGACCCGCGTGGCGATATAGTCGGGCACGTTCATCCGCTCGGCCTGCGCGAAACCGCCGACCTCGCGCCACAGATGGTCGCCCCAGAACACCGCCAGGCTGGTCGCGGCGGAGTCCTGCCCCCAGCGGCGATCCCATCGCTTCAACAGCGCGATCGGGGCCGCGAGCGCCGCGCGCCGTGGATCGCGGGCGGGCAGGGCGTCCCACGCCGCGACGAGGCCGGGCAGCAGCTGCGCAAAGGCGGGCAGATAGGAATCGAACGCCGCGTCCCGCAGCGTGTCGGCCGTCCAGCCGCGCTTGCCCGTCAGCAACAGGTCGGCATGCACGCCGCGCGCATTGCCGCCGACCTGGTCCATGTAGCGCGGATAGTCCTTGGCCCTGGGGCTGTCCGGTCCGGCCGCGCTCCAGGGCCAGTCGTTGGTGTTGTGCACCCAGCCGGTCCGCGGGGCCGCGACGCTCGGCAGGCTGGCAAGGCCGTGCAGGCCGTGCCAGTCGGTCGCCGGATCGCTGCCATCGACGGGTCGGGTATAGTCGAACCGGTCGCTGCGGACCGGCATGAACTGCGGCATCAGGAATGCGATCTCGCCCTTGCTGTCGGCGAACACCGTGTCGTTGGACGAGTTCGCCTTGCGCTCGGCGACCGCCAGATAGCTGGCCAGGTCGGTCGCCTTGGTCCGCAGATAGCTTTGCTCGAGCGCGGGGACCGGCTTCCACATCAGCGCGGTGGCGATCCAGCGCCCCGCTTTCATCGCCACGATCGGGCCGTGATGCGTGCGATAGGTGGTGAAGCGCCGCGCCCCCGACGTCCCGTCGGCCTTGCGAAAGCGCAACGTCACGGACCGTGTCCCGACCGACCGCTGCGCCGCGCCGTAGCGATAGGCATAGCCCTGCCCACGCCGCACGATCCGCTCGGCGAACTCGTCGATAGTGTCGACGGTCGAGGAGGTATGCATCCAGCCGGCCTTGGCGTTGAATCCCTGGTAGATGAAGAACTGGCCCCAGGTGCTCGCGCCATAGGCGTCGAGGCCTTCGCCGCTGGTCATCTGCGCTTCGGAGCGGAAGTAGAAGCTGGTGTGCGGGTTGATGAGCAGCAGCGCGCGGCGGTTCGCGGTCAGCTGCGGGGCGATCGCGATGCCGTTCGATCCCGACGGCTCGCGCGGGACCATGCCCAGCTCCTCCGGGGTCGGCGGGGTGGGCGTGCCGTAGAAGGTCTTCAGGTCGCTGAGCGAGATCCGCTCGATATCGCCGCCGATGCTGCCTTCGGTGAAGCTGAGCGCCATCCACGGCTCGAAGCGCGTCAGGACCCGGGGCTTGGTCTGCGGGTGCGTCGCCAGATAATAGTTCAGCCCGTCCGCCCAGGCCTGCATCAGCGTGCGCAACCAGGCGGGACTGGCGGCGTACTGCACTTTCAGATCCTCACGGTCGACGAACAGCCGCTGGCGCAGATCGGCCCAGATCGCCTCCTCGCCCTCGGCTTCCGCGGTGCGGCCGAGCGCGGTCAGGTAATTGGCCTCGATCCGGGGAAAATCGTCCTCGGCCTGCGCGTAGATCAGGCCGAACACGGCATCGGCATCCGACGTCCCGCGGATATGCGGGATACCCCATTCGTCGCGCGTGATCGTGACGCGCGCGGCCTGCGCCTCCCACCGCGCCGGCTCGGTCGGCGGCGGGCTCGGGGCCGTCGTCAGCAGCGTCAGCAGGATGAACGGAGTGCGCGCGCGCCGGAGAAGCTGATCCATGCGCACAGCCTAAGACGCGCGCGGCGCAAACACCATGCGTCGGCGAACGACCGGTGCCCCCTACGCCCCTACGCCCCTACGCCCCTACGACCGCGCCGATCTTCGGCAGCGGCGCGTCGATTCGGAACACGACGCCCGCCGGATGAAATTCCAGCGACGTTTCGCCGTGGAAATAGGAGCGGAGCGAGCGTTCGATCATCCTCGAGCCGAAACCCTGGCGAGTCGGCGGAAACACCAACGGGCCACCCTGTTCCTGCCACAGGAACGTGAAGCGGCGCTCGTCCGCATCGGGGTCCTGCTCGCAGGCCCACGCGATCGTCACCACCCCGGTCTCGTTCGACAGCGCGCCATATTTGCACGCATTGGTCGTCAGCTCGTGCAGCGCCAGCGTCAGCGCGAGCGCGAGTTGAGGCCCCAGCTCGATATCCGGCCCATCGAGCGTGACGCGATCCTGGAGGCCGTCGATCGAGGTAAGACCCGCCGTGGCGACATCGCGCAAGGTCGCCTTCTGCCACGCGGTCGCGGTCAGGATGTCGGTCGCCTTGCCCAGCGCGACGAGGCGTTCGGAGAAGATGGCCGTGGCGAGCTCGACGCTGTCCGCCTTGCGGAACGTCTGGTTGGCGATCGACTGGACCAGCGCGAGCACGTTCTTGAGCCGGTGGCCGAGCTCGCCGTTCAGCAGGCGCTGCTGCTCCTGCGCGACCATCAGTTCGGTCGTGTCGCGGGATACGGCCAGGATCCGGTCGGGTGCGCCGTCAAGGCCCAGGATCGGCGACACCGACACATCCCACCATTTGGGCGTGCCCGCGAACGTGTCGGCCTTGCCGACGAAATGGCTGGGTCGCCCCGCGCGCGCTGCCGCCAACGCGGCGACCGCGTCGGCATTGCCGTCGCCCTGCCAGAAATCGGGCCAGGGGCAGCCCTGCACGGCGTTGATGTCGCCGATCTCCATGACCTTCATGCCGCCCTCGCTCATGAAGGTCAGCTTGCCGCCGAGGTCGAGGACCTTGATGCAATCGGTCGAGCTGGCCAGCACGCCCGACAGGAACGCGGCGCGTTCCGCCAGGTCGGTGGCGAGCTGACGCGTCCGCCGCACCCCGGCGCGCAATTCGCCCGCCAGCAGCGACACGCCGACCGCGACCAGCAGGAACATGAACGACCCCGCCCATTGCGGCCCCGTCAGCCATAGCTCCACCGACGGGCTTCCGATCGACCAAGCCGCGAGCGCCATCGCCAGCACGCTCGCATAGAGCGCGGGCGCTTCGGCAAGAGTCAGCCCGATCAGCAGGATCGCCGGGATGAACAGCAGCCACGGCACGAGCGACGTGACGAACAGGCTGCGCAGGAGCGCAACGGTCACGATCAGCAGCGTGCAGGCGAGGTACCGGGTGAGCCGCGGCAGCGGATGATCGATCGACCAGGCGATGATGCCGTCGAAAAAGGGCAGGCCTTCGGTTCGTGTCATCGCGCGCGTCCGTTACGGACAGCCCTTTTTGGCGATCCCTGCGCGCTGCATAGCGCAATGTCGCCCGCCCCGTCACCGGCGTTTGTGACAGGGCGGCGTCGCCGTGTTTCGCGGGCGCCGAACCGTCAGTCGGGCGCGTTCACCGCATAGCGCAGGTGCACCGCGCCGCCATCCAGCGGTTCGCAGCCGAGCAGCGACAGCGTCACCTTGCCTTTCAGCCCGTCGCCGGCGGCAACGATCCGCTGCGCGTCATCGCCGCCGTCCAGCGCCGGTGCGACGACGATGCTGAGTTCGTCGACCAGCCCTGCAGCTAGGAAGGCGCCGTTAATGCCGGCCCCGCCTTCGAGCACCAACGTCTCGATCCCCAGCTCGCAACGCAGCGTTGCAAGCGCATCGGCAAGATCGATCTCCTTGCCGGCGGAGACGAGATAGGAAACGCCGTTCGCGGCGAGTTCGGCGAGGTGCGTATCGTCGACGTCGCCGCCCAGCAGCACGACCACGTGATCGCCGCCGATATCGGGCTTGGAAAAGTGCAGCTTGCCCGACCGGTCGGGTGCGATCGCAAAGGACGCGGCGTCGCGGGCCTGGAACAGGAACGGCCGTTCGACGCCGCTCGCGTCGCGCGGTGGCTGCGGCTCTCCCTTCGCCATCTCCGCCATGGTGACCCGCCCGACGATCCAGCCGTCCGCACCGAGGCGATCGTGGAGCGCTTCATAGGCACGCGTCCAGTCCTTCACCGTCCCGTCGGGGCTGTCGGTATAGCGGCTGGGATGCAGCCCGCCGTCGATCGACGAGGTCATGTGGCAGATGATGCGCGGACGATCGGTCATTGGTGAAACTCGCTGGGAAAGATCGCCCCTTAACGCGGTGAAGCAAGTCAGGTTCAACGGTCCCGAGGTCGTCATCCGCTTGGCGTGCGCGCTTCGTCATCACGACGGTTCAGGCGCCAGGCCAAGCGGAACCCGGCAGAGTCCCGAAATAGCCGATGCCGTGCGTCGCGACGTTCGTCAGCGCTGTTTCTTGGTCGTCGTCGCCGTGAAATCCGGGTCCTTGTTCGCCACCCAGTCGACGAACTTGCGCACCGCGGGGTTGGCCAGCAGGCTCTCCACATCCATCGCGTGACGCTGCAGCTCGGAATTGGTGAAGTTGGCGGTCAGCGTCTGCTGGCAGATCGGGTGCATGGGGACGACATCGCGACCGCCCCGGCTCTTGGGAACGGGATGGTGCCAGACGATGGTCTTGCCGGTCGGCCGGCCGCACAGCCAGCACGCGATCACGGGCACCGGTTCCTCCGCGGTGCTCTCCGGATCCTCGTACGGGCCGTGTTTCGAATGCTTGCGGGCCATCTGTTCAACCGAATGCTTGATCCTGCGGCGGTCCTTAGCGGGCGCGCCGCGCGTTTCACAGCGTTACCGGACGGGCAGCGTCAGGGCTTCTTCCGCGAACTCGTCCGGTCGACGGCATCCTGCCACCCCTCCATCAGGCTGGCGCGTGCATCGCGGGTCATCGCCGGCGTGAAGATGCGGTCTTCCTTCCAGGTGGCGGCGATATCGTCGGGACCGTTCCAGATCCCCACCGCCATGCCGGCCAGGAAGGCAGCGCCCGCCGCGGTCGTCTCGATATTGGCCGGGCGCACTACGTCGGTGTCGAGCATGTCGGCGAGGAACTGGCAGAACCAGTCGTTCGCCGCCATCCCGCCATCGACTCGGATCTGGCGGGCATCGCGCGCGCCGTCGGCGACCATCGCGTTCATCAGGTCGGCGGTCTGGTACGCGACCGATTCGAGCGCGGCGCGCGCGATGTGCGATCCGGTCGCGGCGAAGGTGAGGCCGGTGATGCTCGCGCGCGCGTCGGGATCCCAGTGCGGCGCACCGAGGCCGACAAAGGCCGGCACCATGTAGACGCCGCCATTGCCGTCCAGCTTGGTCGACATGTCGTGCGTGTCGGCCGCACGGTTGATCAGCCCCAGCCCGTCGCGCAGCCACTTCACCGCCGCACCCGCGACGAAGATCGATCCCTCCAGCGCATAGGTGATCTTGCCGTCGAGCTGATAGGCGATCGTGGTCAGCATGCCGTTCTTGCTCGTCACCGCCTCCTCGCCGGTGTTGAGCAGCACGAAGCAGCCGGTGCCGTAGGTCGATTTGGCATCGCCGCGCTGGAAACAGGCCTGGCCGACGACGGCGGCCTGCTGGTCGCCCGCCATGCCGCCGATCGGGACGGGCTTGCCGAGCAGGTCCGCGGTGGTCTCGCCGAAGATCGTGCTGTTGTCCTTCACCTCGGGAAGCAGGCTCTCGGGAATGTCGAGCATCCGCAGCATGTCCTGGTCCCAGGCGCCCTTGTGGATGTCGAACAGCAGGGTGCGCGAGGCGTTGGACGCGTCGGTCGCATGGACCTTGCCGCCGGTCAGCCGCCACAGCAGGAAGCTGTCGATCGTCCCGAAGGCGAGCTCGCCGCGCTCGGCGCGCGCGCGCATGCCCTCGACCTCGTCGAGGATCCATTTGAGCTTGGTGCCCGAGAAATAGGGGTCGAGGATCAGCCCGGTCCGCTCGCGTACCAGCGGTTCGTTGCCGTCCGCCTTCAGCTGCGCGCACAGCTTGGCGGTGCGGCGATCCTGCCAGACGATCGCGTTGTGGACGGGCTTGCCGGTCTTGCGATCCCACACCACCACCGTCTCGCGCTGGTTGGTGATGCCGATCGCGGCGACCGTGCCGCCGTCCGCCTCGGCCGCCTCTTTCAGCGTCGCGACGGTATCGCGCCAGATGTCCTCGGGATCATGCTCGACCCAGCCCGATTGCGGATAATGCTGCGCGAATTCGCGGCGTACGGTCTGGCGGGGCACGCCGTCGGTGCCGAACGTCATGCTGCGGGTCGACGTCGTCCCTTGGTCGATCGCCAGGATGATGGTCTCGTTCACGGGGTCAGTCCTCGATTATTGTGGGCCGGCGACAGGCATGTCGCGCGGCAGGAAAGGCCGGATCAGCAGGTGTTGCACGCCGCCGCCGATGATCGCGCCGATCAGCGGGCCGGCGATTGGCGCCCACCAGTAATTGCCGACGCCGGGAAACGCGGACGTGTCCCATCCCATCAGCCATGCGAAGGTACGTGGGCCGAGATCACGCGCGGGGTTGATCGCCCAGGCCTCCAGATACCCCATCGACGCGCCGATCACCGCGACCAGCAGGCCGATCACGATCGCGCCGAAATTGGCCTGCGGTGCCATCGTGTTGAATTCGTCGGTGATCGCAAAGATGCCGAAGACCAGGATCGCGGTCAGGATGATCTCGTCGATGAAGCCCTTCATCGTCGTCACCGCGAGACCCGGCGCGGTGAAGAACACGCCCGCGGCGCCGCCGCCTGCCCGCGTGAGGTTCTGCGTCGCGTTGTAGTGATCGATCACGTTGTAATACAGCGCATAGACGATCGCCGCGCCGAGGAACGCGCCGACGAGCTGCGCGCACCAATAGGGCAGGACCTTCTTCCACGGAAACCCGCGATACAGCGCGAGCGCCAGCGTCACGCCCGGATTGGCATGCGTCCCCGAGACGGCGCCGGTGACGTAGATCGAGATCGACACCGCCATCCCCCAGGTCATGCAGACCCCCCAATAAGCGGTCTTGTACGGGCTTGGATCATAGAGCGTGTACATCGCGGCGACCGACAGGCCGAAGGTCATCACGATGCAGATCGCAATCGCCTCCGAGATCAGCTCGCCGACAAAGGCCTTGCGCGGCGTCATCGACGCGGCCGGATCGGTCGTTGCCGGCGATAGGGCCTGCGCCGCCTGCTCGATTGGCATCCTGTGCTCCTCCTTGAACGCCGTCGACCACCTTGCAGGCGGCCGTGTTCGCCAACGCCCTTGTACCGGCACGAAGACCATTGTCGACCGGTGCGGATGCGGTCCGGCTGGACATACCCACGGCATCATGGTTTTCGCCAGCGATGATCGATCCCACGCCCCGTCGTCAGCCGTGATCGCGCAGGTGGACCTCCTGTTGCGCGGCGGGGCGATCGGCTTGCTGATGCTGGCGGCGGTGGTGTTCGCGCGCGCGCCGGCGTCCCTGCCGAGCCGGTTCGGGCTGGCACTGACGCTGTGCACGGTGGTGGGGACGTTGGCAGGCTTGCCGCATGCGCCGACCGCAGTCGATCCGCTGCTGGATCTGGGCGCGAGCGCCGCCATTCCCTTGTTCTGGCTGTTCGCGCGCGCCTGGTTCGACGATGCGTTTCGCCCCAAGCCGGTCGACATGGCGCTGGCGGCGGCGTTTCTGGGGTGCACACTGTACGCCGGATTGCAGGGGCGCGGCCTCGCAGCGCCGATCCGCGGGCTGGATATCGCGGTCTATCTGGCCGGGATGGCGTTTGCGATCCATGCGCAGTGGCTGGCGTGGCGCAATCGGCAGGGCGACCTTGTCGAGCCTCGCCGGCAGGCGCGAACGGTCTTCGTGGTGTCGGTCGGGCTCATCATCCTGTGGCTGTTGGGCAGCGAGATCGTCGGCCGCGCGACCGACGAACTCGCGCTGTCGGGCATGGCGTCCGCAGCCGGGCTGTTCATGGGCGCGTTCGTCATCACCGCGCTGCTTTTCGGATTGCGGCATCCGGAGGCGTTTCCGACCGCGCTTCCCCGGGCGACCGGGGACGATACCGTGCCAGAGGCGGTCACGTCGCCCGAACCGCTCGACGCAGCGCTCGGCCAGAGCCTTGCCCGGATGATGACGCAGGACCGCGCCTATCGCGATCCCGAGCTGACGATCGGCACGATCGCCGCCCGCGTCGAGACGCCCGAATATCGCGTGCGCCGCCACATCAACGGCGGCCTCGGCTATCGCAACGTGAGCGATTACCTTAACGAGCACCGGATCGCCGAAGTCCGCAGCGCGCTGGCCGACCCGGCGCAGGCCGACGTGCCGATCCTGACGATCGCGATGGATGCGGGGTTCGGCAGCCTGGTGATGTTCAACCGCGTGTTCAAGGAACGTCTCGGCGAGACCCCGAGCGCGTTCCGACGGCGGCATCTCGACGGCTAGGCCCGTCTGAACCCCGGTCGTTTTCGAAAACGACCGGTCGATTTCGAGGACTGGCAGGCCGGGACGGCCACGAATCGGCAGGGCGATCCGCGTTCACCAACGGGACGCGACGATGCCGAAGATTCTCCACTCGACCACCCGGCTGATTGCCGCCGGTTTGACCCTGTTATCCTGCGCCGGCTGCTCATCCGAGCCCGTCGCATCGCCCCGGTCCGACGCCACGCTGGTCGATGTCGTCACGATCCACCATGCGGGCGGACAGACCTCCACGTTCGACGGCACCCTGCGCCCGCGCCGCGATATCGCGCTCGGTTTCAAGACGGGCGGCCGCGTGCTCGCTTTGACCGTGCAGGTCGGCGACCATGTCCGCGCCGGGCAGGCTCTCGCCCGGCTCTCGCGTACCGAAGCGGTCGCCGATAGCGGGCAGGCACGCGCCGAGCTGGCGGCCGCGACCGCCGAGGCGACGCGCGCGAGCGAAGCCGCCAGCCGCGCGACCGGGCTGGACGGGATCGGCGCGCTGTCCGCGGCGGACGTCCGCGACCGCACGCTGACCGCGACCGCCGCCGCGGCCAAGCGCAACGCGGCGCATGCCGCATTCGACCGCAGCCGCGCCACGCTCGCGGACTCGGTACTGGTCGCACCCGAGGACGGCGTCGTGACCGAACGCGCGGCCGACTCCGGCACCGTCGTCGGTGCGGGCACTACCATCGTCCGCCTCGCCGCGGGCGGCCCCGAAATCGAGGTGCAGCTGCCCGAACGCGTGCGGGTGACGCGCGGGACGATGGCGGATGCGAGCTTCTGGTCCGCGCCGGGCCTGATCGCCGAAGCACGGCTGCGGCTAGTGGGGCCCGCCGCGGATGGCGCGCTGCGGCTGCGGACCGCACGGTTCACGGTGCTCGGCGACGTCTCGCAGATCCCGTTCAACGGGTCGGCGACCGTCACGCTGCGGATGGCCGATCCCAAGGCGACGATCCGCGTGCCGCTGACCGCGCTCGGCGCGGAAGGGCCCCAGCCGCACGTCTGGTCGCTGTCGACGAGCGGCGACCGGGTGCACCGCCAGCCCGTCCACCTGATCGATCTGCGCGGCGACGATGCGATCGTCTCCGGCCTGCCCGACGGCCAGCGGATCGTCGCGAGCGGTGGCGACACGCTGTCCGAAGGGCAGCGCGTCGTCATGGCCGGCCTCGTCGCAGGCGGCAACTGAGCGATGGACCGCTTCAATGTGTCGCGCTGGGCGATCCGTCACCCCGCGCTCGTCGGGTTCCTGATCGCGCTGTTGTTCGCCGCGGGCGCCGCGCAGTTCTTCACGCTCGGGCGCGATGAAGATCCCACCTTCACGCTGAAGGAGATGATCGTCGCCGCGTCCTGGCCAGGTGCGAGCCCTGCGCAGATGCGCGCGCAGGTCGCCGATCCGATCGAGCGCCGGCTGCGGGCGACCGAAAACCTCGATTTCCTCCAGACCTATTGCGGCGACGGCCGCTGCGCGATCCGCGTGTCGCTGACGGATGGCGCGCCGAAGGACCGCGTCCCGCTGATCTGGCAACAGGTGCGCAAGCAGCTGAAGGATATCGAGCCTGCTTTGCCCGCGGGCGCGTCGGTCGCTGCCGACGACGATTATGCGGACGTGTACGGCTATGTCTTCACGCTGACCGGCGCGGACAATGCGCGGCTCGTGGCGCTGGCCGAGCAGGCGCGCGACGCGATGCTGCGCATCCCCGGCGCGGGCAAGGTGCAGATCACCGGCGAGGTGCCGCGCCGGCTGTTCGTCGATCTCGACTCACGCAGGCTTGCCGCGATGGGGCTGTCGCCCGACACCGTCGTGCAGGCACTGGCCAGGCGGAGCAGCGTCGCGCCCGCGGGCGTGGTCGAGCGGTCGATGCGCGTCCCCGTTCGCATCGGCAGCGCCGTCGACGGCATCGATGCGGTCGAGAATACCGCGGTATCGATCGCCGAGGGCACCGCGAAGGTCGGTGACCTCGGCACGGTCAGCAACGGCTATGCCGATCCGCCGGACGGGCTGGTCCGCCATGCGGCCAAGCCTGCCGTCGTGCTGGCGATCGCGATGACGCCGGGGGCGGACGGTCTCGGATTCGGCAAGCAATTGTCGCAGGTCGCCACCGCGTTCGGCCGGACGTTGCCCGCCGGGGTCACGATGACTCAGGTCGAGGACCAGAGCCAGAATATCCGCGAGGCCGTCGACGCGTTCCTCATCAAGTTCTTCTGCGCCTTGTCGGTGGTGCTGCTCGTCGCGTTCGTGACGCTCGGGTGGCGGACCGGCGTCGTCGTCGCCCTGTCGGTGCCGCTGACGCTGGCCATCGTCGCGCTGTTCATGGGCGCGACCGGGATCGGGCTCGAGCGTATCTCGCTCGGCGCGTTGATCCTGTCGCTCGGCCTGCTTGTCGACGATGCGATCATCAGCGTCGAGGCGATGGTCGTGCAGCGCGAACGCGGCGCGACGCGGGCCGATGCCGCGGCCTATGCCTGGACGCACACCGCGTTCCCGATGCTGACGGGCACGCTGCTGACAATCGTCGGCTTCCTGCCGGTCGGTTTCGCCCAGTCGACGACCAGCGAATATGCCGGCGGCATCTTCTGGGTGACCGGCTCTGCGCTGCTGGTGAGCTGGGTCGTCGCGGTGGTGTTCACGCCGTATCTGGGCGTGCGGCTGCTGCCCGAGGCGAGCGCACAGCACGATGCCGCGGCGATGTACGACACGCCGGTCTATCGCCGGCTGCGCAATGTGGTCGATGCGTGCATGGCGCGGCGCAGGACGGTGGTGGCCGTGACCGCGGCGCTGCTGGTGGCGAGTCTGGCGGGCGCGATGCTGGTCCGGCAGCAATTCTTTCCGATTTCCGACCGTCCCGAGATCATCGTCGACGTCAGCCTGAGGCCGGGCGCCTCGCTGTCCGCGACCTCCGCCGCGGTGAAACGGCTCGAAGCGAGCGTGGCCAAGGACCGCGATGTCGCGCAGCTCGACAGCTATATCAGCCAGGGCGCGCCGCGCTTCTACCTGCCCTACGGCCCGACGCTGCCCGATCCCGCGACCGCGACGATGGTGCTGGTCGCACGCGATCTCGGCGCGCGCGAACGCGTGATCACGCGGCTGCTCGCGAACCACGCGTCGCCCGAGGCGAAGCTCCACATCCGTCGCCTGTCGCTTGGGCCGAGTGCGGGCTTCCCCGTGCAATATCGCGTGATCGGCCCCGATCCGGCAGTGTTGCGGACGGTGTCCGCGCGGATCGAGGCGGTGTTGCGGGCGACGCCGGGAACGACCGCGGTGCAGGCGGACTGGGGGACGCCCTCGGTCGCGATGCGGCTCGATCCCGACGACGACCGCGCCGCGCGGCTCGGGCTCGATCGCGCGACGCTGGCGGGGAATGTCGCGACGATGCTGTCGGGCCAGCCCGCGGGCGACGTGCTGCGCGGCACCAAGCGGATCGGCATCGTCGTGCGCGGCACGGCGGCGGATCGCGGCGATCCCGGGCGGCTCGCGGACATGATGGTGACGACGCCGCACGGTCCGGTGCCGCTCGGCCAGGTCGCGCGGATCGGCGTGACCACCGAACAGCCGATCGTCTGGACGCGCGACGGTGCGCTGTGCATCACCGTGCAGGCGGACATGACCGGCGACGTCCAGGCCGCCGACGTGGTCGCGGCGGCGGAGTCGCGCGTCGCGGCGATCGCGCAGGCGCTGCCCGCCGGCTACCGGATCGAGGACGGCGGCGATGGCGAGCTTGCCGCCAAGGCCAACGACGCGATCTACCGGCTGCTGCCGATTACGCTCGGGCTGATGCTCCTGCTGCTGATGATCCAGTTGCAGAGCATCGGCCGCACGCTGCTGGTCCTGGCCACCGCCCCCCTCGGCGTGATCGGCGCGGTGGTGGCGCTGGTCGTGACCGGCGCGCCGTTCGGGTTCGTCGCGTTGCTCGGGCTGATCGCGCTCGCCGGCATGATCATGCGCAATTCGATCATCCTGGTCGATCAGGTGCAGCACAACCAGGCCGAGGGGATGGACCTGCATGCGGCGATTCGAGCCGCCACGATCGGCCGCTCGCGCCCGGTCGTGCTGACCGCGCTGGCGGCGGTGCTGGCGTTCATTCCGCTGTGTTTCAACATCTTCTGGGGGCCGATGGCGATCGTGATGATCGGTGGCCTGATCGGCGCGACGATCCTCACGCTGGTCGCGTTGCCCGCACTCTACGTGCTCGCCTTCGATCGCCCCGCCCGCCCCATGAAGCAGGACGACCGACATGCATGATCCGAAGCTTTCGCGGGTAGTGCCGCTGATGCTCGCCGCCGCGCTGGCCGGTTGCACGGTCGGGCCCAACTTCACGCGACCGGCCACGATCCTGCCGCCGGTCTGGCAGGCCGCGCCTGCCGCCCAGGCACCGAGCGACACACGCTGGTGGCGCAGCTTCGGCGATCCGGTGCTCGACGTGCTCGAGGCACGCGCGGCATCGGCGAATCTCGACATCGCCGCGGCGATCGAGCGGCTCACCGCCGCACGGATCGAGCGCGGGCAGGCGCGCGCCGCGGGTGCGCCGCAGGTCGAGGGTCAGGCCGGCTACAGCCGCGAGCGCGTCGGGACGGCCGGCATCGCGTCGGTCACGCAGACGCTGCTCGGCGTCACCCCGACGACCACGCCGCCAAAGGGCGTCGACTTCGATCTCTACAGCGTCGGCATCGGCGCAAGCTGGGAGCTCGATCTGTGGGGCGGCCATCGTCGCCAGGCGGAGGCGGCCGCGGCCTCGGTCGACGCGAGCGACGCCGCCGCGCGCGGCGTGCGGCTGTCCGTCGAGGCCGAGGTGGCGCGCACCTATTTCCAGCTGCGCGGCCTGTGGGACGAGCGCCGCATCGCGCAGGCGGGCGCCGCGATCGCCGAGCAGAACGCCGCGATCGCGCGCGCGCTGCTGGCCCGCGGGCTCGCCACGCCGATCGATCTTGCCGGGGCCGAGGAGACGGTGCGAAGCTTGCGCGGCGATGCCGTCGACCTCGACCAGCAGGCGGCAAGCGCGACGCGCGCGCTGGCGGTGCTGGTCGGCGACACGCCCGACACCGCCCCGTTCGACCGCAGCGTGCTGCCACCGCCGGGCCCCCTCCCGGCCAGCGCGGTGCGCATACCCTCGGAGGTGGCGCGGACACGCCCCGACATCGTCGAGGCCGAGGCGCGGCTTCATGCGGCGACCGCGCAGATCGGCGTCGCCACCGCCGATTTCTATCCGAAGATCAGCCTGACCGGGCTGTTCAACATCGACGTGCTGAACCTTGCCGATTTCGGCTGGGATGCGCGCAGCACGAGCATCGGCCCGGGCCTGTCGCTGCCGATCTTCTCGAGCGGGCGGTTGCAGCGGCAACTCGACCTGCGCCGCTCGGAGGAGCGTGCCGCCGCGCTCGCCTATCGCCAGACCGTCATCACCGCGTGGCGCGAAGTCGACGATGCGCTGTCCGCGACCCGCGCCGCGGCCGAGCGGACCAGCCTGTCCGCCCGCGACCTGCAGGCCCGGCAGCAGACGGTCGCGATGGTGCAGGCCCGGTATGCGCGCGGCGATATCGGCGCGTTGCCGGTGCTCGACGCACGCCGGGCCGCACTGTCGGCGGAGCGCGCCGCGGTGCGCCAGCGCGTCGCCGCGCTGCTCGCGCACATCCAGCTCCAGCGTGCGCTCGGCGGCTAACGGCGCGCCGCGCGCCTCATTTTTCCAAAGAAGGACCTCATCGATGCTCCCTATCCGTACCCGGGCCCTCATGCTCGGCAGCACCTTGACCGCCTTTAGCGCGATCCCCGTCCGCGCGCAGGACGGCCCCGCCAATCCGTACCGCAATACCGTGACGGTCGGCGTCGGCGTCGCCGCATTGCCCGATTACGAAGGCTCGAACGACTATCGGATCACGCCCGCCCCGGCGGCAGTCGGGACGATCAAGGGCTATGGCTTCGTGCTCGCGGGCAACCAGTTGAGCGTCGATCTCGTCAAGAACACGCCGGGACCGGTCTGGGATGTCCAGGCCGGACCGATCGCGCAGCTCAATTTCACGCGGAGTTCGTCCGGCAGCATCGACGACCTGCGCGTCCGCGCGCTCGGCAAGCGCGGCACGGCGGTGGAGCTCGGCGGCTATGTCGGGCTCGGCAAGACCGGCGTCCTGACCAGCGCGTACGACACGCTGTCGGTCACGCTCGGCTATCGCCATGACGTGAGCGGCGTCCATGACAGCGGGATCTGGAGCCCCGGGATCACCTATGTCACGCCGCTGTCGCGCAAGGCCGCGATCGGCGTGTTCGCGTCCGCCGACATCGTCGAGCGCGGCTATGCGCGGACCTATTACAGCGTGTCGGCGGCGCAGAGCGCGGCCAGCGGACTGCCGGTATATGGCGCGCACGGCGGCCTCAAGAACTGGACGCTCGGCGCGATCGGCAGCTATTCGCTGACCGGGGACCTGCTGCACGGCGTCAAGATCGTCGGCGGCGGCACCTATGGCCGCATCGAAGGCGATATCGCGCGCAGCCCGCTCGTCGCGGTCGCGGGCGCGCGCGACCAATGGCTGGGCACGCTCGGGCTCGCCTATACCTTCTGACGACGTCGGCGTGTGTCCTGCCAAGGCAGCGGGGCGGGGTGGCCGGAACCGCCCCCGATCCGCGCTCACGCCGCTTCGGCGCGGCGCGGCAGTTTCCAGTTCGGGCGGACGAAATGGCAGGTATAGCCGTTCGGCTTGCGCTCGAGATAATCCTGATGCTCGGGCTCGGCCTCCCAGAAATCGCCGACCGGGGAGAGCTCGGTGACGACCTTGCCCGGCCACAACCCCGACGCCTCGACATCGGCGATCGTGTCCTGCGCCACCGCCTTTTGCTCGGCGTCGGTGTAGAAGATCGCGGACCGATAGCTGGCGCCGCGATCATTGCCCTGGCGGTTGACCGTGGTCGGATCGTGGATCTGGAAGAAGAATTCGAGCAGTGTCCGGAAATCGGTCCGCGTGGGATCGAAGACGATCTCGATCGCCTCGGCATGGTTGCCGTGATGGCGGTACGTCGCGTTGGCGACCTCGCCGCCCGAATAGCCGACTCGCGTCGACACGATTCCGGGCAGCGCGCGGATCAGGTCCTGCATCCCCCAGAAGCACCCGCCGGCCAGCACCGCACGCTCAGTCTGGCTCGGCATGTCCTCGACCTGGTCGAGATACGCGGCATAGCCTTGCTCGGCCATCTCGGCGCGCGGCACGAAGCGCAACGCCGCCGAATTGATGCAATAGCGCAGCCCGCCGCGACTGCGCGGACCATCCTTGAAGACATGCCCCAAATGGCTGTCGCCGTGCGCCGAGCGAATTTCGGTGCGCGGAATCAGCATCGACCAGTCGCGCTTCGACGTGATGGTGTCGGGCGCGATCGGCCGGGTAAAGCTGGGCCAGCCGCAGCCCGATTCATATTTGTCGGTACTCGCGAACAGCGGCTCGCCCGAGACGATGTCGACATAGATCCCCGGCGCCTTGGTGTGGAGCAGAGCACCGGTGCCGGGGCGTTCGGTCGCATTCTCCTGCGTCACCCGATATTGTTCGGGGGTCAGCGCGGCGATGGCATCTTCGGTCTTCGAATAGGTGGGCATGAACGCACTCCTCGATCGCCATGTGGTGAGCCCACAGGATGCTGTCGAGGTGCGGCCGATGCGCGCGGTCGCCTCGCCGCCGCGGATCGCGATGGTCCCTGTCCGGCCGAACCGCTACGGTGCCGCCGATACGCAGTGTGAGACGCCATGCCCCTGACCAGATCCCAAGCCGAACTACTGGCCCGCGAGGGCATGGCCGCGCTGCGCAACGGCAATGCTGCGACGGCATATGACAAGCTGCTGCTGTTGCAGGGCGGCGCGCCCGGGATCCCCGCGCCGTGGTTCCTCATCGCCCAGGCCGCCCAGGCGCTCGGACGCGATGAAGAGGCAGATGCCGCGCTCGTGAAGTTCCTCGCGGTCGAGCCCCGTCATCTCGCCGCGCTGCTGACGATGGCGGCGCTCAAGGTCCGGCGTGGTGACGATCGGGCCGCGCAATCCTTCTACCGCACCGCGCTCAATGTCGCAGCGCAACCGGGGGCGACCGTCCCGCCCATGCTCGTTCCGATGCTCCGCGCCGGCGAGACGTTTCTGGCGGAGGTTGCGAGCCGCTTCACCGAGCATCTCGACCAGATTTTGGTCGGCACGCGTGGCGCGACGGGCAAGCACAGCGCGCGAACGCAGCAGGCGCTCGATCTGATGGCGGGGCGGACCGAGCTCTATCTGCAGCAGCCGTCGATGTTCTATTTTCCCGGGCTCGCGCAGCGCGCCTTTTTCGAGCGCGAGGAGTTCGCCTGGGTCGCAGCGATGGAGGCCTCGACCGCCGCGATATGCGCCGAACTCGACCGGGTGCTGGCGACCGACGACGGATTTGCGCCCTATGTCCAGTCCACGCCCGATCGTCCGGCGCCCGCGAACCCGTTGCTCGACGATCCGAGCTGGAGCGCGTTCCAGCTGTGGCAGGCCGGTACGCCGGTCGAACCCAATGCGTCGCTATGTCCGCAGACGATGGCGGCTCTGGCGTCCGCGCCGATCCCGGTCATCGCCGGGCGTTCGCCGATGGCGATCTTCTCGCGGCTCAAGCCCGGCACGCATATCCGCCCGCATCACGGAATGCTCAACACGCGCCTCATCTGTCACCTCCCGCTGATCGCGCCCGACGGCTGCGGACTGCGCGTCGGCGCCGAGACCCGCCACTGGAAGACAGGCGAAATGCTGATCTTCGACGACTCGTTCGAGCATGAGGCGTGGAACCGCGGTCAGGAAACCCGGGTCGTCCTGCTGTTCGAGATTTGGCGCCCGGAACTGACCCCCGACGAACGCGCCGCGCTGACCGACATCTTCGAAGCGATCGACACGTATCAGGGGGCCGCCGTCGATACCGGCTGAAGCGGGTGGATCGATCGGATATAGTCCTTGGTCGGCGCTTGAACGATCGTCGTCAGAGCTGTCGTCATCAATTACGCGTTGTGGCTCAGGCCGATTGATGGTTTCGTGTCACGTCTGAAAAACAGATCTTGCCAATCTGCTGGCGCGCGGAAACCTATCCTTGGCCCGTCGGTTGGTGGATTGAGGAGAACGGCCATGAAATCCATCATGATTCTCGGACTGCTTGCCTGTGGGAGCGCATCGTCTGCGCAATTCATCGTATCCGGCCCCTACATCGCCCCGGGATCTACCTCTTCTCAATTCGCGGCCTATCAAGGCGTTTCCCCTCAGGCTTTGGGCTCTGCGGCGGCAAGCGACGGCATCACGCCGACGATGCGCAGACAGCGCGAGGAACGCGCCCGGCAAGTCTACGCCATGTTCCCCGAACTGAGGGACGAGATGACACGGGCGTCGCCAGACCGCGCTCGATACATGTACGCCAAGGCCGAGCATAAAGCGATCTGGGCCAACGTCCGGGCAAAGCGCATGGTCGACTGAGCCTGGACCGACCTTGGCGAAGGTGCTGCGGGAATAACCCTTGGCTTTCGCCCGGTCGGGCCAGCGTCACGAGCGCTGACGCCGTACCGACCTGATCAGTCGACAATCTGCCCGTTGTCTCCCAACCGCGTCCCGAGCGCGCCGAACAGATGGCGCAGCATCGTTCGTTCGACCTCGGTGAGATACGGGTTCCACACGTCGATGATCAGGACGGCGCGGATCGAATCGCTGTCGTTCCACGCCTCATGCTCGATCGTGTCGTCGAACACGAAGGCCTCGCCCACACGCCATTCGCGCGTTTCACCGCCGACACGGAACGCGCAGCGATCGGGGACGATCAACGGCAGATGGACGATCGACCGGATGTTGCTGACCCCGGTATGCGGCGGCAGGTGCGTCCCCGGTTTCAGGATCGAGAAAAACGCAGTCGGGGCCCGTCCGGGGATATCGGCGAGCGGCAGGCTATCGAGGATCGCCGCGGTTTGCGGGCACCGGGCACATAGCTGGTCGTTGCGCACGCCGTAGCGCCAGAGATACTGGACACTCCAATTCGCCGAGTGATCGAGCGCGCTCCACAAATTGGGCGGCGTCCCCGGCGTCATCGTGACATAGGGGGTGAAGTCCGGCGCAGTGTCCGCCAGCAGTGTTTGCAGTTCCGCCAGGATGGCAGGTGTCGCGGCTTCGAGTTGTGCGAGCCAGTCGAAATGGTCGCGCGCGAAGAACTCGTCGGCAGGCAGGAACGGGAAGTGCAGCCCGTGCGGGGCAGGGGCATAGATCTTGCGGCGGCCCAGCATGGCATCGATACACGCATCAAATCGAGATTGCTGCCCCGTGTCCGCGCCGTCGCGCAGCGGTTGCAGTGCGGTATCGACATCGTCGGACAGCGCTTGCGTCAGCCCCGCGATCCGGTCGGTCGCGCGTGCCAGCAACTGGTCGAGCTCTGGGGGACGACGCTGCATCGACTGGATGATCGTCGCCACCCCGCCCCAGCGAAATGCGGCGGCCGACGTGTCCGCAGTCCGCTCGAACAGCTCCGCGATCCGGACGTTCGCCATCAGGTTGCGCTGGTCCAGCGCCAGCGCACGCTCCAGCGCCGCGCGTTCCGCATCGGCATCGCCAAGGCCGCGATGCGCGCTCGCCAGGTTCATCCACAGCGGCGCGGCGGTCGGATCCGCGGCGGCCGCGCGCGTGAAATAGCTCGCGGCACGCCGGTCGTCGCACCCCAGCGCCGCCATCCCAACCGCGTTCAACGCCACGGGATGATCGGGCTCGCGCGACAGGATCGCCTCGAACGCCGCGGTCGCGCTCGCTCGGTCTCCGGCGCGTTGCGCCCGATCGGCGTCGCGCAGCAGCATATCCACGGACCGCTCTGGGGTGCTGTTCGTCATCGACTGCGCGTACGGTTACGGCTGCGTGCCGGCGGAGGCGCGGCTCACCATGTCCTGACCCGTGGCGCGCGCATTCTGCGCGATCTGATCCCATTCCAGCCGTGTATGACATTCGCGCCGCGTTTCGATCAGCGAGCCGGAGGGTGCCGATCGCTTGCAGATCTTGCGTTCGGCGGCAGGCGTCGCGCCGCCTTGTGGCGTGGGGGCGGATTGTTGCGGCGCCTGCACGCTGGCCATGCCCAAAAGCGCCAAACCGATGACGAAATGTCCCATCAATGTCCCACCTTAACGCCTGATTCGAACCCGTATCATGATCGATTCGCAGCCGCGTACAATCGCAAACTGGCCGATTTTGCGACAGTCTTTCGCATGGCGATACTCCCCCCAATATGCGATCCCCACGCGATGAGCATTCCGCCGCGTTTTCCCCTGCCCGTCGATCGGGCCGCAGCAACAGACGCGGCGAAAACCGCCGATCCCCGGTGGTTGGCGCATCGCTATGATCCCGATCACGACGCGGTCCACCTGATCGACGCGGACCGCGCGGTGCGTGCCTCGGCGACCTTCCTGACCGACGAGCATCTGCCGTCCGCAGCGCAGCCGGTGATCGTGTCGCGCAAGCTGGCGCGTGATGCCGTCCAGCGGCGCGATCCGGTGCATTTCGTCTTTCACTCGGCCTATTGCTGTTCGACGTTGCTGGCACAGGCGCTCGACCATGTCGGTGTGGCCTCGACGCTGAAAGAGCCCGTTATCCTCAACGATCTGGTCGGATGGCGACATCGCGGCGGCGATCCTGCGCGCATCGGCGACGTGCTGGACAGCGCGCTGACGCTGCTGGCGCGCGCGTTCGTGCCGGGGGAGGCGGTGGTGATAAAACCATCCAACGTCGTCAATGCACTGGCGCCCGCCATGCTGTCGATGCGTCCCAATGCGCGGGCGATCCTCCTATACGCACCGTTGCCCGTCTATCTGACGTCGATCGCGCGTAAGGGCATGTGGGGGCGGTTGTGGGTGCGCGAGTTGCTCGCCAAGCAGCTTGCCGACGGGATCGTCGACCTGGGTTTTGCACCGGACGACTATTTCCGTCTGACTGATCTTCAGGTGGCGGCGGTAGGCTGGATCGTCCAGGCGGACCTGTTTGCCGGGCTGGCGACGCGGTTTCCCGGGCGGGTCCGGTCGCTGCAAAGCGAGACGCTGCTTGCGGCACCGCGACAAGCGCTTGCGGCGATCTGCGCCCTGTTCGGACTGTCGGCAGACGCCGCGACGATCGACGCGCTCGCGCAGAGCAAAGCGTTCGGCCGCAACGCCAAGGCCGGCACCGCGTATCAAGCCGCGGATCGCGATCGCGACCGCAGCGACGGCGCGGTGCTTCACGCCGAGGAGCTGGACAAGGTGCTGGCCTGGGCAAACGCCGTCGCGCGCAATGTCGGCGTCGCGATGGACCCGCCGGCGCCGCTACTGGGCTGATCGGCCGGCGCTGGCCGCCGGGTCGGAGCGTTTTAGGCATCGAGGTCTGCTAGGGGGCATGACGAGACTGCGTTCGCGACATTTCCAGTCGTACAGCGCAGCGCTGCCTGACAAATAACCGACCAACACCGTATTCCGCGAAATTCGCATTACCGTATGCCCGACGCGGCCGTTTCGTGCCGCGGTCGATCGGCCGCGGCTTGTCTGCGCCATGCGTGCTGTTTCGTAGCGTCTGCGGGGCGTATCGGACAGTGGCACTGGCGCGCCGAGATCGTCCGCACAAGGCCGATCTGAGAGCCTGGCCGATGCCAAAAAAAAGGGCGACTCCGAAGAGCCGCCCCCCCAAATGATTCCGGAAAGATCCTAGAAGTGCAACCGCGCACCAACCGCGAAGCGACGGCCCAGCGCGTCGTAGGTCGACGGATAGGTGTTGCCGCTGTTGTACGAGGTCGAACCGACGGTCGAACCCACGATCGGCGGGTCCTTGTCGAGCAGGTTCTGAACGGTAAACGTTAGGTCGAAGTTCTCGGCAACACCGATGCGCGTCGTGAAATCGAAGTAATCGCGCGCCTTGATCCGCCCGAAGTTCACGGTGTTACCGTTGAACGTCCCAGCGAACGCCGGACCATTGCCATTTTCGCTCGTGACGTCGTCCGGCTCCTGCTTCACGCCGTCGATATGCCGCCAGAGAACCGACACGTCGATATTGTCCGCGAACGTCAAGGTCGCGCGGGTATTCCACGAGAACTCCGGCTGGATCGACGGGCAGTTCACCGAGTAATAGCCGACGCAGTCGCGGTTGAGCGACGTCGGGGTAGCCTGGAACTTCGAAGAGTTGGTCCAGTTACCCGTGAAGCTTAGCGCCAGCTTCGCAAAGTTCAGATCGGTACGGTAGTTGACGCCGAGATCGATACCGTCGGTCTTGAGCGTGCCCAGGTTCGACAGCGACAGGAGCAACCCGCTGGTCGTCGATGGATCGCCGAACAGGTTCCCGGTTGCTGGATCGCGGCCGATCGAGGTGCATGCCGCGCTGGTTGCGCTGGCTGCCGTGATGTTGCCGAAGCATGCCGCGATCGCATCGCCCGGCGTCGGCGTCGTGATCGCCCCCTTCACCTTGATGTTGTAGTAATCGACCGTGACCGAGAAGCCCGACAGGAGCTGCTGCGGCTGGAGGACCAGACCCAGCGTGTAGCTGTCCGACTTTTCAGGACGCAGCGCCAGGTTACCGCCGCTGGTTGCGGCAGGCTGGCCGGCAGGATCGGCGATGATGCTGCCGATGCTGCTGGCAGGCGCACCCTGTGCGCGGCAGACCGCGGCAAGGTTTGCGTTCGTCACCGGCGCGCTTCCGGCGCACGGATCGGTACCCAGGTTGGTGAGCCCCGTCGACAGCGGCGAGAACAGCTCGCTGATGTTCGGTGCGCGCACGGCGCGCTGGTACATGCCGCGAACCTTCAGGCCGGTTGCGGGCTCCCAGCTACCGCCAGCCTTGTAGGTGGTGGTATTGAAGCTTGGCGAGGTCGGCGCGAACACCTTGTAGTGCGAATAACGGAGACCGGCTTCGAGCGTCAGGCTCTGGAAGAACGGACGATCCTGGACCAGCGGTGCGATCAACTCGCCAAAACCTTCGATGACTTCGAAGCCACCGTCGATGTTGGGAGCAGCACCGCCGGCGCCGCCGAGCTCGCCTGCAGTCTGCGCCAGCGTGTCCGAACGCTGCGATGCGCGATACTTGCGATACTCGCTGCCGGCAGCGAAGCCGACCGAATCCGTCGCGAAGGGCGATGCGAACCCGAAATCGCCGTTCAGCACGGCGCGTGCCTGGGCAAGCGACGTCCGGATCGTGGTCGTGCTTTCGCCGGTAATGTACGGGATTTGGTCGGCAGAGATCGAGTTGTCGGGACCGAACACGTTCAGGGGAACGCAACCCGACCCCGCGGTCAGCGACGCGCCGTTGGGCGCACCGCCGAGACAGGTGGTGGTGTTGGTCGCGTACACTGCCGAGCGAACCCGCGACGTCAGGACATAGCCCTGCAGCGTCTGGGTGTTCTCCGACTCGCCGTAACCACCCGACACGTCCAGCTTGATTCCGTCGGTGATGCCGACCTTCATGCCTGCACGGTAGTCGAAGATGGTGGTCTGGTAGTTCGAGATACGCGGACCGACTTCGGTCGTGCGACGCGCCAGATTGGTCGTGATCGTGCGGAAGTTCGGGTCGGTCGGGTTCACTGCCGTTGCGGCCGCGTTGCACTGCGCCACGGTGATCGGCTGGACGCCGGTCAGCGTTGGGTTGGTATCAGTTGCCGCGCAGAACTGCGCGCGGGCAGCCGCTGGGAGATACGGGTTCGACAACGGAATGACGACTGACGAGTTAAACACGCCCGATGGCGCGATGATCGTCTGGACGGTGTTCTTCGAGAACAGGCCGCGCGTGTAGACCTCGACGGTGTCCGACACGTCGTAATGACCCGCGCCGTACATGTTGAAGCGCTCGAATGGCGTCTGGAAGATGTTGTACGGGTTGAAGTTGAACGCCGCGTACGGTGCGACCAGGGCGCCGGTGGTCGGGTTTATCTGGCGCGTACCGCCCAGCGAGAAGCGCGACGGGGTCGCGGTGCTCGAACCGCCGGTCAGGCCGCTGAACGAATCGACGTTGTTGACCGCATAGTCGCGCTCGCCCTGATAAACCGGGTCGGACTGCTGGTAGCCGATCGAGAAAACCGCGTTGCCGCGGCCGTCATCGAAGTTCGCGCCGATGGTAATGTCCGCACGGACATAGTTGCCATCGCCACGCTCGGTGATCTGGTTGGAAACCGAAGCATCGACACCCGAGAAGTCCGAACGCGTGACGAAGTTGACAACGCCGGATACGGCGTCGGCGCCATAGGTCGTTGCTGCACCGCCGGTCAGCGCGTCGACGCGCTCGACCAACGCGAGTGGGATGTTGTTGAGATCGACGCGGCCGAGCAGACCCGAGGGCGCGATGCGGTTGCCGTCGATCAGGACGACGTTACGGAATGAGCCCAGGCCGCGAAGATCGACATAGGATGCGCCGCCATTGCCGTTGTTCACGGCCGAGCCGATGCTCGGTACCGCGCCGGGCAGCGTGCGCAGGATGTCTTCTGCGGTATTCGACTGGCGGAGCTGGATTTCCTCCTGACCGATCACTTGGACCGGTGCCGACGCGATCAGCGCCGGGTTCTTGATCAGCGAGCCGGTGACGACGATGTCGCCCTGGCTGTTCTCGGTGGTCGGTGCAGCTTCCGACGTCGTCATGCCGACTTCGCCCTGCGCGTTGGCGCCCGGGGTGGTGGCTGGAGTCGCAGTCGCGCCGCCGGCGCGAATGCCCGAAGTGTCACCCTGGACCTGCGCGAACGCCGGTGTGGCGAGCGATGCCGCTCCCATGAGCAGCGTGGTCGCAAGCAGGTGAGTGCGCGCAGCAGATTTCATAGTGACCCCTTAATGTGCCGGCGTTTGACCGTGCATCAACACCGGAGAATTTCCGGTCATGCCGAGAATTATCGACCGATCGTGGCACTCTGCAACGCATATAATCGATTCGGCCCTTTCGCAGTTTCGTTTGCGTCGCTAGCGTGACATTACCGCAACATAATATCGCTGAGGACACCGGGGGGACACAAACGCCCGGCGCGCGGCTACAGGGGTTGTCACATGCGTCTTTTGAAGCTCATCCGGTTCTCCATGCCCGTACTTTTGGGGACGGGGCTCGTCTTTGGCGGGGCAGCGAACGGCCAATCGGGAGCGGATTCGTCCAAGACGTTGGACACGCTCGCGAATTGTCAGGTTGTTGTCGCAGATGCCGCCAGGCTGGCCTGCTTCGATGCTGCTGCGACGCAAATCGCGAGTGCGCGCAAATCGGGCAGCCTGCTGGCGCTCGATCGCGGCAAGGTGATCGAGCACAGGCGGCAGCGGTTCGGACTCGCGGATGCCGCGCAGAGTCCCCTGGACGGCGGCGAGGCGGACCGGCTGACCAAGGTCACCGAGGTCCGGACGACCATCACGAGCGCGAAGCCGTCGAGCTATGCGCGGTTCTCGCTGCAACTGGCGAACAACACCGTCTGGGAAACGATCGAGCCGCTCAAGGTCCAACCGCGTCCCGGCACCGCCATCATCGTCAAGCAGTCGGGCTTTGGCGGCTTCAAGGCGACGATCAGCGGCGAACGCCCCATCCTCGTCAAGCGCCAACGCTGACCGCGGACCTGGCGGCGATGCGCTACGCCTTGCAGAGAACGCCGCATCGACCCCAATGACGCGCGCGTCGCGGCCAGCCGCCCGGTCCGAACGCTCTTCCCCAATGCCCCGTTTCCCCGATACGGGGGCGGCATGACGAAGCGACGCGCTCAATCCTCGGTATCGCGCGTACGGGGCCGGGGAGCGCCGCGGCGCCCGTCGTCGGAACATTGGCTGCTGTTGCTCGGTGTCGCGGTCGTGGTGGCGGCGATCTTCGGGTCGCTGACCGACCTGCCATGGCCTGCCGCGACGCTCGATCAGCGACGGCCACAACGCCTGACGATGGCAGAGGCGCGCGCGTCCAACGCACGGGTGCCGGTCGTGACCGCGAAACGCCGCGCGGCGGCGCGGTTCCGGTTCAAGGGCGGCCCCGCAGCGCGCGAACAGGCGACCGAATGCCTCGCGACGGTGGCGCTCTACGAAGCCGGTGAGGATCGCGACGGGCAGCGCGCGGTGATCCAGGTCGTTCTCAACCGCGTCGGTGCTGCGGGATTTCCCAAGACCGTGTGCGGCGTCGTGTATCAGGGCGCGACGCGCAAGACCGGGTGCCAGTTCTCGTTTTCATGCGACGGCTCCGTGACGCGCAGGCCCGAACATGAGGGGTGGGAGCAGGTCAGGCGTGCCGCGCGTCGCGCGCTCGCCGGCTATGTCTATGCGCCGGTGGGCCGCGCCACCCATTATCATACCGACTGGATGGTACCCTATTGGCGCGCCTCGCTCGTCAAGGTCGCGACGGTGGATTCGCACATCTTCTATCAACGGCGATGATGGCGCGTATATCGCGCGCTTCACGTCAGCCTGCTTGCCGACAGGATCCGACATGATGGTTTCAAGACCCGCCCTCCTGGTCGCAGGACTGGCGGTCGCGCTCACGGGATGCGCCGGCGGCACGTTCCGGCCGGTCAGCGACGCGCCCGTCGCTCTCGGCGCCGCGTATCACGTCAAGGGCACGACCTATGTGCCGGTCGCCGACCCGGGCTATGACGTGCTTGGCTATGCCAGCTGGTACGGATCGGAATCGGGGAACCGCACCGCCAGCGGCGAACGCTTCCGCGCGGACTGGATCACCGCCGCACATACCACGCTGCCCTTGCCGACCTATGTCGAGGTCACCGCGCTCGATACCGGGCAGCGTATCCTCGTACGGATCAACGATCGCGGCCCTTTTTCGGGACGCGCGCGGATCATCGACCTGTCGCGAGCGGCCGCGGCACGGCTCGGCGTCGCCGCCACCGGTTCTGCCGCGGTGCGCGTGCGCCGCGTCGAACCGGCGGAGTCCGACCGCGCGCGGCTGCGCAAGGGCAAGCCCGCGCATGCCCTCCCGCCGATTTCCGAACGCGAACGGCTAAACCTGCGACGGCAGCTTGCCGCCGCGGGCTTCTGATACCCCTCCGTCACACTAGGCAACAGGCGGGCGCGAGCCGCTAAAACAGCTGGTCTTGCGACGATGCCGCAAAATCTTGCTATGTAAAGTCAAGCGGTTGGCTCGTGGGGCGCTGGAAATATACGCGACGCAACGATAGCGTAGCTAATCTTTCGCATCTGCGGCATAAGCCGAACGAGGGGGCTCAAGACGATGACGATTGCAATCCCGTGGCGATAAGCCCGGCTATAAGCGATAGTCCTATCCTAACCAAGCCTTGCCGGCAGGGGCCTGACCCGCATGCCATATTGCCAGCCGCGGGGCCCCGTGCGAACCGTGCACTATAAGGCACTATACCCTATGTTAAGGTCTGGAGAATGAAGGCAGAACAATTTGGCGGTGCAACGCAGTCACGCGGTGCCGCCGCGTCAGTGATCGAAATGCCGGCCGGGCTTCACGTCCGCTACGAAGCCCCCGACCGAACGCTCGCCGAATGCATCACCGGCTACGCAATCTATGCGGCAGAGGATCGTGCCGCGATGGTCAACTGGTATCTGCCGTCGCCGCCGATGATATCGATCGTGCTCGATGCCGGCCCGATCACCGTATCACTCGGCAATCATCGGTTCGGGCCGCTCGATGCGGTCAGCCTCTACGGGCCGACCAGCCGCGCGTTCCGAACGGTGACGCATGGCGGGATCGCGGTGGGGATCGGGATCAGCGCGCTGGGCTGGGCGCGCATGACGCAGCGCCATGCCGGCGATTTCTACAATCGCGTCGTGCCGCTGAGCACGATCCTCGGCGCGGACTTTGCGGAGCGGCTGCGCGAGGGGCTCGACGTCCTCGACGATCCGGCTTCCATCAAGCCGTTGCTTGATGACATGCTCGCGCCGCTGTTCGCGACCCCGCATCCGCGCGAGCCGCTGATCCGGGCCTTCACCGCGCTGACGATCACCGATGGCGTGATCGAGATGAAGGACGTCGCCGACCGCCTGGGGGTGCCGACGCATGACCTGCGGCGTGTGGCGACGCGGTATTTCGGCATGCCGCCCAAGATGTTGCTACGCCGCGCGCGGTTCCTGCGATCGTTCATCGGCCTGATCCGCGACGAGGGGCTCGGCGATTATTCGAAGATCGACAGCAGCTATTTCGACGCGTCGCATTTCCTGCGCGATGCCGGGACGTTCCTCGGCACGACGCCGCGGCGATTCCTCGCGGCGGAGACGATCTTCCTGCGTGCGAGCCTTCGCGCGCGGCTGATGGTGCTGGGGGCGCCCACCGCGACTCTCCACGACGGCGTCCCGCGCACGCGCGTTGTGCAGCCCCACCGCGACGACGACATGCGGATCCAACCCGAGATCTGATCCCGCCAGACATCGCCGGCGCCGCGGTCACACCGCGCGCGCCAGCGCCTTTTTTAGCTTCGCGTGCGCCGACGCCTTGATCTGACAGACTCGGGCCGAGCCGACGCCGAAGACTTCGCCGATCTCCTCGAGGTTGAGTTCCTCGACGTAATAAAGCTGGATCACCTGCGCCTCGCGTTCGGGCAGCGCGGTGATCGCGGCGATCAGCGCGTCGCGCATGTCGCTGTCGGCGAGTTGCTCGAACGCGTCCGGGGTGTCGTCGGCGAACCAGGGCAGGTCGTCGGCGTACATCTCGTCGATCGAGTCGAAGCGGATCGAGTCGGCGGTGACATAATCGGTCCGCAGTTTCTCGATCGTGACGCCGATATGCTGCGCGATCATGTCTTCTCCCGGGGTTTCCCCCGTGCGGGCGGTGAGCGTCGAGATCGCCTCGGCATATTGGCGGCGGCGACGCATCGCGCCGCGCGTCGATGTCGCCTGGCGGCGGAGTTCGTCGATCATGCTGCCGCGCAGGCGCGTGATCAGGTAGGTCTTGAACGGCATTCCGCGCTCGTCGAAGTTCGCCGCGGCCTCGACTAAGGCGACCAGCCCGACCTGGATCAGGTCCTCGACCTCGACGCTGCTGCTCATGCTGCCATGCACATGCCAGGCGATCCGGCGGACGAGCGGAAGGTGCTGCTTCACCAGCTGGTTCGCATCGCCGCCGGGGCGTTGATGCGGGCGATAGGTCAGGGGCTGGGCGTCCGCGAAGGCGCCACGCATCGGAAGCGCGCTCATGCCGCCAGCGCCTGTTGGGACGCGCCGATGACTGCGACGACCTCGACCGCCTTTTCTTCGGGCACTTCGAAGAACGACAGCACCGGCGTGTCGGGCAGGCAGGTCTTGACCAGCTTGCGGATCGCGATCCGGATCGACGGCTGGACGACCAGCGCGAACGGCTTCGCCTCGGCGATCAGCGGGCCTGCGGCGCGTTGCAGCGCCTCGACGATGCGGCGGCCGAGATCGGGTTCGATGACGTGGCGGCGCGACTGATCGGCGCGCATCGCCTGGCCGAGCAGACCTTCCAATTGACCCTCCAACGTCATGACGCGCAGCGGTTCGCGCACGCCGCACAGTTTCTGGATGATGAGCGCGCCGAGCTCGGGACGGATCGTCTCGATGAGCTCCTCGGCGTCCTGCGTGCGCTGCGCCGCCACCGCGATGGCGCCGGCGATGCGGCGGAATTCCTTGAGCGGCACGTTCTCCGCGAGCAGGCCCTTGAGCACCTGCGTCAGCGTCGTGATCGGCAGCGGCGCGAGTGCTGCCACCAGCTGTGCGGCGCGTTCCTTCAGGCCGTCGAGCAGCGCCTGCACTTCGTCCTGGCCGAGCAGGTCGGCGGCGTTCTGGCCGAGCAGGTGGTTCAGGTGAGTCGCCATCACCGTGCCGGGATCGACCACGAGATAGCCGGCCCCCGTCGCGGCATCCGCGTCGCTCGCATCGACCCAGGTCGCGTCGAGCCCGAAGGTCGGGTCCTTCACCTTCTTGCCGAACAGGTCGCCATACGCCTGGCCGGTGTCGAGCGCGAGCATCTCGTCGGGCGAGACCGTGTCCTCGCCGACGACTACGCCGTTGACGAGGATGCGGTAGACGTACGGCGCCAGATTGATGTCGTCGCGGACGCGGACCTGCGGCACGACGAAGCCCAGTTCCTTCGACAATTGCCGACGAACCCCGGTGATCCGGCCCATCAGCGGCGACCCGCGACGCTCGTCGGCGAGCGGCACCAGGCCGTAGCCGATGTCGAGATTGACCTGCATCCCGTCGGTGACTTCCTCCCAGCCGATCCGCGACTGGTCGATCGTCTCGACCGGCGCGATCACGACCGGAACCGGGCGGCGCTCGATCTGGCGCAGCTTCCACGCGGCGAACCCGGCGATCCCGGCGGCGGGCAGGATCACCATGTGCGGCATGCCGGGCAGGATGCCGAGCAGCGCGAGGATGACCGCAACCGGCGTCCAGGTACGGGGGCTACCGAACTGGCCGCCGATCTGGCCGGCGAGATCCTTGTCCGAGGTGACGCGCGTGACGATCGAGGCGGCGGCGATCGACAGCATCAGCGACGGCAGCTGCGCGACGAGCGCGTCGCCGATCGCGAGCAGGATGTAATTGTGCGCGGCGTCGGCGATCGACATGCCGTGGCTGACCGGGCCGAGGATCAGCCCTCCGATGATGTTGGCGGCGAGGATCAGCATCGCGGCGACCGCATCGCCCTTCACGAACTTCGACGAGCCGTCCATCGAGCCGTAGAAATCGGCCTCGGTCGAGACTTCGACGCGGCGCGCCTTGGCTTCGTCGGGGGTGATGAGCCCCGCGTTGAGGTCAGCGTCGATCGCCATCTGCTTGCCGGGGAGCGCGTCGAGCGTGAAGCGCGCGCTGACCTCGGAGACGCGGCCGGCGCCCTTGGTGACGACGATCATGTTGATGATCATCAGGATCGCGAAGACGAAGATGCCGACGACGTAATCGCCGCCGATCAGGAACGTGCCGAACGCCTCGATGACGTGGCCCGCCGCGCTCTCGCCCTCATGGCCGTGGACCAGCACGATCCGCGTCGAGGCGACGTTGAGGCCGAGGCGGAACAGCGTCGCGAACAGCAGCACAGTCGGGAAGGCGGAGAAGTCGAGCGGCTTCTGCGCGTTAAGCGCGACCATCAGCACGGCCAGGCTGATCGCGATGTTCGCCACGAAGAAGATGTCGAGCATGAACGCCGGGATCGGCACGACCATGACGAGCACGAGCATCAGGATCGCGAGCGGTAGCACGGACGCGCGAGCGTTGGAGAGCAGGCGGTTCATCGCTTAGCCGCCCAACCGTGCGAGCATCATATAGGCGAGCCGCGCGGTGTCTGGCGTCGGCCGCAGGATGTTGGCGGCGGCCTGCGTCGTCTTGCCGGTGAACTTGTTCATCGCGGTGGTGGCCCAGGCGAGCGCGTTGTCGGCGCTTTCGTTGCTGCCGGTGACGACCGTGCTGCCGTCCATGTCGAGGGCCTGCGATGCGTAGTTGGTGGGCGTTGCACTCGCACTCACACTCGCACCCGCTGCCGCGCCGCCGAGCTTGTCGGCGAAACGGTCGTAGATCGCCGACAGCGTGCGCGGCTGGTTGTTCGAGTCGTAGAAGACGTTGTGGTTCGCGCGCGCGGCGGCGGGAAACAGCGCGGCGCCGCTCGCCTGCGGATTGGCCTGCATCGTCTTGAGGAACTTGGTCGCGCCGCCAAGACCCATGAAATGCGCCATGTAGAGGTCGGTGCCCGACGCCGGACGGTTCAGCGAGCCTTCGAGCGACGCCTTGTTGTCCGACGCATATTCGGCCGCCATTAGCGAGGCGGCGCCCGGATCGTTGCGCAGCGCGAGGATCGCCGCCTTGGTGCCGGCGTCACCGACCGACAGCCGGCCGCTGGACGAGGTGCCGATGCTGTTCGCGGCCCAGCCCAGCCCGTGCTCGGCGCCATGCTTCTTGACGACCGACAGCCAGCTTTGCTCGATGAACTGATAGAGACCCGAGGCACTCGACGTGCCAGCCTTGGCGTTGGCGTTGAGCCCGCTTTCGAGCTTCGCCTGGCCCAGCAAATAATCAAAATCCACGCCCGTCTTGCTGCTCGCAAGCGCGATCGCGGACTGGATCCGGCCGGTAGTGATAGAATTGACGGTCATGCCCGTGTGCGGTGCCCCTGATTCAGGGGGTTCTCAGCAAGGGGCGTGCCAATTGCACGGTTGACGACTGAGAATGTCGTCACTCTGATGAAAATCAGGACCGAAGGCCGTGAAGGACAGTGGCCTGTTACTCTGGGTCCTGACTTTCGTCAGGATGACAGAGGTTGAACGTGTGGCTTACGCGTACGCCGCCCTCAGCCCAGGGCGATAGCCGGCAACGGCACCGTCACCGGTCAGCGTTTGCAGGCGGCGGCGAACATTTGCCGCCATCAGGTTAGTATAGATCCGGCACGTCTCGTTGAGCCGGTTCGCCTCGTCCGCGAGCTCGCGGATGTCGGGGCCTGCGGGGCCGGTGCCCAGCAACGCGACCTGTTCGATCCCGGCGAGCTTGTCGGCGGTCGCGCGCTCGAGGCTGACGACGTCGTTTGATTTCAGCGCGGCGATCTCGGCATGCAGCGCGTCGATCACGCGGATCAGGGCATCACGCCGTTTCATTGGATTTCCACGAGAGCTTGAGCGCCATCAGCCGGTCGGCGATGGTCGCGGGGAGGATCGGAAAGGTGTTGCTGGCGATCGCCTTCTTGATCTCAGCGACGCGCGATTCGTTCACCGGGGGCGCCGATGCCATCGTCTTTGCCAGCGCCAGCGAGTCCGACAGGACCGAAGGCTGGCTCGACGCGGGCGCCGCTTGCGGCTGTACGGGCGTCTGCACGGCCGTCGTCGGCGTCGCGGCGGCGATACGCGCGACGGAGCGATCTCCTGCTACTGACGGCTTCGCACCGATTGAGTCCACCATGTCCGCATCCTCTGGTTTGCGCTGACATCAGGAGAAACGGCCGCATCGCGAAAAGCTTTAGCAAAATTAATCTGTTTGGCAGATTTTAGTTGGACCAGCCGGGCAGGGTCGCGCGACCCGCCTCGACGGCGATCGCCTGGACCGGCGTGCGCGTGGCATCGACCTTGACCATGAACCGGCCGCCGGGCGCGGCATCGCCCATCGCGACACCCTCGCGGCTGATCGAAAAGCCCTCGGTACCCGCCTCGATCACGATCGGATCGCCACGCTTGATGACCGGCGCCATCTTGGCGACGGGGGCGAACGGGGTCGCGATCGCGATCGCCGCAGGGGCGTTGGCCGGCCGGATCACGGGCACGAAGATCCGCCAGGCAGGCCCCGCGCACGACACGACGACCGCGTCATGCTGTTCGGTGCGCCACGACAGCGACACGGTCGAACACGTTGCGAGCCGCAGCCGCGCGTCGACCGGCGTCCGCGCACCGCCCTCGGCACCCATCGGCCGACCGGTAAAGGCGGCCACCGAACGGTCGAGCGCGGCGGTATCCTGGAAGCTGGCGGCGATGAGCAGGAACGGAATGATCATTGCGGAATCCTCTGAATCTGGCCGCTTTGGGGTTCGCCGACAAAGGCGATGGAGACGATCGCGGCACGGCGGCCGGGTTTGGTAGCGGTGACAATCGCGACGCGCGCCGGCGCCACCGCGGCGAGCGCAGCAGCGACGGTGCGCGCGCGGTCCGCGGCCAGGATCGCGGGGCTGCCGGTGGCGCGGTCGATATCGATGGGGGTTCCGTCGGTCGATCCGGTGACGGTCAGCATCACGCGCGGATCGCGGGCGGCCTCGCGCGCCCAGGCCACCAGCGCACCCGGCGTGGTCGGCAGGATCGCCGAGCCGGGCGCGAAATCGAGGATCCCGGCGGCGGCGACGGGCATCGGTGCAGGCTCGGCATCGTTCGCGCCAAAGCCCTGGCGGATACCCTTGGCGAGATCCTTGCCGCCGATATGCTGGCTCGCCTGGAGCAGCACGAGGAAGCCGACCAGCAGCAAGGCGAGATCGGCGAGCGTGATCAGCCAGAGCGGCTTGCCGGTCGGCGTGTCGGGATAATCGCTCGCGGTCATGCCACCGTTGCCAGCGTGGGGGCCAAGGTCGGTGCGCCATAACCGCGCGGCGTCTCGCGTTCGGCGAGCGCCACGAGCGGCGCTTCGATCCGCGCGCGTTCGAACGCCTCGTTGCGGCCTTGCGCGCGCAGGCGGTTGGCGATCGGCATGAAGAGCAGGTTTGCGAACAGCGCGCCGTACAGCGTGGCGAGCAACGCCACCGCCATCGCGCCGCCGATCGTGCCGGGATCGCTCATCGTCGCGAACATCTGCGCGAGACCCACGAGCGTGCCGACCATGCCCATCGCCGGCGCGACTTCGGCCGCCCCCGCCCACACATCGGCGGCGGCGACGTGGCGTTCGATCCGCGCGCGACGCCGGTGCTGGACGAGCGTTGCGACGTCGGTTGCCGAGGCGCCATCGACGATCGCGGCGATCCCCGCGGCGACGTCGGCATCGGCGATGACCGAGCGATCGAGCGCCATCACGCCGTGCCGCTTGGCGATGCGCGCCAGCGCGGTGATCTGCTGGAGCAGCGGGTCCGCGTCGAACCGGCCGCGGCCGAGCGTGGTCACCGCGGCAAGCGCGTGGCCGAGATCGCGAAACGGGGTGCGCAGGACGATGGCGAGCGCGGTACCGCCGCCGACTATGGCGAGCGCTGCGGGGTCGAGCAGTTGAGCGAGCGTGATCATGTGCGTGGGGTGATGCAAGGGATGGGCCAGATCGTGATGGAGCCCGTCGCTCTATGCACGAGCGCGTCCTATCCACATCACCCCGGCGGAGGCCGGGGCCCAATTGGGAAGGTCGCGGTAACGAAGCGCATCCCCCTTCAGCGACGGTCCCCAATTGGGCCCCGGCCTTCGCCGGGGTGGTGGACATGGTGCCGACACCCTCCGCTTCGGTGTTCCCCCGCGAAGGCGGGAGCCCAGTCTGGGCCCCCGCCTTCGCGGGGGAACATGATAGGGCGGGGGGTCGGAGTTCGGTTTGCCGACCTGAATACGCCGAGCGGCAACCCCTTTGCCGCCCACCCCTGCCGCACCGGCAATTCATTGCCGCCCGGCTTGCCGCCCACCTGCCGCCGCCCGGCAAATCGCACTCTTCCGCCCTAGCCGGGAAAACTGGCACGCCCATTGCTTATGTCCGGTTGCGCAATAGTGCGCCAGGAGACGGGCTTGTGTCAGGTGACACGCTTTTCGGAGTTCATGGGGCAGCACTCGAGGTGCGCTCGCAGCGCATGGGTGTGCTGGCGTCGAACATCGCCAACGCGTCGACGCCCGGCTTCAAGGCCCGCGACATCGATTTCCAGTCGGCGCTCGCATCGGTCGAGAATGACGGCGGCACCGGTGCCGCCACCAAATACCGCGTGCCGACTCAGACCTCGATGGATGGCAACACCGTCGAGCTGAGCCAGGAACAGACCGCGTTTGCCGAGAACGCCGTCCAGTATCAGACGACGCTGTCGTTCCTGAACGGGCGGATCGGCCAGATCACGCGGGCGCTGAAGGGGGAATAAAATGTCCAATCAGCCCATGACGATCTTCCAGGTGGCAGGGCGCGCGATGTCCGCGCAGCTCGTCCGGATGAACACGACCGCGTCGAACCTCGCCAATGCCGGCGGGACCACCGGCTCGGCGGAGACCGCGTACAAGACGATGAAGCCGGTGTTCCGCACCAGCTTCGACGCGGCCAGCGGCATGTCGACGGTCGATGTCGAGCGGGTCGTCACCGCGGGCGACGCGCCGACCAAGCGCTATGATCCCGACAATCCGATGGCCGACAAGGATGGCAACATCTTCGAGGCGGCGGTCGATGAAACGCGCGAGATGGTCGACATGATGGAGACCGCGCGCAGCTACCAGAACAACATCGAAGTGATGAACACCGCGAAGTCGCTCATCATCGATACCCTCAAGCTAGGCCGCTGATCATGGCAACCTCCTTCGATTCCACACTGAACAGTCTCGGCATCAAGCGCACCACGACGTCGGCGGCCACCACGACCACCACGTCGAATTCGTCGTCGCTGAACCAGAATGATTTCCTGAAGCTGATGACCGCGCAGATGCAGAACCAGGACCCGTTCAACCCGGTCGACAACACTCAGATGGTTGCGCAGATGGCGCAGTTCTCAAGCCTCGCCGGCATCTCTGAGATGAACACGACGATGAAGGCGATCTCCGACAAGCTGGGCGCGACCAGCGCGAGCGACGCGATGGCCTATGTCGGCAAGACCGTGCTGACCGAAGGATCGACCGCTTATGGGCGCAACACCGGCGGGATTGCGGGATCGGTCGAACTCCCCAGCGCGGTGACCAGCGTCAACGTCACGATCAGCGATGCGAACGGCGTGGCGATCAAGACGATGCAGCTCGGCGCGCACGCCAAGGGGACCGTCGGTTACGATTGGGACGGCAAGGACAGCACCGGGGCCGACGCCGGCACCGGTCCGTTCAAGGTCAGCATCGACGCGCAGAACGGCGGCGCTTCGGTCGCCGCCGCCAGCCTGGTCTGGGCGCCCGTCCAGTCGGTCTCGACCACCACCGGGTCCGCCGTCCTCACCCTTCCCGGGATCGGCGAAGTGCCGGTCAGCGCAGTCCGCCAGATCGGCTGATCGCCCCCTCGATTTCAAGGAGCTTAACCCATGTCCTTCTACACTTCGCTTTCCGGTCTCCAGGCATCGCAGTCCGAAATGGCGACGATCTCGCACAATCTGGCGAACGTCTCGACCAACGGCTTCAAGAAGAGCCGCACCGATTTCGCCGACGTGATCGCGTCGAGCGTCACGGTCGCCCCGTCGCAGCAGATCGGGTCGGGCGTCATGGTCAAGGGCAATCGCCAGCAGTTCGGGCAGGGCAACCTGCTCCAGTCGGCGAACGCGCTCGATCTGGCGGTCTCGGGTGACGGCTTCTTCGCGGTCAAGCCCGATCCCAGCTCGGCGACGGTCAACTACACGCGCAACGGCTCGTTCCTGGTCGACGCGAACAACAACGTGACCGACGCGAACGGCAACTTCCTCCAGGTCTATCCGGTCGACGGCTCGGGCAACCTCGTCCAGGCGAGCATGGGCTCGCTGAAGAACCTCACGCTCCCCGCGACCAGCGGCACCGTCAAGGCGACACAGGACGTCACGCTCGGCGTCAACCTGAACGCGCAGACTGCGGTGCCGGCCAAGACGCCGTTCGATCGCTTCGACGTGTCGTCCTACAACCAGGCGACGACCACGTCCGTCTTCGATGCCGAGGGCAACCCGATGACGATGACGAGCTATTATGTGCGCGACACCGCGTCGACCCCGACCACCGCCGGCGCCGCCGCCGACCTGACCGCGACCTGGTCGGTCTACAGCTATGTCGGCGAGCAGAAGATGACCGTGGGCGGCGGCACTGCGGGTGGCAGCGACAATGTGACGCTGCAGTTCGACAACAAGGGCAAGCTGACCGGCCCCGCGACCAAGACCACGTTCGACGCGTTCACCACGGCCGGCGGATCGGCGCAGTCGATCAGCCTCGACCTGACCGCAAGCACGCAGACCGCCGCGCCCTTCAAGGTCGCCAAGCAGACCCAGGACGGCCTCGCGGTCGGCCAGTTGCAGGGCGTGACCGTCGACGATGCGGGTGTCGTCAAGGCGAGCTTCTCGAACGGCGACGTCCGGGCGCTGGGCCAGGTGGCGCTGGTCAACTTCTCGAACCCGTCGGGTCTGCGCCAGATCGGCGACAGCGGCTGGGCGTCGACCGGCGTATCGGGCGTCCCGGTCGCGGGATCCGCGGGGCAGAAGGGCCTTGGCAACCTGACGTCGGGGATGATCGAGCGGTCCAACGTCGACATCACCGAGGAGCTGGTCAGCCTGATCGCGGCACAGCGCAACTTCCAGGCGAACTCGAAGGCGCTCGATACTGCGAGCCAGATTTCGCAGACCATCTTCAACATCCGCAGCTGATCGACAGCAAGGCGGGGGGAACCTGAATGGACAAGCTGGTCTACACCGCGGCGACGGGCCTGCGCGCGCACATGGCGGCGCAGGCGGCGATCGCCAACAACATGGCGAACGCGTCGACGACCGGGTTCCGCGCCGATCGCGTGGTGTTCGACCGGCTGAACCTGAAGGGCGACGGCACCACGATCGAGGCGCGCGCGCCGACCGGCGAAGAGGTGACGGATGCCGATCGCGCACCCGGCGCGATCCAGCTGACCGGGCGTCCGCTCGACGTCGCGATCACAGGGACGACCGCGTGGCTCGCGGTGCAGGCGTCGGACGGGTCGGAGGCCTATACCCGCCGCGGCGACCTGGAGGTCGCGCCGTCGGGCGTGCTCCAGACCGGCGACGGGCATCCGGTGATCGGCTCGGGGGGGCCGATCACCTTGCCGCCCTACCAGTCGCTGACGATCGCCGGCGACGGGACGATCTCGATCATCCCGCAGGGCGGCGACGCGCAGAACCCGCAGGTGATCGACAAGCTCAAGCTCGCCGACACCAAGGGCTCGGACACGGTCAAGGGGCTCGACAATCTGCTGCGCGTCCGCGGTGGCGGGACTCTGCCCGAGGATCTCGACGCGAAGGTCCAGGGCGGCGCGATCGAAGGATCGAACGTCAACATGACTCAGGCGCTGGTCGACATGATCGAGAACCAGCGCAGCTACGAAGTCCAGGCGAACATGATGAAATCCGCCAAGGACATGGATGAAAGCGGTGCATCGCTGATGCGCCTGCCGAGCTAGAAGGAACGGAACGATGTCATCCGCCGCCATGCATATCGCGCGCACCGGGCTCGATGCCCAGGACATGCGCATGCGAGTCATCTCGAACAACCTCGCCAACGTGAACACCACGGGCTTCAAGAAGGACCGTGCGGCGTTCGAGACGCTGGCCTACCAGACCGTCACGACGCCGGGCGCGCAGAGCACGTCCGAGACCAAATACGCGACCGGGCTCAACCTCGGCACCGGCGTGAAGATCCAGGGCACGGCGCGGATCGATACGCAGGGCGCGATGCAGACGACCGGCAACAGCCTCGATCTCGCGCTCGACGGCGACGGCTATTTCCAGGTGCAGATGCCCGGCGGCACGCTCGGCTATACGCGTGCGGGCAATTTCTCGCGCTCGGCCGAAGGCCTGCTCGTCACCAGCGAAGGCTATCAGCTGCAACCCGGGATCACCGTGCCCGAGGGCACGACCGCGATCACGATCGGCTCCGACGGTACCGTGTCCGCGACCATCCCCGGGCAGACCGAGGCGTCGCAGATCGGTCAGATCCAAGTCGCGAACTTCCCCAACGGCGCAGGGCTTCAGGCGACCGGCGACAATTACCTGGTCGAGACCGCGGCGAGCGGCGCGGCCAATGTCGGCGTTGCAGGGCAGGACGGCCGCGGCAACATCAAGCAGGGCATGCTCGAGGCGTCGAACGTCAACGTTGTCGAGGAACTCGTCGACATGATCGAGACGCAGCGCGCCTATGAGGTCAATTCGAAGATGATCTCGGCGACCGACGACATGCTCAAATACATCAACCAGAACGTCTGATCCGCACCATGGCATCTGAGGCATCCATTTCCTTGCGCGTCGGCCTGTCGCGGATCGGCGATCACTGGATCGAGATCGCGCTGGCCACCGTCGCCGGTGCGCTCGTCGCCGCCGGGCTCACCCCGTCGCCGGCCGACGCGAGCATCTTCGGCAAGAAGGCACCGGCCGAGGATTTCTCGGTCGCGCGGCCCTTGCCGATCCAGCCGGTGCCGGTCGTCGCGACGGGCTCGATCTTCCAGGCGCAGGACGGCTATGCAGCGCTCTATGAAGGCTGGCGCGCGCGCAAAGTCGGCGATCCGCTGACGATCGTTCTGGTCGAGCGGACCGCCGCGTCGAAATCGTCGGGCTCGAAGCTCGACAGTAACGGCTCGGGCAGCATCACGCCGCCGACCACCGGCGCGCTCAACCTGTTCAGCAAGACCGACGCGACGCTCAGCGGCGGCCGCACCTTCAACGGTACCGGCGCCGCCGACCAGGCGAACTCGCTGTCGGGCGAAGTCAGCGTGACGGTCGCCGCGGTCTATCCCAACGGCACGATGCTCGTGCAGGGGCAGAAGCGCGTGACGCTCAACCGCGGCGACGAGTTCCTGAAGATCAAGGGGCTGGTCCGCACCGCCGATGTCGACCGCGACAACCGCGTGCTGTCGACTCGCGTGGCCGATGCGCAGATCTCGTACACCGGCAAGGGCGACGTCGCCCGCGCCGGCCGCCAGGGGTGGCTCGGCCGCTTCTTCTCCGTCGTCAGCCCGTTCTAAGGCCGTGACCATGCGCTTCCTGCTCGCCCTTCTCGCATCGCTGCTGATCGCCGCGCCGGCGTCCGCCGACCGGATAAAGGATCTAGGCGGGTTCCAGGGTATCCGGTCGAACCAGCTGACCGGCTACGGCATCGTCGTCGGCCTGCCCGGCACCGGCGACGACAATCTCGAATATACCGTCCAGTCGCTGAAGGCCGTGGCGTCGCGCTTCGGCCTGCAGCTTCCCGCGGCCGCGAACCCCGGTATGAAGAACGCGGCGGTCGTGATGATCACCGCCGAACTGCCGCCCTTCGCCAAGCCCGGCCAGCGGCTCGACATCACCGTCGCATCGATGGGCAAGGCCAAGAGCTTGCGCGGCGGCAGCCTGATCATGACTCCGCTGCTGGGGGCCGACAACCAAATCTACGCGATGGCGCAGGGCAATCTGGCGGTCGGCGGGCTCGGTGCCGAAGGCGCGGACGGCTCCAAGATCGTCGTCAACGTCCCCTCGACCGGGCGCATCCCCGAGGGCGCCACCGTCGAGCGCGCGGTCGCTACCGGGTTCGACAGCGCGCCGACGCTCACCTTCAACCTCGCGCGCGCCGACTTCACGACCGCGCAGAACGTCGCGGGTGCGATCAATTCGAAATTGGGCTTCGGCAGCGCGCAGGCGATCGACGCAGTCTCGGTCGCGGTGCGCGCGCCGATCGGTGCCGACGTCCGCGCGACGCTGATGTCAACGATTGAGAATCTCGACGTCGTCTCCGCCGAGCCCTCCGCCAAGGTCATCGTCAACGCCCGCACCGGCACGGTCGTCATCAACTCGGCGGTCCGCGTGGGCCCCGCGGCGATCACGCACGGCAAGATGACGGTGCGGATCGACGAGAAGCCGCAGGTCAGCCAGCCCGCACCGTTCAGCGGCGGCCAGACCGTCGTCACGCCCAACAGCGCGGTCGCGGTCGAGGAGGAGCGTCGCCCGATGTTCCTGCTGGCGCCCGGCCCCAAGCTCGCCGACATCGTCAAGGCGGTCAACGCGATCGGCGCCTCGCCCGCCGACCTGGTCGCGATCCTCGAGGCGCTGAAGGAAGCCGGTGCGCTCAAGGCCGAGTTGATCGTCCTGTGAGCTCGATCTCGGCACCCGCAGCCACGACGGGCATCTCGACCGATACGAGCCGCCTCAAGTCGAAGGACAATCTCGACAAGGCGGGCAAGCAGTTCGAGGCGGTCTTCACCGGCATGATGCTGAAAAGCATGCGCCAAGCCAAACTGAGCGACCCGCTGTTCGATTCGAAGGCGATCGACACCTTCACCGACATGCAGGACGCGCAGATCTCCCAGTCGATGGCCGAGCACACGCCGCTCGGCATCGGCAAGGCGATGACCGATTTTCTCAGCAAATCTCAATCGGATATTAACCCGGCGGCGACAGACCCGTCGCCATGAGCGATCTCCTCTCGATCGGCGCGTCGGGCGTCCGCGCGTATCAGACCGCGTTGTCCACGGTGTCGGAGAACATCGCGAACACCGGTACCGCGGGCTATACCCGGCGGACGACCACGCTGGGCGAGGTCGGTTCGATCAGTGGCGGGGTCAGCGCGCGGAGCGTATCGACCGGCAGCGGCGTCGCGGTCAGTGGGATTGCACGGAACGCCGACGCCTATCGCGCGCAGGCGGTGCGCAGCGCCGGCACCGATCTGGCCAAGACCGAGACCAGCGTCACCTGGATGAGCCGGATCGAATCATCGCTCGGCGACAACAAGCTGGGCGACCGGCTGACCAGTTTCTTCGGCGCGGCGCAGGCGCTGTCTGCCGACCCGACCTCCGTCCCGGCGCGCGCCGCCATGCTCGAATCGGCAAGCACCGCCGCGGCGGCCTTTACCGCGACGGGCAAGGCGCTCGATGCCGCCGCGAACGAGCTCGATGCGTCGGCGGCGCAGGGCGCACAGTCGCTCAACGCGCTCGGCACCGCGCTTGCCAAGATCAACGACGGCCTCGCCCGCACGCAGCCCGGCTCGTCGAGCGCGGCGCAGCTGGCAGACCAGCGCGACCAGGTGCTCGAGCAGATGAGCACGCTCACCGACGTCAATACCGCGTTCGACGATCTCGGGCGCGCGACCGTGCGTCTCGGCGGCGCGTCGGGGGCGGTGTTCGTCGTCGGCACGGACAGCGGGCAGGTCTCGTTCGCGCGCAACGACGACGGCGCGGTGCAGTTTGCGGTGACGCGCGGCGGCGAGGCATCGGTGCTCTCGCCATCGGGTGGCACGCTCGCCGGGTTCGCCGACGGTGCGCAGCGCATCGCGTCGGCGCGCGCAGGGCTGAACACGATCGCCAGCGATTTCACCGCGCAGGTCAACGCGGTGCAGATGCAGGGGCGGGATCTCGACGGCAAGGCCGGGACCGCGCTGTTCGCGACCGGGGAAACGGCGACTGACATCTCGGTCGCGCTGACCGATCCGCGCGGTATCGCCGCGGCGGGGGCGACGGGCGGGGTCCGCGATTCGTCGAACCTGTCGGCGTTGCAGGCCGTCCGCGGCAGCGGCGCGTTCGAGACTCGCACGACCAATCTGATTGCCGGGAACGCCGCCGCATTGGAGCAGCGCAAGACCGTCGCCGATGCGCAGAGCGCGATCCGCGACGGTGCCGTCAGCGCGCTGGCGGCCGCGTCGGGTGTCGATCTCGATAGCGAAGCGGTCGATCTGCTGCGGTTCCAGCAGGCCTATCAGGCGTCGAGCCGGGTCATCCAGACCGCGCGCGATACGCTCCAGACCATCCTCGATCTACGGTAACGCCCATGCAGATCGCCACCAGCCTCTTCTATGATCGCAGCGCGAGCAAGCTGGCCTCGCTCGGCAGCAAGGCCGAACTGCTCCAGACGCAGATCTCGAGCACCAAGCGGTTTACCGCGCCGTCGGACGACAGCGTGGCCTATCAGCGGTTGCAGGGGCTCGCGCGCGATACCGCCAACGACAAGACGTACACCACCAATCTCGGCACCGCGGAATCTGTGTTGCAGCAGGGCGATACCAGCCTCACCGCGATGACCGATCAGCTGCAGACCGTGACGACGCTGGTGACGCAGGCCAAGAGCGGCACGCTCAACGCGGCCGACCGCAAGGCGATCGGCGAACAGATTGCGGGGATCGTCTCGTCGTTGACGGCGATCGCCAATGCCAAGGACGCGCGCGGCCAGGCATTGTTCGGTGGCGGCGACGGCGCGGCCGCGGTCGCCACCGACGGCAGCTTCGCGCTGGCCGCCAAGCCGGTCTCGGGAATCCCGATCGGCGATGGCCAGAGCGTGCAGGCGAACGAGACCGCGGCGCGGATCCTGACGGTCGGCGGCAAGACCAAGGCGGATGGCAGCATCGAGGGCGGCACCAACACGCTCGCGATGCTGTCGGCGATCGCGACTGCGTTGCAGTCGGACGATTTCAAGCCAGGGTCGCTCGATACGTCGCTCGCCGACGTGAAGGCGGCATCGGACCAAGTGACGAGCGTTCAGGCGTCGCTCGGTGCGCGCGCGGCGCGAGTCGATCTCGAGACGTCGCGGCTTAAGGATGTCGGCACGGACCGCGAGGCGACCCGGTCGGGGCTCGAGGATACCGATATCACGAACACGGTGATCGAGTTGCAGAAGGCGATGACGATCCTGTCCGCCACGCAGGCGAGCTTCACGAAGCTGTCTGCCCTGTCGCTGTTCGATTACCTGCGCTGAGGCCCTGATCCGCAGAATTTTTTTGCCGTGCGCCACGTCGCGGTAACGGGTTGGCTACGAAATCCGGTTAATTCTCTGGCTACACACCTACCGTCGTCGGCCCAGAGGGATTTTCCAGCACCATGTTTCCGGTCATCGGCATCGTCGTCCTTCTCGTCATGGTGTTCGGTGGGTTCGCGTTCACCGGCGGCGCGCTCGGTCCCGTCCTGGAGGCGATCCCGCACGAAATGCTGATCATCGGCGGCGCCGCCGCGGGCGCGCTGATCATCGGCAATTCTGGCAAGGAGCTCAAAGGGCTCGGCGCCGGTCTCGGCAAGGTCTTCAAGGGCCCGAAATACAAGAAGCAGGATTATCTCGACGTCATCTTCCTCGTCAGCAAGCTGATGAAGATGCTGCGGACGGACGGTCCGATCGCGCTCGAGCCGCATGTCGAGGACCCGCAATCCTCCGCGGTGTTCGCCGACTATCCGAAGCTGCTCAAGGACAAGGCGTTGGTCAACCTGATCGCCGACACGCTGCGCCTCGTCGTGGTGTCGTCGGGTACGCTCGACGTCCACGCGGTCGAGGAAGTCATGGATCACTCGATCAAGACGCATCATCACGAGGAGGAGGCTGCGCACGGCACGCTCGCCAGCCTCGCCGACGCGCTGCCCGCGCTCGGCATCGTCGCGGCGGTGCTCGGCGTCGTGAAGACGATGGGGTCCATCGACAAGCCGCCCTCGATCCTGGGCGCGATGATCGGCTCGGCGCTGGTCGGCACGTTCATGGGCGTGCTGCTCGCTTACGGCATCGTCGCGCCGCTCGCGAACCGGCTGAAGCAGGTGCTCGATGCCGACGCGTCGATCTACGATGTCGTCAAGCAGATCATCATCGCCTCGCTCCACGGCCACCCGCAACCGCTGGTGATCGAGGCTGCGCGGTCGGGCATCGCGCACAAGAACCAGCCGGGCTTCGCCGAAGTCTTTGACGGGCTGCGTGGCAAGTAGGGCGGGCGGCAGATAGCATGGCGCGCGCACCGCACGGCACCAACCAGCCGCCCAAGATCATCGTCAAGAAGATCTATATCGAGGGGCATGGCGGCCATCATGGCGGCGCCTGGAAGGTCGCCTATGCCGATTTTGTGACGGCAATGATGGCGTTCTTCCTGCTGCTCTGGATCGTCGGTGCGACGACCGAGAAGCAGCGCAAGGGCATCGCCGACTATTTCGCGCCGACGATCCTCAACACCCGGTCGCTGGGCATTGGCGGGGGCGGGCTGTTCGGCGGGGAATCGATCCTCGACAAGAGCAGGATCGGGCCGCGCTCGGGGCAGGCGAACCTGCCGCAGATCGCCATCCCCGATGCGGGGCAGGGCGGTCCGGCGACCGGGACCGGCGACAAGGGCTCGCTACGGAACCGCCAGGCGCTCGCCGAGGAGGATCGCAAGAATTTCGAGGCGATGCGCAAGCGCGTGCTGCGCCAGATCACCGCGTCGGCAAACCTGTCGCGGCTGGCCAGCCATGTCCGTTTCGTACCCACGCTCGAGGGGATGCGGATCGATCTGGTCGACGATGCAGATTATTCGATGTTCGCGCTCGGCACCACCGCGCTCGACACGCAGGCGGCGGACCTGATCGGCATGATCGCGACGACGATCAAGGGGATGCAGAACCCGATCATGATCCGCGGCCACACCGACAGCGTGCCTTACGGCGATCCGCGCGCGATGAACAACTGGATGCTGTCGTCGGGGCGCGCCGAGGCGACTCGCCGCCGGCTGCTGTCGGGCGGGACGCCCGAAGCGCGCTTCGAACGCATCGAAGGTGTCGCGGACCGCGAACCGCTGATCGTCAAGAATCCCGAAGATCCGCGAAACCGGCGCGTGGCGATCACCTTGCTCTACCGCCGCGGATTCTTCGGCAAATAAGCCGCACGCCTGTGACCAGAAAAAAGGGCCCGGCGCGTGGCAGCGGCGGGCCCTTTTTCGTGGTCGATACGCGCGCGCTTATTCGGCGGCGGCGGTATCCGTCTTGCGCTTGCGCGGGGTCGGCGCGGGTGCCGGCGCCACGTCGGTCGAGCGTGCGCCGGGCTTGCGACCGAGGCCGATCTTCTTGGCCATCGCGCGGCGGCTCTCGGAATAATTCTCGGCGACCATCGGGTAGTCGGGCTTCAGGCCATAGCGTTCGCGATACTCGGCGGGCGTCATGCCGTGCGTCGCCAGGTGACGCCGCAAGGTCTTGTACGACTTGCCGTCGATCATCGAGATGATGTGATCCTTCGACGCCAGCGACTTTCGCGCCGAAACGGCAGGCGTGTATTCGGTCGCTGCTTCGACCGGCGGTGCTTCCGTGGTAGCGCCCAACAGCGCGGCGACCGTGTCATGCATCTTGCCCAAAAAGGCAGGAACGTCTTCGGCCGAACTGCGCGTATTGGGATTTCCCAACCAAGCAATCGTCAGCTCGGTCGCAAGTTCGACGGCGCTCAGGTCTGTGGTATCTTCGGCCATGATCAACTCCATTTAATCCGGGCGCCGTAACGATTTGCAGGACTGGGTTCAACCACTGGTTTAGCAATTATGCTGTAAATTTTGTAAAATCGTACATGGATTGTCCGGCGCATTGTCAAAAACAGTCGCGCAATTGCTTTAGATCAAAGAAGATATCCCGGATCGATGACTTGGCAGGCCGTTGTGTCGGCCGCGACAAGACGACAACACTAGGCGACGGGCGCGGCAGACCGTATCCCGCGTACACGTCAGTCCAGAAGAGAGAGTTTCATGATCGCATCTCGCCCCAAGGCCATTCTCGCCCGTCTCCTTGTGGGATCGGTCGCGATGGGTGTCGTGGCAGTATCGCCCGCCGCCGCGCAGACGACCAACAACGCGCCCGGTGCAGCGGCCGCGCGGACCGAGGTGCCGAAGGCGCGGCCGTGGATGAATACTGCGATCGGCGCGGACGCCCGCGTCGAGTTGCTGTTGCAGGCGATGACGCTCGACGAGAAGCTGCAGCTGACCTTCGGTTACTTCGCGACCAACGCCGACTGGCTGAAGACGCCGATCAAGAACTGGGTCTATCCGAAGGACGGGCTGCCCGCCTCCGCCGGGATCGTGCCCGGCATTCCGCGGCTCGGCATTCCCAACCAGTGGCAGACCGATGCCGGCGTCGGCGTCGCCAGCCAGCGCGGACCGACGCCGCGCCTGCGTACCTCGCTGCCGTCGGGCATCGCGACCGCGGCGACCTGGAACCCCGAGCTCGCCCAGGCGGGCGGCGCGATGATCGGCCGGGAGGCGTTCCTGTCGGGCTTCAACGTGCAGCTTGCCGGCGGGATGAACCTGACGCGCGAACCGCGCAACGGGCGCAATTTCGAATATGGCGGCGAGGATCCGTTGCTGGCCGGAATCATCACCGGGCACGAGATCAAGGGGATCCAATCGCAGCACGTCGTGTCGACGATGAAGCATTACGCGTTCAACGGGCAGGAGACGAACCGCAACAACATCGATCACAAGATCGGCGAACAGGCCGCGCGCCAGTCCGATCTGCTCGCATTCGAGATCGCCAACGAAGTCGGCCAGCCCGGATCGGTGATGTGTTCGTACAACCGCGTGAACGGCCATTATGCGTGCGAGAATGACTGGCTACTCAACACAGTCTTGAAGCGCGACTGGGGCTTCAAAGGCTATGTCATGTCCGATTGGGGCGCGACGCATTCGACCAGCGAGGCGGCCAATGCCGGGCTCGACCAGCAATCGGGCTGGGCGTTCGATCGCTCGGCATACTTTGCGGATGCACTGCGCGAGGCGGTCAACAACGGCCATGTCAGCGAGGCGCGCGCGACCGACATGGCGCGGCGCGTGCTGTGGGGCATGGTCTCGGTCGGCGCGTTCGATACCGTTGTGACCGGCGACCAGGCGACCAAGATCGACTATGCGGCGCACGCCGCCGTCACACGCGCCGATGCCGAGGAGGGCATCGTCCTGCTCAAGACCACCGCCGGACTGTTGCCGATTGCCAAGACCGCCAAGTCGATCCTGCTGATCGGCGCGCATGCCGATGTCGGCGTGCTGTCGGGCGGCGGCTCGAGCCAGGTCTATTCGCACAACGCGCCGACCAATGGCCTGGTCGTGCCCGACGCCTTCCCGAGCGGTTTTCCGGGGCCCAAGACCTATCACGCCTCCTCGCCGATGAAGGCGTTGCAGGCGCGGACCGGCGCGAGCGTGACCTATCTCGACGGCAAGGACGTGAAGGCCGCAGCAGCAGCGGCGCGCAAGGCAGACGTCGTCGTCGTGTTCGGCGAGCAGTGGACCGGCGAGTCGATCGACGTGCCCGATCTCAACCTGCCCGATGGCCAGAACGCGCTGATCGATGCGGTCGCGCGCGCGAACAAGAAGACCGTCGTGGTCCTCGAAACCGGCGGCCCGGTGGTCATGCCGTGGCTCGGCAAGGTCGGCGCGGTGCTGGAGGCGTGGTATCCCGGCACGGCAGGCGGCGAGGCGATCGCGCGCGTGCTGACCGGCGAGGTCAATCCGTCGGGGCATCTGCCCGCCACCTTCCCCGCATCGCTCGCGCAGACGCCGCGGCCGGTGCTGGAGGGCGATCCCAAGCTCGACCGCGATTCGCACCCGATGGGAAATTACGACATCGAGGGTGCGGCGGTCGGCTATAAATGGTTCGACAAGACCGGCGCCAAGCCGCTGTTCCCGTTCGGCTACGGGCTCTCCTACACGAGCTTCGCGATGAGCGGGCTGACCGCCGCGGCGGACGGGAAGGGGATCAAGGCCGGGTTCGCGGTCAAGAACACCGGCGCCGTGCAGGGCAAGGCGGTCGCGCAGGTCTATGTGTCGGGCGCGGGCTGGGAAGCGCCGAAGCGACTGGGCGCGTTCCGCAAGGTCGATCTCGCACCGGGCACGGAGCAGACCGTATCGGTCACGATCGACCCGCGCCTGCTCGCGACGTTCGACGTGGCGAGCGGCGGGTGGCGTATCGCAGCCGGCGAATACAGCGTGATGCTGGCGACGTCGGCGGCGGATGTCGTGCAGACGGTCAAGGTGCAGATCGCCGCCCAGACGCTGGATCGCACCGGCAAGTGACCCACTCATCCTCCCCCGCCAGGGGGAGGTGGCTGGCTCTTGCCAGACGGAGGGGGAGGGAAGGGCAACCGACGTTGCGTGTCCTCCCCCTCCGTCAGCTTCGGTGCCACCTCCCCCTGGCGGGGAAGGATTGGCGAGATTAGCCCCGCGTCTTCAACGCCGCGATCCGCTCGTCCACGCGGCGTTCTAGGATCGTGAGCGGCATCGCGCCTTCCTTGAGGATGTCGTGGAACTGCTTGAGGTCGAACCGGTCGCCGAGCGCAGCCTTCGCCTTCACCCGCGCGCGCGTCCACGCCATATGGCCGACCTTGTAGCTGCAGGCCTGCCCGGCCTGCGTGCAATAGCGCTCCACCTCACGCTGCGTCCGCGGCCGTGCGAAGCCGGTCGTCGCGACCATATAGTCGGTCGCCTTCTCGCGGCTCCACCGCTTGGCATGGATGCCGGTATCGACCACCAGCCGAGTCGCGCGGAACAGGAAGGACTGGAGATAGCCTGCGCGTTCCAGCGGCGACGCATAGGCGCCCAGTTCGTCCGCCAGCTGCTCCGCATACAGCGCCCAGCCTTCCGAATAGGCCGAGAAGAAGCCGATCTTGCGCAGCGTCGGAATGTCCTTCGATTCCTGCGCCAGGCTGATCTGCAGGTGATGCCCGGGGACGCCCTCGTGATAGGTGAGCGACGGCAGCGTGTATTTCGGCCAGTCGCCGACGTCCTTCAGATTGACGAAGTAGATCGCCGGGCGGCTGCCATCGAGCGAGGCGCGGTTGTAATAGCCGTTGGCGGCGCCGTCCTCGATCTCGACGGGCACCGCACGAATCTCGAGCGGCTGCGTGGGTACTTGCGAAAACGCCTGGGGCAGCTTGGCGTACATCGACTTGATGCCGTCGTTCAGCCCGCCGATCAGCTCGGTCCGACCCGCCGCGGTGTTCGCATAGAGCTGATCGGGCATGACGTTCAGCTTGGCGAGCCGCTCGCCGACGGTGCCGGTCGTATAGCCTTGCGACTTGAGGATCGCATCGAGCTGCGCGGTGATCTCGGCGACCTGCGCAAGACCGATGCGGTGGACCTCGTCGGGGCTCATCGTCGTCGTCGTCGCCTGGTTCAGCGCCATCGCATAGATTGCGTCGCCGTTCGGCACGCGCCAGATGCCGTCGCCGGGCTTGGTCGTCGGCTTCAGCTTCTCCATCAGCGCGATCTGGCGATCGAGCGCGGGATAGACCTTCTGGTCGACGATCGCCGTCGCGCGCGCCTGCCAGTCGCCGGTGAGGCCCTTGGCGGCGGCACGCTTGACGAGCGACTGGACGATGCTCGACGTCGCCGCCGGCTGGCTGCGCAGCTTGCGCATCTGGCCGAGCGTCAGGTCGAGCGACCAGCCCGGTGCGAGCAGGCCACGCGCGGCGTCGGCCTGCTGCATCGCGCTTTCCTGGTCGAGCACGGTGCCGAACTGGTCGAGCCGCGCCAAATACGCCTCGGCATCGGGCGTCGCGGTGATCGTGTGCGCGGTGTTGAGAAAGTCGGGGGTCTGGAAATAGGCGCCGCCCTGCTGGAAGATCCGATAGGGGCGGATCGGGCTGTCCATGCCGAATTTTTCGGGCGCGGCGATCTGCGTGGTCAGCGAATAGCGCACCACTTCGAGGTTCAGCCTGGCCGCCGGCGAGAGGCCGGCGCCGTCGTAGCGCGCGAGCGTCGCCAGCGCCGTCTTGGTCTCCGCGACGTCACGCGCGCGCCGGTCGGGCGTGCGCGGCGACAACTGGCTCTTCAGGCGCGCGAGCGGTCCCTTGTCGAGCCCCAGCGAGGTCGCGAGCTCGGGCGACCGTGCCACGCTGGCCTGGAAGATCCGTTCGAAGTCGGCGTTGAGCGCGGTGTCGCCGCTGCCTTGCGCGAACGCGGAAGAGGGCAGGAAACTGGTGGCAAGCGCGGCAACGCCGCCCGATGCGAGGAACTGGCGACGATCCATAACGAACTCTCTCCCGTGAACTTGTCACGCATCTAAGCCGATCGATGCGCGCGCCGCCAGAGCCGGGGCAAAGGCAAATTTCGTGCGCCGCATCGTCGGAGCCGGCGTTCCGCCGGAACCAGAGCGGTTATCATCGGTTAGACTTGAGAGCCCGGCGGCGTCCCTACCCCCCGAGGGACCCGCCGGGTTTCGTATGCGTAGTCGAGGTCGAAGTGCAGAACGAAACAGCAAAACGTGACGTCGGCGCCCGCTTGCAGGATGTCGGCGAAACGTTGCGCTCATCCTGGCAGACGCCGACGGACACGATGATCACCGACGATATCCCGACGCTGCTGACGCATTTGTCGCGCGTGCCGAGGGTTCGCCGCAACGCCAAATAGGCGGTGCCCGGATCGCCTGTGCGTCCGGGCATGTCGCCGCCCTAGCGGGCCTGCGCGTCCTTCTTCGCCGCGTCGTTCTTCATCGCCTCGATCAGCTTCTTGACCTCCTGGCTGCGGCCGCGCGGCATGATCAGCACGTCGTTGCCGCTTGCCACGACGATCAGATCCTCGACCCCGACCAGCGAGACTCGGATCCCGTCGCTCCGGACGAAGCACTGTCGCGTATCGATCGCGAGCACATTGCCGTCGCCTTCGCTGCGATGCGCGTTGCCGGCCTCGTCGCGTGCGCTGATCGCGTGCAGCGCGTCCCAGCTGCCGACGTCGTTCCAGCCCATCGCGACGGGTACGACCGCGACTCGCTCGGCCTTTTCTATGACGGCATAATCGATCGACGCGTCGGGCGACGTGGCGAACGCCGCCGCATCGGGATAGATCCGCGTGCCCTCGGTGCGCGCCTTGTCCATCGCCTCGCGAGTCGCGATCAGGATGCCCGGATCGAACTGCGCGAGCGCTTCCAGATACGCATCCGCCTGGAACAGGAACATGCCGCCGTTCCAGACATGGTCGCCACTGGCGAGCATCGACTCCGCCTTGTCGAGCGGCGGCTTTTCGACGAACCGCGCGACGCGGTGGACGCCGGGCTGGAGCGCGTCGCCGATCTGGATCCAGCCATAGCCGATCTCGGGCGAATCGGGCGCGATCCCGAACGTGACCAGCCAGCCCTGCGACACCAGCGGCATCGCCGCCTCGATCGCGGCATGAAAGGCGGGGACGTCGTCGATCACATGGTCAGACGGCATCACCAGCAGCGCGTCGCCGCCGCCGCCCGCGGCAATCGCGGCCAGCGCGATCGCGGGCGCGGTGTTGCGGCCCGCGGGCTCGAGAATGAGCGCCTGGGGGATCGCGCCCGCATCGGCGAGCTGTTGCTCGACCAGATCCGCATGCCGCGCATTCGCCACGACGATCGGCGCGGCAAAGCGTTCGCCCTGCGTGCGGCCCGCGGTCAGTTGCAGCATCGTCTCGTTTGCCGTCAGTGCCAGCATCTGCTTGGGCATCTCTGGCCGCGACATCGGCCATAGCCGCGTGCCGGAACCACCTGAAAGTATAACGGGAACGATGGTACGTGCGGTCATGAAGCCTCCTGCCACGGTCGCGCTATAGTGCCCGAGCCAGGATCGCAATCGTCGAGGGCCCCAACCGGTTGCGCGCTCTTCAGGCTTTTTTGGGGAATTGCTGCCAGACGTTCGTTAGCGTCGGTAGATTTTACAGTATGGCGTCGGGAAAAGCGGACGATGATACGGCTCTTCAAGCACTATGTGCCTCATGTGGTCCTGATGCTCGGTCTTGTCGATCTGGTGCTGCTCGTCACGTCTGCAGAGATTGGCTGGGTCGTCCGCGCGCACCAGATCGGCATGACCGTCGAACCGATCCAGACGCGGATCGCGCAGCTGATCACGTTCGCGATCGCCCTGCAGGTGTCGCTGGTGGCAGTCGGGGCGTATGGCGTGGCCTCGTTCCTGTCGCTGCGCTTTGCCGCGGCGCGGCTCGCGGTCGCGCTGTCGATCGGCGTGATGGTGCTCTCGCTGATCTTCTTCCTGGTGCCGCCGCTCGCTTTGTGGCGCTCGAACCTTCTCTACTCGACCGTCATCGCGACCGTGTTGCTGGTGTCGGTGCGCGCGCTGCTCGGCAAGACGCTGGGCGGCGAGACGTTCAAGCGGCGGATCGTCGTGCTGGGCGCGGGCGTGCGCGCGTCGCGGATCCAGGCGCTGTCCGAACAGCCCGGCGTCAACTTCGTCGTCGCCGAATTCGTCCTGATGGGCGAGGCCGAGCCGGTCGTGCAGGGGGCGGTGCCGCGCGGCGCCATTCCCAACCTGGCGGCCTATATCGTCGACCAGAATGCGAGCGAGGTCGTGCTCGCGCTCGACGAACGCCGCAACGCGCTGCCGATGAAGGATCTGCTGCGAGTCCGTACCACCGGCGTGCAGGTGAGCGAGATATCGAGTTTCCTCGAGCGCGAGACGGGGCGGATCGACCTCAAGAGCGTCAATCCGTCCTGGCTGATCTTCTCCGACGGGTTCGCCTCGAGCCGGATGCTGTCGAGCGTGTTCAAGCGCGCGTTCGACATCATCGCCAGCGGGTTGCTGCTGGCGCTCACGCTGCCGATCATCCTGGTCACCGCGATTGCGATCAAGCTCGAGTCGAAGGGGCCGGCCTTCTACCGCCAGCGCCGGGTCGGGCTGTACAGCGAGGGGTTCGATATCCTCAAGCTGCGCTCGATGCGGCAGGACGCTGAGGTGTCGGGCAAGGCGGTGTGGGCCGCGGAGGACGATCCCCGGATCACGCGGATCGGTCGGTTCATCCGGAAAGTCCGGATCGACGAACTGCCGCAGACCTGGACCGTGCTGAAGGGCGAGATGAGCTTTGTCGGCCCGCGCCCCGAACGGCCGCAATTCGTCGAGCAGCTCGAGGAGCATCTGCCCTTCTATGCCGAGCGGCACACGGTGAAGCCCGGCATCACCGGCTGGGCGCAGATCAACTATCCCTACGGCGCGTCGATCGAGGATGCGCGGCACAAGCTGGAATACGACCTGTATTATGCGAAGAACTACTCGCCGTTCCTCGACCTGCTGATCCTGTTGCAGACGTTGCGCGTCGTGCTCTGGCCGACCGGCGCGCGATGAGCGGCGCATGATCACCACGCTGGTGCTCTGGAGCTATGCGCTGGCGGCGCTGCTGTTCGGCGCGCTCGCCTTGACCCAGATGCGGCGGCCAAGCGTGCCATGGCCGCACGCGCCGTTCGTCCTCGCGCTCGCCATCACCAGCCTTTGGGCGCTCGCGGTCGCGGGGATCGACTCGCGCGACGTGGCGACTCGGATCGTCGCCAGCGCGCGCGACATCGCGTGGCTCGGCTTCATGCTCGCGCTCGTCCGGCGCGATCGTGCGGGCAATTATGCGCTGGGCGCCGTGTATTTCGTCGTGATGGCGCTCGCCGGGACCGCCGCGCTGCTCGCGGTCGCAGGCCGGATGGGGCTCGACGCCGATGCACTGGCCGCGGTCGAATCGGCGCGCACCGTCTTCCTGATGATGAGCGCGGTCAGCGGCCTGGTGCTCGTCCATCACCTGTACCAGGCGGCGCCCCCGTCGCGCGGCGGCGTCCGGCTGGTCGTGGTCGCGCTCGCGGCGATGTGGAGCATTGACCTTATCATCGCTGCCGGCATCTATTTCGAGATGCGCTGGATTGGCGTGTCGATCGTCGTGCGCGGCGTGATCATGACCGGGGTCGCGGCGCTGCTGGTGGTCGCCGTGCACCGCAGCGGCGACTGGACGATCGCGCTGTCGCGGCCGATCGCGGTCCGCGCGCTGTCCGCGGTGGCGTTGATCCTGTACGCCGGGCTGACCGCGCTCGCGACGAGCATCGCCGCCACCTATGCCGGTCCCTATGTCCGCGTCGCGCAGACCGCGATCGTGTTCGGCGCGACCGCGGGCGTGCTGACGCTGCTGTCGACCCCGTGGCTGCGCGCCTGGGCCAAGGTGAAGGTCGCCAAGCATCTTTTCCGCCACCGCTATGATTATCGCGCGGAATGGCAGCGCTTCACCGACACGCTGGGGAAGCCTGGGGCCGGCGCCGATTCGCTCCAGGCGCGGGTCGTGAAATCGATCGCGGACCTCACCGATTCGCCGGGCGGCCTGTTGCTGGTGCCCGACGGTGCATCGCTCGGACCGGGGGCGACCTGGAACTGGGATTGCGCCGACGCGTCCGGTCCGCAGGACGAGCGGCTGGCCCGCTTTCTCGCCAGCGACGCGCGGATCGTCGAGCTCGACCGGGTCCGCGCCGGCACCGCGCCGGCCGAGGACATGGCGAGCGTTCCCGACTGGCTGCACGCCTGCGCGGACGCGTGGGCGATCGTCCCGCTGGTCCATGGCGGCGCGATGGGCGGCGCGCTGGTCGGCGCGATCGTGCTGTCGCGGCCGCCGGTCGACCGCGCGCTCGACTGGGAGGATTTCGATCTGCTCCGCGTCGCCGGGCGGCAGGCGGCGAGCTATCTCGCCGAGGATCGCGCACACGCGGCGCTCGCCGATGCCGCGCGCTTCGACGAGTTCAACCGGCGTTTCGCGTTCATCCTGCACGACATCAAGAACCTCGTCAGCCAGCTGACCCTGGTCGCGCGCAATGCCGAGCGCCACGCCGACAACCCCGATTTCCGCGTCGACATGGTCGCGACGCTCAAGGATTCGTCCGATCGCATGAATGCGCTGCTCGCCCGCCTCTCGCAACACGGCCCCGTCCGCGGCGAGCCGCTCCAGCCGGTCGACGTCGCCGCGGTCGTCGCGCGCGTCGCCACCGCCCGCCGGGCGCAGCATCCGATCGTCACGCAAGGGGCGGCGGCCTGCGCGCTCGGCCACGCCGCGCGACTCGAACAGGTGCTCGGCCTGCTCGTCCAGAACGCGGTCGAAGCGAGCCGCGCGGAGGATCCCATCCTGCTGTCGATCGAGACCGTGGGCGACCGCGTGGCGATCGACGTCATCGATCATGGCTGCGGGATGAGCCCCGGTTTCGTGCGCGACCAGCTGTTCCGCCCGTTCGTGTCGTCCAAGCCCGCGGGCTTCGGCATCGGCGCGTTCGAGGCGCGGCAGCTGGTCCATGCGATGGGCGGCGCGCTCGACGTCGTCAGCCGCGAAGGCGAGGGCACGCGCTTCCGCATCCTGCTGCCCGCCGTGTCATCGCTGGAGGTGGCCGCATGAGCGACAAGCTTCGCCCCGTCCTGTTGATCGTCGAAGATGATCTCGGGCTCCAGCGCCAGCTGCGCTGGGCGTATGAAGGCTATGAGATCGTCGTCGCGAGCGATCGGACGCAGGCGCTCGACGCGATCCGCGCGCACGAGCCCGCGGTCGTCACGCTCGATCTGGGCCTGCCGCCCGATCCCGATGGCGTCACCGAGGGTTTCGCCACGCTGCGCGACATCCTGGCGATGAAGCCCGATACGAAGGTGATCGTCGCCTCGGGGCACGGCGCGCGCGAAAGTGCGCTGCAGGCGATCGCCGACGGCGCCTGGGATTTCTATGCCAAGCCGATCGATATCGATGCGCTGGGGCTGATCGTCAGCCGCGCGTTTCACGTCCACGCGCTGGAGGCGGAGAATCGTCGTCTTGCCGCGCGGATCGACGCGGGCGGGTTCGGCGGTCTGATCAGCGCGTCGCCCGAGATGGCGGTAGTGACCCGCACGCTGGAACGCGTCGCGCCCGCCAATGTGTCGGTGATGCTGCTGGGCGCGAGCGGGACCGGCAAGGAACTGCTCGCACGCGGGCTGCACCAGGCCTCGCCACGTGCGCGCGGCAATTTCGTCGCGATCAACTGCGCGGCGATTCCCGAGACCCTGCTCGAGAGCGAATTGTTCGGGCACGAAAAGGGGGCGTTCACCGGCGCGGTGAAGACCACCGAGGGCAAGATCGAACAGGCCGCGGGCGGCACGCTGTTCCTCGACGAGATCGGCGACGTGCCGCTCGCGCTGCAGGTCAAGCTGTTGCGGTTCCTCCAGGAGCGCGTGATCGAGCGGGTCGGCGGGCGCAAGGCGATACCGGTCGACACGCGAATCGTCTGTGCGACCCACCAGAATGTCGACGCGATGGTCGCCGACGGGCGGTTCCGCGAGGACCTGTATTATCGCCTGGCCGAGATCGTCGTGCGGATCCCCGCGCTCGCCGACCGGACCGGCGATGCGGTATTGCTCGCACGCCATTTCGTCACCCGCTACGCTACGTCGATGAACCCCGCCGTGACCGGTCTTGCTCCCGACGCGCGCGCGGCGATCGACGGCTGGGGCTGGCCCGGCAACGTCCGCGAACTGGAAAACCGGATCAAGCGCGCGGTCATCATGGCCGATGGCAAGCTGGTCACCGCGATCGATCTCGATCTCGACGGCAAGGCCGAGGATGCGGCCGCGCTGAACCTGCGCGCGGCGCGCGAACTCGCCGATCGCAAGGCGATCCGCCAGGCACTCGTGCGCGCCGACGGCAACATCTCCGGCGCGTCGCGGTTGCTCGGGATCAGCCGGCCGACGCTGTACGATCTGCTGAAAAGCTACGACCTGCATGGCTGACGCGCGCTATCCGATGCTGCGCCGGCGCAAGCGGCGGCGGCGGGTGACGATGCCCACGACGCTTTCGGGCGCGCGCGTGCGCCTGCTGGCGATCGGGCTGCTGTGCCTGATCGTCGTCGGGGTCGGTGTCGCGCTCGCGCTGCGGCCGCCGAAGCCCGATGCGCGCCGCTTGCTTGCCGATAGCCTGGCGACGCTGGACGCGGGCAATTATAGCGCGGCGCGCACCAACGCGCAGGCGGCGGTCGCCGCGCGACCCGATTGGGGACTCGCGCATGCGGTGCTGGCGCGCGCCTATCTCGAACTCGGCGACGGGCTGGCCGCCGACGCCGAACTTTCGCGCGCGCAGGATGCGGGATTGCCCGCCGACCGGCTCCACCAACTCCAGGCGCATGCCGATCTGCTGCAGGGCGATCCCGACGGTGCGCTCGATGAAGCGGCGCAGGCCTCGCCGCGTTACGCGGGCTATGCCGCGCGAATTTCCGCACGCGCGCTGGCGGCGCAGGGCAACGTCGTCGATGCACGCGCGCGGCTCGAGGCGCTGGTCGGCGGCGCACCCGACGATGCGGCGGCGTGGACCGATCTCGGTCGGCTCCGCCTGACGACCGGCGATGTCGGTGGCGCCTCGGTTGCGGCGGCGCTCGCGGTGGCGCTCGCGCCGCGCGACCCTGCGATCCTGACGTTGCAGGGCGAAGTGATCCGCAGCCGCTATGGCCTGATCGCCGCGCTTCCCTGGTTCGAGGCGGCGTTGGCGCGCGATGCCTATTACCACCCCGCGCTGATCGAATATGCGGCCACGCTGGGCGATGCCGGGCGGAGTGCCGACATGCTGGCGGTCACGCGTCGCGCGCTGCTGGCGCGTCCCGGCAGTCCGCAGGCGCTGTACCTCCAGGCCGCGCTCGCCGCGCGTGCAGGCCGGGTCGATCTCGCGCGGTCGTTGCTGCGCGCCGCAGGGGGGACGATCAACGGGTTGCCCGGTACGCTGTTGCTGTCCGGCAGCCTCGATTTTGCGGAAGGGAAGTTCGAGCAGGCGGCGGCGTCGTGGCGGCAGCTCGTCGGGCTGCAGCCGCTCAACATCGTCGCGCGACAGCTGCTTGGCGCGGCGCTGCTCCGGTCTGGCGATCCGCGCGGTGCGTTCGATACGCTCCGGCCGATCGGTCTGCGTCCCGACGCGGACGTCTATTCGCTGACCCTGATCGCGCGTGCGTTCGACGCGGTTGGCGATGCGGGCTCGGCGGCGTCGTTCCGCGATCGCGCCGCAGCTGGCCCCGTGGCGCCGGCTTTGGTCTTTGCGACCGACACCGCGATCGGTGCGCTCATGGCGGACGCCGCGACCGCGCCGGGCGACCCGACCTATGTGCTAGGGGTGATCCGCGGGCAGATCGCCGCGGGCGATACGGCAGGCGCGATTGCACGCGCGCGGTCTCTTGCGGGCGTCGCCCCCGGTGCGCCGGCGGCGCAGCTTGCGCTGGGCGATGCGCTGGTCGCGGCGGGGCGCTATGCCGAGGCGGCGGACGTATTTGCACGCGCCGCGGACCTCTCGTTCGACGAGCCGACGATGCTCCGGCTGGTCGACGCGCGCAGCCGCGCCGGGCGCGCGGAGGAGGCCGCCGCCGCGCTGGCGCTCTATCTGTCGCAGAACCCGCAAAGCCTCGCAGGCCAGCGCGTGCTCGGCCATTGGCAGGTCGCATCGGGTCACTGGGACAGCGCGATCGAGACGCTCGAGGGAATCCGCCGCCGGGTCGGCAACCAGGACGGTGCCGTCCTCGCGGATCTCGCGCTCGCCTATGCGGGCAGCGACGATGGCGCGATCGCGGTCCGCTATGGCCGCGCGGCTTATGGCCTCTCGCCGATGCGCGCGGCCGCCGCCGATGCCTACGGCGTCGCGCTGGCCGCGAATGGCGACGAGGAGGGCGCCCGGCAGCTGCTCGTCAAGGCCACTCGTCTCGCACCCGGCGATGCGGCGATCGCGGGGCATCTTCGCCAACTGCGCTGACTCTTGTCACGACCGGGGCGCACGGCCAAGAGCATGCGATGACCGACCCGCTGGACCGTATCGCCGCCGCGCTCGAACGCCTGTCCCCACCACCGCCGCCCGCGGCCGATCTGCGCGCGCACCCGGCCTATGTCTGGCGTGCGGGCGGGCTGGTCGCGGCGCGAGGGTTTGCGCCGCTACCGCTGGCGATGCTGGTCGGGCTCGACCGGCAAAAGGCGTCGCTGCTGGCAAATCTCGATCGGCTGGCCAACGGCTACGCGGCGCAGGACGTGCTGCTGTGGGGCGCGCGCGGCACGGGCAAGTCCGCGCTGGTGAAAAGCGCGGTCGCCGCGATCCAGGCGGATGGCGGCGATCTCGCGCTGATCGAGGTTTCGGACCTCGACAGCCTGCCGACGCTGTTCGTGATGCTGGCAGGGCAGGACCGCGCTTTCGCGCTGTTCGTCGACGATCTGGGGTTCGAGGTGCCGGCGGAGGCGCGGGCGTTGCGCTCGGTGCTGGAAGGGGGCGCGGAACCACGGCCCGCCAATGTACGGCTGCTCGTCACCGCGAATCGCCGCCATCTCGCGCCGCGCGACATCGCCGAGCAGGAGAGCGCGATCAACCCGCGCGATTCGGCCGACGACCATCTGGCGCTGGCGGATCGATTCGGTCTGAGTCTGGGGTTTCACGCGCTCGATCAGGAGACGTATCTCGCGATCGTCACAGCCTATGCGGAGCGGTATGATCTGGTGTTCGAGCCGGGCGAGGCCATCGGCTGGGCAACGCGTCGTGGCAGCCGCTCGGGGCGCATCGCGTGGCAATATGTCGTCGATCTGGCGGGGCGCATGGGCAGGGCGCTTTAGGCCGGCTGCGGTTCCGGATCGGTAGTCTGAAACGAACGGGCCGGCGCCGAGGCGCCGGCCCACAACTTTTAGTTGCTGTCCGAGTTGTCGTCCTTGACGATCGCAACGATGCCGATTGCGGCAACGCCGGCTGCGATCAGGATTGCGAAGATGCCGCCGCCGCCTGCGAGCTGGCTCTTGCCGGTGGTTGCCGAACCGACGCGTGCGTTCGAAACCGACAGGCTGCTGGCAGCGTTTGCAACAGGAGCAGCCGACGCTGCAACCGAGGTGGTCATCATGGCGACAGCGAGTGCGCTGCCGGTAAGGGCCTTGAGCTTCATGGGATTCTCCAAAATTATCGTCGGCTCATTGGCGTGCGACGCAACATAAGTCAACGAATAGAACAGCTATATCGGTTTAGTTTTCGACATTTGCTACAGCTTAGCGTGCGCCCTCTACCAATTCTGCCAGTTCGAGCCAGCGCAACTCGGCGGCATCCTTCTCTGCCCTTGCCTGTTCGATCGCCTTGGTCAGCTTCGCGAACGTCGCATTGTCGCGCATGTAGAGGTCGGGCTTGGCGAGTTTGACCGCATCCGCCGCCATCTGCGCGTCGAGTTCCTCGATTCGCTTGGGCAGCAGTTCATAGTCGCGCTGATCCTTGTAGGTCAGCTTCGCGCGCGGCGCCGCGACCGGCGCGGTCGCGGCGACCTTCTTGGACGCACGCTTGCCGGTGGTCGTCGAGGCGCGGCGCTTTTCCCAATCCTCATAGCCGCCGGCAACGACATCGACCGTGCCCGAGCCGTCGAGCCCGAGCGTGATCGTCACGGTCCGGTCGAGAAAGTCGCGGTCATGGCTGACGATCAGGACGGTGCCGTCGTAGTCGCCGATCACCTCCTGCAACAAGTCGAGCGTCTCGAGATCGAGGTCGTTGGTCGGCTCGTCGAGCACGAGCAGGTTCGACGGCTTGGCGAATTCGCGCGCGAGCAACAGGCGCGACCGCTCGCCACCCGACAGCGACCCGATCTTCGCATCGACCATGTTCGGGTCGAACAGGAAGTCCTTCAGGTATCCGTGAATATGCTTGCGCACGCCGAGCACGTCGATCCACTCGCCGCCATCGACGACGACTTCGCGCACCGTCTTCTCGGGCGCCATCAGGCTGCGCTGCTGGTCGATCACGACCGCATCCAGGGTCTGGGCGAGCTTGATCGAGCCGCTGTCGGGCTGGATCTCGCCGGTCAGCAGTTTGAGCAGCGTCGACTTGCCCGCGCCGTTGCGGCCGACGATGCCGATCCGGTCGCCGCGCGTGACGCGCAGCGTCAGGTCGCCGATGATCGTGCGGTCGCCATACGCCTTGGTGACGTTCTTCGCGTCGATCACGACCTTCGACTTGCTGTCGTCGCTGGCGGTGGTCAGGTTCGCCGAGCCCTGCGGCCCGATCATCGACGCGCGTTCGGCGCGCATTTCGTGCAGCTTGGTCAGGCGGCCCTGGTTGCGCTTGCGCCGCCCGGTGACGCCGCGGAGCAGCCAATGCTCCTCGAGCTTGAGGCGTGCATCGAGCTTTTCGGCCTGGCGCTGTTCCTCGGCGTACACCTGTTCGGTCCATGCCTCGAACCCGCCGAAGCCGATCTCCGCACGGCGGATCGCGCCGCGATCGAGCCACAGCGTCTGCTTGGTCAGACGCGTCAGGAAGGTGCGGTCATGGCTGATGACGACGAACGCGCCGCGGAAGCGCTTGAGCCAGTCCTCGATCCATTCGATCGCGCCGATGTCGAGATGGTTGGTCGGCTCGTCGAGCAGCAGCACGTCGGGGTCCTGCGCCAGCGCGCGGACGATCGCCGCGCGGCGACGCTCGCCACCCGACGCGGAGCCCGCCTCGCGCGACAGGTCGATGCCGAGCTGGTCGGCGATCGAATCGGCCTCGTAGCTGACCGGCGCATCGTCGCCGCCCATCACGTAATCGCGCAACGTCGCGAAGCCGCGCAGATCGGGCTCCTGCTCGAGGATCACGACGCGCGTGCCGGGGACGATCACCCGGCGTCCCTCGTCGGCGACGACGCTGCCGCCGAGCAGCTTGAGCAAGGTCGTCTTGCCCGCGCCGTTGCGGCCGATCAGCGCGAGCCGATCGCGCGGGCCGATATGGATGTCGAGGTTGCGAAAGAGCCATCCCGAGCCCTGGACGAGTCCGAGGCCTTCGAATGCTAAGATTGGTGCTGCCATGTCCGCGCCACGTAGGGGGGCGAGGTGATGCAGGCAAGTTACACCTCGCGCGCTTCGTACAGTCGACGGCCTGTCGCGATCATTCACAGGCTGTTCAATGCCGGGGCCCTATGTCACGGCGATGAAGATGTTGCTTTTTCTTGCGACCTTGGCCGCAGCGCCATTCCTGATCGGCGCCGCGCCGTTGGTGGCGGGCGAGCCCCTCCAGCGTCGCAGCGACCAGATGTCGGCGTTGCAGGCGCGCAAGACGGGTGCCCCGTCGTTGCGCGAAATCGAGTCGCGCGTGATCCCGACGATGCGGGGGGCGCAGTATCTCGGCTCCGACTATGATTCGGGCAGCGCCATTTACACGCTCAAATTCCTGCGCGATGGAACCGTCATCTGGGTCGACGTCGATGGCCGCACCGGCCAGATCGTCGGCCGCACGGGTCGCTGAAAGCCCCAATCGAGAGGAGTATCATGCGCGTTCTGATCGTCGAGGACGAGCCGAATCTCGGCCAGCAATTGAAGAATACCCTCGAGGGGGCCGGCTATGCGATCGATCTCGCGGTCGATGGCGAGGAAGGCCATTTCCTCGGCTCGACCGAGAATTACGACGCGGTCGTGCTCGACCTCGGCCTGCCCGAGATTGACGGGCTGACCGTGCTCGATCGCTGGCGCAAAGAGGGCAAGGTGATGCCCGTGCTCGTGCTGACCGCGCGCGACAGCTGGTCGGACAAGGTTGCCGGGCTCGATGCGGGCGCGGACGATTACGTCGCCAAGCCGTTCCAGAGCGAGGAACTGATCGCGCGTCTTCGCGCGCTGATCCGTCGTGCGTCGGGCAATGCCTCGTCCGAGCTGACCGCGGGCGACATCCGCCTCGACACGCGCAGCGGCAAGGTCACGCGCGCCGGCGAGCCGGTGAAGCTGACCGCGCAGGAATATAAGCTGCTGAGCTATCTGCTCCATCACAAGGGCAAGGTCGTCAGCCGTACCGAGCTGATCGAGCATATCTACGATCAGGATTTCGATCGCGATTCGAATACGATCGAGGTGTTCGTCACGCGCATCCGCAAGAAGCTCGGCCAGGACGTGATCACGACGATCCGCGGCCTTGGCTACAGCCTCGAAGATCCGGACGCCTGATCGGTCCGGCCATGGACACCGCGCCGCTGACAGAGGGACCGATCCGCGTGCCGGCGGCCGTGAAGGGATCGTTGTCGCGACGGATGATCCTGATCGCGGCGGTCTGGATCGTCGTGCTGCTCAGCGGCGGCGGGTTCGCGCTCGATCGCGTGCTGACGCAGGCCGTGACCCGCAATTTCGACGACCAGCTCGAATATGTCCTGCGGTCGCTGCTCAATTCCTCCGAGATCGGGCCCGAGGGGGAGGTGATCTTCTCGCGCGACGCCGCCGCCGACCAGCGCTTCGTCGAGCCTTATTCCGGGCTCTACTGGCAGGTCTCGGGCAAGGGGCGCGAGGATTTCCCGTCGCGGTCGCTCTGGGATCGCAAGCTCGCGTTCGGCAGCCCGCACGACGATCGCAACGCGCATTTTTACGACAGCACGCAATTCCCCGACGAGAAGCTGCGGATCGTCGAGCGCGACGCGGTCATCCCCGGCTCCAAGGTCCACTGGCGGTTCCAGGTCGCGCAGAGCCGCGACGGGCTCGACGCGCAGATCACGACGCTGCGCCGCACGCTCGTCCGCAGCTTCGCGCTGCTCGCGCTCGGGTTGATCGTGATGGCGGCGCTCCAGACCTTTTACGGGCTCTGGCCGCTGCGCCGCGTGCGCGAGGAGATCGCGCGGATGCGCGCGGGCCAGTCGAACCGCGTGTCGAGCGCGATGCCGGTCGAGGTCGCGCCGATGGTCGAGGAACTCAACGCGCTGATCGAGCACAACGAACGCCAGGCGGAGGAGGCGCGACGCCACGCCGGCAACCTCGCGCATGCGCTCAAGACGCCGCTGACGGTCATCATGAACGCCGCCACCGCGCAGTCGGACGATCTCGCCGACACGGTGATCCGCGAGGCGCGGACGATGCGGCGGCAGGTCGATCATCATCTCGCGCGCGCGCGCGCGGTGGGTCGGCGCGGGTCTGCGCACAGCCGCGCCGATGTGTGGCCGAGTCTCGAATCCGTCGAGCGCGCGGTCGGGCGGCTGTATCGCCATGTCCGGATCGACGTGACCGGGCCGCGCGGGCTGCAGGTTCATGTCGAGCGGCAGGATCTCGACGAGATGCTCGGGAATCTGATCGAGAACGCGGCGAAATATGGCGGGGGCAGCGTGTTCGTCACGGTCGGCGCGCAATCGGGGTTCGTCGAGTTCCTCGTCGAGGACGACGGCGTCGGCATCCCCGAGGAAGAACGCGTCCGCATCTTCGATCGCGGCGTGCGGCTGGATACGGGCAAGCCCGGGACCGGCCTGGGCCTCGCGATCGTCCGCGACGTGGCCGAAATCTACGAGGGAACGGTCGCGCTCGAGGAGAGCGAGGATCTCGGCGGGTTGCTGGTCCGGCTGCGGTTGCCGGCCGCGAACTAGCGCATCGTCATCCTGACTTTCGTCAGGATGACGGACTGAGTTGATTATCCTCGCGACCGCGCCTGCCGATACGTCCCCAGCACGCGCAGCCATTTGGAATGGAACCCCAGTTCCTCCAGCGCATGATCGAGGTTCGCGTCACCCGGCTTGCCGACCACGTCCGCGTAGAATTCGGTCGCCGAGAAACTCCCGTTGCGCTGGTAGCTTTCGAGCTTGGTGATGTTGACGGCATTGGTCGCGAAGCCGCCCATCGCTTTGTAGAGCGCGGCGGGGACGTTCCTCACCTCGAAGATCAGCGTCGTCATCCATGCGCCCCCGACCGGCTCCTGCGCCGCGGGGGGCTTGCCGCCCCGCGCCAGCACCACGAACCGGGTCGTGTTGTGATCCGCATCGGCTATGTCGGTCGCTAGCAGTTCCAGTCCGTACAGCCCCGCGGCGGCCGGCGGCGCGAGCGCGGCGATCGCCGGATCGCCAAGCTCGGCGACGACCGCCGCAGCGCCCGCGGTGTCGGGATAGCTCACCGGCTCGATCCCGTGCGCCTTGAGCCAGTGGCGGCATTGGCCGAGCGCCTGCGGGTGGCTCATCGCCTGGCGGATCCGGTCGCGCGGGCCTGTCCCCATCAGCGCATGGCGGATCGGCAGGAAATGCTCGCCGGTGATGACCAGCCCCGATTCGGGCAGCAGGAAATGAATGTCGGCGACGCGGCCGTGCAGCGAATTCTCGATCGGGATGATCGCGCAGTCGGCGCGGCCGTCCTTCACCGCGTCGATCGCGTCGGAGAAATCGAAACAGGGCAGGGGGAGGCCATCCGGGAACGCCTCGACCGCCGCAACATGGCTGTTGGCGCCCGGCGCGCCCTGGAATGCGACGGCGCGCGCTGGATCGGCGGCGGCGGCTTCTGTCATCCGCGCGACGATGGGGCGGGCGGGTGCGGCGAAGTTTTCCATGCGCCGGGCGCGTACTAAGCCGGGCGGGCATGTTCAAGAGTGGGTGCAGCCGCGGGTTGCGGTGCGCGTCCGCCTTTTCTATGGCTATTCCAAACAGAACAGGGCGGATGCACAAGATGGACAATCGGACCAATACGATCGCCGGCTGGGTGCTCGCAGGCTGTGGTGCGGCACTCGGGCTGTCGATCGTCGGTGGGATGATGTTCCACGGCGAGCGCCCCGAGAAGATGGGCTATGCGATCGAGGGCGTGGTCGCCGAGGGCGGCGAGGGTGCTGCCGCCGAAGTTCCGATCGCCTCGCTGCTGCCGACCGCCGACGCCGCCAAGGGCGCCGAGGTGTTCAAGAAGTGCGCCGCCTGCCACACGATCAACCAGGGGGGCGCGAACGGCGTCGGCCCGAACCTGTACGGCACGGTCGGCGAGGAAATCGCCAAGGGCAAGGGCGGGTATGCCTTCTCGGCGGCGCTGGCCGGCGTCGGCGGCAAGTGGGATTTCGACAAGCTCAACGCCTGGCTGACCAGCCCGCGCAAGTTCGCCAACGGCACCAAGATGACGTTCGCCGGCCTCGGCAACGCACAGGATCGCGCGAACGTGATCCTGTATCTCAATCAGCAGGGCTCGAACCTGCCGCTCCCCGCGGCGCCTGCTGCGGGCGCCGCGCCGGCCGCCAAGGATCAGCCCGCGACCGCGAACGCGGCGGAAGCCGCGGCCACCGAGGGCGCACCCACTGCGGACATCGCCAACACCGGCACCCCCGCCTCCGGCGCGCCGTCGGTCGACCCCGAAGCCGCGCGCAAGGGCGCCCGCTCGGAGAAGTAGTGGTTTCCTGCTCCCTCTCCCCTCCGGGGAGAGGGCTGGGGTGAGGGGCAGCCCAGCAGCGCGTCACCTGGAACAGCCCCTCACTCCGACCCTCTCCCCGGAAGGGGGAGAGGGAGCAGAGCGTCAGGCGTCCGCCGCGTCCTCCGCAGCCCGCTCGCGGTAGAAGGACTGCACCGCGTCCCACGCCTCGTCCGCGGTCTCGACATAGCGGAAGATCCCGAGATCCTTCTCGCTTACGACGCCTTCCTCGACCAGCGCATCGAAATTCACGACCCGCTCCCAGAAGGCGCGGCCGAACAGCAGCACCGGGATCGGCTGGATCTTGCCCGTCTGGATCAGCGTCAGCAGCTCGAACAGCTCGTCGAACGTTCCGAACCCGCCCGGGAATGCCGCCAGCGCGCGCGCGTGGAGCAGGAAGTGCATCTTGCGCAGCGCGAAGTAATGGAACTGCACCGACAGCGACGGGGTCACATAGGGGTTGGGCGCCTGCTCGTGCGGCAGGACGATGTTGAGCCCGATCGATTCGGCGCCGACATCGGTCGCACCACGGTTTGCGGCCTCCATGATCGACGGACCGCCGCCCGAACACACCACGAACTGCCGCCAGCCGCGCTCGTCGCGCGGCAGCACGCTGACCTTCGCGGCGAGCTCGCGCGCGACGTCGTAATATTTCGACTTCTCGACGAGCCGTTCGGCGATCTTGCGCGATTTGTCGTCGGTGGCGAGTTCGAGCAGTGCCTTGGCCTTCGAAGGCTCGGGGATCCGCGCCGAGCCGTAAAACACGAAGGTCGAGGCGATCTTCGCCTCCTCGAGGACGAGTTCGGTCTTGAGCAGCTCGAGCTGGAACCGCACCGGGCGCAGGTCTTCGCGGAGCAGGAAGTCCATGTCCTGGAAGGCGAGGCGGTAATGCGCATGCTGGGTTTGCGGGGTGGAAACGATCTCGCGAGCGGACTCGGCGTCCTGGCTGGCATTCGCGAAAACGCGCGACGGTATGCGTGTATCTGTCATTCAGGCGGGATTAGAGGAAACGGGCGCACGCCGCTAGACCAGTGTACTAACGGCAGAAATTCGCGCGATCGTCCTCGAGATGCAGGTGGTTGCGGTGCGCGGCGTTGTAGTCGGGGCTCAGCACCGTCCCGAATCGCTTGCACGCCGACGCGCGGATGGTCTGAAGGAACTGCCGCACCTGCGGATCGGGCGAATTCCAGTCGTTCAACACGGTGATCCGCCGCCCGTCCTTCAGCACGAACCCGCCGACATCGACCGCGTTGGCGATCGCATGGCCTGAGCGGCGCGTAGCGTTCCGCGCCGAGCCGACGACGTTGCGGCACGCATAGCTGCCCATGCTGTCGATCCGCGCGAGCTCGCTGCCGAGCATCTGGTAGGCGGCGGGCGCGACCGCGTTGCTGGTCCAGCCGATGAACGCCCGCGCCGCGCCGCAGCGCACCGCGGTGAGATTGGCGACGGGGACGCCGATGTCGACGAGCTTCACGGTGCCCGACAGGCCACAGCCGGGCCCGGTCTCGCGGTCGGGCAGCACCTGGAACGAGACGTGAAGCTCGCGCAGGTCGGCAAGACACTGTGCGGTCTCGCGATTGCTTGGGACCGACAGGTTGGGGCGCGTCTGTTGCGGGGCCGCGGGGCGATCGGCACGACCGCAGCCGGCAACCGCCAACGCCAGCATCGCCATCGCCGTGACGCTGCGCGTATTTCCGTGTTCGCCCATCGTCTTACCCCGCATGATGGACGACGTGCTGCACCACCGGCCTCGGAACAAGCCCGGGGTGACGGGGCGAGGGCGCGGCGCGGTGGAGCGAGTCCGGCGCGGTTGACTCCCCGCGCCACGTGTTTAGGGCCGGCGACGGGCCACGCGGTCCCAACGCCGCGCGTGCTCTCTGTGAGGAGAGATACATGACTGATACGACCTACGCCCCCGCCACGGGTGCGCCTGCGCTGCCTGCCACCAAACCGGCACGCCCCTTTTTCTCCAGCGGTCCCTGCGCGAAGCCTCCGGGCTGGTCCGCGGACAAGCTCGCCACCGCTTCGCTCGGTCGCTCGCATCGCTCGAAGATCGGCAAGACCCGCCTCCAGTACAGCATCGACCTGATGCGCGAACTGCTGAAGCTTCCGACCACGCACCGCATCGGCATCGTCCCCGGCTCCGACACCGGCGCGTACGAGATGGCGATGTGGACGATGCTGGGCGCGCGAGGCGTCACCGCGCTCGCCTGGGAAAGCTTCGGCGAGGGCTGGGTGACCGATGCGGTCAAGCAGTTGAAGATCGACCCCAATGTGATCCGCGCCGATTACGGGCAGATCCCCGATCTGGACTCGGTCGACTGGTCGAACGACGTGTTGTTCACCTGGAACGGCACCACCAGCGGCGTGCGCGTGCCGAACGCGGACTGGATCCCCGACGACCGTGAGGGCCTGTCGTTCGCCGATGCGACGTCGGGCGTGTTTGCCTATGACATCGACTGGAGCAAGATCGATGTCGCGACCTTCTCGTGGCAGAAGGTGCTCGGCGGCGAGGGCGCGCACGGCGTGCTGATCCTCGGCCCGCGCGCGGTCGAGCGGCTCGAGACCTATACGCCCGCCTGGCCGTTGCCCAAGGTGTTCCGCCTCGTCTCGAAGGGCAAGCTCGCCGAGGGCGTGTTCAAGGGCGAGACGATCAACACCCCGTCGATGCTGGCGGTCGAGGACGCGATCTTCAGCCTCGAATGGGCGAAGTCGCTCGGCGAGGACGGGCTGATCGCACGCTCCGACGCCAATGCTGCGGCGCTCGACAAGATCGTGGCGGACCGCGACTGGCTCGGCCATCTCGCGGCCGATCCGGCGACGCGGTCTCGCACCAGCGTCTGCCTGACGGTCGAGGGTGCCGACGAGGCGATGATCAAGGCGATGGCCGCCGCGCTCGAGAAGGCTGGCGCTGCGTATGACGTCGCGGGCTATCGTGATGCGCCCCCGGGCCTGCGAATCTGGTGCGGCGCGACCGTTGACACCGCCGATATCGTGGCGCTCGGGCCGTGGCTCGATTGGGCCTACGCGACCGCCAAGTCCGCTTAACCGCTACCGCGCGTTCGTTCGTCCGCCGACACCCACCCCCTCTCCGTCATCCCGGCGAACGCCGGGACCCATGGACACGGAGCATCCGCTCATGACGCGGACCGCAACCATGGGCCCCGGCGTCCGCCGGGGTGACGGAATGGGGTGAGGATGGGGTCGTAAACCGAACGCGCACCCCCCGATTTCCCGAAATTCCCAGGAGCAATCCCATGCCAAAAGTCCTCATTTCCGACAAAATGGATCCCCGCGCCGCGCAGATCTTCCGCGAGCGCGGCGTCGAGGTCGACGAGATCACCGGCAAGACGCCCGCCGAACTGATGGCGATGATCGGCGCGTATGACGGTCTCGCGATCCGCAGCTCGACCAAGGTCACCAAGGAAATCCTCGAGCACGCGACCAACCTGAAGGTCGTCGGCCGCGCCGGCATCGGCGTCGATAACGTCGACATCCCCGCCGCCTCGGCCAAGGGCGTCGTCGTGATGAACACGCCGTTCGGCAACTCGATCACCACCGCCGAGCATGCGATCGCGCTGATGTTCGCGCTCGCCCGCCAGTTGCCCGAGGCCGACGCCTCGACCCAGGCCGGCAAGTGGGAGAAGAACCGCTTCATGGGCGTCGAGCTGACGTCGAAGACGCTCGGCCTGATCGGCGCGGGCAATATCGGTTCGATCGTCGCCGACCGTGCGCGCGGGCTCAAGATGAAGGTCGTCGCGTTCGATCCGTTCCTGACGCCCGAGCGCGCGATCGAGATGGGCGTCGAGAAGGTCACGCTCGACGATCTGCTCGCACGCGCCGACTTCATCACGCTGCACACGCCGCTGACCGACCAGACGCGCAACATCCTCTCGGCCGAGGCGCTCGCCAAGACCAAGAAGGGCGTGCGGATCATCAACTGCGCCCGCGGTGGCCTGATCGACGAGGTCGCGCTGAAGGCGGCGCTCGATTCGGGGCAGGTCGGCGGCGCCGCGCTCGACGTGTTCGTCGACGAGCCCGCCAAGGCCTCGCCGCTGTTCGGCACGCCCAACTTTGTCAGCACGCCGCATCTCGGCGCGTCGACCAGCGAGGCGCAGGTCAACGTCGCGATCCAGGTCGCCGAGCAGATGGCCGATTTCCTGATGTCGGGCGGCGTTACCAACGCGCTCAACATGCCGTCGCTGTCGGCCGAGGAAGCGCCGCGGCTCAAGCCCTATATGGCGCTCGCCGAAAAGCTCGGCTCGATGGTCGGCCAGCTCGCGCACGGCTCGATCGACCGGATCTCGGTGCATAGCGAGGGTGCCGCCGCCGAGCTCAACCCCAAGCCGATCACCAGCGCGGTGCTCGCCGGGTTCCTCAAGACGCAGACCGCGACCGTCAACATGGTCAACGCACCGCTGATCGCGCGCGACCGCGGCGTCGAGGTCCGCGAGGTCCGGACAGAGCGCGAGGGCGATTACCACACGCTGCTGCGCGTCGCGGTCCGCACCGAGGATGGCGAGCGGTCGGTCGCGGGCACGCTGTTCGGCGACCAGGCGCCGCGCCTGGTCGAGCTGTTCGGGGTGAAGATCGAGGCCGATCTGGCGGGGCCGATGCTCTACGTCGTCAATGTCGACGCGCCGGGCTTCATCGGCCGCCTCGGCACCGCGCTGGGCGAGGCGGGCGTCAACATCGGCACCTTCCACCTCGGCCGCCGCTCGGCGGGCGGCGAGGCGGTGCTGCTGCTGTCGGTCGACGAGGCGGTGACGCCGGACCTGCTGACCAAGGTCCGCGCGCTGCCGGGCGTGAAGACCGCAATGGGCCTGAACTTCTAACGGCCGGGCTGCCGAACGACTGGCAGCTGTAACTCAATCCTCCCCCGCAAGGGGGAGGTGGCGCCGGAGGCGTCGGAGGGGGAGGACACGGAGCAGACGTTTCCCTATCCGCCCCCTCCGTCAGGCTGCGCCTGCCACCTCCCCCTGGCGGGGGAGGATCGTGCGAGGGCCGGTTTCTATCACTGCTTGCTGAGCATGTACGTCATGCCGACGAACGCAGTTCAATCTGGCGGCAACCTGCTCTAGAGGCTCGCGCATGACTGCTTTGCTCCCCGAGGGATTTAGAGATCGCCTGCCGCCCTTCGCCGATTCGGCGGGGGCGCTGGAAGCCCGCGTGCTCGAGGCCGCGCGCCTCCACGGCTATGAGCGCGTCGATCCGCCGCTCGCCGAATTCGCCGATGGTCTTGAGATGCGGTTGAAGGCCGGCGGGCTGCACGACGCGGTCCGCTTCGTCGATCCGGTATCGCAGCGCACGCTCGCGATCCGCCCTGACATCACCGCGCAGGTCGCGCGGATCGCCGCGACGCGGATGGGGCATCACCCGCGGCCGGTGCGGCTGAGCTATGCGGGTTCCGTTCTCAAACTGCGCGCATCGCAGCTCGCGCCCGCGCGTGAGACGCGGCAGATCGGCTGCGAGCTGATCGGGCTCGATTCGGTTGCCGCCGCACAGGAACTCGTCGCGGTCGCGGTCGACATGATCACCGCCGCCGATGTCACCGGCGCCTCGATCGACTTCACGCTCCCTGATCTCGTGCCGACGCTCGCCGCCGGCCCGCTCCCCGTCGCCCCCGAACACGTCGCGACGTTGCGCGACCGCCTCGATGCCAAGGACGCCGGCGCGGTCGCCGCGCTCGCGCCCGCCTACCTTCCGCTGATCGAGGCCGCCGGGCCGTTCGCGCAGGCGATGGAGCGGTTGCGCGCGTTCGACACGAGCGGCGCGCTCGCCTCGCGTCTCGACGCGCTCGCGCGGATCGCCGATGCGATCGACGGTCGGGTCGCGCTGACGCTCGATCCGACCGAGCGGCACGGGTTCGAATATCAGAGCTGGCTCGGCTTCTCGCTGTTTGCCGATGGCAGCGCGCGGGAGGTCGGCCGCGGCGGTACCTACACGATCGTCCACGAGACGGGCGCGGAGGAAGCCGCGACCGGTTTCTCGCTGTTCGCCGATGCGCTGGTCGGGCGCACCGCGAGCGTCGATCGCCGCCGCCTGTTCCTGCCGTTCGGTACGCCGGCCAGCGAAGGCGCGGCGATGCGCGCGCAGGGCTGGGTCACCGTCGCCGCGCTCGAGGCGGGCGATACCCCCGAAGCACAGGTCTGCACGCATGTTTGGGTAGCGGGCGGCCCCCGCGCGCTGTAGGCGCTGCGGGTAATCCTCAGGAGATAAAGTTTGGCCAACGTAGCAGTCATCGGCGCGCAATGGGGCGACGAAGGCAAGGGCAAGATCGTCGACTGGCTCGCCGAGCGGGCCGACATGGTCGTGCGGTTCCAGGGCGGCCACAACGCCGGCCACACTTTGGTCGTCGGCGAGAATGTGTACAAGCTGTCGCTGCTGCCCTCTGGCATCGTGCGTGGTACGCCGTCGTTCATCGGTAACGGCGTGGTGCTCGATCCCTGGGCGCTCAAGGACGAGATCGCCCGGCTTGGCGCGCAGGGCGTCGTCGCGACCCCCGAGACGCTGCGCATCGCCGATACCTGCGCGCTGATCCTGCCGTTCCACCGCGACCTCGACGGTTTGCGCGAGGATGCAAGCGGCGCGGGCAAGATCGGCACGACGCGGCGCGGCATTGGCCCGGCCTACGAGGACAAGGTCGGCCGTCGTGCGATCCGCGTGTGCGATCTGGCACATCTCGACGATCTGGGCCCGCAGCTCGATCGCCTGACCGCGCATCACGACGCGCTGCGTGCTGGCTTCGGCGAGCCGCCGATCGACCGCGCGCGGCTGATCGCCGAGCTGCGCGAGATAGCCGGCTTCGTGCTGCCCTTCGCCAAGCCCGTGTGGCGCGATCTCAACGCCGCACGCGCGGCGGGCAAGCGGATCCTGTTCGAGGGCGCGCAGGGCGTGCTGCTCGACGTCGATCACGGCACCTATCCGTTCGTGACCTCGTCGAACACCATCTCGGGTGCCGCTGCCGGCGGGTCGGGTCTCGGGCCAGCGGCGGTCGGCTTCGTGCTCGGCATCGCCAAGGCGTACACGACGCGAGTGGGTTCGGGCCCGTTCCCGACCGAGCTCGAGAACGAGACCGGCGAGCGCCTCGGCGTACGCGGCCATGAGTTCGGCACCGTCACCGGGCGCAAGCGGCGTTGCGGCTGGTTCGATGCGGTGCTGGTACGCCAGGCAGCCGCGGTCGGTGGCATCACCGGCATCGCACTGACCAAGATCGACGTGCTCGACGGGTTCGAGACCGTGTCGATCTGCACCGGCTATAAGCTGCGCGGCGAGACGCTGGATTATTTCCCGGCGCATGCGGCAGACCAGGCGCTGGTCGAGCCGATCTACGAAACGATGGAAGGCTGGCAGGAGACGACGGCCGGTGCGCGCAGCTGGGCCGACCTGCCCGCGCAGGCGATCAAGTATATCCGCCGCATCGAAGAGCTGATCCGCTGCCCGGTGACGCTGGTGTCGACCAGCCCGCAGCGCGCCGACACGATCCTCGTCCGCGACCCGTTCTCGGACTGACACAAAAAAGGCCGGGCGATCGCTCGCCCGGCCTTTCATTCGTTAGCCGTGGCTGTGATCAGCGCGGCGTGCCGGTGGTCCCGGTGGTCGAACCCATAGTGCCGCCGGTCGTACCGCCCATCGTGCCCGTGGTGCCACCCATCGTGCCGGTAGTACCGCCCATGGTGCCGGTCGTGCCGCCCATCGTGTCGGCGCCCATCGTGCTGCCGGTCGTACCCGACATCGTGCTGCCGGTCGTGCCGGTGCCCATCGTGCCCGAGGCGGTGCCCGACGTCGTGCCCGATGCCGTACCACGCGTGCGGCTACGTGCCTTCGTGCCGCGCTGCGTGCGCGTCGTTGCGGTCGAACCAGCGGTCGTGGACTTGGTCTGGCCCATGGTGCTGCCCGACATGCCGCCGTTCATGCTGCCCGAGGCCGTACCGCCCGTGGTGCCGCCACCCATCGTGCCGCCCATCGCGCCGCCGGTGCTCGTCTGTGCCATGGCCACGCCCGGGATGATCAGGGCTGCTGCGGCGATCGAAGTCAAAATGCGCATTATCACTCTCCTAAGTTATTGAAGAGCAAGCGCTTCAGCGCCGTGTATGTTCCCTGGTCAGCCGCACTGCCCGCGATGGAGCAGCGCCTGGTCTGCCAGAACGAGCGCCACCATCGCCTCGACGACGGGGACTCCGCGGATTCCGACGCACGGATCATGACGCCCCTTGGTTGCGATCGTCGCGGCCTCGCCGGTCGGGCTGATCGTCTCGACGGGGGTGAGGATCGAGCTGGTTGGCTTAAACGCGACTCGCAGCCGGATCGGCTGGCCGGTGGCGATTCCGCCCGCGATCCCGCCGGCATGGTTGGCAAGGAATTCGGGGCCGTCGACGCCGGGGCGCATCGGATCCGCATTGGCCTCGCCCGACAGCGCGGCGGCGGCGAACCCGTCGCCGATCTCGATCCCCTTGACCGCGTTGATGCTCATGCACGCCGAGGCGAGTTCGGAATCGAGCTTGGCATAGAGCGGCGCGCCCCAGCCGGCCGACACGCCGGTCGCCTCGCACGCGATCACCGCGCCCAGCGACGACCCGGACTTGCGCGCGGCGTCGACCAAAGCCTCCCAGCGCAGCGCAGCCTCGGCATCGGGGCAGAAGAACGGGTTCTTGTCGATCTGCGCGTCGTCAAAGTTGGCGGGATCGATCGCGTCGCCACCGATCGCCTCGACCCAGGCGCGCACCCGCACCTGTGGCACGACCAGCCGCGCGACCGCACCGGCGGCGACACGCGCCGCGGTCTCGCGCGCGGACGAGCGGCCGCCGCCGCGATAATCGCGAAAGCCGTATTTGGCGTCATAGGCATAGTCGGCATGGCCGGGGCGATAGGCCTTGGCGACGTCCGAATAATCCTTCGAGCGCTGGTCGACATTCTCGATCATCAGGCTGATCGGCGTGCCCGTGGTGCGGCCGTCGAACACGCCCGAGAGGATGCGGACGGTATCCGGCTCGCGCCGCTGCGTCGTGAAGCGCGAGGTGCCGGGGCGGCGCTTGTCGAGCCAGGGCTGGATATCGGCTTCGGTGAGGGGGATACCGGGGGGGCAGCCGTCGACCACCGCGCCGAGCGCCGGGCCGTGCGACTCACCCCAGGTCGTGAAGCGGAACATCCGCCCGAAAGTATTGACGCTCACTTGGCCCTCTCCCCGACGGGTAGAGGGAGGGGCCCGTGCGAAGCATGGGAGGGTGAGGGCACGCTGCTAAGCGCCGACAGGATCGCGGCGAGCACCCCGTCCATCCGCTGCATCACGTCGTTGTTCCAGACACGGATCACACGATATCCCTTGTTCGCGAGGTAGGCGGTTCTGTCGGCATCATAGGCCTCGTCACCGATATGCTGGCTGCCGTCTACCTCGACGACGAGCATGGCGTCGATGCAGAGGAAATCGGCGATGAACGGGCCGATCCAGACCTGGCGGCGGAACTTGAAGTCGGCGAGGCGGCGGCTGCGGAGGTTCTGCCACAAGCGGGTCTCCGCCTCCGTTGGGTCGCGTCGCAACTGGCGAGTTCGGTTCAGCGCTTCGGTGCCGTCGTGTTGCCTCACCTTGCCCTCACCCTCCCATGCTTCGCATGGGCCCCTCCCTCTCCCCGGAGGGGAGAGGGGTTTAGGCCAGTGCGATGTCGGGGGCGTCTTCGGCTTTCATGCCGATCACGTTGTAGCCGGCGTCGACATGATGGGTCTCGCCCGTCACACCCGAAGCCAGGTCGCTCAGCAGATACAGCCCCGCGCCGCCGACATCGTCGATCGTGACGTTGCGCTTGAGCGGGGAGTTCAGCTCGTTCCACTTGAGGATCAGGCGGAAATCGCCAATCCCGCTGGCGGCCAGCGTCTTGATCGGGCCGGCCGAGATCGCATTCACGCGGATGTTGTCGCGACCCAGATCGACCGCAAGATACTGCACGCTCGTCTCGAGCGCGGCCTTCGCCACACCCATCACGTTGTAATGCGGAATGACCTTCTCGGCGCCGTAATAGCTGAGCGTCAGCATCGCGCCGCCTTCGGTCATCATCTTGGCGGCGCGCTGCGCGACCGCGACGAACGAATAGACGCTGATGTTCATCGTCATCAGGAAATTGTCGAGGCTGGTATCGACGAACCGCCCGCGCAGCTCGTTCTTGTCCGAAAAGCCGATCGCGTGGACCACGAAGTCGATCGTCGGCCATTCTTCCGCTAACTTGTCGAACGTCGCGTCGAGCGCGGCCATGTCGGACACGTCGCAATCGAACAGCCGTGCGACGCCCAATTGCTCGGCGAGCGGGCGGACGCGCTTCTCCATCGTCTCGCCCTGATAGCTGAACGCGAGTTCGGCGCCCGCCTCGGACAGCTTCTTGGCGATCCCCCAGGCCAGCGACTTGTCGTTCGCCAGACCCATGATCAACCCACGCTTGCCCGCCATCAAACCGTTCACGCCGTTCCCGCCTGTACCTGCATATCCGTAGCGGGTTGCTCTAGCGTGGTTTCGAGGGGTTCCGCCAGTGCTGCGTTCAGATGCGCGCCGAATACCAGCCCGAGCCCGATGACATAGAAAAATAACAGCATGATGACGACGCCAGCGAGACTACCATAGGTTAAGTCGTACCCGCCGAGCCGCGACAGGATCACCGGCAGCAATGCGGTCGCGCTGACCCACCAGGCGGTGGTGAACAGCGCGCCCGGCCATTTCCGGCACTTCGAATAGCGATAACGCGACGGCGTCACCGAATAGAAGAGCAAATAGAGCGCGCCGAACATCAGCAGGCCCGGGATCAGCCGCGACAGCCCGACCCAGCCCGCGGCGTCCTGCGCGAACGGGACCAGCCGGTAGATGAACTGCTCGGCCGCGGTCAGGATACCCTGGACGAGGAACGAGAGCAGCGCGATCACCACCGACAGGATAATCACTGCCGACGATCCAAGCCGCGATTTCCAGAACGGCGCAGTCGCCTTGATTCCGTAGGCGCGGTGGAAGATGTCGCGGATCGTCTCGACGAAGCTGCCGACCGTCCACAACCCGACGAGCGCGCCCAGCCACAACAGCGACCCGGTCCGTGCGGCAAGCACGTCGGCGATCGGCTTGCGCAACAGATCGCCGACATTGGGCGGCAACACGTTCAGGAACGATTCGACCGCGCGCACCGTCTCGACGCTCTGCCCGAACAGCGACAGGATCGCCGCCGCGACGATAAAGAACGGAAACACCGTCATCAGCGCGAGATAGGCGAGGTTCCCCGCATGGATGAACCCGTCGTTGAACACGCCGATCGCGGCGCGCTTGAACACCTCGAACGCGCGGCTGCCCGGCTTGACCTTCGCCATGCCGCGATTGAGACGGGTGCGTGCGCCACCATGCTGGTGCGCGCGCGCTTCGGGCGTAAGGGGACTGTCGTTCACAACGCGTTCAGACGCCCATGGACCCCCTCGGGTTCCCCGCCTCGCGCCCGGCCCAGCCCTCGACGAACGCGGTCAGCGCCGCATCGCTCGCCGGAATGTCGATCATCAGCGTCACCAGCTGGTCGCCGCGCGTGCCGCCCTTCTTGTGGAATCCCTTGCCCTTGAGGCGCAGCGTCCTGCCCGACGTCGTGCCCTTGGGGATCGTCAGCATCACCGGCTTGTCGACCGTCGGCGCCTTGACCGAGCCGCCCAGCACCGCCTCGGCCAGCGTGATCGGCAGGTCGATCCGCACGTCGTCGCCATCGCGCGTGAAGAATTTGTGCGGCTGGACCTCGATCGTCAGGATCGCATCGCCCGCGCCGCCAGGTCCCTGTTCGCCCTTGCCGGCAAGCTTCATCTGCGTGCCCGTCTCGACGCCGGCGGGAAGTTTCAGGTCGAGCGTCTTGCCGTCCGACAGCGTCACGCGCTGCGGCTCCAGCGCGGCAGCCTCAACGAACGGGACCTGCAGGCGATAGGCGACGTTCTCGCCCTTGGGTTGCGCGCGGCGGCCGAACCCGCTCGAAAAGCCGCCGGGGCCGCCCCGCTGCCCGCCCCCGAACAGCCCTTCGAAGATATCGCTCATGTCGGGGCCACCGGCACCACCCTCATAGCCTTCGCTGCGGAAGCCGCCGGGCTGCGGACGTCCGCCGCCGCCACCGCCAAACCCGAACGGCGAGGCCGGGTTGCCGTCGCCGTCGATCTCGCCGCGGTCGAACCGCGCGCGCTTGTCCTTGTCGTTCAGCAGGTCGTACGCGTTGGTGACCTGGCTGAACTTTTCCGACGCCTTCGGATTGTCCTTGTTGCGATCGGGATGAAGCTCCTTGGCGAGCTTGCGATACGCCTTCTTGATGTCGGCTTCGGTCGCGTCGCGCGCTACACCCAGAGTCTTGTACGGATCGGCCACTTACGTCCCCATTCTAACTTGCGCATCTATGTGGGGCGATGGCGTCCGCAACGCAATTGCGCGCGGGGTGTTTGATGCTTGGAGAGGAAACGATGATGACCGACAAGCAACCGATGCAGGGCGTGCCCAAGAACGACGATGGCGCCAAGGAGAAGGACGGCGTCAACGACGCGCCGGCCAAGGAGCAGGGCGGCGAGAGTGGCGGCGGCGCCTATCCGAACCCGCACGAGGATAAGAAGTAACGTCCTTACAGGACCCGGCCTTTATACCGTGTTCTCCCGCGAAGGCGGGAGCCCAGGGTAATCAGGGACGACGATCGTGGCTCCTGGGCTCCCGCCTTCGCGGGAGAACAGGGAAGCGAAATGGTCAGGTGAACGCCACCTCGTCCAACGGCGCGACATCGACGCTGACGTCCATGTTCTGCGCGCCTGATCCGAGCACCACCCCGTCGACCGGCGCGATCTCGGCATAGTCGCGGCCGATCGCCATCACGATATGGTCGCTCGCCATCCAGATCCCGTTGGTCGGATCGACCCCGACCCAGCCGCGCACCGGCCCGCACCATAGCAACACCCAGGCATGCGTCGCATCCGCCCCGACGAGGCGCGGCTGGCCTGCGGGTGGGATCGTCCGGATATAGCCCGACGCATAGGCCGCAGGCAGCCCCGCCGCGCGCAGGCCCGTGATCATGATCTGCGCGAAATCCTGGCACACGCCCTTGCGTTGCAGGAACGCCTCGTGCGGCGGGGTGTCGACCAGCGTCGCATCCGCATCGAACTCGAACTCCTGCTGGATGCGCCGGGCGAGCGCGATCCCCGCCTCCAGCGCGCCGCGCGAAGGGTCAAGATCGATCGCGCAATAGTCCGCGATCGCCTGGTCGAGCGGGATCAGCGGCGAGGGGTAGATATAATTCGCCGGGCTCGCCGCGGACAGATCGGTGCTCGCGCGCGCCATCGCCGCGATTTCGCCGAGCGTCGGGTCGCTCGCGTCGGGGATGGGCACGAGGCGGTCGACCGTCATCCGCGACCGGCTCTCGATCGTCAGGTGGCGGACCGGGCTGTCGACCACCAGCCGCGTGACGTTGGCGAGCCCCGCCTCCGCGCGCGCGGCGCTGGTCCGGCCGGCCGGGTGGACCGACAGCGCATAGGAATCGAGTTGCTGCCCCGGCCAGTCGATCGGCTTCAACCGCAGATTGCACCGCGCGAACTTGACGCTCGCGCCATAATCGAACGTCGTGACGTGGCGGATATCGTAGATCATCAGAATCCTCCCCGGCACGGGGAGGGGGACCGCCAGCCGTTTGCTGGTGGTGGAGGGGGCGCGCCGCGAGCAGTGCGCTGGTGGAGAGCCCCCTCCACCATGCGATGCATGGTCCCCCTCCCCGTGCCGGGGAGGATTTGCATTACGCCGCTCACGCCGCCCATCACGCCAACGTCAGCCCACTGGTCCGCAACGGCTCGGCACCTTGCAGGAAATAGCGCCGCGCCAGCGCGTCCGACACCGCGCCCAGCCGCCGCTCGATATCGCCCAGCGTCTCGGCATCCAGCGCCGCGGCCGTCGCGGTCATCACGATCGCCTGTAACCCGGTCGCCTGCGCCTGTTGCGGTTCCGCCATCTCGTCGTCGCTCAGCACCGGCAGTTCCGCCAGCCGCGCGGCGATCCGCTCCGCCGAGAAGGCGAGGCTGCGTGGATTGCCCGGATCGAGCGCGACCAGATCGATCACCGGCACGCGCGCGATCCCGGTCGGATAGCGCTGGCGATAGCTGATCTGGCTGTCGGCAAGGTCGAGCAGCACCGACAAGTCGTCGGGCGAGGCCCCCGGCATCCCGAACAACCGGATCGCGCGCGCCATCGCCATCGCCCGCTCGACGCGCCGGCCGAGATCGTGGAACCGCCACGCCGCGGTCCGCCCCATATGCTCCGCCGACAGCCCCGCGATCGCGGCATAGCGGCGTTGCAGCGATCCGGCGCGCTCGAGCATCCCGCGATGCGTGGGGAAGGGCGCCTCGAGCAACCGCACCATGTCCGCCGACAACCGGTCGCGCGAGCCTTCGCCGATCTCACGCGCGTGGCGGTTGAGCGTCAGGATCGACTGCCACGCCTCGTCCTCCATCGCGGTCCGCGCGAGGGCAGTCAGGTCGGCGCGACGCAGGCTCGGCGGATGCGGCGCGCTGCCGGCGCCGACGATCAGCCCGACGAGCTTGCCCACCGTCGTCGGCGACAGCCCCGCGCCGCCATCGACGTCGATCGAATTGCCCAGCATCACCCGGATCGCGCCGAGCAGCGCCTCACCGCGCTCCAGATAGCGGCCCAGCCAGTAGAAATTGTCCGCCACCCGGCTCGGCAACGTCCCCGGATTGCGCCGCACCTGCAGCGAATTCGCGGCGGTCAGCAGCGACACCGGCGCGACCGGCTCCGCGCCATAGACGCAGACGTCGGCGGACCAGATGCCCTCGCCCATCACCGCCGCCCGCGCGTCGGGATGCTCGCCGATCCGCGCGAACCCGCCGGGCAGCACCGTCCATTCGCCGTCGCCACCCCGTGCCGCGAACACGCGCAGCGTGAAGGGACGGGGCACGAGTTCATCGCCGACGACGACCGGCATCGTCGAGAGCCGGACCAGTTCCTGCCCGACATAATCCTGCGGCCTGTTCGCCATGTCGGCCAGGAGCGCCGTGCGCGCGTCGCCGGTAATGTCGGCGCCCGCGGTCGGGCCGCCGGTCATGCCGAGCGGGCGCGCATGGAAGGCCGGACCGATCAGCAGGCGGTCGAAATTCGCCTCCACGCTCTCCTTCGCCGCAATCTGCCCGCACCACCAGGTAGCGATGTTGGGCAGCAGAAGGTCTTCGCCGAGCAGCGACCGCGCGAGGTTGGGCAGGAAGGCGGAGAAGGCCGGCGCCTCCAGCACTGCCGAGCCGGGCGCGTTCGACAGCACGACGTTGCCCGCGGCATAGGCGTCGATCAGGCCGGGAACGCCGATCTGCGAATGCGTGTCGAACGCCAGCGGATCGAGCAGCCGCGGATCGAGCCGCCGCCACAGCGCGTCGATCCGCTTGAGCCCGCCGATCGTGCGGACATAGACCTTGTCCTCGAGCGCGGCGAGATCGGCGCCCTCGACCAGCAACAGCCCCAGATAGCGCGCGAGATGCGCCTGTTCGGGATAGCTCGGGTTGAACCGCCCGGGCGTCAGCAGCCCGATCCGCGGGTCGGTCCGCTTGCACATCGCCGCGATTCCCGCGCGGAACGCGGCGAAGAACGGCGCGTGCCGCTGGACGTTGAGCCGATCCTGCAACCCGCCGAGCGTGCGGCCGACCGCGATCCGGTTCTCGAGCGCATAGCCCGCGCCCGCGGGCGCGCGCAGGTGATCGGCGAGCACGCGCCATTCGCCCGTGGGGCCACGGCCCAGGTCGATCGCGATGAAATCGAGATGCCGGCCGCCGGGCGGATCGAGCCCGACCATCGGCCGCAGAAAGAACGGGCTGCCGGTGACGAGCGCGGCGGGGATATGCCCGTCCGCGACCAGCTTTCCCTCGCCGTAGAGATCGGCGATCACCGTCTCCATCAACGTCGCGCGCTGGATCACGCCGCGCGCGATCCCCGCCCATTCGCCGGCCTCGATCAGCAAGGGCACAGGCGAGACGGGCCAGGGGCGCTCATCGGGTTCGTCGGCGATGCGAAAACCCGTGCCGATGTCGACCGCGTGGCGCTGGACGCGTTCGCGGATGTGGCCGAGATCGTCCGAGGCGACCATCGCCAGCTCGGCGAACATCGCGGGCCATGCCGGATCGACGCTGCCATCGGCGGCCGGGCACAGCACGTCGGCGCTGGTGCTGCGCGCGCAATAGTCGGCGATCCAGCGGTCGGCGTGGACCGTCGCGTCGAACGCGGTCGCCGGCGCCGTAGCTAGCGGGGGCGCGGAGTGCGTCGCCATGTCCAATGCCTCAAGCCCCTGAATACAGCCGGCGGTGTTTCACCTTTCGACGCGGCGGCGCAACATAAAATGTCATGCGGGCGCCGCCTTCCTGTTCCCTTGCAACAGTAGATAATGGCGAACCACCGCTCCCAAACAAAGCCACCACCCCGGCGAAGGCCGGGGCCCAATTGGGTGACGATACTAATGAGGGACCGCGCTCCGTTACGACCACCTTGCCAATTGGACCCCGGCCTCCGCCGGGGTGGTGGATGGGGGAGGGGCCTCTCACAAATCCGGCAGAACCTGATCCGCCACGCCCCAACCGTCCAAACCTCGTGACCCCGCCCGGGCGATCAACTCCGCCCCATCCCGGACACCCCAGCGCGCCGCCGTCTCGATATCGCGCAACTCGCTCCACGATACCGGCGCCGCTACCGGCGCCCCCGCTCTGGCCCGCGCCGAATATGGCATCACTGCCGTCGCCCCGCGCTGGTTGCGCAGCCAGTCGATGAAGATCCGCCCCTTTCGCTTTGCCTTCGCCATCGTCGCGACGAAGCGTTCGGGCTCCGCCCCCGCCAGCGCGCGCGCGAACCGGTCGGCGAAGTCCTTCACCGCCGGCCATTCGGCCTCCGGGGTCAGCGGTACGACAACATGCACACCCTTGCCCCCCGACAGCATCGGAAAGCTGACCAGTCCCAGTTCCGCCAACTGGTTGTTCAGATGCTCCGCCGCCGTCTTCGTGTCGCCAAAGTCGAGCCCTTCGTCGGGATCGAGATCGAATACGAGCCGATCGGGTTTCTCGAGCGTCGCGTTCGACGAGCCCCAGCCATGGAACTCGATCGTCCCCATCTGCACGCACGCGACCAGCCCGTCGGCATCGTCGACATACAGATAGTCCTCGGTCGATCCGTCCTTCTCGCGGATCGGCACCTTGTGGACCGCGTCGCCGAAGCTGCCCGCATCGTGTTTCTGGAAGAAGCAGGCGCGCGAGCGGCCTTGCGGGCAGCGGACGAGGCTGATCGGTCGGTTGCCCGCGAACGGCAGCATGATCCCCGACACCGCGGCATAATAATCCGCGAGGTCGCCCTTGGTGACGTCCGAGTCGTCGAAGATCAGCCGGTCACGGCTGCTGACCGTGACGGTCGTCACCGGCGCCGCGCTGTCTTCCGCGGGCGGCAGCGGGGCAGGGGTTTCGGCGACGACGTCCTTCGCCGCCTTGTCCTCGCGCAGACCGATGAAGCTCGAATGGCGCAGCACGCCGTCGGGCGTCACCTCGGCGAACGCGATCTCGGCGACCAGTTTGGGCGTCACCCATTTCGCGCCGCGCACGGCGGCCTTGGGTGCCTCGACCGTCGGCGTCTTGCGATCGAGCGCGTCGAGTCTGTCGCGCAGATCGTCCATCAGCGCCTGGTCAAAGCCGGTGCCGACCTTGCCCGCATAGCGATAGCCCTTGCCCTCGCGGACGCCGAGCAGCAGCGACTTGAACCCGCGTTTCTTGTCCGAGGGCAGCCAGCCGACGATCACGAACTCTTGCCGATGCGTGCATTTGACCTTGAGCCACGCCTTGGTCCGCTTGCCGAGATAGGGCGCGTCGGCGCGTTTCGAGACGATTCCTTCGAGACCCTCGCGGCACATCGTCTCGAACAACTGTTCGCCCGCGCCGACGACGTGGTCGGAATAGCGCAGGCGGTCGTCATCGGTCGGGATCAGCGGTTCGAGCCGTGCCTTGCGGTCTAGGTTGGAGAGCGCGGTCAGGTCTTCGCCGTCGAGCGCGAGCAGGTCGAACGCGAACAGCGTCATGTCCCCGCCGCTGGAGATCGCGTCCTTCAATGTCGAGAAATCGGGGTGCCCATCCTTGAACGCGACGATCTCGCCGTCGATCAGCGCGGATGTGACGGGGAGCTTGGCGGCGGCCTCGGCGATGGCTGAGAATTTGTCGGTCCAGTCGAGGCCGCTGCGGGTGAAGACCTTGGCCTTGCCGTTCGCGACGGACACGAGTGCGCGGTAGCCGTCATACTTGACCTCGTGCAGCCATGCGGAACCGGTCGGGACGGCGTCGACGAGGGTGCAGAGTTGGAGATCGCGAAACTCGACCAGCTTGGTGGTCGCACCCCGACCACTCCTCGTCACCCCAGCGGAAGCTGGGGTCTTGTGCGACTCCTGCCGAGCGCTTGCGGCTTGAGATCCCAGCTTGCGCTGGGATGACGGGCGGGGGGACCGCGCCGGCTTCTTCCCCTCCGCGATCTCGACCATCGTCCGCCCGGTCGAAACGCTGGTCAGCGCCTCCTCGACCAGCACATCCGTCCCGCCCGCGGCCGCATCGTCGATCTTGCGCAGCAACCAGTTCTCGCGCTTTTCCTTTGCGCGCGGCTTCAGGCGGATCAGCAGCCACTCGCCCTTCATCCGCTCGCCTTCGAGCACGAAGTGGAGATGCCCCTTGTCGAGATCCTTCGCCGACTTGCCCTTGATCGGCGACCACGTTCCCCGGTCCCACAGCATCACCGTGCCACCGCCATATTCGCCCGCCGGGATCGTGCCCTCGAAACTGGCGTAGCTTAACGGGTGGTCCTCGGTGCGGACCGCAAGCCGCTTCTCCCCCGGGTCGAGGCTCGGCCCGCGCGTGACCGCCCAGCTCTTGAGCACGCCGTCGATCTCGAGGCGGAAGTCCCAGTGCAGGCGGGTGGCGTCGTGCTTCTGGACCATGAAGCTGTTGCCGTTGCCGGGGGCCAGCGTGCCCGCGGGTTCCGCGGTCTTCGCGAAGTTCCGCTTGGCATTGTAGAGCGCGAGGGGGTCGGGAGCGTCAGCCACGGCCTGCCCCCAGTGCCGTCATCCCAGCGAACGCTGGGATCTCGTGCGGCAGGGGGATGGCGGGTAACGGGGAGATCCCAGCGTTCGCTGGGATGACGGGGGGTGGGGCGAGGGGGCTATGCACGTTTCTTGGCCGGAGTCTTCGCCGGGGCCTTGGCCGCGGTCTTTGCCGGAGCCTTCTTGACGGGCGCCTTCGTCTCCGCCGCGGCAGTCCCGCCAGCCTTCTCCATCGACTTCTTCAACGCCGCCATCAGGTCGACCACGTTCGATCCCGTCTTCGCGCCGCTATCCTTGTCGTCGATGATCGTCTTGCCCTTTGCCTTTCGCTTGCGCTCGATCAGGTCCTTCAACGCGTCGACATAGCGATCGTGGAAGTCCTGCGGATGGAAGTCGCCGCTGCGCTTCGTGATCAGCGCCTCGGCGAGTTCGAGCAGCTCCTCGGACGGCTTGTCGTCGGGGATGTCGCGGAAATAGCCTTGCGCTTTGTGCACCTCGTCGGCGTAGCGCAGCGTCTCCAGCACCATGCCGCGCCCGCACGGCTTCAGGCTCACGACATATTCGCGCCCGCGCATCGCCAGCTGGCCGAGCCCGACCTTCTTCGTCCGCCGCAGCGCCTCGCGCAGCACGATGAACGCCTCCTCCGCCAGGTCGTCGGCGGGCACCACGAAATACGGCTTCTCGTAATAGAGCACGTCGATCTCGCTCGCATCGACGAACTGCGTCAGCTCGAGCGTCTTCTTCGATTCGAGCTTCACCGCGTCGATCTCGTCCTGCTCGAGCAGGACATATTCGCCCTTCGAGACCTCATAGCCCTTCATGATCTCGTCAGTGTCGACGGGCCCCATGCCAGTGACGACCTTGTCGTAATGGATCGGCTGGCCCGACGGCTCGTGGATCTGCTTGAACGACACCGCGGCGCCGGACTTGGTCGCCGAATAGATCTCGACCGGGATCGAAACCAGAGCGAGCCGGATCTGCCCCTGCCAATATGCGCGCGCTGCCACCTTGCGTGTTCCTTCGTTGCGGAAACGATTCGATTTGCGGTCAATCGTCGGCGGGTCGGAGTCGTTCCCTCGCGCGGTTTCGCTCGCGTCGAAGTTTCGCTATGGCGCAGCCATGTCCGAAGATCCGATCGCGCTGTTCGACGCCTGGTACGCCGAGGCGCGGGAAACAGAAATCAATGACTCCAACGCGGTGGCGCTCGCTACCGCGGATGCCGATGGACGCCCGTCGGTGCGGATGGTGCTGCTCAAGGGCCACGGTCCCGACGGTTTCGTGATCTACACCAACCGTGAGAGCCGCAAGGCGGGCGACCTCGCGGTCAACCGCCACGCCGCCTTGCTCTTCCACTGGAAGTCGCTGCGCCGGCAGGTCCGGATCGAGGGCAGCGTCAGCCTGGTGAGCGATGCCGAATCGGACGCCTATTTCGCGTCGCGCGGGCGCGATTCGCAGCTCGGTGCCTGGGCTTCCGACCAATCGCGTCCGCTCGACAGCCGCGAGACGTTTGAAACGCGCTTTGCCGAAATGCAGGCGCGGTTCGAGGGCGGCGACGTGCCGCGCCCGCCGCATTGGGGCGGGTACCGGATCGCGCCCGATCGCATCGAGCTCTGGCAGGATCGCGCGCACCGCCTACATGAGCGGCGCCTGTTCACCCGCGAAACCGGCACTTGGACCGAAGGACTGTTGTTCCCATGACTCAGGACGAACGGCGCCGGATCATTCCGCTCGCAACCCGCGCGGCGCTGGCCAGCGTCGCGATGGCGTGTTTCCTGCTGCTGCTGAAAAGCTTTGCGGCGTGGACGACCGGCTCGGTCGCGATGCTCGGCTCGCTCGCCGATACCGCGCTCGACCTCCTCGCATCGCTCGTCACGCTCTACGGCGTGCGGCTCGCCGCGACGCCTGCGGATCACGATCACCGCTTCGGCCATGGCAAGGCGGAGGCGCTCGCGGCGCTGTTCCAGGTCATGCTGATCACCGCCTCGGCCGCGGGCATCGCGTGGCGCGCGATCCTCGCGTTCAACGATCCGCAGCCGACCACCGGCGCCGATTTCGGCATCGGCGTGTCGGTCATCGCGATCGTCGCGACGGTGTTCCTGCTCGCCTATCAGCGCCGCATCATCCGCCAGACCGGATCGGTCGCGATCCTCGCGGACAACGTCCATTACCAGTCCGACGTGCTGCTCAACGGCTCGGTGATCGTCGCGCTGGTGCTCGACCAGTATCTCGGCTGGAGCGGCGCGGATCCGATCTTCGGTATCGTCATCGCGCTGTGGCTCGCCTGGGGCGCGTTCTCGGCGTCGTCGAACGCGATCGACCAGCTGATGGACAAGGAATGGCCAGAAGATCTGCGTGCGCAGTTCCTCGACGTCGCCGCGCGCCAGCCCGGCATCCGCGGCATTCACGATTTCCGCACGCGCCGCTCCGGCAGCCACGAGTTCGCGCAGTTCCACATGGAGGTCGCGCGCGACCTGACCGTCGGCGCGGCGCACGACATCGTCGAGGCGGTCGAGCGCAACCTGCGCACCGCCTTCCCCAAGGTCGAGGTGCTGATCCACCTCGATCCCGAGGGCCATGTCGACACCGACAATCCGCTGATCGAGGCGGACGTGACTCCGCACTGGTTTGGGAAACGTCTATGAGAATACCGTTCGCGCAGATCGATGCGTTCGCCGACACGCCGTTCGGCGGCAACCAGGCCGCGGTCATGCCGCTCGCGGCGTGGCTCGACGACGCGGTGCTGCTGAACATCGCGCAGGAGAACAACCTGAGCGAGACCGCCTTCATTGTCGCGTCGGACGAAGAGGGCGTCGATTTCGATCTACGCTGGTTCACGCCGGGCGCCGAGGTCGCGTTGTGCGGGCATGCGACGCTGGCGAGCGGCCATTTCGTGCTGTCGTCGGACACCGCGCTCAACCGGGTCCGGTTCCGGACGCGACAGGCGGGGATGCTCGAGGTCGCGCGTGCAGGGAGCGGCTACACGCTCGAGCTGCCGGCATGGGGGCCAAGCCCGAAGGCGATCCCCGAGATCGTCGCGGCGCTCACCATCGAGTCGCCCGTCGAGACGCTGTGGCACGACAAGGGCTATGCGCTCGTGATCGTCGAGAACGAGTCTGTGGTCCGCGACCTGAAGCCCGACTTCGCCGCGCTGGCAGCGTTCCCGATCGTCGCGATCGTCGCGGCGCGGGGGCAGGCGACCGACATCGTCAGCCGCGTCTTCACGCCCTATTACGCGATCAACGAGGATCCGGTGACCGGCTCGGCGCACGCGGTGATGGTGCCCTATTGGGCGAAGACGCTCGGCAACAGCTTCACCGCCTATCAGGCGAGTGCGCGCGGCGGGAAGCTGACGTGCCGCCTCGACGGCGACCGGGTGGTTCTCGGCGGATCGTGCGTGACGACGATCGAGGGTACGTTCCTGCTGCCGTGATTGCCCATCAAAATACCCCGTCATCCTGACGAAAGTCAGGATCCAGGGTAACGCGCGAAGCCGATCGTGGTTCTGGATCCTGACTTTCGTCAGGATGACGGAAGAAGCAGGGCGGGACCAAGACTACCGCTTCCGCCCCTTGGTCATCGGATCGGGCTTCTTCGGCTTCACCCAGCCCGGTGGCGGCGTCATGCGCTGTTGGCTCGTCCCCAGCCCCATCGCCCCCGGCTGCTGACGGGTCAGCCCGGCGGTGTCGGCCACCTCGCCGCCGCCGCGCAACACGCTGATCTGGTCGCGCAGCCGCCCGGCGGTTTCGAAGTCCATTGCAGCGGCGGCGGCTTCCATCTGGCGGCGAAGGTCTTCGATATCCATCCCGCCCTAACGCGTCAGGCGGCGGCGAGTGCCGCTTCGGTCTCCGCGATCCAGCCGCCCCCGAGCACGCGCTCGCCCGCATAGAGCACCGCGGCCTGACCCGGCGCGACTCCATATTCGGGCGCATCGAACACCACGCGGTCGCCGACCAGGCGCGCGGGCACGGGCTTGGCCATCGACCGCACCTTGGCGGTCAGCGGCCCGGTAAAGTCGCCGCCGAGCCAGTTGATATCGGTCATCCGCGCTGCCTCGACCGCCAGCGCGCGCCGAGGCCCCACGACGACCCGCTTCGTCTCGGGCTCGACGCGCACGACGTAGAGCGGCTCGGGGCTGCCGCCGATCTCCAGCCCGCGCCGCTGCCCGACGGTGAAGTGGATCAGCCCGCGATGTTCGCCGAGCTTTGCGCCTCCGAGATCGACGATATCGCCCGCAGTCTCCGCCGCCTCGGGTCGCAGCTTCTTCACCAGCCCGGCATAATCGCCATCGGGCACGAAGCAGATATCCTGGCTGTCGGGCTTCGCCGCGACTCCGAGCCCCAGCTCCGCTGCAATCTCGCGCACGCGCGCCTTGGGCAGGCCACCCAGCGGAAAGCGGAGATAGTCGAGTTGCGTCTGCGTCGTCGCGAACAGAAAATAGCTCTGGTCGCGCGCCGGATCCGCACCGCGGTGGAGTTCGGCGCCGTTCGCCCCCTCGACCCGCCGGACATAATGCCCCGTCGCCAGGCAATCTGCACCGAGATCGCGTGCCAGCTTCAGCAGGTCGGTGAATTTCGGCCCCATGTTGCACTGGACGCACGGGATCGGCGTACGCCCGGCGAGATATTCGTCGGCGAACTTGTCGACGACCTGCTCGCGGAAGCTCGTCTCGTGATCGAACACGTAATGCGCGATCCCGAGCCGGTCGCACACCGCGCGCGCATCGCGGATATCGCGCCCTGCACAGCACGAGCCCGCACGCCCGATCGCCTCGCCATGATCGTAGAGCTGCAACGTCACGCCGATCGTCTCGGCGCCCGTGGCATGCGCGAGTGCGGCGACGACCGAGCTGTCGACGCCACCGGACATCGCCACGACGATGCGCTTTGCGGCCATCTCGGGCCCGAGCTGAAAATCGGTCTGATCCATGCGCGCTACATAAGCGCGACGGCGAGCCGTTGCAAAAAGATGCGACCGTTAACGTCGATCAAGGTGAGTGGAGCGAAAAACGCGACCAGACATTGGAATAAAGCGACAAGTTCACGAACTCTTTCGCCGAGTTTTACGGTCCCTTCACCCCCTCGCGTTATACCGGGCTTCCCAAGACTAAGCGCGAGTATCCCGTTGGACCTGAGTTTTCCCCGTTTCGATCGCGACGCAGAGGTCACCGTCCTTCCGGGTGATCTCGCGGTCCTGATCGTCGGTATCGCCGCCCGCCAGGCAGCGAGCCCGACTGCGGTGGTGCAGGCCAGCTTCGCGCGGGCGACGATCGATCCGAAACTGTTCGCGCCGCTTCACGGTGCGTTCAACGGGCCGATGGCAACGGCATTAACCCGGTGGAAGGACGAGTGAAGATGCGGTTTACCGCGGCGTTTCAGCCGATCTTCAAATCCCGCGACTATGTGTCGCGTTCGCGTATCGAGAGGGGGCCCCCCGCCCCGATCAGAGGTTACAAATGATCGAGAACCAGAAAATCCGTCCCGGCAAAGTCATCGGTCCGCTCGGAGAACAGCTGACGCTGGATACGCTGCCCCCGCCCAGCACCACGCGCTGGGTGGTTCGTCGCAAGGCCGAGGTGGTCGCTGCGGTCAATGGAGGGTTGCTCAGCGTCGACGACGTCTGCGCGCGCTATGGCCTGACCGTCGAGGAATTTGCCAGCTGGCAGCGCGCGATCGACCGATCGGGCATGCCCGGACTCCGCGTCACGCGGATCCAGCACTATAAGTCGTTGTACGAGCGCCAGCAAAAGTACTGAGATCCAAAACTCAAAACGCGGGCGGAACAAAAATAACCGCTCGCACGTCTTTCCGCCATCGCCCGGATACGGGTTCAACGGAGGGAAAATATCATGGGTCTCATTCTTTGGCTGATCATCGGCGGCGTCATCGGCTGGATTGCCAGCATGATCATGCGCACTGATGCGCAGCAGGGTATCCTTCTGAACATCGTCGTCGGCATCGTCGGTGCATTTATCGGTGGTCTGATCCTGTCGGGTGGCTCGATCAACAACGCACCGCTGACGCTGACGTCGTTCCTGGTTTCGCTGCTGGGTGCAGTCATCCTGCTCGCGATCGTGAACCTCGTGCGTCGCGGTAGCGTCCGCTAAACTTCGCATCGTCACGCGAAACGGCAAAGGCCGCCCGGGCAACCGGGCGGCCTTTTTCGTGCGTGCAACGATCCTCCCCCTTGGCGGGGGAGGATCATGGAAGCGTCAGTTCAGCAGGAACCGCACCGACACGGTGACCGTCACGTCCTTCTCGCCCGGCGCGATCTGCGTGCTCTCCTTGGCCATCGACGCGCGCGCCAGGAACATCGGCTGCGGCGAGCCACCCGTATCCTGCCCCGATTCGGCGATCGACACGATCCGCGACACGCGAAGCCCCGCGGCCTTCGCGTAGAGATCCGCTCGACGCTTGGCCTGCGCAATCGCGTCGCTGCGCGCTTCGTCAAGCGCCGCCTCGGGCTTGTCGATCGACAGATTGGGTCCGTCGATCTGGTTCGCACCCTCTGCCACCAGTGCATCGAGGATCGCACCCGATTTCGCCACGTCGCGGAAGCGGATCGAGACGGTGTTGGTCGCCTGGTATCCGGTGATCACCGGCGGCTGGTTGTCGGCATAGCGATATTGCGGCGCGAGCTGGACCGACGACGTCGCAACGTCGCGTGGCGCTACGCCTGCACGCTTCAATGCCGCGAGGACCTTCGCCATCCGCTGCGCATTGTCGGTCAGCGCCGCCGCGGCGGTCGTCGACTGCGAGACGACGCCCGCGCGGATCGTCGCCAAGTCTGGCACGCGCGTCGTCCGCCCCTCCGCCGTCACGTCGAGCACGGTACCCGCCGCTGGGATCATCGGCTCGACCGTGGTCGGCGCGGTCTGCGCGGTGGCAGCCACCCCCGGCAGCGCGACCGCGACGCCCGCAAGCGCGGTAAGGAACGATGCGATCTTCATGACTATGTCTCCCGTGTAACAGTGTTTCGGCGTGTGGCGCCGCCCAGGTCAACACAAGCTGAACGTCCCGGACCTTGTCGAACTGCATTGCGGATAGATCGGATTCGAAGCATGTCTTCGTTCCGCGCTCGTCGAGGGGCTTGAGCACGGTGACTTATTCAGATAACACAGCGTGTGAACGGCGAAGCGGGTCGAGACAAGGCCGGTCGGAAGTGGGATTGTGGCGCGCATGAATTACGAGACGAAGATGGTCGGCAGCGATAGCGACGAGCAGCTGGCGTTGCCGGACTATAGTGCGCCGTCGCACCGCCGCCGCAACATCATCATCGCGGTGATCATCGTGCTCGCGATCGTCGCCGTGGTCTATGCGTTCAAGTCCGGCAAGAAGGACGCCGCGGCCGCATCGCCCAACGCACAGTTGCCGAGCGTCACGGTCGTGGTGCCGGGGCGTCAGATGGTCGATCGGACGATCTCCGCGACGGGGACGCTGGCCGCACGGCGCGAGATGCCGGTCGGCGTCGCAGGCGAGGGCGGGATGATCACGCGCGTGCTGGTCGAACCCGGCACCTGGGTTGCGGCGGGGCAGGTGCTCGCCACGGTCGATCGGTCGGTCCAGACCGAGACTGCGGCGTCGCTCGCCGCATCGGTCACCGTCGCGCGCTCCGACGAGACGATCGCGCAGGCCGAACTCGATCGCGCGAAGCAGCTGGTCGATCGCGGCTTCATCTCGAAGGCCGATCTGCAGCGCAAGGCCGCGACTCGCGATGCCGCCGCCGCGCGCGTGAAGGTCGCGCAGGCCACGCTCGGCGAGGCACGCGCCCGCAACGGTCGGCTCGATATCCGCGCGCCCGCCGCCGGGCTCGTGCTGACCCGCGGCGTCGAGCCGGGCCAGATCGTCGGGCCGTCGGCCGGCGTGCTGTTCCGGATGGCGATGGGCGGCCAGATGGAGATGCGCGCGCAGTTGAGCGAGGCCGATCTCGCCGGGCTGCGTGCCGGTGCGCGCGCGACGGTCGTGCCCGTCGGCACGACGCAGGGCTATCCGGGCGAAGTCTGGCAGGTCTCGCCCGTGATCGATCCGCAGACCCGTCAGGGAATCGCGCGGATCGCGGTGAAATATGACCCAGCGCTGCGTCCCGGCGGATTCGCCGCGGCGACGATCGTCGGGGGCGTGACTCAGGCGCCGCTGCTCCCCGATTCGGCGCTGCAGAGCGACGAGAAGGGCAATTACGTCTATATCGTCGGGCCGGGCGACAAGATCGCGCGGCGCAACGTCACGATCGGCCAGGTGTCCGATGCCGGCGTGACGATCGCGGGCGGGCTCGACGGGTCGGAGCGCGTGGTCCAGTCCGCAGGCGGCTTCCTGGCGCCCGGACAGACGGTCAAGCCGATCACCAAGAAGGCGAGCTGACAGCCATGAACTTCCGCAACATCTCGGCCTGGTCGATCCGCAACCCGGTTCCGCCGATCGTGCTGTTCCTGGCCCTGATGCTTGCGGGCATCGTCAGTTTCATGCGGATGGACGTCAACCGCGATCCCGACATCGACTTCCCGATCGCGATCGTCGTCGTCAGCCAGCCGGGCGCCGCGCCGACCGAGATGGAGACGCAGGTCACGCAGCGCGTCGAGGCGGCGGTCCGCTCGCTGCAGGGCATAGACGAGATCAACTCGACCGTCACCGAAGGCAATTCCGAAACGGTGATCCAGCTCACCATCGGCACGCCGATCGATCGCGCGGTCAACGACGTGCGCGACGCGATCGCGCAGATCCGCAGCGATCTTCCCGAGGGGATCCTCGAACCGCAGGTCTACCGTGCGAACACCAGCGGCAACGACGTCGCGAGCTTCGCGGCGATCACCACCGACATGACCGTCGAACAGCTGTCCTGGTACATCGACGACACCGTCACCAAGGAACTGCTGTCGATTCCCGGCATGGCGACGATCAGCCGCAACGGCGGCGTCAGCCGAGAGATCCGCGTGATCCTCGATCCGCTGAAACTCCAGAGCCAGGGGTTGACCGCAAGCCAGGTCAACGCGCAGCTGCGACAGGTCAATCTGAACGCCGCGGGCGGGCGTGCGGAAATTGCGGGCTCCGAACAGTCGATCCGCGTGCTTGGCAACGCGCGCGATGCGAGCGATCTTGGCCAGACGCAGATCAACGTCGGCAATGGCCGCACCGTCCGCCTCGCCGACATCGCGCAGGTCCGCGATCTCTATGCCGAGCAGCGCAGCCGTGCGACCGTCGACGGGCGCCAGGCGATCACGTTCGATTTCCAGCGTGCCAAGGGGGCGTCCGACGTCACCGTCTATCACGCCGCGGTCGACAAGCTGCGTGCGCTCGAAAAGCGCAATCCGTCGGTCAAGTTCGTCCAGCGCTACACCAGCACCGACTATACCGAATCGCAGTATGAGAGCGCGATCCATGCGATGATCGAGGGCGCGATCCTCGCGGTCATCGTCGTCTTCATCTTCCTGCGCGATTGGCGCGCGACCGCGATTTCCGCGCTCGCGATCCCGCTGTCGGCGATCCCCGCCTTCTGGTTCATGGACCTGCTCGGCTTCGACCTCAACGGCATGACGCTGCTCGCGCTCAGCCTCGTCGCGGGCGTGCTGGTCGATGACGCGATCGTCGAGATCGAGAATATCGTCCGGCACATGCGGATGGGCAAATCCGCCTATCAGGCCTCGATCGATGCCGCCGACGAGATCGGCCTCGCGGTGCTGGCGACGACGATGGCGATCGTCGCGGTGTTCCTGCCGGTCGCGCTGATGCCGGGAATCGCCGGGCAGTTCTTCAAGAATTTCGGCCTGACCGTGGTTGCCGCGGTGCTGATGAGCCTCGCGGTCGCGCGTCTCGTCACGCCGATGATCGCGGCCTATTTCCTCAAGTCGTTCGGCCATGCCAGCCACGGCGAGGGCAAGCTGATGGACTGGTATGTCCGCACGCTCCACTGGACGCTCGACAGTCGCAAGGCGGCGGCATGGCGCGCGCGCGGCGGCATCCGCAAGATGTTCAACCGCGTCATGGATCACCGGATGTGGGCGATCGGCGCGGGCGTCGTGGCCTTCGCGATCACGCTGTTCATGTTCACCGTGATCCCCTCGCAGTTCCAGCCGACCCGCGACGAGGATGATGCGACCGCGCAGATCGAGATGGTGCCCGGCACCACGCTCGCACAGACCGATGCGGTGGTCGCGCGCGTCAGCGCCTTGCTCGGCCAGCAACCCGCGGTCAGCACGGTGTACGCCCGCACCCGCGTCGGCAGCGGCACCGTGACCGCCAACCTGCGCGAGGATCGCAAGGAGAAGTCGGTCGATTTCGAACGCCGGCTCGCGCCGCAACTCACCGCGATCCCCGATGCACGCGTGTCGTTCCGGTCGCAGTCCGGCTGGGGCGGCAGCGGACGTGACGTGACGATCGTCCTCGGCGGCAGCGATCCCGCCAAGCTGCAACAGGCGGCGGACAAGATCGTCGCCGATATGGGCTCGCTCAAGTCGCTGACCGCACCGCGCGTGTCGGGCGGGATGCAGCGCCCCGAAATCGTCATCCGCCCCCGCTTCGATCTTGCCGCCAATCTCGGCGTCACGACGCAGGCGCTGTCGTCGGCTATCCGCATCGCGACGCTCGGCGATATCGACCAGAACTCGGCGCGGTTCTCGCTCTCGGATCGCCAGATCCCGATCCGAGTCGCGCTCGACCAGTCGGCGCGGACCAGCCTGTCGACGATCCAGAACCTGCCGGTCGCGACCGCGTCGGGGGGCTCGGTGCCGCTCAACCTCGTCGCGGATATCGGTCTTGGCTCGGGCCCGACGAAGATCGACCGGGTCAACCAGCAGCGCCAGATCACGCTGGGCGCCGATCTTGCGCCCGGCGTCGTGATCTCGGACGCGATGAAGCAGGTTCATGCGCTGCCGTCGATGAAGGCGCTGCCCGTCGGCGTCAGCGAACTCACGCTTGGCCAGAGCAAGTGGCAGGCCGAGATGATCACCAATTTCATCACCGCGGTGATCTCGGGCACGTTCCTCGTGTTCGCGGTGCTGGTGCTGCTCTACCGCCGCGTGCTGCCGCCGTTCGTCAACATGGGGTCGCTGCTGCTCGCGCCGCTTGGCGGGCTGCTCGCTTTGTGGGCGACCGGACAGCCGCTGTCGCTGCCGGTCTATATCGGGCTGCTGATGCTGCTCGGGATCGTCGCCAAGAACTCGATCCTGTTGATCGACTTCGCGCTCGACGAGATGAGCAAGGGCGTCGATGCGTTCACCGCGATCATCGATGCCGGGCACAAGCGTGCGCAGCCGATCGTGATGACGACGGTCGCGATGGTCGCGGGCATGGTGCCGACCGCGATGTCGATCAGCGGCGATTCGTCGTCGCGCGCGCCGATGGGCACGGTCGTGATCGGCGGCCTTGCGTTGTCGACGCTGCTGACGCTGCTGATCATTCCCGCCGCGTTCAGCCTTGCCGTCGGGATCGAGCGCAGCGTCGGGCCACGTCTCGGTCGCCGCCTGCTCACCTATCGTCCGGGTGACAATGGCGACGACGTGATCGGGCTCGCCGGCCCCAATCCGGGTCCGCTGCTGGGCCCGGCAACCGGCAAGCTGGGGCATGGCCGTGATCAGGGTGGCGGTACGCAACCCGCAGAATGAGATCCCAACGGCCCGCCTCGCTGTACCTGGATGGTCGAACCGCCGCGCCGGCATGAACCTTCGGCGCGCTGGGGGATTGTTTCGGGTATGACGCTTTTATCCCGCACGCGCCCGGTCGGCGAAGCAGCCCCGGCGGCGCTCGTCCGCATGCGGATCGTTGCCACCGGCCTGCTCGTGTTCATGGCGGCGACGTTTTTCGTCAGCCGTGCGCTCGTCCCCGTCCACCCGGCGTTCGCATTCGTGCGCGCCTTTGCGGAGGCGGCGATGGTCGGCGGGCTGGCCGACTGGTTCGCGGTTACCGCGCTGTTCCGCCATCCGCTGGGGCTGCCGATCCCGCATACCGCGATCGTGCCGCGGAACAAGGACCGGATCGGCGACACGCTCGCGCAGTTCCTCCGCGCGAACTTCCTGATCCCCGTCGTCATCGCGCGGCGCACCCGCCGGCTCGACGTTGCGGGCGCCATTTCGCGCTGGCTGACCGATCCGCCCGAAGGCGCAGGCGGACGTTTCCGGCAAGGCGCGTCCAAACTGGTTGCACAGATCCTAGAAGGGCTCGATCCCGCGCGGCTCGGCGGCATGGTCAAGGCGGGGATCGCCACACGGCTGCGCGCGACCGAAGTCTCGCCGATCCTCGGTCAGTTGCTTAAGGCGGCGATCGCCGAACGCCGCCACGCGCCCTTGCTCGAAAGCGCGATCCGCTGGTCCGCCAAGACACTCGCAGCGAACGATCACCTCGTCCGCGCGATGGTCCACGACAAGGCCGGCTCGATCCTGCGCTGGACCGGGCTCGACACGACCGTCGCGGACAAGCTCATCGGCGGCTTCGACCGCCTCCTTGCCGAAATGGCCGAGGACCCCGAGCATCCGCTCCGGCTGAAGGCGGAGGAGGGGCTCGACCGGCTCGCCTGGGACCTGCAATATGATCGCCGCATGCGCGAGCGGGTCGAGGCAATGAAGAACGACCTGCTTGACAACCCGGCGATGCAGCGCTGGCTCGACGGGCTATGGGAGCAGGCGCGCGGTGCGCTGCTCGCGATCGCGCGCGATCCCGAACGGGCGATGGCGGGCAAGCTCGGCGACGTCCTGCGCCAGTTCGGCGAGACGCTGCACCAGGACCCGCGGATGTCGCGCACGATCAACCGGTTCGTGCGGCGCGCCGCGGTCGGTGCGGCGGCGGATTATGGCGATGGCATCGTCAAGCTCGTGTCCGACACCGTGCGCAGCTGGGATGCGGACACGATCACCAGCCGTCTGGAGAATGCCGTCGGGCGCGACCTGCAATATATCCGCGTCAATGGGACGATCGTCGGCGGCCTGGTGGGGCTAGTGATTCACAGCGTCGACGTGCTGTTGTAACGGGTAGCTGCATTCGAGCGGCTTGAGGTCATCCACGGGACTGCGCCAGGCAAGACGACGCCAAGCCCTAGGAGCGCGTAGCCTCCGGCCGGTCCGTCTACCGGGGCACGCGCGTCGATCCGGCCAAACTGGCGCGAAACGACGATGCGGTCCGGGCCGCCGCATGGTAGACCCTGCCACGCACATCGGGCTGGGGGCATGCGAGATGGTCAGGCACATGATCTGCGGCATGGTGGCGCTATCGAGCGCGGCGATCGCCGCACCACGGTCCCCGGACATCTTGCCCGATCGCTTCGTCGCCGCCTGGAATAGCCATGATCCAAAGGCGTTCGAGTCGCTCTATACGGCGGACGCCGTCTGGGTCCCGGTCGCAGAGGAGCGGACCGAGGGACGTGCGGCGATCATCGCTGCATTTGCGGGCATCCATACGGGCCAAGGCTGGGCGAGGAACACGACCATCGCCAGACGCGATCGGCCAAAGGTTCATGTCCTTACCCCCGACGTGGCGACGATCTTCTTCCACATGGATTTCCTGAAGGACGGCAAACCCATCGCCGGGCTCGAGCGGGCGATGATTCTGGTCGCGGTACGCAGCCATGGCGAATGGAGGGTCGCCGCGGGACAATTGACGAAGGAGACGCTTGCCCCGGAGGGGTGAGCCGCGGACCGGGTGGCTGCATCGGACCGCGCCATGGCGCGCGAGATCCCCTGGGCATGGCTCATCCGGGATCAGCGCCAGCCGCGTGCCGGCGATGCCACGTCACTGCCGGGCCGGGACGGATCAGAACTTGAGCGGGGGGCCGAGGCGTTCCATGCCGAAGGACCGCATCAAGCCATCGTCCTTTTCCGTGAAATAGCTGCCCGGACCAAAGCCGTTCTGCTCCCACGCGTTGAAGAACGCTTCCATCTTGCCGGCAGGGGCAAAGCTCAGGAGCAGGCGGCCGGCCGTGGGCCCGACAAAGGCCCAGGTATGCGGAACGCCACGCGGACCAAGGATACAGTCCCCCGTTTTCAACGCATAGCGCGTCTCGCCCACCTGCACGGCATATTCGCCGGAGAGGACGTAGAAGAGTTCGTCCTCGCCGTGATGGAAATGCAGCGGCGGGCCGCCCCTGCGCCGATTGGCCTGCTCGATGACGAACAGGTCGCCCTTCGTGTCGTTCGTGATGACCTTGTAGGTGGTGGCGCTGACGCCGGTCTGGCGCTTCTGTCCGGCCCGATCGCTGCCGGCCCGCACCACCGCGACCGGCAACGCACCTATCAGAACCGGATCGGGTGTCGCACGAACAGGATCGGAGCGCGGCGGCAGACTCGTGTCGCCCGACGCGGCGTGCAATGCGGTGCCGCCAGCCAGCATCGCGAGCGGAAGAGCCAAGACCGATCGGCGTTCCATACGTCCTCCTAAAGGTGACGTGCAGCACGGCATTCGTGACGGACCGACCGTCGCTGCGAGCGGAGGGCACGATATCAAAATACCGGATGAAAGACCAGTTTGGCCCCGTTTCCGCGATGGCATTCAAGATCGGTTTCCGACCATGTTGCGCCGGTCCTGCGGTATGAGGACCCGGCTGTCAGCGCTCCCAGTCGGGCATCGGCCAACCCTTGGCCTTCGCCAGCAACCGCAGCGGGCCATGCGCATTCACCGCGAACGGCTCGTCCGCCCAGTCGAAGGTCGGCGCGTCGGACACATGGTCCGAATAGAACCGCACATGCGCATCGGTCCGCGCGATGCCTCCGCGCGCCATCCACGCCTCGATCATCCGCAATTTCGCCGGGCCGTAGCAGTTCTCGCCGTCGATTCCTGCCAGCAGATGGCCGTCGGCATCGCGCAGGCTCTCCGTCCCGATCACCGCGTCGAAGCCGAGCCGCTCGGCGATCGCCTCGACATAGAAGCGGTACGATGCGGTCGCCATGACCAGCCGGTAGCCCGCCGCGCGGTCCGCCTCGATCCGCGCGCGCGCGCCGGCGAACACGCCGTCGCGCACGACCCGGTCGGCAAACGCCTCTGCGCTGCGGCGTTCCTGCGCGGGCGACAGGCGCTTGCCGAGCATCATCCGCTGCATGACGTACTTCAACCGACCCCGGCTGATCAGCCGCCCGACATAGCCGAGCGCGGCCACGCCGGCGAACGGCACCAGCGCCAGCCGCCACGGCGCACCGCTGGTCCGCGCGGTGTGGAGCAGGAACGGCGTCCAGGTCGGCATATGCGTGATCGTCTTGTCCATATCGTAGATAGCGAGGCGGACGGACGGCGCGCCGGACGGGCGGGCAGGAGAGATTTCGGTCATCATCGCGACTTACGCCGCATTCACCTTGCCGATCTAGTCGGTTTGCCGCAAAGGTGCGGCCGATGAGCGCGATGGCCGATTTCCAACAGGACGGTGCCGATACCGGCACGCTTCGGTTTACCGGCGATCTGTCGCTGGCCAAGATCGGCAATCTGCCCGACCGGCTCGAGTCGGTCGATGCGTCGTCGGTCAAGCATGTCGATCTCAGCGGGGTCGACCGGATCGACACGATCGGCGCCTGGATCGTCCACCGCTTCGCCGCGCGCAACGATGCGACGATCGATGGTCTCGATGCCAATGATCAGGCGCTGTTCGACCAGGTCGTCGCGTCCGACCAGCCGATGGCCGCCAGGCCTGCCAAGGTCAGCGCCGCCAGCCGCGTGCTCGGCGAGATCGGCGATGCAGTCGTGCTGTCGGGCAAGACGATGCTCGGGTTGCTCGGTTTTCTCGGCGCCACCACGGTCGCGTTCGGCAGCGTCATTCGTCATCCGCAGCGGTTCCGGTTCAACGCCGTCGTCCAGCGCTTCGAGGTGGTCGGCGTCGCCGCACTCGGCATCGTCGGGCTGATGAGCTTCCTGATCGGCATGGTTATCGCCCAACAGGGCGCGGTCCAGCTTCGCCAGTTCGGCGCCGAAGTCTTCACGATCAACCTCGTCGGTCGTCTGACGATCCGCGAGCTTGGCCTGTTGATGACCGCGATCATGGTCGCAGGGCGCTCTGGGTCGGCGTTCGCAGCACAGCTCGGCACGATGAAGTTGACCGAGGAGATCGACGCGATGCGGACGATCGGCGTGTCGCCGATGGAGGCGCTGGTCCTGCCGCGGGTCCTCGCGGCGATCGTGATGATGCCGCTGCTCGGCTTCTACGCGTCGGTCATCGCGATCATCGGTGGTGGTCTGCTGTGCTGGGTGCAGCTGGGGATCCCGCCGGTCACCTTCATCGCGCGCATCCGCGAGGTCGTGCCGATCACCGATCTGTACATCTCGCTGATCAAGGCGCCGGTGTTCGGCGCGATCATCGCGATCGCGGGCTGCTTCCAGGGGATGCAGGTCGAATCTGACGCCGAGCAGGTCGGCCTGCGCACCACCTCCGCGGTCGTCCAGGGCATCTTCCTGGTGATCGTCCTCGACGCGTTCTTCGCGGTGTTCTTCACCTGGTTGGGTTGGGACTGATGCCCCGCAAGACAGACGATATCGTCATCTCCGTGAAGGGGCTGAAGAACGCGTTCGGCGAGTCGGTGGTGCATGAGGGGCTCGACCTCGACGTGCGGCGCGGCGAGATTCTCGGCGTGGTCGGCGGGTCGGGTACCGGCAAGTCGGTGCTGATGCGTTCGATCATCGGGCTGCAAACCCCCGAGTCGGGCGAGATCACCGTCTTCGGCGAGCCCAATATCGGCCGCGAAGAAACCGAGGCGACCGAGATCCGCAAGCGCTGGGGCGTGCTGTTCCAGGGCGGTGCGCTGTTCTCGACGTTGACGGTGGCCGAGAATGTCGAAGTGCCGTTGCGTGAATTCTATCCTGACCTGACGGGCGCGCTGCTTTCGGAGATCGCGTCGTACAAGGTCGTGATGACCGGCCTCCCTGCCGATGCGGCGAACAAGTTTCCGTCCGAACTGTCGGGCGGCATGAAGAAGCGCGCAGGGCTGGCGCGGGCGCTGGCGCTCGATCCGGAACTGCTGTTTCTCGACGAGCCGACCGCAGGGCTCGATCCGATCGGTGCCGCGGCGTTCGACGGGTTGATCCAGTCGTTGCAGAAGACGCTGGGCCTGACGGTGTTCCTGATCACGCACGACCTCGACACGCTGTATGCGATCTGCGACCGGGTTGCGGTGCTCGCCGACAAGAAGGTGATCGCGGTCGGTACGATCGATGAGCTGATTGCGCTCGATCACCCGTGGATCGAGGAATATTTCAAGGGGCCGCGCGGTCGCGCCGCGGTCGCGACGCAGGAGGCGCATGAGCGCGCCGACCAGGTCGCGGATGCCCACCCCACGGAAGTCCAGTCCAAGCAGTCCGCGCCGGACGACGCCGACGCGACATACGCCGAGAAAGAAGCAAGGACGCGCTGATGGAAACCCGTTCGAACCACGTCCTAGTCGGCGCCGTCGTGCTGATCCTGCTGGCCCTGCTGGCGCTGTTCACCGTGTGGATCGCGCGGCTGGGCGGCAAGGAAGAGAAGGAATATGACATCTTCTTCCGCCAGTCGGTCGACGGGCTCGCGCGCGGGTCCGCGGTGGTGTTCTCGGGCGTGCCGTCGGGCCAGGTGAAGACGATTTCGCTGTGGAAGAACGACCCGCAGTTCGTCCGGGTCCGGATCAGCGTCAACGACGAGACCCCGGTGCTGCAGGGCACGACCGCGTCGATCTCGGGCGTCGGCTTCACCGGCGTCAGCCAGGTGTCGCTCGATGGTGCGCGTAAGGGTGCGCCGGCGGTCGCGTGCCCCGACGTCAATGGCCAGCCTTGCCCGTACGGCGTACCGGTCATTCCGACCAAGCAGGGTGGCCTCGGCGCGATCCTGAACTCGGCACCGCAGTTGCTCGAGCGCCTGTCGACGCTGACCGAGCGCCTGACCGGGCTGTTGACCGATCGTAACCAGGCATCGATCGCGGGCATTCTCGAGAACACCAACCGCTTGACCGATGCGCTCGCCGATCGCGGGCCGGAGATCGCCGCGACGCTCGCGCAGACTCGCGTTGCGATCCAGCAGGCGGGTGATGCCGCGCAGCAGTTCGGCGTGCTCGCCAAGACCACCAACGGCGTCCTGTCCGAGGACGTGAAGCCGGCGATGGCCAATCTGAACAAGGCGATCGTTTCCGCGCAGCAGAGCGCCGATACGCTGAACTCGGCGATCGGCGATGCGCGGCCGGGGTTGCAGGCCTTCTCAAAGACGACGATCCCCGAGGCCAACCGTCTGGTCCGCGATCTGCGGACGACCGCGGCGGCTTTGTCGTCGGTCGCCGAAAAGGTCGACCAGCAGGGTGCGAGTTCGCTGATCGGGCAGCAGAAGCTCCCGGATTACAAGGGTAAGTGAGGCACGCCATGAAGACACCGCTCATCCTGATCGCGATGCTGCCGCTTGCCGGGTGCATCAGCTTCGGCGCCAAACCGCCCCCCACGTTGCTGACGCTGACGAGCGCGTCGACCGTGACGGTCGGGCAGAACCAGGATTCGGCGACGACCAAGTCGATCACGATCCAGGTGCCCGTCGTGCCGCAGTCGCTGGCCACTGCTCGGGTGCCGGTGCAGGCCACGCCGACCTCGATCGCCTATGTGACCGATGCGCAGTGGGCGGAGCCGCCGGCGCGTCTGTTCGCGCGGCTGGTGTCGGACACGGTCGCGTCGCGGACCGGACTCGTTGTGTTGTCGACCGCGCAGTCGATCGGCGATCCGGGCGGCTTGCTCGGCGGCGAACTCCGGACGTTTGGGCTTGATGCGACGACTCGCGAGGCGGTCGTGACGTTCGATGCCTCGTTGACCCGCGTCGGCAAGACGTCGGTCGAGAAGCATCGTTTCGAGGCACGCGTGCCCGTCTCGGCGATCGACGCCCCCTCGGCCGCGGCGGGGATCAACCAGGCGGCGAACCAGGTCGCGACCGAGGTGGCGGACTGGATCGGGCGGTGAACGCCGCGTCGGTTTGAACGTTGGGGCTCTCTGATGAGGAGAGCCGCAACGCCACAGGGCGCGCCGCCAAACGGTGAGGGCTAGCCGCCGTCAGAGCCGGAGCATGGCTTCCGCTTCGGCGAGATGCAGCCTCTCGACCATCTGGCCATCGAGGCGAATGGCGCCCTTGTCCGCATTGTCGGGCATCGCGAACGCAGCGACGATCGCGCGGGCCCATGCCAGCTTGTCCTCGCTTGGACCAAAGCCGCTATTCGCCGCCTCGATCTGCGATGGGTGGATCAGCGTCTTGCCGTCGAACCCCAGCATCGCACCTTGCGCGCACTCGGCCTCAAATCGCGCTGGATCGTCCAGAGCGTTGCAGACGCCATCGAGCGCGACGATCCCCGCGGCGCGGGCGGCCATCACGATCGACGCGAGCGCCGGGATCAACGGCGTCCGCTCGGCCCCGAGACGGCATCGCATCTCCTTGGCAAGATCGTTCGTGCCCGCCACCAGTGCGGTCAATCGCGCCGCCGTGGCGGCTTCGGACAGCGCCGGCAGCGACAGGATCGCGGCGCAGGTCTCGATCATCGCCCAGATCGGTGGGCCGTCGTCGCCAAGCGAGCCGCGGATCGCGTGCAGATCGGCTGGGTAGGACAGCTTGGGCACCAGCACCGCATCAACGCCGATCCCGCGGACCGCGGCGATGTCGTCCGCGTACCACGGCGTGTCGAGGCCGTTGACCCGGACGACCAGTTCGCGCGCGCCGAAACCCCCTTCGCGCACGGCCGCGACGACGCGGTCGCGCGCGGCGATCTTTTCCTCCGGTGCGACGGCATCCTCAAGGTCGAGGATGACGACGTCGCAGTCGAGCGTCCGTGCCTTGGCGATCGCACGCGGGTTGGACGCGGGCATGTAGAGCGCGCTCCGACGGCGCCGATGCGTCATGTTGCCAGCGTTCATCAGGTGACGACGTCGGGCTTCACGCGCCCGGTATGCCCGGCGATACCCGCGACCGACTCCGCGGCGGCGACGATGCTGGCGAGCATCTCGCCGGTGTCGCGGTCGAGGTCGCCGCCGACAGGCTCATAGCGTTCGAGATACACGCGCAACGTCGCGCCGGTGGTGCCCGTGCCCGACAGGCGGAACACGACTCGGCTGCCGCCTGCGAACAAGATGCGCACGCCCTGGTTGCGGCTGATCGAGCCGTCGGTCGGGTCGGTATAGGCGAATTCGTCCGCGGTCTCGACGGTGAGGTCGCCGAACTGCTGTCCGGGGAGCGTGGCGAGGCTGGCGCGAAGGGCGGCCATCAGCGCGTCCGCGCGTGGGGTTTCGACGCCCTCGTAATCGTGGCGCGCATAATAGTTGCGGCCGAACTTCGCCCAGTGATCCTGCGCGATCGCGTCGACGCTCTCACCGCGAACTGCGAGGATGTTGAGCCAGAGAAGGACCGCCCACAGCCCGTCCTTCTCGCGGACATGGTCGGAGCCGGTACCCGCGCTCTCCTCGCCGCAGATCGTCGCCATGCCGGCGTCGAGCAGGTTGCCGAAGAATTTCCAGCCGGTCGGCGTCTCGTAGGCGGGGATACCGAGCGCTGCCGCGACGCGGTCTGCCGCTGCGCTGGTCGGCATCGAGCGGGCAATGCCCTTGAGGCCACCGGCGTAACCGGGGGCGAGGTGCGCGTTCGCCGCCAGCATCGCGAGGCTGTCCGATGGCGTCACGAAGCGGTGCCGGCCGATGATCAGGTTGCGGTCGCCATCGCCGTCCGACGCTGCGCCGAAATCGGGCGCGTCTGGGGCCATCATCGTCTCGTACAGCGCGTGCGCGTGAACGAGATTGGGGTCGGGGTGATGCCCGCCGAAATCGGGCAGCGGCGTGCCGTTGCGCACCGTGCCGGCGGCGAAACCCAGCCGGCGTTCGAGGATCTCGGTCGCATAGGGGCCGGTGACCGCGCTCATCGCGTCGAACGCCATCGTCAGCTTGGCCGCCCGGATCGCGTCGAAATCGAACAGCGTCTCCATCAGCGCGGCATAGGCCTCGACCGGATCGACGACCTCGACGGGCATGTCACCGACCATGACCTCGCCGTCATGGTCGAGATCGATATCGGCCGCGTCGACGGTGAGCCAGCGGTCGATCTCGAGCGTCCGCGCGTTGATCGCGTCGGTGATCGATTCGGGCGCGGGGCCGCCATTGGCGATGTTGTACTTGATCCCGAAATCCTCGTCGGGACCGCCGGGATTGTGGCTGGCGGACAGGACCAGCCCGCCGATCGCGCCACGCTTGCGGATCATGTGGCTCGCGGCGGGCGTCGACAGGATGCCGCCGCGCCCGACGATCACGCGACCAAAGCCGTTCGCCGCCGCCATGCGGATCGCGACCTGGATCACCTCCCGGTTGAGGAAGCGGCCGTCGCCGCCAATCACCAGCGTCGCGCCGGCCTTGTCGGCCACCACGTCGAACACCGACTGGACGAAGTTCTCGGCATAGTTCGCCTGCTGGAAGACCTTCACCTTCTTGCGCAGGCCCGATGTGCCGGGCTTCTGGTCGGTGTAGGGCGTGGTCGAGACGGTGCGGGTCATGCGCGCTCCAGGAGGTTCGAATACAGGGTCGCATAGCGGCGGCCGCTCTCGTCCCACGAGAAGTCCGCGCGCATCGCGTTGCGCTGCAACATGGCCCAGCGATCGGGGCGTGCATAGAGCGCGAACGTTCGGCGCAACGCATGGCTGAGAGCTTCCGGCGTGATGCCGTCATGCTGGATGCCCGTCGCGACGCCCGCCGCGATCGCCGCCTCGTTCGCGTCGATCACCGTGTCGGCGAGGCCGCCGGTGCGCGCGACGACGGGGATGCAGCCATATGCCAGTCCGTAGAGCTGAGTCAGGCCGCAGGGTTCGAACCGCGACGGGATCAGGATCGCGTCGGCACCCGCCTGGAGCAGATGCGAGACGGGCTCGTCATAGCCGATGCGGACGCCGATTCGGCCGGGATGGCGATCGGCTGCGGCGAGGAAGGCGCGTTCGAGCGCGGCATCGCCCGAGCCGAGCAGCGCGAGCCGGCCGCCGAGCGCGACGAGTTCGTCGATCTCTGCGACGAGGACGTCCATGCCCTTTTGCCAGGTCAGCCGGCTGATGACGGTGAAGACCGGCCCGTCGTCGCGGTCGAGCCCGTAGAGCGTCTCGACCGCGCGCTTGTTCGCACGACGGCGGGTGAGCGTTCGGGCGGTGTAGGACGACGGGAGTGCCGCGTCGGTGGCGGGGTTCCAGACCGCGGGGTCGATGCCGTTGACGATCCCCGTGAGGCGATCGGCACGGACGTTGATCAGCCCTTCGAGGCCCATGCCAAATTCGCCGCGACGGATCTCGGCGGCATAGGTCGGGCTGACCGTGGTGATCGCATCGGCAGCCTCGAGCCCGGCCTTCAGGAAACCGACGCCGCCATAATATTCGACCCCGTCGAGCGCGAACGCCGCGTCGGGCAGTGCAAGGTCGGCGAAGATCTCCGCGCCATAGCGGCCCTGGAACGCGATATTGTGGATCGTGACGATCGTCTTTGCGGGGGTGCCGGGGCCGGGGGCATAGCGTAGATAAGCGGGCGCCATCGCCGCCTGCCAGTCATGCGCGTGGAGGATGTCGAAGTCCTGGCCCTCGACCACGCCCGAGGCGAGATCCGCCGCGGCTCGACTGAACGCGGCGAACCGCAGCCAGTTGTCGACCCAGTCGGCGCCGGTCGCGTCGCCGTACGGGCCGCCACCGCGCGTGAAGAGGCTGGGTGCGTCGAGCACGAGCAGCGGATGCTCGCCGATCCAGGCTTCGAGGATCCGGGCCTCGACGCCGAGCAGGTCATCATAGCGGTGGACGACCTTCGCGTTCCCGGTGACAGCCGCGAGCGCGGGGTAGCCGGGGAGGAAAGTCGTCATCGCGACGCCGTGATGCGCGAGTGCTGCCGGCAGCGCGCCGACCACGTCCGCCAGCCCGCCGGTCTTGATCAGCGGATACGCCTCCGACGCCACCGAAAGAACGCGCATCACTCGAACTCCCGTTGCAGCGATGCCGGCGCTGGTCGCATGCTCATTCGGTCAGCCGGTCGATCATCGATTTGGTCACGAGCACCACGCCGTTGTCGGTCCGGCGGAAGCGCTGCGCGTCGAGCGCGGGGTCCTCGCCGACGACGAGGCCGTCGGGGATCACCACGCCGCGATCGACGACGACCTTCGACAGGCGCGCGCCGCGGCCGATCACGCAGTGTGGCAGGATTACTGCCTGGTCGAGCACCGAATAGCTGTGCGCGCGCGTGCCCGTGAAGATCAGGCTGCGGTGGATCGACGAACCCGAGATGATGCAGTCGCCCGAGACGAGGCTCGATACGGCCTCGCCGCGGCGACCGTCCTCGGCGTGGACGAACTTGGCGGGCGGGGTCACCTCGGAATAGGTCCAGAGCGGCCAGCTGCGGTCATAGAGGTCGAGCTTTGGCACCACGTCGGTGAGATCGATATTGGCTTCCCAATAGGCATCGACCGTGCCGACGTCGCGCCAATAGGCCTCGACTTCGCCCTCGGACCGCACGCAGCTGTCCGAGAAGCGATGTGCGACCGCCTTGCCGTGCTTTACCAGGTACGGGATGATGTCCTTGCCGAAATCGCGCGACGATCCCGGCGTCTCCGCGTCGCGGCGCAGTTCGTCGAACAGCAATTTGGTGTGGAAGACGTAGATCCCCATCGATGCCAGCGCGATGTCCGGATTGCCCGGAATCGCGGGCGGGTCGGCAGGCTTTTCGACGAACGCGGTGACGTTGTCATGCTCGTCGACCGCCATCACGCCGAAGCCGACCGCCTCCATCCGCGGCACTTCGAGGCAAGCGATCGTGACGTCCGCGCCGGTCTCGCAATGCTGTTGCAGGATCAGCTCGTAATCCATCTTGTAGATGTGGTCGCCCGCCAGGATGACCATGTACTCGGGCGCGTGGCTCTCGATGATGTCGATATTCTGGTAGACCGCGTCGGCGGTGCCCTCATACCATTGGAACTCGCTGATCCGCTGCGACGCGGGCAGGATGTCGAAGCTCTCGTTGCGTTCGGAGCGCAGGAAGTTCCAGCCGCTTTGCAGGTGGCGGATCAGCGAATGCGCCTTGTACTGCGTGGCGACACCGATCCGGCGGATGCCCGAATTGATTGCGTTCGACAGCGCGAAATCGATGATCCGTGCCTTACCGCCGAAATACACCGCGGGTTTCGCGCGCGTGTCGGTCAGCTCCATCAGCCGACTGCCGCGACCACCGGCCAGCACATACGCCATCGCGTCGCGCGCCAGTGGCTGTCCCCGCCGTTCAACCATGTCCGTCTCTCCCTAATCGTCCGCGGTATAACGCGCCGTCACCCGCGGGTTGTTCCGTCGTTGCGCCGGATCGGTCTTTGAACTCGATCAGCCTTCATATTCGAGCATGATCGTGGCAAGCGGCGGCAGCGTCACCCACGCCGCGCCGTTCTCCGCGACCACGCCGCCGAGATTGCCGAGCCCGCTGCCCCAATAGTCATGCGCATCGCTGTTGATGATCTCGCACCAGCGCCCGTCGAGCGGGAGCGGGATGCGGTACGGCGCGCGCGCGATCGGCGTCATGTTGGCGATCACCGCAACGGGCTTTGCGCCGGGCGCCTTGCGCAGCCACGCGAAGACCGAATTGGCGGCGTCGTCGGCGATCAGCCATTCGAAGCCTTCCGCCTCGCAGTCGCGGGCGTGGAGCGCGGGCTTGTCGCGGTACACCGTGTTCAGATCGCGGACGAGGTTGCGGATGCCCTCATGGCTGCGGCTGTTGCGCAGGCACCAGTCGAGCGCGCGACCTTCGGACCATTCGCGGCGCTGCGCGAATTCCTGCCCCATGAAGAGCAGTTTCTTCCCCGGATAGCCCCACATGAACGCGTAATAGGCGCGCAGGTTGGCGAATTGCTGCCAGTCGTCGCCGGGCATCTTGGTCAGCAGCGAGCCCTTGCCGTGGACGACCTCGTCATGGCTCAGCGGCAGGACGAAATTCTCGCTGAACGCATAGACCAGCCCGAAATTGATCTCGCCGTGGTGATGCTTCCGGTGCAGCGGATCGCGCGCCATGTACTGGAGCGTGTCGTGCATGAAGCCCATGTTCCACTTGAACCCGAAGCCCAAGCCACCGCTCTTGCCGTCGTCGCCGACGGGGGCGGAGACGCCCGGCCAGGAGGTCGATTCCTCGGCGATCGTGAAGATGCCGGGATGCTGGCCGTACACCGCGCGGTTCATGTCGCGCAGGAAGGCGACCGCTTCCCAGTTCTCGCGTCCGCCGGTGTCGTTGGGGATCCATTCGCCCGCCTCGCGCGAATAATCGCGGTAGAGCATCGACGCGACTGCATCCACGCGAAGCCCGTCGATATGATAGCGCTCGGCCCAGAACAGCGCGTTGTTGACGAGGAACGACGACACCTCGCGCCGCCCGAAATTGTAGATCGCGGTGTTCCAGTCGGGGTGGAAACCGAGCCGCGGGTCCTTATGTTCGTAGAGCGCGGTGCCGTCGAAATGCGCGAGCCCGAACGCGTCGGTCGGGAAATGCGCCGGCACCCAATCGAGCAGCACGCCGATCCCCGCCAGATGCGCACCGTCGACGAACCGCGCAAATCCCTCGACATCGCCGAACCGTGCGGACGGCGCGTAGAGCCCGGTGGTCTGATAGCCCCAGCTCGGATCATAGGGGTGTTCGCTGATCGGCATGAACTCGATGTGCGTGAAGCCCATCTCGACCACATAGGGGATCAACCGGTCGGCGAGCGCATCCCAGGTCAGGAACCAGTCGTTCTCGTCACGGTCCCACGATCCGGCGTGCACCTCGTAGATGCTGATCGGTACGCGGCGCGGATCGACCGAGGCCCAGTGCGCGCGGTGGCTGGTATCCGCCCATTCGTGCGCGAGCGTGCGCGTGATCGACGCGGTCGCGGGGCGCAGCTCGCTGGCAAAGGCGAAGGGGTCGGCTTTCAGCGGCTGGAGCCGGCCATCGGGCCCGACGATCTCGTATTTATAGGCGCGATATTCGGCGATGTCGGGGATGAAGATCTCCCACACGCCGACGTCGCCGCGCTTGCGCATGGTATGGCGGCGACCGTCCCAGTCGTTGAAGTCGCCAACCACCGAGACGCGCTGCGCATTGGGTGCCCAGAGCGCGAAATGGACGCCGTGCGCGCCTTCATGCTCGATCAGGTGTGCGCCCATCTTGTCGTGGAGGCGGTGGTGATTGCCCTCCGCCATCAGCACGTCGTCGACGGGGCCGAGCACGGGGCCGAAGCTGTACGGATCGGTCACCCACCAGTCCGCGCCGCCGCCCTCGGCATGATATTTCACCGGCTGCGGATCGCCCTCGATCGGCCCCTCGAACAGCCCGCGATCGTCGATCCGGGGCAGCGTGCCGAGCGTCGTGCCGTCGAGCGCATGCGCCTCCGCGGTCGCCGCACCCGGCAGCCAAGCGCGCGCGAACGTACCCCCGGGGCCGGCATGCACGCCGAGCAACGAGAAGGGATCGTCGTGACGCCCCTCGATCAGGGCAACGATGGCGCCTTCGGGTGGCTTCACATCACCGTCCAGATATCGCGCGCATATTCGCGGATCGTGCGGTCGGACGAGAACCAGCCGACGCGCGCGACGTTGCGCACGGTCGAGGCGAGCCACGCGTCGCGATCGTTCCAGCGCGTGTCGACGCTGCGCTGCGCGGTGGCATAGCTGTCGAAATCGGCGGCGAGCATGAACCAGTCGCCCTCGTACAGCCCGCCCATCAGCCCGGCGTACCGCTGACGATCGTCGGGCGAGAACACGCCCGAGGCGATCGCCGAGACCGCCTGGCGCAGCTCGTTCGACGCGTCGATCACGCGGCGGGGATCATAGCCCGATGCACGCTTCGCCTCGACCTCGTCCGCGGTCATGCCGAAAATGAAGATATTGTCGTCGCCGACGCGGTCCTTGATCTCGATGTTCGCGCCGTCGAGCGTGCCGATCGTCAGCGCGCCGTTCATCGCGAACTTCATGTTGCCGGTGCCCGACGCCTCGAGCCCCGCGGTCGAGATTTGTTCGCTCAGATCGGCGGCGGGGATGATCTTCTCCGCGAGCGACACATTGTAGTTGGGCAGGAACGCGACCTTCAAAAGCCCGCCGACCGACGGGTCCGCATTGATCCGGCGCGCGACGTCGTTCGCCAGTTTGATGACGAGTTTCGCATTGTGATAGCTCGACGCCGCCTTGCCCGCGAACAGCTTCACGCGGGGCGTCCAGTCGCGCTCCGGATGGCTGCGGATCTGGTCGTACAGCGCGACCGTCTCGATGATGTTGAGCAGCTGGCGTTTGTACTCGTGGATGCGCTTGATCTGCACGTCGAACAGCGCGTCGGGATCGATGCGCAGCCCCATGCTGTCCTTGATATGATTTGCCAGTGCCACCTTGTTCGAACGCTTGACCGCCCAAAACCGCTCCCTGAACGCGGAGTCGTCGGCAAAAACATCGAGATCGATGAGCTTCTCCGCATCGTCGAGAAAGCCGTCGCCGATCGCGTCGCGGATCAGCGTGGTGAGGCCGGGATTGCACTGCTGGAGCCAGCGGCGCGGCGTGATCCCGTTGGTCTTGTTGTTGATCCGCGTCGGATACAGGCGGTGGAGATCGGCGAAGACCGTCTTCTTCATCAGCTGCGTATGCAGCGCGGCGACGCCATTCACGCTGTGCGATCCGGCAAAGGCGAGATTGGCCATCCGCACGCGCCGCTCGCCGCCCTCGTCGATCAGGCTGATCGCAGCGATCGCGCGGTCGTCGATGCCGTCCACGCCGCGCGCTTCACGCAGCAGCCTCGCATTGATCGCGTAGACGATCTGCATGTGCCGCGGCAGCAGGCGCTCGAACAGCGGCAGCGGCCAGCTCTCCAGCGCCTCGGGCAGCAATGTGTGGTTGGTATAGCCGAAGGTGGCGCGCGTGATCTTCCACGCCTCGTCGAACGCGAATTCGTGATGATCGATCAGCAACCGCATCAGCTCGGCGACCGACACCGCGGGGTGCGTGTCGTTGAGCTGGATCGCGGCCTTGTCGGGCAGCGTGCGGATGTCGCCGAAATACTGGATGTGGCGGCGGACGATGTCCTGGATCGAGGCGGACGAGAAGAAATATTCCTGCCGCAGCCGCAATTCCTGTCCCGCGGCGGTCGAATCATTGGGATAGAGCACGCGCGTGAGCGTCTCGGCGCGGAGCTGGTCGGCGAGCGCACCGGTGAAGTCGCCCGCGTTAAACCGGTCGAGCTTGATCGGATCGAACGCGCGCGCGGTCCACAACCGCAGCGTGTTGACGTGTTTGCCGCGCCAGCCGACGACGGGGGTGTCGACCGCCATCGCCTCGACCGCCTCGGCTGGGCTCCAGTGGATCTGCCCGCTGTCGGTCGCGGTCACCTCGCCGCCGAAGCCGATGAAATAGGCGCTCTCGCGGCGCTCGAATTCCCAGGGATTGCCATGCGCGAGCCAGCTTTCGGGCATCTCGACCTGCCAGCCATCGTCGATCCGCTGGCGGAACATCCCGTTCACATAGCGGATGCCGTAGCCGTAAGCCGGCAGCGCGAGGCTCGCCATGCTCTCCATGAAGCACGCCGCCAGCCGCCCGAGCCCGCCATTGCCGAGCGCCGCATCGGGTTCGATTTCCTCGAGCGCGGCAAGGTCGACGCCGTGCAGCGCGAGCGCGCGCGTCACTTCGCGGCTGCGCTGCAGGTTCGTCACCGCGTCGCGCAGCAGGCGGCCGATCAGGAATTCGAGGCTGAGGTAATAGACGCGCTTGGCGCCGGCCGCATGCGCCGCCTTGGTCGATGCCATCCAGCGTTCGACGATGTCGTTGCGCACCGTCAGGATCGTCGCCGCGAGCCAGTCGTGCGGGAGCGCCGCCTGCGCGTCCTTGCCGATCCGGTGCACGAGCGTGTCGAGGATCGAATCGGCAAGATCCTGGGCGGGCTGCTGTACGGCGATGTCTGAGGTCACGCGGCTTCCGGCTTGGTTACGGTCGCGCTGATCGTAGCTCGCCGCGCGGCGTTGTCACGCGCGCTCGACGCCGCTTGGAAGATAATCGGTATCGAGAGGGGGGAGACGTCGACCGCGTGCAAGGCCGGTCGACAGGGTCTGGGTAGACACTACCCGAAGGTAGTGGTGGACAGGGCTGGATTCGAACCAGCGTACGCTTGCACGGGCAGATTTACAGTCTGCTGCCTTTAACCACTCGGCCACCTGTCCAGATGGGCCGCTTATCAAAGCGAGGCGGCTCAATGGCGAAGCGCGCCCTGTGTGTCAACGCAGGTTTTGCGAAGTTTCGCGCTTCGCTGTTGCCGCGCGGGGAGAATGCCGACAAGGACGCCGCATACACAGACACGATCGAGAGCGAATATGGCACGCAAGGGACACAGGCCGAGCAAGGCGCCGGCAGGCCGCCCCCGCTTCTGGGGCAAGCACGCGGTTGGCGCCGCACTGAGCAATCCGGAGCGCACGGTGCGCAAGATCCTCGGCACGCGCGAGGCGCTGGCCGGGTTCGATCTGCCTGCCGACGTCCCCGTGACCTATGCCGAGGCAGCGGATCTGGCGCGGCTGGTGCCCGGCGATGCCCCGCATCAGGGCGTGGTGATCGAGGTCGAGCCGCTCGAGGACATGTGGCTCGCCGACCTGCTCGAGCATGGCAAGGACGATAATCGCCCGCTGGTGATCCTCGACGGCGTGACCGATCCGCACAATGTCGGCGCGATCCTGCGCTCGGCGGCGGCGTTCGATGCGCTGGGCATCGTGACCCCCGATCGCAACGCCCCACCCGAATCGGGCACGATCGCGCGCGCCGCATCGGGCGCGCTTGAGTCGGTGCCGTGGATCCGGGTCGTGAACCTGGCGCGTGCTCTCGAGGAGATCGCGGCCGCCGGTTTCTGGCGGATCGGGCTGACCGGCCATGCGACGCAGACGCTGGGCGAGGCGATGGGCACGCAGCGCATCGCGATCGTGCTCGGCGCCGAGGGCGAGGGCATGCGGCAGAATACCGAGCAGCATTGCGACGAGCTCGCCAAGTTGCCGATCTCGGAGAAGGTCGAGAGCCTCAACGTCTCGAATGCCGCCGCGATCGCGCTGTACGCCGTCACAACGCGGTAAAATCGCTCCCTCGCCCCTACGGGGAGAGGGAAGGGGCCCGCCGCACTTGCGGTGGGAAGGGAGAGGGGGGTGGGGCTCGGGACGTTGCATCCCAACGCCCCTCTCCCTTCCGGCGCAAGCGCGCCTCCCTCCCTCTCCCCGAAGGGGCGAGGGACGCGGATCAGTCCTCCGCGGCGATGCGGACCTTCAAGCCGTCCAGCGCATCGGTCAGCTCGATCTGGCACGACAGTCGCGATCCCGCATCGCGGTCGCTGGTCGAATCGAGCAGGTCGTCCTCGTCGGGACCCATGGGCTTCAGTTTGGCCGCAAACTCCGGGTCGACATGGACGTGGCAGGTGGCGCATGAGCAGCAGCCGCCGCACAGCGCCAGGATCTCGTCGATGCCGGCGTCGCGAATGATTTCCATCACCGAAAGCCCCGCTTCGCCCATGATCTCGCGTTCTTCCCCTTCGCGCGTCACGACGATAAGCTTGGGCATGTCATTCTCCGAAAAATCTTCCTCCGTTCATGCCGTTGCACGGCGCCGGGATCAAGCACCATGGGCCTGAACGCCGACCAGCTCAAAACCGCGATGGCGGCCCTGTGCGCGATCGAGCCCGCCTTTGCGGTGGCGGTCGGCAATGCCGGGCACCCCGCGCCGCGGATCAGCGAGCGCGGCTTTGCGACGTTGCTGCGCACCATCGTCGGCCAGCAGGTGAGCGTCGCCTCGGCGCAGGCGGTATGGACCAAGCTCGACACCGTGGTCGGCGGCGCGGGCGACCCCGAGAATATCGCCGCCGCCAGCGACGAGACGCTGCGCAGCGCCGGGCTGTCGCGGCAGAAGCTCGGCTATGCGCGCAGTCTCGCCGACGAGGTGACGAGCGGCCGGCTCGATCTGACCAACCTGCCCGAGGACGACGAGGAGGCGATCGCCGCGCTGGTCCGCGTCAAGGGGATCGGCCGCTGGTCGGCGGAGATCTACCTGCTGTTCGCGGAAGGTCGGACCGACATCTGGCCCGCGGGCGACCTGGCGATCCAGATCGAGGTCGGCCGGATCCTCGGCCACGAGACCCGCCCGAGCGAGAAGCTGACTCGCGAAGTGGCGGAGGCGTGGCGCCCGCACCGCGGCGCGGCAGCGATCTTCGCCTGGCATCATTACCAGGCGGACATGAAGGTGATCTGAGGAAAGGCTTTGCCACCCCCTCCACCCCACTTCCGTCATCCCAGCGAAAGCTGGGATCTCCCCGTTCGAGCTGCGACGCCCGCCAACCGGGATACCCCAGCGTTCGCTGGGGTGACGGGCAGCGGTGAATGCATGGGCAACGGCTTACCCGCGTCATCGCAGCGAAAGCTGGGATATCCCCGTTCGAGCCGCGGCGCCCGCCAACCGGGATACCCCAGCTTTCGCTGGGGTGACGGACGGGAGGGGGCGACTTTGACGGTCTGCCCGGACGCAAGCGCTTGTTCCCGCTCGCCCCGTCCGGCAAAGCAGCCCCCGATGTCAGCGCCCAATCTTCCCGCCTCGGACTTCGCCAACTCGCTCGCCGAGAGTCATCGGACCATCATCATTCCCGAAGGCGCGTCGTTCTGGCGGCGGCTGTTCGCGTTCGTCGGGCCGGGCTACATGGTCGCGGTCGGCTATATGGACCCCGGCAACTGGGCGACCGACATCGCCGGCGGGTCGGCGTTCGGCTATACCCTGCTGTCGGTCGTGCTGCTGTCGAACCTGATGGCGATGGTCCTGCAAGCGCTGTCTGCGCGGCTCGGGATCGTTGCCGGGCTCGATCTCGCCCAGGCCTGCCGCGCGCACTATTCGAAACCGGTTTCGGTCGCGCTCTGGTTCTTCTGCGAAGTCGCGATCATCGCCTGTGATCTAGCCGAAGTGCTCGGTACCGCGATCGCGCTGAAGCTGCTGTTCGGGTTCCCGCTGATCTACGGCGTCGCGATCACCGTGCTCGACGTGTTCCTGATCCTTGCGCTGCAGCGCTTCGGGTTCCGCAAGCTCGAGGCGTTCGTCGTCGCGCTGCTGGTCATCATCGCCGGCTGCTTCGTCTTCGAACTGTTCCTCGCGCGGCCCGACATGGCGGGCGTGCTCGGCGGGCTGGTGCCTACGACCCAGATCGTCACCAACCCGGCGATGCTCTACATCGCGATCGGCATCCTCGGTGCGACCGTGATGCCGCACAATCTCTACCTCCACTCGTCGATCGTCCAGACGCGCGCGTTCGCGCGGGACGAGGCGGGCAAGCGCGACGCGATCACGATGGCGACGATCGACGGCACGGTCGCGCTGGGCCTCGCCTTCTTCATCAACGCCGCGATCCTGATCCTGGCGGCGGCGACCTTCCATGTCGCGGGGCGCACCGACGTCGCGGAGATCGATCAGGCGTATGAACTGCTCGCGCCGATGCTCGGCATGGGCGCGGCGAGCGTCCTGTTCGCGGTGGCGCTGCTGGCGTCGGGACAGAACTCGACGGTGACGGGCACGCTCGCGGGGCAGATCGTGATGGAGGGCTTCCTCAACCTGCGCATGCCCGTCTGGGCGCGGCGACTGGTGACTCGGCTGCTCGCGATCGTCCCCGCGGTGTTCGTGATCGGTGCGACGGGTGATTCTGGCGCGACGAAGCTGCTGGTGCTGAGCCAGGTCGTGCTCAGCCTCCAGCTGCCGTTCGCGGTCGTGCCGCTCGTCAAGTTCACCGGCGACCGCAAGATCATGGGCGATCTGGTGAGCCCGGCCTGGTTGAAGATCCTCGCCTGGGGAATCGCCGCGGTGATCATCGGGCTGAACGCCACGTTGCTGATCGGGATGCTCTGAAACCTGCCCCGTCATCCTGACGAAAGTCAGGATCCAGGATTACGAGGGATGGCCGTCTTGGCTCTGGATCCTGACTTTCGTCAGGATGACGAAAGGAGGTCAGGCGACGGGCGCACCGGCATTCGGGAGGCTGGCGTCCTTGGCGGGCTTCTTGGCGAACAGGGCGCGATCTGCCGGCCCGAACGCGTATTTCCACAAGATATACAGATAAGTCGCGGCAATGGCGGGCTCGCCGACGGCCAGCTCGACCCATTCGTAGCGCTTGGGAAGCGCGGTGAACCCGGCCCCGACGACGATCGCGGCGAGCGCGGCCCAGACCAGCGGCCAGCGCCACGGCGACACGTTCGCGCCCAGCAGGTGCCCGAGCAGCTTCGACTTGATGATTGACGTAAGCGCGACCGACAGCATCAGCGCGATCGCCGGCCCCGCTGCCTGGTAGTTGACCGGATAGCCCAAGCGACGGATCGCGAAGATCAGCGCGAAGCTCAGGCCGATCTGGAAGGCGAGCATCGCCGCCGAGATCATCAGGTTGCGGTGGCGCGCGATATAGACGAGCGCCGATTCGCAGACCGCACCGGTCGAGGCGAGGAATTCGGCAGTCAGCAGGAACGCGAGCGCGGCGGTGCCCGCGACGAATTGCGGGCCGACCACGCCCATCACGGCCTCGCCGGGGATCGAGCCCATCAGCGCGAGGCCGCCTTGCGCGGCCATAATCCAGAACGCAACCTGGCGGACCTGGTTGGCGATCGCGGCGCGGTCGTTGATCGCGAGGCTGTGCGTGATGACGGGGCCGAGGATCGGATCGAAGCTGGTCTTGAGCTTCTGCGGGAGGCTCGCGACCTGCTGCGCCATATAATAGATGCCGACGACTTTCGGCTCGAACATCACGCCGAGGATGAAGCGATCGACGTTGCGGCTGCCCCATTCGAGGATGTCGGCACCGGCAAGCGGCACGTTGGCGCGCGCGAGCGCGTAGAGCGGGCGCAGGTGCGGCGACCAGCCGCGGGGGACGCCGTAGCTGCGCAGGAACGGCACGAGGCTGGCGATCAGCGCCGCGGTCATCGACGCGACATAGCTGAGCACCAGGCCGTCGCGGATCGTGAAGTAGGAGAACGCCCAGGCGGCGATCGAGATCGTCCATGGCTCGACCACCGCGCGCGCGGTGACCGCGGCCTTGACGTTCAGGCGATAGGCGAGCGCTGCGAGGCTGACGTCGGACCAGGCGATCGCGACGATGATCAGCGGCAGGAACCGGTCGAGCCCGGTGATCGCGCTGTTCGGGTACATGATCTGCGGGAAGGTGCAGAGGACCGCGCTGGCGATCAGCGAGGCGACAAAGGCGACCGCCATCGCATCCCACACGACGTTGGCGTGCGGGCGATCCGCGCTGCTGAGCGCCTGCGCGAGCCCGCGCTTGAGCCCGAGCGTGGCCAGCAACGCGGCGAGTTCGACCACCACGACCGCGATCGCGAAGCGGCCGACCAGGTCGGGACCGTAGATGCGGCCGGCGATGAACAGGAACGGGATCCGCGCGGCAAGGCGCAGGACGAAGCCGGCGATGTTGGTCCGACCACCCTTGGCGAGCGTGTCGATATCCTGCGTGGATTCGGTCACGCCCGCCAATCCCTAGGCCGTTCGTTTCGAGCGAAGTCGAGAAACGTGTGCGCCGGGCGGGCCGCCTTCTCGACTTCGCTCGAAGCGAACGGGAGGGGAGAGGTACGCGGCAAGCTCAATGCGCTTCGCCCCAGCTCAGGCCGGTGCCGATCTCGATCCCCAGCGGCACATCGAGTGTCACCGCCGGTTCCGCCGCGGTCGCCATGACGCGTTCGATCACGGGCTTGGCCGCCTCGACATCGCCCTCGGGCAGTTCGAACACGAGTTCGTCGTGGACCTGGAGCAGCATGCGCACGTTGGGCAGCCCGGCTTCGAGCAGCGCGGGGCCCATGCGGACCATCGCGCGCTTGATGATGTCCGCGCTCGTCCCCTGGATCGGTGCGTTGATCGCGGCGCGCTCGGCGCCCTGGCGTTCGTGCTGGATCTTCGAGCGAATGCGCGGGAAATGCGTTTTCCGTCCGAACAACGTCGTCGTGAAGCCGGTCGCGCGGACGCTTTCGGTGGTGTCGACGATGTAGCTGGAGATGCCGGGGAAGCGATCGAAATAGCGGTCGATCATCGCCTGCGCCTCGTCCGCGCTCACGTCGAGCCGACCGGCGAGCCCCCAGCGCGAGATGCCGTAGAGGATCGCGAAGTTGATCGTCTTGGCACGGCCGCGCGTGTCGCGGTTGACCTCGCCGAACAGCTCCTGCGCGGTGAGGCTGTGGATGTCGTCGCCGTTCGCGAACGCCTGCTTCAGCGCGGGGACGTTGGCCATGTGCGCGGCCAGCCGCAGCTCGATCTGCGAATAATCGGCGGCGAGGATGACGTTGCCGGGCTCGGCGACGAACGCGTCGCGGATCTGGCGGCCGATCTCGGTGCGGATCGGGATGTTCTGCAGGTTCGGATCGGTCGACGACAGCCGCCCGGTCTGCGCGCCGGTCAACGAGTAGGAGGTGTGGACGCGCCCCGTCGCCGGGTTGATCTGCGCCTGCAACGCATCGGTATAGGTCGATTTTAGCTTCGAGAGCTGACGCCAGTCGAGCACCTTGCGAGCGATCACCGCGCCGGGCGAATCCTTGTCGGCGGCGATCCGCTCGAGTTCGGTGACGTCGGTCGAATAGACGCCGGACTTGCCCTTGCGGCCGCCCTTGATCCCCATCTTCTCGAACAGCACGTCGCCGAGCTGCTTGGGGCTGCCGATCGTGAAGGGCGCGCCGGCGAGCGCGTGGATCTCGGTCTCGAGGCTCGCCATCTGGCCGGCGAACTCGGTCGAGAGCTTCGACAGTTTTGCGGCGTCGACCTTGATGCCGTGCATCTCCATCTGCGCGATGACGGGGACGAGCGGACGATCGACCATCTCGTAGACGCGGGTCGAGCCGTCGGCGGGCAGGCGGCGCTTGAACCGGCGCCACAGGCGCAGCGTCACGTCCGCGTCCTCCGCCGCGTAATGCGTCGCGGCCTTGAGGTCGATTTCGTTGAAGGTCCGCTGCGACTTGCCGGTACCGACCACGTCCTTGAACGCGATGCAGGTGTGCGAGAGGTGCGTGGCGGCGAGTTCGTCCATGCCGTGGCCGTGCAGCCCCGCGTCGAGATCGAAGCTCATCAGGATCGTGTCGTCGAACGGCACGATCGTCACGCCGCCGGTGGCCGCATAGGCGCGGGCGAGGACGATCATGTCGTATTTGAGATTATGGCCGATCTTCAGGATGCTCGGATCTTCCAGCAGCGGCTTCATCTTCGCGAGCACGATCGCGCGGTCGATCTGGACCGGGTTTTCCGCGAGCAGATCGGTGCCGCCATGCGCGATAGGGACGTAGCAGGCGAGGTTCGGATGCAGCGCCAGGCTGATACCGACAAGGTCGGCGCGCGTCGCGTCGATCCCGGTCGTCTCCGTGTCGATCGCGATCCAGCCCTGGTGGCGCGCGATCGTGATCCAGCGGTCGAGCGCCGCCTCGTCGACCACAGTTTCATAGTCGTCGTGCTTGCAGGGCTCGTCCGCGTCCATGTCCGCCACGACGGGCGACTCGGCGACCGGCGCCTCGGCCACCGCCGACAATTTGGCGATCAGCGACTTGAAGCCGTGATGCTCGAGAAACGCGCGAAGCGGCGCGTCGGGGATGCCCTTGAGCTCGAGATCCTCGAGCGGCTCGGGCAGCGCGACGTCGCATTTGAGCGAGACGAGCACCTTCGACAGCCGCGCCATCTCGGCATGCTCGATCAGATTGTCGCGCAGCTTGCTCTTCTTCATGCCGTCGGCGGCGGCGAGCACCGATTCGAGATCGCCATGTTCGAGGATCAGCTTGGCGGCGGTCTTGGGGCCGACGCCGGGGACGCCCGGCACGTTGTCGACGCTGTCGCCCATCAGCGCGAGGACGTCGCCGAGCTGTACGGGCGTGATGCCGAAGAACTTCTCCGCGACATGCTCGGGGCCGAGCCGGCGGTTGTTCATCGTGTCGTACATGTCGAGCCCGGGCTCGATCAGCTGCATTAGATCCTTGTCCGACGAGACGATCGTGACCGACCAGCCCTGCGCCAGCGCCGCCTTCGAATAACAGGCGATGATGTCGTCCGCCTCGAGCCCCTCGGTCTCGATGCACGGCAGCGAGAAGGCGCGCGTGGCGTCGCGGATCATCGGGAACTGGGGGACAAGGTCCTCGGGCGGGGGCGGGCGCTGCGCCTTGTACTTGTCGTAGAGATCGTTGCGGAAGGTCTTCGACGACTTGTCGAGGATGACCGCCATGTGCGTCGGGCCGTCGGCGGCGTGGACCTCGTCCGCGAGCTTCCACAGCATGGTGGTATAGCCATAGACCGCGCCGACCGGCTCGCCATGCTTGTTGGTGAGCGGCGGCAGCCGGTGATAGGCGCGGAAGATATAGCCGGAGCCGTCGACGAGATAGAGATGGGGCATCGCGCGCGGTCTAGCGGATGCGGGGGCGCGGACCAATGGGCGAAGCGTGGTTGTTGGGTATCAGTCGGTGGGAAAAGCGCTGGGGTGTTGGGGCGGCTACCATTCCCGGACGGAGCACCGGCTCTAGCCAAACACCGCCCCTAGCCAAGCATCACCCCGGCGAAGGCCGGGGTCCAGTTGGAAAGGTTGCAGTAACGATGCGTATCGCTTCGTTATCGCCGTCCCCCAACTGGACCCCGGCCTTCGCCGGGGTGGTGCCGTGCTTGGAAGGCGTCGCCTAGCCTACTTCTTGATCAGGCCGATCTCGACCAGTCTTTCGTAGAGATAATCATGCGCGGTGATCGGGTTCGGATAGCGGTTCGCGTTGTCCGGCGTGATCGTGCCCGGCAGCGTCTCGATCAGGAAATCGGGCGCGGGGTGCAGGAAGAACGGCATCGAGTAGCGCGAATGGCCGCGGCGCTCGGGCGGCGGGTTGACGACGCGGTGCGTGGTCGAGGGCAGTACGTTGTTCGTCAGCCGCTGGAGCATGTCGCCGACGTTGACGACCATCGCGCCCTCGGGCGGCTTGATCGACAGCCAGCGACCGTTCGCGCGGTCGAGCAGTTCGAGCCCGGCTTCCTCGGCGCCAAGCAGAAGCGTGATGAGGTTGATATCCTCATGCGCGCCGGCGCGGACGCCTTCGGCATCGGCGGGGATCGGCGGGTAGTGCAGCAGCCGCAGGATGCTGTTGCCGTCCTTGACCGCGGGATCGAACCAGTCGGGTTTCAGCTTCAGGTGGCGCGCGATCGCCGACAGCAGCTTGTCGCCCGCGCGGTCGAACGCAGCGAAGAGCTCGAGGAACACCGGCTTGAACCCCTCGGGCCGCGTCGGCCAGACGTTCGGCGCCATCGTGTCCGCATAGCGATGATCCTCGGGCAGCTCGCGGCCGACGTGCCAGAATTCCTTGAGGTCGACGACCTTGGCATCCTTGGCGATCTCGGTTTTGAACGGCGTATAGCCGCGCGCACCGCCGCCACCGGGGATGTGGTAGCCACGCTTTTCGTCCTCGGGCAGATCGAACAGGAGCTTCGTCTCGGCCCAGGCGCGCTCGATCAGGTCGGCGGGGATGCCGTGATCGGCGACGATCGCGAAGCCGAACCGTTCGAACGATTCGCCGAACGCGGCGGCAAAGCCATCGGGGTCGGTGTCCTGCGTGGCAAGGCTGAGCGTCGGGACCTGGGCGGCGGGCGTGTCGAGCATGGGGTGCGTGTCCGGATTGGTGGCCGTCCGATATAGGCACTCGGGGAAGCCGTGCCAAATGCTAGGGTTAGGGCGAACCGAGATTTCGACCGCCCCCTTGGTTTGAAGGGCAGGGATGGCAGGGCCGCGCTCTTTTGCGTCAGCCGCTGATGACGATCGTGCCCGTCGCCTTGTCCGCGCCGTCGGGGGCGAGTTCGAGGCGGAAGGGTTTGTTCTCGTCGGTCGTGCCGATCAGGTTCGGGCCGTCCGCATGGACCTGATAGCCGACCTTGCCGAGGCGTTGCGCGAACCAGTCGCGGACGATCGCTGGGGTGGCGGGAGCCGCAAACGCGACGCGGAGCCCGCCGGTCTTGTCGTCACCGACGATGTTCAGCGTCTTGATCGACGACCCCGGATACAGCCGCACGCCGTTCAGGTCGAAATCGCCGGCATTGATCTTGATCTTCGGCAGCTTCACCGAGCCCTGGAAGCCGGGGACGTTGATCTTCATCTCGCCCGTCTCGCCGTTGATCGCGCCAAGGACATTGCCGCCATCGGCGTTGATCGACACCGATGCGCCCTCGTCCGAACGGTCGCACGCGGACAGCGCGAGCAGGCCGGCGGTGGCAAGCAGAAGGGGGCGGAACATGGCGGTCTCCCAAGTGTGTTGCGATCGCAATACACATAGGGCGCACGGCGCGATCCCGCAATCCGGCATGCTCGGCACGGATTGCGCCGGTTGACGGGTTCCGCAAGACAGCCCGAGCGGGTAAGGCGCTGGCATCATGCAGACCCAGGACCCCCAATCCGACGCGCCGGCGATGCGTGGCGCGCCGATCGGCTTCGTCGAGTTCGTCGCGCTCGTCGCGTCGCTGATGTCGCTGACCGCACTCGGCATCGATTCGATGCTGCCCGCGCTCCCGGCGATCGGCGACTCGCTCGGCGTCGCGTCGGAGAATGGCCGACAGTTCGTCGTGACCGCGTTCATCATCGGCTTCGGCGTCGCGCAGCTCGTCCATGGTCCGCTCGCGGATAGGTTCGGGCGGCGGACGGTGCTGCTCTGGTCGCTGGCGCTCTACATCGTCGCGAACGTGGCGTGCGCCACCGCGGGAAGCTTCACGCTGTTGCTGGCGGCGCGGGTGTTCGGCGGTGCGGTGATCGCGGCCGCACGCGTGGCGACGATCGCGCTGGTGCGCGACTGCTATCATGGGCGGGCGATGGCGCGGGTCATGTCGATCGCGTTCATGGTGTTCATGATCGTGCCGATCCTGGCGCCGACGTTCGGCTGGACGGTGCTGCAGTTCGGCGACTGGCGCGCCATCTTCTGGACCGTCGCGGCGCTGACGCTGGGCGTGCTCGTCTGGTTCTATCTCCGCATGCCCGAGACGCTGGCGCCCGAGAACGTCCTGCCGATCACGCCGAGCCGGATCTTCAGCGACTGGCGGCAGACGCTCGGCGACCGCAATTCGCTTGGCTACACGCTCGCCTCGACCGCGCTGATGGGGGCGCTGTACGGCTATCTCAATTCGATCCAGCAGGTCATGGCGGACGTGTTTCACAAGCCCGGCCTGCTCGCGCTGATCTTCGCGACGACGTCGGTGACGATGGCGGCGTGCAACCTACTCAACTCGCGGATCGTGATGCGGCTGGGAACCCGGCTGATCAGCCATGGTGCGCTGTCGGTGCTGATCCTGGTGTCGCTGGTCCACCTGTTCGCGATCGAGATCGGGTTCGAGACTCTGGTGAGCTTTGCGGTGTTCCAGGCGCTGACGCTGGGCTGTTTCGGGCTGGCGACGTCGAACTTCTCGGCGATGGCGATGGAGAATATGGGGCGGATCGCGGGTACCGCATCGAGCGTGCAGGGGTTCCTGAGCGTGACCGTGGGCGCGGTCATCGGCGCGGTGATCGGGCAGGCGTTCGACGGGACCACCGTGCCGCTGGTCGCAGGCTTTCTGATCGCCGGGATCGCCGCGCTGGTTGCCATCCTCGTCACCGAGCGCGGGCGGTTGTTCCGGCCTGCATCCACGGCGCCGACGCGCGCTTGAAGGAACCACCGCGCACGTCCACCGTTCGCATCGGGTAGGCCCGCACCGTGCGGGCGTCCTGGAACGAGGGAGTGTGACCATGGGCGGACATCAGGTGCCGAGTGCCGGATCGGGCGACGACGGCTATGACGAAGAAGGCTATGACGAGAGCCAGCGCGCCGAGATCCTCGAGGCCACGCGCAACGGGCCGAGCGACGGCGTCATCCTGACCGACCTCGATCCCGACCTGGGCGAGGACGACACGGACGACGAGTCGATCGACGAGACCGCGATGGACTCCGAAGAGGTCGGCGAGACCGATTCCTCGGTCACGATGGACGAGGATGACATGGACGAGGACGACGTCCAGGATGAACTCGACGATGGCAGCATCGACGAGGACGAGGATCTCAAGGACGCCGACGACGTCGCGCTGAAGCCCTGAACCCCGAACGATCCGCGACGCGCTCAGGCTGAGTGCGTCGCTATTCCCCCGCGTTCGCGAGCACCGCGAGGTCGCGGGGATCAAACGCAGCGCCGGTCGCATCGGTGGGCTGCGCGGCCGTCCGGCCCGGCACCGTCTTGGGCTGCGATTCCGGCGCATCGCTGGCGACGTCATACGCGGTCCACAGGATCCCCGCGGACCACAACAACGCTGCCCAGCGGCTGCGGAAAAGCCTCGAAAATCCCATTCATGCTGCATTGCACACGGGATCTCACCGGCGTGTGAAGCGACAGCGTTAACGGCGGCACAGGCTGATTTTTGCCACTTTTCCGCTGTCTTTCGACCCGGTTCCGGGTGCCGCCGCCATAGTTCGTTCATCAAAGCGACAGGAACCGTTGCTGTAACGCAACACTCGGGAAGAGTTCCCCGATTGTGACGTTTTTTGTGCAACCTTGTGCCCGCCGGCCTGTTTCGACTTGCCTGGACCAACCGGCGCACCGTGCAGTCGGGGATCCACGCAACACTCGAGATAAGGTCACACGCATGCGTAAGCTTTCCCTGGCAATCGCCCTCGCCGCCGCAACGGTCGCAGTTCCCGCCTTCGCGCAGGACATGTCGGCACCGGCCCCCACCGACAACAGCGCGCAGCCCGGCGAAGCAGCAGCGCCCGACGGCTCGAAGGCTTTCGGCATCGAGCCGTATTTCGGCGTGATGGGCGGCTGGGAGCAGTTCGACAACGAGCGTGGCCACGGCATCCCGCAGGCGCTGAACGCTGACAACTCGCTCCGTCGCGGCTACAAGCCCTCGGGCTCGCTGGTCCAGGGCGTGCTCGGCGTGAACGTGCCGCTCGGCCCGGTCTTCGTCGGCGCAGAAGGCAACGTGATCAAGGGTATCGATGGCAACATCGATTGGGAATATGGCGCAGCAGGCCGTTTCGGCTTCCGCGCTGGCGACAGCGGCCTGTTCTACGGCAAGGTCGGCTACCAGTGGGTCAACTTCGACCACTTCTCGGCACGTTCGACCAACGGTGGCAACACCGGTCGTGACTACAGCGCGATCACCTACGGCATCGGCGCAGAAGTCGGTCCGCAGAGCATTGGCCTGAAGGGTATCACCGGCAACGCAGGCTTCCGCATCCGCGCCGAGGTCAACACCTTCGGCGACGCGCAGAGCTTCCGTCCGATGCTCGGCATCATCACGCACTTCTAAGCCCTTGCCTCGCAAGAGGGAATTGCTTGACGCGTGACAGGGGCGGGGAGTGGCTAGGGCCATTTCCCGCCCTTCGTGCGTCTGGCGTCCACGGTGTTGCGAGCGAGTGAAGTAGAGAAAGTAGAGACGCTGGCACGACGTTTGTCGGAGCGAGCGCGTGGCGCCGTTCCGGACCGGATGTGAGCGGGTTGTGCCGTGCCGTGCCATGCGTCGAGCAGAGCATGGCGACCTCGTGTAGGACACCGAAATCCCGCGCATTTCGGGGCAGTGCGTGGCTTGGCGCCGACCATTCTGCCTGCCGATGCGGTCTGCGCGATGTTCACGATGCGTTCGCCTCATTTCTGACTCCGCTGGGCGCAAGTCGAACGGTCGGACAGGTGACAATCGCGCGCGCGCGCGTACGCGCGGGGGACGATGGAGTATGTCTTTGATTTCATGCGGTTGCTGAGCGGCGATCGCGCGGGCGCCACGCGTCGCGGCGGGTCGGGCCGCACGGCCGCGCCCGGTGTCCTGCTACAGCTCCGCCTGGTGTTCTACGGCGTGCTGATCGGGCTGATGATGCCCGTCATCCGCCAGATCGACTGGTCGGCGCTGGTGCCGCCCGGCCTGAAGATCGAATGGCCGACCGGATTCGGGATCGCCTGGCCCGCCGGGCACCTGCGCGTCCCCGGCGGCTGGAGCAAGGCGGCGGACGCGGCAGCAGCGGGGGCGAAGGCGGACGCGTCGTCGGCCGCTGCTTCCGCTGCCGGGGCTGCCACCACCGCCACGGGCGCGCTCGCCACTGCGGCAGGCGTCGCGAGCGCGGCATCGACCGCGGCGGCACTCGCCTCGGCGCTGTCGGGCAGCAAGCCCGTATCGACGCGCTTCACGATCTGCGGCCATGCCAAGCGGATCGACTGCATGGTCGACGGCGACACGTTCTGGATGGCAGGCACCAAGATCCGCATCGCCGACATCGACACGCCGGAGACTCACCCGCCGCGATGCGCGCGCGAAGCACGGCTGGGGCAGGCCGCGACGGTGAAGATGCAGGCGTTGCTCAACGCTGGCCCGTTCACGCTGGTCCCGATCAAGCGCGACGTCGACCGCTACGGCCGCAAACTCCGCCTCGTCGAGCGCGATGGCAAGTCGCTGGGCGCGGAACTGGTCCGCCACGGCCTCGCGCGGCAGTATGGCGGGGGGAAGCGCTCGCCTTGGTGTGGGTGGGCGTGAGGTCGCTTTTCGGACGACGGGATTTGGCGTAACGTCGCAACAATGACGCGCGAAAAGGTCCTGTTCGAAACCAGCGACGCTGCCGCAGAAGCGGAGGCCGATGCGCGGGCCGACTCCGATGTGCGTCATGGACGAATGATCAGCAATGATGCGGTGAAGCGGTGGCTGTCGTTAATGGGTCCACCCGGACCTTTGCCCCGGCCTCGTATAGGCGATTAAGTTGCGCACCGTCTGGACGGAGGATTTCAGGGCTACAGACAATATTCAAGTTTTGTCATTAACTATCATGCGGCGTCGTGCATGCCTAGTCGTAGCCGATCGCTCAGCAATGGCAGAAGATCGTTATCCTCGTCTACTCGCAACATCCGAAGATCTTTAACGGAGCGGCCGAACCAAGCGTAACGTCGGTCCAAATCCTGCACGGCTAGAACACAGCGTACGGCATCGGAATTCTCGTCGCCGAAATATACGCTTCCCTGCTGTCGGTTAAAGCCGTACTCGGCCATCACAGACGCAATCTGAGCGTAACAGTTACGCCAGCCTGATCCGCAAGCTGCCTCGGCAGCTCCGGTATCCAAGTCAAATGCAATTGCGTACACTCTTTTTGCCCTTCTCTGAGCCGCAACTCGCGGCTGAGTCCGCTTTGTTTTCAGCGATACCACAGTCATGAATGGTCCTTTCAGGAAGCGCATAGTGCAGCATCCCTCTAGACGATTTGACCATGATTTGCTAGCAGAAGGCCATGGCCGCGGTTATGCCGCAGCCATGGCGATCGCTAGCTCAGTAATAAGAGCAACGGGTAGCTAAGGGGTTGCCGCCCCTGCCACCCTGCGGAATGATTGGTCATTCCTGTGGTCTCCATTCTAGCGCGTGAGGCGCGGTTTCTGCCCCGCCTAGCAGTTCATCGAACTCGCTAGACGGGGCATTTTCTTTGTAAGCATATTCGCTTACTATTGCGTGGGCTTTCACGTCATCAGCGACAGTCCAACCTGACTTGCCGTGGCTCGTGATATCTGCGCTCCTTGAAAGAAGAGCGCCGACAGCGTTAACTTTGTTTTCGCCGGTAATTTCGACATTCATCGCTTCTAGAAACTCGACGATGTCGCGGGTTTTAACCGGGCCGGAACTCATCAGCATTACCGACATTGCGGTAGATACTATCCGCTTACCGTATGATCCAAAGCCTTCAATCGATGCTTTTTCGCGACTACCAGTAGGCGAGGAAGTTGGGCGGACATTTGCGGCTGTGGATACGGCGGCAGCGAATGGCAGGCTAACGTTGTTAGCGGGATCACCTTGGCCGTAAGCCGCGAGCAGATCACGAACCGCCTTAAGTTTGCGCGAGAGGTCCGCTTCCTCGACTCGCATCCGGGTAATGATGTCACCGTCCATGATAGCACCCTTCAGGAACTTATGTAGCACGTAACGTGTGGCGTGCCAAGCGGTCACGTCACACGTTACGGCGATGCCATCTCATATTGGTACGGTTTAACTCTTATCGTAACTAACTTCACAAAACGACGTTTAATGGCGTTACGAGAGTTTTGCCCTCAGCTCAGCGTGACCTGTGAGGCGTCATTGTTTAAGCTACTGTAACATATGCTAAATTTAGCTTTTTGCGTCATTCTGCCGCAACTGAATCGCTGAACATATCGCGAACCTCGCTCATGTCCACATTCGCCGCAGGGCCCTTCTTCGCGGTCTGGCGCTTGTCGAACGAGTCCCAGACGTCGTTCCACTGGCCCTTGGTGGCGGCCTTCGAATATTCGGTGGCGCGCTGTTCGAAGAAGTTGGCGTGCTCTACGCCGTTCAGCATCGGGGCCAACCACGGCAGCGGGTGCTCGTCGATCATGTAGATCGGCTTGAGGCCGAGCTGCGTCATGCGCCAGTCGGCGATGAAGCGGATGTACTTCTTGATCTCCTTGGGGGTCATGCCGTTGACCGGGCCCATCTCGAAGGCGAGATCGATGAAATTGTCCTCGAGGCGGATCGTCGTCTGGCAGACGTCGGCGATGTCGTCCTTGACCGCCTTGGTCAGGCACTGGCGCTCCTGACAGAAGGTGTGGAACATCTTGATGATGCCCTCGCAGTGCAGCGACTCGTCGCGGATCGACCAGGTGACGATCTGGCCCATGCCCTTCATCTTGTTGAAGCGCGGGAAATTCATCAGCATCGCGAACGACGCGAACAGCTGGACGCCCTCGGTGAAGCCGCCGAACATGGCGAGCGTGCGCGCGATGTCCTGGTCGTTCTCGACGCCGAAATTCTGCATGTAATCATGCTTTTCCTTCATCTCGGCATATTCGAGGAAGGCGCCATATTCGCTCTCGGGCATGCCGATCGTGTCGAGCAGATGGCTGTAGGCGGCGATGTGGACCGTCTCCATGTTGCTGAACGAGGTCAGCATCATCTTGATCTCGGTCGGCTTGAACACACGGCCGTACTTCTCGTGGTAGCAATCCTGCACCTCGACATCGGCCTGCGTGAAGAAGCGGAAGATCTGCGTGAGCAGGTTGCGCTCGTGGTCGCTGAGCTTCTGCGCCCAGTCGCGGCAATCCTCGCCCAAGGGCACTTCCTCGGGGAGCCAGTGGAGCTGCTGCTGGCGCTTCCAGAATTCGAACGCCCAGGGGTATTCGAACGGCTTGTACTGCTTGGAGGCGTGAAGGAGGGACATGGGGTAAGCCTTTCGGGAAATCTGTCGTAAACTGGGGAAACTGGTGGGGTTAGCGGTGCGTCATATCTGCGTGCTCCATCGCCACATCGCGGCGGCGGACATGGCGAGCACGATCGCGCCCGAGGTGAGCATGATGCCGATCATCCTGAACGCATAAGTCTGCGGTTCGGTGATCGTCGGCGAGCGCAGCCGCAAAAGAAGCGCGGTGCCGACGATTCCGAGCACGGCCGCGACCGCGAACATGATAGCTGAACCATACGTCATGCGACCAACTCGCGCGGCGCGCGTTCAGCACCCATACTCAACACAGGAGAACGACCATGGTCGATGCAACCCAGATTCAGGAACATGCCGAAGTCATCGGTGCGGACGGCGTCCATGTCGGCACGGTCGACAAGGTCGAAGGCAACCGCATCAAGCTGACCAAGAAGGACTCGGGCGCGCAGGTCAACGAGGGCACGGGCAGCCATGAAGGGCATCATCACTTCATCTCGCTCGGGCTGGTTGCGGATATCGAGGACGGCAAGGTCCGCCTGTCGGCCAACGCCGACGTGGCGGTGACGTTCGAAGAAGAGGCCTGACCCGCTGGCGGTACGCGTAACGCGTACCGCCGAGCCTGCTTGAACCCCGGTCCGCGTCGTGCGGGCCGGGGTTTTTTGCGTCAGGCCGCAGCGAAGGGCCTTACTGACAGGCAAGGCACTCATCGTAATCCTTCGATTCCACGTCAATCTGACGCAGGTCGATGGTGTTGTCCGCCTCGACCCCGCCCGCGAACCCGGCGCGCTGCACCGACTTCGAGCGCAGATAATAGAGCGACTTGATGCCGAGCTCCCAGGCGCGGAAATGGAGCATCAGCAGGTCCCACTTCTCGACGTCCGCGGGGATGAACAGGTTCAGCGACTGCGCCTGGTCGATATAGGGCGTGCGATCCGCGGCGAGCTCGAGCAGCCAGCGCTGGTCGATCTCGAACGAGGTCTTGTAGCAGTCCTTTTCCTCGACCGAGAGGAAGTCGAGATGTTGGACCGACCCGCCCTGTTCAAGGATCGAGTTCCACACCGCGTCCGAGTTCTTCGACTTCTCGGCGAGCATCTTCTCGAGATACGGGTTCTTGATCGAGAAGCTGCCCGAGAGTGTCTTGTGCGTGTAGATGTTCGCCGGGATCGGCTCGATGCACGCGCTGGTGCCGCCGCAGATGATGCTGATCGACGCGGTCGGTGCGATCGCCATCTTGCAGCTGAACCGCTCCATCGCGCCGACATCGGCGGCGTCGGGGCAGGGTCCGCGCTCGATCGCGAGCTGCATCGAGGCTTCGTTCGCCTGGCTGCTGATGTGCTTGAACATCCGCAGGTTCCACGACTTCGCCATCGCGCCCTCGAACGGGATGCCGCGCGCCTGGAGGAAGCTGTGGAAGCCCATGACGCCGAGGCCGACTGAGCGCTCGCGGCCCGCCGAATAGGCGGCGCGCTCCATGCCGGGCTCGTGGCGGTCGATATAGTCCTGCAGCACGTTGTCGAGGAAGCGCATGACGTCCTCGATCAGGCCCTTCTCGTCCTTCCACTGATCCCAGGTTTCGAGGTTCAGCGACGACAGGCAGCAGACCGCGGTCCGCTCGTTGCCGAGGTGATCCTTGCCGGTCGGCAGCGTGATTTCCGAGCACAGGTTCGAGGTCGAGACCTTGAGGCCCAGCTCGCGGTGATGCTTTGGCATCGCCTTGTTCACGTGATCGGCGAAGACGATGTAGGGCTCGCCGGTCTGTAGACGCGTCTCGACGAGCTTCTGGAACAGCGAGCGCGCGTCGACGGTGGCGCGGATCGCCTGGTCCTTCGGCGAGCGGAGGTGCCATTCCTCGCCGTTGCGGACGGCTTCCATGAAGTCGTCGGTGATCAGCACGCCGTGGTGCAGGTTGAGCGCCTTGCGGTTGAAATCGCCCGAGGGTTTGCGGATCTCGAGGAACTCCTCGATCTCGGGGTGCGAGACGTCGAGGTACACCGCAGCCGAGCCGCGGCGCAGAGAGCCCTGCGAGATGGCGAGCGTCAGCGAATCCATGACGCGGACGAACGGGATGATGCCGCTGGTCTTGCCGTTGAGGCCGACCGGCTCACCGATGCCGCGGACGTTGCCCCAATAGGTGCCAATGCCGCCGCCGCGCGAGGCGAGCCAGACATTCTCGTTCCAGGTGTCGACGATGCCGCCGAGGCTGTCGGGGACCGAGTTGAGATAGCAGGAGATCGGCAGGCCGCGGCCGGTGCCGCCGTTCGACAGAACGGGGGTGGCGGGCATGAACCAGAGCTTCGAGATCGCGTCGTAGAGGCGCTGCGCGTGGCCGGCGTCATCGGCATAGGCCGAGGCGACGCGGACGAACAGGTCCTGATAGCTCTCGCCCGGGAGCAGATAGCGGTCCTTGAGCGTGTCCTTGCCGAACTCGGTCAGCAGCGCGTCGCGGCTGTGATCGACCTCGACCGGGTAGATCTGCGCGCGGACGGAATGGCTGTCCTGCGCCTGGCGCGGTGCCTTGGGGGCCTCGGCTGCCGGCGTTTCGGTGGTCTGGTCGATCGTATCTGTGGTCATGTCGCTATCCCGGCTGCTGTTTCTGAAATCCATCGAAACCGCTCCTAGTGTTCTGTATTCGTTCGAATCGGTCGCCTGTCGCCATGCTACCATCGGACGAGCCCAAACGGGAGAACAAAAAGTGACCATCGCGACGGTGGAAGGCGCGCTTACGGTCAAATCGCATAGGGCTATGCAAGGGTTGTTCTACCAGCGATTGGGTTCGCCCCCGAACGCAACCCCAAGAGATTGTGCCAAACCGCGAAGAGACGCAAGGGGGTGAGGGGGTGGTTCGGGGCTCGGTTCGTCGCGTTCGGCTGAGCACTGGCCGACCGGTATATTCGCGACGCGTGGAGTTCTGCGGGGTTCGCGATGTGCAAGGGGACGAAGCGGGAACGAAAAATTATTTCGGGCTGGGAAGTGGCAAATGTTTCTTCGCGAACGGCAACGTTGCGACGGCCACTAGATCTGGGGGCCGCGAGCGTGGTCCTGCGTGATTCCTGGACCCCCGCCTTCGCGGGGGAACGGGAATTGCCAGGAATCCCGACCATATCACCACCACACCACCCCGGCGGAGGCCGGGGCCCAATTGGGGGACGTCGCAAACCGAGCGGTGCGCGTCGTTACTGCGACCTTTCCATTTGGGCCCCGGCCTTCGCCGGGGTGGACGGGGAGGGTCTCCTACCCGCTACCCCTCGATGATCGTGCGGATCTGCGTGGCGAGCGCGTCCATCGCGAACGGCTTGGTGATCATCGACATGCCCGGTTCGAGAAAGCCCGACGCCAGCGCTGCGTTTTCCGCATAGCCGGTCATGAACAACACGCGCAGCCCGGGACGCATCATCCGGCCGGCATCGGCGACTTGGCGGCCGTTGAGCCCGGGTAACCCGATATCGGTGACGAGCAGGTCGATCCGCTCCATCGTCCGCAGGCGGTCGAGCCCGGCCGGGCCGTCATGCGCCTCCACCGCCTGATAGCCGAGTTCGCCGAGCACATCGACGATCAGCGCGCGGACGACCGCATCGTCCTCGACCACCAGCACGATCTCGCCCGCGTCGGTGACATGGTCCTGAGTCAGGCCGGGGAGCGGCTCGCCCCGTTCCGCCGCGCCATAATGGCGGGGGAGGTAGAGCTTGATCGTCGTGCCGTGGCCGACCTCGCTGTAGATCCTGGCATAGCCCTCCGACTGGCGGGCGAAGCCGTAGATCATCGACAGGCCTAGACCCGTGCCCTGGCCGATCGGCTTGGTGGTGAAGAACGGCTCGAACGCCTTGGCGATCGTGTCCGCGCACATGCCGGTGCCCGTGTCGGAGACGCAGATGCAGACATAATGCCCCGGCCGGACGTCGCGCTGGCTGGCGACGAAATGGTCGTCGAGCAGCGCGTTGCGGGTCTCGATCGTCAGCACGCCGCCATCGGGCATCGCGTCGCGCGCGTTGATGACCAGGTTGAGCAGCGAGTTTTCGAGCTGGTTGGGATCGCACAGCGTCGTCCACAGACCGTCCGCGAGCACCGTCTCGAACGCGATCTGCTCGCCGGTGGTGCGGCGGAGCAGGTCTTCGAGCGAGGCAATCAGCGCGTTGGCCTGGACCGGGCGCGGATCCAGCGGCTGGCGGCGCGAGAAGGCGAGCAGGCGGTGGGTCAGCGACGCGGCGCGGTTGGCGGCGGTGGTCGCGCCGGTGATGAAGCGATCGAGTTCGTCGATCCGCCCCTGCGCGACGCGGCGCTGGACGATCTCGAGGCTGCCGGTGATGCCTTGCAGCAGATTGTTGAAATCATGCGCGATGCCGCCGGTCAGCTGGCCGACCGCCTCCATCTTCTGCGCCTGGCGCAGCGCCTCCTGCGCCTCGATCAGCTCTTGCGTACGGTCGCGGACCCGCTGTTCGAGATCCGCGTTGAGCGATTGCAGGTCCTGTTCGAGCCGCTGGCGGTCGGTAACGTCCGCGCCCTCGACGAACACGCCGACGACCGCACCCGTCGCGTCGCGGATCGGCTGGTAGACGAAATCGACATAGCGATCGTTGATCGGCCCGCCGGGTTCGGCCTGGACGGCATAGAGCATGCCCGTTGCGGTAAACGCGACGCCGCTGGTGAACACCCCGTCGAGCAGGTCGAGAAAACCCTGTTCGACCGCGTCGGGCAGTGCCTCGGCGACGGTGCGGCCGAGCACGTCGCGGTGGCCGATCAGCTTGTCATAGCCGGGGTTGGTCAGTTCGAAGCGATGCTCGGCGCCGCGCAGCATCGCCATGAAGGTCGGCGCCTGCGCGAACATCTGGCCCATCCGCTCGCGTTCGTCGCGCAGCGCGCGTTCGGTCTGGACTCGCTCGGTGCTCTCATAGGTCGAGCAGAACATGCCCGCGATCGCGCCGGTCTCGTCGCGGAGGGGCGAATAGGAGAAGGTGAACCAAGCCTGCTCGTCATAGCCCTTGCGGTTGGTGAGGAGCGGCAGATTCTCGAAGAACGACGCTTCGCCGCCCAACGCCTTGTCGACCAGTGGACTGATATCGCTCCAGACATCCGCCCAGACATCCGCAAACGGCCGGCCGAGCGCGGCGGGATGCTTGTCGTGCATGATGCGTGCGTAATGGTCGTTGTAGAGGAAGCCGAGCTCGTCCCCCCAGCCGAGGCACATCGCAAATTCGGACGCGAGCATCAGCGAGACGATCGAGCGCAGCGACTGCGACCAACCCGCGATCGGGCCGAGCGGCGAGGACGACCAGTCATGCGCGCGGATCATCGCGGCCATCTCGCCGCCGCCGGTCAGGAAATCGGCCTGGGCCGTCTGTGAAGTCATCTCAAGATCCTGCCGGGTCGCGCACCGGGTCGGATTTTACCTCGACGGCCGTTCGATACGGGCCTGCGCCTTGCGATTCCATCGTTTTGGACGCGGCTCGACAGGTCAGCGGCACAGTTCGTCGGCAAGCTGGGTCAAGCTGCCAACGGAGACGTCCCAGTCCTGCACGGCGTCGGCATCCGGCGCGCGGCGGCCGCCATATTCGTGCGGGCGATCGACATAGGCGGTCTGCAAGCCCGCCGCGCGCGCTGCGGCGAGGTCGCTATGATGCGCGGCGACGAGGCACAGCTCGGACGGATCTATCGCCAATAGGCGCGCGGTGGCGAGGTAGGATTCGGGCAGCGGCTTGTAGACGCGGCTGACTTCGGCACCGAGGATCGCATCCCAGGGGAGACCCGCGCGGCGCGCCATGTCGAGCATCAGTGCGATGTTCCCGTTGCTCAGCGTCACGATCGGGAACCGGGTTTTCAGGCGGGTGAGGCCTTCGACCGAGTCGGGCCAGGGGTCGAGCCGGTGCCACGCATGCGTCAGGTCGACGAGCGTGGCGTCATCGATTGCCGCTGGATCGATGCGGTGATGGCGGAGCAGGTCTTCGAGCGCTTCGCGGTGGAGCGTGTCGAGAATGACGAACGGCCTGCGACCGCTACGCACCTCTTCGAGTGCGGGCTGATAGCGTTTGCGCCAGCCATCGGCGAAGACGTGCGGGTCGATATCGCTGCGGTCCAGCCGTGCGAGGACGGGCGCCGCGTCGCGCGCGATTCCCGATCGCCAATCGACGACGGTGCCGAATACGTCGAAGGCCAGGGCTTTGATCGGTGCACGATTTACCATGGAAGAGAGACGGCGACAGGGGGCGGTTGGTTCCCCCTTGGCCAGCCATTTCGCCCTTCTCCCGACGCCCGGACGAACGCCCGTCGCCGATCATCCCGCCCGGCGGATCCGCGATGTCTGGCCGTGGTTCAAGCGGTCGAGATTGAACGCCTCATGGAACTCGATCCCCGCCTTGCCGTCGCGCGCCCAGCGGACGCGGGCGGGGGTGAGCTGGTCTTCGAGCAGCTCGATCTGCATCTCGACGCCATAGGGATCGCCGTCGATCCGGAGCCCGTCGACCATCGCTCCCGAGGTCGAGATGTCGCGGATGCGGACATCGCCGCGCACGCCGCCGATCATGATTCGCGCGGACCGCAGCATCTTGGTGCGCGGCGCACGGCTGACCTTGAAGCCGCTCGCGGTCGCCGTCCCGTTCTCGACGCCCAGCTGGCGCATCGCCTCCTCCGCGCGCACCGGGCGGCCATAGACATAGCCCTGGATGTGGCTGCACCCCAGATCGCGCAACAGGTCGATCTCGTCCTGCACCTCGACGCCTTCCGCGGTCGTTTCCATGCCGAGCGTGTCGGCCAGCGTCACGATCGCCTTGATGATCGCGGCGTTGCGGTTGCCGGGTTCGGCCGCGCCCTTCACGAACGACTGGTCGATCTTGATCTTGTCGAACGGCGCGTTGCGCAAGTAGCCGAGCGACGAATAGCCGGTGCCGAAATCGTCGAGCGCCAGTCGCACGCCGACGCCCTTGAGCGCCTTGAACATCTGCTCGGACGAGCGCGTCTCGTCGAGGAACACGCCCTCGGTGATTTCGAGCTCGAGCCGGCGGGGGGCGATCCCCGACTGGGCGAGCGCGCTGGTGACGATCGCGGGCAGCACCGGGTTGGCGAACTGGATCGGCGAGACGTTGACCGCGACGCGGATGCCGTCGGGCCAGCGCGCCGCCTCGATGCACGCGGTGCGCAACACCCACTCCCCGATCGCCTCGATCAGCCCGCATTCCTCGGCGACCGGGATGAAGTCGGCGGGCGAGACCATGCCGCGAGTCGGGTGGTTCCAGCGGATCAGCGCCTCATAGCCGACGATCCGGACGGTCTTCGTGCTGACGACGGGCTGGTAGCAGAGGTGGAACGCGCCTTCCGCGACCGCGACGCGCAGATCGTCCTCGAGCAGTTTGCGCGTCCGCGCGCCCGCCAGCATCTCGTCCGAGAAGAACCGGTGGACGCCGCGCCCGTCGCCCTTGGCGGCATAGAGCGCGAGATCGGCGTTGCGGACCAGCGTCTCGGAGGTCTCGCCGTCGTCGGGGGAGATCGCGATGCCGATCGAGCAGCCGATCGTGACTGCGGTCCCGCTGATGAAATAGGGCTGCGACAGCGACGCGATCAGATCCTTAGCGAGCGTCGCCAGCGCATCGCGGTTGCCCATGCCCGGCAGCACGACCTTGAACTCGTCGCCGCCGAGCCGCCCGACCAGCCCGGCATCGCCGACCCCGCGCTGCAGGCGTTGCGCGACCTGTTGCAGCAACGCGTCGCCGGCCGGGTGGCCGAGCGTGTCGTTGACCGCCTTGAACCGATCGAGATCCATCAGGAACAGCGAGGTCGCGCGGTAGGGGCCGGTATTCTGCGCCAGCGTCTTTTCGAGCGAGATCCGCATCCGCTGGCGGTTGGCAAGCCCGGTCAGGCTGTCGAACAGCGCCAGGCGCGTGATCTCGGCCTCCGACTTGCGCTGTTCGGTCAGATCGCTGCCCGAGCCGATAAAGCCCTGGAACCGGCCGAGATCGTCGACCACCGGACGACCGGAGATCGACCACCAGCGCTCGCACTGCTGCGCGGCGGCGCACACCGAATAGTCGGCGAACGACGTGCGCGACGAGATGTGGAAGGCGAGCGTGCGTTCGGTGCCGGGCGCGTCGCTGTCCATCCGGAACAGGTCGGTCAGCAGCTGGCCGACCGCAGTGCCCGCCGGCATGATATCGCGCGCGACCTTGTCCGACAGATAGGTCACGCGGCCCTGGCGATCGGCTTCCCAGAACCAGCCGGCGCCGTGATCCTCGAACTCGGTGATCATCTTGACCGCGATGCGGCCTTCGTTCGACGCGGTCTCGCGGTCGAGTTCGCGCGCATGGTCGATCCGCGCGAGGCTGACGGTCGCGGCGATCAGGCAGCCGAGAAACGCCAGTGCGATCGCGACCGAGACGCTGGGGCCCGCCAGCACTGCGAGCGCCAGCACGAGGCCTGTCGCGAAGCCGAGCGTCGCCGCGCGGATCGGGTGGAGGCTCACCGCGGTCACGCCGATCAGGCCGCCGACCGCGATCGTGCTGTCGAGCTGGATCGCGCCGTCGGGCATCGTCGTGATCGCCCATAGCAGCGACGTCAGCGTCGCGGCCATCGCCGCCGCGCACAGCGTGACGATCCGGTTGCGCTTGTAGGACGCCAGCGCGCTGGCCGCGGGCAGGCGGACGGTCGCGAAGACCAGCAGCGAGCCGACCGCGAGGATGGCGGTATGGACCGCGATGCCGATGATCCGCTCCCCGGTCGACGTACCGTCGAACAGCACGAGCGCGACCAGCAGCGAGCAGGTCAGGAGCTGGATCGCGAGCGTGAACGGCCAGACGACCGAGACCTGCGCGAGTTTCATCACGAACAGCTCGGTGACGGACGCGCGATCATTCTCGGTCAGGCCGAACAGCCCCTGCAAGGGCAGGCTGTGCGGCTGTCCATCGGCGCCACCGGGGGGGCGGGTTTGCGCGCGGCGATCGGCGGCAGGAAGCGGAGCGTACATCGGCGGCATCCTACCGGATCGAGGCTTGGCAGGCGGGACGACGATTCGCCTGGCTACGTCCATGGCGCCGGGATGCGTGCGGTGTCCCTCGCATCCCGAACGTCAGAAATCGCAAGCCGGTCATCGTGTCGTCACCAGGGCGGGCTGGGGGGGGAGCACGCGCGATGCCCGGTCATTCGCGTACCAGGGTAATCGGCCCGAATTGGTTTCGTTCGGGTAAACGCGGCCATCCGTTCTCGCGCATAATCAATGGTTTCGAAGGGCGGGTCCGCGGGCAAACCCGGCCCTGCGCGGCGCGCGCCCGGAATTTTCGAGGGATAGCTATGCGCGTTGTCGCGTTGAGCGCGCGACCCCTATCATCGAGGCATTTCCTATGAGCGCAGTTTCCACGATCACGTCCGCCCTTGGGCTGGGCAAGAAGAAGATCCGGTACGCGATCGTCGGGCTTGGCGACATTTCGCAGGCGTCGATGATGCCGGGCGTCGCGCACACCGGCAATTCCGAGATCACCGCACTCGTCACCGACGATGCGGAAAAGGCCCGCAAGCTGGGTAAGATGTACGGGGTCGAGGCGACCTATCGCTACGACCAGTTCGACGAACTGCTCGCGTCCGGCCTGATCGACGCGATCTATCTGGGGACGCCGAACTGGCGCCATGCCGAGTTCGCGATCCCCGCGCTGAAGGCGGGCATCCACGTGCTGTCGGAGAAGCCGCTCGAAATCTCGACCGAGAAGGCCGAGGCGATCCGCGAGGCCGAGCGCGCATCGTCCGCCAAGCTGATGACCGCGTACCGGCTGCATTTCGAGCCGTCGACGCTCGACGCGATCCGCCGCATCCGGGCGGGCGAGCTGGGCGACCTCGTCGCGTTCACCTCGTGCTTCATGCAGAAGCTCGATCCGGCCAACCACCGCGCGAAGAACGGCGTCGTCGGCGGGCCGCTGTTCGACATGGCGCCGTATCCGATCAACGCGACGCGCTATCTGTTCGGCGCGGAGCCGATCGAGGTCGTCGCCGCCGCCGCATCGCGGCACGCGGATTCGGGTTTCCCCGATCTCGACGACACCTATGCGGTGACGTTGCGCTTTCCCGGCGACCGGCTCGCGCAGTTCACCGTCTCCTATTACGCGAACAACGTCGACAGCCTGACGATCTCGGGCACGAAGGGCAGCATCCACATGGATCCCGCCTACGGCTTTGGCGATGCGATGGAGCAGCGTGTCACGATCGGCGAGAAGAAGAGCCATGAGAGCTTCAAGCCGACCGACCAGTTTGGTGGCGAGATGCGCTATTTCTCCGACTGCATCCTCGAAGACCGCGATCCCGAGCCCGACGCCGAGGAAGGGCTCGCCGACCTGCGCGTGATCGAGGGCGTGCTCGAATCGCTCAAGACGGGCAAGGCGGTCACGCTGCCGCCGTTCCATCGCTCGCGCCGGATCTCGGCGGACCAGGAGCAGACGCTGTCGCCGATCAAGGTGCCCGAGCTCGTCAACGCCGCCAGCCCGACCGGCTGAGCCAACGCGCCCCTTCCCCGGCTGTTGCCCGGGGGAGGGGGGCAACCCTGCACCACCCCCGATCGTCATCCTGACGAAAGTCAGGATCCAGAGCCAAGATCGTTATGCCCGTGACCCTGGATCCTGACTTTCGTCAGGATGACGGAGTGGGGGAGTCTCATAAAAAGGTGGGCCGGAACGACGACGCCGCGCGTCAGTTCGTCTCCGACCGTGGCGCCCCGCTCGTCGTCACCGGTTGCGGCCCGGCTGCGGTCACCTCGAGCGTCGAATCGCCGCCCAGCACGCGGTACAGCGTCACGCGGTTGCTCGCGCCAACCAGTTGCGTCGCGACGAGGTTGCGCTGCGCTGTGTAGAGCGAGCGCTGCGCATCGAGCGAGTTGAGGAACGTGTCAATCCCGCCGCGATAGCGCGCATCGGACAGGCGATAGGTGTCGAGTGCCGCGGCGGAGAAGTTCTGGTTCGCCTTCAACTGGTCGGCGATCGTGCCCTGTCGTGCCAGCGCGTCGGCGGTTTCCTGGAACGCAGTCTGGATCGTCTTCTCGTAGGTCGCGAGCGCGGCGTCGCGTTGCGCCTTCGAATAGGCGACGCCGGCGATCCCGGCGCCCGCGCGGAAGATCGGGTAGCTGATCGAGGGCGCGACCGAATAGTTGAACGCGCCGCCGCTGAAGAGCGAGGTGAGCGCGGTGCTCGCGAACCCGAGGATGCCGGTCAGCGAAATCTTCGGGAACAGTTCCGCGCGCGCTGCGCCGATCTCGGCGTTGGTGGCGCGCAGTTCATATTCGGATTCGACCACGTCCGGGCGGCGCAGGAGGATGCTGCTGTCGAGCCCGGCGGGGAGGGTGGCGATGGTCGGCAGCGCCTGCTCGATCGAGGCGGGCAGCAGCGCCGTATCGACCGGCGCGCCGACGAGCAGTTGCAGTGCGTTGACGTCCTGCGCGAGCGCGGTGCGCTGTTGCGCGAGGTCGCTCTGCGCGGTGAACAGGATCTGCTGCGCCTGGCGCAGGTCGGTGCGCGGGGCGACGCCGCCGCGCAGCCGCGCCTCGGTCAGCGTGACGCTGCGCTGCGAGCTGGCGACGGTATCCTGGGCGATCTTGAGCAGGCTCTGGTCCGACGCATAGGTGAGCCACGCATCGGCGATGTCGCCGACGAGCGTCAGCCGCGTCGCGCGCGCGGCGGCTTCGGTCGCGAAATAGCGATCGAGCGCGGCGCTGGTGAGCGAGCGGATCCGGCCGAACAGGTCGAGTTCGAACGCAGTCGTGCCGAGATCGACCGAGAAGGAACTGTTCGAGCTCGACGAACTGACCACCGATCCGGTGCCGCCGGTGCCCGTACCGGTACCGCCCGTGCCCGTGCCCCCCGTACCCGTGCCGCCCGTCCCACCCGTTCCGGTGCCGCTATTGCCGCCCGTCCCGGTGCCGCCCGTCCCTGTGCCGCTCGTGACGGTGTTGCGCGTGCCGTTGCCACCACCCGAATAGGTGTAGCGGCCGCTCGCATCGACCTGCGGCAACAGGTCGCCGCGCTGGATCCGGTATTGCGCGCGCGTGGCGGCGATGTTGGCGGCGGCGACGCGGAGGTCGCGGTTGTTGGCCAGCGCCTGGACGATGATCTGCTGGAGCCGCGGGTCGCGGAACACGTCGCGATAGGTGATCGCGGGCAGCGCCGCCTCGGACTGGCGCAGATAGGCGTCGCCGACCGGGAGCGACGGCGGCACCGGGAGCTCGGTGCGCGCATATTTGGGCGCGAGCGAGCATCCGGCGAGCGCGGTCGAGGCGGCGAGGATAAGGACTAACGAACGCATCATGCGGGCTCCGGCCGGTGAGGGCCCTGTGGTTCGGGCGGACCCAGCGGTTCCCTGTGGTCGCCGTCGTTTCCGTCGTGATGCGTGCCGCCCTGATGACCGGTGGGGCGCCCACGCAGCTTGGCGATGCCGTCGCGCGCGCCGCGGCGGACGAGGACGAAGAACAGCGGGATGTAGAAGATCGCGAGGATCGTCGCGGTCAGCATGCCGCCGACCACCGCGGTGCCGATCGCGATGCGGCTGTTGGCACCCGCACCGGTCGAGAGGGCTAGCGGGAGCACGCCGAGGATGAACGCGAACGACGTCATCAGGATCGGGCGCAGACGGATCTTCGCCGCCGACAGCGCCGCCTCGATGACTCGCTTGCCCTTCTTCTCCTCCTGCTCGGCGAACTCGATCATCAGGATCGCGTTCTTCGCGGCGAGCCCCATCGTCGTGAGCAGCCCGATCTGGAGATACACGTCGTTGATCAGTCCACGCAGCGTCACCGCGAGGATCGCGCCGACGAGGCCGAGCGGGATGACGAGCAGCACCGCAATCGGGATCGACCAGCTTTCATACAAAGCGGCGAGGCACAGGAACACGACGAGCAACGACAGCCCGTAGAGGATCGGCGCCTGACCCGAGGACAGGCGTTCCTGATAGGACAGGCCGGACCACGCGACCGACGTGCCGGGGATCTGCCCCGCAAGCTCGGCGATCCGGTTCATCGCGTCGCCCGAGCTGACGCCGGGCGCGCCCGATCCCTGGATCTCGTACGAGGCGATGCCGTTGAATCGCGACAGCGTCGTCGGCGCCTGGCCCCAGCTGGTCTTGGCGAAGGACGAGAACGGCGCCATCTGGCCGTTCGAGCCGCGCACGAACCACTGGCTCAGGTCTGACGGCTGCGCGCGGAACTGCGCGTCGCCCTGGACATAGACCCGCTTCACGCGGCCGCGATCGATGAAGTCGTTGACGTACTGGCCACCCCAGGCGGTCGACAGCGTCGAGTTCACGTTCGCCTGGGTGAGCCCGAGCGTCGACAGCTTCTGCTGGTCGGCATCGACTCGCAGCGTCGCGACGTCGGGCAGTTCGGTCAGGCGGATCGCGGTCAGCGACGAATCGGCGCGGGCGAGCGCGAGCAGCTTGTCGCGCGCGGCGTTGAACTCGACCTGCGTGAGGCCGCCGGCGTTCTGCAGCTCCATCGTGAAGCCGTTCGACGAGCCGAGACCACGCACCGCGGGCGGCACGAGCGAATAGACCTGCGCGTCACGGAAACCCGCAAACGCCTTCGACGCACGCCCGGTGATCGCCTCGGCAGTGTTTTCCTTGCCCTCGCGCAGATCCCAGGGCGCGAACGAGACGAAGCCCTGGCCGGTATTCTGCCCGCTCGCGCCGCCGCCGCCGCCGCCGCTGACGGTGAACATCGTGCGGACATTGGCCTTCTCGTTGGTGAAGTAATATTGCTCGATCTGCTTCTGGAGTGCGAAGGTGCGGCCCTGCGTAGCGCCCGCGGGAAGCTGGAACTGGACGATGCCCGATCCCTGGTCCTCGGTCGGCAGGAAGCCCGTCGGCAGCCGCAGGAACAGCACCGCCAGCAGCGCGACGACGGCGGCGTAGATCAGCAGGAACAGCCACTTGCGGTCGATCACCGACTGCACCGTGTTGGTGTATTTCTGCGTGCCCTTTTCGAACCCGCTGTTGAACTTGTCGCCTGCGCGCGTGAAGAAATTCGCGACCTTCGGGAATTTGCGCTGGCCCCAGCTCTGCTCAGGGTTGCCCTCCGCATCGGTCTTCTTCTGCTTGAGCAACGTCGCGGTCAGCGCGGGGCTCAGGATCAGCGCGACGAGCACCGACAGCACCATCGCCGAGACCATCGTCAGCGAGAACTGGCGGTAGATCACGCCGGTCGACCCGCCAAAGAACGCCATCGGCAGGAACACCGCGGACAGCACGAGCGCGATCGCGACCAAGGCAACGGTGATCTCGTTCATCGATTCGATCGTCGCCTCCCGAGGCGTCATCTCGGGATTTTCCTCCATCAGGCGCTCGACATTCTCGACCACGACGATCGCATCGTCGACCAGCAGGCCGATCGCGAGCACGAGCCCGAACAGCGTCAACGTGTTGATCGAGAAGCCCGCGAGATAGAACACGCCGAATGTGCCGAGCAGCACGACGGGGACCGCGATCGTCGGAATCAGCGTCGCGCGCCAGCTTTGCAGGAACACGAACATGACGATGACAACGAGGATGACCGCCTCGATCAGCGTCTTGACGACCTCGTCGATTGACAGCTTGATGAAGTCGGTCGTGTCGTTGGCATAGGCGAACTTCAGGCCTGGCGGGAAGCTCTTGGCGGATTTCTCGACGAACGCCTTGACCAGCTCGGCGGTCTTGAGCGCGTCGGCGCCGGGGGCGAGCAGCACCGCGATACCCGCGCCGGGATGCGCGTTGACCCGGCTGCGCGCGTTGTAGTTCTCCGCGCCCAACTCGATCCGCGCGACGTCGCGCAGCTTCACCGTCGCACCGGTGTTGGTCGTCTTCAGGATGATGTTGGCGAACTGCTCGGGCGTCTGGAGGCGCGACTGTGCGGTGACGGTCGCGTTCAACATCTGCGTGTCGGGCTGCGGCTGGCCGCCGAGCTCGCCCGCGGCGACTTCGGTGTTCTGCGCCTGGATCGCGGTCGTCACGTCGCTCGGGATCAGCTGGAAGCTCGCGAGCTTGTTCGGGTTGAGCCAGATCCGCATCGCGTATTGCGCGCCGAACACGTTGCTGTCGCCGATGCCCGGAATACGGCCGAGCGGATCCTGCAGGTTCGAGACGAGATAGTCCGAGACGTCCTGGTTGGTCAGCTTGTCGGTCTCGTCATAGACGCCGACGATCAGCAGATTGTCCGGGTTCGATTTGCGCACGACCAGCCCTTGCTGCTGGACCTGCTGCGGGAGGCGCGACAGCGTCTGCTGGACCTGGTTCTGGACCTGGACCTGCGCGATGTCGGGATCGGTGCCCTTCTCGAACGTGACCGTGATCGTCACCGACCCGCGCGACGACGAGGACGAGCTGAAATAGATCAGCCCGTCGATGCCCGTCAGCGATTGTTCGACGACCTGCGTGACGCTGTTCTGGATCGTCTGCGCATTGGCGCCGGGGAAGGTCGCGCGGACGGTCACCTGCGGCGGCGCGACGTCGGGGTACTGCGCGATCGGCAGGCTCATGATCGCGCCGATGCCGCCTAGCATCACGATGATCGCGAGCACCCAGGCGAAGATCGGGCGATCGATGAAGACACGGGAGAGCATGAGCGGTTAGCCGGCCTTTTTCTGGCTGGCCTGATCGCCGCCTGAGGAGTCGCCCTTGGGCGCTTCGATCTTTTGCGCGGTGTTCTCGGGGACCGGCTTCACGCTCTGGTTCGGCGCGATCTTCGACAGGCCTTGCGTGACGATCCGGTCGCCGGGGTTGAGACCCTGCGTCACGACCCAGAACGCCCCCTGCGTGCGGTCCGCCTTGATCTTCTTCTGCACCGCCTTGTTGTTCGCATCGACGACATAGACCGTCGCATTGCCCTTGGCGTCGCGCGACACGCCCGCCTGCGGCACGAGGAACGCGCGCTGGTTGATCGACTGCGCGAACTTGGCCTGGACGAACATGCCGGGCAGCAGCAGCCCCTGCGGATTGGGGAAGCGCGCGCGCAGCGTCACGGTGCCGGTCTCGGTGTTGACCAAGGCCTCGGCGAACTCGACCGAGCCGGTCGCGCCATATTCGCTGCCGTCCTCGAGCGTCAGGCGGACTTCGGCGCGCGTCGCGACGATGCCGTTCTGGCCAAGCGAACGACGTAGCGCGAGCAGGTCGCCGGACGATTGCTGGATGTCGACGAACATCGGATCGAGCCGCTGGATCTGCGCGAGCGGGTCGGTCTGCGTGGCGGACACCAGTGCGCCGACGGTGAACAGCGAGCGGCCGATCCGCCCGGTGATCGGCGCGGGCACGGTCGTGAACTTCAGGTTGATCCGCGCGGTCTCGAGCGCGGCGCGGGTCTGCGCGACCGAGGCGGTGGCCTGCCGCGAGGTGGCGACCGCGTTGGTGTAATCCTGCTTGCTGATCGCCTCCATCTCGGCGAGCGGCTTGTAGCGATCCGCGAGCACCTTCTGCGCCTGCTGGTTCGCCTGTGCGCTCTGCAGATTGGCCTGCGCCTCGTTGGCGGCGGCGCGGTAGAGGCGCTGGTCGATCTCGTAGAGCGGCTGGCCCTTCTTCACGAGCGTGCCCTCGGTGAAATAGCGGCGGCGGATGATGCCGGTGACCTGCGGGCGGACGTCCGAGCTCTCGAACGCGGTCGTGCGGCCGCTGAGCTCGGTGGTCATCGCGACGCTGGTCGGCTGGACGACGACATAGCCGACGGTCGGCGTGCCCTGGCCCGGTTGCCCGGCCTTGCCCTTGCCTTGTGCCTTGTCACCGCCACCGCCGGAACAGGCTGCGAGCGCCAGCGCGGGGACGAGCAGAACGGCGGACCGTCGCGCAGAAAATCGTTTGGCTATCAAGTTGGGCATCCGCGATCAGGTGTTGGTCGGGCTAAACCACGAGGATGTACCAGAAGTATGTCAGTTGAACAGCGGGCGCGAGAAATAGGGAAGAAAGAGTAACCTGGTTTGTCGGGCGGGGGTGTTTTGGAGAGTGCTCGCTGAACGTAAGAGAGTGTTTTCCCGCGAAGGCGGGGACCCAGACTGGGCTCCCGCCTTCGCGGGAGAACAAGGAGGCGTGCGCACCAGTACAGCACCACCCCGGCGGAGGCCGGGGTCCAAATGGCAAGGTCGTAGTAACGGCGGACTGCGCTCCGTCAGCGACGTCCCCCAATTGGGCCCCGGCCTTCGCCGGGGTGGTGCTTCGCCCCCGGGTCCCGCAAACTAAATCCTCTGGGATGTGTTGAAGCGTGATGCCGGAACGTGCCCGGCATGACGGATTGGGGGGCGCTATGATCGATGACGACAAGAAAGCCGCGGCGGTGGCGGCGGTGGCGGAGGTTCGGGACGGGATGCTCGTCGGCCTTGGCACCGGGTCGACCGCGGCGTTCGCGATCCGGGCGTTGGGCGAGCGGGTCGCGGCCGGGCTGGCCATCCGCGCCGTCGTCACCTCGGACGCCAGCGGCAAGCTCGCGCGGCAGGTGGGTATCCCGGTCCTCGACTTCGCCGATATCGCGCGCGTCAACCTGACGATCGATGGCGCCGACGAGATTGACGCGCGGTGTTTCGCGATCAAGGGCGCGGGGGGTGCGATGCTGCGCGAGAAGATCGTCGCCGCAAGCTCGGCACGGATGATCGTGATCGCCGATGGCTCCAAGCAGGTCGACCGGATCGGTGCGGCCAAGCTGCCGGTCGAGGTGCTGCCGTTCGCGCGCGGCTATGTCGAGCGCGTGCTGGCCGATCTGGGGGGCGCGCCGGTGATGCGTGACAAGTACCGGACCGATCAGGGCAATCTGGTCATCGACTGCCATTTCGCCACGCTCGAAGACCCCCGCGCGACCGCCGCGCTACTCGCCGCGATCCCCGGCATTCTCGGGCACGGGCTGTTCCTCGACGAGGTCGACGCGGCATATATTGCAACGAATGGCGTCGTTACGCGACTGGAACGGGCGGGTGCATCTGCCTAAAGGCACCCTATGTTGGCAACCAGATCGGATGCGCGGCGTTCGGTCACCGTCTAGAGCGAGGCTTTCTTCCATGACCGATACCGCAACCGTCGCCCCCAAGGCGGACCCCATGCTGCACGAGGACGGTTCGCCCGAGCGCCTCGCGATCGATACGATCCGCACCTTGTCGATGGACGCGGTGCAGAAGGCCAATTCGGGGCATCCCGGCACGCCGATGGCGCTGGCGCCGGTCGGCTACACGCTCTGGTCGAAGTTCCTGCGCTACGATCCCAAGCACGCCGACTGGCCCAACCGCGACCGGTTCGTGCTGTCGGTCGGGCACGCGTCGATGCTGCTCTATTCACTGATCCACCTCGCCAAGATCGAAGAGATCGATGCCGAGGGCAACAAGACCGGCAAGGAGGCCGTGAGCCTCGCGGATATCGAGCAGTTCCGCCAGCTGTCGTCGAAGACCCCAGGCCACCCCGAATATCGCCACACGACGGGCGTCGAGACCACGACGGGTCCGCTGGGTCAGGGTTGCGGCAATTCGGTCGGCATGGCGATCGCCGAGCGCTGGCTGGCCGCGCGCTACAATAAGGACGGCTTCACGCTGTTCGACCATGACGTCTACACGATCTGTGGCGATGGCGACATGATGGAGGGCGTGTCCGCCGAGGCGGCGAGCATGGCCGGGCATCTCAAGCTCAGCAACCTGTGCTGGATCTACGACAGCAACCATATCTCGATCGAGGGCGCGACCGATCTCGCCTTCGACGAGGATGTCGGCCTGCGCTTCGACGCCTATGGCTGGAACGTCATCCATGTCGACGACGCCAACGACACCGCGGCCCTCAGCCGTGCGATCGAGACGTTCAAGGCGACCACCGACAAGCCGACCTTCATCGTCGTGCATTCGGTGATCGGCTATGGCAGCCCCAAGGCGGGCAGCGAGAAGGCGCATGGCGAACCGCTCGGCGACGAGAATATCCGCCTTACCAAGCAGGCTTATGGCTGGCCCGAGGACAAGTCGTTCTACGTGCCCGACGGCGTGATCGAGCATTTCAACGGTGCGATCGCCGAGCGTGGCGCGAAGCTGCGTGACGAGTGGGTCGCGCTGACCGACAAATATCGCGACGCGCATCCCGAGCTGTCCGCCGAGCTCGACCTGCTGCTCAAGGACGAGCTGCCCGAGGGCTGGGATGCCGATATCCCGACGTTCGAAGCGGACGCCAAGGGAGTCGCCAGCCGCGATTCGGGCGGCAAGGTGCTCAACGCGATCGCCGCGAAGGTGCCGTGGCTGATCGGTGGCTCGGCCGATCTGGCGCCGTCGACCAAGACCGACATCAAGGGGCAGCCCTCGTTCGAGGCGGAGAATTACGCCGGCCGCAACTTCCATTTCGGCATTCGCGAACATGGCATGGGCGCGATCGTCAACGGCATGGCGCTGTCGCATCTGCGCTCCTACGGCTCCACCTTCCTCGTCTTCGTCGATTACATGCGCGCACCGGTGCGCCTGTCGGCGATCATGGAGGTCGGCGCGGTCTGGGTGTTCACGCACGACTCGATCGGCGTCGGCGAGGACGGCCCGACGCACCAGCCGATCGAGCATCTCGCCACGCTGCGCGCGATCCCGGGTCTCGATACGATCCGTCCGAGCGACGCGAACGAAGTCGTCGCGGCATGGAAGGCGGTCCTGAAGGACGCCAGCACGCCCGCCGCGCTGATCCTCTCGCGCCAGGCGCTGCCGACGCTCGACCGGACCAAATATGCGAGCGCCGATGGCGTCGAGCAGGGCGGCTATGTGCTGGCCGATTGTGACGGCACGCCCGACGTGATCCTGATCGCGACCGGCAGCGAAGTCTCGCTCGCGGTCGACGCGCACGAAAAGCTGATCGCGGACGGCGTCAAGAGCCGGGTCGTGTCGATGCCGAGCTGGTATCGCTACGAGCTGCAGGACGCCGCGTACAAGGAAAGCGTGTTGCCGCGCGAAGTGCGTGCGCGCGTTGCGATCGAGATGGCCGGGTCGATCGGTTGGGACCGCTATGTCGGGCTCGACGGCGCGACCGTGACGATGTCGACCTTCGGTGCCTCGGCACCGCTCGCCAAACTGCAGGACAAGTTCGGGTTCACCGTCGACAATGTCGTCAAGGTTGCCCGCCAGGTGATGGAGACCAAGTGATGGGTGCGCTCAACGATCTCGAAGGCTTCGGCCAGGCGGTATGGCTCGATTTCGTCGACCGGAAGTTCCTGGAGGCCGGTGGTCTTCAGAAGCTGGTCGACGAGGATGGCCTGACCGGCGTCACCTCGAACCCGTCGATCTTCGAGAAGGCGATGGGTCACGGCGAGGCGTATGACTCGACACTCGCCAAGTTCGACAAGGAGAACCCCGGCGCGGCGACGATCGACCGGTACGAGCATCTTGCGATCCAGGACATCAAGGCGGCGGCGGAGACGCTGAAGCCGGTCTATGACAAGCTCGACGCGAAGGATGGCTATGTCAGCCTCGAGGTGTCGCCGTATATCTCGGACGATACCGACGCGACGATCGCCGAGGCGAAGAAGCTGTGGGGGATGGTCGACCGGCCGAACCTGATGATCAAGATCCCGGGGACGCTCGCGGGTGCGCCGGCGATCGCATCGACGATCGCAAGCGGGATCAACGTCAACGTCACGCTGCTGTTCGCGGTCGATGCCTATGTCCGCGTCGCCGAGGCCTATGCGATGGGCCTTGAGGAGCGTGTCCGTCAGGGGCAGCCGATCGACAAGATCGCCAGCGTTGCGAGCTTCTTCGTCAGCCGGATCGACAGCTCGATCGACAAGGAAATCGATGCGCGCGTCGAGAAGGGCGATGCCGAGGCGGATGCGCTCAAGGCCGTGCGCGGCAAGGTGGCGATCGCCAATGCGAAGATGGCGTATCAATGGTATCTCGATTTCCTCAAGTCGGATCGTTGGCAGGCGCTCGCCGCCAAGGGCGCGCAGCCGCAGCGCCTGCTCTGGGCGTCGACCGGCGTGAAGGATCCGAGCTATCCCGATACGCTGTATATCGACACGCTGATCGGCAAGGACACGGTCAACACGATGCCGCCCAAGACGATGGACGCGTTCCGCGACCACGGCACGGCGGCGGAGACGATTACGCAGGACGTCGACGCGGCCAGGCACGTGCTGGCGGAAGCGGAGCGATTGGGGCTCGATCTCAACGGCGTGACCGGCAAGCTGGTCGAGGAAGGCGTCGCGTCGTTCGTGAAGGCGTTCGACGACCTGCTCGGCGCGATCGCCAAGAAGCAGCCCGCCACGGCGTAACCCTTCTGCCCCCTCTCCCCTCCGGGGAGAGGGCCGGGGCGAGGGGCCGCCAAGCGCGCCTCCGCCCGGAACTACCCCTCACCCCGACCCTCTCCCCGGAGGGGAGAGGGAGAAGACAAGGATTTCACATGAAGATCGGACTGATCGGCCTCGGCCGGATGGGCGGCAATATCGCGCGCCGGTTGATGAAGAACGGCCACGCGGTCGTCGCCTATGATCGCGATGCGGAGGCGGTGAAGAAGCTTGCCGCCGACGGCGCGGAAGGCGCGGACTCGCTCAACGCCATGCACGCCAAGCTCGACAGCCCGGCGATCTGGTGGGTGATGGTGCCCGCGGGCGAGCCGACCGAGCAGACCGTCCAGGCGATCGCCGAGAAGGCGTCCGCCGGCGACATCATCATCGATGGCGGTAACAGCTTCTACAAGGACGACGTTCGTCGCGCGAAGGAGCTGGCTGAAAAGGGCATCCGCTATGTCGACGTGGGCACTTCGGGTGGCGTCTGGGGCCTGGAACGCGGCTATTGCATGATGATCGGCGGCGAAAAGGATACGGTCGACTATCTCGACCCGATCTTCGACACGCTGGCGCCGGGCATGGGCGAGATCGTCCGCACGCCGGGCCGCATCGAGGGGCAGGCCGATCCGCGCGCGGAAAAGGGCTATATCCATGCCGGCCCTCCGGGTGCCGGGCACTTCGTCAAGATGGTGCATAACGGCATCGAATATGGCCTGATGCAGGCCTATGCCGAGGGCTTCGACATCCTCAAGGGCAAGTCGGGTGAGCATGTCGTCGAGGATCAGCGCTTCGACATCAACCTGACCGATGTCGCCGAAGTGTGGCGTCGCGGCAGCGTGATCTCGTCGTGGCTGCTCGACCTGTCGGCGATCGCGCTGGCGAAGGACGGTACGCTCGAAGGGTTCAGCGGCAGCGTCGCGGACTCGGGCGAGGGCCAGTGGACGATCGACGCGGCGATGGAGGAGAAGGTGCCCGCCAACGTGCTGAGCGCCGCGCTTTACGCGCGCTATCGCAGCCGGGTGGACCACACGTTCGGCGACAAGCTGTTGTCGGCGATGCGCTTCGGCTTTGGCGGGCATGTCGAGATGCCGCAGTGAGCGGCGAAGTGAGTGGGGCGATCAAGCTTCTCGTCTCCGATGTCGACGGGACGCTCGTCGACAAGGAGAAGAAGGTGACGCCCGCGACCGTCGATGCGGTCAAGCGGCTGAAGGCGGCAGGACTCGGCTTCACGATCATCAGCGCGCGGCCGCGCTCGGGGATGATGCCGATCGCCGAGCTGCTCGGCATCGATGAGCCGATGGGCGCGTTCAACGGCGGGATCGTGTTCAAGCGCGACGGCACCGTGATCGAGCACCACATGATCGACGTCGACGTCGTGCGCGGCGCGATGGAGATCGTCGGTGATGCGCCGGTCGACACGTGGTTTTTCGCCGACGACGTCTGGTATGCGAGCACCGACCAGGGCGGGCATGTCGGCAGCGAGCGCAAGGCGTCGGCGCAGGACCCGGTGATCGTGTCGGACTTCACCGATCTGCTTGCCAAGGCGGACAAGGTGACGTTCGTCAGCGACGATGAGGAACTGCTTCGCGACCTGCATGCGAAGGTTGCAGCGAAATTCGATACGCAGGCGACGATCGTCCAGAGCCAGACCTATTATCTCGATATCACGCCCGTTGCGGGCAACAAGGGTAGCGGGATCGAGGAACTGGCGGACGCGTTCGGCATCAGCTTGACGCAGACCGCGGCGATCGGCGATCAGGCGAACGACATCGCGATGCTCAAGCGTGCCAAGCTGGCGATCGCGATGGGCAATGCGCCGCAAAACGTGCGCGACGTTGTGCACGAAATTACCACCGCGAACGACGCCGATGGTGTCGCCCACGCGATCGATACCTTTATCCTGAATGGAGTTTCCGCATGAAAGAACTGGTTGCCTTCGACCTCGATGGAACGCTGGCCGAAAGCAAGCAGCCCTTGCAGGAGCCGATGGGCGAGGCGCTCGCGAACCTGCTCGACGTCGCGCATGTCGCGGTGATCTCGGGTGGCGACTGGCCGCAGTTCGAAAAGCAGGTCGCGAGCCGTCTGCCCGAGCGTGCGGATCGCACCAAGCTGTGGCTGATGCCGACGACGGGGACCAAGCTGTACCGGTTCGACGACGCATGGCGTGCGGTCTATGCCGAGCTGTTCGAGGAAGACGAGAAGCAGAAGATCCTGACCGCGTTCGACGAGTCGCTCGAGGCGACCGGGTTCGTGCCCGAGCAGACCTGGGGTGAGCGGATCGAGGATCGCGGGAGCCAGATCACCTTCTCGGCGCTCGGTCAGGAAGCGCCGATCGACGCGAAGCACAGCTGGGATCCGGACTTCGCCAAGCGCAAGGTGATCCAGGCCGATCTGCGCCAGCGTCTGCCGGGTCTGTCGATCAACATGGGCGGCGCGACCTCGATCGACATCACGCGCGAAGGCGTCGACAAGGCGTATGGCCTGAAAAAGCTAAACGAAGCCAGCGGCATCGCGCTCGACAAGATGATGTTCATCGGCGACGCGATCTTCCCGGGCGGCAACGATTACCCGGCCGAGCAGCTCGGGCTCGACGTCGTCAAGGTGAAGAACGTCGACGGGACGCTGGCCGCTATCGCGGGAATCGTCGCATGCCTGAAGTGATGGCATGAGCGTCGCGTTTCGCCGGGAGAGCGACGAGGAACATCTCGAGCCGAAGTTCGAACAGCCTATCGCGCCGGGGCCCAATCTGGTCACGGCGCGCGGGTTGCGATTGATCGGCGAGCGCGTCGACGCGATTGAGGCGGCGGTTGCGGCGGAGACCGACGAGGAGGCTCGCAAGGTCCTGCTGCGCGATCTGCGCTATTGGCACACGCGCCAGACGACCGCGGAGATCGCGCCGTCGCCCGAGGAGGAGGAGGTCGGAATCGGTTCACGCGTTCGGGTTCGGATGAACGGCGCCGAGCGGGTGATTGCGATCGTCGGCGGCGACGAGGCCGAGCCTGGCGAAGATCGGCTGGCGTTTTCTGCGCCGTTGGCGCGAGCGCTGATGGGCGCGGCCGTGGGCGAGAAGGTCGCGTTTGCGGACAAGCCGGATGCGATCGAGGTGCTTGCGATCGACAAGGATGAGGGCTGATGGCTGAAGCGAAATTCGAGCGACATCGTCAGGCGTGGACGCAGGACGAGATCCAGAAGCTGCACACGCTCGCCAAGAAGGGCATGGCGCTGAAGGCGATCGCCAAGGCGCTGACCCGGAGTGAGGAATCGGTGAAGGTGCGGGCGAAGGAGGATTCGCTTAATATCGCGAAGTTGCGGTAGTTGCTTCGTCATCCTGGATCATGACTTTCGTCAGAATGACGAACAATTGACCCAATGCACCACGCCGGCGAAGGCCGGGGCCCAATTGGAGAGGTCGTAGTAACGGCGCGCAACCTGCGTCGTTGCCGTCCCCCGATTGGGCCCCGGCCTTCGCCGGGGTGGGATTGATCCTGGCGTGCCGCTAGGACGACCTGCCCTCACTTGTTCTCCCGCGAAGGCGGGAGCCCAGTCTGGGTCCCCGCCTTCGCGGGGAAACAGTCTTGATTGGCGGCTGCTGACCCACGCCGCGTGGAGCGATACTTGTCCGACTACGACGCGATCATCCTCGGCGCCGGCGCCGCCGGCCTCATGTGCGCCGCGGTCGCCGGCCAGCGTGGTCGAAAGATCCTGCTCGTCGATCATGCCGAGCAGGCGGGCAAGAAGATCCTGATCTCGGGCGGCGGGCGGTGCAATTTCACCAACGTCCACACCGCGGCCGACCGCTACCTCTCCGCCAATCCCCATTTCGCCAAGTCGGCGCTCGGCCGCTACACCGCGCAGGATTTCATCGCGCTCGTCGACTCCTACGGGATCGCGTGGCACGAAAAGACGCTCGGCCAACTCTTCTGCGACGGGTCCGCCAAGCAGATCGTCGAGATGCTGCTCGACGAGTGCGACAAGGGACGTGTGGATCTTTCGCTTGGCCGCGCGGTCACCGCGGTCGAGCATGCCGATGGCCAATATCGGGTGTCGCTCGACGGCCGCACCGTCACCGCGCCGGCGCTGGTCATCGCGACCGGCGGGCCCTCGATCCCGAAGATGGGCGCGACCGGCTTTGCCTATGACCTCGCGCGGCAATTCGGGTTGAAGGTGGTCGAGCCGCGCCCCGCGCTGGTGCCGCTGACGCTGGGCGGCGACGAAATCCTGTTTCGCGAGCTTTCGGGGGTTGCGGCGGACGTCGTCGCGACCGCCGGCAAGACCGCGTTCCGCGAGGCGGCGCTGTTCACGCACCGTGGCCTGTCGGGTCCGGCGATCCTGCAGGCGTCGTCCTATTGGCGCAACGGCCAGCCGATCGGGATCGACTTTCTGCCCGACCGCGACTCCGGCTGGCTGCCCGCCGCCAAGCGTACCACGCCGCGCGCGACTCTGCGCAAACTGCTCGCAAACACGCTCCCGGACCGACTCGCGGAGACTTTGAGCGACCGATTGGGCATGGCAAACGAGATTTCCACGCTCACCGATCGCAGGCTCCAGGACGCCGAACGCGCATTAAGCCATTGGCAATTCACGCCAAATGGCTCGGAGGGCTATGCCAAGGCCGAGGTCACCGCGGGCGGAATCAGCACCGCGGAACTCTCCTCGCAAACAATGCAAGCCAAACGCGTACCAATGCTGTATGCAGTCGGCGAAGCGGTCGATGTCACAGGGTGGCTCGGCGGCTACAACTTCCAATGGGCATGGTCGAGCGGGTGGGCCGCGGGTCAAGTCCTGTAGGGACCACCACGCCAGTGCCTTGCCGTTGCGTAAGCCGGCCACCAATTAGGACGTACATGCCTTTTACAAATATTCCGTCGCTTCTTTCCGAGGCGCTCGCCGCGCGTGGCTATACCGCGCTCACCCCTGTGCAGGCGCACGTGATCGAGGACAACGCGATTGGTCGCGATCTCGTCGTGTCGGCGCAGACCGGCTCGGGCAAGACCGTCGCGTTCGGCCTGGCGATGGCCGGCGAGCTGCTCGGTGAAGCGGGTGAGGACGGCGTCCAGCGCCTGCCAGCCCCGCACAAGCCGCTCGTGCTCTGCATCGCGCCGACCCGCGAGCTCGCGCTCCAGGTCAGCCGCGAGCTGATGTGGCTTTATGCCAAGGCTGGCGCGCGGATTTCGACCTGCGTCGGCGGCATGGACGCCTCGAAGGAGCGTCGCAGCCTCGCACACGGCGCGCATATCGTCGTCGGCACGCCGGGCCGTCTGCGCGATCATCTCGAGCGTGGCGCGCTCGACCTGTCGGCGTTGAAGGTCGCGGTGCTCGACGAGGCCGACGAGATGCTCGACATGGGCTTCCGCGAGGATCTCGAGCAGATCCTCGACGCGTCGCCCGAGCAGCGTCGTACGCTGCTGTTCTCGGCGACGATGCCGCGGCCGATCGTCGCGCTCGCCAAGCGCTACCAGAAGGATGCGCTGCGCATTTCGACCGTCGGCGAGGATCGCGGTCATGGCGACATCTCGTACCAGGCCGTCACGGTTTCGCCGTCCGAGATCGAGCATGCGGTGATCAACCTGCTGCGCTTCCACGAGGCGGAGACGGCGATGCTGTTCTGCGCGACTCGCGATAACGTGCGTCATCTGCATGCCAGCCTGGTCGAGCGTGGCTTTGCCGCGGTCGCACTGTCGGGCGAGCATTCGCAGAACGAGCGTAACGCGGCGTTGCAGGCGCTGCGTGACCGTCGTGCGCGCGTCTGCGTCGCGACCGACGTCGCCGCACGCGGCATCGATCTGCCGACGCTCAGCCTCGTCGTGCACGTCGAGCTGCCGCGCGATGCCGAGACGCTCCAGCATCGCTCGGGTCGTACCGGTCGTGCGGGCAAGAAGGGCACCGCCGTCCTGATCGTGCCGTTCCCGCGTCGCCGTCGCGTCGAGATGATGCTCCGCGGTGCCAAGATCAACGCGGAGTGGGTCAACGCCCCGACCGCGGAGGACATCCGCAAGAACGATCACGAGCGGCTGATCGGCATGCTATTGCAGCCGGTCGAGGTCGAGGAGGAGGATCGCGCGCTCGCCGTCCGCCTGATGGCCGAGAAGACCCCCGAGGATATTGCCGCGGCGCTGGTGCACATGCACCGTTCGACGATGCCGCAGGCCGAGGACCTGATTGATCAGAGCAAGCAGTCGGTCAGCGACGATCGGTCGCAGGGTCCGCGCGCGGGCTTCGAGGACACCGTCTGGTTCCGGATGGATATCGGCCGTCGGCAGAACGCCGATCCGCGCTGGATCCTGCCACTGATCTGCCGTCGCGGGCACATCACCAAGTCCGAGATCGGGGCGATCCGCATCGGCCCGAACGAGACCGCGTTCGAGATTCCGCGCGCGGTTGCGTCGCGCTTCTCGGCGGCGATCCAGCGCACCGCGCAGCAGGGCGAAGAGGAGAGCGGTGTCGCGATCGAAGCGATGCAGGGCGCGCCCGAGAGCGGTGCGCGACATGACGGCGGCGGCGGTGGTCGCAGCAATGCGGGCGGTCCGCGCTCGACGCTGCATCGCGCGGCACCGCGTGGCGGTCCGGCTCCGGCGCGCAAGCCGCCGTATCGTGGGAATCGCGAGCGTAGCTGAGCGACGCGTCGTGCGTGCTGAGCGAAGTCGAAGCACCCCGGTTTGGGGCATGCCCTTCGACTTCGCTCAGGGCGAACGGGGAGGGGGGCGGTGGCCGCCTCTACCTACGTCATCCTGACGAAAGTCAGGATCCAGAGCCATGAACGACACCGCCCGTGATCCTGGATCCTGACTTTCGTCAGGATGACGAGAGGCGTGAGATGACCATGACCGATACGCCATCCCCGCTGCGCATCCTCGTCGACGCCGACGCGTGTCCGGTGAAAGACGAGATCTACAAGGTCGCGTGGCGCCATGAGGTGCCCGTGGTCATCGTCGCCAACAGCCATTTCCGCATCCCCGTCCACCCGCTGATCAACCGCGTGGTCGTCAGCGACGGGTTCGACGCCGCCGACGACTGGATCGCCGAGCAGAGCGACGCGAAAGCGGTGGTGATCACCGCCGACATCCTGCTTGCCGATCGCTGCCTGAAGGCCGGCGCTACCGTGCTCGCCAATACCGGCAAGCCGTTCACGACGAGCTCGATCGGCGGCGCGATCGCGACGCGGGCGATCATGGCCGATCTGCGCGCGGGCGGCGACGTGATCGGCGGGCCGGCGCCGTTTTCGAAGACCGATCGGTCGAGTTTCCTCTCCGCGCTCGACGCCGCGCTCGTCCGGTTGAAGCGCCGCTAAGCCGCGCGCGATCGGGCGGAAACCGACTTTACCGGTTGCCATCCCCGCCTCCGCATCGGCATAGGCGCGCGTTCATCAAAGGACGACGCGATGCAGATGGACGCTGGCGGCCCCGCCTTGGGGCTGGATTTCGGCACGACCAACAGCGTCGTGGCGCTGGGGACGAAGGGTGGTACCCCCGAGCTGGTGACCTTCGCCGCGCCCGCCGAGACGAGCCCGGTGTTCCGCTCGGCGCTCTGCTTCTGGCAGGACGACAGCGGCAAGGGGCTCGCATCGGATGCGGGGCCGTGGGCGATCGCCGAATATATGGAATATCCGCTCGACAGCCGGTTCATCCAGTCGTTCAAGTCGGTCGCGGCGATGAAGACGTTCGAGCAGGCCTCGGTCTTCGACAAGCGCTATCGTTTCGAGGAGATGGGGCAGCTGTTCCTCGAAAAGCTGATTGCGCACGCTGGCGGCAAGCTCGACACGCGGCCGCACCGGATCGTCGTCGGGCGGCCGGTCGAATATGCCGGCGCGCGGCCCGACGAGGCGCTCGCACGGACGCGCTACGAAGCGATGTTCAAGGGCTTCGGCGCGGAGATCCATTATGTCTATGAGCCGCTCGGCGCCGCGTACAGCTATGCGACGCGGCTGACCGAGCCGGCGACGATCCTGGTGGCCGATTTCGGCGGCGGGACGAGCGACTTTTCGGTGGTGCGCGTGGCCGAGCCGGGCGCGGCGCGGCGGTGTACGCCGCTCGGGCATGCGGGTGTCGGGATTGCGGGCGATCGGTTCGATTACCGCATCCTCGACCGGCTGGTGCTGCCGATGCTGGGCAAGGGCGGCGCGTACAAGTCGTTCGGCAAGGAACTGGAGATCCCGCGCGCCTATTTCGCCGATTTCGCGGACTGGTCCAGGCTGGCGCTGATGCGCAACCGCAAGACGATGACCGAGCTCGAGCGGTTACAGAAAACCGCGGTCGATCCGGAGTCGATCGGGCGGATGATCGCGGTGATCGAGAACGAGCTGGGTTATCCACTGTATGATGCGGTGGGGTCGTTGAAGCGGGCCTTGTCGAGCGGCGAGGACGCGCATTTCCACTTTGCGGGGGCGGGCCTGGAGATCGAGGCGGATGTGACGCGCGCGCAGTTCGAGGGCTGGATAGCCGACGACGTCGTGCGGATCGAGGCCGCGGTCGACCGTGCGCTCGAGGTCGCGAATGTCGGCGGCGGCGATATCGACCGCGTGTTCCTGACCGGCGGGTCGTCGCTGATCCCGCGCATCCGGCGGATATTCGTCGAGCGGTTCGGCAAGGCGGCGATCATGAGCGGCGGCGAACTGACCTCGATCGCGCATGGGCTGGCCTTGATCGGCGAGCAGGACGATATCGCGGCGTGGTCCGCCTGATGGTGCCGCGGGTTCTTCTCGGGACGGCGCAGGTGCCGGGGGGCGGTGAATTGCGGCTGCTCCAGCGGGGGGCCGAGTTCTCGATCATGCTGGGCGCGAACGAGTTGATGAACAGTCGGCTGAGCGGCTCCGAGGAGGCACTGGCGGAGCAGGCGTGCGATCGGATCGGCGCGCGGCCCGGCGCGCGGATGCTGATCGGCGGGTTGGGCATGGGGTTCACGTTGCGAGCTGCGCTGGCCCGGCTTGGCGCCGACGCAGAGGTGGCGGTGGCGGAGATCGTCCCGGCGGTCGTCGAATGGGCGCGTGGGCCGATGGCGGCGCTGCATAAGGAGAGCCTGACCGATCCGCGGACTCGCATCTTCGAGGGCGACGTGGCGGCGGCGATCGCGGAAGGGGCGTGGGACGCGATCCTGCTCGATGTCGACAATGGTCCCGACGGGATTTCCCGGCCCGGTAACGATCGGCTGTACGGCGCGGCGGGGCTGGCGCGCGCGCGTGCGGCGTTGCGGCCGGGCGGGGTGCTGGCGGTGTGGTCGTCTGCGCCGAGCAAGCCGTTCGCCAAACGGCTCGACGAGGCCGGCTTTGCGGTCGACGAGGTTATCGCGCGGGCCACGCGCAAGGGCGGCGCACGGCATGTGATCTGGTTCGCGACCAAGTCTTGATCGGGCGCTGGGCCGTCTTGATCGCACTGTCGGCGGTGGTTGCGGGCGTGCTCGAACTGGTCGGGTTGCCCGCCGGACTGTTGCTCGGGCCGATGATCGCGGCGGTGGTGCTCGCGGTGCGCGGCTGGTCGCTGAGCGTGCCCACCTCGGCGTTTCGGGCTGCGCAGGCGGCGGTGGGGACGCTGATCGCGGGCTCGATCACGACGGGGATCGTCGCGACGGTGGGCGAGCATTGGCCGGTGTTCCTGATGGTCAACGGCGTCACACTCGCGGCGAGCAGCGTGCTCGGATACCTCTTGAGCAGGTGGCAGGTGTTGCCGGGCACCGTCGCGGTGTGGGGATCGACGCCGGGGGCGGCGAGCGCGATGGTGCTGATGGCGCAGGCCTATGGCGCGGATTCGCGGCTGGTCGCGGTGATGACCTACACGCGGGTCGTGAGCGTGGCGGTTGTCGCCTCGGTGCTGGCGGCGGTGATGGTCGGCGGCGGGAGCGGGCATCACGTCGCCGCGACGTGGTTCGCGGCGGTCGACCCGATCGCCGTGGTGCGGACGATCGCGATCGCTGGGGTCGGCGCAGGGGTGGGCGTCGCGCTGAAGCTGCCGGCGGGGGCGCTGCTTGGCTCGCTGGTCGCGGGGGCGGCGTTGAACGTCACCGGGATCGCGCAACCGGTGTTGCCGCAGTGGCTGCTCGCGATCAGCTATGCGGTGGTCGGGTGGCGGATCGGGCTGTCGTTCACGCGCGACACGCTGCGCGTCGCAGGCAAGGCGATGCCGCGGATCCTGCTGTCGGTCGCGTTGTTGATCGCGTTCTGCGGCGGGATCGCGGCGGCGTTGACTCGCTGGTGGGGGATCGATCCGGTCACCGCCTACCTTGCGACGAGCCCGGGCGGGATGGATTCGGTCGCGATCATCGCCGCGTCGAGTCCGGTCGACGTGCCGTTCGTGATGGCGTTGCAGGTACTGCGGTTCCTGGGGGTGTTGCTGATCGGGCCGCCGCTCGCACGGTTCGTGGCGACGCGGCAGGGCGGGGTGCCGCCGGTTATTCCGAGTTAGAACGGCCATACCGCCGTCATCCTGACGAAAGTCAGGACCCAGGGTTACCAAGGATAGCGGTCGTGGCTCTGGGTCCTGACTTTCGTCAGGATGACGGTGGGCCCTTGGTCGGGCGGTAGGCTTCGACGTCGATGTCGTGGCGCTTTAGCTTGTCGTAGAACGTCTTCCTCGGGATGCCGAGCGCTGCGAGGGCCGAGCGGACGTCGCCGCTGACCTGTTGCAGCGTGGCGCGGATCGTCGCTTCCTCGAACTTGTCGACGCGCGCGGGGAGGGGGATGTCGCTGTCCTCGTCGACCGCGTCCTCCGCCTCGACGCGGAGCACGAGGCGCTTGGCGAGGTTGTCGAGTTCGCGGACGTTGCCGGGCCAGTCGTGCTGGCCGAGATAGGCGAGCGTGGCGGTATCGATGGTCGGCACGTCGCGGCCGAACCGCTCGGCGGCCTGGTGGAGGAGATGCCCGAACAATAGCGGCACGTCGTCGCGACGCTCGCGCAGCGGCGGGATGCGGAGGCGGACCGCGTCGAGCCGGAAGAGGAGGTCGGCGCGGAAACGGCCGTCCTCGACCGCCTGGTCGAGTCCGGGCTTGGCCGCGGCGATCACGCGCAGGTCGAGCGCGCGGGGCAGGTCGCCGCCGACGGGCATGACCTCGCGCTCCTCCAGCACCCGCAGCAGTTTCGCCTGGAACGCCGGCAGCGTGCTCTCGATCTCGTCGAGGAACAGCGTGCCGCGGTTCGATGCCTCGATCCGGCCGGTGCGCGGCAGGCGCGAGTCGCCGTCATGGCCGAACAGCTCGATCTCCGCGACCGCCTCGGGCAGCGCGGCGCAGTTGACCGCGACGAACGGCCGCGACCGGCGGTTGCTCCAGCGGTGGAGCAGGACCGCGACGAGTTCCTTGCCGGTGCCCGTCTCGCCCTCGACCAGCACGTCGATATCGGCTTGCGCGATCTGGCGCATCGTCTCGCGGAGGCGGACCATCACCGGGGTCTCGCCGATCAGCGGTTCGGCGCCGATCGTCTCCTCGGCGGCCGCTCTGAGCCGGCGATTGTCGAGGACTAGGCGGCGCATCTCGAGCGCACGCCTGGCGCCAGCGATCAGGTGATCGGTCGCGAACGGCTTCGGAATGAAGTCGAACGCGCCGTTCTTGAGGGCTGCGACCGCCATCGCGACGTCGCCGTGGCCGGTCATCAGCAGCACCGGGATCTCGTGGTCGATCGCGGCGATCCGGCGGAACAGTTCCAGCCCGTCCATCTTGGGCATGCGGATGTCGGACACCACCGCGCCGTCGAACCCGGCATGGACCCGGGCCAGCGCGACGGTCGGATCGCGCTCGGCGATCACCGCGATCCCGGCGAGTTCGAACGATTGTTCGAGCGCACCGCGCAGCACGTCGTCGTCGTCGACCAGGAGAACGGCCTGCTCTGTCATGCTTTTACCAGGATCATGCGGAAGATCGCGCCTTCGGGGGCTGGGACGAGGTCGAGCGTGCCGCCGAACTCGGTCATGATGTCGCGCGCGATGCCGAGGCCGAGGCCGAGGCCGTCCTTCTTGCTCGTCTCGAACGGGGTGAAGAGATGGTCGGCCATCGCGGGCGCGATGCCGGGGCCGTTGTCGGCGACGGTCAGCACGACGTCGCGGCCTTTCCGGCCGACCGTGACGCTGACTCGGGCGTCGCGCCGGTCGGCGACCGCGTCGAGCGCGTTCTGGAGGAGATTGACGAGGACCTGTTCGAGCCGGACTCGGCCGGCGATCACGGTCAGCCGCGCCTCGGGACCGGTGGGGAGGTCGAGCGTCACGCCCTTCGCGCGGAAGCGGTCGCCGATCAGCAGGCGGACGCCGTCGACCGCCTCGTCGAGCGCGACCGGGCCGATCGACCCTGCGCCGCGTCGTGCGTAACGGCGCAGGCCGGCGGTGATCGTGCCGATCCGGCTGGTGAGATCGACGATCGACTGGAGGTTGGTCGCCGCGCGCGCGGGTTCGCCGCGCGCGAGGAAGGCGGCGGCGTTGTCGGCGAAGGTGCGGATCGCGGCGACCGGCTGGTTGATCTCGTGCGCGACGCTGGCGGTGATCGTGCCGATCGAGCCGACCCGGTTGGCGTGCGCCAATTCCTCGCGCGCCTGGCGAAAACGCTGGTCGGACGCCTCGCGTTGCTCGACCTCGATCTGCAGCCGGTCGGCGGTGGCGCGCAGTTCGGCGGTGCGCCGCGCGACCTCGGCCTCGAGTTCGGCGCGCGCGCCGGCGTTGCGCTTGCGGCGTGCCTGAAGCCACCATGCGGCAACGATCACCGCGATCGTCAGCAGCGCCGCGATCGCGGTCGCCCAGCGCGTGCGTGCCGCGGCGGTGCGCAACGCGGCGTCGAGCGGCTCCATATGCACCAGCCGCCAGCCTGCGATCGGCACCGGGAGCGAGACCGCGATCGCGGGCGATCCGTTGGGCAGCCGCGACACCCCCTCGTGCCATACGCCGCCACGCAGCGTCAGCGGTGCCGGGTCGAGCGGCGAGGTGCCGAACTGGCGCGTCGCGATCAATGCCGCGCGACGCGCAGCGGGCAGCGTGCGCGTCGTCCGGAATTCGAGCTTCGGATCGCTCGAGATCAGGATGATGCCGTCGGGATCGGTGACGAAGGTCGCCATCATGTCCTGGATCCACGCGCGCGCGATCTTGCCGAATTCGACCTTCACCACCACCACGCCGAGCGGCCGTCCGGCACGGTCGATACGTCGCGACAGATACAGGCCGGGCCGCCCGCTGACGCTGCCGAGGGCGAAGAACTCGGTCGCACCCGACGCCATCGCCTTGGTGAAATAGTCGCGATAGCGATAGTCGTGGCCGAGGAAGCTGTCCGCGCGTGCGGCGTTCGAGGCGGCGATCGTCATGCCCTGCGTATCGAGTGCGTAGATCACCGGCGCGCCGGTCCGCTCCGCTAGCAGCGCCAGCTTCGTATTGAGCGCCGGGTCGATCGTGCCCGAGGCGAGTGCCGCGCGGACGTCGGGATATTCGCCGAGCATGACCGGCAGCAGGCGATAGGTCTGCAGCTCCGCCTCGAGCAGGCGGAGGTTGCTGCGCGTCTGCTGGACCGCGCGCAGCCGCACCGTCGCGGTCGCGTCCGCCACCGCGCGCCGGCCATAGATCGAGGCGACTCCTGCGACGACCATGCCGAGCGCGGCGAACGCCAGCAGCACCGCCAGCGCGGTGATGAAAAGGGGGGATCTGAGCCGCGCCATTTGTGCGGATTATCACACACGATCGCGTCCCGCTACCGGTGAAAAGTGGCATTTTTCGCACATCTGAAAAGTGGGTATGTCGAAAACCCTCGGAAAACCAAAGTCTTATATGGAGTCAGACTCGGTCTTGTAGTCCCCGGTCCGGCCCGGCATTACCGTCGCCATAACGTCCCGTGGCAGTGGACGAAGGTTTTCAGGAGGCGATGTTGACCATACCAACCCAGACATATGGCGTCGCGCAAGCGCCGGCGCGCAAGCGCTGGACCGGCCAGCTCTATATCCAGGTGCTGATCGCGATCGCGCTGGGCGCAGCGCTCGGGCATTTCTATCCGACGTACGGCGCGGCGCTCAAGCCGCTGGGCGATGCGTTCATCAAGCTGGTGAAGATGATCATCGCCCCGGTGATCTTCCTGACGCTCGTCACGGGTATCGCGGGCATGAAGGAACTGGGCTCGGTCGGCCGCGTCGCCGGCAAGGCGTTCGCCTACTTCCTGTTCTTCTCGACGCTCGCGCTGATCGTCGGCCTGATCGTCGCCAACGTCGTCCAGCCGGGCGCGGGGATGAACATCGACGCCGCCTCGCTCGATACCAAGGGCATCGCCGACTACACCGTGAAGGCGCATGAGACGACGATCACCGGGTTCCTGATGAGCATCATCCCGGACACGATGGTCAGCGCGTTCACGGAAGGGAATATCCTCCAGATCCTGCTCGTCGCGATCCTGTTCGGCATTTCGCTGAGCCTGGTCGGTGAGCCTGCCAAGCCCGTGCTCAACTTCCTCGAGCGCCTCAGCCTGATCGTCTTCAAGCTGGTCGGTATCCTGATGCGCGCAGCCCCGCTCGGCGCATTCGGTGCGATCGCGTTCACGATCGGCAAATACGGGATCGGCAGCCTTGCCAATCTGGGTGCGCTGGTCGCGACCTTCTATCTCACCGCGATCCTGTTCGTGGTGGTCATCCTCGGGACCGTCGCGCGCCTCACGGGCTTCTCGATCTTCAAGCTGATCAAGTATCTGAAGGCCGAACTGCTGCTGGTGCTCGGCACCTCGTCGTCGGAAGCAGCGCTGCCGAACCTGATCCAGAAGATGGAGGCCGCGGGCTGCGAGAAGTCGGTCGTCGGGCTGGTCGTGCCGACCGGCTATTCGTTCAACCTCGACGGTACCAACATCTACATGACGCTGGCGGCGCTGTTCATCGCGCAGGCGACCAACACGCATCTGACGCTCGGGCAGGAATTGCTGCTGCTGGTCGTCGCGATGATCTCTTCGAAGGGTGCAGCGGGCGTGACCGGTGCGGGCTTCATTACGCTGGCCGCGACGTTGTCGATCGTGCCGACCGTGCCAATCGCGGGGATGGCGCTGATCCTCGGCGTCGATCGCTTCATGAGCGAGTGCCGCAGCCTCACCAACTTCATCGGCAACGCGGTCGCGACGATCGTCGTCGCCCGCTGGGAGGGTGCACTCGACCGCGACAAGCTCGACGCGGCGCTGTCGGGCAAGCTGCCCGAGTTCGTGCCTGCGACGATCCCGCCTGCCGCCACCGCCCATTGACGCATACGGGGCCGGTTCGTCCGGTCCCACGTCCTGTACCGGATATTCACTATGACCTCGATGATGATGCGCCGCACGGCGTATGCGGCCGGCCTGACCGCGGCCGCGCTTTCGATGCTTGCTGCCTCGACCACTGCGACCGCCCAGGCGGCGCCGGCGAACCCGACCGGGCTGCTGGCAAAGGAATCGGCCAACAGCGCCGCGGCGTCGCCGATTGCGGAGAGCTATCCCGATGCCGCGATCGGCGACGGCGTGACGGCGGGCGGCTACAACCAGTCGCGCTGGGCGGAAGACTGGTCGAAGCTGCGCGACCCGAAGAAGCGCAAGGACATTGTCGACCAGCTGAAGTTCATCTCGCTCGCGGGCGATGGCGACGTGTATCTGACGCTGTCGGGCGAGGCGCGGTTGCGCGTCAACCAGACGACCAACCCCAATCTGCGTGACGCCGAGGCGCAGCGGCAGGACATTCTTCGCCTCTTCGGCGGCGCCGACCTGCATGTCGGCAAGCATGTGCGGTTCTACGGCGAGCTGGCGCACGGCACGCTCGAGGGTGAGAATCTGGGGACCGCGCTGCCGAACCTGCGCAACAAGCTGGCGGTGCAGCAGGCGTTCGTCGATCTGACGGGCACGGTCGCCGATGTCGATGTCGGGGTCCGCTATGGTCGCCAGACCTTCGCCGATGGTCCGAACCTGATGGTCGTGCCGCGCGACAACAACACGCTCTATTTCGGGTTCAACGGCTTCCGCGCTTGGGCGCGCGCGGCAGGCGTCCGCGCCGACGTGTTCGATTTCAAGCCGACCGCCTATGGCAATGGCGGGACGCAGGACGACAATGCGGAGAGCGCGCGGCGCTTCTCGGGTATCTCGACGGGAATCGTCGTGCCCGAGACGCTGTTTGGCGGATCGAAGCTGTACGTCGATCCCTTCCTGTGGCGACTGCGCAACCGGACGGCGGTATGGGGCACCGACACCGCGCGCGAGGTGCGCAACTTCTACGGCCTGCACGTCTGGGGCGATGCGGGTCCGGTCAATCTCGACTGGACGATCAACTATCAGGGCGGGTCGTACGACAACCGCTCGATCAAGGCGTGGCTGGTGCTGCTCGCGCAGACGTACAAAATCGGCAACGGTAAATCCGCACCGCGTGTGGGCTTCCACGCGGATTATGCGAGCGGTGGTGGCGCCTATGGCAAGGGCACGCTGCGGACCTCGCTCGCGCCGTTCGGCAACAACATCTATTACAGCTATCAGCTGTTCGCGACGCCGACCAACCTGATCGCGCTCGCCCCGAACGTCACCTTCAGCGCGTTCAAGAAGCTGCGCGTGACGGCGGAATACCAATTGTCGTGGCGCGATACGACGACCGATGCGGTATACCGCGCCAACGGCACCGCCTTTGCCGGCACGCAGAATTTCGGCGGGCGCAAGATCGCCGATACGATCCGGTTCCAGGCGACCTATCCGATCACCTCGCGACTGTCGCTGCTCGGGCGCTACGAGCATCTGATCGCGGGCCCTGCGCTGACCAATGCGGGGTACAAGAACTCCGACTTCATGGCCGGCTGGATCAGCTACCGGTTCTGAGGGTCTCGACCGTCCCATTCCACGCCGTCATCCTGACGAAAGTCAGGATCCAGAGTAGCAGGGGTTAACGCTTTTGGCTCTGGATCCTGACTTTCGTCAGTATGACGCGGGGGGTGATACCGTCTGAATTAACCTGCGGCATATTCCCCCACGGATTGATAGAAATAGACCATACCGGTCCTTCAATTCCTCGATCGACTGTGGCACATGGACTCCAACATCAGGAGCACATGGCCATGGATCTCAGCTTCACGCCCGAGGAGGAATCGTTCCGCGACGAAGTCCGCAGCTTCTTCCGCGACAAACTCCCCGCCCGCCTCTCGACTTTGGTCCGCGAAGGCAAGCGCCTGCGCAAGGCGGACATGGAGGAATGGCACGCGATCCTCAACGAGCGCGGCTGGCTCGCGAACCATTGGCCCGAGCAATGGGGTGGTCCCGGCTGGAGCGTGATCCAGCGCTTCATCTTCGACAACGAATCGGCGCTCGCGCACGCGCCCCGCGTCGTTCCGTTCGGCGTGAACATGCTCGGTCCGGTGCTGATCAAATACGGCTCCGAGGAGCAGAAGAAGCAGTGGCTGCCGCGCATCCTCGACGGCTCCGACTGGTGGTGCCAGGGCTATTCCGAGCCGGGCGCCGGCTCCGATCTCGCGGGCCTCAAGACGACGGCGGTGCGGAACGGCGACGTCTATGTCGTCAACGGCCAGAAGACGTGGACGACGCTCGGCCAGCATGCCGACATGATCTTCTGCCTCGTCCGCACCGATGCGACCGCCAAGAAGCAGGAGGGAATCTCGTTCCTGCTGATCGACATGAAGTCACCCGGCATCGAGGTCCGCCCGATCACGCTGATCGACGGCGAGCAGGAGGTGAACGAGGTGTTCTTCACCGATGTCGAGGTGCCCGTCGCCAACCTCGTCGGTGAGGAAAACCAGGGCTGGACCTACGCCAAATATCTGCTGACCTATGAGCGCACGAACATCGCCGGCGTCGGCTTCTCGATCGCGTCGTTCGAGCGCCTGAAGGAAGTCGCGCAGTCGCAGAAGAAGGGCGGGCGTGCGCTCGCCGACGATCCGCTGTTCGCGGCACGGATGGCGCGAGTCGAGATCGACCTCGCCAACATGCAGACGACCAACCTGCGCGTGCTGGCCGCGGTCGCAGGCGGCGGCGCGCCGGGCGCGGAAAGCTCGATGCTCAAGATCAAGGGCACCGAGATCCGCCAGGAGATCACCGCGCTGACCAGGCGCGCCTATGGCTCCTATGCCGCGCCCTACATACCCGAAGCTCTGGAAGCCGGGTGGAACGGCGAGGATGTCGGCCCGGAGGACGCGGCGATGGCGGCGCCGAGCTATTTCAACAACCGCAAGCTGTCGATCTTCGGCGGATCGAACGAGATCCAGAAGAACATCATCTCCAAAGCCATTCTGGGTCTCTGAGCACATGAACTTCGACCACACCGACGACCGTCGCATGCTCGCCGATACGCTCGTCCGCGCGCTGCGCGACGGCTATCCGATCGATACGCGCAATGCGGGCGCGTATAGCGACGCCGGGTACGACCCCGCGGTCTGGCAGCAGCTGAACGAACTGGGCATCGTCTCGGCGCTGTTCGACGAGGCGGCGGGCGGCTTCGGCGGCAGTGGGTTCGACATCATGGTGGTGTTCGAGGCGCTCGGCCGCGCGCTCGTGGTCGAGCCGTTCCTGGGTGCGCTGATGGCCGGGCGCGCGCTGGCCGCGAGCGGCGGGCATGACGAGGCGCTCGCCGGAATCGTGTCCGGCGAGACGATCGCTGCGTTCGCGCAAGAGGATGGCGCGACGCCGGTGACCGCGACGAAGAGCGGCGACGGCTGGACGCTCAGCGGGACCAAGGCAGTCGTGGCGCAGGCCGGCGCCGCGTCGGTGTTCGTCGTGGTGGTCGAACAGGACGACCCGCTCGTATTCCTCGTGCCCGCGGATACGGCGGGGGTGTCGGTCCGCAGCTACAACGTCGTCGAGGGCGGCGGCGCTGGCGACGTGACGTTCGATGGTGTGACGCTCGGCGCGGACGCACGCATCGGGGGCGAAGGGCAGGGGCAGCGAATCGTCGACGCAGCGGTCGGCGCCGGGTTGCTGGCGTTGTCGGCCGAGGCGGTCGGCGCGATGGAGTTCGTCAAGGAGGCGACGCTCGGCTATCTGCGCGACCGCAAGCAGTTCGGCGTGCCGATCGGCAAGTTCCAGGCACTCCAGCACCGCATGGCGACGGTGCTGCTCGAGATCGAGCAGGCGCAGTCCGCGGTGATCAACGCCGCCTCGGCGTTCGACGGCGACGATGTGAAGGCGCGTGCGCGGGCGCTGGCGGCGGCGAAATACACGATCGGGCGGACCGGCGCGCTGGTCGCGGAGGAGTCGATCCAGCTGCACGGCGGGATCGGCATGACATGGGAATATGCGGTGTCGCACTACGCCAAGCGGCTGGTGATGATCGATCACCAGCTCGGCGACGAGGATTACCACCTTCAGCGGTATATCGCGCTGGGGTGAGGGCCGTCACTTCCGCTCCGTCATCCTGATACGCCCCGTCACCCTGACGAAAGTCAGGGCCCAGGGTTACGGGCGTCGTCCTTCGTGGCTCTGGGTCCTGACTTTCGTCAGGATGACGGTGAGGGGATGACGGGGCGGCTTACCGCCCGCGCTTCGCGATCATCGGTCGCAGCCGCACGCCAAGGCAGATCACGGTCGGCCAGAGCAACGTGTTGAGGATATCGAGCGACGTATCCTCCCACCGCCACGACCCGAAGCTCAGTCGGTCCATGATCTCGTTAAAGGCTTCCCCCGCGACGACGACCCACCACGGAATGAACGTTCCGAACGATCGCCGCGTGAACAGCCGCGCGAGCATCAACAATGCCATGCCCGCATGGATATGAAGGATGGCGTCGGGCAGTCCCGTGCCGTCACCGATCCAGATAATGGCATCATGGTATAATTTGGGGATCACGCGTCACTCCGAGCAAAAACGGCAGTGCCGCGCCAGTGCCCGCCTATACGAGCCTCAGCCGGCAGCGACAATCGTGCCCAGCATCAGCGGCTTCAGATCGCCGATGGTCGCGTCCAGCCACGCGATGAACCGGTCGATCCGCGCGATCCGGCGGACGTCGCGGTGGACGACCAGCCAGAACGAGCGCTGGATATCGACCGCCTCGGGCAGCACGCGCACCAGCCCCGGCACGCCGTCGCCGATGAAGCACGGGAGTATCCCGCACCCGGCCCCCGCGGCGATCAGCTCGGCCTGCGCGACGATGCTGGAACTGCGGATCGACGCATCGAGCCGCCCGTCGATCTCCGCCAGATAGCGGAGCTCGGGCGCGTAGATCATGTCGGGGACATAGCCGATCAGCCGGTGCCGCATCAGGTCCGCAGTGGTCGCGATCGGGCCGATCCGCGCGAGGTGATCGGGGTGCGCGTAGAGCCCAAGATGATAATCGGTGAGTTTGCGCGCGACCAGTGGCCCGCTCTTCGGGCGCGCGAGCATCACCGCGATATCCGCCTCGCGCCGCGACGGGTTGAGGAACCCGGTCGAGGCGATCAGGTCGATCGCGATCCGGGGATGCTGGTTGGTGAACCCGGCGAGCCGGGGCGCGAGGATGCGGCTGCCGAACCCTTCCGAGACGCTCAGCCGGATCGGCCCTGCGAGCACGCCCGCATCGGTGCCGACCACTTCCTGGATGCCGAGCGCAGACGCTTCCATCGTCTCGGCATGTTCGAGGAGCGCCGCGCCGCGTTCGGTCAGCGCGTACCCGGCGACGGTCTGTTCGAACAACGTCGTCTGGAGCCGGCGCTCGAGCCGTTGCAGGCGGCGCGAGACCGTCGTCGCGTCCTGCCCGAGCAGTTTTGCGGCGGGACCGAGCCGGTGCGCGCGCGCCAGGGCGAGGAAATACCGGACGTCGTCCCAATCCATGAACGCCTCACCTCAAGCTGCACATCTGCAGAGCGAATCTGCAAACAGCCCCACTTGGCTGCGAAACGCTTATGGCGGACGATGTGCGCAACAAGAAGAGGATGCCATGCGGACGATCGAGAATTTCACGAGCGGTGCAGCGAGCAAGGCCGAGCGCTTCGGCGACGTGTTCGACCCCAATTCGGGCGAAGTACAGGCGCGGGTGCGGCTGTCGGGTGCGGCCGATCTCGATGCGGCCGTCGCCGCCGCGCAGAAGGCGCAGCCGGGCTGGGCAGCAACCAACCCGCAGCGTCGTGCGCGCGTCATGTTCGAGTTCAAGCGGCTCGTCGAGGCGAACATGGACGAGTTGGCGCGGATGCTCTCGTCCGAGCACGGCAAGGTGATTGCGGATTCGCGAGGAGATATCCAGCGCGGGCTCGAGGTAATCGAGTTCTGCTGCGGCATCCCGCACATCCTCAAGGGTGAATACACGCAGGGCGCGGGCCCGGGAATCGACGTCTATTCGATGCGCCAGCCGCTCGGCATCGGCGCGGGGATCACGCCGTTCAACTTCCCGGCGATGATCCCGCTGTGGATGAGCGGCGTGGCGATCGCGACGGGCAACGCGTTCATCCTGAAGCCGTCCGAGCGCGATCCGTCGGTGCCGGTGCGGCTGGGCGAGCTGTTCGTCGAGGCAGGGCTGCCCGAGGGGATCTTCCAGGTCGTCCACGGCGACAAGGAGATGGTCGATGCGATCCTTGATCATCCGGCGATCAGTGCGGTAAGCTTCGTCGGCTCGTCCGACATCGCGCATTATGTGTACCGCCGCGGCGTCGAGGCGGGCAAGCGCGTCCAGGCGATGGGCGGCGCGAAGAACCACGGCATCGTGATGCCCGACGCGGATCTCGACCAGGTCGTCGCCGACCTGTCGGGCGCGGCGTTTGGCTCGGCGGGCGAGCGCTGCATGGCGCTGCCAGTGGTCGTGCCGGTCGGCGAGAAGACCGCGATTGCCTTGCGCGAGAAGCTGATCCCCGCGATCGCGGCTTTGCGCGTCGGCGTGTCGACCGACAATGATGCGCATTACGGCCCGGTGGTGAATGCGGCGCATCGCACCCGGATCGAGAACTGGATCCAGACCGGTGTCGACGAGGGCGCGGAACTGGTCGTCGACGGGCGCGGGTTCGCGCTCCAGGGGCATGAGAAAGGCTTCTTCATCGGCCCGTCGCTGTTCGATCACGTGACGACGGGCATGTCGGCGTACAAGGAGGAGATCTTCGGGCCGGTGCTGCAGATCGTCCGCGCGGCGGACTTCGAGGAGGCGGTGCGCCTGCCGAGCGAGCATCAATACGGCAACGGTGTCGCGATCTTCACGCGTAACGGCCACGCCGCGCGCGAGTTCGCCGCACGGGTGAATGTCGGGATGGTTGGGATCAACGTGCCGATCCCGGTGCCGGTGGCGTACCACAGCTTTGGCGGGTGGAAGCGCAGCGCGTTCGGCGACACCAACCAGCACGGGATGGAAGGCGTGAAGTTCTGGACCAAGGTCAAGACGATCACGCAGCGCTGGCCTGACGGCTCCGCGCTGCCGGCGATGGCGGAAGATGGCGGCCCGGCGCGGAACACCGACGCATTCGTCATTCCGACGATGGGGTGATTGGGTGCTACGCTCCCCTTCCGTCATCCTGGACTTGATCCAGGATCCAGAGTTACGGAGCGCGGCATTCGTGGCTCTGGATCCTGACTTTCGTCAGGATGACGGAGGGTTGGGCAGGGGGTCGAAGCCCCAGTCCTCGGCCAGATCGCGCCAGGTCGGGTTCTCGGCCTCGATCAGCGTGATCTTCCACGACCGTTTCCAGACCTTCAGCTGCTTCTCGCGCGTGATCGCCGCGTCCATCGCGTCCGCCATCGCAAACCAGACCAGCCGGTTCACACCGTATCGCTTTGAGAACCCGTCGAACATGCCCTCGCGGTGCTGAACGATCCGCGCCATCAGGTCGGACGTGACGCCGATGTAGAGCGTTCCGTTGCGCCCGCTCGCCATGATATAGACCGCGGGTTGCCTAGCCATATCATTCCCCCACTCCGTCATCCTGACGAAGGTCAGGATCCAGAGCCACAGGCGTCAGCATTCGCCGCTCTGGATACTGGGTCAAGCCCAGTATGACGACACAGGAAAGCCCGATGACCAACCAGTTCGACCTCACCGACGATCAGCGCGAGATCCAGGAGCTCGCGCGTCGCTTCACCGCCGATCGCATCACCCCGCATGCGGCCGAATGGGACGAGAAGCACATCTTCCCGCGCGACACGATCAAGGCGGCGGCCGAGCTCGGCTTCGCCGCGATCTATGTCAGCGAGGAAAGCGGCGGGATCGCGCTGGGACGCCTCGAAGCCGCGCTGATCATGGAGGCGATGTCGTATGGTTGCCCGTCGACCTCGGCGTTCATCAGCATCCACAACATGGCGGCGTGGATGATCGACCGGTTCGGGTCGGCCGCGGTGAAGGACAAGTATCTGCCCGATCTGGTGACGATGGACCGGCTGGCGAGCTATTGCCTGACCGAGCCGGGTTCGGGGTCGGACGCCGCCGCGCTCAAGACGCGCGCGGTGCGCGACGGCGACGACTGGATCGTGACGGGCTCGAAGCAGTTCATCTCGGGCGCGGGCGAGAACGAGGTGTACGTCACCATGGTCCGCACGGGGGAGGACGGGCCGAAGGGCATCTCGTGTCTCGTGATCGAGAAAGACATGCCCGGCGTGTCGTTCGGCGCGAACGAGAAGAAGCTCGGCTGGCATTCGCAGCCGACCCGGCAGGTGATCTTCGACGGCGTCCGCGTGCCGGGCGCGAACATGGTCGGCGGCGAGGGCGAGGGGTTCCGGATCGCGATGATGGGGCTCGACGGCGGGCGGCTCAACATCGGCGCATGCTCGCTCGGCGGCGCGCAGCGGTGTCTCGACGAGGCGATCGCCTATACGCGCGACCGCAAGCAGTTCGGCAAGCCGATCGCGGACTTCCAGAACACGCAGTTCATGCTGGCCGACATGGCGACCGAACTCGAGGCGGCGCGCGCGCTGCTGTACATCGCGGCGGCCAAGGTGACCGCGAACGCGCCCGACAAGACCAAGTTCGCGGCGATGGCGAAGCGGCTGGCGACCGACACGGGCTCGTCGGTGGTCGACCGCGCGTTGCAGCTGCACGGCGGCTACGGGTATCTGCAGGATTACCCGATCGAACGCTTCTGGCGCGACCTGCGCGTGCATTCGATCCTCGAGGGCACCAACCAGGTCATGCGGATGATCGTCGGCCGCGAACTGACCCGGCAATGAGCCCGCGCAGCGATACGCTTTCTCTTCGCGCCCTCGCGCCTTCGCGTGAACAAGAAGGGTTTGATCACGCGAAGGCGCAAAGGCGCGAAGAGGCTATGCAGTGGAGCAACCGTCGTGACCGATGATCTGATCGTTGCGAATGAAGGGCCTGTCGGCCGGATTCGGTTGAACCGGCCCAAGGCGCTGCACGCGCTCAATCTGGCGATGTGCGAAGGCGTGCTGGAGGCGCTTGAGGCGTGGCGCGGGGATGCGTCGGTCGAGGCGATCGTCGTGGACCATGCCGAGGGTCGTGGGTTTTGCGCGGGCGGGGATATCCGGATGCTCGCCGCGTCGGGAGCCGGCGACGGCGTCGCGGCGCGCGCGTTCTTTCATGCCGAGTACCGGATGAACCACCGGCTGTTCGTCTATGCCAAGCCGATCGTCGCGTTCATGGACGGGATCACGATGGGCGGCGGGGTCGGGCTGGCGTTGCCGTGCACGTACCGCGTGGCGACCGAGAACACGAAGTTCGCTATGCCCGAGACCGGGATCGGGCTGTTCCCCGATGTCGGCGGCGGCTGGTATCTGTCGCGGCTGCCCGGGCGGATCGGGCAGTATCTCGCGCTGACCGGGCATCGGATCAACAGCGCCGATTGCCTGGCGCTGGGGCTGGCGACGCATTATCTGACAAGCGCCAAGCTCGAGAGCGTGAAGGACTGGATCGTCGAGCGTCCGCGCGAGATCGACGTCATCCTCGAGGGTTCGTCCGACGTACCCGACGATGCCGAGATCATGACGCATCGTGACGATATCGACCGGCTGTTCGCATCCGACGTGCTCGAGGAGATCTACGCCGCGCTCGACGCCGATGGTGGCGAGTGGGCCGCCAAGACGCTCGCGACGCTCAGGACCAAGTCGCCGCAGACGATGAAGGTGTCGCTCCGGCTGCTTCACGAGGGCGCGGCGATGGCGAGTTTCGCGGACGAGATGAAACAGGAATATGCGGTCGGCGCGCATGTCGTGCAGCGGCATGACTTCATCGAGGGCGTACGCGCGGTGATCGTCGACAAGGACAATGCGCCGCGCTGGGATCCGGCGACGCCCGAGGGTGTGAGCGATCACGTGATCGACCAGATCTTCGCGCCGTTGCCCGAGGCCGAGGCGTGGACGCCGGGCTAATCGAGGCGAATGTTCTCCCGCGAAGGCGGGAGCCCAGTCTGGGTCCCCGCCTTCGCGGGGACACAAGGAGTAAGTGAATGACCTACGAAACGATCCTCGTCGAGCAGCGTGGGGGCGTGACGCTCGTCACGCTCAACCGGCCGCAGGCGCTCAACGCGCTCAATTCGCAGGTGCTCGCCGACCTGATCGCCGCGTTCGCCGCGTTCGATGCGGATCCGTCGCAGGGCTGCGCGGTGCTGACCGGCTCGGCCAAGGCGTTCGCGGCGGGCGCGGACATCAAGGAGATGCAGAGCCAGGGCTTTGCCGACATGTATGCGAGCAACTTCTTCGCCGGCTGGGAGCAGGTGACGCGGACGCGCAAGCCGATCATCGCCGCGGTCGCGGGCTATGCGCTGGGCGGCGGCTGCGAGGTCGCGATGATGTGCGACTTCATCCTCGCCGCCGACACCGCCAAGTTCGGCCAGCCCGAGATCAAGCTCGCGGTGTCCCCCGGCATGGGCGGATCGCAGCGCCTCACGCATGCGGTCGGCAAGGCCAAGGCGATGGAGATGGTGCTGACCGGGCGGATGATGGATGCGGTCGAGGCCGAGCGCGCAGGGCTGGTCTCGCGGATCATCCCCGCCGACGAGCTGGTCGAGGAGGCGGTGAAGACCGCATCGACGATCGCCGCGATGGCGCCGCTCGCGGTGCTGGCGAACAAGGAAATGGTCAACGCGGCGTTCGAGACGAGCCTGTCGCACGGCGTCCAGTTCGAGCGGCGGCTGTTCCACGGGCTGTTCGGCACCGCGGACCAGAGCGAAGGCATGGCCGCGTTCGTCGAGAAGCGCGCAGGGACCTGGACGGGCAAGTAGCAGGCGCGTCGCTGCCCGCCCGCCCGTAATCGTCGCTGCCCGTCATCCTGACGAAAGTCAGGATCCAGGGTTACGGGCGGTGTCGGTCTTGGCTCTGGATCCTGACTTTCGTCAGGATGACGGAGTTTGGGGGGCAGGACGTAGCCGCAGATGGCGGGGTTGGATCGCGAGCGACACAGTCGCCGCAGCAGATTTAGGAGAGAGAACATGGCACGCATCGGATTCATCGGGCTCGGCAACATGGGCGGCGGGATGGCTGCCAACCTCGCGAAGAAGGGTCATGACGTTCGCGCATTCGACCTGAGCGCCGATGCGCTGGCCAAGGCGAAGGCCGCGGGCTGCCTGCCCGTCGCCTCCGCCGCCGAAGCCGCGGACGGTGCCGAGGCGATCGTGACGATGCTCCCCGCCGGCAAGCATGTCGCCGAGGTGTACGACACGCTGTTCGGCGTCGCATCGCCCTCCGCGATCCTGATCGACTGCTCGACGATCGACGTCGCCACCGCCAAGCAGGTCGCCGAGGCGGCACAGGCCAAGGGGCTCGCCGCGGTCGATGCGCCTGTCTCGGGCGGGATCGGTGCGGCCAATGCGGGCACGCTCACCTTCATGGTCGGTGGTTCGCGCGAGGCGTTCGATCGCGCGCAGCCGATCCTCGCCGACATGGGCAAGGCGGTCATCCACGCCGGCGCGAACGGCGCGGGGCAGGCGGCGAAGATCTGCAATAACATGATCCTAGGCGCGACGATGATCGCGACCTGCGAGGCGTTCGTGCTCGCCGACAAGCTCGGGCTCGACGCGCAGGCCTTCTACGACATCGCCAGCGTATCCTCGGGCCAGAGCTGGTCGATGACGAGCTATGCGCCGCTACCCGAGATCGGCCCCGACACGCCCGCCGACCATGACTATCAGGGCGGGTTCGCCGCTGCGCTGATGCTCAAGGACCTGCGCCTCGCAATGGCCGCGGCGCAGGACGTCGGTGCTGACACGCCGATGGGCGCGAAAGCCGCCGAGCGCTACGAGGCGTTCGCGGCGGCCGGGCAGGGTGGGCTCGACTTTTCGGCGATCATCCACACCCTGCGCGACTGAGCCTCAGAGGAAGCGGATCAGCATCAGCAGCAGCCCGAGGATCGACGCCAGCCAAGCAAGGCTGCGGACGTAGCGGATGCCGAACAGATATAGCGGGATGTACGCGATCCGCGCGCCGAACCACAGCCATGCGCCGATCGCACCGAGCCCGCCGGTGCGATCGGTCACCGCCAGCCCGAGCGCGAGCGCGACGAACACCGGGTAGGTTTCCTGGAAGTTCTTCAGCGCGCGTTCGGCGCGGCCGGCCATCTCGCCCAGCGGCTTCTGGTCGCCGTCGCGTGGGCCGGCATTCCAGTCGAGCCCGCGATCGTGCGTCGCGGTCTGTCCCTGGATCATGACATAGGCGAACAGCAGGACCGTCGACCAGCCCAGCAGCAGCAATTCGGTAGGCAGCGTCATCGTCGATCTCCGCAAGGGTGCGGGTCTCGAACGCCGCTACCCGCGCGAGGTTGCGCCGTGTCGGGGTGCGCTGGCAAGCTGTCGCGCATCATGCGCGCGGTGGAACGCGCGGTCGGCATCGTCGATCGCGCCGAGCAACGCACCGAAGCACGGCGCCTCGTCGATCGGATAGACTCGCGACAGGTCGTGGCCGAGCGCGAAGACGTCGCGCTGCGTGAGCAACCCGATCGCAACGATGCGGTCTTGATCAGGCATAAGGCAGGCTCCAGTGGTGTAACGCATGTTAACACACTGAAACGATTGTGTATCGCAAATATCGGATAAAGAGCCGAGCCGAGCCTTAGCCGAGCCCAAGTCGCTCGCGCGCGTGCCAGCGGGCCATCATCAGCACCGATACCACCGCCAGCCCGGTCGCCAGCCCGGTCCAGATCCCGACTCCGCCCCAGCCGCGCGCGAAGGCGAGCCACGCGCCGACGCCGATGCCGATCCCCCAATAGCCGATCGCCGCGAACAGCATCGGCACGGTCGTATCACCCAGCCCGCGTAACATGCCCGCGCCGATCACCTGCGCGCCGTCGACGACCTGGAACACCGCGGCCACCGCGAGCAGCGAGATCGCCAGCGCCACCACCGGCGCGTTGGCGGGCGCGTCGACGTCGAGGATGATGCCGATCAGCAGTTGCGGCGCGAGCACGAGCAGCGCGGCGGTCAGCACCATGAACCCCTCGCCGATCGCGAACGCGGCCCAGCCCGCGCGGCCGATCCCGGCGCGGTCGCCGCGCCCGGAGGCGAGCCCGACGCGGACGGTGGCGGCCTGCGCGATGCCGAGCGGGACCATGAAGGTGACGCTGGCGATCTGGATCGCGATCGCGTGCGCGGCGAGCGGGACGGTGCCGAGCAACCCCATCAGGAACACCGCGGCGATGAACACGGTCGATTCGAACCCGAGCGTGATCGCGATCGGCAGCCCGAGCGTCCACACCGCGCGGTACCGCGGCCAGTCCGGGCGCCAGAACCGGCCGAGCAGCCGGTAGCGTCGGAACGGTTTTGCGCAGACGATGACGATCGCCATCGCGACGAAGCTCAGCCCGTTGGCGATGCTGCTCGCCATGCCCGACCCGAGCAGGCCGAGCGCGGGAAGGCCGGCATGGCCGAAGATCAGCATCCAGTTGAGCACGGCGTTCACGCTCAGCAGCCCGACCATCACCACCAGCGACCAGCCCGGCCGCTCGAGCGCGGCGACGAACGCGCGCAGCACGAGGAAGGCGAGGCTGGGCAACATCCCCCACATCACCGCGCGCACGAACCGCGCAGCCTCGTGCGCGAGCGCGGGGTCCTGATCGAGCAGGTGGACGAGGATCGGCTCGGCCTGCCAGAGCAGGATCCAGGACGGGATGCACAGCGTGGCGGCGACCCAGATCGTCTGGCGCACCGTCCGCCGGATATCGCGCACCGCATGCGGCCGCGCGCCCCGCTCGCGCGCGATCATCGGCACCGCGGCGGTGGTGAGCCCCATGCCGAACACGAGGAAGACGAGGTACAGGTTCAACCCCAGCGTCGCCGCCGCCAGCGTATCGGGGCCGAGCCGCCCGAGCATCGCAACGTCGGTCGCGCCGACCAGCGCCTGGGCAAGGTTGGTCGCGACGAGCGGCCAGGCGAGCGTCAGCGTGGCCGCGAATTCGGTGCGCCAGGGGCGGGGCGGGGTGGTCATGCGCCGGCTTTACCCGGGTTCGCGGCCAAGTCGATCACCGACCGATGCCCGCCAGAGATCGACGCGGACCGATACGACGCGTGCTTATGGCGACATGCTCACCACACCCCCCCGTCATCCTGGCGAAAGTCAGGACCCAGAGCCGCACAGGATCTCGCCCGCAACCCTGGGTCCTGACTTTCGTCAGGATGACGAAAGGGGCGCGCGCACCGAGACCGCGACGCCGCTAAGCCGCCCTACCGCATCAACCCGGCGGCGCGGAGCGCGTGCTCGATCGTCGCCTGGATCCCCGTCGGCGCCGCCGTGCGAGGCTTCGCCGCGGGCTTCGGAGCCACGGGAATCGCGATCTTCGCAACGCGGTCGACCGCCGCGGGCTTGGCCGCGACGGCGGCGTCGGTCTCGGCAATCAAACCCCAGGACCGGGCGATGATCGCCGTGCTCGAAATCCCGACGTCGAGCATATACGGCCCCGCGGCGCCCAGCCGTTCGCCCCGCGACGGATCGATCGGCGTACCATGGCCCATCCCCGGCACGGTCCAGTCCTCGACCACGTCGCGGCCCCGTGCGTCCGACCAGATCCGGTGCACCGCGGTTCCCTGGCGTTCCACGCGCACCGCTGTCGCGTCGACGCCGTGGATGCCGCGCCACTGCCTCGCGATCGTGTCCGCGTTCGAGACGCTCACCGTCGCATCCGCCCCGCCATGCCAGATCGCCAAGGTCGGCCAGCGTCCGTCATGCCCGCGCGCGCCGCTGCGGACGAGGTCGACCAGCGCGGCATCGCTGGTGTCGCCATGCCCGCGCATCCGGTCGAATGCCTGCGACACGCCGGTCGCGGTGCCATAAGCGAGCCCGCCGATCACCGCGCCGCCCGCGAACAGGTCGGGCCGGGTCGCGAGCATCGCCAGCGTCATCGCGCCGCCCGCGGACAGGCCGGTGACATAGACCCGGTTCCGGTCGAGGCCGTGGCGGGCGATCATCGTCTCGGTCATCTGCGCGATCGATTCGGCCTCGCCGCCCGCTTGCGCGGTGTCCTCGGAGGCGAACCAGTTGAAGCAGCGGTTGGGATTGTTCGCGTGCGTCTGCTCGGGAAACAGCACCGCAAACCCCGCGCGGTCGGCCAGCCGCGACCAGCCCGATCCATGGTCATAGCTCGCCGCGGTCTGCGTGCAGCCGTGCAGCACCACGACCAGCGGTGCGCCCGCCGGCAGGTTTTTGGGCACATGCACATGGCCGAGCAGTGCGCCCGGATTCGTCCCGAACGCGGTCAGCGCGACGAGGCGGCTCGGCCCATCATGCGCGCTTGCGGGCGCACCTGCGCGGGCCATGCGTGCGATGGTATCGGCGATGTTTCTCAAGACTAGGGGCCTTTCACCACAGGCCGTGGGGGCCGCGATAGCGTATCAACGCACGCCCTAGCCTATTTGTTGCTGCACTGCAGCATCTAGGTCAGGACTCGTGACCAAGCCGGTCGCAGGCCTCGCCGATCGCGGCATAGATCCGGTCGAGATCGGCATCGTCGATGCAATAAGGCGGCATGACGTAGACGGTGTTGCCAAGCGGCCGGAGCAGCAGGTCGCGCGCGCCGAAAAAGGCGAGCAGGCGCGGGCCGATCTGCGAGAGATACCCGTCTTCCCCGTGCAGTTCGACCGCGGTGATCGTGCCGATCTGGCGCGCATTGGCGATGCGTGGATGCCGGGCAAGCGATTCCAGCCGCGCGGCCTGGCGGGCGGCGAGATCGGCGATCCGGTCGCGTACCGGTTCGTCGCGCCAGATCGCGAGGTTCGCGTTGGCGGCGGCGCAGGCGATCGGGTTGGCGGTATAGCTCGACGAGTGGAAGAACATCCGCGCGCGGTCGGTGCCGTAATGCGCCCGGTAGATAGCCTCGGTCGCCATCGTCACCGCGAGCGGGATCGCGCCGCCGGTCAGCCCCTTCGACAGGCACAGGATATCGGGGACGATGCCCGCCTGTTCGCAGGCGAGCAACGTCCCCGTGCGGCCCCAGCCGGTCATCACCTCGTCGGCGATGAACAGGACGTCGTGCGCGGCACAGAGCCGCCGCATCTCGGCCAGCACGTGCGGCGGATAGATGTGCATCCCGCCCGCGCCGAGCAGCAGCGGCTCGACGATGAACGCAGCCGGATGCGCGGCACACGCCGTCTCCAGCGCGTCGAGAGTCGCCTGCTCGCGCCCGGCGGCGGGGTAGGGGATCGTCCCGACATCGAACAGCAGCGGCGCGTAGGCGCGATTGAAGACGCCGCGCGCACCGACCGACATCGCGCCGATCGTGTCGCCGTGATAGCTGTGCTCGAGCACGAGGATGCGGTGGCGATCCTCGCCGCGATCGAGCCAATAGCCGAGCGCCATCTTGAGCGCGCACTCGACGCTGGTCGACCCTGAGTCGGAAAAGAACACGCGCGTCAGCTCGGGCGGCATGATCGCGGTCAGCCCACGCGCAAGGTCCTCGGCGGGCTGGTGCGTCCAGCCGGCGAAGATGATCTGGTCGAGCTTGCCCGTCTGCTCGGCGATAGCGGCCATGATCGTCGGATTGGCATGGCCATGCGTGGTGACCCACCAGGACGAGATCGCATCGACGATCCGCCGGCCATCCGCCGTGTAGAGTGCGGCGCCCTCGGCATGCGTGACGAGCGGGATCGGCTCGCGCAGGCCGTGCTGCGTGAAGGGGTGCCAGACGGGGGAGTCGCTCACCGGAACGCCTCCAGGTCGAAATTCGCGGCGAACGCCTCGGCCAGCGTCGCGGCGTTCAGCGGATCGAGGCGGGGCAGGCGGCCGAGCCGGCGGACCTTACCGAGCGTGGCGATCGTCGCCTCGCTATCCTCGACCGCATCGCCGACGAACGCGATGCCGAGGATCGGCACGCCGCTGTTGCGCAGCGCCTCGATCGACAACAGGCTGTGGTTGATCGTGCCGAGCCCGGTCCGGGCGACGAGCACGACCGGCTTTGCCCACCGCGCGAACAGGTCGGCGAAGATGAGCTCGCGGGTGACGGGCACCATCACGCCGCCCGCCCCCTCGACCACCAGCGCGCCGTCGACGTCGGGTAGTGCGAGCCGGTCCGGATCGATCGTCACGCCATCGATCTCGGCGGCGAGATGCGGCGAGCACGGCGTCGTCAGCCGATAGGCTTCGGGCAGGACCCGGTCCGCAGGCACGCCGAGCGTGACGACCGACGCCGCATCGCTGCCGTCCGCCAGCCCCGCCTGCACCGGCTTCCAGTAGCGCGCGCCAAGTGCGGCGGTCAGGCCAGCGGCGAACACCGTCTTGCCGATGTCGGTGTCCGTCCCGGTGACGATGATCGTCATTGCAGCGCCTCTCCCATGATCGCTCCCAGTGCCTCGATATCCGCGACGGTCGCGTTGAGCGTCAGCGATATCCGCAGCCGCGATCCACCCTCGGGCACGGTCGGCGGCCGTATCCCGCGCATGTCGAACCCGGCGCGCTGGATCGCGTCGGCGACGCGCATCGTCCGCGCGGCGTCCCCGAGTATGAGCGGCAGGATCTGCGATCCCGTCACCGCGACACCGTGTGGCGCGAGCACGCGCGCCGCGGTCGCGACGAGGTCCCACAGCCGCTCGCGCCGCGCCGGCTCGTCCGCGACGATCCGTAACGCCTCGTCCACCGCCAGCGCCATCAGCGGCGACGGCGCGGTCGAGAAGATGAAGCCGCGCCCGCGATTGACGATGAAGTCGCGCATCACCGCCGGCCCGCACAACAGCGCGCCCTCGCAACCCAGCGCCTTGCCGCAGGTGCGCAGGGTGATCACGTTCTCGCGCCCGTCGAGTCCCTCGGCCAGACCCCGGCCGTCCGTGCCGAACACCCCGGTCGCATGCGCCTCGTCGATCAGCAAGATCGCGTCGTGGCGATCCGCCACCCGCGCGAGATCGCCGAGCGGCGCGCGGTCGCCGTCCATGCTGTAGAGACTCTCGACCGCGATCCAGACTCGCCCCGTGCCGCCCGCGCTGCGCCACGTGGCGATCGCATCCTCGACCGCGCCGGCATCGTTATGCGCCGCGCGCACGCAGGTGGCGCGGGTCAGTCGCATGCCCTCGTGCGCGCTCGCATGGATCAGCGAGTCGTGGACGATCAGGTCGGCACGCTGCGGCAGCGTCGCGAACAGGATCGTGTTGGCGACATACCCGCTGGCGAAGAATAGCGCCGCCTCGGTCCCGAAGAACCGCGCGGCCGCCGCCTCCAGCGCCTCATGCTCGGGCGCATTGCCGCGCAGCAATCGCGAGCCGCCCGAACCGACCGGCACGCCGCGCGCCAACCCCTCGACCATCGCACCGCGCAGCCGATCCGATCCGGCAAGTCCGAGATAGTCGTTCGACGCGAAATCGACGCCTGCGCGCGGGCGGAGCGATCGGTACCGGTCGGCGGCGGTCAGCGTGGCAAGGTCTCGGTGCTGGTCGGCGAACATCATCGCGCGGCCCTAACCGCTACGCGGCGCGAAGACGATAGTGCGGCGCGATCGCGCGGTCAGCCCGCCTGCAACGCCGCGATGAACCGCGCGGCGCGCGCGCCGACCTCTGCCGCAGTCATGCCCGGCGCATAGAGCGCGGAGCCGAGGCCGAAGCCTGCCGCGCCCGCCTTGCGCCACTCGGCCATGATCTCGGGCACGATTCCGCCGACCGGCAGCACGCGCGTGCCCTTGGGAAGCACGGCGCGCATCGCCTTCAGCACGGCGGGGCTGGCGGCTTCGGCGGGGAAGAGCTTCAACGCGGCCGCGCCCGCGTCGAGCGCTGCGAACGCCTCGGTCGGCGTGGCGATGCCGGGCAGCGCGACATAGCCGCGCTCGGCCGCCGCCGCGACCACCTGCACGTTCGCGTTGGGCGCGATGATGAGCGTGCCACCCGCCGCGCCGACCGCCGCGACGTCCTCGACTCGCAGCACCGTGCCCGCCCCGACGACGGCGCGGCCTTCGAGCCGGCGCGCGAGGCGGGCGATGCTGTCGAGCGGATCGGGCGAGTTCATCGGCACTTCGAGGATCGTGAACCCGGCCTCGACCAGCGCGTCGCCGATCGGCTCCACCGCGTCGGGCGTCACGCCGCGCAGGATCGCGATCAGCGGGCAGCGCGCGAACGCGTCGTCAAAGGCCTGGCGGTGGGGCGTGGCGGAAATCATGCTGCAAGATCCTTGATGCGCGTGATGCCGGCCACGAACGCGGCCTGGCTGTCGATAGCGTGCGACGTGCCGCCGAGCGCAACGATCGCCGCGGCATAGAGTGCGCCGAGCGCTGGGTCGGCGAGAATATGGACCGTCGTGCCGGCCTCGATCCGCGCGGCGGTATCCGCGCCGATCAGCAATCCACTCGCGAACGAGGCCGCGTCCGCGTCGTCGGCAAGCCCGAGCACGCCGCGCGCGCGGATCGCGAACAGGCTCGCAGCGAGGTCGCGTTTCGCCCCCTCCGCGACGCCGGCGAGGAACGCAGCCCCCGGCTCGACCGGATGGCCGAGCTGCCGGGCGAGGACGCCGTGCGTGCGGAGCAGCGCGAACAGCTCGCCAGTCATCGCGGTGGTGAAGCGCGTGATCGCGCCGCGCTCGACCGTCGCCCATTTGCAGTGCGTACCGGGCTGGCACAGCAGCGCCTCCGCAGGCACGAGCCCGGCCGCGACCGCGCCGAGCAGCTGGACCTCCTCGCCGCGCATGACGTCCGCGTGCAGCCCGTCGCGGTAGGACAGCCCGGGCACGATCGCGGTGCGCTCGTCGATCCGGTCGATCGCAGCGGCGATGTCGGCAAGACCCGCGGGCGCGGCCACATAGGGAACGCTGCGCCAGCCGATGTTCGATCCGACCATCCCGGCGAGCAGCATCGGCAAGTCGCCGAGCCGCTCGCGGATCCCCGCGACCTCGGCGGGATAGTCCGCCGCGGCGACGCTCGCCGCGCCGCGATCGTCGCGTTCGGACGCGACAACATGGCCGTCCTCGATCCGGAACGCGCGCCGGTTGGAGGTGCCCCAGTCGACTGCGATGAAAGACGTCATGGTCGCTACCTTGCTTCCGTCGCGACGCAACGGCGTAGGCCCTCCGAATTATACGATAAAACAACCATGTCCAGCCTCCACCGAGTCGTCCGCCCCCGCAAGACGCATTCGGCCGAAACGCACTGATCGAAGATAGCGCCACAGGAACAGACACCGAACCCCCTCGTTCAGCCCCGACTAGCGAGAGGAATGCGTGTGCTTCAGATTAGCGCTCAGGCCGAGACCGAAACCGGCACTATCGAGGCAGCGCCTCCCGAATCGGTCGCGGTGACGATCGCCGAACGGCTCGCGCAAGGAAGCCTGGTCTACGTCGCGCTGGACGACCGACGCGCGACCGACATCGCGGCGATCACCGCCGCGCTCGTGCCCGATGCGGTGGTGATCCAGCTGCCGTCGAGCGATGCGTTGCCGGGCGACGACGCGCCGGCCTCGCCCGCCAATGTCGGGCTGCGCGTCGCGGCGCTGCGTCGCGTGCGGCATGCGACCACGCATGAAACCGGACCTATCCTGCTGGTGACCACCGCCGAGGCGACCGCGGTGCGCTATCCCGAACCCGCTTCGTTCGATGCGGCGCCACCCCGGCTTGAGGTCGGCGATACGCTCGACGTCGAGGCGTTCGCGGCGACCGCGGCCGAGATCGGCTATATCGTCGACGACCGGATCGACGAGCCCGGCGAGATCGCGGTGCGCGGCAACGTGATCGACATCTTTCCCGCCGACCGCGAGACCCCGGTCCGCATCGAATTCGCGGACGGACGGATCACCGCACTGCGCGACTATGACCCCGTCTCGCAACTCGGCTCCGCCGACATCGCCTGTGTCGAGGTCGGGCGCGCGACCGAACCGCTGGTCGAGAAGGGCGTCGCGCTTCTCGCGCATCTCCCCGATGCGGCGATCGCGTTTGATCCCGGCGTCGATCGCCGTCGCGCACGATTCATGGCGATCGCCGCCGATGGCCTGCCGCGTCGCAAGGCGAGCGCCGATCTGGTCGCGACCCGGTCCTGGGACGCCGCGGTCGCCAAGCGCGACGTCGTCGCGATCGATCCGGATGCCACGCCGTCGCCCCGTTTCGTCGAACAGCGCGATCCCGCGCGAGGGTTTGCCAAGCTCGCCAAGGACGTGCTGGCCGATTCGCGTCTCGTGCTGGTCGGCTCCCCGCGCGACCTGCGCTTTCTACAGCCGCGGCTCGAGCGGCGGGCGAAGATCGATCTCGTGCCCGTCGAGCGCTGGTCGGAGGTCGTCGCGGCAAAGCCCGGCACCGCGATGATGCTGGTCGCACCGATCGATCGCGGCTTTGCGGCGCCCGGTGTCACCGTCGTCGCGGGTGCAGACCTGCTCGGCGGCCGCGCGCGTGGCGACGAGATCGCCGCGAGTGGCGCGGGAGCCCTCACCGGTCTGTCGAGCGAACTGCGCTGCGGCGACGTCGTCGTGCACGAGGAGTTCGGGATCGGCATCGTCCGCGGGCTGGAAACCCTTCCCGATACCGGCGGCGACGCGATCATCCTGTGCTACGCCAAGGAAGGCCGCCGGCTCGTCCCCGTCGCCGAGGCCGACCGCATCTGGCGCTATGGTGCGGACGCCGATGCGGTGACGCTCGACACGCTCGACGGTGCATCGTGGCAGAAGCGGCGCGGCGCGATCGATGCGGCGATCGCCGACAGCGCGCGCGATCTCGCGGCGATCGCGGCCGAGCGCGCGGCGCAGACGACCGACCCGATCATCCCCGACCGGGTGGCCTATGAGCGGTTCGCCGCCGGGTTCGCCTTCACCGAAACGCCCGACCAGGCGCGCGCGATCACGACCACGCTGGCCGATCTGGCGAGCGGCAAGCCGATGGACCGGCTCGTGATCGGCGACGTCGGCTACGGCAAGACCGAGATCGCGCTCCGCGCCGCAGCCGCCGTCGCGCTGGCGGGGCGTCAGGTCGCGATCACCGCGCCCACGACGGTCCTCGTCCGCCAGCATATCGAGACGTTCACGCGGCGGTTCGAGGGGACCGGCGTTGCCGTCGCCGGGCTGTCGCGCCTGTCGAGCACCGCCGAAAAGACGCGTGTAAAGGCCGGGCTTGCGGATGGGTCGATCGGCGTCGTCATCGGTACCGGCGCGATCGCGGGCAAGGGCGTGGCGTACAAGGATCTGGCGCTGGTCGTCATCGACGAGGAGCAGCGGTTCGGCACCGCGGACAAGGCCAAGCTGCACGCGCTGGGCGCGGGGCACGTCCTGACGCTTAGCGCCACGCCGATCCCGCGGACGCTGCAATCGGCGATGATCGGGCTGCAGGGCATGTCGGTGATCGCGACCCCGCCCGCGCGTCGCCAGCCGATCCGTACCGCGGTCGCGGCGTTCGACGATGCCACCGTCCGCGCGGCATTGCGGCGTGAGCGCGCGCGCGGCGGGCAGAGCTTCGTCGTGGTCCCGCGGATCGACGACATGGCGCCGCTGGCGGCCCGGCTTGCCAAGCTCGTCCCCGAACTCGGCATCGTCCAGGCGCACGGCAAGATGCTCGCCGCCGAGATCGACGAGGCGATGGTCGGGTTCGCCGCGGGCGATGGCGATGTGCTGCTCGCCACCAACATCATCGAGGCGGGGCTAGACGTCCCGCGCGCGAACACGATGATCGTCCACCATGCCGACCGGTTCGGCCTGTCGCAGCTGCACCAGTTGCGCGGCCGGGTCGGACGCGGCGGGCGGCGCGGGCAGGTGATGCTGCTCACCGATGGCGACGCGACGATCGCCGAGGCGACGCTCAAGCGCCTGCGGACGTTGCAGGCATTTGACCGGCTCGGCGCGGGCTTCGCGATCAGCGCGCGCGACCTCGACCTGCGCGGCGCGGGCGATCTGGTCGGCGAGGCGCAGGCCGGGCACATGAAGCTGATCGGGATCGACCTGTACCAGCATCTGTTCGGCCGCGCGCTGCGGCTGGCACGCGGCGAGGAGGTCGACGACTGGGTGCCCGACCTCCATCTCGAGCTCGGCGGCACGCTGCCCGAAGCCTGGATCCCGGAGGAGGAGGTTCGCCTGTCGCTCTACGGCCGGCTCGCCCGTCTCGAGGACGTCGTGGCGCTCGACCGGTTCGAGGCCGAGCTCGAGGATCGCTTCGGCACGATCCCCAATTCGGCGCGACAGCTGCTGTTGCTTGCACGGATCCGGTTGCGCGCCTGTGCAGCGGGAATCCGGCGGATCGACGCCGGCCCTGCGGCAATCGCGTTCACGCCGCACGATCGCCGGTCCGCGGCGCCGCTTGACGAGCTGGTCGAGAAGAATGGCCGCTGGATCTTGAAGCGCGCGGTCGCCGATCCGGTCGAGCGCGCCGCGCAGATCGAGGCGCTGCTCGACGCGCTGGCCGGGTGATCCGGCCCGTCTATTCCGCGGCAGCGGCCAGCGGTGTCGAGAGCGCCTCGTCCGCCAGCGCGGCGAGGATCGCCTGGACCAGGTCGACGACCCGCGCGAACCCCGCGCCGGGCGCGTGGAGCTTGCGATCGAGATAGACGGTGCGATCGAGTTCGAGCTGGATCGCGTGGATGCCGCTGTCGGGGCGGGCATGGCGTTCGAGGATATGCCCGCCCGCATAAGGTGTGTTGCGCGCCACCGAAAAGCCGTGCTCGGTGCAGGCACGCTCGGCGCGATCGACGAATCGCGGCGCTGCGGCATGGCCGAACCGGTCGCCTAGCACGATCCGCGTACCGCCCGGCCCGAGCGGCGGCATCGAATGCAGGTCGAGCAGCACGGCGACGCCGAATCGCGCCTGCGCGGCCTGCAACGTCGCCGCGACCGCCGCGTGATAGGGGCGGTGGTCGGCGACGATCCGCGCGGTGACTTCGGCATCGGTAAAGCGCCGCGCCCACAGGTCGCCCGCCCCCGAGACGCGGCGCGGCACCAACCCCAGGCCGCTGCGCAGCTTGGCGGATTGCTGGACCGGCGCGACCCCGCGCGCGCCCTCGTCGATCAGCGGATCGCGCTCGTCCTCCGCGCGGTTGAGATCGATCCAGGCGCGCGCGCGCCGCTGGATGATCGTCGCCTGGTCCGTCCGCGCGCTGCGGGCCACCGCATCGACCAGCCGGTCCTCGAGCGGCAGCAACGCCGCCAGCGGCACGCGCAACGCGGTCTTGAGCGAAAGCGGATAGTCGCGCCCGGCATGCGGCACTGAAATCACCACCGGGCTGGTCGGCGGCGCGGCGTCCCGTTGGTCGGCAGACGGCAGACGATCGAAGGGGGACAGCGGCATGGCGACCACGCTAAACCGACCGACCGGGACGGGCAATGGACCTGGAAATGTTAACCAATTTGCGGCTAGGACCGCGCGTCAAAGCACGCGTGCAAACAGGACTTTAGATCGATGTTGCGAATTCTGCTGGCCGAGGATGATCAGGTCATGCGCGAGTATCTGACGCGGGCGCTCGAACGCTCGGGCTATGCCGTCACCGCGGTCGATCGCGGGACGGCGGCGATTCCGCTGCTCGAGACGCAGACGTTCGACCTGTTGCTCACCGATATCGTGATGCCCGAGATGGACGGGATCGAGCTTGCGCAGAAGGCGGGCGAGATGTGCCGCGATCTGCGCGTCATGTTCATCACCGGCTTTGCGGCGGTCACGCTGAAGGCCGGGCGCGCGATGCCGCAGGCCCGCGTCCTGTCGAAACCCTTCCATCTCCGCGACCTCGTCGCCGAGGTGGATCGGCTGTTTGAGATGGATAATGCAACGGGCGTGCATTGAACGCTTGCACCCCGCGATAACCGCGGCTAGTGGAGCGCTCCGGCGGGCGTGTAGCTCAGTGGTAGAGCACTGTGTTGACATCGCAGGGGTCGCAAGTTCAATCCTTGCCACGCCCACCATAGAAAGCCCCGCTAGCCATTCGGTTAGCGGGGCTTTTTGCTGTCCGGGGCTTTGGGGCTTCCGGTATCGTGAAAAGCTGGCATGGCGCGGCGATGATCCGCTTCTCGCTCTCCGCTGCCGCCCTTCTGTCTTCCAGTGCTGCCGTCGCCCAGTCCGCCGAACAGCCCGCTGCCCCTGCCTCTGCCCCTGAAGACGCCGTCGCGCGCGAGATCGTCGTGACCGGACGGGGGCTGGCCGACGCGCCCGGCGATCGCGCCTATGCTGTCGTCACGATCGATCGCGCGCGTATCCAGGCCAATGCGAGCAACCGGCTGGAGAGCGTGCTCGCCGACGTTGCCGGCCTCCAGCAGTTCCGCCGATCCGATTCGCGCAGCGCCAACCCGACCAGCCAGGGCATTTCGCTGCGCGGGATCGGCGGCAATGCGTCTAGCCGCGCGCTGCTGATCTTTGACGGCGTCCCGCAGGCGGATCCGTTCGGCGGCTGGGTGGCGTTTCCGGCCTATGCGACGGGGCGGCTCGGGCGCATCCGGGTCACGCGGGGCGGTGGCAGCGGCTATCAGGGGCCGGGCGCGCTGGCCGGGACGGTCGAACTCGAAAGCGCGACGCCCGACCAGTTGGCGCCGCTCCAGGCGAGCGTCGCCTATGGCAGCCGCGATTCGGTCGACGCGCAGGGCTCGGCGGCGCTCGTCCGCGGATCGGGGTTCGCGACCGTGTCGGGGGCCTATGCGCGCGGCGACGGGTTCACGCCGACCGTCGCGCAGAGCCGCGGGATCGTCGATCGTCCGGCCCCATACGAGCAGGCGTCGGGCGCGCTCCGGACCGTTATCGGGATCGGCGCGACGACCGAGGTGCAGATGAATGCGAGCGCGTTCACCGATCGCCGTGATCGGGGGAGCGACTTCACTGCGAACACGAGCGAAGGGGCCGATGCGAGCGTCCGGCTGATCGGGCGCGGGCGCTGGGGCTATTCGGCGCTGGCGTATCTGCAGACGCGCGCCTTTGCGAGCAGCTTCAACAGCATCAATGCCGCGCGCACCACCGCGATCCAGTCGCTCGACCAGTATAATACGCCCGCCACCGGGCTCGGCGGGCGGATCGAGATCCTCCCGCCGCTGGGCGAGAGCATCACGCTCCGGCTGGGCGCGGATATCCGCGACGTCAGCGGCAAGACGCAGGAGCTGTATACCTTCGTCAACGCGGCACCGACGCGGCGGCGCGAGGCCGGCGGCGGCACGACGACGACGGGCGCGTTCGCGGATGCCAGCTTGGTGGCGGGTGACGTCACGGTCAGCCTCGGCGGGCGGATCGACTGGTGGTCGATCGATGGCGGCTATCTGTCCGAACGGCCGCTGGCGGGCGGCGCGGCGCTGACCAACCTGCGCTACGCGGACCGCGATGGCCATGAGACGACCGGCCGGGCGGGGGTGGCGTATCAGCCGGTCGAATCGATCACGCTGCGCGCGGCCGGCTATCGCGGCTGGCGATTGCCGACGCTCAACGAACTGTACCGCCCGTTCCGTGTCGGCAATGATGCGACCGCGGCGAACGCGCTGCTGTCGCCCGAGCGGCTGACGGGGATCGAGGCTGGCGTCACGCTGACGCCCGCGCCGGGCGTGACGATCGCCGCCACCTATTTCTACAACCGGCTGAAGGATGCGATCGCCAACGTCACCACGACCAGCCCGCCGCAGATCCTGCCGGGGGTGACGACCTACCGCGTCCGCCAGAATCTCGACGCGATCCGCGCGCACGGATTCGAACTCGACGCGGCGTATCGCCCCGATGCGGGGCCGTTCGGCGTGCAGGCATCATGGTCGCACACCAATTCGACGGTCGAGGGATCCGGGCTCACCGCTGCGCTCGATGGCCTTCGCCCGGCGCAGACGCCGCGCGACCAGGTGTCGGGGACGGTCGACTGGCGGCGCGATGCGGCCGCGCTGTCGCTGACCGTGCGGCGTATCGGTCGGCAATATGACGACGACCAGAACACGCGCGTGCTGGATCCGGCGACGACGCTCGATGGCTATGCCGCGCTGCCGATCACGCGCGCGCTGGTTGCCGAGCTGCGCGGCGAGAACCTGTTCGATGCGCGTGTCGAGGCGGGGATCAGCGGCGCGAACATCGTCGAGCGCGCCACGCCGCGGACGATCTGGGTCGGATTGCGCTACGGCCTGCGCTGAGGGGGCAGGGTCGCATCCGCGCTTGCGTTGACCCGTGCAGGGCCTGCGACTACTGCAAACCCTGTGAAGGGTTCCCGGCGACGGGATCAAAAGGGAAGCCGGTGCGCGGGCAGGGTCGTCACGATCCCCATCCGCAAGACCGGCGCTGTCCCCGCAACTGTGACCGGATAGCGGCCACCCCGATTGCGCCACTGGGTCTCGGCCTGGGAAGGCGGGGTGACAGCGACGACCCGGAAGCCAGGAGACCTGCCCGTCACGGTCGATCCACTGCGCGGGCGGGTGCTCCGGTGCGGACGAGTGCCCTATCGAAGGGGTGTCCTCGAGCGAGAGACGTCTGCCGGTCCGCGAATGGTCGTGGGCGGCTCTGCCAGGACGTGCCCCATGACGAAGTTCCTCCTCCTCCTGAGCGCCGCCGCGATCGCGGCATCCGCCGATGCCCAGACGCTCCCGGCTGCCGACGCAGCGGACGTCGTCGTTACCGCGACCCGCGTCGCGCAACCCGCCAGCGAGATCGGCCAGGCGGTGACCGTGATCGACCGCGCCGAGATCGAGCGGCGCCAGACCGTCGTCGTGTCCGATCTGCTTGCGACCACGCCAGGCGTCACCGTCACGCGCAACGGCACGCAGGGCGCGCTGACGGGCGTGCGGATCCGCGGGGCCGAATCCGACCAGACCCTGGTCGTGATCGACGGCGTGCGAGTCAACGATCCGGCCTCGACCGGCGGCGGCTTCGATTTCGGCAACCTGCTGGCGAGTTCGGTCGAGCGGATCGAGGTCCTGCGCGGCCCCAACTCGGTACCCTGGGGCAGCCAGGCGATCGGCGGCGTCGTCAACATCATCACCGCCGCCCCCGCCGAGGGGCTGCAGGCGCGCGCCAACGCCGAATATGGCTATGCTGACAGCGTGTTCGCGAGCGCAGGCATCTCCGGCGCGACGGGGCCGGTGTCGGGCTCGCTGACCGGCGGGTATCTGCGCACCGACGGCATCTCGTCGGCGGCCAGCGGTACCGAGCGCGACGGCTATCGCCAATACGGCGCGACCGGACGGCTGGGCGTCGAGTTCGCACCCGGGATCGGCCTCGACCTGCGCGGCTATTTCGCGGACAGCCGGGTCGAACTCGATGGCTTCCCAGCGCCGGACTATGTGCTTGCCGACACCGCGGACTATGGCAAGACGCAGGAGGTCTATGGCTATGCGGGGCTACACGCGAACGTCGCCGACGGGCGGTTCAACAACCGAGTCGCGTTCACGATCGCCGACATCAACCGCGACACGTACGAACCGGCCTTTGGTGCAGAGCCGTCGTTCCTCGGCCGCGGCCGTAGCGAGCGCTACGAATATCAGGGCGATTTCCGCCCGCTCGACCAGGTCCGCGTCGTCGCCGGCGTCGAGCGCGAGAATAGCCGCTTCAACGACGGCTTTACCTATGCCGACACCGGCATCACCAGCGTCTACGGCCAGCTGATCGTCAAGCCGCTCGACATCCTCACGCTCACCGGCGGCGTCCGCAACGACGATCATGAGGATTTCGGCAACCACACCACCTTCGGCGCGAACGCGGCGCTGGCGCTGCGGACCGGCACGACCGTCCGCGCGAGCTATGGCGAAGGGTTCAAGGCGCCGACGCTGTACCAGCTCTTCTCCGACTATGGGAACCGCGGCCTCGATCCGGAGACCGCCCGCAACTTCGACATCGGCGTCGAGCAGGCGTTCCTCGCCGATCGCGCGCGCGTCGGCGTGACCTATTTCAACCGCCGCTCGCGCAACCAGATCGACTTCCGCGATTGCAGCCCTGTGGAGCAGGCAACCGCCGGTTCGATCTGCGTCGACCGCCCGTTCGGCGTCTATGACAATGTCGCGCGCGCCGAGGCGGACGGGGTCGAGGTTTCGCTCGCACTGCGTCCGGTCGATGCGCTGACGCTGACCGCGAACTACAGCTATATCCACACCGAGAACCGCTCGATCGGTGCCAATTTCGGCAATGTCCTCGCACGGCGTCCCGAACAGACCGCCAGCGTCAACGCCGATTACCGGTTCGCGGTCGGGCTCTCGATCGGCGGCACCGTGTCGCTGGTCGGCGACAGCTTCGACGATGCCGCCAACACGACTCGCCTCGACGGCTATGCGCTCGCCAGCATCCGTGCGGAGATGCCGATCACCGACCAGGTCGCGCTTTACGGTCGCGTCGATAACCTCACCGACGCGCGCTACGAGACGGTGGCGGGCTATGGGAATTATGGCCGTGCAGCCTTTGGCGGCGTCCGGTTGCGCCTGAAGTGAGACCGGTGGCGATCCTTCCCGCGCTGCTACTTGGAGCATGTGCGCAACCGCCGACCGGGGGCGGGGGGATCGTCTCGACCAACCCTTGCGTGGATTCGGTGCTGATCCGGATCCTGCCGCCCGCGCGGATCGCCGCGATCAGCCATTATTCGCAGGCGCCGACGGCGACCTCGATCCCGCTCGACGTCGCGCGCCGCTTCCACGCAACCGCGGGGACCGCCGAGGAGGTGATCGCGCTGCATCCCGATCTGGTCATCGCCAGCACCTATACGCCGCCCGCGACGCAGGCGGCCTATGCGCGCGCCGGGCTGAAGACTCTGCTGCTCGGCATCCCCGATTCGATCGCGGAGAGCCAGGCGCAGGTCACGCAGATCGCCGACGCCGTCGGTGCGCCCGCAGGCGGCGCGCGGATCAACGCCGAGATCGATCGCGCGGTCGTCCGTTGGAGCCGCAAGGAGGGACCCACGCCAGCCGCGTTGCTCTATATCAGCGGCGATCTGGCGACGGGGGGCAGCACGCTGTTGAACGAGATGATGACGCGCGTCGGCTTCCGCAACGCCGCCGCCACCTATGGCCTGACGCATACCGGCACGCTGTCCGCCGAGACGATCGTCACGCAGCCGCCTGCGGTCGTGATCGCCCCCGAACGCGTCAGCCGGGGCACGCTGCTGCGGCACCGGCTGCTGCCGACCACGCCGCAAGCCGTCTTCCCGCGCGTGCTGATCAATTGCGGCGGCCCGACGCTGCCGCCCGCACTCGAACGGCTCGCCGCGATCCGGGCGAGCGTGTCGTGACCCGGCCGCTCAAGCTTGCGGCGCTGCTGTTGTTGGTGATCGTCCTGTTCGGCCTGTCGCTCGGCTGCGGCAAGGTCTGGGTGCCGCCCGGCGCGTGGTTCTCAAGTGATCCGCGCTGGTGGATCATCCTCCAACTCCGCCTGCCGCGCGCGGTGCTCGGGCTTGCGCTCGGCGCGACGCTGGGGCTGTCGGGCGCGGTCCTGCAGGGCTATCTGCGCAACCCGCTCGCCGATCCCGCGGTGGTCGGCGTGTCGTCGGTCGCAGCGCTCGGCGCGGTCGCCGCGATCATTTTCGGGATCGGCTCGGGCTTCGCGATCTTCGTTGCCGCGATGCTCGGCGCAGGGGGCGCGGTCGCCATGCTCGCCGCGCTGACCTGGCGGTCGCCGAGCGCGATCACCTTCATCCTCGCAGGTACCGTGCTCGCCAGCCTGGCCGGCGCGCTGACCGCGTTCCTGATCTCGATCGCGCCGAACCCCTATGCGGTCGCCGAGGTGATCGACTGGATCATGGGCGCGCTGACCGATCGCGGCTGGGACGACCTGACGTTCGCTTTGCCGCCGATGCTGGTCGGTGCGGTGCTCCTCCTGCTCACCGGTCGCGCGCTCGATGCGTTGTCGCTCGGCGAGGCGGCGGCGCAGTCGCTCGGGATACGGATGGGCCGCGTCCGCTGGCAGGTGGTGCTCGGGACCGGGCTGGTGGTCGGCGCGGGCGTCGCGGTCACCGGCGTGATTGGGTTCGTCGGGCTGGTCGTCCCGCATCTGCTCCGGCCGATCTTCGGCCACCGCCCGAGCGACGTGCTGCTGCCCTCCGCGTTCGGCGGCGCGGCGCTTGTTCTCGCCGCCGACAGTCTCGTCCGCCTCGCCCCCGGCGCGGGCGAAGTCCGGCTCGGCGTCGCGATGGCGCTGATCGGCGCGCCGTTCTTCCTCGGGGTGCTGATCAGGGAACGAGGCCGCGTATGGATCTGATCGTCGACTCGCTCAGCGTGAAGCTGGGCAAGCGCATCGTCCTGCACGACGCGTCCGCGCACCTGCGCCCTGGCCGCGTCACCGCGATCCTCGGCCCCAACGGCGCGGGCAAGAGCACGCTCGTCAAGGCCGCCGCCGCGCTGGTCGGGCGGGCCGGGGGATGCGTCCGGCTCGACACGCAGGACGTGGCGACGATGGACCCCCGCGTTCGCGCGCGCGCGATCGGGTATCTGCCGCAGGACGCGACGGTGCACTGGAACATCGTCGCCCGCGACGTCGTGGCGCTCGGCCGCCTGCCGCATCTCGGCCCCCATGCCGCGCCGTCGCCCGCCGATCGCGCCGCGGTCGACCGCGCGATGCACGACACCGAGACGACCCACCTCGCCGATCGTCCGGTCGGCGAACTGTCCGGCGGCGAGCGCGCCCGCGTCCTGCTCGCGCGCGTGCTTGCCGGCGAACCGCGCTGGCTGCTCGCCGACGAGCCGCTCGCCAGCCTCGACCCCGCGCACCAGATCGACCTGCTCGCGCGCCTGCGCACCTATGCGGCGGGCGGGGCAGGGGTCGCGATCGTCCTCCACGACCTTGTCCAGGCGCAGCGCGCGGCGGACGATGCACTGCTGATCGCCGAGGGGCGCGTCGTCGCGTTCGGGCCGGTCGCCGAGGTGATGACCGCGGGCACCCTCGCGCGCGTGTTCGGTGTCCGCGTCGCCCCGCTCGACGACGTCTCGGGCTTGGGGGAGGGTGGGGGCACGCGGCGCCTGCTGGTGCCGGTCGGCCGCATCGACTCGGCATAGACGGTCGACGCGCCTCGCCCGGCGCACTATCCCGCGCCGGGTGATCGATATTCCCGCCCCGCTCCGCCTGCGCCTCGACGGCGACGCCCTCGTCCAGAACTGGCGGACGCTCGACCGCATGAGCGGCACTGCGGCGTGCGGCGCGGCGGTCAAGGCCAATGGCTATGGCCTCGGCGCGGCCGAGGTCGCCCGCCGCCTCGCCGACGCCGGTTGCCGCGATTTCTTCGTCTCGAACTGGCAGGAAGCCGCCGACCTCGCGCCGCTGGGCCTGACCGTCTCCGTCCTGCACGGCGTCCGCGAAGACGACATGCCCGCCGCGACCGCAGGGTTCGCCCGCCCGGTGCTCAACACCGCCACGCAGGTCGCACGCTGGAAGGCCGCGGGCGGCGGCGCGTGCGACGTGATGGTCGACACCGGCATGAACCGCCTCGGCGTGTCCGCGGACGACATTGCGGACGGGCTGCTGGGCGATCTCCGGATCGAGACGCTGATGAGCCATCTCGCCTGCGCCGACGAGGAGTCGCCGATGAACGCCACCCAGCGCGACCGCTTCGCCGCGCTCGCCGGCCAGACATCGGCGCGCCGCATGAGCCTCGCCAACTCCGCCGGCATCGCGCTGTCGGGCTACGCCTTCGACCTGACCCGCCCCGGCCTTGCGCTCTACGGCGGCGTCCCGCGCGGCGAACTCGGCGCGATCCAGCAGGTCGTCCGGCCCGAGGCGGAGATCCTGCAACGCCGCCGGGTTCGTGCAGGCGATACGGTCGGCTACAATGCGCAATGGACGGCCGCGGAGGACACCGAGGTCGCGATCCTCAATCTCGGCTATGCGGATGGCTATCGCCGGCATTTCACCAATATCGGTGCGGCGCTGGCATCGGGCCGGGTCTTGCCCGTGCTCGGGAGGGTCTCGATGGACCTGGTCGCGATCGACATCGACGCAGCCAAGGGGTTGGCCGAAGGGGACTGGGTCGAACTGGATTATGCCCTGCCGGCCAGCGCGGCGGCGTCGGGCCTGTCGCAATATGAGCTGCTCACCGGTCTGGGCCAGCGGTTCGATCGGGTGTGGGCGACTAGCTGATCGTCCACGGATCGATCGGGTCCGCCCGGATCCAGCGCGTCGCCAGCCATTTGGCGCCGTGCGTGACCGGCAAGCCCGCATGTCGGCTCGACTGGTCGATCGCGCCATCCCTGGTCAGCGTCCTGAACACGATCGCGTCGCCACCGCGCGGCGTGATCGTTAGGTCTCCGGCGGGGAAATGCGTTTCACCGCCGCCATAGCCTTCGTTTAGATAGACCAGGACGGTCGCGACGCGCTGGTTCGCGGCGTCCTGGATCGTGTCCAGGTGCAACCGGTATTGCTGGCCCGGCCGGTATCGCAGCACCGTCAGCGGTTCGCCTTGCTCGATGTCCGTACCGCTCGCGGCGGCGATGCGCCGGTTGATCGCGCGAACGACCAGATCCTCGCGCGCCGGCCCGATCGCGGTTCCGTCCGACGTCCGGATCGGATGCGTGATCCAGCGGCCGGTCCGCGGATCGATCACGCGCGCCGGCTCGAGCATCGCTGCGGCGACACCGGCGAGATGCGCGCACTCCGCCGCGGTCAATAATCGGGGAAAGCGGATCACGTCGGGCGCCGCGCTCAGCGTCTCGGGCATCGGCAAAGCGGTCGGCGCGCCAGCGGCGTCGATCGCCATCGCGTCGAGCAGCGTCAATTGCCCGAGCGCAACCGGATCGGCGCGCGCGGCCGTTCGCAACAGGGAAACCGCGCCGGGCCAATCGGGCGTACCGCCGCTGCCATTGGCGGTCAGCGCGATCTCCATCAGCGCGGCATCGACATGGCCGATCGACACCGCACGCGCCAGCAGCGTGCGTGCCTGGACGAGATCGCGCGGAACGACATCGCCCGAGAGATGCCACACCGCCAGTTGCATGATCGCATCGACATCACCGCGATCGGCAGCGCTGCGCAGGATCGCAAGCGCCTCCGAAGCACGGCCGATCGAAACCAGATGCAGCGCGTTCGCCGCCGGGCTGTGAGTCATCCTGCTCTCCTATCAGACCGGCCCTATCAGACCGGCTTCGCAAAGCGCCATCCGGCAACAAAAAAAGGGGCCAGGTTTCCCCGGCCCCTCATCACGTCTGCGTGTTCCGATCGCTTAGAACTTGGCGGTGACGCCAATGTAACCGAACCGGCCACGGTTGTCATAGATGGCGGTGCCTGCGCCGACACCCGTGATACCGTAAGGCGGCTGCTTGTTGCTGACGTTGTTCACACCGAAATACGCGTTGAAGCGCTCGGTCACGTCCACCCCTGCACGAATGTCGTGATAGGTGACGGCCGGGTACTGTTCGATCGTCGCGTAATCGGCATTCTGCGGCGGCTGGCCGTTCAGCGCGTTATAGTCCTCGAACGTGTTCAGGTACATCTTGTCGATCCAGCGTACCGAATAGCCCAAGGTGACCTTGCCGACCTTCACGTCTGCACTGATGTTGAACTGGTCGGACGGATCGCCCAGCTCACCCGTGATCGTGTTCTTGAAGCTTGGGTCGGCCGGGTTGGTGTAGTTGTCGCGCTGGATCACGTGCGTCCAGATGCCCTTGGCGGACACTTCACCCCAGGCGAACCGATGGTTGTACGCGATGTTGGTGTCGATGCCGGTCGCCTTCAGCTTCGCGAAGTTGGCCGTCGTCTGCAACAGCGACCCTTCGAGAACGCGGAACGGGATCTCGCCGCGCGGACCGCCACTGGCGCCGGCGCGCTGGAACAGGCCGCAGAACGGATTGTTCAGCGTCGGCGAATCGTAGCACAGGTTCAGGATGTTCTGCGCCGTCACTGCCGAGATCACCTTGTCGACGGTGATGTTGTAGTAATCGGTCGTGATCGACAGCCCTGGCAGGAAGCGCGGCTGGAACACGCCGCCGACCGTGTAGGACTTGGACGTCTCCGCCTCGAGCTGCGGGTTGCCGCCGCTGATGATCTCGAGCGACGAGCTGTAGACATAGTCGTAGCCTGCCGGTGCACCCGCCGCGGTGCAGTTCGCAGCGCGGGTCGCGGAGCCCGTGGCAAGGTTGCGCGCCGAGCAGGGATCGTTCGGAGCCGGCGTGAAGTTCTGGCTCTGCGCCGAATACAGATCACCGAGATACGGCGAGCGCACCGACTTGGAATACGAACCACGAACCATCAGGTCCCGGATCGGGCGCCAGTTCACGCCGCCGCCATAGGCGTAGACGGTGCCGACCGAGCCCTTGTAATCCGCGACGCGGCCCGAACCGTTGATCGTCAGTTCCTGCAGAAGCGGAACGTCCTTGACCAGCGGGATCGAGATTTCGCCGAAGGCTTCCTTCACCTCGAACGCGGGCGAACGGAAGGTCGGGAGAGCGTTGTAGAACGCATACCCGGCCTGCGTCACCGGATCGAGATCATAGGACAGCGTTTCGCGGCGATATTCGCCACCCAGCGAGAAGCCGATTGGACCGCCCGGCAGGCTGAACAACTGGCTGAGATCGCCGGACACGAAGCCCATGCCCTGGAACTGCGTCGCCTTGCCCATCGCTTCGGTCGACACGGTCAGGTACTGGCGCGCGGCCTGGCTGACCGAGCCATCGCCGAACGGATTGAGCGGAACGCACGCCGCGACGTCCGCTGCCAGGACCGCGGGATTGCCTGCCCGGTCGGTGCCGGCATAGGCCGGATTGACCTGCGAGCGGCAGACGATCTGGCCCGCTGCGTTGCGCACCGTATCGTTGGCGAGCAGGAAGCGCTGGCGGTTGATGTTGCCCTGGATGACGTTGCGTTCGCGATGCTCGCCATAGTTGGCGGACAGTTCGTAATGCCAATCGTCGTTGAAATCGCCGCGGACGCCGCCGACGATGCGGTAGGTCTCGCGCCGGATGTTCTCATCGCGGATGCCGAGATCGACATAGTTGCGACGGTTCGAGAAGCGGAACGTCCCGGCCGCGATCTGCGCCAGCGTGGCATTGCGCAGGGCAACGCCGGTTGCGTTCGTGCCGAACGCGGCGCCGGTGTTCGGATTGACGCCCGAGTTCACCGCTGCCGTCAACTGGGCGGTGATCGTCGCGCGTGCGCCCGCATCGAGATAGGGGTTGTCGAGACGGATGCCCTCGCGGTTGACCGGGCCGTTACCGGTCGGGTTCGTCAGGACGTAGGACCGGTCGTTAAAGCCTGCGATCGACGTGGCGTCGGCCAGCGTCTGCCCCTGCGAGAAGAACGGGCCGCTCTGCGAACCGCGTGCTTCGGACCGGACATACTTGGCTTCGATGAACGGGACGAGCGCCGGGCTGACTTCGAAATGGCCGATCAGGTTGACGGCATAGCGGTTGAGTTCCGGCGACAGGACGAGCAGCCGGCCTTCGCGGCCGGTATAGCCGTTTCCGCCGATATAGCTGCCGTTCGGCCCGAGGCCGATGCGCGTGCCCGTCTGCGGAGTCAGCGCGCCATTCGGCTGGAACAGATAGGCGCAGGTGAACGAGCTGCCGGCCGAATCCACGCCGCACGGTGCATTGGCCGTGTTGGCATAGCGGATGCCGACCTGGCCGCCGGTCGAAATCGTCGTCGAGCGGATATCGCGCGCGAAGATGCGATCGGGAATGCTGTCCGATCCGTTGACCGAGCCCGCCGGATCGGTGTCGACTTGGACGAAGCCGTCATTCTGGCGAAGATTGGGTCGGCCCGACGCATAGTAATCCTGCTGGTGCGCATATTCGAGATTGAGCGCGATATTGCCGCGACCATCGGCAAAGTTCTTGCCAGCGACGGCCGACAGATACTGGTTGCCTGCGTCGCCATATTTGCTGATGCCGGTCTGGCCGTGCAGGTCGAGGCCGTCGTAATTGTCCTTCAGGACGAAGTTGACGACACCCGCGATCGCGTCCGAACCATAGATCGCCGAATTGCCGCCCGACACGATCTCGACCTTCTCGATCAGGTCGGTCGGGAAGGTGTTGATGTCGGGGCTGTTGCCGTTGTTGATGATCTCCGACGACACATGGCGTCGGCCGTTCACCAGCACGAGCGTGCGCGAGGTGCCGAGACCGCGAAGATCGAGCAGGTTGAGACCGCGAACGCCGAGGCCGCTCGTCGAGTTCTGCGAGCTGACCGTGCTGCGCAGCTGCGGCAGGTCGTTGAGGACGTCGCCGATCGACACGCGACCCGACGCGAAGATGTCCGCGGCGGTCACCGTCGTGATCGGGTTGGGCGATTCGTCGTTGGCACGACGGATGCGCGATCCGGTGACGAGGATTTCCTGGGACCCGGTCTCGTCGCCCTGCGTGGTCTGGGTCGGCGTCGTGCCGTCCGCATTGACCGGCGGCGAGTTCGCATCTGGCACCGCTTGTGCGAGTGCGAGCGTCGGCAGGAGCGAGAAGGCGCCTACAAGCGCCGTTGCACCCAAAAGGCGTGATAAGTTCATGAAAAGCCCCCGTTTTGGCATGTATGCCTTATGGCTACACGGTGACGAGGCGGGGGCTCCCACGCAATCGTTTATTACAGGGAGATGAACGGAGCGTTATTTTTGTACGTGTCGTGTTACACGGATGCAACAATTGGTAATAAGTTCTACCGTTCTATGCACATCGCGATTCCCATGCCGCCGCCGATGCACAAGGTCGCCAGCCCCTTCTTCGCGTCGCGCTTCTGCATCTCGTAGATCAGCGTCGTCAGGACGCGCGCGCCGCTCGCGCCGATCGGGTGGCCGATCGCGATCGCGCCGCCGTTGACGTTGACCTTGCTCGCGTCCCAGCCGAGCTCCTTGCCGACCGACAGCGCCTGCGCCGCAAACGCTTCATTGGCTTCGATCAGGTCGAGGTCGCCTAGCGTCCAGCCGGCCTTCTCGAGCGCGCGCCGCGTCGCGGGGACGGGGCCGATTCCCATCACCGACGGGTCGACGCCCGCCGACGCCCAGCTCTTGATCGTCGCGAGGATCGTCGAGCCGCGGCGCTCGGCTTCGTCGCGGCGCATCATGACGAGTGCGGCGGCGCCGTCGTTAAGCCCGCTGGCGTTCGCTGCGGTGACGGTGCCGTCCTTCTTGAACGCGGGTTTCACGCCCGAGACGCTCTCGATCGTCGCGCCGGCGCGGATATATTCGTCATCGGCGACCACGGTGTCGCCCTTGCGGCCCTTGATCATGACCGGCGCGATCTCGTCCTTGAACCGCCCTGCGCCGCGTGCGGCCTCGGCCTTGTTCTGCGAGGCGACCGAGAATGCGTCCTGCTCGCCGCGCGTGACCTGGTATTGCTCGGCGAGATTCTCGGCGGTGATGCCCATGTGATAGCCGTTGAAGACGTCGGTCAGCCCGTCGCTGACCATCGTGTCGACGAGGCTGAGATTGCCCATCTTCTGGCCGCCACGGATCGACTGCGCGTGCGCCGAGAGCGACATCGATTCCTGACCGCCCGCGACGACGATCGTCGCGTCGCCGGTCTGGATCGCCTGCGCCGCGAGCGCGACCGCGCGAAGGCCCGAGCCGCAGACCTGGTTGACGCCCCAGGCGGGGATTTCCTTCGGCACGCCCGCCGCCATCGACGCCTGGCGCGCGGGATTCTGGCCCTGTGCCGCGGTGAGCACCTGGCCGAGGATCACTTCGGAGACGTCCTCGCCCGCCACGCCGGCCTGTTCGAGCGCGGCCTCGATCGCGATCCGGCCGAGTTCGTGCGCGGGCGTTGCTGCGAACGCGCCGAGGAAGCTGCCGACCGGGGTGCGCTTGGCAGCGGTGATGACGACGTCAGTGGGAAGCAGGTCGGTCATGTCGGGATCCTCTATGTTTGGACCCCATGTACGTCAGTCGAGCGCGGCGATCCAGTTGGCGAGCGGTTCCCAGAGGCGCGCGCGCGCAGATCGGCCGATGACCATGCCGACATGACCCGCACCGAGATCGCGGCGGTCGGCAAGCCCGATCGCCGTGGCGGCGGGCACGATGCGGTCGCTGAGCGACACGAACTCGACGGTCGGGCAGGCGAACGCGTGGGGATCGACCGCGGTACCGGCGATAGTCCAGCGGCGCTTGCCGGGGAGGTCGTCGGTGATGCAGTCCTCGAACAGGCCGGCGGCGGCGGCGTAGGGGAGGGGGGCGCCGGCGTTCGCCCAGTCCTCCAGCCGGACGAACGCGCGCGCCGCGTCGCTGTCGGGGGCGAGATCGGCAAAGGCTTCGTATTTGGCGATCGTGCGGGTCGGGTCGAGTTGCCAGAAACCGGCTTGCAGCACTTCCATCGGCAGCAGGCCGAGCAGCGCGGCGGCGGGCTTCACCGCGGCCCAGGTCGCGGCGAGCGTGGGACGGCTGTCGGCGTACCCCGCAAAATGCCACGGCGCGGCGATCGTCGCGACTCCCGCAACGGGCGTGACAGCGGCGGCACCCAGCGCGAGCGTGCCGCCGAGGCAATAGCCGACGACGACCGGCGGTTCGGGCAGCGCCTGCAGCAACGGCACCAGCAGTCGCTCGACATGCGCGGCCAGATCGAGGTCGCGGTCCTCGTCGCCGGGCGATCCCCAGTCGACCAGCCACGCGTGGAACCCTTGCGCGGCGATCCACCGCAGCAGCGAAGACCCGGCCGTGTGATCGAGGATGTCGGGTGGATTGATCAGCGACGGGACGAACACGACGGGGCGTCCGCTACCGCCATAATCGCGCAGACTTACACGGCCCGAACGGTGGATCGCGGGCACCGGATCGGCCCGCCGCTCTCGTGGCGCAACCTGATACGCGCGCAATCCGGCCAGCGCGCGCGCCATCCGGTCGGGCGATGCTGCGGTCTCGCTGCGCAGCATCGACAGGAACAAGGGCAGGGGCCTCGGTCCGTGTTGCGGTGCGTCATCAAAGACTGTAGCCTCCGTTTCAAACATAAGACGGGGGATCCATGAAGAAGCAACCGGCTGCCGACGGAATCGTCATCATCAAAAAATACGCCAACCGTCGACTCTATAATACCGAGTCCTCATCCTACATCACGCTCGATCATCTCGCGACGATGACCCGCGAGGGCCGCGACTTCAAGGTGGTCGATGCGAAGACCGACGAGGACATCACGCACAACGTCCTCACGCAGATCATCATGGAGGAGGAGAGCCGCGGCGAGACGATGATGCCGGTGAATTTCCTGCGCCAGCTGATCTCGATGTACGGCGATTCGATGCAGACGATGGTGCCGGGCTATCTCGAGGCGTCGATGGACAGCTTCCGCCGCAACCATGATCAGTTCAAGTCCGCGGTCGAGGGGGCGTTCGCCAATTCCCCGTTCGCCGATCTGGCCAAGCGCAACCTGGCGATGTTCGACGTCGCCGCGCAGGCGATGAAACCCGCGGCCCCGGCAGCCGCTCCAGCCGGCGCGCCCGCCTCGGCCGCCAGCCAGGACGATGAGATCGCCGCGTTGCGCAGCGAACTCGCCAAGTTGCAGGAAAAGGTCGAGAAGCTCGGCTGACGGGCTGCGTCGCGCGATGGGGCCGGTCTTATGGAGCGCGAGCGGCGGGCTCGCCGCGCTGGCCGTCGTCGCCGGGTTTGGTGAACGACGCCGGCGGCGGCGGCGCGATCCGGATTCGGTCGGCTGGGTCGACTGGCCGACGGTACAGATGCTCGCGCTGATCGCGCTCGCCGTCATGATCGGGCTCGCGGTCAAAAGCTGACGGCTCAGCGGTTCAGGCGATAGACGCGGTGCGGCAAGGTGCCGATCGCGACGATTCCGACCAGGCGGTAATGCCGTGCGATCGCCGCGGCGACGAGCGTCCGGGTCGCCGGGTTGGTGTCGGCTTTCGGCGCGCGGACGACGATGATCCCGGGCCTGGCGGCGAGCAGCCGCGCGGTCTCGGCGGCGGCATCGATGCCGAGCCCGTGCGCCTCGGTCATCCGGCTGAGATGGCTGCGGAAGATATACGGCGTCGGCAGGCAGGACCGGGTCAGATAATAGAGGATCGGCTCGCTGCCGAACGCGAACAGGCAGCCGTGCGGGCGCTGTCCGATCATCCGGACGAGTGCTGCGACCTGGCGCGCATCGCCGCGCCGGGCCACGCGGATGCCGCCCAGGATCGCTGCGGCGACCGTGCCGAACAGCAGCACCGCGATCAGCCATCGACGGCCCGCGACGATCGAACACCGCGCGAGCCCGGTGCCGGCCGCGACCGCGAGCGGCAGCGCGACGGGGAGCAGGTACATCAGCTCGAAATTGCGCATGATGACGACGGCGATGCCCGCGGCGGCGAGCCAGCCGAGCGCGAACGGCGTCGTCCCCGACCGGTGACCCCGCCATGCCAGCACGACCAGCGGCGCGCTCACGGCAAGCGCGCCGACGAGTTTGAGCAGGCTCGAGCCGATGCCATCGTCGTTCTGCTGGCCGAAGATCGACAGGAAGTTCGCGAACACGAACGCGTCGTTGTGGCCGGCCAGCGCATAGACCGCCCATGCGATCGCGGTCGGCAACAGTGCCGCAGCCACCCAGAGCACCGCGCGGCCGAGCAGCCGCACTATCGCGCGATCCGCGTCGCGCGCCTGGCGCAGCAGCACCAGCCCGAAGAAGATGCCCTCGAACAGCGCGGTATATTTGACCTGCATCGCCAGCCCGACCAGCAGCATCGCGGCGACCCCGCGCGCGGTGATATGGCGCTCGCCCAAGTCTCCGCCGAGCACGAACAGCGCCGCGCCCGCCATCAGCGCATTGCCCCACACCGCGGACTGGCCGCCCGCGCCATCGAAGATCATCAGCCAGACGAGATAGATCAGCCCCGCACCCAGGCTCGCGCGGGTAGCGTCACGCTCGGCTATCCCGGCCCCGACGAGCCGCTGCGTGATCCGGCCGACCAGGAACGCGGTCCCAGCCGCGACGAGCGTGGCGGCCACCTGGTACATCAGGATGCCGTTGCCGCCGACGCTGCGGATGGCAGCGAAGATCAGGAACAGCCCGACCGGTTTGCGATCGAAGATATCGACGAACGGCCATGCGCCGTGCAGCAGGCGATCGCCGACCAGCAGATAGAATTGCTCGTCGCTATGGATCACCGGGTTGCCGAAGAGCGGGCTGCGGATCGCGAAGGCCACGAGCAGCAGCACGAACGCCTGCCCAGTCCGGTGACGCAGGCTGGTCATGATCGTCCTAGTAGAAATGCTTCAAGGCGAGTTTTCGCGTGGTGCCGTCGCACAGACCGAGCGTCACGACCCGACCGGGCGTACCCGCCGACCAGGACGCGATCGGGCTGGACGCATAGTCGCCGGTGACCGCGATCCCGTCGATCGTGCAGATCAGGTCGCCGTCCTTCCAGCCTGCCGTCGCCGCGGGGCCGCCGCGCATGACGTGGAGCACCTTCAGCCGATCCTTCTCAATGCCGATCAGCAACCCGCTGGTCGAGCGGAGCGGCGGCGTGTCGGCCGTCGGCCCGCGGCTCAGCACCATCCGGCGCGCACCGGGATCCAGCAGCACGCGATACTTCTGTAGGAAGCCCGAGCCGATCCGCCCGGCGGCGCCGATCGACTGCGAAAAACCGCCGGCGGGTTCGATCCGGATCTCGGTCTCGCGCGCGGTCATCGCGCCGACGCGGAACTCGGGGACGATCGCAAGGCCGCTCACCACCGGGCCGGCGAGCCCGAACGAGACCGCGGTCGTCGCCGGCACGCGCAGTGCCGCGGCGTCCCAGCCCGCCGCCGTCACCGTCACCGCGGAGCCGTCGCCGGTATCGACGATCATCGGCGCCAGTCGCCGCGTGCCGAGCGTCGCCGCGCTCTCGTACACGCTGCGCTCGGTCGAGACGGTGAGTGGCGCCGTCTCGCCCTTGAACGGAAGCCGGCCGGAGCGGATCAGGCGGAAGCGGTGCGCGGCATAATCGATGTCGAGCGCATGCCCGGCGAGCAGGTCCGCGCCGACCAGCAGGTCGACCGCCGCGGTGCTGCCGGTCGCGATCGCGGGCAGATCGGTGACGGTGACGCCGCCGCCGGTCCGCGCAAGCCCGCCGATGGCGAGCGTCCGCGTCGGCATCCAGCCGAGCTGGACCGATCCGCCGATCGCCTGCGCGCTGCCGCCCGCGACCAGCTTGGTGGTGTCGACCGCGGGGGAGGCCTTGGCGAGCAGCGTGTAGCTGACGCCGGTATCGAGGATCGCGGTGCGGTCGCGCCCGTCGAGCTGCATCGTGAACCGGATCTGGTTGCCCGGGGTGAGCTCGAACGGCACCCAGCGCGCCTCGGCATCGTCGAACAGGCGATAGATGCCGCGATCACGCGCCGCGGGAGAGACGCTCGCCGCCGCCACGGGCTTGGCCGGCTCGCGCGCCGAGACGAAGACGACCGCGATCAGCGGGACGAGGGCAAGCAGGGTACGGCGCATAGACCGTCGTCCCTAGCGGGTCGGGGGATGCGTACAACCCGCGGCATCCCAGCCACGGCGTACAACGCGGTCGTCGGAGCGCGCGGCAGGGCGAGCGCGCGGCCCGCGCCTTCACGTCCTACAGGCACGCCTCAAGATACGCCTGGTCAAACCCGAACTGCTTGGCCTTCTCCAGCGTGTAGGGCCGAAGCCCCATCGACCGGTATTCGCCCAGGATCTTTCCGTCAGCCGACTCGTCCATATATTCGAACTTGAACAGCTCCTGCGTGACGATCACCGGGCCTTCCATGCCGATCACCTCGGTGATGTTCGTCACGCGGCGCGAGCCGTCGCGCAGGCGCTTCACCTGGATGATCAGCTCGACCGAGTCGGCGATCTGGCGCGAAATCGCTTCCTTCGGCACCTTGATGTCGGACATCATCACCATGTTCTCCATACGCGCGAGCGCCTCGCGCGGGGAGTTGGCGTGGAGCGTACACATCGATCCATCGTGACCGGTGTTCATGGCCGCGAGCATGTCGAAACACTCGGAGCCACGAATTTCGCCCAGGATGATCCGGTCCGGCCGCATACGCAGCGCGTTCTTGACGAGATCGCGGATCGAGATTTCGCCCTGGCCCTCCAGATTGGCCGGCCGCGTCTCGAGCGGCAGCCAGTGCGGCTGTTGCAGGCGAAGCTCGGCCGCGTCCTCGATCGTCAGCACGCGCTCGCCGGGGTCGATCATCTTCGACAGCGCGTTGAGCATCGTCGTCTTGCCCGAGCCGGTACCGCCCGAGATGACCACGTTAAAGCGCGACGCGCCCGCGATCTTCAGCGCGGTCGCCATCTTGGGGCTCATGCTGCCGAACCCGGCCATCATGTCGAGCGTGATCGGCTTGGCCGAAAACTTACGGATCGAGATCGCGGTCCCGCGCAAGCTCAGCGGCGGCACGATCACGTTGACGCGGCTGCCGTCCTTGAGGCGCGCGTCGGCGAGCGGCGTGGTCTGGTCGACCCGGCGGCCGACCGAGTTCACGATCCGCTGCGCGATCTGGAACAGATGCTCCTCGTCGCGGAACTGGATCGGCGCGAGCTCAAGCTTGCCCTTGCGCTCGACATAGGTCTGTTCGGGGCCGTTCACCATGATGTCGGTGATGTTCGGATCCGCCAGCAGCTCTTCCAGCGGCCCGAGCCCGAGCAGCTCGTCGACCAGCACCTTTTCAAGCGCGAACTGTTCGCGGCGGTTGAGCGTCAGCTTCAGCTCAGCGAGCACTTCGCCGATGATCGGGCGGAATTCCTCCGCCAGCTCGTCCTTGCCGAGCGTCGCGGCGGCCTCGGGATCGACGCGTTCGAGCAGGCGCGGGAGGACCTGTTCCTTGATCTTGTGGATCGACTGTTCGAAGCCCTCGACTCGGCTGTTGCCCGCCTCGCCGCTGGCGTTCTGGCGATCGGACAGGCGCTGCATCGCGTCCATCTGCGTGCCGGGCATCGTGCCGGGCCCGAAGCCGTCGGTTTCGCCCGGCATCGGCAGCGACTCGATCGGCGGAAACTGCGAACCGCCTTCAGGCTCGGGCCGCGGCGCGGGGCCGCCACCTTGCATCGGGCGCGCGACGCCGAATGCTGGCCGGGCCGCTTGCCCCCCGCTGATGCCATTACGACGCCCGAATGCGCTCATGCCCAAATCCCTGGATGATTGCCCAACGGGTTAGGGGGCAAGGCTTGATAATTCGCTAACCAAACCGGATCGGCGCGTGTCGTCCCGGCGGTGCCGAGGGTTGATCGCCGCCGCGAACTCCCCGAAGGCGGGGACATGATCCGCCTGCTGCTCCTTCTCGCGCTGACTTTCGGGTTGGCCAGTTCCGCGTCGGCCGACGACATCGCCGCCACCGGGCGCGGCGTGGTGCGCGTCGTCACGATCGCGGTGGTCGACGACCAGGTCGTCGGCTTCGGCCATGGCAGCGGTTTTGCGGTCGCGCCCAACCGGATCGTCACCAACGCGCACGTCGTTGATCTCGCCGAGCGCTACCCCGACAACGTCGTCGTCGGGATCGTGCCCACCGAGGGCACCAAATCCTACCAGGGCAAGGTGATCGCCTATGATTCGCAGCGTGATCTGGCGCTGATCGAGTTCACCGGCGCGCGCCTGCCGCCGAGCGCGCTCTATACCGGGCCGATGAACGAGGGCGACGCCGTGGTGTCGCTCGGCTTCCCCGGCAATGTCGATCTGGCGACCGCGCGGTCGGCGGCAGACTATATCCGGCCGATGACGCCGGTGCGATCTGAGGGCGTGTTGTCCGGCCGCCGCGTGCTGAGCGATATCGAGGTGCTGCTGCACACCGCCAGCATCGCGCGCGGCAATTCGGGCGGTCCGCTGCTCGACCGGTGCGGCCGGGTGATCGGCGTGAACTCGGCGATCACGCGCGGCGAGGAGGGCGATTCGACGTTCGGATTCGCGATCGCGGACACCGAACTCGCGGGCTTCCTGCGCGATTCGAAACAGCCTTATGCGTCGATCGGCACGGGCTGCACCTCGATCGAGGATCGCCTGCGGCAGGACAGCGACGCCGATGCGCGCGCGACCGCCGATGCGGCGTCGGCGAGGCGCGACGCGGCGGCACAGGATGCGTTGGCGCGCGAGGGCGCGGTCGAAAAGGCCCGGACCGAGGCGGCGCACACGCGCGAGAACGTGATGGCGATCGCCGGGCTGTTGCTCGTCGCGGGCGCGCTGGTGATCGGCAGCGCGGGGCTGCTCGAATCGCGCGGACAGCGGCGGCAGGCGATCTGGGCGGTGTCGATCGGCGGCGTCGCGGTTCTCGTCGCGATCATCGTGTTCGTGCTGCGGCCGTCGGGCGAAGTCGACGTGCCGCTGTCGGCGCTGCCGAAATCGCGGCTGGCGACGTCCGATGCGGCGCTCGGCAAGCTGATGTGCACGCTGATTCCCGAACGCAGCCGGATCACGATCTCGTCGAGCGAGGACGTACCGATCGAATGGGGCGCCAAGGGCTGCATGAACGGCAAGACGCAATATGTCGGCGCGCGGAACCTTGGCGGGGGCGGCCGCTTCGACCGCGTGCTGGTGCCCGATGCCGAGCAGACCGTGTCGGTGCTGTCGTTCGATCCGGCGACGCGGATCTATTCGAACACGCGCTATCTGATGTCGGCGGCGGGGATGGCGGCGGCGCGGACCGCGCGCGGGGTCGTACCGAACGTGTGCGGGATGGACGACACCGCGCTCGCCAAGCTGACCAGCCAGCAGGCGGCGATCCGCGCGGTGCTGCCGCCGCTGCCCAACGAGAAGCTCGTCTATTCCTGCAAATCGGCGCGCTGAGCTTCGGTCGCGAGCAGCGCGCGTTTGCGGTCGAGCCCGTACGCATAGCCGCCGAGCGCGCCGCCGATCCGTTGCGCGCGGTGGCAGGGGATGACGATCGACACCGGGTTCTGGCCGCAAGCGGTGCCGGCGGCGCGCACCGCGGCGGGCCGGCCGGCGAGCGCGGCGAGTTCGCTATAGGTGCGCGTCTCGCCGATCGGGATGGTGCGCAGCGCCTGCCAGATCGCCTCCTGGAACGCGGTGCCGCGGACGTCGAGCGGCAGGTCCTGGTCGCGGTCGGGCGATTCGACGGCGGCGACGACGTGCGCGGCCAGCTCGGCCAGCGCGGCATCGCCCGGCTCGACCGTCGCGTTCGGGAATCGGCGACGGAGCTCGTCGGCATCCTCGTCGAACGACACGCGGCACAGCCCCTTGTCGGTGGCCGCGACGAACAGCGCGCCGAGACTCGTATTGGCGACCGTCCAGCGGATCGTAACGCCCTCGCCGCCGTGCGCCCACGCGCTGGGCGCCATGCCGAGCCGTTTGGCATCTGTCTCGTAGAAGCGGCTCGGGGCGGAATAGCCGGCGTCGTAGATCGCTTCGGTCACGGTCGAATCCTCCGATAGGGCGTCGGCCGCGCGGCCGGTGCGCAGCGCGCGCGCATAGGCGGCAGGGGTGACGCCGGTGGCACGCTTGAACAGGCGGTGGAAATGGTGCGGCGCGTAGCCGACTTTGGCCGCGACCGCGTCGAGCGAGAGCCGGTCCTCGGCGGCTTCGAGCAGCGCGATGGCGGCGGCGACGGCGATCCGGTCGCGGCCGACCGTGTCCGGGGTGCAGCGCAGGCACGCGCGGAAACCGGCGGCGCGCGCGCTGGCCGGGTCGGGGTGGAAGGTGACGTTCTCGCGCTTGGGGTGACGCGCGGGGCAGCTCGGCTTGCAGTAGATGCCGGTGGTCTTCACGCCGACGAGGAACCGGCCATCCCACGCGCGATCACGCGCCGCGAACGCGCGCCACGCGGTGTCGTCATCGAGGGCAGGGGCGGTGGTCATGCGACGGTTATAGCGCGCCGCGCGCGCCGTGCATCCCGTGGCTTGCGGTCAAAGCCGGAGCCAAATGCCGGGCCGGTCGTTCTGAGCAAGTCCCCCAATATGAAAGACTTGCACCATGGCCTCCGACACGCCCGTCTGGTTCATCTCCGGCTGCTCGACCGGGTTCGGTCGCGAACTCGCCAAGCTCGTGCTCGCGCGCGGCTGGCGCGCGGTCGTCACCGCGCGTGACGCCGACCGCGTCGCCGATCTGGCGGACGGTGCGGCGGATCGCGCGCTCGCGGTGTCGCTCGACGTGACCGATCAGGCGCAGATCGACGCGGCGGTCGCGCAGGCCAAGGCCAAGTTCGGGCGGATCGACGTGCTCGTGAACAATGCGGGCTATGGCTATCAGGCGTCGGTCGAGGAGGGCGAGGAGTCCGAGATCCGCGCGCAGTTCGATGCCAACGTGTTCGGCCTGTTCGCGCTTACGCGGGCCGTGCTGCCGATCATGCGCGCGCAGAAGAGCGGGCATGTGATCAACATCACGTCGGTCGCGGGGCAGATCGGGTTCCCGGGCTCGGGCTATTATGCCGCGTCGAAGCATGCGGTCGAGGGCTGGTCGGATGCGTTGCTCGCCGAGGTGAAGCCGCTCGGGATCGAGGTCACGTGCGTCGAGCCGGGGCCGTTCCGCACCGATTGGGCCGGGCGTTCGCTCAAGCAGACGCCGGTCGCGATCGCCGACTATGCCGACACCGCGGGCAAGCGGCTCGACGGCACGCGCGAGGGCAGCGGCACGCAGGCGGGCGACCCCGTGCGCGCGGGCGAGGCGATGATCGCGCTGACCAAGGACGCGAACCCGCCGCGGCATCTGGTGCTGGGCGCGTGGGGGTATGATCACGTGACGGCGAAGCTGGCGGAACGGCTGAAGGAGATCGAGGCGCACAAGGCGGCCAGCCTAGGCGCGGATTTTCCTGCGGCGTGACGTGAAACTCCTGTTTCCCCGCGAAGGCGGGGATCCAGGAATCACGGGCGGGGCGCTGCTGGATTCCTGGACCCCCGCTTTCGCGGGGGAACGGGGAAGGGGCGACCCTCCTATCCGACAAAACCGCCGACACCATTTGCCCCACCCCGGCCTTCGCCGGGGTGGTAGGAGGGGGATCAGCCCCCGTTTGCGCGGAACAGGTCTAGCGTGCGCTGCTTGGCGAGGTCTGCGCTCGGCTCGTGATAATCCTTGCGCCGGTCCGAATTGAACCCGTGGCCGGCCTCGTAGACATACACCGTCGCGTTGGGCCAGTCCTTGGCGATGACCTGCTCGACGCCCTCCATCGGGATACCGTGATCGTGGCGACCGAAGTGGAGGATCACCGGCACCTTCGGCTCCTCGTCCGCCGCGGCGGGGATCATGCTGCCGTAATAGCCGCTCGCCGCCGCCACGCCGGTGAGCTTGGTCGACGCGAACCACGCGACCGACCCGCCATAGCAATAGCCGACCACGAACACCGGGCCCGCCGGGGCGAGCGTGTCGATGCAGGTCTGTACGTCCTTCAGCGACAGATCGAACGGGTGAAGCTGCCGCGCGAGTTCGATCCCGCGCGCGAGGCCGTCGCCCGAATAGTCCGCCTCGAACCCGGGATGCTCGCGGTCGAACAGCGCGGGGGCGAGCACTTCATAGCCGTCGGCGGCGTAGTCGTCGCACAGGTCGCGGATGTGGTCGGTGACGCCGAAGATCTCCTGGACCAGCACGAGCCCGCCGCGGCGTTCCCCTGCCGGGTGCGCGTGATAGACCGCAACGGTCGCGCCGTCGGACATGGTCATCGTTTCCATCGTGCCGGTCATTCTGATTCCTCGTCGTGTGATCCTGTTCCGACCACTATCGTCATTCCCGCGGAGGCGGGAACCCATAGTGGCAGGCCGTGCGATGAAAGCGCCGGGTCCGAGGCTCTGGATCCCCGCCTGCGCGGGGATGACGAATGGGGTGAGGTGGCGCCTTCCAACCCTCTGCCAATGACAAAACAGTCACAAACCGACCGCCCCGACCCTCCCGCCGGGTTGCCAATCCCGGAACCCGATGCTACCCGCGCCGCGTCCCATGAGAGGTGCTTTCGCGCCCTCTTCCCCCATGGGACAGCAACATTTTCGGTTTCAGGCGAGGATTGACAGGTCCGTGGAGACATCCGGCGGTATTCAGGCGAGCTTAGGCGGGCGTTATGCGCTGGCCCTGTTCGAACTCGCACGTGACGCGAAGACGATCGACGCAGTCGAGTCGAGCCTGTCGCGCGTGCGTGACGCACTGGCGCAGTCGGAGGACTTCCGTGCTCTGACGATCAGCCCGATGGTGTCGCGCGGCGCGGCGGTGAAGGCGGTCTCCGCGGTCGCCGACGAACTCGGCGTCGATGCGACCACCAAGAGCTTCCTCGGCGTGCTCGCCGAGAACCACCGGCTGGGTGCGCTGCCAAAGATCATCAAGGCGTTCCGCGCGCTTGCTGCGCAGCATCGCGGCGAGATCGCCGCCGAGGTGACCTCCGCGCACCCGCTGACCGACGAACAGGTGATCGAGCTGAAGCATCAGCTCCGCCAGCGCGTCGGCCGTGAAGTTTCCGTCGACCTCAGCGTCGACCCATCGTTGCTGGGTGGACTCGTCGTCCGCGTCGGCAGCCAGATGATCGATTCGTCGATCAAGACGCGTCTCAACACTCTCGCGCACGCGATGAAGGGCTAAGCTAATGGATATCCGCGCCGCAGAAATCTCGAAGATCATCAAGGATCAGATCGCCAATTTCGGCACCGAGGCCCAGGTCAGCGAGACCGGCCAGGTGCTGAGCGTCGGCGACGGCATCGCGCGCATCTTCGGCCTCGACAACGTCCAGGCCGGCGAGATGGTCGAATTCTCGAACGGCGTGCAGGGCATGGCGCTCAACCTCGAGGCCGATAACGTCGGCGTCGTGATCTTCGGGTCGGACTCGGAGATCAAGGAAGGCGACATCGTCAAGCGCACCGGCACGATCGTCGACGTGCCGATCGGCAAGGAGCTGCTCGGCCGCGTGGTCGACGGCCTCGGCAACCCGATCGACGGCAAGGGCCCGATCCACACGACCGAGCGCAGCCGCGTCGAAGTGAAGGCGCCGGGCATCATCCCGCGCCAGTCGGTCAGCGAGCCGGTCCAGACCGGCCTCAAGGCGATCGACGCGCTCGTCCCCGTCGGCCGTGGCCAGCGCGAGCTGATCATCGGCGATCGCCAGACCGGCAAGTCGGCCGTCGCGATCGACGCGTTCATCAACCAGAAGACCGCGAACGCGGGCGACGACGAGTCGAAGAAGCTGTACTGCGTCTATGTCGCGATCGGCCAGAAGCGCTCGACCGTGGCGCAGCTCGTCAAGACGCTCGAAGAGAATGGCGCGATGGAATATTCCATCGTCGTTGCCGCCACCGCGTCGGACCCCGCACCGCTCCAGTATCTCGCGCCCTACACCGGCGTCGCGATGGGCGAGTATTTCCGCGATCGCGGCATGCACGCGCTGATCTGCTACGACGATCTGTCGAAGCAGGCCGTCGCCTACCGCCAGATGTCGCTGCTGCTGCGTCGTCCTCCGGGCCGTGAAGCGTATCCCGGCGACGTGTTCTATCTCCACAGCCGTCTGCTCGAGCGTGCGGCCAAGATGTCGGACGCGAATGGCGGCGGCTCGCTGACCGCGCTGCCGATCATCGAGACGCAGGCGGGCGACGTTTCGGCGTACATCCCGACCAACGTGATCTCGATCACCGACGGCCAGATCTTCCTCGAAACCGACCTGTTCTTCTCGGGCGTGCGCCCGGCGATCAACGTCGGTCTCTCGGTCAGCCGCGTCGGCTCGGCCGCGCAGACCAAGGCGATGAAGAAGGTGTCGGGCTCGATCAAGCTCGAGCTCGCGCAGTATCGCGAGATGGCGGCGTTCGCGCAGTTCGGGTCGGATCTCGATGCGTCGACGCAGAAGCTGCTCAACCGCGGTGCGCGTCTGACCGAGCTGCTCAAGCAGGCGCAGTTCTCGCCGCTGCCGTTCGAAGAGCAGACCGTGTCGATCTTCGCTGGCACCAGCGGCTATCTCGACAAGGTGCCCGTCGCCGACGTGACCCGCTACGAGCAGGCGCTGCTGGCCGACATGCGCGCGAACCACGCCGATGTGCTGAAGCTGATCCGCGATACCCGCGATCTGGGTAACGAGGCGAAGGACAAGCTGAAGGCAGCGCTCGAAGCGTTCGCCAAGACGTTTGCATAAAACGCCGTCACCCCAGCGAAAGCTGGGGTCTCAGGCCGCGAGCGAGCGGCTTGTGGCACGAGATCCCAGCGTTCGCTGGGATGACGAGGTAGGAAACTAAATGGCGTCGTTGAAAGCCCTCAAGATCCGCATCGGCTCGGTGAAGTCGACGCAGAAGATCACCAAGGCGATGAAGATGGTCGCCGCCGCGAAACTGCGCCGGGCGCAGGACGCGGCGGTCGCCGGCCGGCCCTATGCAGAGCGGCTCGAAGCGGTGATGGCGAGCCTCGCGGGGCGAGTCGGCATCGCGCCGGGCGCATCGCCGCTGCTGGCCGGGACCGGCAAGGACCAGGTCCACCTGATCGTCATCGCGACGTCGGAGCGTGGCTTGGCGGGTGCGTTCAATACCAACATCGTCCGTGCGGCACGTCGCAAGGCCGAGGAGCTGATCGCGGCCGGCAAGACCGTGAAATTCTATGTCGCCGGCAAGAAGGGGCGCGTGATCAAGCGCTTCTTCCCGAACGACATCCTCGCCGATCACGAGATGAGCCAGATCAAGAAACTTGCGTTCAGCGACGCGCAGGAGATCTCCGAAGACCTGATCAAGCGCTTCGGCGAGGGTCAGTTCGATGTGGCGCATCTGTTCTACGCGAAGTTCGTGTCGGCGCTGGTCCAGGTGCCGACCGGCATCCAGATCGTCCCCGTGCCGATTTCGACGATCCCCGGTGCCGAGGCCAAGCCCAACGCACCAGCCGAGGCTGTCACCGAATACGAGCCCGACGAGGAAGCGATCCTCGCCGACCTGCTGCCGCGTAACGTCGCGATCCAGATCTTCCGCGCGCTGCTCGAAAACGCAGCGTCGGAGCAGGGCAGCCGCATGAACGCGATGGACAACGCCACGCGCAATGCCGGCGACATGATCACGCGTCTGTCGATCCAGTATAACCGCACGCGTCAGGCCGCGATCACGACCGAGCTGGTCGAGATCATCTCGGGTGCCGAAGCACTTAAATGAAGTTCGTCGTCGCCCTGACGTCCCTGTTCGTGGGCACTGCGTTGTTGGTGAGCTGCGGCAAGCCGGCACCGACGGTGCGCGAGCAGGAGGCGGCGCAGGCCGCGTCGGTCGCAAGCCTGTCGGGCTGGGATCGGCTGTTCGCCGCCCCGCAGGAGACGATCGGCGCGATCAACCAGGCCGGCTTCGCGCTGGGCGGCTATGCGGCAAAGGGCGAGGGCTTCACCGCCACCGGCCAGCCGCGGATGTTCTCGAACTCGAACGCCAAGGCGCCGAACACGACCTCCGTCGTCGTCGCCGGCAGGAGCGCCGAGTCGATCGACACCGTGACCTATGCGTTGTCGCTGACCGACCCGGTCGACGCGACCACCGCACGGATGCGGCTCGCGCAGACCGTCGGCGAGTGTCTGGGCCGCTTCAAGATCAAGGCGTCGCCTGACCTGTTGCGCGCGATCCGCCTCGGGCAACCGCTCGATGCGGCGCCCGCCACGGTCGCGATCGTCCCTGCTACCAACACCACGCCGGCGCGCGTGGACGTGACTTTTACCCGTTCTCCGGCTACCAGCCCGGCCAACAACAAGACCCAAGGATAGTGTGATGGCAACCGCCGCTGAAGACATCCGCCCGACCGAGGGCAGCTCGAAGGCTACGAACAACACCGGCCGCATCTCGCAGGTCATCGGTGCCGTCGTCGACGTGCATTTCCCCGACAACCTGCCCGCCATTCTGTCGGCGCTCGAAACCGACAATAACGGCAACCGGCTCGTGCTCGAGGTCGCCCAGCATCTCGGCGAGAACACCGTGCGCACGATCGCGATGGACGCCACCGAGGGTCTGACCCGCGGCCAGACCGTCACTGACACCGGCTCGCAGATCCGCGTGCCCGTCGGCCCGAAGACGCTCGGCCGCATCCTCAACGTCATCGGCGAGCCGATCGACGAGCGTGGCCCCGTCGGCGCAGAGACGACCGCACCGATCCATGCCTCGGCACCGCTGTTCGTCGACCAGTCGACCGAGAGCGCGATCCTGGTCACGGGCATCAAGGTCATCGATCTGCTCGCACCCTATGCAAAGGGCGGCAAGATCGGCCTGTTCGGCGGCGCCGGCGTCGGCAAGACCGTGCTGATCCAGGAGCTGATCAACAACATCGCCAAGGGCCACGGCGGCACCTCGGTGTTCGCGGGCGTCGGCGAGCGTACCCGCGAGGGTAACGATCTGTACCACGAGTTCCTCGACGCAGGCGTCATCGCCAAGGATGCCGACGGCAATCCGCAGTCGGAAGGCTCGAAGGTCGCGCTCGTATTCGGCCAGATGAACGAGCCGCCAGGCGCACGCGCCCGCGTCGCTCTGTCGGGTCTGACGATCGCCGAATATTTCCGCGACGTCGAAGGCCAGGACGTGCTGTTCTTCGTCGACAACATCTTCCGCTTCACGCAGGCGGGCGCAGAGGTGTCGGCACTGCTCGGCCGCATTCCGTCGGCCGTGGGCTACCAGCCGACGCTGTCGACCGACATGGGCGCGCTGCAGGAGCGCATCACCTCGACCAACAAGGGGTCGATCACCTCGGTGCAGGCCGTGTACGTGCCGGCCGACGATCTTACCGATCCGGCGCCTGCGACGTCGTTCGCGCATCTCGATGCGACGACCAACCTCAACCGTGCGATCTCGGAGCTGGGCATCTACCCGGCAGTCGATCCGCTCGACTCGACCTCGCGTCTGCTCGAGCCTCGCGTCGTCGGCCAGGAGCATTACGACACCGCGCGTGCGGTCCAGTCGACCTTGCAGAAGTACAAGTCGCTGCAGGACATCATCGCGATTCTCGGCATGGACGAGCTTTCGGAAGAAGATAAGCTCACCGTGCAGCGCGCGCGGAAGATCCAGAAGTTCCTGAGCCAGCCGTTCCACGTCGCCGAGGTCTTCACCGGCATCAGCGGCAAGTTCGTCCAGCTCGAGGACACGGTTCGCTCGTTCAAGGCGGTCGTCGAGGGCGAGTATGATCACCTGCCCGAGAGCGCGTTCTACATGGTCGGCGGCATCGACGAAGCCGTCGCCAAGGCCGAAAAGATGGCCGCGGAAGCCTAAGCGCTTCTAGCTCCCTCTCCCCTCCGGGGAGGGGGCTGGGGTGAGGGGCCGCCACGAGCGCTCCCGCCCGGTACTGCCCCTCACCCCGACCCTCTCCCCGACGGGGAGAGGGAGAAGGCGAACAAGATGCTGCATTTCGAACTCGTCACGCCAGAAAAGCTCGTCCGCTCGGAGGAGGTCTACATGGTCGTCGTCCCCGGCACCGAAGGCGATTTCGGCGTATTGGAGGGCCACGCGCCGTTCATGTCGACGGTCCGCGACGGCGGCGTGCAGGTGTACCGCACGCAGAACGGCACCCCCGAGACGATCGCGATCCGCGGTGGTTTCGCCGAGGTCAGCGCCAAGGGCCTGACCGTGCTCGCCGAGCACGCGGGCGAGTAAGCTTACCTAAAAAGAGTGTTTCCCCGCGAAAGCGGGGACCCAGTCTGGGCACCCGCCTTCGCGGGTGAACAAATCTTCTGTCTCCACCACCCCGGCGAAGGCCGGGGTCCAAGTGGGGGAGGCCGATGATGCGCACCCCGCTCCATTACCTCTACCTAGCCAATTGGGCCCCGGCCTTCGCCGGGGTGGGGGCGCTCCCGGGGCGGTAGCGCGCTACAGAAAATTATACGGGTCGACGTCGACCGTAACCCGCGCCTTGGACGGCCAGTCCAGCTTCCCCAGCCACTCCCTGATCACATCCTGCACGTCGAGCGCGCGCTTGGCGTGGACCAGCAGCCGATACCGGTGCCGCCCGCGCAGCATCGCCAGCGGCGCCGGCGCAGGCCCATAGACATGCATCCCCTCGACCTCGGGCGCGCTCCGCCCGACCAGCTTGGCGGTCTCGTGCGCGCATTTCTGGTCCTCCGACGACACCACGATCGCCGCATAGCGCCCGAACGGCGGCGCGCCCGCGTCCTTGCGTGCATCCGTCTCCGCCGCATAGAACGCGTCCGCATCGCCGGTGATCAGCGCCTGCATCACCTGCGCCCCCGGACTATGCGTCTGGATGAACACATGCCCCGGTTTCTCGCCACGCCCGGCACGCCCCGACACCTGCCGGATCTGCTGGAACGTCCGCTCCGCCGCGCGCAGATCGCCGCCGTCGAGCCCCAGGTCCGCATCGACCACCCCGACCAATGTCAGGTTCGGAAAGTGATACCCCTTGGTCACCAGCTGCGTGCCGACGACGATGTCGATATCGCCCGCCTCCATCCGCCCGACAAACTCTGACGCCTTGGCAGGCGACCAGATCGTGTCCGACGTCACGACCGCGGTCTTCGCCTCGGGAAACAGCGCCGCCACCTCGTCCGCGATCCGCTCGACCCCCGGCCCGCAGGCAACGAGCGTATCCTCGCCCTTGCACTCGGGGCACACGCGCGGCGTCGGCTCGGCATGGCCGCAATGATGGCAGGCGAGGCGGTTGGTCAGCCGGTGCTCGACCATCCAGGCGGTGCAGTTCGGGCACTGGAACCGGTGCCCGCACGTCCGGCACAAAGTCAGCGGCGCATAGCCGCGCCGGTTGAGGAACAGCAGCGACTGCTCGCCACGCGCCAACGTCGCCTGCATCGCCTGAACGAGCTTGGGCGCCAGCCACCGGCCGCGCTCGGGCGGATCCTTGATCAGGTCGATCGGCTCGATCGTCGGCATCTCCGCGACGCCGAACCGCCCCGGCAGCTTGAGCTCGGCATAGCGCCCGGTCGCGACCTGTTGCCGAGTCTCGATCGCAGGCGTGGCGGACGCGAGGATGACCGGGCACCCCTCGAACTTGCCGCGCATCACCGCGACGTCGCGCGCATGATAATGCACGCCCTCTTCCTGCTTGAAGCTGGTCTCGTGCGCCTCGTCGACGACGATCAGCCCGAGATCACGATACGGCAGGAACAGCGCCGAGCGCGCCCCCACCGTCACCAGCGCCTCGCCGCTCGCGATCGCGCGCCACGCTCTACGCCGCTGCGTCGAGCGCAGCCCCGAATGCCACGCGACCGGCTCGCACCCGAACCGGTCGTGGAAGCGCTTGAGGAAGGGTTCGGTCAGCGCGATCTCGGGGAGCAGGACCAGCGTCTGGCGGCCGTCGCGGATCGCCTGCGCGACCGCCTCGAAATACACCTCGGTCTTGCCCGAGCCGGTCACGCCGTCGAGCAAGGTCGGATGGAAGGCATGCTCCGCCACCCCGGCCACCAGCGCATCGGCCGCGGCGCGCTGGTCCTCGGACAAGGTCGGTTCGTGATGCACCGGATCGGGGACGGGGTAGGGGACGTCGATGCTCACCTCGACCGCCTCGATCGCGCCGACCTTGACCAGCCCGCGGATCACCGCGTCGCTGACCTCGGCGAGCGTCGCCAGTTCGCGGATCAGGCCCTGCCGGTCGCCGATCCGCTCCAGCGCCTGCTCGCGCTGCGGGGTGAGCCGCGGCGGCACGACACCGGTCGACCGATACTCGACCGCGGTCCGCGCACCCTCGAGCGCCGAGGTCGAGGCCAGCGTCATCCGCAACACCGAGGCTGCGGGCGCGAGATAATAATCCGCGGTCCACTCGACCAGCCGCCGCAGCGGTGCCCCCAGCGGCGGCACGTCGGCCACCGCGAGCAGGTTGCGCAGCCGGTTGTCGCCGACCTCCGCATCCGACAGCATCCGCTCCGCCTCCCACACCACGCCCAGCAACTGCCGCGGCCCCAGCGGCGCGACAACGATCGAGCCCGGTCCGACCTCCATGCCGGCAGGCACGCGGTAGTCGAGCGGCCCAAGGGCGGCGTTGAGGATCAGGACACGGGCACGGGACGACATCGGGTGCGTATATGGGGGCAGATCGCCGCCGCGTGAACCGCCTAGCGCACCACGGCGTGTCCGGCAGCCCCCGGCCTTAGCCTAGGCGGCGGACCGCCGACGCTCGCCGACGCGTTCGCGCTTGGCCTGGTAGAGGATCGTGTCGGCCCGGTGGACGAAATCGCGCGTCGTATGGCAATCCTGGTCGAGCATCGCGACGCCGACCGTCCCCGCGCTGACCATCGCCAGCCCGCCCATCGCGATCGGAAACCGCAGTGTCTCTTCCAGCCGCCGGCAGACATGGCCCATCGACGCGGCAAGCCCCGGATCCTCGACGATTACCGCGAACTCGTCCCCGCCCAGCCGCGCGGCAAAGCTGCCTTTCAGCCACGGCGCCTCCAGCACGCGGCCGACCCCGCGCAGCACGTCGTCGCCCGCGGTATGGCCGAGCGTGTCGTTGATCGCCTTGAACCCGTCGAGATCGATCAGCGCCAGCAACAGCGGCGTGCCCTGCCGGTGTGCGCGCAGCATCGCCGCATCCAGTGCGCGATCGAACGCGGCGCGGTTGGCGATTCCCGTCAGCGAATCGGTGTCCGCGGTCCGGCGCAGCGTCAGTTCGAGCGCATGGCGTTCGGTCACGTCCTGGAACACGCCGACCAGCGCCGCCGGCTTGCCGCCTTCCCCCCGTCCCTCGCATTCGCCCATCACGCGGACCCGGCGCTGCTCGCCCTGCGCGGTGGTGAAATCGACCTCGATATCGAGTGGCTCGCCGGTCTCGATCGCGCGCGTCAGCCCGGCATCGATCTCCGCGCGCGCGTGTGGCGGATAGAAGTCCATCGCGGTCGTCATCGTCGGGCGGACCGACATTGGCAGGCCGTAGATATGATAGACGCCGTCCGACCATTCGAGCTGGTCGTCCACGAAGTCCACCCGCCACGATCCGAACGCCGCCATCCGCTCCGCCTGGCGGAAGATCCGGTCCTGCCGCGCCAGCGCCGCGGCCTGGCGATCCGCGGTGGTGGCGATTTCGAGCGCCTTGGACGCGGCGGCCCGTGCCGCAATCGTCGTCTCGGCCAGCGTGGCGAGATGCTGGAGCGCACGCCGTCCGGCGTCGCTCAGGCTGCGCGGCGTGGTATCGACGATGCACAGCGCGCCGATCGCATGCCGTTCGCCGGTGCCGTCGACCGCGTGGATCGGCGCGCCCGCATAGAATCGCAGGCCGTCCCGCGCGGCGACCATCGGGTTCGCGACGAACCGCGGATCGAGCGCAAGATCGTCGATGACCAACGGGTCGCGGCCCTTGATCGTGTGCGCGCACATGCCGACGTCGCGCGCGATCTCGCTCTGCGCGCCGGAGCTCGACGCCTTGATCCACAGCCGGTCGGTATCGACGAGCGTCAGCATCGCGGTCGGGCAACTGAGCATGTCCGCCGCCAGCGCGACCAGCGCGTCGAACTCGCGCTCGGGTTCGCTATCGAGCAACGCGAGCGCATGAAGTGCGGCCAACCGTCGTGTCTCGTCCGCGAACATATCGGCCGTGGGCAGTGCTGAAGACATGGGTTTTCTAATAATGTGAGGGCGTTAATTTTCTTTGCCGGTTCCAGCGGATACTGTCCATGCATGCGCCCCCCCAGCTCCCCCCCCACACCGCCGCCGCCCGCCGTGGCACCGCAGGATGCATCGGCATCCGATGATATTGATTCTTACAACAGGCCGCCCTCGGTGCTTTGGGGCGAGCATCTGGCGCGCGATCGGCGTCGCTCCGAGCACACGATTCGCGCCTATCGCGCGACCGCCGAGCGGCTGACCGCGTTCCTCCAGGCGCATTGGGGCGCGCGCATCGACCGCGCCGATCTGGCGCGCGTGACCGCATCCGACCTCCGCGCCTATCTCGCCGATCGCCGCGAGCATGGCCTGGGCAATGCGTCGGCGGCGCGCGAAGTGTCCGCGGTACGCGGCTTCCTCGCCTGGGCGAATGCGGAGGCCGAGCAACCGCGGATGCGGGGCCCGCGCGTCAAGACCGGCGTACCCCGGCCGATCTCGCCCGCCGACGCCATGGCGCTCGCCGAGGAGGTGGCCGACGACGCTGCCGAGCCGTGGATCGGCGCGCGCGACTGGGCGGTGCTGCTGTTGCTGTACGGGGCAGGGCTCCGCATCGGCGAGGCGCTGACGTTGCACGGCGACATCCTGCCGCTCGGCGAGACGCTCCGCGTGACGGGCAAGCGCGCCAAGACGCGTGTCGTCCCGCTGTTGCCGCAGGTCCGCGCCGCGATCGACGCCTATGTCGCGCAGGCGCCCTGGGCGATCGCGCGTGACGAACCGCTGTTTCGTGGCGCGAAGGGAGGCGCGCTCTCGCCGGTGATGATCCGTCGCGCGGTGCAGGCCGCGCGCGCGCGCCTTGGCCTTGGCGATCGGACGACGCCGCATGCGCTGCGCCACAGCTTTGCGACGCACCTGCTGGGGCGCGGCGCGGATCTGCGCGCGCTACAGGAGCTGCTGGGGCATGCCAGCCTCAGTTCGACGCAGGTGTATACGCAGGTCGATGCCGCGCATCTGATGGACGTGTACCGCAACGCGCATCCGCACGGCTGACGGGCGTGCCTAGCCCTTGGGTTTCCAGGTCATCACGCGCCAGCCATAGCCGATGAAGATCACGACGAACGTCGCCACCGCGACCGGCCCCACATAGCGGTCGAGCTGCGAGAAATGCGAGCCGAGCAGGATACCGGCATAGGTCAGCACGGTATTCCAGATCGCGCTACCGGCCGCGGTCCAGATCACGAACTGCCAGATCGGCATCCGAGTCATCCCCGCGGGCAGCGAGATGACGGTGCGGAAGGTCGGCATGAACCGGAACACGAAGATCACCCAACCGCCGCGCTTCATGAAGAAGCGGTGGATCGTCTCGACGTCGGACCATTCCATCGTCAGCCAGCGGCCATTGCGCTCGATGAACGGGCGAAAGCGCTCGTAGCCGATGTTGCGGCCGATATAATACCAGAAGTAGTTGCCGACGACCGAGCCCGCGGTGCCCCATGCGATCAGCGGCACGACGCTCATATTGCCGCGCGAGACCGCCATGCCGCCCAGCCCCATGATGACCTCGGACGGCACCGGCGGCACGATATTCTCGAGCGCCATCAGCAGGAAGATACCGAAATATCCGCCCCAGGCGATGAGATCGAGGATGAATTCGGTCATGGGAATGAGATACTGCCGGGACGCCGGAAGGGTTCCACGGCATAGTACCACCCCGGCGAAGGCCGGGGTCAAGTTGGGGGACGGCCATGGCGAACGGCAGCGCTCCGTTACCGCGACCTTTCCACCTGGGCCCCGGCCTCCGCCGGGGAGGTGTCCTCGCTAGGTTACCGCGCGGCCACCTTCGCCTCGATCGCATCCCAGATCATGCCCGAGACATCGGTCCCATCGAACTTTCCAATCGCGACGATCCCGGTCGGCGACGTCACGTTGATCTCGGTCAGCCACGTGCCCCCGATCACGTCGATCCCCACGAACAACAGCCCGCGCTTCTTGAGTTCCGGCCCGAGCACCGCACAGATCTCGCGCTCCTTGTCGGTCAGCTCGGTCTTCTCCGCCGATCCGCCGACCGCGAGGTTGGAGCGGATTTCGCCTTCGCCGGGCAGCCGGTTGATCGCGCCCGCAATCTCGCCGTCCACCAGCACGATCCGCTTGTCGCCCTTGGCCACGTCGGGAAGGAACGCCTGCACCATGTGCGGCTCGCGCCACGTCATGTTGAAGACCTCGATCAGCGCCGACAGGTTTGCGCCGTCCGATTCGACCTTGAAGATCGCCTTGCCGCCATTGCCGTGCAGCGGCTTGATGACGATCGCACCGTGCTCGGCAAGGAATTTCCGCGCCTCGTCGAGGCTCCGCGTGACGAGCGTCGGCGGCATGAACTGCGGATAATCGAGCACGAACACCTTTTCAGGCGCATTCCGCACCTGCGCGGGATCGTTCACGACCAACGTCTTGTGCGCGATCCGCTCGAGCAGGTGCGTCGCCGTGATGTAGCCGAGATCGAACGGCGGATCCTGCCGCATCAGCACGACGTCCGCCTCGTCGCCAAGGTCGAGGTCGACCGCCTCGCCGACCGAGAAATGATCGCCGACGACGCGCTGCACGGTCACCGGATGCGCCTTCGCCCAGACGCGGCCGTCCCGGTAGTTCAGGTCCTCGGCGGCATAATGGAAGAGGCGATGGCCACGCTCCTGCGCGGAGAGCATCAGCGCAAAGCTCGAATCGCCCGCGATGTTGATGCTGTCGAGCGGGTCCATCTGGACGGCGACGGTGAGGCTCATGCGTCTTCCTTCTGTTCGATCGAGCGCATGTAGGAGCGCAGGGAGGCGAAGTCACCCGGTCACCGACCCTTCGGCACGCCCCCTACCGTCATCCTGACGAAAGTCAGGACCCAGAGCCAAACAGGGATGCGCAGAGTAATCCTGGGTCCTGACTTTCGTCAGGATGACGGTAGGGGGCGTGCCGAGCCCCCCTATCCAATCCACGCATTCTCGATATGCCGCGGCCGCGTGCCCGGCGCGAGCAGGATCACGTCAACCCGGATATCGTCACCCGGCCCGGCATAACGCGGCATCAGATACTCCGCCGCCGCCGCCACCCGAGCAAGCCGCCGCTCGTCGATCGCAAAGTCGAGTTCGGCCGCGGTCGCGCGAGTCTTCACCTCGACGAACGCGACCAGCGTGCCCTTGCGCGCAACGATGTCGACCTCGCCCGCGGGCGTTCGCACGCGGCGGTCGAGGATGCTCCAGCCCTTCAGCCGCAGCCACCACCCGGCCAGCCGCTCCCCACGCCGCCCCGCAGCCTCCGCGACCTGTCGATCCTGCGTGTTCCGCTTCCGCTTGCGGGAGGGGTTAGGGGAGGGCGGGAGCGACACGTCCGTTGCATGCCCTCCCCCGACCCCTCCCGCAAGCGGAAGGGGCGATCAGGGTTTCGCCTTCAGCCCGAGCGCGCGCGCATACAGCGCCTTGCGATCGAGCCCGAGCGCCTTGGCCACCTCGCTCGCCGCCTGGCCCGTCGACAGCCGCGTCAGCGCCTCGGCCAGCGCGGCATCGCCGTCCTCCGCACTCGCAGGCGGAGCCTCGCCCGGCGGCGCGACCACGATCACGATCTCCCCGCGCGGCGGTGCATCGGCGTAGCGCGCGGCGAGCATCGAGAGCGTCCCCGTCACCGCCTCCTCGAACTTCTTGCTGATCTCGCGCGTCACCGCCGCCTCGCGGTCGCCGAGTCCCTCCAGCAGCGCCGCGAGGCACGCACCGAGCCGCGGCCCCGACTCGTACATCACCAAGGTCGCGCGGATCGTCGCCACCTCCGCGATCGCCTCGGCGCGCGCGTGCAGCTTCGACGGCAGGAAGCCGACGAACAGGAAGCGATCGGTCGGCAACCCCGCCAGCGTCAGCGCGGCGACCGCGGCGCAGGGCCCCGGGATCGTCACCACCAGATGCCCCGCCGCGCGCGCGTCGCGCACCAGCTTGAAACCGGGATCGGAGATCAGCGGCGTCCCCGCGTCCGACACCAGAGCCACCGCCTGTGTCGCCATCCGCGCGATCAGCGCCGGCCGCACGCCTTCCGCGCTGTGATCGTGATACGGCACCATCGGCGTCTTGGTGCCGATATGGCGGAGCAGCCCGGCGGTCACACGGCTGTCCTCGACCGCGATCACGTCGGCGCGGGCAAGGATGTCAGCGGCGCGCGGCGACAGATCGCCAAGATTGCCGATCGGGGTCGCGACGATGTAGAGGCCGGGATCGAGAAGAGTTTCAGGGTTCATGGGGACGGTCATGGCAGACGCGACGACGATAGGGCAATCGGCACGCCGATTCGGGCGATGGACGGTGCTTGCCGCGGCGGGGCTGCTGGGGGCGTGCCAGACGATCGTCCCGCGCGGTCCGGTCGAGCCGTCGCAGCAGCGTCCCACGACGCGGCCGGCAGATCGCCCCAGCATCGACGTCGAGACCGGCATCCCGCGCGATGCCGAGCGCAACCGCGTCGCGTTGCTCGTGCCGCTGTCGGGCAGCAACGCCGGCGTCGGCACCTCGATCGCCAACGCGACGATGCTGGCCTTGCTCGATACGCAGAACCAGCGAGTCCGGATCACCAACTACGACACCGCGACCGGTGCCGCCGCCGCCGCACAGCGCGCGATCGCCGAGGGCGCGCAGCTGATCCTCGGACCGCTGCTTGCCGACGACGTCCGCGCGGTCGCGCCGATCGCGCGCGCCGCGAACATCCCCGTGCTCAGCTTCTCCAACGATCTCGGCGTGGCGGGCAACGGTGCGTATCTGATGGGCTATGTCCCGACCCAGTCGGTCGCGCGCGTCGTCGATTTCGCGCGCGAACGCGGCGTCACCAATTTCGCCGGCCTCGTCCCCAACGGCCTGTACGGCGAGCGCGCCTCGACCGCGTTCCTGCGCGCCGTCGAAGGCGCCGGCGGCCAGGTTGTCTCGCTCCAGACCTACGCACGGGCCCCCGGCGCGGTCTCGGGCGCGGTCACGCGGCTCGCGGCGAAGGCCCCGTATGACGCGGTGCTGATCGCCGACAGCGGCGCGAACGCGGCGACCGCGGCAGCAATGGTGAAGCGCGGCAGCGGTGCCGCAACGCGCATCCTCGGCACCGAACTCTGGAATTCGGACACCGCGATCGCCGCCAAGCCCGCATTGTCGGGCGCCTGGTACGCCAGCGTCTCGGACACGCTCTACCGCCAATATGCCGCCAAATACCGCGCCCGCTTCGGCGCAGGGCCGTACCGCCTGTCGAGCCTCGGCTATGATTCGGTGCTGCTCACGGTCCGCATCGCGCGCGACTGGAAGCCCGGCACGCCGTTCCCGGTCAACCGCCTGCGCGACGGCGACGGCTTTGCCGGCATCGATGGCGCGTTCCGCTTCGGCCGCGACAATGTCGCCGAGCGCGCGCTGGAGGTGAAGGAAATCCGCGGCGGCACGACCAGCGTCGTTTCGCCCGCACCGACCGGGTTCGGGAAGTAGGATTGCCGGGCGTATCGATCCCGTCCGCGGGATCGATACGCCCGGCTTAGCTGTGATGCGCTCAGCTGCCCTTGCGGCCGATCTTCTCGACCCGCGCCACCACGTCGGCACAGACCGCCTCGGGCACGAACTTGGCGATGTTGCCGCCGTACAACGCGATTTCCTTGACCAGCCGGCTCGCGATCGGCTGCAGCGCGACGTCGGCCATCAGGAACACCGTCTCGACGCGCGGATTGATCTGCTGGTTCATCCCCGCCATCTGATATTCATACTCGAAGTCCGCCACCGCACGCAGGCCGCGGACGATCACCTTCGCCCCCTGGCGCTCGGCGAAATCCATCAGCAGCGAATCGAACGCGACGACCTGGATGTCGCCGCCGATCCCCGCGACCTCGCGGCGCACCGTCGCCATCCGCTCCTCGATCGTGAACATCGGCGACTTGGACGGGTTGGTCGTCACCCCGATCACCAGTCGGTCGACCAGCTTCGCGCCGCGCCGGATGATGTCCATATGGCCCAGCGTGACCGGATCGAACGTGCCCGGATAGACACCAATGCGTGCGGTCATGTTGAACTCCCGGTGATGCGCTTAGCGGTCGCGTTCGAGCACGAAGCGCGCAATGTCGCGTAGCAGGTCGGCTTCCTTGCCGTAGCTGTGCAGATGCGCGATCGCCTGGTCGACGAGCATCCGCGCCTGTTCGCGCGCGCGCTCGGGGCCCAGCAGCGACAGGAACGTCTCCTTGCCGGCGACCTCGTCCTTGCGCAGCTTCTTGCCCGCGACCGCCTCGTCGCCCTCGGCATCGAGCAGGTCGTCGGCGATCTGGAACGCGAGCCCCAGGTCGTGCGCATAGCCGCGCAAGCCCACCCGGCCCTCGGGCGGCAGCCGCCCCAGGATCGCACCCGCCTCGACCGAGGCGGAGATCAGCGCGCCCGTCTTCATCTGCTGCAACCGCGTGACGGTGTTCAGGTCGAAGCGCGTGTTCTCCGCCTCGATATCCATGATCTGGCCGCCCGCCATGCCGTTCGGGCCGGCCGCACGCGCGAGGTCGAGCACCAGTTCGATCCGCACGAACGGATCGGCGTGAGTCGCCGGATCGGAGAGCACCTCGAACGCCAGCGCGTGCAGGCAATCGCCCGCCAGGATCGCGGTCGCCTCGTCGAACATCTTGTGCACCGTCGGCTTGCCGCGGCGCATGTCGTCATTGTCCATCGACGGCAGATCGTCGTGGATCAGCGAATAGACGTGGATCGCCTCGAGCGCGGTCGCCGCCCGCGCGGAACATTCGCGCGCCACGTCGAACAGGTTGGCGGTCGCAAAGACCAGCAGCGGCCGCAGTCGCTTGCCCCCACCGATCGCGGCATGCCGCATCGCGCGGTACAGGTCGGCGCGCGGATCGTCGGGGATCGTCAGCAGCTGGTCGAACTGCCGGTCGATCTCGGCTCCGACGTCGGCGAGCGCGGCGTCGAGCGTGAGGGGCATGCCGCTCACCGCGTCAGCCCGCCGCGAACGGGCGGACGCCCGCGGGCTTGCCGTCGGCATCGAGCCGGATCGCCTCGATCCGTGCCTGCGCCGCATCGAGCCGGTCGGCGCAACGCTGGCGCAGCTTGTTGCCGCGCTCGTACAGCTCGATCGCCTGCTGCAGCGGCGTGTCGCCGCTCTCCAGCTTCCCGACGATGAGCTCGAGTTCCTTCAGTGCATCCTCGAACGCGAGGTCTTCGATCGGCGTGTCCATGTCCGTCGCTATGGCGCAGGCACGCGATGGGGGTCAAGGACGCGGGCCAAGGATCGCCCGGTGGCATCACGCGGCTAATCACCGCAGCCGGTTGACGGTCCATGTGTAGAGCACCGAGATACCGACCAGCCCGAGATCGACCGCCGCCTGCATCCGGTGCGGCGACGGGTCGCGCGAGTCGTGCGTGACCAGCTGGACGTCGATCGTCGGATGGCGCACCGCCAGCGCGGTCAGCGCGACCAGCCCCGCGATCAGCAGCGTCCCCTTGTGATTGCGCATCCCGTGTCCCCCCGGCCCATGCCCCCCCGGGCAGGCGCGCGACCATGTCGCAAATCGCCACCGCCGACAAGCCGGGTGCAAAGCCGACCGCGGCGCGTGCCGGTCAGGCGGCGATCCGCGCGGTCGGGGCCGCACGCGCGCAGTCGCGTCCCGCCGCCTTCGCCGCGAACAGCGCACGGTCGGCGCAGTGGTACAGATGCTTCCAGTCGGTCTCGTGCATCAGCGGCCCGGTGCAGGTGCCGATGCTCGCGGTCACGACGATATCGAACGGCATCCGCTGGCCGCGCACGCGCTCGAGCACCGCGGCAGGGTCGACCGCGTTGGTCGCATCGAACAGGATCGCGAACTCCTCGCCGCCGATCCGCGCGACGAGCGAATCGGGCGGCACCGAATTGTGCAGCGCGCGGGCGACGACGCGCAGCACCTCGTCGCCGCCGTCATGCCCGATCAGGTCGTTGACCCGCTTGAAGTGATCGACGTCGGCGATCATCAGCACCTGGTCGCCCGGCCGGCCGATCGCGCGGTTCAGGAACGCGCGGCGGTTGAGAAGCCCCGTCAACGGTTCGGTATCGGCCAGCAGCCGCGCGGCGATCTCCTGCGCGCGCGCGGTGTCGCGCTCGACGCTCAGCAACCGGATCCGGTACGCGATCGCCATGCTCGACAGCATCGATTCGAGCGCCATCGACAGGATCGTCGAATTGTCGAGCCACAGGCTCCAGCCGAACAGGTCGAATGCGTTGGCGACGCGCAGCGCGGCGACCGCGATCGGCACGCCCCAGGCCAGCGCGAACAGCCACAGGAAATTGCTCCGCACGCGCCAGGCCTGGATCAGGACGGCGGGGATCAGCACCAGCAGCGCGAGATACGCGCCAGCCAGCAACCGGTCGAGCAAATGGAACTGCCACGGCGCCAGCGCCGCCCAGGCGAGCCCCGTGGTCATCAAAGCGGTCATCACGACCGTGCTCGCGGGCCGCAGCCACCCGCTGAACACCGCGCGCTCGAAGAAGGTGCGCGCGAACAGCAACGCGGCGGCGGCGGACGCGGCGAGGAACAGCGCGTTGAACCGCTGGCGATCATTGTTGTCGAGCATCGGCAGCATCTGCCCGAGCGCGCCCGACGAGGTCAGCGCATAAGCGAGCAGGCACAGCACGAGCAGGCAATACGCAGGTTGGAACGCCTGCCGCAGCGCGCCCCACAGGGCGAAATTATAGACGATCAGCGCGATCGCCATGCCACCGAACGCGCCATACAGCGCCGCGAGCAGGATTTCGGTCGTGTCGCTCTGCGGATGCGCCGCAAGCGCGGGGCCCAGGATCAGCCCGCGCAGGTTCGCCGCGCCCTCCAGATGCCAGAGCAGCCGGACCGGTGCGACGTCGTGCCGCGGGACCGGCTGGACGATCACCGCGCCGAGCCCGAGCAACCGGCCCGCGGTGCGCGAGGTGAAGCCGCTGCGGCGGATCGATCCGTCCGCATACAGCACGTACAGCGTCACCCGGTTTACCCAGGTACTGCCGATCCGGACGGTAGGATCATGGTCGCCCGCGGCGATCGTGGGCAGCCGCTGCGACAGGATCCAGAAGTCGCCGCCGCCGAATTTGGTCTGCGCGGTGGTGCAGTCGAATCCGGCGGGCTGCGCGAACAGCGCGGCCGGCGTCTGTCCGGCCAGCACAGGCCGGATGCACACCGACAACGGCGTGCCGGTGGTCGCGGTGACGGGAAGGGCGAGCGAAAGACCAAGCATCAGCGCAAGCGCACCGATCGTCCATCGCAGCCATGCCAAGCGGTCCATGAGACTATTTTAGCGCGGCTTCCCGAATTAACGGTAAACGCGGGCAGATTCAGCGTTGGGTCCGCCGATCGCGGGGCCGCACCCAGGAAAAAGCCCGCCGCCGGATCGCTCCGGCGGCGGGCCCTGTCTCACACCGTCAAACCGCGATTACTTCGCGTCGACGGTCTCCACCTTGCCCTTCTTCTTGGGCTTTTTGGGCGCGGCGGGTTCGATCGCGAACGACAGCGCGCCGTCCTTCATCTTCACCGTCACCTCGCCGCCATGGACCAGCTTGCCGAACAGCAGTTCCTCGGCGAGCGGCTGCTTGATCTTCTCCTGGATCAGGCGACCCATCGGCCGTGCGCCGTACAGCTTGTCATAGCCCTTGGTCGTTAGCCACGCCTTCGACTCTTCGTCGAGCATGATGTGCACGCCGCGATCCGCCAGCTGCAGTTCGAGCTGGAGGATGAACTTGTCGACGACACGCGCCACCACCTCGGTCGGCAGGTATCCGAACGGCACCACCGCATCGAGACGGTTGCGGAACTCGGGCGTGAACATCTTCTGCACTGCCTGCTCGTCCTCGCCCTCACGCGTGAGGTTGCCGAAGCCGACCGTCTCGCGCGCCATGTCGCTCGCACCCGCATTGGTCGTCATGATCAGGATGACGTTGCGGAAGTCGACCGACTTGCCGTGCTGGTCGGTCAGCCGCCCGTTATCCATCACCTGCAACAGGATATTGAACAGGTCGGGATGCGCCTTCTCGATCTCGTCGAGCAGCAGCACGCAATGCGGGTTCTGGTCGACCGCATCGGTCAGCAGACCGCCCTGGTCGAACCCGACATAGCCCGGGGGCGCACCGATCAGCCGGCTGACCGAATGCCGCTCCATATATTCGGACATGTCGAACCGCTGGAGCGGAATGCCGAGGATCGTCGACAGCTGCTTGGCCACCTCGGTCTTGCCGACGCCGGTCGGGCCGGTGAACAGATAGTTGCCGATCGGCTTCTCCGGCTCGCGCAGGCCTGCCCGCGCCAGCTTGATCGCCGAGCTCAGCTTCTCGATCGCCGCATTCTGCCCGAACACCACGCGCTTCAGGTCCGTCTCGAGCGTAGCGAGCGCCAGCTTGTCGTCGGTCGACACCGACTTTGGCGGGATGCGCGCCATCGTCGCGATGACCTGCTCGATCTCCTTGGGGGTGATCGTCTTCTTGCGCTTGTTCGGCGCCACCAGCATCTGCATCGCGCCGACCTCGTCGATCACGTCGATCGCCTTGTCGGGCAGCTTCCGATCGTTGATGTAGCGCGCGCTCAGCTCCACCGCCGACTTGATCGCGTCGGGGGTGTACTTTACATTGTGGTGATCCTCGAACGCCGACCGCAGACCGGCGAGGATCTTGATGGTGTCCTCGATCGTCGGCTCGTTCACGTCGATCTTCTGGAAGCGCCGCAGCAGTGCACGGTCCTTCTCGAAGTGGTTGCGGAACTCCTTGTACGTCGTCGAGCCAATGCAGCGGATCGTGCCGCCGCTGAGCGCGGGCTTGAGCAGGTTCGACGCATCCATCGCGCCGCCGCTCGTCGCGCCGGCCCCGATCACAGTGTGGATCTCGTCGATGAACAGCACCGCGTCGGGCAGCTTCTCGAGCTCGTTGACGACCGCCTTCAGCCGCTCCTCGAAGTCGCCGCGATACCGCGTGCCGGCCAGCAACGCGCCCATGTCGAGCGAGTAGATGATCGCGGGCAGCAGCACGTCGGGCACGTCGCCCTCGACGATCTTCCGCGCCAGGCCTTCCGCGATCGCGGTCTTGCCGACGCCGGGATCACCGACATAGAGCGGGTTGTTCTTCGACCGGCGGCACAGGATCTGGATCGTGCGATCCACCTCCGGTCCGCGCCCGATCAGGGGATCGACCTTGCCCGCCTTGGCCTTCTCGTTGAGGTCGACCGTGAATTGCTTGAGCGCGCTTTCCGTCTTGCCCTTCTCCTGTCCCTTGGCCGGCTTCTCGTCGTCTGCACCCTTGGGCGTCGAGGCTTCGGTCGGCTGCTGGCCGCCCTTGCCGACACCGTGGCTGATGAAGCTCACCGCATCGAGGCGGCTCATGTCCTGCTGCTGCAGGAAATAGACGGCGTAGCTCTCGCGCTCGCTGAACAGCGCGACGAGCACGTTCGCGCCGGTCACTTCGTCGCGGCCCGAGGACTGGACGTGGAGAATCGCGCGCTGGACGACCCGCTGGAAGCCGCTGGTGGGGGAGGGGTCGGTCGCCGCATCGACCTTCAGCGCGTCGAGTTCGCTGTCGAGATACTGCGCGACGGTGTTCTTCAGCTCGGCGATCTCGACGTTGCACGCGGTCATGACCTTCGACGCATGCTCGTCGTCGATCAGCGCGAGCAGCAGATGCTCGAGCGTCGCATATTCGTGGCGCCGGGCCGATGCCGCCTCGAGCGCCTTGTGCAGCGTGGTCTCGAGCGCGGGTGCAAATGATGGCATTTACATTACTCCTGTCGGGCCGCGAAACCGCAGGCCCTTTGCCACTATGTCGGAACTGATATCGGTCGCATCAACCTCTTGAACCCGGCCCCGTCCGTTCCTGCGTTGCTTAAATATAGCACGCATGGCGGTGGCCCGGCCGGTCACCGCCTGAACAGGTCGTCGGCGCTGGCGCGGTGGCTTACCGCACGGTCCTTCTTGATCTGGCATCGCGCGATCTCGCCCTGCAGCACGGTGATCCGCGCATCGAGCTCGGCGACCGACAGCGGATCAAGGTCCTGCCGCACCAGTGCGTCAAGCAGATCGTCGGGACGGGAGGGGGCGTCATCCATGTCCATCGTGGATGCAACGTTGACCCGCACCCGAGTGATGTCAATAAGGCGCGGAAATCTAAAGGGACGTGACGAGCAAATGACCGCGATACCCGACACCACTTCGACTACCCCGAATATCCCTGACGTCATGAAGGCGATCGATCCGGAACAGCCCGGCGGTCCCGACGTCCTGGTGCTCGTCGACCGTCCGGTCCCACGCCCGGGGCAGGGCGAGGTCCTCGTCAAGGTCGCCGCCGCCGGCGTGAACCGCCCCGAGGTGATGCAGCGCATGGGCAAATATCCGCCGCCCCCCGGCGCGTCGTCGATTCTCGGCATGGAGATCGCCGGGACGATCGTCGCGGTCGGCGAAGGCGTCGGCGACGAACAGATCGGGCAAACCGTCTGCGCGCTGATCACCGGTGGCGCCTATGCGGACTATGCGGTCGCGCCGTTCGGCCAGTGCCTGCCCGTTCCGGAAGCGCTGACGATGGTCGAGGCGGCAGCGATGCCCGAGACGCTCTTCACCGTCTGGACCAACCTGTTCGAGCGCGCCTACGCCACCGAAGGCGATACCGTGCTGGTCCATGGCGGCACCAGCGGCATCGGCACGATGGCGATCGGGCTATGCAACCTGTTCGGCATCGACATCATCGTCACCGCGGGCTCGAAGGCCAAGTGCGAGGCGGCACTCAGCCTCGGCGCGACTCACGCGATCGACTACAAGACCGAGGATTATGTCGAGCGCGTCAAGCAGATCACCGGCGGCAAGGGAGTCGCGGCGGTGCTCGACATGGTCGGCGGCGATTATGTCCCGCGCAACCTGCAATGCCTCGCCGAGGACGGGCGCCACGTCTCGATCGCGGTGCAGCGTGGGATGACCGCGACGGTGCCGCTGTTCGAGATCATGCGTCGCCGCCTGACGCTGACCGGCTCGACGCTGCGTCCGCGCGATACCGCGTTCAAGTCGCTGGTCGCCGACGAACTCGCGCGCACCGTCTGGCCGCATGTCGAGGCAGGCAAGCTCAAGCCGGTGATCGACCGCACCTTCGCCTTCGCCGACGCCCCCGCCGCGCACACGCGGATGGAAGCCGGCGACCATGTCGGGAAGATCGTCCTGACGATGGAATAAAACGCAGCCGGCCGCACCAAACCCAATCCTCCCCCGCAAGGGGGAGGTGGCAGGCGCAACTCGACGGAGGGGGAGGACAGGAAAACGCCTGTTCCGTGACCTCCCCCTCCACCGCGTACCACGGCACCTCCCTTTGGCGGGGGAGGGTCGGAAGTTTAGTTGCTGTCCGAGGAATCATCCCCGCCGCTCGTCGCGAGCAGCACGCCGACGACCAGCGCGGCCAGGATGCCGATGCTGACATAGGTCGCGGTCGGACCCTCGGCGAGCGCACTCTTGCCCGACGACGGCGTACCCGCGCGGACGGTCGTCGACTTGGCCACCGACAACGATGCGGCTGAATTGGCGGCCGATGCGATCGTCGGCGCAGTCATCATCGCCAACCCGGCAACCGCCGCGGCAACGCTCTTGAAACGGAACTTCACGATAGAGTCTCCCTGTATAGTCGCGCCATAGGTTCAGCTTCCCCGCGATTCGTCAACGCGTTTGCATGCGTTGCAACATCGTCGCGGCAATGACTTGGAACAGTCACCGGACTGCGACCACGATGTCACAATAGTCCCGTAGAAGAATGCCCAAGGTTAGTTTCGCGGGGGCAGGCTCATGAACGCCGTTACGACGTTTTCGCCATCTGGCATCATGGGTGCCGACATCGCCGACATCGCGGATTTCATTCATTCGCGCCCGTCCGTACCCGAACCGATCGTCGACCGGCGCCAATATCGCACGATCTGGATCTCCGACGTCCATCTCGGCACGCGCGGCTGCAACGCCGGCATGCTCAACGACTTCCTCGATCATGTCGACAGCGAGACGATGTACCTGGTCGGCGACATGATCGACGGCTGGCGGCTGAAGAAGAAATTCTACTGGCCCGACGCGCACAACGACGTGCTCTGGCGCCTGCTCAAGCGCGCCAAGCGCGGCACCCGCGTCGTCTACATCCCCGGCAATCATGACGAGGTGTTCCGCCAATATTCGGGGCTCGACTTCGGCGGCATCTCGATCCGGCGGAAAGCGATCCACGAAACCGCCGACGGCCGCCGCCTGCTCGTGCTCCACGGCGACGAGTTCGACGCGATCACGCTCGCGCACCGCTGGGTCGCGCATATCGGCGACGCCGCCTACACGATGCTGATGGGGCTCAACCGCTGGGTCAACGGCGTGCGGCGGCGGCTGGGCATGCCCTATTGGTCGCTGTCGAAGCACGCGAAAGCCAAGGTCAAGAACGCGGTCGCCTTCATCTCGCACTTCGAGGAGGTGGTCGCGCACGCGGCGGGCGTCCGCGGTGTCGAGGGCGTCGTCTGCGGCCACATCCACACCGCCGAAATGCGCGAGATCGCCGGCATCGCCTATTACAATGACGGCGACTGGGTCGAAGGCTGCACCGCGCTGGTCGAGCATTTCGACGGCCGCATGGAGCTGCTCCACTGGGCCGACGAGATCGCCGCACGCGAACAGGACAAGGTCGTAACGCTAGCCGCCTGATGAAACCCTCTCCCCCGCGGGGAGAGGGCAAGCCGCGTCAGCGGCGCGGGTGAGGGCAAGTCCACGACGCGAATGACTGCGTGCCATCCCGCGTCTCGCTGGGGTGAAGGTTCGAGAAAAGGAATCACCGATGCGTATCGCAATCGTCACCGACGCCTGGAGCCCGCAAGTCAACGGCGTCGTCCGCACGCTGCAGGCGGTCCAGCGCGAACTGGAATCGATCGGCCATCAGGTTCTCGTGGTCTCGCCCGAACGCTTCGCCTCGGTGCCGTGCCCGACCTATCCCGAGATCCGCCTCGCCTTCGCACGGTCCGGCGCGGTCGGCCGCATGCTCGCTGCGTTCGGCCCCGACGCGATCCACCTCGCGACCGAGGGCCCGGTCTGCCTCGCCGCGCGCACCTGGTGCCTCGCCCGCGCGCTGCCCTTCACCAGCGCCTATCACACGCAATTTCCCGATTACGTCGCCGCGCGCACCGGCGCGAACCCCGAATGGATCTGGCGCTATATCCGCTGGTTCCACCGCCCCGCGCAGTCGATCCTCGTCTCCACCCCCTCGGTCGCCAAGACGCTTGTCGACCAGGGCCTGCCCCAGGTCCGCGAATGGGGCAGGGGGATCGACTTCGCGCAGTTCGGGCTCGACGGCGCGCGCGATCCGCAGATCGCGGCGCTGCCCGGCCCGGTCCTGCTCTATGTCGGGCGAGTCGCGGTCGAGAAGAATGTCGAAGCGTTCCTCGCCTCCAAACATCCCGGTACCAAGGTCGTGGTCGGCGATGGCCCGGCCCGCGTCTCGCTCGCGCGCCGCTTTCCCAACGCCGTCTTTCTCGGCCAGCGCTCGGGGCTCGATCTTGCGGCGGCTTATCGCACCGCCGACGTGCTCGTCTTCCCCAGTCGCACCGACACGTTCGGGCTGGTCATGATCGAGGCGCTGGCCTGCGGCACGCCGGTCGCGGCCTATCCCGTCACCGGCCCGATCGACGTCCTCGACGATCGCGTCGGCGCGATGGACGCCGATCTCGATGTCGCGATCGCCGCCGCGCTCACCCGCGGCAGCGTCACCTGCGCCGCGTATGCCGCCCGCTACAGCTGGCCCGCGAGCGCCCGACAGTTCCTGCACGCACTCGTTCCGCTCGACAGGAAGCTCATGGCGGCCTGATGCTTGTTCGCTTGCCTGTTAGGCCCGCGCGCAGTAAGTCTCTCTCATGTCAGGCCGCTCCGAAAGGGGCGGCCCTTTCTATTTTTACGGAGTTTCCGCCGTGGCCCAGCCGCTCATGCCCCACGCGACCGCCGCCTGGATGGTCGATAATACTGCGCTTAGCTTTGAGCAGATCGCGGACTTTTGCGGCCTGCACATTCTCGAAATCCAGGCGATCGCCGACGACACGACCTCGACCAAGCTCACCGGTCGCGATCCCGTCCGCGCCCATGAGGTCACGCAGGACGAGATCGACAAGGGTGCCGCCGATCCCGATTACCAGCTCAAGATGATCAAGGGCCCCGAGCAGGTCCGCCGCACCAAGGGCCCGCGCTACACGCCGGTCTCGAAGCGTCAGGACAAGCCCGACGGCATTTCGTGGATCATTCGCAATCATCCCGAGATCACCGACGGCGCGATCTCGCTGCTGATCGGCACGACTCGCACGACGATCGCCGCGATCCGCGACCGCAGCCACTGGAACATCGCCAACATCACGCCGAAGGATCCGGTCACGCTCGGCCTGACCTCGCAGCGCGAGCTCGACGCGGCGGTGGCCAAGGCCGCCAAGGCGGCGGGCATGGAAGCCCCCACCGACACGCGCCTCGAAGGCGACCGCGAGGCGCTGCTCGAACAGCTCCGCAACGAGCGTACCCAGGCAGCGGCCGACGCGCAGTTCGTGGCGGACGGCGGCGTCCTCCCCGTCAAGCCGCTGTTCGACGACCCCTTCAAGCGCTGAGCGTCTTTCCCCTCCCGCAAGCGGGAGGGGGTAGGCGTGGCCCAGCGCGCGCGTCCCACGATACGACGCAGATACGCGCTAAGCCCGCACGCGAAGCGGATGGATGACCGCAAACCCTTCCCACCGTCATCCTGACGAAAGTCAGGACCCAGGGTAACGCGCGTTGACGCTGCTGGCTCTGGGTCCTGACTTTCGTCAGGATGACGACGTGGCGCGGGTCATCCCCGCCAGCACACTATCTCCCAGCGCTTCCGGTTGCTAACTGCAACCGATGTCAACGCCCTCCGAGATGTTCGCACCGACCACCCACAAGGGCCTGACCTACCCGTTCGGCGGCGCAGAGCCGGCAAGCGGCGGCACGATGCAGGTCGCCCCCGGTATCGACTGGGTCCGCCTCCATATCCCCGGCCCGCTGAAGCACGTGAACTGCTGGCTGCTCGCCGATGGCGACGGCGACGCGCTCGTCGACACCGGCATGAACACGGCCCCCGCACGCGACGCCTGGAAGGCCGTGTTCGCAGGCCCCAAGGCCGGCGTCCGCATCACGCAAATGATCGGCACGCACTTCCACCCCGATCATATCGGCCTCGCCGGCTGGATGTGCGATCACCACGCCGCGCCGCTGATCATGACGCGAGCCGAATGGCTGACCGCACGCATGCTCGCCGCCGACGCGCGCGACTCGGTCCCGCCCGAGATGCTCGCCTTCTGGCACGCCGCAGGCTGGGACGCCGCGCAGATCGACCACGCCACCGCCAAGGGCTGGGCCGGCTTCCGAAAAATTATCACGCCGCTTTCCCTCGGCTACACCCGCATCGAGGACGGCGACACGCTCACGATCGGCGCCCGCGACTGGCGGGTCGTCACCGGCTCCGGCCACAGCCCCGAACATGCGTGCTTGTTCGACGAGGCCGGCGGCATCCTCATAGCCGGCGACCAGGTCCTCCCGCGGATCAGCCCCAACGTCTCGCTCGGCGTCACCGAACCGGGCGCCGACCCGCTGGGGGAATGGTTCGCCTCGATCGCCAGGCTGAAGACGCTCCCCGCCGACCTGCTCGTCCTCCCCGGCCACGGCGACCCGTTCACCGGTCTCCACACGCGCCTCGACGCGATGGACCGCGAACACCGCGAGCGACTCGACGAACTCGCCGTCTTCCTCGCCGAGCCCCGCCGCGCGGTCGACTGTTTCGGCCGCCTCTTCCGCCGCGCGATCGGCCCCGACGTTCTCGGCATGGCGACCGGCGAGGCGCTCGCGCATCTCCGCCGCCTAGAGGTCGAGAGCCGCGCCGCGCGCGAAACGCACGATGGCGTGTGGTGGTGGCGCGCGACCTGAGCTAGCATGCGGCCAAATACAAGAGGATAGGCCCATGTGCGACGAGCATACCGCAGACGATAACGAAGCCTATCTGGCGGGCGTCTCGCGCCGCCAGTTCGGTGTGATGACCGGCGCGATGGGGCTGACGATGCTGCTCCCCGCCCCCGCCAACGCCGCGGTCATCAAGGGCCGCGACGTGTCGATCACCACCCCCGACGGCAAGGCCGACGCCTATTTCGTCGCGCCCGCCACCGGCAAGCACCCCGGCGTGCTCGTCTGGCCCGACGTGATGGGCCTGCGCCCCGCCTTCCGCCAGATGGCCGACCGGCTCGCGCAATCGGGCTATGCCGTGCTCGTCGTCAACCAGTTCTACCGCTCGACCAAGGCGCCGTTCCTGAAGCCCGGCGAATCCTACGACCAGCCCGCGGTCCGCGCGCGCATTGCGCCGTTCCGCGACGCGCTCACCGCCGACGGCACGGTCCGTGACGCGAAAGCCTTCACCACCTTTATCGACGCGCAACCGCAGACCGATCGCAAGCGCGGGCTGGCCACCACCGGCTATTGCATGGGCGGCCCGATGGTCCTGCGCACCGCGGCCGCAGTCTCGAACCGCATCCGCGCGGGCGCCACCTTCCACGGCGGCGGCTTCGTCACCGACACGCCCGACAGCCCGCATCTGCTGATCCCGCAGATGAAGGGCCGCTACCTCATTGCGATCGCCGCCAACGACGACGCCCGCGCCCCCACCGAGAAGGACACGCTGCGCACCGCCTTCGCCGCGGCGAAACTGCCCGCCGAGATCGAGGTCTATGCCGGCACGATGCATGGCTGGTGCCCGCCCGACTCGAAGGTCTACAACGCAGCCCAGGCGAACAAGGCCTGGGCGCGGATGCTGGCCCTGTTCGACAAGGCGCTGGTGTAAAGCTCGCGCTTGTAAAACCGTCATCCTGACGAAAGTCAGGATCCAGAGCCAAGCGCGGTATCGTTCTTGGCTCTAGGCCCTGGGTCGAGCCCAGGATGACGGACGTTCGCACTGCAGGCTTCAGCCGCGCGCGCTCTTGACCACGCCATCCCTCCATGAGACCTTCGTTCGCGATCCGTTCTCAAGGAGAGTCGCGTGACGCTGACCCTGTACACCAACCCGATGTCGCGAGGCCGGATCGCGCGGTGGATGCTCGAAGAGGTCGATGAGGAGTATGAAACGGTCATCCTCGACTATGACACGACGATGAAGGCCGAGCCGTATCTGTCGATCAACCCGATGGCCAAGGTTCCGGCGATCGTCCACAACCACAAGATCGTGACCGAATGCGCCGCGATCTGCGCCTATCTCGCCGAGGCGTTCCCCGACGCCGAACTCGCCCCCCGCGACGAGGAACGCGCCGATTATTACCGCTGGCTGTTCTTTGCCGCGGGCCCGGTCGAGGCCGCAACCGGCAACCGCGCGCTCGGCGTCGTGCCCGATGCCGCGCAACAACGGATGATCGGCTATGGCAGCTTCGAGCGCGTGATGGACGTGCTCGAACAGGCGGTCGCCGCACACCCCTATATCGCCGGCGCGCGGTTCACCGCCGCCGACGTCTATGTCGGATCGCAGGTGATCTGGGGCATGCAGTTCGGCTGGCTCCCGAAACGCGCCGCGTTCGTGGCATATGCCGCAAACCTGACGAACCGCGCCGCCTATCTACGCGCCGCCGCCCTCGATGACGCAGCGATGGCTACAGCCGCGTAGGACGCACGGGTTGCGCTTGTCGAGTGAGTGGGCACAGCCCGGACGAGCATGCGGCCGCCCGCCGCTACGCCAGCCCCACCCAACCCCGTCATCCTGACGAAAGTCAGGATCCAGAGCCACGGGCGCTGGCAGTTGGTATCCTGGATCCTGACCTGCGTCAGGATGACGGGAGGTGGGGGGTGGCGCGCCGGGTGTCCCGATCATCAGTCGACGCGAAAAGCACGAGTGCAACGCTGCTCAAGTAAACATACCCAATCGGTCGAGCACCCGATCGGCGGCCACTACGCCAACCTCACCTAACCCCGTCATCCTGACGAAAGTCAGGACCCAGAGCCACGGACGCTGCGGTCGGTATCCTGGGTCCTGACGTTCGTCAGGATGACGGAAGGTTGGGGGTGGAGCGCCGGATGTACCGACCATCAGTCGACGGTAAAAACACGAGTGCAACGCGGTTCAAGAAAACCACCCAGCCGGTCGAGCACCCGATCGACAGCCCCAACGCCAACCCCAACACCCCCGTCATCCTGACGAAAATCAGGATCCAGAGCCCCGCGCGCTGGCGGTTGCTACCCCGGAACCAAATCTCGTCAGGATGACGGCAAGTCGGGCATCGAAGTCGAACGCATTGACCATCGCCCGACCCAGGCAGCAGCCCGGCAACCCCGATCAAACAAACGTCCGTGGCCGGCCCAAAACCCGCCCCGCACCCGTCAACAAACGATCAGGCCGCCCATTTCGCCAGCCAGTCGGCCAGCGCCTGCGGTCCCATCGAGCGCGCATCCGCGAGTTCCGTCTCATGCCCCGCGTTCAGCAACCGGTTGCTGCGCGGATCGACCACCAGCACGGCAGGCACGCCCTTCAGCCGCCCCTTGACGCCATAGCGAGCCGCGATCTGGCCGTTCTTGTCGAACCGGCCGATATCGACCGTGACGACGACGAACTTGCTGTCGACGAACCGCTTCATCTCGGGAAGGTCGATCGTCCCCGCGAGCAGCCGGCAATCGAGGCACCAGTTGCCGCCGAGATCGATCAGCAACCGCTTGTGCGACCGTACCGCACGCGCGCGCGCCGCGGCGACCTGTGCATCGGCATTCGCCTTCTCGTCATAGGGCAGCGGCAGCGGAGTCGGCAGCCGGTCGAAGCTGGTCGTGCTGATCCGCGGTGCCGAGACCGCGCCGCGCGGCGCAGCAGGCGCTGCAACGGCAGTCGCGAGCAGCGCGAGCGTGGCAAGGTGCTTGATCGATATCATTCATATCCTCCGATGACGGCATTGAGGAAGCTCGGGAACGGCCCGTTCCAGCCGTCATCAGCCGCCGGATTGACCGGCTCGCGACGGCCACGGTTCGCTTCACCACGGTTCGCTTCACCCTGAGCCGCACGGACGGGCTCGGCACGCGGCGCGTCCTGCGGCGCGGCCTTGGGGCGTACCGGCTCGGCGGGCACGGTCACGAAGCGCGGCGCTGCAACCGGAGCGGGCGCGGGGGCAGGAGCGTGGGCAGGCGCCACCCGAACCGGCTCCACCGGAGTCGCAACCGGCGCCGCCACGACGGCACGCGCCGGCACGATCGCCGCGACCGGCTCGTCGATCGGCGTACGCTGCCACCGCGAGCGCTTAACCTCCACTACAGGCTCCGCAGCAACCGGCTCGGCCGCAGCGGCCAGCACCTCGGCGACGATCGCCGGCGCGACCGTATCGGCGCGCGGGGCACGACGGTGCCGCGACCGCTCGCGACGCGGCGCCTGCGCGTCGTCCTCGACGACGGGCGCGGGCGCGGCGGTCTTGGCCTCGCCACCCATGCTCAGCCGCTCGATCGTCTGGCCGGTCAGCTTCTCGATATTCTGGATGTTCTCGGAATCGTCGGGCGCCACGAACGTGTAGGCGGTGCCGCTCGCGCCGGCGCGGCCGGTGCGGCCGATCCGGTGGACGTAATCGTCGGGATGCCACGGCGCGTCATAGTTGAACACCGTCGACACGCCCTTGATGTCGAGCCCGCGCGCCGCGACGTCCGACGCGACGAGGATCGTCACCGCGCCCGTCTTGAACAGCTCCAGCTCGGCGAGCCGCTGCGGCTGTTCCATGTCGCCGTGAATCTCGCCCGACTTGTAGCCCGCCTGCTTCAGCACCTTGTTCAGGTCGCGCACCGTCGTCTTGCGATTGCAGAAGATGATCGCGTTGGTCACCTCTTCCTGCGCGAGGATGCGGCGCAGCGTCTCGCGCTTGGCGGTCTGGCTCGGCACCGGCACCAGATACTGCTTGATGTTGAGGTTGGTCGACGCCGGGCGCGACACCTCGATCGTCTTGGGATTGGTCAGGAACTTGTCCGCCAGCTTCTTGATCGGCGGCGGCATCGTCGCCGAGAACAGCAGCGTCTGGCGCTGCTTGGGCAGCTTGGTGCAGATTTCCTCGATGTCGGGGATGAAGCCCATGTCGAGCATCCGGTCCGCCTCGTCGATCACCAGCAGCGAACAGCCGTTGAGCATGATCTTGCCGCGTCCGAACAGGTCCATCAGCCGGCCCGGCGTCGCGATCAGGACGTCGACGCCCTTTTCCAGCGCGGCGAGCTGGTCGCCCATCGACACGCCACCGATCAGCAGCGCCATCGAGAGGTGCGAATTGACGCCGTATTTCTCGAAATTCTCCGCCACCTGCGCGGCGAGTTCGCGCGTCGGCTCGAGAATGAGCGAACGCGGCATCCGCGCGCGGCTGCGGCCATGCGCCAGGATGTCGATCATCGGCAGCACGAACGACGCCGTCTTGCCGGTGCCCGTCTGGGCAATGCCGATGATGTCGCGCATCATCAGCACGGACGGGATCGCACCGGCCTGGATCGGGGTCGGCTCGGTATAGCCGGAGTCGGTGACTGCCTTCAGCAGTTCGTCGGAGAGGCCGAGATCGGCAAAACTCATGCAAATGTCCGGTAAATGGAGGGTGAAATGCACTGCCCTCAAGCGTTCCGGCGCTCGCCGATTTGTCGACAAATGTCAAGGAAACGTCGGTAGATTGACGCTGAAGTGGATGCAGCGGCGCATTCTGCGGCGCGGCCAGTCCTGATCGTGCCCAGTCCAGCCCCCGTCATCCTGATGCAGCCCACTGCCAGTTCCGTCATCCTGACGAAAGTCAGGATCCAGAGCCACGTGCGTCAGCGTTGGTTACCCTGGATCCTGACTTTCGTCAGGATGACGGGAAGAAGATGTAAAGTGCAGGCGCCCGTACTGCCGCAGATGCCGCACGCCATCCTTCTCCAACACTGCCCGCCGCTACTTCTTCGGCCGCAAGCTCTTGAACGCATCGATCTCGCAGCGCGCGCCCGATCGCATCCGGATCGCGTCGCGGCCTTTGCAGATCTGCCCGTCGGGCCCCGGCCGCAGGTAGAAGCCCGAATAATAATCGAGCGGCTTGCAGTCGCCGTCGAGCCGCGCGCGCAGGCGCGTCGTATCGTCCATCACCAGATCGACCGCGCCGTCCTTGTTGAGCATCGCGCCAGCGATCGCGGCGACCGCGATGCATTTGGGGCCCTTATGCTCCTTCCATTCCCGCGGCGGCGCGTAGGTGCGCGCGGGCATCCGGCTCATCCGCGGCACGCGGATGATGATGCGTTCGTGGATCGATACCTGCGCGATCTGCAGGCGGTCGAGCGCGACTCCTGGCTGCGGGACATCGCGCATCGCCGCAGCGAAAGGGCTCGCGAGCGCGAGCAGGGTGGCGGGAATCGCGGGATGGATCATGCTGACGTAACCGTTAGGGCCAATCGTTGAACGCGCGATGAATTTTGTCTAGCACATCGACCGTGCCCGAAAATCAGACAGCAACCCTGACATCTTCGCAAGCCGCGATGCTGTCCGCACTCGCGCCGCTGCTCGACGCCAAGGCGATCGTCACCGACCCCGCGGACATCGATCCCTGGTTGCACGACTGGCGCGGCCGGTTCCACGGCGCGGCGCCCGCGATGCTCGCGCCCGGCTCGACCGCCGAGGTCGCGCTGATCGTCAAGGCCGCCGCCGCGCACCGCGTGCCGCTCGTCGCGCAGGGCGGCAACACCTCGATGGTCGGCGGTGCGACCGCACCCGCGGATGGGCGTGCGCTGATCCTGTCGCTGCGCCGGATGAACCGCATCCGCCGCCTCGATGCCGATGCCGGGCTCGCGATCGCCGAGGCGGGCGTGATCCTCGCCGAGCTCGACGGCGCGGCGCACGGGCAGGGATGGCGCTTCCCGCTGACGCTCGGCGCACGCGGGACCGCGACGATCGGCGGGCTCGTCTCGACCAATGCGGGTGGTACGCAGGTGCTCAAGTTCGGCACGATGCGCGGGCTCGTAGCGGGCGTCGAGGCGGTGCTGGCGGATGGCAGCATCCATGACGGCCTGTCCGCGCTCAAGAAGGACAATCGCGGCTATGACCTCGATCAGCTGTTCATCGGCGCGGAGGGGACGCTCGCGATCGTGACCGCCGCCACGCTGCGGCTCGCGCCCGCGATCGCCGCGCGCGGCACCGCCTGGGTCGGCATCGACTCCCCGAAGGCGGCGCTGCGGCTCCTGCGCAGGATGCAGGCGCGGACCGACGCGATCGAGAGCTTCGAGATCCTCCCCGCCGAATCGCTCGACGCAGCGATCGCGCACCTCCCCGACGCCCGCGCGCCGCTTGCCGGCCGGCACCCCTGGCATCTCCTGATCGAGGCGACCTCGCCGACCACCGCGGGCGAGTCCCCGTCCGCGCTGCTCGAACGGCTGCTCGGCGACGCGCTCGCCGATGGCGCGCTCGCGGATGCGACGATCGCGGCGAGCGAGGCCCAGTCGGCGGCGTTCTGGCTGCTCCGCGATTCGCTGTCCGCGGCCGAGCGCGCGCTGGGCCCCGCGACGCAGCACGACATCTCGATCCCCGTCGAGACGATGCCGGACTTCATGATCGAGGCGGCGGCGGCGTGCGATGCGCGCTTCCCCGGCACGCATGCGAGCGGGTTCGGGCATCTCGGCGACGGCAACGTCCATTTCCACGTCCGCGCCGCGCCCGGCACCGACCCCGCGCGCTGGTATGCCGAGGATGCGCCGGTCGTCACCCGCTTCGTCGGCGATCTGGTGACGGCGGCGGGCGGGTCGATCTCCGCCGAGCACGGCATCGGCCAGATGAAGCGCGACGAGCTCGAACGGCTGTCGTCGCCCGCGCGGATGACCGCGCTCCGCGCGATCAAGGCCGCGCTCGATCCGCTCGGCATCCTCAACCCGGGCAAGCTCGTCACACTTGCACGCCCGCCCGGCGCACCATAGAGCCTCGCCCCAATCGGTGGCACCAGCCACCGGCGTTTGAACGACCGATCCGGAGAGTAACATGGCCAGCACCGCGCAGCTTCCGCTTTTCTACAATGGCCTCGAGCCGCTCTCGAGCGATACGCACGCCAACTACAAGGTCCGCCCGCAGGACAGCGCGCCGTTCCTGGTCGGCCAGCACGCCATTCCGATCACCGTCGACGAGTTTCCGCTGGTCCAGCGCCACATGCCGATCGTGTTCTCGACCGGCGACGACGCGATCCCGCTCGCGCTGATGGGCCTGAACGAGGGCGTCAACGTGTTCGTCGGCGACGACGGCAAGCTGACCGAGAGCACCTTCTACGTGCCCGCCTATGTCCGTCGCTACCCGTACATGCTCGCCCGCCTGCACCCCGATGCGCAGGAGCTGTCGCTCTGCTTCGATCCGACCTCGCCGACGCTGGGTGAGTTCGAGGACGGCGATGCGCTGTTCGAGAACGGCCAGCCGACCGAGCTGACCAAGAACATCCTCGGCTTCAACGAATCGTTCGAACAGGCCGGCGCGCGCACGCAGAACTTCATGAACGAGCTGCGCGAGCTCGAACTGCTGATGGACGGCGAAGTCACGATCCAGCCCGACGGCGCCGAGCAGCCCTTCGTCTATCGCGGCTTCCAGATGATCAACGAAGAGAAGCTGGTCGACCTGCGCGGCGATGCGCTGCGCAAGATGAGCAAGTCGGGCATGCTCCCGCTGCTCTACGCGCACCTGTTCTCGCTGTCGCTGATGCGCGACATCTTCGCGCGCCAGGTCCAGCTCGGTCAGGCGCCGCAGCAGCAGATGCCCGCCCCCGCGCCGTTCAACGTCTGATCGCGCTTTTTCGGGACCGCTAGCGAAGGAATAGGCATGGCAGCGCAGGATCGTCCGGATCGCTACTCGAGCGTAGCGATCTGGTTTCACTGGACGATCGCGCTGCTGATCATCCTCAACCTGGCGGTCGGGTTGCTGCACGACTCGATTCCCGCGCTGCGCAGCTGGATGGGCGCGCACAAGGCTCTCGGCCTGGCGATCCTCGCGCTGACGGTCGCGCGGATCGCATGGCGGCTGGCGCATCGCCCGCCGCCGCTGCCGCTGCGCACGCCGATGTGGGAGCGGGTCCTCGCGCATGGCTCGCACACGCTGCTCTACGTCCTGATGCTCGCGCTCCCGGTCACCGGCTGGCTCATGGTATCAGGCGGCAAGCCGGGCGGCACCGACTGGTTCGGCCTGTTCGCCGTTCCCAACCTGCCCGTGTCGAAGGCGACCGGGCATTTCGGTCACGAGGCGCATGAACTGCTCGGCTGGGTGATGCTCGCGCTGGTCGTGCTGCACATTGCGGCCGCGCTGCGGCATCATGTGCTGCTGCGCGACCCCGTTCTGACCCGGATCGCGCCCGTGCTGGATCGCCGCTGAAACCGCGATCGGAGCCTGCTCCCGACAGCGCCCGAAAAAAAATCGGCGTGTGGTGCAACAAGGGTTGAACCAAATCGGGTCTCACCCATTTAGATCCTGTACGGCATCGTGTCCCCCCCTTTCGCGGCGCCGTACGGTACGCTTCTAGCGTACCTCCTCCCTGAACCTAGGCCACTCCGTGCTCAGCACGGGGTGGTTTTTTTTGGCCCCGCGCGAACGCGACGCCAAAAAAAACCTCCCCCCGGCAGGGGGAGGTGGCAGCCGTCAGCCTGACGGAGGGTGGCGCCGCGCTTCGGCAACGGCCACCCCGACCGCGCTCAAGTCTCCGCGTCGCTTTCCGTCTGTCCCAGCCGCTGCTCGGTCAGGATCTGCCACCCGGCGAGGAACAGCGCCGCGACCACCGGGCCGACGACGATCCCGCTCAGCCCGCAAAGCTCGATTCCGCCCAGCGTCGTCACCAGCACGACGAAGTCGGGGATCCCCGTATCGCGACCGACCAGGATCGGGCGGAGGATATTGTCCGCAAGCCCGATCACGACGACGCCCGACACGACCACCGCGATACCCTGCCAGATTGCGCCCGTCGCCAGCAGGTAGACCGCGACCGGCACCCAGACGATCGCCGGCCCCAGCGCGGGCAGCAGCGACGTCAGCGCCATCAGCAGGCCCCACAGCAACGCCGCGGGTACGCCGACCAGCCAGAAGGTGATCGCGCCGAGCCCGCCCTGGACGAGCCCGACGATCACCGAACCCTTGATCGTCGCGCGCACGACCGCGACGAACTTGTCGACCAGCCGCTGAGTCACCGACGGCTCGAGCGGCAGCGACCGGCACAGCGCCGGCCCGATCCGGTCGCCGTCGCGCAGCAGGAAGAACGTCACGTACAGCGCGATGCCGAACGCCAGCAGGAACGCGAACGCATTGCGCCCGATCGACAGCGCCTGGCCGGCGATCGTCCGGACACTGTTGCCCAGCGCATCGGATACGCGAGTCTGCAGCCGCTCGAAACTGTCGATCCCGGACTTGTCGACCAGCATCTGCAACCGGTCGGGCAATGCATCATGGATTTGCTTGAAATAGGCGGAGAAATTGATCTGCCCGCCCTGCATGCTGCTGTACACGGAGGTCGCCTGGTCGATCATCATGCTCGCGATCACCAGCGTCGGCACGACGACCGCGATGAAGATGATCAGCATCGCCAGCGACGCGGCGAGGTTGCGCTTGCCGGGATGGCGCGCCAGCAGCCGCTGGTAGAGCGGCTGGAACAGGATCGCGGCGAGCGCGCTCCACAGCAACGCCGCGGCAAAGGACGATACCACCGCGCCAAAGGCGATGGTGATGATCGTCAGGAAGACGAGAAATCCCCCGGTCTCGATACGGCCCCTGTAAGTCATGTCGCGCAACCCGTTCCACCGATCCGGTCGACCAGCCCGGTGTCGCCGTCTCGCATCACTATAGAAAAATCCCCCCGGTTTCACCCGGGGGGAGGATCATCAACGCAGCTTCTCGCTACCGTTGACCAGTGCCGCCTTCTCGCCGGCTGGCATCGCCTGCGCGTTCACGTCGGCATCGTCGATCGCGTCGGCCTGCTGGTCGCCGCTCTCGCGCACGGCCTTGGCCTGGTCTTCCAGGTTGTCGGCGGTCGCCTCGAGCGCGTCGGCGCGGTTGTCCGCGGCGCCCTCGACCTGGCTGCCCAGCTTGTCGTCGCCCTTGCCGCCGCATGCAGCGAGCGGAACGGTCAGCGCGGCCATCATCAGCGCTACGGTCAGTTTCTTCATGATCGGTATCCTGTAGTTGTGGTGACGACGCAAACCGTCACGCCCACGTAACGGTTCCCGACGCAGCGATCCTGTTGATTGAGTGTGATCTTTTTACACCACGGCTCAGCGCGGCGCGGCCTTTCGCTCGAACCAGAAACCGCCCTCGACCAGGTAGACGAGCGCCAGCGCCCCCAGCCCGATGCCGAGATAGCCGATCGCGAGCGGGAAGGTGGACCCGTCATAGGCCTGTCCGATCAGCGATCCGACCACCACCGCGCCGACGCTGGTGATGAAGCCCTGCACCGACGACGCGGTCCCCGCGATATGCCCGACCGGCTCCATCGCCATCGCGCCGAAATTCGATCCGCACAGGCCGATGCACGTCATGCTGAGCGCCTGCAGCGCGATATAGCTCCACAGCGTCTCGACGCCCGCGGCGATGACCGCGAGGTGGATCAGCGACACCAGGATGAGGACGAACACCCCCGCCTGCGAGATCAGCCGCGTGCCGAGCCGTTCGACCAGCCGGCTGTTCGCGAACGAGGCGACGGCCATCGCGAACGCGCAGATCGCGAACAGGATCGTGAACCGGTCGCCCGCGCCGAACTCGTCGACGAAGATCTGCTGCGCCGACGATACGAATGCGATGATCCCGCCGAACGTCAGCGAGGCGGCGGTCGCATAGCCGATCGAGTAGCGGTTGGTCAGCGTCAGCCGGTACGCGGCGCGCAGCGACGTCAGCGATATCGCGACGCGGCGCTCGATCGCCAGCGTCTCGGGCAGGCGCAGTGCCGACCAGGCGAGCACGAACGCGGCAAACCCGGCCAGCGCGTAGAAGATGAACCGCCACGGTCCGATCCCCAGCAGCACCTGCCCGATGCTCGGCGCGAGGATCGGCACGAGGAAGAAGATCATCTGCGCCAGCGACACCGTCTTGGCCATCTGCCGCCCCGAATACCGGTCGCGGACGATCGCGACGGCCAGCACGCGAGTCGATGCCGACATCAGCCCTTGCAGGATCCGCGCGCAGATCAGCGCGGTGAAGGTCGCCGAACTCGCCGCGAAGATGCTCGCGCCGACAAAGCCGACCAGCGTGACGAGCAGGATCGGACGCCGGCCATAGCGATCGGCGAGCGGACCATAGGCCAGCTGGCCGATCCCGAACCCGAACACATAGGCGGTGACGATCCACTGCCGCGAATTGGCGGTGGCGGCATGGAGCTCGGCCCCGATCGCGGGCAGCGCCGGGAGCATCAGGTCGACCCCGAGCGCGTTGACCGCCATGATCGCGGCGATGAAGGCGACGAACTCGCGACGACCAAGGGCGAACGGGGTAGGCGATTGCGTCATGCCTGCGCGCCTACCGCCTTATGCTGCACCGCGCCATAATCGATCGCCCGCAAATCCTCCCCCGCCAGGGGGAGGTGGCGCCGAAGGCGACGGAGGGGGAGGGCACGCAACACCGGCCAGTTTCCACCGCCCTCCTCCCAAACCCGTGCTACCCCGCGTCGGGCGTATCGCTGCGGACCAGTTCGACGATATCGACCGCATGGCTCTTCCACCCGCGCGTCGCCGCCGCGTCGACCGCGAGAGTCTTGGTCCGCTTCGCCTCGGCGAGCGATTTGCTGTGGCCCCAGAAGACCTCGGTCTTGCCGTTGGCGAGCACCGCGACGATCCGCCAGTAATGCGTCAGGTCGAGCGCGGTGGGGCCGATCGTCTTGACATAGCCATCGGGCAGGACCGCGATGAGGTAGACTTTACGCTTGGCCATCGCGCGCTGCTACAGCGTCGCGACCGTCAAGGCATCCGCGAAAACGCCGCCGCCGCCCGGGGCATCATCGCCGGCGGCGGGATTCGAGCGCCGCGCAGGGATCGAATCGGCGCGTGCAGCGCTCCTCCATCATCTCCGTTCGAAGGGCCGATAATGACGACACCTGACGCTGCGCACACCCTCCCGGCCGATACGGACGCAGCCGATACGGGCCCGGCCGATACGGAAAACACGCCGCGGGGCTGGTCCGATCCGCGCGGGATCGACTTCATGGCCGCAGCCGATGTCTTCACCAAGCTCGACCTCGAACTCAAGCCCGATCCGTCGCGTACCGTGATCCGCCCGTTCAGCTTCGCCTATCCCGAGGCGTTCGACGATGGCCGGCCGTCGCGTGCGCAGGCCGTGGTCGACCGTGTCCGCGCCACCGATCCGGCGCTGCGGACCCGGATGCGCGCGCTGCTGACCGCGCCGATGCGCGAACGCCACCGCAATGCCGATCAGGTCTTCCTGCGGCGCTTTGCCGAGGTCCGCGACGAGCTCGGGGCGGGCGAGTTCGATGAGGACGAGCAGTTCCTGATCGGCGCCTATTTCAGCCAGGAATATGCGTTCGAATCGGCGGCGTTGTTCAACCCGAGCATGGTCCGGCTGCCCGACGACGCGCTCGAGGGGCAGCCGAGCGAGCCGGGGGCGGTGCGGTTCCTGCTGTCGCTGCGCGGGATCGGCGAGGGGCATATCTCGTCGGTGACGTTCCGCACCGGCGAATGGGGGCCGGGCGACCGGCTGGTGCTCGATCCGCCGAGCGCGAACGGCGTGCCGCCGCAGATCGACCGGACCGAGTCGGACTGGGTCAGGCTGCGGTGCGAGGACAGCCGCGACGTGTCCGAGACGGTGATCTTCCCCGTGCTGCCCAGCCAGCGTCAGGGGGTCGAGGATCTCCGGCTCGTCACCTTCACCGATCATGACGGCGTGCAGAGCGTCATCGGCACCTATACCGCGTTCGACGGCCGGACCGCGCGGCAGGAGATGCTGCGCGGGATCGACATGCGCACGTTCGAGATGCGCCCGCTGGCGGGATCGATGACCGGCTACAAGGGCATGGCGTTGTTCCCGCGGCGGATCGACGGGCAGTTCGTGATGCTCGGGCGGCAGGACAGCGAGAATATCTGGCTGCTGCGCTCGGACGATCTTTACACCTGGGACAGCGGCACGCCGATCATGGCGCCGAAATATCCGTGGGAATATGTCCAGCTCGGCAATTGCGGGTCGCCGCTCGAGATCGACGAGGGCTGGCTGGTCTTCACGCACGGCGTCGGCATGGTCCGCGGCTATTGCATCGGCGCGTGCCTGCTCGACAAGGCGGATCCGTCTAAGGTGCTCGCGCGGACGCCGTCGCCGTTGCTGTTCCCGTCCGCGGAGCAGCGCGGCGGCTACGTGCCCAACGTCACCTATAGCTGCGGCGGGCTACTCGACGGCCGGCGGGTGTTGCTGCCCTATGCGATCGGCGACGAATATAGCGCGTTCGCGGTCGGGACCGTCGACGACATCCTCGCCGCCATGGTCCCCGCATGACACGCTTTTCTCACCCCAGCGTCGCAAACAATTTGCGCACGATCTCTGTATCAACCCAAAAATCCCGCCGATCCACCGCCCGTGTGTCGGTCGGGACGGTCGGGCCGACCGCAGCCAGATAGTCGAGCTGGCGGTGATGCGCGAGATTGGCGAACAGCGTGGCATCGCCCTCGCGTCCTTCGGGGGCGAGCTCGATCAGCGCACTGCCCGGACGCAGGAACACCGCATTGGCGAGCCCGGCGCCTAGCGGGCCCGCAATAGCGTCCGCCCCGCCGAACAGGTCGACCTGGTCGCGGAAGGAGAGATGCTGGGGCGAGACGGTCTCGAACCCATAGTCCGCAGCGATCGCGATAATCTCGTCCTCGTTGACCAGCTTGCGAGATCCCGCATCGGCGCGCGTGACGAACAGCCTGCGTCCGGACCGTGTCTCTAGCGCGTACCGATCGTGGATCTGATCGGCCATCGCGAAGGCATGCGGGCAGAATGTATGGATATTGCCGAGCCCGCGCGCCGGCATCAGCAGACGCTCGCACCGGGTGATACCCGTCCCTTGCGTGGCGCGCCGCTCGATCGGGTCAAGCGCGGTGAGCATGTCGGCCATCCATGGACGCAGCGGTGGCAGCCAGACCGTCGAGTCCGCCGCCAGGCCTTCATGCTGGGCAAGCCACAATCGCGGCATCGCTTCGAGCAACCAGTGGAAATAATTCAGGTTCGTCTGGATGCCGACGACCAGGTGGGTGCCGGGCAACTCGGGGCTTGCAATCCTGTCGATCGAGAACAGCCGGTCGGCATGCTCCTGGAACCCGTGCCGCGCCAACGATCCAAACGCCCGGAAGCTGTCGCTGAGGATGCGATCATCCTGATCGGCGACCAGGAAACCCTCGGTCAGGATTGTGCCATGCGGCAACGCCACCATGAACGCGGGCGCCAGGCGCGTCGTCGCGACCGGCCCCGCGCGGACCTGGTGTTCGCGCTCCACATCGGCGACTCGCGGATCGATCGCGAAGAAGAGAGGAGCGTTTCTGACGACCGGCGCGCTGCCGGGCAGGATGACTCGCGTTGCGCTGCCGATGGCGGTCGAGAGGTCGTCCGTCGTTGGGATGCCATCACGGTGGAACAGGCTATACATCGTGTCAGTCACGAATAGAGGGTCGGCGATCGTCGGCTCCTTGTGGGAAACATCGTCCCGTACCTGCGTCCGGGATGGCCGTCTATATGAACCGGCAGGCGACACGGTCACTCGGCGTGATCCTAGACCTGTACGCCTTTGTACGCTCAGGGAATTGGGCGGCTGAACGCACGGCGGGTCTCCCGCACCTGCGCGTATACCGCACAGTAACGATCTGCCATTGCTGCGGTGTCGTAGTGACGGCCGACCGTGTCCTGCCAGTGGAGAGTCGTCGCCCCGGCTGCCTTGATCGCCTCGGGGAGCGCGGACAAATGCGTTAGCCACTGCGCCAGGTCGGCGGGGGGGATGTTGACGTGATGCAGCCATCCGGCGCCGGAGTCTCGGATCCGGTTGCCCACCGCGCCGATGTCGAAGCCGATGACCGGCAGTCCCGCTGCCCAGAGTTCGGTAAGCGTATGGCAATAGGTCTCCGCCCAGATCGAGAAGATCGCGCCGACATGCGGCGCGATCTCGGCGACGCGCGCTGCAAACGAATCGCGCTGGTATCGTCCGTGCAGGATCAGCCCGGGCCGTGCGGTCATGTGACCCGAGTCGCCAAGGACGTGAAACTCGAAAGTGCGGCCCTCGTCGATCGCCGCCACGGCCTCGATCAGCACGGAGCCTTTTGCAGCCGACAAATTGCCGGGGACGAGGATCTTCAGCGGTGCGCCCGGGTCGCGTGCCACCATCGTCCCGAAGGTTTCGAAGCTTCGTCCATGCGGGATGACGTCGAACGGCCGATCCGTGAGACCGGGCAACCCCTCCAGGATGATTGTCCGTGCGGTCGGGCTCGTCGTGACGAACGCATCGCAGTGATGCAGCGCGGCGGTCATCATGGCGCGCCAGCGATGAATGAACTGATGTTTCAGGTTCGGAAACGCATCGGCGGGCCATAGTTCGGGGCGACACCGGCCAGGCCCCGGCGTGCAACGGCCACCGCAGAACACCATGTCCTGATCGAGCAGCTTCACCGTTGGGCACAAGGCATAGAAATCGTGAAACGAGAAAATCGTCGCAATTCCCAACCTGCGACATGTTTGGGGGAGGGTGGTGCTGTGCCAGGCCATGTGTCGAATGTGGACAAGTTCGATCGCGTGGCGGGTGAGCATGTCGGCGACGATCAGGTCATATTCGCTCGAGCGGTGGACGAGCGGATCGAGGCCGCGCGCGAGGTCCGCGGTCTCGACCGGGACGAGCGCGCCGCGGTCCAGCCGCGACAGTTCGATCCGCGCGGTATCGCAGCGTAGCAGCCATGGTTCGAACCGATCCGCGAGCGCGGCCATCAGATCCTGATTGGTCTGCGGCGTGCCACCCGACTGCGTCGCGATGACGTACAGGATGCGCGGCCGCGGCGGCGCGGTCACGGCGGCGAGCGCGCGCCGGATCCGCCATCGCATCGCCAGCATGTCGCGGCCGCGCGTGAACACGCCGATCCGCGCCTTGTATTCCGGATAGCGGTCGTCGACGACCCGCCGCCCCGCCGCATACAGCGCCGCCTTTTCGCCGCCGAAACTCGCCGACCCCTCGTGATGGATGAAGGTGCGGTCGTCGATGACGTTGCGCAGCCCGGCATGGTCGGCGCGCATCGAAAAGTCGTTCTCCTCGCCATAGCCGCGCGGAAACGCGGCGGCGTCGAGCGGCCCGATCCGGTCGAGCGCATCGCGGCGGATATACATGCAGAACCCGTGTCCGGTCGGCACCTCGGGCCGCAGCGTCATCGCCGATTGCCGGACGAGCCGCGCCATGTCGTCGAACGACAGACCGGCGGGGACCGGGTTGGCCATGCCCGAATCTGGCACCGAAAAGGCCCCCGCATTGTCCGACACCGCGGTCGCGGTCGCCACCGACCGACCGCTATAGGCGGCGAGACGCAGGCCCTGCAGCCAGCCCGTCGTCACCTGCGTATCCGAATTGAGCAGGATCACGTCGTCGCGACCGGCGAGCCCGATCGCGCGGTTGACGGTGCGCGTGAACCCCAGATTTCGGGGGTTGCGGTGAACCTCGACATTGTGGAGCGCGGCTGCCGCAGCGAGGATCCCGGCGATCGCGGGGTCGGTGCTGCAATCGTCGATCAGGATCAGCCGACACGGCATGTCGGTGGCGCGGCAGAGCGCATCGATACACGCGGCAGTATCGACCGGTGCGTTGTAGACCGGGACGATGATCGTCACCCCGCGCTCGTCGAGGTCGGGCAGGATGTCGAGGATCACCGACGTCAGCAGCGAGCGCCGCTCGGGCACCGCGATGTCGGTCGCGCCGCGGATCGCGGCGTCGTCGCCTTGCGCATGGACCGAAACATGCGCGGTCGTGCCGCCCGTCATGCTGATCGACGGCATCTCGAACCGGAACCCGCCGCCCGACGCGACGATGCCCTTGGCGACGAGATCGGCGCGGTACCGGTCTGCGACCCCGGTCGCATAGCGGATGCCGTCGATCCGCATCTCGACGCCGAGCATCCCGTCCCGTCGGTTGGCGTCGGCTGCCCAGCCACGAGCCTCGACCGGAGTTACGCGTTCGAGCTTGCCGCGCACCAATGGCGTGCGGACGATCGTCGACCGGGCGAGGACGTGCGCGCCGGCACGCAGCAGGATCACGTCCGGTTCGAGGGGCGGATCGGACGACGCCGTCGCGTGCGTGCGCAATGCCTGCAACGAGACGCGGAAGCCGTAATTTGGTGCGCTGCCCGGTACCATCTGCGCCAGATCGGGGCGGTCGATCGCCGCGTCGATCGCGGCGATCCGGGTGCCGTCGAACTGAAGCGTGACGGGCAGGCCCGCCGCGACCACCCAGCCTGCGACATCGTCGCTGCCCGCGATCTCGATATGCCCGCGCGGCGGCATCGGCCGGAGCGCGTCCGCGGCGATGTCGAGCGGCCGACCGGTGATCGCCGCGCTCACATGGGTGCCCGGACCTATCGGTACAGGCAGGCAGACGCGAAACGCGCGCGCACCGATCGCAGCAAGATCGTCGCGATGCGCGGTTTCGGCGATCTGGACGATACGTTGGGCGATACCGTCGAACGAAAACGTCAGCGCGCCCGATCGCAGCGCGGCGTCGGTCGCCCAGCCCTGCACGACGGTGCGATCCGCCAGGCACTCCAGCGCCTCGATATAGCCTGCGGTCATGGGTATTGGCTGCTCCGTTAGCCGGTTCCGTCCTGTTCTCGCGCCCTCTCGAATCTTGGGCGTTCGCACTTACCGCGTGAGGCTGCGCGCGACCGCCAGTGGCGAGAAGAGCTGGCCGATGATCTGCGTCATCTTGGCGGGCGCATTGGCGGCGGCGCTGGAGACGTAGATGACGTCCTTGTCCTGCATCTCGACGCGTTGCGACAGGAAGTAGCTGTCGGCGCGGACCATGTTCAGGCGGTAGATTACCGGCTTTGGCTCGGCACCGAGCGACGTGTCGTAGCGGAACAGGTAGACCGCGGCGGGATCCGCGGTGCGCTCGCTCGGGCCGCCGATCCGCGCCATCGCCTCGGCCAGCGACAGCGAACTGGCGCCGAACGGGACCTGCGATACCTTCTCGGTCGCGCCGAACACCAGGAACGTGCGGGGCCGGTTGAACAATTCGATCCGGTCGCCCGGCAGCAGCGCGATGTTCTGGTCGCCCGACGCGTCGATGTCGCTCAGCCGGGTCTCCGCCGAGCGTCCGCTGCGTGTGACCCGCACGATCATGTCGTTGGGCTGGTTGGTCGTTCCCCCCGCGCGCGCGATCGCATCGAGCAGCCGTTCGCGTGGCAGGCCGAGTTCGAAGCGGCCGGGCGTGCGGATGTCGCCGGAGACATAGAACACGTTGAACGCGTTCGCCTTGACCGCCACGACGACCTGGGGGCGTTGCGACAGGCCGATCATGCCGTGTTCGATCGTCCGTTCGACCTCGCCCGGTGTCTTCCCGGCGACCGCGACGCGGCCGACATAGGGCAATTGCACGGTGCCGGCGGCATCCACGCGAACGGTGAGATCCGTGCCCGATGCCGATGGGGTGAAGCTGCTCTGTGCGGTCGCGCCGTTGCCGCGCGTGAACAGCGTCACGCCAACTTCGAAGATGCCGATCGACAGCGTGTCGCCCGGGCCCAGTGTGTCGGTCCGGCCGACCTCGTCCAGCGTCGCGAGCGGCGCGGCGGCGGCGGCGTGGACGGCGAGACGCGCGGTGCTCGCCGCGTCGATGTCGACGATCTGGAATCCGGTCCCGTTGTCCTTGGTCTCCGCGCGGCGGATCTGCGCGGCGGTCGGGCCGGCGGCGGGCAGGGTCGCGCACCCGCCGGTCACCCCGAGGCCGGCAGAGACCAGAACCAGCCTGGCCCAGTGGTTTGCAGTTCGGTGACGCGAATTGTAATTTTTAGACGCTGTCATCGATGACTCTTCCAATAAAGCAGCCGAATGGAAAATGTATCTAGCCACTTTCCCCAATGCGCCGTTAAATCAGCCCCGCGATGAAAACAATCGAATCAACGCCGTTGCGGCGGAAAGCTTTGTAACCTGTGATGCACATCGGCCGCCTCTTGAATCGTATCGTAAAGTGTTACAACTCCACCGAATACAACCGCACCACGGTCGCAATATCGGAATAGAGCATGGGTATCATGGGACACCATCACTAACGTACCACGGTCGCGTCGGGCCTTAAGTGCTTCTTCTGACTTGATTCTGAAGCGTTCGTCTCCGGCACCCGTAATTTCGTCGACGATATAGCAATCAAAGTCTATGGCGAGCGAGACACCGAATGCGAGACGTGCCGACATTCCTGCCGAGTAGGTATTGACAGGTTCGTAAATATAGGATCCGAGTTGCGCAAAATCCTGAACATAGTCGAGCAGTTGTTGTGGATCACGCCCATAGATACGGGCAATAAAGCGTGCGTTGTCGGCACCGGTAAGACCAGGTTGAAACGCGCTGGCATAGCCGATCGGCCAGGACGTAGTCATGGTACGCTTGATGCTGCCAGACGTCGGTCGCTCGACGCCCGAAATCATACGCATCAAAGTCGATTTGCCGACGCCGTTTGCGCCGCAAACACCGATGCTGTCGCCTCGCTTGATCACCATGTTCACATCGTTGAGCACGGCGTTCTCGAAACCGCGCCCGTGATATTTCTTGTAGACGTTCTCGAAGGCAATCATCGTGTCGAATGCTCCGCATGAAGGGGATGACGTCTCACGCTGTACTCGACTGCACTGTGGATAAGAAAGTGAAGATTGCCGTCGACGCGCGATTGTCACGGAGCGGGGGGACGGGGGTCGCCAGCTATCGCCGCGCGGTGCTCGCCGCGCTCGATGCCGCGGGTCGTACCACGCTCCCGCTGGCCGATGATTCGGTCGGTCGGTTCGGCATGCCGGGCACGAAGCGCGAGGCGGCGTCGCGGTGGCTCTCGGCATGGTCGTCGCGCCCGCGCCGACTGCACGCGCGTGCGCCGCGAAGCGATGGTGCGCGTGTGCCGGCAGGGCTCGGGACACGGCGCGAAACGTCCTCCCATGAAACGCCTGCATTGTGGCGGCGCGACGTGTTCCGGCTCGCGCATGTCCATTTCGGTCGGCACGGCACGCTGTTGCGGCTGACCCCGCCGCACCCGGTCGGCGTGATGCACTGGACCTATCCCATCCCCGCGATCGTCGAGGGATGGATCAACGTCCATACCGTCCACGACGTGATCCCGTTGCGGCGCCCCGATCTGTCGCCGGTCGATGCGGATCGGTTGCGGGCGTGCCTCATCGCGATCGCCGTGCGGACCGATCGGATCGTCACGGTGTCCGCCTGGGCGCGTCGGACGATCCTCGATGCGCTGGCGATCCCGTCGGCGCTGGTCGACGATTGCGGCGGCGGGCTGGCGGCGCTGGCCGAACCCCACCCCGATCGCGTCTTGCCGTCGGGCCTGCGTCCGCAAGGCTATCTGTTCTTCTGCGGGGTGATCGAGCCGCGCAAGAACCTTGCCCGGCTCGCCGACGCGTGGGCGACGAGCGGATGCGGCGTGCCGCTGGTGGTCGCGGGCCCCGACGGCGCCGATGGCGGTGCGTTGCGCGGCGCGCTGGAACGCGCGGGTGTCGTCGTGCTGCCCTATCAGGACAGGCCGGTGCTGATCGACCTGATCCGCAACGCGCGCGCGCTCGTGCTGCTGTCGCTGGAGGAAGGGTTCGGCGTGCCGGTCGCTGAGGCCATGGCGCTGGGAACGCCCGTGCTCACTGCCGATCGTGGCGCGCTGGCGGAGATTGCAGGCGGTGCGGCGCTGCTGGTCGATCCGACCGATGCGCGGGCGATCGCCGATGCGCTGCGGCGGATCGTCGACGACGCCGGCTTGCGGGCTACGCTGGCCGGGCGCGGGCTGGACCGCGCAAAGGCCTTCGCGCCGGCCGCCTTCGGCGAGCGGCTGACGACGCTGTACGACCGGCTGATCAATGCGCGGATCGCCGATGGCCGATGGCAGGGACTGGAGGCCGCGCGTGGACGCTGACGTGCGGATCGCGATCGACGGGTTCAACCTCGCCATGCCGCACGGCACGGGGGTCGCGACCTATGGCCGTGCGCTCGGCGATGCGATCACCGGGCTCGGGGTTCGGCTCGACGGCGTGTTCGGAATCCCCGTCGGGGCGAATCCCGACTTGCGCGAGATCCTGTTCTACGAGGCGATGGGGCGCGGTATCCCGGACGATCCCGGGCTGCCGGCGGTGCGCGCGGTGCGGCAGTGGTTCGCCCGGTATCGCCGCGCGAAGGTGTTCGATGTGCCGACGCGCGGACTGATCGTGCAGGACATGCTCGAACGGCGATTGCCGCAGTTCGACCGGATCATGAGCTCGGCCCGGCTGTTCGAACGCGCCGATCGGTATTTCGTGCGGACCGGACGGTTCCTGACGATCCGCGTCGCCAATCCCCCCGACATCATGCACTGGACCTATCCCGTGCCGATCCGGATGCTCGGCACGCGCAACGTCTATACGCTGCACGATCTCGTCCCGCTCAAGCTTCCCTATGCGACGCTCGATCGGAAGCGGCTCTATTACCGGATGATCCAGGCGATCGTGCGCGATGCCGACCATGTCTGCACCGTATCGGAGTCGAGCCGGCGCGACGTGATCGCGCAATTCGGGATCGCCGGGGACCGTATCACCAACACCTATCAATCCGTCTCGACCACGCAGCCGCGCGACGATCGCCTGGGCGACATCACGGCGGTGTTCGGGCTCAAGCCGAAGGGCTATTTCCTCTATTATGGCGCTATCGAGCCGAAGAAGAATGTCGGCCGGCTGATCGAGGCGTATCTCGGCAGCCAGGTCGATACGCCGCTGGTTCTGGTCGGCGCGCGCGCGTGGCAGGCGGACGAGGACCTGCGGCTGCTCACGAGCGGGATGGCCGGCGCGCGCACCGCCTTTGGCACGCGCGTCGCAAACCAGGTCCTCCAGCTGCGCTATGTGCCGCGCGGGCTGTTGCTGTGCCTGATCGCGAACGCCAAGGGGGTGATCTTTCCGTCGCTGTACGAGGGGTTCGGGCTCCCCGTGCTCGAGGCGATGCAGCTCGGGACGCCGGTCATCACGTCGGACCGTGGGTCGTTGCCGGAGGTCGCGGGGGAGGCTGCGCTGATGGTGGACCCGTATGACGTCGGCGCGCTGACCGCCGCGATCCAGGCGCTCGATACCGACGATGCGCTGGCGCGTCGGCTCGTGGCGGCGGGGACCGTGCAGGCTGGGCGCTTCTCGACGGAACGGTATCGGGCGCGGCTGGGGGCGATGTACGACGCGATCCTGGCAAAACGGCCGGCGATGACAGCGGAGGCGGCATAGATGGCGACGCATAGTCCTCCCCGCGCCACGCTGCGCCGGGGCCTCAAGGTGCAGGGCAACGTGATCGGTGCGCTGATCATGCGCGAACTGCACACGCGCTATGGTCGCGACAATATCGGCTATGTCTGGCTCATTCTCGAGCCGATGATGCTGGCGACGATGATCGCGCTGCTGCACCAGCAGACCGGCGGGCATCTGGGCAACGACATCAAGCCGGTGCCGTTCGCGCTGATCGGCTACTGCATCTTCATCATGTTCCGCAGCATCTTCGGCCGTGCCGAGGGCGCGCTGGAGGCCAATCTTCCGCTCTTGTACCACAAGACGGTCACGATCTTCGACATCCTGCTCGCGCGCGCGCTGCTCGAGGCGGCCGGGTGCATCCTGTCGTTCATGATCCTGATGGGGCTGGCGATGGCGACCGGGCTGGCGGGTCTTCCCGCGCGCCCGCTCTACGTCTGCCTGGGCATCGCGAGCATGTTCTTGCTGGCGTTCGGCCTGTCGCTCGTCGTCTGTGCTTTCACCTATGAAAACAGAGCGATGGGTCGGCTAGTCCATCCTATTGCGTACATCATGCTGCCGCTGTCCGGTGTCTTCGTGATGCTGCAATGGGTGCCGGCAAAGTTCAGGCCGTTCTTTTCGGCCATTCCGATGTCGCATATCTTCGAGATGTTGCGATACGGATGGTTCACCAGCGCGGTGCCTTATTACATCGATGGATGGTATCTTGCCGGCTGGATATTTGGATCGACCCTGATCGGGCTGCTCGCAATTGCTGCGGTGAAGCGCAAGATACACATGCCGTGACGATCGATATTCACACTTTATTCGGCCGTCAGCGGGTCGACCTTCGGAGAACATCATGACGCACGGTTTCATGTCGCCGGCGACCGCCGAACCGGAGGCGATGCCGAGCCTCGGGGAGCGATGGCGCGATGCCCGCACGCGCTATGGCTGGTTCTTCGTCGTGGTCGTGTTCCCCTGCCTTGCCGCCGCGCTCTACCTCTACGGCTTCGCCGCGGATCAGTATGAGTCCGAGGCGCATTACCTGGTCCGTGCGCAGGGCGCGCCCGCATCGAGCGGGTCGAGCATCGAAAAGCTGCTCGGCGCGAGCGGCAGCAGCGGTGGTGGCGGGCAGGGCGAGGCGAACAGCGTCGCGGACTTCCTGCTGTCGCACGACGCGGTCGACGCGCTGCGCCGGCAGAGCGCGCTGATCGCACGGTTCCGCCGTCCCGAGGCGGATGGACTGAGCCGCTTGCCCTCCGCCGATCCGACGCCCGAAGCGCTGCTGAAATATTATCGCAAGCAGGTCGACGTCCATTACGACACCGACACCGGCATCACGACGCTCAAGGTCCGCGCGTTCCGCCCGACCGATGCCTATGTCATCGCCCGCAAGCTGCTCGGACTGGGCGAGGGCCAGGTCAACACGATGAACGTCCGGTCCTATGCCGATGCGGTCAAGCTGTCGCGCCAGCAACTCGCCGAAGCCGAGCAGGCGCTGACGCAGGTCCAGTCGCGGATGACCAATTTCCGGCAGGACAGCCGCGACGTGAACCCGCAAGGCACCGCCGAAGCGCAGATCGGCCTGGTGTCGAAGCTCGAATCCGAACTGTCCGCCGCGCGCTCGCAACTCGCGACGACGGTCAGCCTGATCGGCACGCGCAATCCGCAATATGCCGCGCTGTCGCAACAGGTCCGATCGCTGCAGAGCCAGGTCGCGGCGCAATCCGCGAAGCTCGCCGGCGGCGGCAACGCGATCGCCGCGGGGCTCGGCGATTACGAGCGGCTGCGGATGCAGCAGGAGTTCCTATCGAAGCGCTACGACGCGGCCTCCGCGGCATTCGAAGCGGCGCGACAACAGGCGGTCCGCCAGCAGCTCTATGTCGTCCGGATCGTCGATGCGAACATGCCGGTCCGCTCCGAATATCCCAAGCGCGCGCTGTCGTTGCTGACGCTCTTCATCGCGTTGATGGTGCTGTACGGCCTTGGCTGGCTGGTCGCCGCGGGTGTGCGGGAACATGCGAGCTAAGATCCACCACGCACCGTCTCGCGCCACCGTGGCGGCGCGCGCGGTCAGCATCGTACCGTTGCTGCGCGCGCCGCCCTTTCCCTGGGCGGCGCCGGTGACGATCACCGTGGCGGGCGGCACGCCACCCAGCCTTGCGGAGGCTCGTCTTGCGGTGGACGCGTTGCGCACGGCGCGAGTAGGCGGCGCGTTCTGGGACGGCGACGGCGATCCCTGGACTCAGGTCGCGACCGCCGCGTCGGTGCAGGCGGAGCCCGCTGACGACCTTGCGATCGTCGCCTGGCTGTCGCAGGTCGAGGTGCGCGACGGCATGGGCGGGATCGTCGATCCGGCGCGGATCGAACGCGCCTGCCTCGAGCGACTGACCGCGTTTGCCTGCCACGATCCGTTCGAGGATCGGCCCGCGACGCTGGCCGAGACGATCGCCACGCTGGCGGAGTGGCGCCGGACGCTCGACGCCAACCGGAGGATCGGCGTGATGACCGGCATGGCGATGTGGAAGCGCACCGCGATCGGCCGGTTCCTGTGGGACGGACGCGCGCGCCCCGCCGACCTCTCCCCGAAAAAGGCGCTGGCCGCCGCGCGCCGATCGGGCCGCGCGATCGCCGGCTGGGCGTCGCGGATGCCGCCCGACTATGCGCGCGACGTGGCGACCGCCGGGCTCGACCTTCACATCGTCGAGGATGGCTTCGTCCGGTCGAGCGGGCTTGGCGCCGATGGCCGCGTGCCGAGTTCGGTGACGGTCGACACGCGCGGCGTCTATTACGATCCCGGCACGCCGAGCGATCTCGAAATCCTGTTGCAGACTCACGCGTTTCCGGACGCGCTGATCGCGCGCGCGCGCCGTCTGCGTGCCATGATCTGCGATCTGAGGATCGGTAAATACGGGATCGATGCCGGGACGGTCGCGCCGCTGCCCGACCGACGCTGCGTCCTGGCGATCGGGCAGGTCGAGGATGATCGCTCGGTGCTCTGCGGCGGCGCGGGCGTGACGTCGAACATCGCGTTCCTGGCGCGCGTTAGGGCGTGCGAGCCGGATGCGTTTATCGTCTATCGCCCGCATCCCGATGTCGTCGCCGGCCATCGCAAGGGGCATCTGTCGGCTGCGACCGCCGCCGCATCGGTCGATCGGATCGACCAGCACAGCGGCCTGCTCTCGCTCGTCGAACGCGTCGATGCCGTCCATGTCCTGACATCGCTGACCGGGTTCGAGGCGCTGATGCGCGGTCGCCCGGTGACCGTCCATGGACGCCCTTTCTATGCCGGCTGGGGTCTTACCGAGGATCTCGTCGACCAGCCCGACCGGCGAGCGCGCAGGCTGACGCTCGATCAGCTCGTCGCGGGCGCGCTGATCCTGTACCCGCGCTACATCGATCCGGTGACCGGCGTGTTCTGCGACGTCGAAACGCTGATCGGCCGGATCGCGGCGGGGCAGGGGCGATCGGACACCGCTTTCACGCTGCTGCGCCGGGCACTCGGCCGCCTTCGGCATCGCGGCGTCCTGCTGTCGGCGGGGCTCCGTTGATGCCGGCGACCACCGGCCGACAGACGTTCCTGTTTCTGCAGGGACCGCACGGCGTCTTCTTCGATCAGCTCGCCTCCGCGCTTGCGATGGAGGGGCATGCGATACGCCGGATCAACCTGAACGGCGGCGACCGCGCCGACTGGAGCGGCGTGTCGACCGATTACCGCAGCTCGCTGAAGGGCTGGCCGCTGTTCTTCGACGATTTTGTCGTTGATCATCAGGTCACCGACGTCATCCTCTTCGGCGATTGCAGGCCGTACCACGCCTCCGCGCACGGCATGGCCAAGCTGCGCGGCATCCGCGTGCATGTGGTCGAGGAGGGGTATATCCGCCCCGATTTCATGACGTTGCAGGAAGACGGCGTGAACGGCAATTCGACCTTGCCGCGCGATGGTGACTGGTATCGCGAACAGGCGAACCGGTTGGGCGCCATCCCCCCGGCGCGACCCGTCCCGTCAAGCTTTGCCCGGCGACTGCGCGAGACCGGCCGCTACACCATCGCCAGCGCGCTCACGCGGCCGCTCTACCCCTTTTATCGGTCGCACCGCTCGGCCGGGATGCTCAGCGAGGCGCTCGGCTGGGCGGTGCATTTCCTCACCAGGCAGCGCGAGCGGAGGCGGTCGGCGGCGACGATGGCGGCGATCGGCCATTTGCCGTATTTCGCGCTGCCGCTGCAGCTGAATTCGGATTACCAGATCCGCGTCCATTCGCCGTTCCGCGATATGTGCGCGGCGCTGCGGTTCATCATCAAGAGCTTCGCGCGGTCGGCGCCGCCCGGAGTCAATCTGATCGTCAAGCGGCATCCGCTCGATGGCGGGCTGACGAGCTGGCGGCGGTTCGTGCGCCGCGAGGCGCAGCGCTACGGGATCGCCGACCGTGTGTTCTATATCGGCGACGGCGACATATCCGAGCTGGTGGCCAGGGCCCGCGCGGTCGTGACCGTCAACAGCACGGTCGGCACGCTCGCGCTGAATTCGGGGGTGCCGGTGGCGGTGCTCGGCGACGCGATCTACGATATCGAGGGGATCGTCCGGCGCGAGCCGCTCGATACGTTCTGGGCCGATCCGCCGCCGGTCGATACCGAGCTGTACGAGGCGTTCAAGCGAGTCCTGATCGATCGCTGCCTGATCCCCGGCGGATATCTGAGCGACGAGGGGATCGCGATGCTCGTCCGGCATGCCGTGCGCCGCCTAACGGGCGCCGACCCTGTCGATCACCCCGAGGCCGGCGTTTGAAGCCGTTCCGCGCGTTTGCGCCGATGCTGCTGACCCGGACCTGGGTGCCGCGATGGCTCGGCGGACGCCCCAGCGAGGACGCGGAGGTCGTGCTCGACCTGTCGCGCCTGCTCAGTCGTTCCTATCATGTAACGCCGACCGGGATCGACCGGGTCGAGTTCGTCTATGCACGCGAGCTGCTCGACCGCATTCCGGACAGGCTGGCCTTTGCCGCGGTGCATCCGGCGGGGGGCTATTACGGGCGGTTGCCGGTGGGGGCCGTGCGGCAGTTTCTCAGCTTCACCGATGCGCGGTGGCAGAATCCCGACGCGTTCGATCCGCAGGCGGTGCGCGCCGCCGCCAACCGGCACCTGCTGGCGCTGCGGCCGCGACCGGTGCCGACGGCGGATCGGCGGCGCATCTATCTCCAGGCGTCGCATCATCATCTCGAGGATACCGACCTGGTCGCGGCGATCCTGAAACGCGAACGCGCTCGGCTGATCGCGCTGATCCACGATGTGATCCCGCTCACGCATCCCGAATTCGCGCGGAGCGATGGTCAGGCGCGACACGCCAAGGTCATGCGGACGATCGACCGCCACGCCAGCGGGATCATCGGCAATTCGGCGGCGACGATCGCGGCGGTCGGCGCGCATCTGACCGACGCGCGCAGCGACCGCGTGATCCGGGTCGCGCATCTGGGGACCGACCCGGCCGAGCTGCCTTCGACCAGCCGGTCGACGATTCTCCCGGCGAGTCCCGAGTCTCCTTATTTCGTGTGCGTCGCGACGATCGAGCCGCGCAAGAACCACCTGTTGCTGCTCAACGTCTGGCGCCGGCTGGTCGAGACGCTGGGCAGTGCGGCGCCGAAGCTCGTGCTGATTGGCCGGCGCGGGTGGGAGAATGAAAATGCGATCGACATGATCGAACGCTGCACCGCCTTGTCGGGGCATGTGATCGAAGCGTCGGACATGTCCGATCGCGTGATGCAGGCGATGCTCGGCGGTGCGCAGGCGTTGCTGTTGCCGTCGTTCGCCGAAGGGTTCGGGATGCCGGTCAGCGAGGCGCTTGCCGCCGGGGTGCCGGTGATCTGCAGCGATATCGCCGCGTTGCGCGAGGTCGGCGGCGAGACCCCCGACTATCTCGATCCGCTCGACGGGCTGGGGTGGCTGGAGGCGGTGATCGCCTATTCCCGCCCCGGATCGCCGCGCCGCGCCGCCCAGCTCGACCGGATGGCGCAGTGGCGGCCGGTCAGCTGGGCAGAGCATATCGACGTGGTCGAGGCGACGATCGATTCGGTGGGGGCGATGGTGCGGGGCTGACCTGCGGGCGGCGCGTCGTTCAGCGATCGCCGCGGCGGACGATGATCCCGAACGACGTCGTGACATATTGGCCGAGCGCGAGCTTCAGGTGATTGTCCGCCGAATAGGGCGGCACGTCGACATAGGCATCCTGCTGCGTGTCGCCGAGATCATATTTGATCTGCGCGACGAAATGCCCGCGCGAGACGAGATCGACCGCGAGCCGCTCGAAGTCGCGCCGCCGGAACAGGACGGTGCCGCCGCTGTCGATCGTCGCATCGTTCGAGGTGAGGTTGAGCTCGGTGGTGTGCACCGCCAGCCCGCCCGGATTGAGGCACTGGACCGCGTTGCGGACGAAATCGAGGCCCGCCTCGATCGACCCCAGATGCTCGTACGCGCAGGAGGACCAGGTGAAATCGAACCCGCGCAGGTCGGCGGGAATCGCGTTCATGTCGGCCACGCGGAACGCGACGTTCCGGTCGAAGACGTCGTCCGCGCAGATTTGGGGATAGCGAAGCTGGTCGAGCCCGTCGCTATGCTGGTTGGTCAGCGTCCAGTCGCGGCTGCGCGCGTCGTCCGAGGCGAGATCGGTCGCGACGACCGAGCACCCCATCGCCGCCATCGCCGCGGGCAGCGGCTCGATGCCGACGCCGAAGCCGAGACCGCGCGCGCCGGGCTTGAGCATGCCGTAGCGCTCGAGCGTCTGCAGGATGTAGACGAATTCCCATTGCTTGCGATGGCGGTGCTTGGCGAGCTTCAGCCGGTCGAGCCAGAGGTCGTAGGCTGGCTCGTTGAACTGCGACGCGGTGCAGGTCTGCGAGACCGGATCGGCGAGCGTCGCCTTGCCGGGCGCGAGCAGTCGCGAGGCGCGGCGGAACACGCGCTGGCCGAAGATCGACTTGCGCGCCGCCTCGACCTGCTTCTCGAAATGCGGCTGGTGCGCGGCCGTTTCGAGCACGACCCTGAACGACTGCGCGGCGGCATCGGTGTCGGAATAGAGATGCCCGAGCACCGCATATTGCATGCCGTCGACCGCATCGAACGTCAGGCGCATCGTGCCACCCGCCGCGACGATCTCGCGCACGGCGATCGGCCAGGTCTTGATCGTCTCGGCGGGGCGCGATCCGTCGAGCGGCAAGGCGTTCACCCGCACGACCATCGAGCCGAGCGTTGCGGTCAGGCCGGTGAAGACGAGCGAGCAGCGGACCGTCGCGCTGTCCAGCGCAATGTAGCGCGTATGAAAGACATAGGCCGGATCTTCCGAGGGTTCGGTGCCGCCAAGTCCTTGAATTCGGCTCGTTCGAGGGGGCCAGAAGTCGAACGGACCCGCGTCTATCTCAAGTGCTTCGGCGCTGGATGACAAGGAGGGCGTAGTTTGCATCAGCAGGTCGTAGCGTCGAAGGAGGAACGCGTCACGCGCTGAAGGAACGGTGCCCCAAAATTGTACGACTATACTTGGATGGGTTGTATCCTTCGCCGGTCTTGATCTTATAGTAGGGCGATTCAGGCCCCTAATTAGAGAGATCGATGAACAACGTATTCCGGACGGGCTTCGGTCGGTTGATGGGCGCCGCATCGAGGGCCGGGTCGGGATCGGGGGACCGAACGGTCCACCGGGTCGCGGGCGATGCCGCGCGCGACGCACGCGATTGGGCAGGCGCGATCGAGGCCTATCGCCACCATGTCGCACTCAATCCCGGCGATTTCGCGATCCACGTGCAACTGGGACATGCGCTGAAGGAGGCGCGCGATTTCACCGCGTCGATGGAGGCGTATCACGCCGCCTACAGGATCGATGCGCGCGATTCGGATCTGCTCGTCAACATCGGCCATCTGCACAAGATGCGCGGCCAGCAGGCGGCGGCGTGCTTCGCCTATGTCGCGAGCTATGCGCTGGACGCCAATGCCGATGCAGCGACCGAGCTCGAGGATCCGCTGCTGGCGGCGGACATCGCGGTCGCGCGCGGCGCCTTCTTCGCCGATCCGACACGGGACCCGGTCGTTCTGACCACCGATCTCCTGGCACCGGCGCCGACGCCGGATATCCCCGCGGACCCGACGGCGGATCGAGCCGCGGAACCGGCTGCGGATCGCGGCGACGCCATCGCGCAATCGCCGCTGTTCGACGAACGCTGGTACCGGCAGCGCTACGGGGTCGCCCCGGGCATGGACGCGGCGCAGCATTATGCGACGATTGGCGCTCCCGAGGGGCATGAGCCGCACCGCCTGTTCGACAGCCGCTTCTATCGATCGCAGGTGATGGGCGACCTGCCGCCGGGCGCGAACCTGCTCGATCATTTCCTCAAGGTCGGCGGTCCGAACGGGCTCGATCCGCACCCGCTATTTGCCGGACGCTGGTACCGCGAACGCTATCCCGAATCGGCTCGCGACGGTGCTATCCCCGTCCTCCATTACCTGACGCGCGCGCCATACGAGGCGATCGCGCCGACGCCGCTGTTCGATGCGGCCCGCTACCGCGAGGCGATGCCCGACATCGGTGAGACCGAGACTGCGTTCGGCCATTATCTCGACCATGGCGATGCCGCGGACGTCACGCCGATCGAGGGGTTCCAGGCCGCCCGCATCCTCGACACCTTCGGGGGATCGCCGGTTGGCGGCGAGAGCGCGCTGGAACTGTACGTGCATTTCATGGGTCGCGACCAGGCGTTTGCCTGCGCCACCTTCGACTCGCTCGATCCGTCCGAGTTCGGCGTCCGGCCGCCGCCGCTACGCCTCGAGCCGACGGTGCCCGCCGACGAGCGGATCGCCGCGGCCGATCGGCTGCTGCAACGGCTGGTCGGGCGTATCGCGCCGGGTGACGACGGCCCGTCCGCCGCCCGCCCGTCCCCTGACCGGTATGCGATGGCCAAGCTCGAACTGCTGCGCCGCGATCCGGCGCTGCTCGATGCCGCGGTCCGCGACTTGCAGCATGCGACGGTGGCCGCCGCGAGTGAAGTTGTGGCGATGTTCGGCGTTCTGCCGCTTCACGCGGTCGCGCCCGGCGACGACCAAGACGGTTTTCCGCCCGCGGGGCTGCTCGAGCGCTACCGCGCCGGCCAGCGCGACCTGGCGCGCCGGTTCCGCCTCGATCACGACCGTGTCGGTGCGGTGACGGACGGGCCGAAAATCTCGATCCTGCTGCCGATCTATCGCTCGCCGGTGGTGTATCTGGAGCGGGCGATCCTGTCGGTGCTCGCCCAGACCTATGCCAATTGGGAATTGTGCATCGTCGACGACTGTTCGCGCGAGACCGCGTTGACCGACGTCGTGATGCGGTTCTGTGCGGCGGATCCGCGGATCACCTTCGCCGGCGCTCGCCGCAATGGCGGGATCGCGGCGGCCACCAACCGCGCGCTCGACCTCGCCACCGGCGACTATGTCGCGCTGTTCGATCATGACGACATGCTGACCGTCGATGCGCTCGAGATCGTCGCCCGGCGGATCGCGGCGGCGCCCGACACCGACTGGCTCTACAGCGACGAGTGCAAGATCGGGGTCGACGACCAGCCCGACGAACTGTTGACCAAGCCCGACTGGAGTCCGTCGCTGCTGATGTCGGTGATGTATACCGGGCATCTCTCCGTCTATCGATCGAGCCTGGTCCGATCGGTCGGCGGCTTTCGCAGCGCCTATGATTTCTCGCAGGATTACGACCTCGCGCTGCGGATCTCGGAGACCGCGCCGGTCGTCCACCACATCCGCGATGTCCTGTATGGCTGGCGCATGATCGAAGGGTCTGCGGCGAGCGGCGGCAAGCCCGAGGCACGACGGACCAATATCGGTGCGGTCCAGGCGGCGATGGATCGTCGCGGCTGGCATGGTCGCGCGGTCGCGTTGCCCGCATCGAACCGCGCGCAGGCCGACTATGCGGCGTTCGACCAGCTCGTCTCGATCATCATTCCGTCCGACGATGCCGGGCATATCGTCCGGGCGGTGATGTCGATCGTCGCCTGGACCGCTTATGACCGGTACGAGATCGTGATCGTCACCAATTCGCGGACCGCCGCGCAGTGTCGCGACTGGATCGACGGTCCGCGTATCCGCTTCGCGCTGTTCGATGCGCCGTATAATTTCTCGGCGAAATGCAATGCCGGTGCCGCGGTCGCGCAGGGCGAATATGTCGTCTTCCACAATGACGACGTGCTGGTCGTGACGCACGACTGGATCGAGGCGCTGCTCGAGCAACTCGTCCGGCCCGGGGTCGGCGGAGTCAGCCCCAAGCTGCTCTACGAGAATGGGCGTATCCAATATGCGGGCATGGCGGTCGGTTTGCGGCGGCTGACGGGGACGACGTTCCACGCCTTTCCGCGGCACAGTTCGACGCATTTCAACCTGGCACAGTCGACCCGCGACGTCGGGCTGATGTGCGGCGCGTGTTGCGCGATGCCCACCGGGCTGTTCCGCGAGCTTGGCGGGTGGGATGCGCCGAACGTCGGCATCGCGCATTCGGACGTCGATCTCAGCCTGCGGATCCGCGAGGCCGGTTACCGGCTGGTCTATACGCCGCATGCCGAGCTGATCCATATCGGCCATGCCTCGATCGGCGGCGATGCCGACCTGCCGGCGGGATCGCGCTGGAAGAAGAGCAAGGCGGACATCTTCCTGCTCAAGCGCTTTCCGACGCTGATCGCGGACGATCCGTATTTCCCGCCGATGATGAGCGGGATCAGCTATGTCGATTCGCAGGAACCCTATCTGATCCACCCCGCCAGAGCGCGCTATACGGGCACCGGGCCGGACATCCTGATCGTCTCGCACGACCTGACCAACAGTGGCGCGCCGCGCGTCGCGGCGGACATGGCGATCGCGTTGAAACAATCGGGCGCGTTCGTCGTGGTGACGTGTCCGACCGACGGGCCGATGCGAGCGCGTCTGACCGAGGCGGATATCCCCGTCATCATCGATTCGCTCGCGCTCACCGGCCATTCGAGCGTCCATGACTTTGCGCGCAATTTCGATACCGTCATCGTCAATACGGTGATCGGCTGGCGAGTCGTCCAGCAGCTCGATGCCGAAACCGAGGTGCGCTGGTACATCCACGAATCCGGGCTGATCGACGAGATGGTGCGCGATACGCACGGATTCGGCGCGGCGCTGGCATCGGCGCGCAACATCCTCGCGGTCAGCACGCGAACCGCGGCGGTGCTGCGCCGGCACGGCGTCGCGTCGCGCCTGCTGGAAACCGGGATCGCCGATCCCAAGCCCTTATACCCGATCCCGGCGCAGACCGACCGCGTCCGGATCGGCGTGTTCGGATCGTTCGAGCCGCGCAAGGGGCAGGATATCGCCGCGCAGGCCTTTGCGATGATCCCTCCCCGGATACGCGCGGGCGCCGCGCTCAATTTCTACGGTCGCGACCACGATCCCGATTTCCAGCACAAGGTCCGCCACACGTGGCAGCACCAGGAGGGTATCCACTTCCACGGCGAGAAGGGGCATCCGGACTATTGGCATTGCCTCGCCGACATGGACATCGTGCTGGTCCCGTCGCGCGACGATCCGCTCCCGCTGGTCGCGTCCGACGCGCTGGCACTGGGCAAGACGATCGTGTGCAGCGACTGCACGGGGACGTCGGATTATATCGAGCATGAGGTGTCGGGCTTCGTCTATCCGACCGCGCGGATCGCCGATCTTGCCGCGCTGCTGACCCGGTTGATCGAGGACCGCGCGTTGCGCGAATCGGTGCGCGCGCCGGCGCGGGCGGTGTACGAGGCGATGTTCACGATGGAGGCGTTCACCACGCGCCTGTCGGACCGGATCGCCGTTGCTCCCGTCGGAGCGGCGTGATCGCAGCGGAGGACGGCGTCGCCGCGCTGGTGGCGCGCGCCGATCAGGCGCGCGACCGTCGCGACTGGCTGGAGGCGGCGGAGGCCTATCGCGGCGTGCTCCGTGTGCAGCCGCGCAACGCCGGGCTCTGGGTGCAGCTGGGTCATGCGCTGAAGGAATCGGGCGGCCTTCAGGCGGCGGGCGATGCGTATCGGCGCGCGCTGTCGATCGACCGGTTCAGCGCCGATACGCATCTGCAGCTCGGGCATCTGCTCAAGATGCAGAACGATCGTGCGGGCGCGGTCGCAGCCTATGCGCAGGCGCTGCGCCTCGATCCGCAGCTCGAGTCGGCGCTGGGCGAACTCGTCCATCTCGGCGCGCGCGACCGGATTCCGGCGGCGACGATCGATCGCGAGGCGATGTGGCGGCGGCTCGATGCCGTGGCGGGGGCGCTGGCCGACGCGAACGATGCGCTGCGCGCCTGGATCGGGACCTCGGCCTATCCGATGGCGGCGTATGACCGGTTCCGCGCGGATGTCGCGATCCGGCCGCCGCCGCCCGCGACCGGGGGCGACGATCCCTTGCCGCCGATCACGCTGATGATCGACTGCGGCGGGGCGACGGCAACCGCGGTCCGCGCCACCTTGACCGGCTTGCTCGATCAGTCGGATCTGTCCTGGGCGGCGCGACTGGTGGATGCGGCCGGGATCGCCGATCATCCCGTGGCGAGCATGACGCTCACCGATCCGCGGTTCGGGTTCGACGATCCCGACGATCCCGACGATCACGCCGAGCGCGCCGGACTGACGATCGGTATCGATGCGGGCACGATCCTGCATCCGCATGCGCTCGCGTGGCTGCGTTATGCTGCGCTGCGGTCGGGCGCGGGGGCGGTGACGTGCGATCACGACCATGTGCGGCGCCACTGGGCGCGCGGGCAGCGTCATGCCGATCCCGTCCTCTACGGAGTCGATGATCCGTCGTTGCGCGCGGCGGTCCCGCCCCGGCTGGTGGCGGTGCGCGGTGATCTCGCGGGTATGCCGTCCAGCGGTGGCACGCGCTCGGGCGCCGATCTGCGCGCCGCCATGCTCCACGCCGCGCGGGTGGCGCAGGCGCCGGTTGCGCATGTTCCGCGTATCCTCGCCTCGGTGCTTGATGAGGGGAGTGGGCGCCTGGCCGCGCCCGATGCGACGCCGATCGCATCAGGCTCGTCCGACGCGCGGCGATCGCGCATCGCCATCATCGTGCCGACGCGCGATCACGCCGCGATGCTGGCCGAGGCGATCGACAGCCTGATCGCGACCGCGGCGATACCCGACCGGATCCTTTTCGTGATCGTCGACAACCGGAGCCGCGAGGCGGCGACGCAGGCGCTGCTCGCCGCACGCGCGGTGCGGTCCGATCATGCCGTCGTCAGGATGGACGAACCGTTCAACTGGTCGCGCGCGAACATGCTCGGCATCGCCGACCCGCGTGTGGCGGACTGTGACCTGCTGGTGTTCGCGAACAACGACGTCGTGATGCTGACGCAAGGCTGGGACGTCGAACTCGACCGGTTGCTGGCCGATCCGCCGTGCGGGATCGTCGGTGCCCGGCTGCTCTACCCCGACATGACCGTGCAACATGCCGGCATCGTGCTCGGGACGGGCGAGGGGCTGCCGCTGCACGCCGGACGGCATGCGGCGTTCGACGATCCGGGGCCGGGCGGGCGATACGTGACGCAGCATGATGCGGCGGCGGTGACCGGCGCGTTCCTGGCGATGCGGCGCGACGTGCTCGCTGAGATCGACGGGTTCGACTGCGCACGCCTGCCGATCGCGTATAACGACATCGACGTCTGCCTTCGCGCGCGCGCGGCGGGATACCGGGTGCGCTATTCCCCGCAGATCGAGCTGCTCCACCATGAATCGAAGACTCGCGGTCGCACGCGGACCGTGGACGAGGCGGCGTGGGACGATGCCGAGCTCGCGGACATCCATGCGACCTGGGGCGACGCACTCACGATCGACCCAAGCATCAATCCGCAATGGGCGCTGGGCGGCGCGGCGTTCGATGGCCTGCGCGAGCCGGGCATGAGCGAGATCCTCGCGTTCATCGACCGGTCGGCGGCGCCCGATCCGTGGCGCGTGGAGAAGGTGCGCTTCTAGCAAAACCACCGCGCGGCGGGAGCGAAACGGGGGGCGGGCCGTTACACCCCCGTAATGGCCAATCCCGATCGCACCGCACCGCAGGACGATGTCGACGACCTCAAGGCCGCCGATGCGAAGGACCTGCACCGCGCGGTGCGCGAGGCGGGGCAGGAGGAACTCGACCGGCCGGTTTCGTCGCTGTTCTTTTCCGGCCTCGCGGCGGGGATGGCAATCGCCAGCTCGCTGATCGCGGAGGGCGCGCTGCACGCCGCGCTGCCCGACACGCCGTGGCGCACGCTGATCGTGTCGCTCGGCTATCCGATCGGGTTTCTCGTCGTCATTCTCGGGCGGATGCAGTTGTTTACCGAGAGCACGATCAGCGCGACGCTGCCGCTGGTGACCAAGCCCTCGGGTTGGGCGCTGCGGCGGACTTTGCGGCTCTGGGCGGTCGTACTCGGCGCCAATCTGCTGGGGACCGCGCTGGCCGCGGCAATGATCGCGGCGGGGCTGCTCGGCAGCAGCGAGTTGCGCACCGCGATGATCGAGGTGTCGGCGGCGATTACCGAGCTGTCGCCCGGCGCGACGTTCGTCAACGCGATCCCCGCCGGGTTCATGATCGCGATCCTCGCCTGGTCGTTGCCCAATGCACGCGGGCAGGCGTTCCAGGTCATCGCCGCGATTACCTATGTCGTAGCGATCGGGGGGTTCAGCCACTCGGTTGTCGGCGCGGTCGAGGCGTGGCTGCTGCTGTTCGTCGGCAAGACCGGCGTCGTGCAGACGCTCGGCGAGCTGATGCTGCCGGCGATCCTCGGCAACCTGTTGGGCGGTGCGGGGTTGTTCGCCTTGCTGGCACATGCGCAGGTGCGCGGCGAGATGAACGGGCGGGACGAGAACTGATGGGCAAGATCGAACGGGCCGCCAAGGCCGTCGCGACCGCGGATCGTGACGTGACGTTAAAAGCGGCCGAACAGCGTGACCGGCCGGTCGTCAAGGCGACCGGGTTGCTCGCCGAGATCGGCGACCAGCCCCAGCTCGTCGCGACCTCGATCGGAACCGCGGTGATCGGGCTGATCGCGCGGCGTCCCGACATGATCCGCGGCGGGGTGCGGATGCTCGCGGCGCATGCGGCGGCCACCTTCGTCAAATCGGCGATCAAGAGCTCGATCGACCGCACGCGTCCCAAACAGGCGATCGAAGACGGCAAGGCGAAGTTCGAGCCGGGCGACAGCGACGACCACGAACAGACGTCGTTTCCCTCGGGGCATACCGCGGGCGCGGTTGCGGTCGCACGCGCGGCGTCGCGCGACATCGGCGGGGCAGGGGCGCCGGCTGCGGTGATCAGCGGCATGGTCGCGGTCGCGCAACCGCTCACCGGCAAGCATTACCTCTCAGACCTGGTCGTCGGCGCGGCAGTCGGCTGGATCGCGGAGGCGCTCGTCAGCGCGGTATTCGACCGGGTCGCACCGGTCATCGAGGCGCAGGTAGCGACCGGCCCGGCCACGGACGCGAACGCCTAGCGCCGGGTCAGCCGACGCGCATCCGCGCGCGCATCGCGGCGGCGATCTCGTAATCGGTCGCGACATGGTCCTCGATCACGCAGCGCAGGTCGAGCCCGGCGAACCCATGGTCGGACGGCACCGACGCCTGCGCGACCACCAGCCCGTCGCGCGCGTCGATCTGCGGCGCGTCGCCGGGTTTCACGTATGGATGCACCACGTGATAGGCGTAGGCCCCGGTGCTGGCGACGACGCGGCCCTGTCGGTCGACGATGCTGACGACCGCGTCCGATGTCGATTTGCGGATGACGTCCATGATCGTCGCCGCCTGTCCCTCGAAATCATATTCGAGATAGCAGACGCCGATCGTCGCGCCGTCGAAGCGAACCGGCGCGACATAGACCAGCACCTTGCGACGATCCGACCAGGGGTTTTCCCAGACGTCGTCGGTCGACCATTCCTGCGACAGATCGGCCACCAGCGCGCGTTCGAACTGCGGATAGCCCTTGAAATTGACGGTGCGGACAGAGGCATTGTCGTGCGCGCACACTGCCACCACGCCGCTCGCATCGACGACGAAGGCGTTGAGGAAATAGGGCGAACAGCGCAGCAACGCACGCAGGCGTTCGAGCGCCTTGGCCTCCGCCTTGGGTGAATCGGATCGGAACAGGATCGCCTCGCCGACCGAATGGTCCGAGGCGAGCATGCGGATGTCGATCGAGCGGTCGTACAGCGTACGGCACAACGTGTCGGCGATCGACTGCGCCAGCTCGACCAGCCGCCCGCCCTCGACATCGCGCACGAGATCGTCGGCGATCGCCGCGCCCTGCTGGAGTCGTCCGAGGATCTGTTCGCGGAACGACGCGGACGAACTGCGCGCCTGGTCGGCCAGCGCCTTCACCTCCTGCGCGACCACTGCGAAGCCACGCCCGGCCTCGCCGGATCGCGCCGCCTCGATCGTCGCGTTGAGGGCGAGCAAGTTGGTCCGCCCGGCGATCGCCTCGGACTGGCGCGCATGCGCGGTGACCTCCTCGCCCAGTGAGGCAACTAAAGAACGTATGCGGCGGGGCATGGGCAGTATCCGAAGTAGCGACCGGGCTTCGGTAGCCGAAAATGGTTAATCGCTGATAGTCTCGAAACGGATATTTCTGCGAGAAGCGGCTGATATCGCAGCGTAAAGTCGCGCTTCCCCGGACTGCCCCCCGCGACCGTCGATCGTCCCGATACAGAAAAGCCTCCCCCGATCGCTCGGGAGAGGCTTTCTCGGTATCGCTGTCCTCCCGCCGGCGGGAGGGGCATCGTCAGGCGATAGCAGCCTTCAGCGCGTCGACCAGATCGGTCTTTTCCCAGGTGAACGTGTCGCCCTCGGGATCGCGACCGAAATGGCCATAGGCGGCGGTCTTCTTGTAGATCGGTGCGTTCAGCTTGAGGTGCTCGCGGATGCCCTTCGGCGTCAGGCGGACGAGCTTCGGCAGGACCGCCTCGAGCTTGGCCTCTTCCACGGTGCCCGTGCCGTGCGTGTCGACATAGACCGACAGCGGCTCGGCGATGCCGATCGCGTAGCTCAGCTGGATCGTGCAGCGACGGGCGAGCCCGGCGGCGACGACGTTCTTTGCGAGATAGCGTGCGACATAGGCGGCCGAGCGATCGACCTTCGTCGGATCCTTGCCCGAGAATGCACCGCCGCCATGCGGTGCCGCGCCGCCGTACGTGTCGACGATGATTTTCCGCCCGGTGACGCCTGCGTCGCCGTCAGGGCCACCGATTTCGAACGCGCCGGTCGGATTGATGTAGATCGCGGTCTCGTCCGAGATGAAGCCTGCTGGCAGAACGTCGGTGAACACGCCCATGACATAGTCACGCAGCTCGGCATATTTGGCCGAATCAGGGTTCTTGCCCTTTTCCGAATAACCGGGCGCATGCTGCGTCGAGACGACGAGCGCGGTCGCGCGGACCGGCTTTTCATTCTCGTATGCGAGCGTCACCTGGCTCTTGGCGTCAGGCTCGAGGAAGGGGGCAGCGCCCGAATGACGATCGGCGGCCATCCGCTCGAGGATCTTGTGGCTGTAATACAGCGTGGCGGGCATCAGGCCGGGGGTCTCGTCGGTCGCGTAACCGAACATGATGCCCTGGTCGCCGGCGCCTTCGTCCTTGTTGCCGCTCTCGTCGACACCCATCGCGATCTCCGCGGACTGGCCGTGGAGGTTGTTCTCAAAGCGGAATTCGTTCCAGTGGAAGCCCGACTGTTCGTAGCCGATTTCCTTGACGGTGTTGCGGACGGCCGCCTCGATCTCGTCCTTGGCGCCGGGGGCCCAGTAGTCGGTGTCCTTCCACTCGACCTTCCCGAACTCGTAAACGCCACGGCAGCGGATCTCGCCGGCCAGGACGACGAGCTGCGTGGTCGTCAGCGTCTCGCAGGCGATGCGCGCCTCGGGATCCTTGGCGAGGAACAGGTCGACGATCGTGTCGCTGATCTGGTCGGCGACCTTGTCGGGATGGCCTTCGGAGACCGACTCGGAGGTGAAGAGAAAGGACTTGCGCATGAAACCTCTTCGCAAAGGCTCGCCGGTAGAGGGCCGGGGAGCGACATATAAGGAAAGCTTTATATGTCCTTCTAGCGCTGGCGGCGGCGCAGGGCAACTGCGGTTGCGAGCATGATCGCGGCAACGATCGCCGCCATCGCATTCCCGACGCGCGAGAACAGCGTCGGGGGGAGCGCGGACGGTATCGGCTGCTCGATCGCGCCCGCGGTCTCGTGCGGGATGGTGGCGACGAGGTGGCCATCGGCGGCGATGATCGCCGAAATGCCCGTCGGGGTGGCGCGCAGGATCGGCAGCCCTTCCTCGATCGCGCGCATCCTGGCCTGGGCGAGGTGCTGCGGCGGGCCCCATTTGCCGAACCACGCGTCGTTGGACGGATTGAACAGGATGCGCGGCCGGTGCGCGCGATCGACGACCTCGCCCGAGAAGATGATCTCGTAGCAGATCTGCATCCCGATCGCGCCGAAGCCGGGCAGCGTCAGGTTCGCCGGGCCCTTGCCCGAGGTGAAGTCGATGTCGCCGGGGACCAGCCGCGCGAGGCCGAGCGGCTTCAACAGCCACGGCATCGGGAGATATTCGCCATACGGCACCAGATGCGCCTTGTCGTACCGCCCTCGCAACCGCGCCTGCGCGTCGAGCGCGAACACCGAATTGGCGGCCCCGGAAATCTGATCCCTGGCGTTGAACTCCAGCGCGGTGCCGCCGATCAGCAATATGTCCTGCGGCCCCAGCAGCCGCGCCATGCGACGGCGCAGGTAGAGCGGGCTCGACCAGCCATAGGCATAGAAGGGATACCCGTCCTCCACATAGTCGCGCACGACCCCCTCGGGCCAGACGACGAGGCGCGGCGGCGCGCCGGCCCCGCGATCATTGGCGCCGGAGAGCTTTTCGAGCGCGGAGAGGACACGTTCGCCGTCGGTTTCGCTGCGGTCTTCCTGGCCGATGTCGGGCTGGACCACGCGGACCAGCGGCGTGCCGGGGGCAGGCGGCGGCGCATTTGTCCATAGCGCGGACAGCGCCGCGAGGCCAAGCGCGGGCAGCACGATCGCGGGCAGCGCCCAGCGGCGCAGCGCGAGCAACGCCAGCGCCCCCGCCGCCAGCACCGTCACACCCGACAGCGCATAGGTGCCGATCCACGCCGACAGCCGCGCGACGCCGATCGCGGGCAGCCAGACGACGCCGAGCGGATCCCAGGCATAGCCCGTGAACAGCGTCGCGCGCAGCCATTCGGTCGCGATCCACGCGGCAGCGAAGACCAGCACATAGGTCGCGTCAGGCGTGCCGGGGCGCCGCGCGATCCGCCACGTCAGCGCGCCCGCCAGCATCGGGAATACCGCAAGATACAACGCGAGCCCGACCGCGGCGAAATAGCCGAGGACCGGCGGCATCGCGTCCTGAAAGTCGAACGCATGCTGGAACCAGTTGTTGTTCACGGTGAAATGCCCGAGCCCGAACACCCAGCCGCACCAGAGCGCGCTCCGCAACGTCGGCGCGCGATGGACGAGCGTCATCCACAGCGCAAACGCGACCAGCGTCAGCGGCCAGAGATCGAGCGGAGCGAACCCCGTCGCGGCGAGCGCGCCGAGGATGAGGCAGGCGAGAGCGGGAAAACGGGTCACGCAGGCGCTATGGCGTCGCGGGGGGGAGCGGGCAATATCTTAGCCGGGATCGCGTCATTGCACGCCACCTTGCACCACCCCGGCGAAGGCCGGGGCCCAATTGGGAAAGTCGCAGTAACGGAGCGCTGCCCAGAGTTGGCGGCGTTCCCCAATTGGGCCCCGGCCTTCGCCGGGGTGGTATGGGGGGAGCTGTGATCCGCCTAAAGCCTGTTTCCCCGCGAAGGCGGGGACCCAGACTGTTCTCCCGCCTTCGCGGGAGAACACCGGCGCGCCCGCAAAAGGGTGACGAACCCGATCGCACGACCTATCTTCGCCCCCTATGACCCTGCGCCCCTTCCACCTCGCCTTCCCGGTCCACGACCTCGACGCGGCCCGTAGCTTCTACGGCAGCACGCTCGGCTGTCCGGAAGGCCGCTCGAGCGACCACTGGATCGACTTCGACCTGTTCGGCCACCAGATCGTCGCGCATCTCGATCCCTCGGCCAAGCCCGTCGCGGTCGAGAATGCGGTCGATGGCCATGCCGTCCCCGTGCCGCATTTCGGCGTCGTGCTGACGATGGACGACTGGACCGCGCTGTCCAAACGCGTCACCGCCGCCGGCATCACGTTCGGGATCGCGCCGCACATCCGCTTCAAGGGCCAGCCCGGCGAACAGGCGACGATGTTCTTTCTCGATCCCAGCGGCAACGCGCTCGAGTTCAAGGCGTTCGCCCATGACGACATGCTTTTCGCGACTTAAGGACTACACATGGCCAACCCCATCACCGTCGACGTTCCCCATCAACTCGGCAAGGCCGCGGTCCGTGCGCGCCTCGACGGCGGCATCGACAAGATCAGTGCGAGCATTCCCGGCGGCTCGGTGACCGATCACCGCTGGGACGGCGACACGCTGCACTTCACCATCCAGGCGATGGGCCAGACGATCGCCAGCGCGGTCACCGTGTTCGAAACCAACGTCCATGCGGTCGTCGACCTGCCCGGCATCCTCGGGCTGTTCGCCAGCAAGATCCAGGACATGATCCGCAAGGAAGCGCCCAAGCTCCTGCGCTGACGCCGTAACGCCGGGGGCGGGTTACGCCCCCGGTGCGCGCCGATAGAGTTCGAAGGCAGCCTTGGCGCCGGCAACGGCCTCGGCGATCCAGGCCTCGTCCGCGGGCTGCGCGTCGATCGCCGCGAGCAACGCGCGCCATTCGCCCGACAGATGCTTCGCACCAAGATAGGCGGACGGCAGGCCCTCTGACACCGACCGCGACAGCATGATCCCGCCGAGCCGCGACCCCTCGACCACGTACATCGCGCCCCAACCGGCGGCCGCACTCGGCGCCACGTCGAACGACATCGGTGCCGGCATCGCCTCGCCCAGCGCGGCGAGATCGGCGGCAAGCGCGTCGCGACGTGACCGGACCGGGGCAAGCCCCGCGATACCGTCGAGCCACGCCTCGACCGCGGGCAGCGCCCTGGCGTGCGCGATCAGGAACGCGCGGTACTCCCCCGTATCGCTCAGGTCATAGCGGCCGAACCCGGCGTCGACCGCGTCGTGATCGCTCGCCGTCGCCGCGCGGAGGCGGGCGACGGTCGAAAGCGTCCCGGTCAACAGCACCGCCCTCCGCCCTTGCTGCCGTACCGCGCCTCCTGCCGATCGCGGAAGAACGTGCGTTCGTCCATTGGCGGGTGATCGGGATGCCGCTCGGCCATGTGCTGGCAATAGGCGGCATAGGACGGCACGCCGACCATCAGCAGCGCGGTCTCGCGCGCCTTTGCATAGAAAGCGCGGATCATTTCGCGGCCACCAGCTGCGGCGGCACTTCGGTCACCGTCGGCCGGTCGATCTTCAGCGCCGCAAGGCAGGTGCGGATCCCGAAGACCACGATCGACAGCACCACCGCCAGGAACAGCGCGCAGAGCGCCGCGTCGATCCGGTCGTTGAAGATGATCCGCTGCATCTCCGCTATCGTCTTGGCGGGCGCGAGCAGTTCGCCGCGCGCCGCCGCGTCGGAGAACTTGGCCGCATGCGCGAGGAAGCCGACCTTCGGATCGCTTGCGAACAGCTTCATCAGCCCGGCGGTGATCGTGCACAGGCACAGCCACGCGGCGGGCAGGATCGTCACCCACGCGTAGCGCTGCCGCTTCATCCGGAACAGCACGACCGTCGCCAGCACCAGCGCGACTGCGGCGAGCATCTGGTTCGAGATGCCGAACAGCGGCCACAGCGTGTTCACCCCGCCAAGCGGATCGGTGACGCCCTGGTACAGGAAGAAGCCCCAGGCGGTGACGCACAGCGCGGTCGCGATCAGCCCGGGCACGATCGCCGACGCATTGCGGAACGACGGCACCGCAAGGCCGATCAGGTCCTGCAGCATGAACCGCCCCGCGCGCGTGCCGGCATCGACCGCGGTCAGGATGAACAGCGCCTCGAACAGGATCGCGAAGTGATACCAGAACGCCTTCATCGCCTGCCCACCGACCAGGTGGCTGAAGATCTCCGACATCGCCACTGCGAGCGTCGGCGCGCCGCCCGTCCGCGAGACGATCGTGGTCTCGCCGACGTCCCTGGCGGTCTGCGCGAGCAGCTCGGGCGTGATCGGGAAGCCCATCGCGGTGACCGCGCTCGCCGCCGAGGCGAAGTCGGTGCCGACTACGGCTGCCGGGCTGTTCATCGCGAAATAGACGCCCGGGTCGAGGATCGACGCGCCGACCAGCGCCATGATCGCGACGAAGCTTTCCATCAGCATCGCGCCATAGCCGATGAACTGCGCGTCGCCCTCGCTGGCGATCAGTTTCGGCGTGGTGCCGCTGGCGATCAGCGCGTGGAAGCCGGAGACGGCGCCGCACGCGATCGTAATGAACAGGAACGGGAACAGCCCGCCCGACCAGACCGGGCCGCTGCCGTCGATGAACGGGGTGAGCGCCGGCATCCGCAGCGGCGGCGCGACGACCGCGATGCCGATCGCCAGCGCGACGATCGCGCCGATCTTGAGAAAGGTCGACAGATAGTCGCGCGGCGCCAGCAACAGCCACACCGGCAGCACGGACGCGACCGCGCCGTAGCCGACCATCAGCACGCACAGCTGCACCGGCGTCAGCGTGAACAGCGGCGCGAGCGTCGGCGAGGCGGCGACGGTGCCGCCATAGACGATCGCCGCGAGCAGCCCGATGACGCCGAGCACGGAGACTTCGCCGACCTTCCCCGGCCGGATCCACCGCGTGTAGATGCCCATCAGGAACGCCAGCGGGATCGTCGCGGCCACGGTGAACAGCCCCCACGGGCTGCCGGCGAGTGCGCGGACCACGATCAGTGCGAGCACCGCGAGGATGATGACCATGATCGCGAACGCGCCGACCAACGCGATCACGCCGGGGATCGCGCCCATCTCCATGCGGATCAGCTCGCCGAGCGAGCGGCCGTCGCGGCGCATCGAGATGAACAGGATCATGAAATCCTGCACCGCACCCGCGAGCACGACGCCGGCCAGGATCCAGAGCGTCCCTGGGAGATAGCCCATCTGCGCGGCGAGCACCGGCCCGACCAGCGGCCCGGCGCCGGCGATGGCTGCGAAGTGGTGGCCGAACAGCACGTTGCGGTCGGTCGCGACATAATCGAGCCCATCGGCGCGGCGAAGCGCCGGGGTCTTCCGCGACGGGTCGAGCTGCATGACGTGGCGCGCGATGTAGCGTGCGTAGAAGCGGTACGCGATCAGCTGGACCGAGACGGCGGCGGTGACGATCCACAGCGCGTTGACGTGCTCGCCGCGATGGAAGGCGACCACTGCGAGCGCGCAGGCTCCGAGCAGGGCGAGTGCGCCCCAACCGATCTTCTCGCGTAAAGTCATGCGTGCGCTCTCCCGTGCCTTCCGTCTGCGCGGCATCGCGTATTCGGGGCGGCAGCGCTAGCCTAGATTAGGGGGCTGCCCCCGGTCAGGGACCACCCCGGCTAAGGCCGGGGCCCAATTGGAAAGGTTGCCGTAATGGAGCGGGGAGCGTCGTCATGACCGTCCCCCAATTGGGCCCCGGCCTTCGCCGGGGGGGGGGGGGGGAAGGCGTGGGCAAGCCGGCTCGATGCATTTTGGAAGATGCGGAGCGCCAACCCTCTCCGAGCTAACCCCCTCTAGGATAAACCCCCTCCCGTCATCCCGGCGGACGCCGGGACCCATCGTTCCGCGTACGCAAACGACAGCGAGGATGCGGAACCGTGGATGCCGGAACGAGCCCAACAGAACGGGGAAGGGGACGCTGGCTCCCGGCCCCGCTCGATCGAGGCCCCAACCGACGCAGCGCCGATCCCCACACCAAGAGCCGTTCCCCCGCGGACGCGGGGGCTCAGCTAAATACCGTAGCGCTCGGTACCCTGGACCCCCGCCTCCGCGGGGGAACGGCTAAGTGAGGCGTGTCTTCACGATGACGAGGGCAGTCTGCGTCACATCAAACCGCCCCCCGACCTCAAACCTGCGAGTGATGCCCCTTCAGCTCGTCCCCCACGATCCGAACCACATGCAGCACGTTGGTCGACCCAGGCGTCCGGAACGGCACGCCCGCCAGCACGATCACCCGGTCGCCCGCCTTCGCCATGCCGTGGCGCAGCGCCATACGCTTCGACTTGGCCACCATGTCCTCGAACGATTCGACGTCGCGCGTGTGGACCGCATGCGTGCCCCACAGCAGCCCGAGCCGCCGCGCGGTCTCCTGGCTCGGCGTGAGCACCAGCAGCGGCACCGAAGGCCGCTCGCGCGCGATCCGGCGTGCGGTCGAGCCCGAGGTGGTGAAGCAGATGATCGCCACCGCCGAGACCGTCGCGGCGATGTTCTTCGCGGCTTCGGCCAGCGCGTCCGCGGTCGTCGGATCGGGCTTCATCACGGTGAAGTGCATGCGGTCGCCGTGCTCGGGATCGCCCTCGACCGAGACGCCGATCGCATCCATCATCGCCACCGATTCGACCGGCCACGCGCCCGCCGCGCTCTCGGCCGACAGCATGATCGCGTCGGCGCCGTCATAGACCGCGGTCGCGACGTCGGACACTTCCGCGCGCGTCGGCGACGGCGAGGTGATCATCGATTCGAGCATCTGCGTCGCGACCACCACCGGGCGGCCCATCCGGCGCGAAACCTCGACGATGCGCTTCTGCAGCGGCGGCACGGCCTGCGGCGGCATCTCGACGCCGAGATCGCCGCGCGCGACCATCACGCCGTCACACGCCTCGACGATCTCATCGAGCCGCTCGATCGCCGCCGGCTTCTCGATCTTGGCGAGCAGCGCGGCCTTGCCGCCGATCAGTTTCCGCGCTTCCCACAGATCCTCGGGGCGCTGGACGAACGACAGCGCGATCCAGTCGACGCCCTGGTCGACCGCGAAGTCGAGATCGCTGCGATCCTTCTCGGTCAGCGCGGCCATCGGCAGCACGACGTCGGGGACGTTCAGCCCCTTGTTGTTCGACAGCGCGCCGCCGACCTCGACGCGCGTCGTGATCTCGCGCGGGCTGTGCGAGACGACGCGCAGCACCAGCTTGCCGTCGTCGAGCAGCAGGCGCGCGCCCGGCTCGATCGCGGCAAAGATCTCGTCATGCGGCAGTTCGACGCGGGTCGCATCGCCCGGCGTCGTGTCGCGGTCGAGCACGAAGGTCGAGCCGGTTTCGAGCACCGTGCGGCCGCCGTCGAACTTGCCGACACGCAGCTTGGGCCCCTGGAGGTCGGCGAGGATCGTCGACGGGCGGCCATATTCCTTTTCGAGCGCACGAATCGCCTGGATCACCGCGATCTTCGACTGCTGGTCGCCATGGCTCATGTTGATGCGGAACGCGTCGGCGCCGGTGCGGAACAGCGTGGCGATCATCTCGGGCGTGCTGCTGGCAGGGCCAAGCGTCGCGAGGATGCGGACCTTCCGCAAGCGGGGGGCGATAGCGATGGTCATGCGTGCGGTTTCCTCGGGGAAGCTCTTTGCCGCGACGGGCCTTAAACCCTATCTCCGCCGGATCAACCACGGAGCATACGAATGAATCCCGAAACCGACCCACTCGATACTTTGGACGATGCCGTAGCGGCGCAGGCCTTCCGCCGCCTGATCCGCCACCTCCGCCACCGCGACGATGCGCAGAATGTCGACCTGATGGGACTCGCCGGTTTCTGCCGCAATTGCCTGTCCGACTGGGTTGAGGAGGCTGGCGGTCTCGACAAGGATGCGGCGCGCGAGACCGTGTACGGGATGCCCTATGCGCAGTGGAAGGCGCATCACCAGGGCGATGCGACCCCTGAGCAGCTCGAACGGATGAAGCAAAGCGTCGCCAAGAACGCGCCGCAATCGGCTGGCGCCTGATTTGTGGCGATACGCCGCGGCGTCGCTTGAGCCGAACACGGTAAACGCCTAGACGCGGCGACGCACCCACAGCAGCCTGATTCACGACGCCCTGCGACGGCGATCAACGGCGTGGGGTATTTCGATTGGTTTGAGGCCGGCGCCTGTGGCGCCCGCGAGTGGGGAATTTTCGATGTCTGACGAACGGCAACACGGCATGGGCGGCGGCGCGGTCGCAGCGGACGAACTGCGCCTGCTGATCGAGCGCGCCGAGCGCCTCGAAGAAGAGAAAAAGGGTATCTCGGACGACATCAAGGACGTGATGGCCGAAGCCAAGGGCCGCGGCTACGACCCCAAGGCGATCCGCAAGATCCTGTCGATCCGCAAGAAGAAGAAGGAAGAGTATCAGGAGGAAGAGGCGATCCTCGAGGTGTACCTCCAGGCGTTGGGGATGATCTGACGATCGAACCCTGCGCGGTGTCTTCCTCGCGATGCGTCATCGACGCCGAGGGGGACGCCGCGTCAACGCCGACGCGGTACCGGTAAGACATGCTCGTCCCGATCGCTGCGGCGTTCCTGCTGTTTCTGCTGATCAACGCGGTCACCGTCGCCGCGTTTGCGCTCGACAAGCGCCGATCGCATGCCGGCGCATGGCGCATCCCCGAAGCCCGCCTGCTGTGGTTCGCAGCGCTCGGCGGTAGCCCCGGCGCCTTCTGGGCACGCCGCCGTTTTCGCCACAAGACCCGCAAGCAGCCGTTCGTCGGCCGCCTCCAGATGATTGCGATGGTGCAGGTCGGCGTCGTCGCCGGACTGGTCTTTGCGTTCGCCTTCTAGCTACGCCGCCTCCGCCGGCAGCGTCGTCCAGCCGAGCCCGGGGATCGTGATCGAGCGCTTGCCGGCCAGATCCGTGCGGCAGACGATCAACTCGCGGCTTTCGATATAGCCGATCAGGCGCTTCACGCGGCCGATCGAACTCGTGCCGTACGTCGCCGCGATCCGTGCGTCCGACGGGCAGGGTTCGCCCTCCCGCGCCGCGCGGGCGACCAGCAGGAACGCGCCGAGCATGTCGTCCGGCAGTCCGCTCGCCACGTCGAGCGCGGCCGTCCACGCCTCGTCGGTCATGTCGAAGATCCCCGCACGCGCGCAACTCAAGCGGCGGACGAAGCCCGGCAGGTCGAGCGGCGGTTTCGCCAGGCCGCCCATCCGGCAGCGCACCTGGAAATCCTGGAACAGCACCGACGGTGGCCGCAGCGTTGATTCGGGATCCTCGACTATCGCCCGGAAGACGTCGGCATAGACCGCCTCGACCTCGTCGTCGGTCTTCTCGGGCGGCGGCGGCGCGGCGGTGCGCGGCTCGGGCGGGCGGGCGATGCCGTCGAGCAGCTCCTCCGCCGGCACGCGACGCGGGCGCGAATCGAACAACAGGCCCAGCTCGGGCGCGTCGACGACCGGTTCGGACAAGAGGTCCTGCAAGTCCATCGGCGCGGCACTGGGGAGGGGGGTGAGCTTGGGACTGCCGCTGCGCGCGGAGGTCGCGACGTCGCCGATCTTCACCGTGATCGGACGGCGCGACACCGCCGGCCCGAGCGCCATGAAGGTGCCGCGCTGGAGATCGCGAATCGCTTCGGCCTGGCGGCGCTCCATGCCGAGCAGATCGGCGGCGCGCGCCATGTCGATGTCGAGGAAGGTGCGACCCATCAGGAAGTTCGACGCTTCCGCCGCGACGTTCTTGGCGAGCTTCGCCAATCGCTGAGTCGCGATCACGCCGGCAAGGCCGCGTTTGCGCCCGCGGCACATCAGATTGGTCATCGCCGCGAGCGAGGCACGGCGGACCTCTTCCGACACTTCGCCGCCGGTGACGGGCGCGAACATCTGCGCCTCGTCGACCACCACCAGCACCGGATACCAATGCTCGCGCGGAGCATCGAACAGCGCGGAGAGGAACGACGCGGCGCAGCGCATCTGCCCCTCGACCTCGAGCCCCTCGAGGCTGAGCACCGCGGACGTCCGGTGTTCGCGCAACCGCGTGGCGATCCGCGCGATCTCGCGTTCGCTATAGTCGCCCGCCTCGATCACGACATGGCCGTGCGGACCCGCCAGCGTCACGAAATCGCCCTCGGGATCGATCACGATCTGCTGGACATGCCCCGCCGATCGCTCGAGCAGCCGGCGCAGCAGATGCGATTTTCCCGATCCCGAATTGCCCTGCACCAACAGGCGCGTGGCGAGTAGTTCCTCCAGGTCGACGCCGACGGCCGTACCATTGCCGTCGGTGCCCATATTCACGCTAACCGTCATGCCGCGCGTTTGGCAGGTGCGGGCGCTTGGGGGCAAGGAGTCTTTCGCGGGTCTCGTCGCAAGTGCGGTTTTGCGCGCTGGCTTGGACGACGATCCGGGGTACGCCTCGGCATGGCCACATCCTCTCCGCTCGACGATCTCTCGCAACGCCTGCTCGGCAAGCCCCCCGGCGAGCTCGACGACGCGCAACGCCGCGTGCTCGCGGGGATCGAGGCGGGGACGACGGTCAGCCGCGATGCCGCGAACCTCGCCGACGAACGCGCCACGGTCGGCGAACGGCTGTCGGACCGCGTGGCCGCGGTCGGCGGGTCGTGGGGGTTCATCATCGCGTTCACCGTGGTGCTCGTCGGCTGGATGATCCTCAATTCGGACATCCTCACGCAGTTCGGGCGGGCGTTCGATCCCTATCCCTACATCTTCCTCAACCTGCTGCTGTCGACGGTCGCGGCGATCCAGGCGCCGATCATCATGATGAGCCAGAACCGGCAATCGGCGAAGGACCGTCTCGCCGCCAGCCTCGACTATGAGACCAACCTGCGCGCCGAGCTCGACATCCTGCGCGTGCACCACAAGATCGATCACCTCGTTCTCGCGCGGCTCGACGCGATCGAAGCGAAAATCGACGGTCTGGCGAAAAGCGCCTCCGGAGCCTAAGAGCGGGGCATCAAATCATAGAGGCACAGATGGCAGGCCATTCCAAATATAAGAATATCATGCATCGCAAGGGTGCGCAGGACAAGAAGCGCTCGTCGGCGTTCAGCAAGCTCAGCCGCGAAATCACCGTCGCGGCCAAGATGGGCCTGCCCGACGTCGACATGAATCCGCGCCTGCGCGCGGCGGTCAACGCGGCCAAGGCGGCGTCGCTGCCCAAGGAGAACATCCAGCGCTCGATCGACAAGGCGAGCCGCGGCGATGCCGAGAATTACGAAGAGATCCGCTATGAGGGTTTCGGTCCCGGCGGCGTGTCGCTGATCATCGAGGCGCTGACCGACAACCGCAACCGCACCGCGACCAACGTGCGCGTCGCGGTCGGCAAGAACGGCGGCAACCTGGGCGCGGGCGGTTCGGTCAGCCATGCGTTCGACCGGGTCGGCCTGATCTCGTATCCGGCGAGCGCGGGCGATGCCGACGCGGTGTTCGAAGCCGCGCTCGAAGCCGGCGCCGAGGACGTGTCGTCGAGCGAGGACGGGCATGAGGTCTGGACCGCGCAGGGCGACCTGCACGAAGTCGCCAAGGCGCTCGAGGCGAAGCTCGGCGAAGCCGAAGGCGCCAAGCTCGCCTGGCGCCCGCAGACGATGGTCGCGGTCGACGCCGACGATGCCGCCACGCTGTTCAAGCTGATCGACGCGCTCGACGACGACGACGACGTACAGACCGTGTGGGGCAATTACGAGATCTCGGACGAGATCATGGAGACCCTGGGTTGAGATGAAGACGGTTGGTTCGCGCGGAGACGCGGAGACGCGGAGAGTGGCGCTTCGGGCAGTCGTTCTCCGCGCCAGCGGCCCTCCATTTGTCGGCCAGCCCGATGGAGCGGAAGTCCCGCTGACGCGCGGCGATAGCCAGGAGCGCACCACCTCCGCGTCTCCGCGCCTCCGCGCGAACCAACCTTTCTTCTTCCCATGATCATCCTCGGACTGGACCCAGGCCTGGGCACCACAGGCTGGGGCGTCATTCGCGCCGACGGCAACCGGCTGAGCCATATTGCCAACGGCCAGATCAAGACCGACCCGTCGATGGCGCTCCCGCGCCGCCTCACCGCGCTGTACAATGCGCTGATCGATGTCATCCGCACCGAACGCCCCGACGGCGCCGCGGTCGAGGAGGTGCTCGGCAACACCAACGCGCAATCGACGCTCAAGCTCGGCCAGGCACGCGGCGTCGTGCTGCTCGCCGCGGCGGGTGCTGGGCTGCATATCGGCGAATACCACCCCTCGACCGTGAAGAAGGGCGTCGTCGGCACCGGCGGCGCGGACAAGAAGCAGATCCAGGCGATGATGGCGGTCCTGCTGCCCGGCGCGAAACTCGCCGGCCCCGACGCCGCCGACGCGCTGGCGGTGGCGATCACCCACGCACACCACGTCGCGAGCGCGGCTGCGATGGCGCGACGAACGGGCGTTGGCGCCTGAGAGCAGGCCGACGGGGCGGTCCCGATCAGCAACGCAGTCCGGCAAGCGATGTGCCCGACACTATCCGTTGTAAGTAATACCCAATTACATCATGCGCTGTTTCGACTTTTAGCGTCTTGCTCCGTCAGCATAGTCATGACCAAGTGGCGGAAAGCTGATGGAGCGTGCGCGGCGTCTTGTTCGCAACGCTTCGGCCGCTACGGCGAGTGATGCCAATTGCGAAAGAGCGCCGCTCTCTATGACACATCATCTTTTGCAGCCTCGATATTCTCGGATTTTGATCCGACAGCGTCCGCGCGGCGAAGCCTATGGCGGTCCCGTCGGGACTGGTTCGGTATATGCGGCGCGACGGCATCCGGCGGCGCAGGGACCCTCAAGGCCATTCCGAGCCCGCAGGGGGGCACGGTTCAAAGTCTCGCGCCACGTGCGCGAAATCGGCATCCCCGTGCGCCGTACCGGGAAGGGTTTTCAGCCGCGCCATGAACGGGGCGACGATGGCGGGAACTGCGGCCGGATGACGACCGCCACGGACGCTCTGCACAATGCGGCGGCGGGCAATCCCGCACGCGCGTCCTCTGCGACAGCCTAGCATGGCGGTCTCGAAGCCCCGCCGCCGTGTCGCGATCCTGCCCAACCTGTCGATCCGACAGCTCGGCGACGCGGGCCGTGTCCCGACCGCGGATGCGGCGACGCTGACCGAGGCGCTTGGCGGCAATGCGGGCAATGTCGCCTATGTCGACGGGTTGGTCGCGTCGCTCGCCGACTCGCATATGATCACCTGGAGCACGCCGCCCGAGATCGTCCGCGCGACCGCCGACATCATCGTGGTCGCCTGCGCGAACCAGCTTGGCGATCATGTCGATCTGGCAGGATGGGCGGCGCGGCTCGCGGCGTTCGGATTGCCCGTGCTGCTGGTCGGTCTGGGCGCGCAGGCCCCCGGGCTCGGTGCGAGTCTCGATCTGAAGCCCGGCACTCGCGCCGCGCTCGACGTCGTCGCCGCGGCAGCGGGCGCGGCGCCCGCGATGCTCGTGCGCGGCGCCTATACCGCGGAGATCCTCGCGCGGAACGGCTATGCCTCGACCATCATCGGCTGTCCGTCGCTGTTCCTGTCGCCGACCCGCGACCTTGGCGCGCGGATCGCGGCGCGAGTCGCGGCCGGGCTCGGACCGCGACCCGCGATCGCGGCCGGCCACCAGCATCATGCCGACATGGCACCGGAGCATCGCCTGATCGCCGCAGCGGAGCGCGATGACGGATGCTATGTCGTCCAGCATCCGGCAACGATGATTGCGCTCGCCCGATCGGACCCCGCGGATATGCAAAGCGCGGAGTTCGCGATGCTGGCGCAGCGGTTGCTGCCGGGTCTCACCCCCGCGCAGGTCGTGGCGTGGGGCCGGCGCAGGGCCTTCGTCTTTACCGACAGCCAGAACTGGATGAGCTTCCTGCGCCGCTACGACTATGCGATCGGGCCGCGATTCCACGGCGTGGCGCTTGCCATCCAGGCCGAGCGACCGGGCGTCGTCCTCCATGTCGACAGCCGAACGCGCGAAATGGCGGAGACGATGGCGATCCCGACGCAGCCGTTCGACGACGCGCCGCTATCGGATCTGCGCGATGTCGTCGCAAACGCTTGGACGCCCGGGACCGGCGCGGCATTCGACACCCGCCGCGAAACGCTTGCCCGGGTCTTTCGCACGGCGCTCGAGGCACACGACATCACCGTCAGCGCGCGGCTGGCGGCGTTGAGCAGATGACGTCGTGCTCGCCAGCCGGACCGGGGCGGCGGGTGACATCCGTCTTGCGCGGATGACAGGACCGCGAGGCGGCCGCCGCGGTCCTGTCCTATAGGCCGCGGCGCCACTACGGAGATCGCCGAATGCGAGAAGTAGGCGGAACACACCCTGCTCACCGATCGCGGCAATGATCGTGCTGCGCAGGTTTGCTCGGATAGGTTTTACACTTTTATCGCCCGAAAACTAAAATCCGGAAAATACGACGATCTCGGTTCTCGACCTGAGATGGTGACTTGTATGCGCCGTCAAAACGACGCCGTCCTTGTTTTTCCTATTGTTCATTTCCGAGTAGAAATCCGAGAAAACCTTTGCCGAATTGACCTGATCGGTCACGCGCGTGGCGTTCCCAAAAAGCGTCCTGCTCCATTTATCTGGATCGGTCGTTGCCCATGATGGGACCCCGCCACGGGCCAATTGTCGACTCGAATATTGAAAATCGTTGCGGTGCGCCTGTCGGTCGCGAGACGCTTTCACATCAACATATTTCAAATGCGCCAAAGCGATTTTGGAAGTGAACTCATAAGGTTCGGATAGGTGATGCTGGCCAGAGCCAAACACGGCACTGTTCGAGCGCCAAATCGCCGGCTTGCTATAGGCGGAATGAAATCTGACGAAGCGACGTTGCTGCAGCAATGGGCGACTAAAGTCGAAGTCTTCTTCCAGGTCGGCATTGTGTATGAACTCTACGCCGGTAGGGGCGACAAATGTAGCGGTTTCACCGTCCAGCAGATCGGCCAGCGGAGTGGCGGCGGTCGACGGCATGGGTATCAAAATCTCGTCGACATCGCTCGTAATCACGGTTTCGTATCCGCACAGCGCGACGCCGGCCAGCGACGACAAAATTGCCGACTTCGTCTGATCATCAAACGGAAAACCCGGCATGGCGATCACGCTGACCCGACCGGATAACCCGAGCCGTGCTATCGTCTCGACGACGGGGACCTTGGAGCCGTGATCGACAATCATAAGACCGCATCCGGGGAGTTCACGGATGTAGTGGTTGGCCCATTGTTCGATAAACAACTCTTCGTCTTTGACCATCGTTATGCAGCAAAACCGCTGTACCGGCTGGCGCTCTGGCCATGAAATTTTCATAGTCGCTCCCTGGACCGGGGGCTGCCCCGCGTCTATATTTGATAAGATAGGCGTTGACCGATTTTCTATCGAGGGGGTGGCATCCTCGATGCGCTCTTCGGGTCTTTTCGAAAGGCGCCGGGCCTCAACACGATCCAAAAGGGTTTGTACACGTACCCTATGATTACGACGAAACTCTCGGATCAGAGAGTGGACTACCGGATCCGAGCGGTTTCGACATGCATCGATCAATCGTGTTAGCTTGCTTGTACCGGCAAAAACGGGCGTAACGTTATGGCCCACCATGGGAACATTAAAGATCCGCGCGTGCGGCGTAACAGCAGCAATCTGCCGGACATGAAATGCGTCACGGGCATTCCTGTGATCGGCAAAGACAAATGCATCTCCGCTTGAATCTTCCGGTCTGACGCCCATTCCTGCCATCGCGGTAGAAAAATGTCTTCCCCAACCGGGATCGATCCCGCCGCATTCGTCTGGGTCAATGGACCATTGCGGGCAAAGCGCTATGCCAGTCGTTATTCCAAGCAGCCTAGAATACTTTAGTACAGCATATCCTCCCATGGACCCCCCGTAGGCCACACGCTCAGTGTATGGCATATGACCGAGGATCGTTTCGGCAATGCTTACCATGCTTGCTTTTGGATACCAATTAGGACGCTTGGCCATGATACCTAGGCATGTGGTATCCGACTTTTCTACTGGCTTGTCGCCGAAGAACGACACGCCATTTGCTAAGTTTATCATGTCGCCGAATGTTATAAGGGCGAATGAGGACGCACCCGACGCCCAGACTACCCGAAGGTGATCATCGTCGAACACAATTTCTGGATTAAAGCTCAAAATGCGATGCCGTGAAGATGCTGGTGATCGGGACTAATCGTTGGTTCGCTATTGATTGATTGATATGATATGCGACTAACCGGGGTCTGTAGCGGCGCAGTAACATGATCGAGTGCCCTGTCGGCCGATCGCCCTCTGCAATCCTCTGATTATCGTAAAGCCAGAGCATGATGACCTAGTCCCTGTCTAGCTATTGAACGCTATCACCCTAGGAATAATCGACAATGTTCCATACTTGCAATGACTTGCAGGTGTATGCCAGGGGAAATTATACCTGGCTCAAACACTATAATGAAAACTAGATCAACAACATGCATGCAATGGTAAGAAAATAACTATGCAATAAGCGTTCGGCGGGTATCGGGCATTTGCCATGCAATTGACAGGGCGCTACTGACCCCATGCCAAATGGGGCTGGGGAGCAGAATGTCGGCAGAATCGAAATCTGAAATGTCTGCCGGCAATGAACCGACTAGAGTGTTTGCGATCGGCAGTTGTCGCGTGCACACGCCGCTCAAGCGTGCGCTGGCCGCTGTCCCGGATATGTCTTATATCGGCGACCCGGTATTCGGGTTCGTGCACAGTACTGCCGACATTCACCAGATGCTCGATGTCAACGACGGTATCATGCGCCCGCCGAAGGAGCTGTATTCCCTCCTGTCGATCAGGAATGAGAAATTCCAACCGGATGACGAAAGCAGGAAAAGACGCGTCATCAAGCATGACGTCGTCGTTATTGAAATATCGTCCATCCGTATCTTGAAATATGGATCCTACAGTCTTCAGATCAATCGGCTGAAAGAGATCGTCAAGGAACGGGCGGGCGTTAGGAATGAAGCCGTGGTGACGACGTCGCCGCGCTTTGCCGCCGTTCTGGCTTTGGCCCGATCGGTTTCGGAGGGCAGTGATCCGGTATCGGTGGCGCTCAGGGAGTTTAACGACTTTGAGCAGTCCCCCGACGATTTCTACGCAGCAGCGCGATCGATCTTGGACCGGTTGCCCATGCCTGTACTCCTAGTTCCCCATGTGAACCTGACTTCCGCCGGGAATCCAATTCCGCAGCGGCAGATCATCAGGGATGCGCTGGAGCGTATCGCAGGCGAATCGGAGAATATCCGCTTCTACGATCCCACGGCATTGGTTCGCGATGTCGGTTATGGCGCGGCGATGGCGGACTCGGCCCATTATCAAGAGGGCTTTGAGTTGGCGATGGGCGAGCAACTGGCTGCCGAGATACGCAGCCTTCTCAATACACAGGACATGCGCTAATGAACGATACAGCAATCATATTCGTTATGAACTGGAAGTATATCAGGCCTTTAAAAGTACTGTTGTACTCGCTCTACAAGCAAAACTCGCTTCAGAATATCCCGATCATCATGGTAACGGACGACAAGAGGGTTCTGCACGACCCCTTCGTTCGCGCGGTGTGCCATTCGATAGAATTCATGGGGGAGGAAGAGCTCGCGCCGTTTTCTTCGATCCGCGGCGAGAAAATCGCCGAAAAGTCGAAGGTCGCCTTTGCTCCGAAGTACACGTTTCTCAAATTCTCGATCTTCAAGGAGCGGGGATTCAAGAGGCATATCTTCATCGATGCGGACATGCTGTGCCTGAATCCTCTCGATGAGGAGCTTCTTGCGGCGGATTATCACGTCAAGGCCATGAAGGAGGTGGCGTCCTCTCACTTCCCGATCAGGGCGGAGGATCGGAGCAAGTTCAACGAGGCCAAGTCCCTCGCGTCGGTGACCAGGGCATTCGAGCCTCAGGAGAATGCGCCGGGGACGGGGATAAACTCAGGCTTCGTCGTCCTTGAAGATGGCGCGATTTCCGATGACGTCTTCGATCTGGCGATCTCGGTCGCGTCGAGCGAGGCGTTTGGCGCCGAACAGCCGGCAACAAGCGAAGTGATCCGGCGGATCCCGGACTGCAAATTCCTCGAGCTTCCAATATGGTATAACGCGAGGCGGCGAGTCTTTGAAAGTCTCGGAGAGGCGTTCTTCGACCAACATGCCGATCGTATCAAGCTCCTGCACTATACTCCGGGAAAGCCTTGGGTTCTTGGAGACAGAACGCCGGACTATCTCGATAAGCTATGGCTTAAGTGGGAGCAGGACTCGCTTGAATGGGTCGACGAAGTTACGATCAGGGGGTCCCTTCCCGATTAAGTGCTATACGAGCCCGAATTGGCGATTGTAAGAAACTAGAATGGACCAGAATGTTGCTTCGGATAACCACGTCGAGGTGGCGAGATATCTCGCTTTTCTTTTTCTTATAAAAATTAGGGTCTAGCGATGCAACACACATCGGTGGTGGAGGCCGTCTACTTGATGCGAGTTCTGCTCGCCCGTCGCCCGTCTCAAGCGACCATCGAGCAGTTTGCATCGCGAGATTCCGCCCAGAACGCGGCAGTCATACTGACATCGATCGAGTTCAGCAGATGCGTGTTGGAGCCTATGCGGGATGGCCTCCCGCTTGGCCATGAAGCGCGCGGGATCGGGTTCGATCGGCCTGCTGCGATATGGTTCGCGAGCGCGTTTTCGTTTTCCGAGCAGACGAAGAAGGGGATCGATGCCGCGAGGGACTGGCGGGGATTGTTCTCCGTCGTCCTTGCCGATCTCGCGCTCATCTCGATCGTTCGTCAGGAATATGGCGCGAGTTCACGCGCCGACGCGTTCTTCAAGGCAATCGAAACATTGTCGGCGAACGCCGTCGCGGCCGATCCCCCCGCGGCGGTCGACGCCGCGCCCGTGGCGGAAAAGGGCGCCACGACCAAGCCTGCCGCCATTCCGACGGCCTCTATCGTGCCGGCAGCGGTGGTGGAAGCGCGGCCCGCTACTGCCAGCGCGGATCCGGCCAAGGATGAGCCGGAGAATACCAGCTGGCTCATCAATGGTCGTCTGACCTCCTGGACCGGATCGTTCACGAAGCGGATCGAGAAAGGCCGCTCGCCGATAACGAACGGCTGGGCAGCGCTGGTGAAGCCGGCAGGATCGGCCGCGATCATATCGCTGACGAGCATCGTCACGCGAGACCCCGGCAAGGGCGAGCTGGGCGACCTGCGCTATGCCATCTCCTGCGCGACGACGGACCTTCCGAGATTCGTGCGCATCGAGGCGGAGATCGATCCAGGTCGTATCAAGCCACTGGACGCGTGCCTTCAATTCTACGCCCGCGGCGATTCAAAGACGGTAGGGACCTATCTGAAGGTCAATCGCATCTTCGTTCTGGCGCGCGTCGAGAACCAGGGAAAGACCGAGGATGTCGATTTCGGCGAGATAGCCAAGAACGTCCATGTCGACGCGGTCGGGCGCAATTACAAATTCGATCTACGCCCCAAGGTGCTCGATGCGATGAACGCGGGGACCGTCAAGCATATCTGCGTCGTCTTCGAGATTGCGGCACAGGAGTTCGACTTCAGCCTTTCGGATGTCTTTCTGGGGTCGAACCCCGATCGGCTGCTCACGGAGCCGAGCCGGAACGGTGCGTTCGAAGACCCGAATATCGAAGCACAGACGTCGCTGCTGAAGGGGCTGGGGGACTGGCAGAAGCTGGGGCCGCCCGCGCCACGACCGCATTCCGGCGCGCAGGGGAGGAAATGGCAATGGATCGATCGTGTCGGATCGGTCGATATCGTCGTGCCGGTCTACAACGCGATCGAAGAGGTCGAGAACTGCATCCAGTCCATAGTCCGCGCGACACACGTTCCCTATACCTTGACCCTGGTAAATGATGGCTCGAGCCGCGAAACATCGCGGCGTCTCGATAATATCGCCAGCAAGCATCCCTGGATCAGGGTCATCGATAACGGCAGCAACATCGGCTATACCCGTGCCGCCAATGTCGGTCTGGCTGCTTCCACCGCGGAGTATATCGTCCTCCTGAACAGCGACACGATCGTCGGGCAGGATTGGCTTTCCGAAATGCTGTCGTGCATCGTCAATCACCCGAAGGCCGCTGGCGTCGGGGCACTATCGAACGCGGCGTCTTGGCAGTCGGTGCCTTCGCTGAACGATGCAAAGGGAAAGTGGCGCGTCAATGCCTTGCCTGCCGGATGGACGGTCGATGATTATGCAAGGCTGGTCAGCGACCTGAGCAACAGAGCCTATCCCGCCGTACCGCTGTTGAACGGTTTCTGTACGCTATTCCGGCGTTCCGCATTGGTGGCCGTCGGGTTTCTCGACGAGGAAGGATTCCCGGTCGGCTATGGCGAGGAAAACGACCTGTGTGTGCGCCTCACCAAGGCGGGCTACGATCTGCATGTCTGCGACAGTGCGTATGTCTATCATGTGAAATCGGCCAGTTTTGGCAGTGCGAAGCGCGCCGAGCTCGTCAGGGCCGGTACGGCGAAATGTGCCGAGAAGCACCCCGAAGTGGACTGGAAAAGCCTGCAGCGGGTGCTTGGCGAAAGCATTCCCCTCATAAAATTGAGAGCCGCCTTGTCCGAGCATATCAGCAAGCGGGGGTCGTGACCGTGTTCCCAAAAATCCTCTTCGTCCTTCCGAGCAAGGGCGGCGGCGGTGGGCCGAACAGCGTCTTTCAGGAAGCGTGCGGGCTTCACGACCTCGGCTGCTCGGTATCAATCGCCATCAACGGGAAAAACGTCGACCTGTTTCGCCAAAACTATCCGGAAGCCGAGCGCTATCCGCGGCTGACCATCGTCGGTTACGCGGATCGGATCGGCCTGGCCGAGATAGCGTCGGGGTATGACGTGATCTGCGCTACGACCAACGACTCGGTCTATGATGCCAAGGGCGTCAAGGACGTTCTCGGTGACTCGATCAAATACGCCTATTATGTTCAGGACTATGAGCCCCTGTTCTACGCCTATGGCTCGGAACAATGGAAACGATGCTTCGACTCGTACGAATTGATCCCCGGCTGCCAGATGTTCGCGAAGACGGACTGGATATGCCAGGCCGTCTATGAAAATCATGGCATCCGACCGGCGCGCGTCCAGGCGAGCATCGATCATGACGTGTATAACTACAAGCATGAGGACCAGGCTTTAAAGCCGACGCTGGCGGCCATGGTTCGACCCCAGACGCCGCGACGTGCGGCCCAGCGGACCATTCGGGTCCTGCAGGAATTATCGGCTATATTCTCGACCCAGATCGATGGATATATATTCGGCGCGACCGATGAGATGCTTGCCAAGGCAGGACTGGCCGCTCCAGCCTCCTTCACCAATCTGGGCCTGCTGAAGAGAAGCGGTGTTGCGGACGTGCTTCGCAAATCGACGCTCTTCCTCGATCTCTCGGATTATCAGGCGTTCGGACGTACGGCGCTCGAGGCGATGGCGAGCGGGTGCGTCCCGATCGTACCCAAGCTTGGTGGTACGGACGAATTCGCCATCCACGGCAAAAACGCGTTCGTCGTGGATACGCGCGACGAGACGGACATACTGGACGCCGCACGGACGTTTTTGGAGATGAGCGACGCTGATCGGACGACGATGAAAATGGAGGCGTTGTCGACGGCGCAGCGCTATTCCGTGCTGGGGGCAGCCATCAGCGAGCTTCAGCTGTTTCGGAGCCTTGCGCAACGATAGGGTCGCGCGGTCATCGATCGATCGGGACCAGGGCCAAATTGTCCCCTTGAGCGACAAATGGAAACCCTTGAGAGAGGGCGGCGCGCAACCTGAATCCGGCCCATCGACGACCGCCGACATAGATCGTCCGAGAGGCAGGGCGGGGCGCAAGGCTGGGGCGGCGATCGCACTCACGTCCGACCCCATTCGGGCGTTCGCCGGGACCCGGTCGGGTAACGTTGCTCGGCCGGTCACGCGGTTCCGTTTGATCGGCTCGGCATCGCGTGAGCCCTGCGGCGCGCCTTGCGAAAGGCGCTTTGATAGGATGACGCGGCGCGTCCTATGTTCTACCGATCGCGGCAATGATCGTGCATCTCAAAGGACGGCTGGACTCGACCGGCATCGACCATGCCGTGATCGACGTCGGCGGCGTCGGGTATCTTGTTGGCGCGTCGGCGCGCACATTGTCGGCGCTCGGGCCGATCGGCGAGGCATGTACGGTGTTCACCGAACTGCTCGTCGGCGAGGATTTCCAGCGCCTGGTGGGCTTTTCGAGCGCGGACGAGCGCGACTGGTTCCGGTTGCTGACCGCCGTCCAGGGGGTGGGCGCGCGCGTTGCGCTGGCGATCCTGTCCGCGCTCGAGCCCGTCGACCTGAGCCGTGCGATCGCGAGCGGCGACAAGGCGATGGTCGCGCGCGCGAACGGCGTCGGGCCCAAGCTTGCCCAGCGCATCGTCATGGAGCTGAAGGACAAGGTCGGCGGCATCGCGCTGGGCCTGGGGCCGGCGGTGGTCGCCGCGGCGCCCGGCGCGTCTGCGGATGCGGTGTCGGCGCTGCTCAACCTCGGGTTCCGACCGAACGAGGCGAGCGTGGCGGTGGCGGCTGCGGACGAGGAACTGGGACCGGCCGCCTCGCTCGATTCGCTTGTTCGGCTGGCGCTGCGGAAAGCGTCGAAATCATAACGCCGTTCTCCTGCGTCCGCAGGAGAACTAGAGCGGGGTGAGCGGGGGCGATCCGGCGAAATGCGCGTCGAGATTGGCGACGACCAGCGCGGCCATGTCGGCGCGGGCGACGATCGTGCCGCTGCCTTGGTGCGGCGACAGCACGACCTGCTCCATCGCTTTCAGCGCATCGGGTACGACCGGTTCGTCGGCGAACACATCAAGCCCTGCACCCGCGATCGCCCCCGTTTGCAGCGCCGCGACCAGCGCGGGTTCGTCGACCAGGCTGCCGCGCGCGATGTTCACCAGGATTCCGTCGGGCCCGAGCGCGGCGAGAACGCCCGCATCGACGATATGCCGCGTCGCCGCGCCGCCGGGGGCGGCAAGGATCAGCACGTCGCACGCGGCGGCGAGCGATGCGATGTCGGCATGGAACACGCCCTCGACATCGGTCTTCGCGGCGCGCGCGGTGTAATGGAGCTCGCGCGCGAACGGCCGGGCGCGGGTCGCGATCGCCTTGCCGATCTGGCCGAGTCCATAGATGCCGATCCGTCGACCGCTCGCGCGCCGGGCAAGCGGCACCTGCCAGCCGCCTTCGCGCACCGCCCGGTCGTTCGCGACGATCCGCCGCTGCACCGCCAGCATCAGCCCGATCGCGAGGTCCGCGACGTCGTCGGTCAGCACGTCGGGCGTGGTCGTCACCACGACGCCGCGCGCGCGGGTTGCGGCAAGGTCGATCCCGTCATGGCCGACGCCGTGGATCGCGACCATCTCCAACGCGGGCAGGCGATCGAGCAGCGGCGCATCCACCACGCTCGTCCCGCCGCCGACGATCGCCCGCGTCGTTACGGGCGGATCCGCCCGGTGCAGCGTGAAGCGCGCGGCCAGCGCCGCCTCCAGCGCGGACGAGGCTCCCGACAGCAGATACAAATCGGGGCGTGTGCGATTGTCGGTCATCGTACCGCCATAGCCGCCTTGCCCCCTTCACCGCGAGCGCGCTATCGCGAGCAAGTGACCGATACAGACCGCATCCTTAACGCCGAAAAGCGTCCCGAAGACGTCGACGCGGCGCTGCGCCCGAAGAACCTTGATGAATTCGTCGGGCAGAAGGCGGCGCGGGAAAATCTGCGCATCTTCATCCAGGCGGCCAAATCGCGCGGCGATGCGCTGGATCACGTGCTGTTCTTCGGGCCGCCGGGGCTCGGCAAGACGACGCTCGCGCAGATCGTCGCGCGCGAGATGGGGGTGGGGTTCCGCGCCACCTCGGGGCCGGTGATCGCCAAGTCGGGCGATCTCGCCGCGCTGCTGACCAATCTCGAGGATGGCGACGTGCTGTTCATCGACGAGATCCACCGGTTGCAGCCCGCGGTCGAGGAAGTGCTCTACCCGGCGATGGAGGATCGCGCGCTCGACCTGATGATCGGCGAGGGGCCCAGCGCGCGCTCGGTACGGATCGATCTGCCGCGGTTCACGCTGATCGGTGCGACGACGCGGCAGGGGCTGCTGACGACGCCACTGCGCGATCGCTTCGGTATCCCGGTGCGGTTGCAATTCTACACCGTCGAGGAGCTGGAGCGGGTCGTCTCGCGCGCCGCCGGGCTGTTGGGGCTCGGCATCGCCAAGGACGGTGCGATGGAGGTCGCGCGCCGCTCGCGCGGGACGCCGCGGATCGCCGGGCGGTTGCTGCGGCGGGTGCGCGATTTCGCCAATGTCGCGGGGCACGAGACGGTCGATGCGCGCGCGGCCGACGCGGCGCTCAACCGGCTCGAGGTCGATTCGCTCGGGCTCGATGCGATGGATCGGCGCTATCTGATGATGATCGCGGACATTTACCGCGGCGGGCCGGTCGGCGTCGAGACGCTGGCGGCGGGCCTGAGCGAACCGCGCGACACGATCGAGGAGGTGATCGAGCCCTATCTGATCCAGCTCGGCCTGATCGCGCGCACCGCGCGCGGCCGGTTCCTGAATGCGGGCGGGTGGAAGCATCTCGGCCTGAACCCGCCGGCCGGCAGCCAGGACGGGTTGTTCGACGCGTAACGAAGTCTCCGTCATCCCAGCTTTCGCTGGGATGACGGATAAGATTGCTCCAACTTCGCCCCGGCATCGCTTTTGTTGCGTGGCACCCAAGCCGTTCATCTGGTAGCCAACGCGAATGCCCCTTTCGGCCGCCGCCTCCGCCCGCGAAATCCTCACCAGCCTTCACGACGTGATGGCCGCGCGCACGTCTGCGCAGGCCAAGCTCAATTCGGTCGTCGGCATCATCGCCACCGCGATCCACAGCGAAGTCTGTTCGATCTACCTGTTGCGCGAAGGCGTGCTCGAACTGTTCGCCACCCGCGGCCTCGATCAGGCGGCGGTCCATGTCACCAAGCTCGCGCTTGGCGAGGGGCTCGTCGGCACGATCGCCGAGGATGTCGAGGTGCTCAATCTCGACGAAGCCGCGAGTCATCCCGACTTCGCCTACAAGCCCGAAACCGGCGAGGACCGCTTCCACAGCTTTGCCGGCGTGCCGATCATCCGTCGCGAGCGGTCGGTCGGCGTGCTCGCCGTCCAGCACACCGATCGCCGCAAATATGCCGATGTCGAGATCGAGGCGTTGCAGACGGTCGCGATGGTGCTTTCCGAACTGATCGCCAATGCCGGGCTCATCGACACCACCGGCGGCGGCGCGGATCGGCCGCAGTCGACCGCGGCGATGCGAATCCCCGGCCAGAAGCTGGTCGACGGGATGGGCGCGGGGTTCGCGGTGTATCACCAGCCACGCATCCATATCGAGCACACCGTCGCCGAGGATACCGATGCCGAGCGGCACCGAGTCTATGCGGCGTTCGACAAGATGCGCGAAGGCATCGACCGGATGACTCGCGAGGCCGAATTCGGCGTCGGCGGCGAGCATGTCGAGGTGCTCCAGACCTACAAGATGTTCGCATATGACGAGGGCTGGGCGCGGCGGATCAACGAGGCGATCGATTCGGGCCTGACCGCGGAGGCGGCGATCGAGCGTGTCCAGCAGCGCACCCGCCAGCGCATGCGCCAGATCGACGATCCGTTGCTCGCCGACCGGATGCACGATCTGGAGGATCTGTCGAACCGGTTGCTCCGCATCGTCTCGGGCCAGATGGGGACCGCGGCACAGATGGGGCTGCGCCAGGACACGATCCTGATCGCGCGCAACCTCGGCCCCGCCGAGCTGCTCGAATATGACAAGAGGCGGCTGAAGGGCGTGATCCTCGAAGAGGGATCGCTGACCGCGCATGTCACGATCGTCGCGCGCGCGATGGGCGTGCCGGTACTCGGCCGCGTCCGCGACATTCGCCGGCTGGTGGCGGAGGGCGACATGCTGCTGCTCGACAGCGCCGAGAGCAACGTGTTCGCACGGCCCTCGGCGGCGATGGAGGAGGCGTTCGATACGCGGCTGGCGATGCGACAGAAGCGCAAGGCGGCGTTCGCTGCGCTGCGCGACGTGCCGCCGGTCACCAAGGACGGCCACCGCCTGACCGTGATGGTCAATGCCGGGCTGCGCGACGACGTCGCTGCACTCGACGTGACCGGCGCGGACGGGATCGGCCTGTTCCGCACCGAATTCCAGTTTCTCGTCTCGTCGACGCTGCCGCAGCGCGAACGCCAGCACCGGCTGTACCGCGAAGTGCTCGATGCGGCGGGCGACCGCCCGGTGATCTTCCGCACCGTCGATATCGGCGGCGACAAGGCGCTGCCCTATCTCAACAAGGAAGACGTCGACGAGGAGAACCCGGCGATGGGCTGGCGCGCGCTGCGCCTCGGCCTCGAACGCGACGGGTTGATGAAGGTGCAGGCACGCGCGCTGCTGGAGGCTGCCGCCGGCCGGACGCTCAACGTGATGTTCCCGATGGTCAGCGAGCCGTGGGAGTTCGACGAGGCGCGCGCGCTGTTCGAGGCGCAGCGTCACTGGCTCGAGGGGCGCGGGCGCAAGCTGCCGCTCGCGATCCGCTATGGCGCGATGCTCGAGGTGCCCGCGCTCGCCGAGATGCTCGACGTGCTGCTGCCGCGGATCGAGTTCCTGTCGATCGGCACCAACGACCTGACGCAGTTCCTGTTCGCCGCCGATCGCGCTAATCCCAAGCTCGCCGAGCGCTACGACTGGCTCAGCCCGTCGATCCTGCGCTTCATCGCGCGGCTGGTGCCGCCGACACGCGCGGCGGGGGTCGATCTGGCGGTGTGCGGCGAGATGGGCGGGCGACCGCTCGAGGCGATGGCGTTGATCGGTCTGGGGATCGAGCGGCTGTCGATCACCCCCGCCGCGGTCGGTCCGATCAAGGCAATGACGCGTTCGCTCGATCGCGGCGCGCTCACTGCGTACATGACAGCGCTGCTGGCGGATCCGCCGCGCGACATGCGCGGTGCTTTGACCGCCTGGGCGACCGAAAACGGCGTTGAAATCGTCTGAGCGCCCGAAAGCGGGGGTTCTGTGCCGCGTTCGCGTTGACACGGCTTGGGCCCTCTGAAAGACGGGGGCATAACAAGCAGCCCGGCTTCGGAGACAAGAATGGACGAGGTCGATACCGGCCAGAACGCTGCGCCCGCTGTACCAGAGCGTGCTGGCGACATTCTTCGGAACAGCCGCGAATCGCAGGGGTTGAGCGTCGCGGATATCGCCGCGCGGACTCGCGTGCCGCTACGGCATCTCGAGGCGATCGAGGCGTCGGACTATAGCGCATTGCCGTCGTCCACCTATGCGGTCGGCTTCACGCGTGCCTATGCCCGCGCGGTCGGTGTCGATGAGGTCCGGATCGCGCAGATGGTCCGCGACGACGTCGCCAAGCTCGGCCGCCGCACGCCCGAATATGAACCCTATGAGATGACCGACCCGTCGCGCGTACCCTCGCGCGGGGTGGCGATCGTCGCCTTGGGCCTCGCGATCGCGGTGCTGGTACTGGTCGGCCTGTGGTACGGCACCGACATGTTCCGCGGATCGACCACGTCGTCGACCGCGGCGCCCGTCGCCGAGACCGCGCCGAACCCCGCCGCGCAGACCGCGCAACCCGTCCCCGCGCCGGCGACCCCGGCGAACGGGCAGGTCACGCTGACCGCCTCGGACGAGGTGTGGATGCGCGTGTACGATGCCGACAACAAAACGCTGTATCTCGGCACGATGAAGCCGGGCGACAAGTTCGACGTGCCCAAGGATGCGAAGGATCCGATGATCAACATCGGTCGCGCGGACAAGCTGGCGGTGACGCTCAACGGTGCGGCCGCACCCGCGCTCGGCACCGGCGAGCGTGCGATCAAGGACGTCCGCGTCGGTGCGCCGGCGATCGCCGCGCGGATCGCGGGCACGCCCGAGCCGCAGGCGGCACCGGCGGCTGCGACCACCGCGTCCGCCACGCCCGAGCGGTCACGCTCCAGCCGTTCGCGGCCGCAGCGCCGCCCGCTGACCGAGACGCAGCGCGCCAATCTGGATGCGGCCGCCACACCCCCGCCTGCCGCTACGGCAACGCCCGATCAGTAAGTCCGATCAGTAAGTCTGGGTCGGGGATGGACACGGGCCATCCCCGGGGTCTTAAGGCTGGCGACAGGATGGGTAGTGCAGCTATACCCGGACGATTAACCAATCCACCGGGGGGTGTGGCCCATGCGTAAGTCAATTCTGGTCGGCGTCTGCCTCGCGGCGCTCGCACCCTCTGCGATCTCCACGGGGGCGCAGGCGCAAAATGTCGAGGGCCGCGTCGGCAAGCTCGAGAGCGAAATGCGCGCGGTCCAGCGGAAAGTCTTTCCGGGCGGCGCGGGGCAGATGCTCCAGCCCGAAGTCCGCGCGCCGCAGAGCGAGCAGGGGCCGGGGCCTGGCTCGCCCGCGACGAGTGCGCTGGCCGATGTGAACCAGCGAGTCACCTCGCTCGAGCAGCAGATGACCTCGCTCACCGAGCAGATCGAGCAGAACCAGAACCGCACGCGCCAGTTGCAGGATGCTTTCGACAATTATCGCCGATCGAACGATGCGCGCGTGAAGATGCTCGAGGCGGGCCCCGCACCGGTCGCGGCAGGCGGCCCGGTCGAGTCCGACGACACGTCGAGCGGCCCCTCGCGCCCGTCGACGCGTCCCGAGGTCGCGGCCAAGCCCGGCGCCGCACCCGCCCCGACCAAGGTCTCGGTCGAAAAGCCCTCGACCGGCGATCCGGCTGAGGACGAGTATATGTATGGCTACCGGCTATGGGCGGCCAAGCAATACCCGCAGGCGGAGGCGCAGCTGAAGAAGGTCGTCGCCGAATATCCCAAGAGTAAGCGCGCGAGCTATGCGCAGAACCTGCTGGGTCGCGCCTATCTGGACGAGGGCAAGCCGAGCCTGGCGTCGATGGCGTTCTACGACAATTACAAGAAGATGCCCGATGGCGAGCGCGCGCCCGACAGCCTGTTGTACCTGGGGCAGGCGCTGACCAAGCTCAACAAGCCCGCAGATGCCTGCAAGGTGTATGACGAGCTGAACGACGTCTATGGTGCGAAGATGGCGGCGGCGATGAAGGGGCAGGTTGCCGCCGGACGCGCCGCGGCGAAGTGCAAGTAAGCCAGCGCCCGATGGTCATGCGTGATTCCCTGTTCGTGACGTCGGGTCGCGCACCAGCACCACCCCGGCGGAGGCCGGGGCCCAATTGGGAAAGCCGGCATCACGGCGTGCTGCGCTCAGTCATCACCGTTCCCCAATTGGGCCCCGGCCTGCGCCGGGGGGGTAAATTCTCCCCGAACAGGGCGGTCTCGGCATGACCGAGGAAGGACGCCGTTTCGCCGCCGACTATGCGCGGCTGGCAGGCGATATCGTCAACCCGCTGCTCGCCGTATCCGGCGGTCCGGACAGCATGGCGATGCTCACGCTCGCGCACGAGGCGCTTGCCCCCGGTTTCACGGTCGCCAGCATCGACCACCGCCTGCGCCCCGAAGCGGTCGAGGAATCGGCGATGGTCGCCGCGCATTGTGCCACGCTCGGCATCGCGCATGCGACTCTCGCGCCGAGCGAGCCGATCACCGGCGCCAGCATCCAGGCGCAGGCGCGGACCACGCGTTATGCGCTCCTCACCGATCACGCACGCGCGATCGGGGCAGGGGGGCTCGTCACCGGCCATCACGCCGACGATCAGGCCGAGACCTTCCTGATGCGCGCCGCGCGCGGGTCTGGGCTCGCGGGGCTGGCGGGCGTCCGCGCGCGCACCGAAGTTCACGGCATCACGGTCATCCGCCCGCTGCTCGACTGGCGCCGCGCCGAACTCCGCGCGATCGTCCGCCGCGGCGAGGTGCCGTTCTTCGACGACCCCTCGAACCATGACGATCGCCACGATCGCACGCGGTTCCGCCGGTTGCTCGGCGACAACGAGTGGCTCGGTACCCCCAACCTCGCGCGCGCCGCGGCGGCGCTGGCCGAGACCGATACCGACGTCCGCGCGATGGTCGACTGGATCTGGGCCGACCGCGCCAAGGTCGGCGGCGGCGAGGTCAAGCTCGCGGTCGACAAGCTGCCGCGCGAGATCCTGCGCCGTCTCGCGCGCCGGGCGATCGGCGCGGTGCGCGCCGAAGCGGGCATCGCCACGCCCGAATGGACCGAAGCCGCCAATATCGAAAAGCTGCTCGACTCGCTGATGGCAGGCAAGCGGACCACGCAGGCTGGGATCATCGCGAGCGTGCGCGGCAATGTCTGGCGGTTCCGCGAGGCGCCGCCGCGGCGGGCGGCCGACTGAACCCATATAGCGGTTCGTTCACACTGATCACCACAAGTCGCGTCTTGTTCCATTGCCATTAACCTGCGCGCGCTTATCTTGTGCGCTGAAAGGTATCGTGCACCCATGAGCGACAACGACAACCGCGGTCAGAAGCCACAGGGCCCCGGAAACGGCGGCCCCGAAAATGGCGGCGGCAATCCTTGGATGAAGAGCCTGTTGATCTGGGTCGGCATCCTGCTCGCGCTGGCACTGTTCGTGACCATGTTCGACGGCCGCACGGCGGCGTCGGGTGGCAACACGATCGCCTATTCGGCGTTTCTCGACAAGGTCGACGAGGGCACCGTCAAGGACGTCAACATCTCGCGCGACATCATCTCGGGCACGCTGTCGAGCGGCGAGAAGTTCAAATCCTATCCGATTCAGGATTCGACGCTCGTGCCCAAGCTGCGCGAGAAGGGCGTCGCGATCAGCGCGAAGCCCGAAGAGGGCCCGTCGATGCTGGCGCTGCTTCTCTATCAGTCGCTGCCGTTCCTGCTGTTCCTCGGCATCGCGTTCTTCGTGCTGAAGCAGATGCAGAAGAATTCGGGCTCGGGCGCGATGGGCTTCGGCAAGAGCCGCGCGAAGATGCTCACGCAGAAGGAAGGCAAGGTCACCTTTGCCGACGTCGCGGGCATCGACGAAGCGCGTGAAGAGCTCGAGGAGATCGTCGAGTTCCTGAAGGACCCGACCAAGTTCGCCCGCCTCGGCGGCAAGATCCCCAAGGGCGCGTTGCTGGTCGGTTCGCCCGGTACCGGCAAGACGCTGCTCGCCCGCGCGATCGCAGGCGAGGCGGGCGTGCCGTTCTTCACCATCTCGGGTTCGGACTTTGTCGAGATGTTCGTCGGCGTCGGCGCGAGCCGCGTCCGCGACATGTTCGAGCAGGCCAAGAAATCCGCGCCGTGCATCGTCTTCATCGACGAAATCGATGCGGTCGGCCGCCATCGTGGCGCAGGCCTCGGCAACGGCAATGACGAGCGCGAGCAGACGCTGAACCAGCTGCTGGTCGAGATGGACGGCTTCGAGGCGAACGAAGGCATCATCATCATCGCCGCGACCAATCGTCCCGACGTGCTTGATCCCGCGTTGCTGCGTCCGGGCCGCTTCGATCGGCAGGTGGTCGTACCGCGGCCGGATATCGAGGGCCGAATCAAGATTCTCGAAGTGCACATGAAGAAGGTGCCGCTTGCACCCGACGTCGATGCGCGCGTCATCGCACGTGGTACGCCAGGCTTTTCGGGTGCCGATCTCGCCAACCTCGTCAACGAGGCGGCGCTGCACGCGGCGCGCAAGGGCAAGCGTCTGGTGGCGATGGCCGAGTTCGAGGAGGCCAAGGACAAGGTCATGATGGGCGCCGAGCGTCGCTCCATGGTCATGACCGACGACGAGAAGCGGATGACCGCGTATCACGAGGCCGGCCATGCCGTCGTCGCGATGCACGAGGCCGCGTCGGATCCGATCCACAAGGCGACGATCATCCCGCGCGGTCGTGCGCTGGGCATGGTCATGCGTCTGCCCGAGCGGGACAGCTACAGCTATCACCGCGACAAGATGTACGCGAACCTCGCGGTGTCGATGGGTGGTCGTGTCGCCGAGGAAGTGATCTTCGGGTACGACAAGGTCTCGTCGGGTGCGAGCGGAGACATCCAGTACGCCACGGGTCTGGCACGCGACATGGTCACGCGCTGGGGCATGTCGGACAAGGTCGGCCCGCTCGAATATGGCGAGCCGGAGGGCGAATCGTTCCTCGGCTACTCGTCGAGCCGTCCGTCGCGCATGTCGAACCAGACCGCGCAGCTGATCGACGACGAGATCAAGCGGATCGTCGAAGGCGGTCTCGACCGCGCCAAGCAGGTGCTGAGCGATCATGTCGACCAGCTCCACACGGTGGCGGGCGCGCTGCTCGAATTCGAGACGCTGACCGGTGACGAGATCAAGAAGCTGATCGCCGGCGAGGATCTCGACCGTCCGGATCCGGGTGCGAAGGCATCGAACGTCCCGCGTGCGGGCACGTCGATCCCGAAGACTCGGCGCCCGAACGGTCCGTTCGGAACGCCGACTCCGCTGGGGGCCTGATCCGGTTCACGGATTAGTCAGCTAAACTGCTCCATGGGCGGTCTTTTCTCGGAAAGGCCGCCCATGTCGTATTCGCATTCGAAGGCTGTAGTCGCTGCACTGCTGATCGCCGGCGTCGCGTTGCCCGCGCATGCGGCGATGACCGTCGGTACCTTCCTGTCGCGCGCCAACGCACTGCGTGAGCAGGGGCCGATGGCGTTCATGTCGCCCGAGCTTCCAGCGCTGAAGGCGGAGGCGAAGGCCGCGACCAACCAGCTAAAGGCCGAACGCGCCGCGCGCGCCGCGGCGGGTAAGCCGCCGATCGCCTGCGTGCCGGACGGCGAGTCGGTCGGCATCATGGACATGCTCGACGGCCTGAACGACCTCCCCGCCAGCTATCAGAAGCGTCCGCTGAAGGACGGCTATGCGCGCGTTCTGGCGAACCTCTACCCGTGCGGGCGTGGGTAATCCGCGCCCGGCTTTGATCTGCCGCCTTCTAAACAGTCATCGAGCCTAGACCGTCCCGGCGCCGGACTTTCATCGGTTCCCAACGGTCACCGGATCCCAACGGTCACCGGATCCCGACCGTCACGGATCCCCGACCGTCGCGGCTTCCGATCGTCACCGTCCTCGATCGTCATCTACCGCCGTTCGTCACTGGCTCTGTTCGTTACCGATCTTCGTCCGTCCCCGGCCCCCATAGGTAGCCGCCCCCCCGTACGTCACCCCAGCGAAAGCTGGGGTCTCCCGTTTGGCTCGCGACGTGGCTGCAACGGGAAGATCCCAGCTTTCGCTGGGATGACGAGGGGGCGGGCTGTTCCGGTGTCCAGGATAAGCAGCGGGCAGCGGGCAGCGGGCGGGGGGCGGGGACAGACGTCTAACAGGACAACCATACGCCAAGGGCCGCCGGCACGCCGCGGAGGATAATCGCGCGCCCCCCGGCTTAATCGGTCAGCCCGTGGAGCAGCAGCAGGACGACAAACGCGACCAACACCGTGAATGCGAACGTCAGCAGCGCTACCGTCCGCCACGCCGCCGCGCGCTTGCGCAGTTCATACGCGCCGCGCAATTGCGCGAACATGTGGACCGGCGGAACCACCAGCGCGGCCAGCCGCAGCGTCGGATCGGGCACGCCGACGACATGTGCAACGATCAGCACGATCGTCAGCAGCATCATGAACGCGATCGAATATGTCACGAAAATCGCATGGTCGTACAGGGCATGCCTGCGTCGCCACAGGAACAGCAGCGCCACGAACGGCACCGATAGCGGAATCAGCCCCCAGCTATATTTATACGCGCTGCTCTGGAGCTTGTAGATCATCAGGCCGGGATTGGCGTTGGCCTTGGCGATGCCGTGATCGAGCCGCGCCCACCCCGTCTTGAACCCGAGATCGACGACCGGCTCCGAGCTGCCGCCGCGCTTGATGGTCGTGGCGATATCGAGCGCGCGGAGCGTGGTGCGCAGCGCCGCCGCGCGCTGGTCGAGTTCGGCGACGGGTGGGCCCGAATAGGCCGGGTCGCGTGTCGCGGCCGCGCGCTGCGCCTCGACCACGCCCAGCGCGGTGCGCGCCTTGGCGGTCTCGCGGGCATAGTCGGAGAGTTGGGTAGGGCGTTCGTCATTGACGATCGTGTCCGCAAGCTCGCCGCCGACCAGCCCGATCGTCGCGAACATCAGGAAGACGGTGAACAGGAACAGCGCGAGCGGCGACACGAACCGCGCGCGCTCGCCGTTGACATAGCGTCGCGTGAGCGTGCCGGGATGTAAGGTCAACAGCGGCAAGGTACGCCAGATCTTGCCCTCGAAATGGAAAACGCCATGCGCAATCTCATGCCCGATCCCACCGAGCGAGCGGTGGACGTGCGCCGACTGGCCGCAGGCTTGGCAATACGCGCCGAGCAATCGCGTCCCGCAATTGAGACAGAGTGCATCGTCCGTGCTGCCCATAGGCGGCCGATGCGGTTCGCCCGCGCCTGGTTCTACCGCGCGCCCGACCAGCGCCCCCGTGGCGATATCCGCCGCCGCCCCGATATCTCCGGTCATGCTTCCCCCCTGCAAGATCGGAAGCGTAACGAGTTCGCGGCGTTGGCGCGAGGGGCTTCGCATGCTAGCGCGCGGCCATGGACGCTGCAGCAAATCCAACCGACCTGATCGCCGATATGGGCCGCCGCGCGCGTGCCGCCGCGCTGGTGCTGGCGTCGCTGCCGACCGCGCGGAAGGCCGCCGCGCTGGCGTTGGCGGCGGAGTCGGTTCGGGCGGCGTCGGCGGAGATTCTGGCAGCGAATGCGGTGGACATGGCGCGTGCGACCGAGTCCGGACTGTCCGGCGCGCTGCTCGATCGGTTGCGGTTGGACGCAGGGCGGATCGCGGCGATGGCTGATGGCGTGGCAGCAGTCGCCGCGCTCGCCGATCCGGTCGGGCAAGTCATCGACTCGCGCGAACGACCCAACGGCCTCACGCTTTCGCGCGTTCGCGTGCCGATCGGCGTGATCGGCATCATCTACGAAAGCCGCCCCAACGTCACCGCGGACGCAGCCGCCTTGTGCGTGAAGGCCGGCAATGCCGCGATCCTGCGCGGCGGGTCCGAGGCGGTGGCAAGCAACCGGGCGATCCATGCGGCGCTGGTGGCGGGGCTGGAGGCGGGCGGGGTGCCCGCCGACGCGGTCCAGCTCGTGCCGATCACCGATCGTGCCGCGGTCGGCGCGATGCTGGCGGCGGACGGGGTGATCGACCTGATCATCCCCCGCGGCGGCAAGAGCCTCGTCGCGCGCGTCCAGGCCGAGGCGCGCGTGCCGGTGCTCGCGCATCTCGACGGCATCAACCATGTCTATGTCGATGCGTCGGCGGACCCGGCGATGGCGGCGGCGGTCGTCGTCGATGCCAAGATGCGCCGCACGGGCGTGTGCGGTTCGATGGAGACGCTGCTGATCCACCGGGCGTATCCCGAGGCTGCGGCGCTGATCCGGCGTCTGGCCGATGCCGGTTGCGTGGTGCGCGGCGACGCCGCGTCGCGCGCGCTCGTGCCCGACATCGCGGTCGCCGATGCCGCGGACTGGGACACCGAGTATCTCGACGCGATTGCCTCGGTCGCGATCGTCGACGGCCTCGACGCGGCGGTCGCGCACATCGCCTGCCACGGATCGCATCACACCGACGCGATCATCGCCGAGGACGCCGCGGTCGCCGAGCATTTTCTGAGCGCCGTCGACAGCGCGATCGTCCTGTGGAACGCCTCCACCCAGTTCGCCGACGGCGGCGAGTTCGGGCTGGGCGCGGAGATCGGCATCGCCACCGGCCGCCTCCACGCGCGCGGCCCCGTCGCGCTGGAGGGGCTGACGACCTACAAGTGGATCGGCCGCGGCACGGGGCAGGTGCGCGGTTGATGCGGTGTGTCGATCAGCGTAGCGTGAAGCCATGAACGCGTCCGTCTCGATCACGACTCCGCTCGATCCAGCCACCTTCGCGATGGTCGAGGAACTCGCGCAGTATCGCGGTATCACCGGCGAAGAGTTCGCAGCCGAGGCAATCCGGGAGGCGGCCCAGCATCATGCCGATATGCGCGCTTTCATCCAGGCCGGAATAGACTCCGCCGATCGCGGCGAACTGATCAGCCAGGAAGAGATGGAAACCTGGTTCGAAGAGCGTGTCGCTGCTCGACGGCAAGGATGAGCCGCACGAGTTGGGCGGCCCTTGCGCGGATCGATCTAGCGCGGATCGATGATTTCAATGCACGACACGATCACGACTACGCCGATTTGGTCGGTCGCGCTGCGATCGCCGCGGGCAATTTCCTGGCCGATTTTCCCGCTGCAGGTCCGGTCGTCGATCGCGACGAACGAAAATGGCGTGTGCCCGAAACCGACTATGTCCTGATCTATCGCATCGTTCCCCATGGCGTCGAAATCCTCCGAGCGTTTCATGCGCGGGAGAACTGGCGAAAATATCCGTGACCCACGTCGGCATTCTCGGCGGGTCGTTCAACCCTGCGCATCGTGGCCATCGCGGGATCACGCTTTCGGCAATCGACGCGCTCGCGCTCGACGAGGCGTGGTGGCTGGTGTCTCCCGGCAATCCGCTCAAGGACGCCGCGCGTGACATGGCGCCGCTGGCCGCGCGGCTCGCCTCTGCGCGGCGCATGGCGCGGCGCGCGCCGATCCGCGCGACCGATATTGAGTCGCGGCTGCACACCCGCTACACGCTCGACACGATCCGAAAGCTCAAGCGGCGCTACCCCAAGGTCCGCTTCATCTGGCTGATGGGCGCCGACAATCTCGCCGACTTCCACCGGTGGAAGAACTGGCGCCAGATCGCCCGCGAGGTTCCGATTGCGGTAATCGCGCGGCCGGGATATGACGGGCGCGCCCTCGCGGCCCCCGCGATGGGTTGGCTGCGGCGCTTCCAACGGCGCACAGACCATGCGAAGAGCTGGACGACGTGGAGATTGCCGGCCCTTGTGCTGTTGCGCTTCCGACCCGACCCGACCTCCGCAACCGGCCTTCGTGCCAAAAATCCCGACTGGGTCCAGCACTTTGCTGGTCCGGTAGTTTTACCCAGGAGCTGACTTGGCCACTTCCCCTACTGCCCCTCGCGCGACCGACCCCGAAGAGGTTGAGGCGCTGCATCGCCTGATCCTCGCGTCGCTCGACGACGACCAGGCGGTCGAGACGATCTCGATCCCGCTCGCGGGCAAGACCAGCATTGCCGATTACATGGTGATCGCCAGCGGTCGTTCGACCCGCCAGGTCGCCTCGATGGCGCAGAAGCTGGCCGAGCGGATCAAGGCCGAGTTCAAGCGCCCGGTGAAGATCGAAGGCCTGCCGACCGCCGACTGGGTTCTCATCGACGCGACCGACATCATCGTCCACCTGTTCCGCCCCGAAGTCCGCAGCTTCTACAATCTGGAGCGGATGTGGGCATTCGGCGATGCGCCGACGCCGCCGGCGATGCCGACATTCACCGACGAAGACTAAACCGACCCCGAGGCGGCGATGCTGCTCCACATCGTCGCCCGCGGACGGATCGGGCGGTCGCCCGAGGCGGACCTCGTCGACCGCTATCTCAAGCGGATCGTCTGGCCGACCAAGGTCAGCGAGCTTCCCGACACCGGCGGCAAGATCCCGCTCGTCGGCGACCAGACCAAGCGTATCCTGCTCGACGAGAAGGGCGAGACGCTCTCCTCGACGCAGTTCGCGCATAAGCTCGAGCGGTGGCGGGACGACGGCGTGCGCGAGGCGCGGTTCATGATCGGTGCTGCCGACGGCTTCGACGATGCCGCGCGCGACGAGGCCGACCTGCTCTTTTCCTTCGGCCGTGCGACATGGCCGCATCTGCTGGCGCGTGCGATGCTCGCCGAGCAGCTTTTCCGCGCGACCAGCATCCTTGCCAATCACCCCTATCACCGCGAAGGGTGATGCATGAGGCTAGGGGGCGTTCTCGCGATCGCGGCGCTGTTCGCGGCGGCGGGCGTCACCGCGCAGACTGACGCGCCGGAAATCGCGACCGAGCAGCAACGGCTGGTAGCGACCAAGCGCGATGCCGCGATCGCCGCCGCCCGCGCCGCCAAGCTCGCCGCCGCTGCCGCCCAGGAGCGCAATGCCGCCGACAAGGCCCGCCGCGAGGAGCAGGCGCTGGCCGCGCGCGTGACCGCCGCCGAAGCAAACCTCGCGACCGCCAGTGCGCGCGTGACGCTCGTCGATCGGCTGCTGTCCGATCAGCGCGCCAGGCTCGGCCGCGCACAGACCCCCGTCGCCCGCCTGCTGGCCGCGCTAGAGTCGCTCGCCCGCCGCCCGACGATCGCTGCCGTCGCGCAGCCCGGATCGGTCGCCGATCTGGTCCATGTTCGCGCGGTCCTCGGCAGCGCGTTGCCCGTCGTCCGCCAGCGCACCGAAGCGGTTCGCGCCGAACTGGCCGAGACGCGCCGGTTGCAGGCCAGCGCCGCGCTCGCCGCCAAGGCGCTCGCCGACGGTCGCGCGCGTCTGGAGAGCGACCGTCTCGCGCTGGCAACCCTGGAGGCCCGCCACCGGCAACGCAGCCAGTCGCTGGGTCGGGGGGCGATCAGCGAGTCGGACCGCGCGCTCGCGCTCGGCGAACGCGCGCGCGACCTGGTCGACGGGATGACGGCCACGACCAACGCCAAGGCGACCGCCGCCAGCCTGGTCGCGCTCGCCGGCCCGCTGCCACGCCCGATCGCCCCCGGCACGACTCCCCCGCCGCCGCCGCGCGGCGTGTATCGTGCGCCGGTGGCGGGCAAGCTTCTCACCGGCTTCGACGAAATTTCGGATGCCGGCGTCCGGTCGCGCGGCCTGACCTTTGCCACCGCCCCCGGCGCGCGTGTCGTCGCGCCCGCCGCGGGGACGATCCGCTATGCCCGCCGGTTCCGCGACTATGGGGTCATCGTCATCATCGATCACGCCGACGGGTGGACCAGCCTCGTCACCGGCCTCGCCGCGACCGACGCCAAGCCCGGCGACCGCGTCGCGATGGGCGCGCCGCTCGGCACTGCCCCCCGCGAGGACCCGCGCATCACCGTCGAGCTCCGCCGCCGGGGCCGCCCCGTCGATCTCGCGTCGCTGATGGGCGCGCGCTGATCGACCAAAGCGGTCCGCGTCAGCCCGCATGAACACCGACCCGCCTTTGCTCCGCGCGCGTTGCCGCCGACGCTCGGCTACGCTACGCCGTTACGACGCTAAGATACCGTCACTTCTCAGGTTGCAGGACCATCGATGCCTCGTCCTATACTGCGTACCCCGATCCTCTCCGCGACTGCCATCGTCGGCGCGCTGACGCTGATACCACTGGCCACCTCGGCGATGGCGGCGGTCGACACCGACACCTATCGCGAATTCGACCAGTTCCTCGACGTCTTCAACCGCGTGAAGGCGGAATATGTCGACAAGGTCGATGACAAGACGCTGATCAAGGGCGCGATCCAGGGGATGCTCGCCAGCCTCGATCCGCACAGCTCGTATGTCGACGCGCTCGACTATGAAAACCTGCGCATCATGACCGAGGGCAATTACGGCGGCCTAGGCCTGACGGTGCAGATGGAGGACGGCGCGATCAAGGTCGTCGCCCCGCAGGAGGACTCCCCCGCCGCGCGCGCCGGTGTCAAGTCCGGCGACTATATCACGCATATCGACGGCAAGCTGATCTACGGCGATTCGCTCGACGAGGCGGTCGGCAAGATGCGCGGCAAGCCCGGCAGCCGGATCACGCTCGGCCTCGTCCGTCCCGGCCGCGATAAGCCACTCGACGTGACGATGACGCGCGAGATCATCGTCCAGAAGCCGGTGAAGTGGGAAGTCCGCGGCAATGTCGGCTATATCAACATCAACACCTTCAGCGAGAATACCGGCGCCGACACGCGCGCGGCGATCATGGCGATCGACAAGTCGCTCGGCCACCGCCCGCTCGGCTATGTCGTCGACCTGCGCGAGAATGGCGGCGGCTTGCTTACCCAGGCGATCGAGGTCAGCGACGCGTTCCTCGACCACGGCGAGATCGTCTCGCAGCGCGGCCGCGAGAAGACCGATATCGAACGCTATTACGCCAAGCCCGGCGACGACGCGCACGGCCTGCCGGTCGTCGTCCTCACCGATCCCGGTACCGCGTCCGCGTCCGAGATCGTCGCCGGCGCGCTGCAGGATCATCACCGCGCGCTGATCATGGGCGAGCGCAGCTTCGGCAAGGGCTCGGTCCAGACCGTGCTCCCGCTCGGCCCCGAGACCGCGCTCCGCCTGACGACCGCGCGCTACTTCACGCCATCGGGCCGTTCGGTGCAGGAGGGCGGGATCGAGCCCGACATCAAGGTGCCGCAGCTCACCGATCCCGACTATAAGTCGCGCCCCGTGTTCCGCGAGGCGGACCTGCGCAAGCACCTGATCAACGAGGTGAAGGCCGACAATGCGGTGCTCGAGGAGGATACCAAGACCGATCCCCGCTTCGCGCAGACGCCCGAGCAGCTGAAGAAGCAGGGCATCGACGACTTCCAGCTCTATTACGCGCTGAAGACCGTCGCGCGCCTCGGCGGCGCCGCACAGGTCGCCGCCGCGACCAAGCCGCGCCCGATCAAGCCCGATCCGACCGCACCCGACTCAGCCAAGGTCCCCGGCAAGTGAGCGTGCGTCGCGGGCTTGGCATGACCAAGAACGAAGAGATCGCGCGCGCCATCGCGCTGCTGCTGCCGGCGTTCCTGCTGCTCGGCGCGCTCGGCTCGCAATATCTCGGCGGCCTGTATCCGTGCGAGATGTGCCACTGGCAGCGCTGGCCGCATTATTCCGCGGTGCTGATCGCGGGCGCGACGTTCTTCGTCCCCGGGCGATCGCTCCGCGCGTCGCTGGTGTTCATCGCCGCGTTGCTGATCGGGCTCAGCGGGCTGATCGGCGTCGCGCATGCCGGCGTCGAATATCATTGGTGGAATGGATTCACCGCCTGCACCACGACCGTCTCGATGGCCGGCACCACCGCTGCCGAGCGCCTTGCCGCGATCATGAACGCGCCGATGGTCCGCTGCGATTCGCCGCAGTGGAAGCTGTTCGGAATCTCGCTCGCGGGCTTCAACGCCATCTTTTCCCTCGCCGGTGCGTTCACCATATTCGCCCTCATGAGGAAGACGAAATGAGCAGCTGGAAGCCAGGCGACGCCAAGCGCGCGACCGATTCGATGATCCGCGTCGACCAGGCGGGTGAATATGGCGCGATCCGGATCTATGCGGGCCAGTTGGCGGTGCTCGGCGATCGCCACCCGGCGTCGCGATCGATTCACCACATGGCGCAGCAGGAGGAACGCCACCGCGCGTTCTTCGACCGGATGATCGTCGAGCGCCGCGTGCGGCCGACGGTGCTCCAGCCGATCTGGAAGGTCGCGGGCTTCGCGCTCGGCGCGGTGACCGCGGCGATCAGCCCGCGCGCGGCGATGGCGTGCACCGCCGCGGTCGAGACCGAGATCGACAAGCATTATGAGGAACAGCTCGTTCAGCTTGGCGCCAGCGATCCCGAGCTATCAGCGGCCATCCTCGACTTCCAGGCCGAGGAGCTCGAGCACAAGAATACCGCGATTGCCGCGGGCGCGGAGGAGACGCCGGGTTATCCGGTGCTCAGCGCGATGATCCGGCTGGGCTGCAAGGTCGCGATCGCCACGGCGAAGCGAATATAACAAGCGTACCAAACGCGTGGGAGTGATGCGTATGAAGATGCTTTTTGCGGCGGCTTTGCTCGTCGCCGGCCCCGCGGTCGCGCAGACCGCGCGCCCTGCACCGCCGACGCTGGCGCAAGTGCCTGCCAAGGCGCCGACGCTGGCGCCCGCCTTGCCCGGCGCCACGGGCAAGGCCAAGCCCGTCTCCGCCCCCGGCGAAGTCTCGCGTAGCGCGCCCATCAACGGCGTCCTCACGCTGTTTGGCAACGAGCGCTGCCCGACCAACCAGAATGGCGAAGAGATCGTCGTCTGCGTCCGCCGCAGCGCGCAGGAGCAGTACCGGGTCCCGAAGGAACTCCGCGAGTTCGTCGTAACCCCCGAGAACGCCAGCTGGGCAACCAAGGCGCAGGGTACACTCGACGCAGGCTCGGGCGTCAACACGATCGGCAGCTGTTCGGCGGTTGGCCCAGGCGGCGCCTCGGGCTGCTTCAACCAGCGCGTCAAGGAATCGCGCCTGGAGAACAAGACGCGCGCCGCAGAAGTACCTGTTCTTCCCTGAGTTGTTAGGTCGGGTCGGGGCCTGAACGGAGAGATCCCAGCGTTCGCTGGGATGACGGCGTTGGGGGGAGGGGGCGCTCGAATGCTGGAATAGAGCGAGAGCGACCTGCTTCTGAAGTTTCCCCCGTCCTATTCGTCCCACCCGTCACCTCCGCCCGCCACCGCCACCCGTCACCCCGCCCCCCCAATCCGTCACCCCAGCGAAAGCTGGGGTCTCCCACGATACGGCCGACGCCAGTCGCACACGACCGCCCGGTCCCAAACGGTCCCGCAGTGACTCCACCGGGTCTTTCCCCGGACCAGCGAGATCCCCAGCCCGCCACTCGCCATCCGCCCGGCGCCCCGCCACGCGCCTCGCCCCTGCTGTCCTACAACCACAGGACATGACATGCTCCCCGGATGACGGCCGCACTCTCCCCAAACCCGATCCTCTACCCCGCCGCCCAGCGTGCATCACGACCCGAAAACGATGCTGCGCGTGCGTCTATACTTCCTATACTTCACTCGCGCGCGGCCATTGATTCCAGACACTTACGGACGGGACCATGAGCATGACCAAACCCCTGCACATCGCCTTCCTGCTCTTCCCCAACGTGACTCAGCTCGACCTGACCGGGCCTGCGCAGGTCCTCTCGCGTCTCGGCAACGCGCGGCTGGACCTTGTGTGGAAGACGCTCGACCCGGTGCCCACCGATGCCGGCTTCTCGATCCTGCCGACCGCGACCTTTGCCGACGTGCCGTACGCGGACATACTCTGCGTGCCCGGCGGGTTCGGGACCAACGCCGTGATCGCCGACGACGAAGCGATGGCCTGGGTCGCAAGAGTCGGTGGGGAGGCGACATGGGTGACGAGCGTCTGCACCGGATCGCTGATCCTGGGCGCTGCGGGTCTGCTCGATGGCTTTCGCGCGGGGTGCCACTGGGCGCAGCGCGATATGCTGACGCTGTTCAACGCGATCCCCGTCGATGCGCGGACAGTGGTCGATCGCAACCGGGTAACCGGCGGCGGCGTCACCGCGGGGATCGACTTCGCGCTGACGCTGACGGCGATGATCCGCGGCGAGGCGCATGCCCGCGCGGTGCAGCTTGCGCTCGAATATGATCCTGCACCATCGTTCGACAGTGGCTCACCGGGCCGTGCTGGCCCGGACCTTGTCGCGACATATCAGCGCCGCGTGCAGTCTCTCGTCCCGACGCGCGACGACGATCTGCGCGCGTTGGCGAGGCGCCGGGGTTACGCCCGGGACGCTTAAGGGTGACGCTTCAAGCCGCGGACCCGGTGCCAGATGTAGAAGCCGATGAGCGCGATCAGGACCACGCCGATCAGCAGGTCGGCACTGTGGAACGCGGCCTTCACGCGGGGATCGCTGTCCCATTTGTCGCCCAATTTCATGCCGACCCAGGCGAGCCCGAAGCACCACGGCCATGATCCGATGAAGGTATAGATGTGGAACGGCACCAGTTTCATCCGCGCGACGCCCGCGGGGAAGGCGATGAACGAGCGGATCACGGGGAGGAGCCGTCCGATCAGGACCGCCATCGAACCCCAGCGTGCGAAGAACCGGTCCGCCGCGTCGAGCTCGCCTGGGCCGATCAGCAGGTACCGGCCCCAGCGCTCGGCCATCGGGCGGCCGCCGCGCTTGCCGATCTCGTAGGCGACGATCGAGCCGAGATTGCACCCGATCGCGCCCGCGGTGGCGGCGAGATACAGGTCGAACCGCCCGGTCGAGACGAGATAGCCGGCGAACGGCATGATGATCTCGGACGGCAGCGGGATGCAGGCGCTCTCGATCGCCATGAGCAACGCGATGCCGACATAGCCACCCGACGAAATGACGCCGATCGTGAAGGTGGCCAGTACGGCCAGGATCTTTTCGAACATGGCCCGGTCGATTGCGCGAACCGGGCGACGAAGGGAACCCCTAAACCGATCCCGTCCATCGGAACCGCGGCACGACTCGTTCGCTGGTGCGGCATGACAGACCTTACACTCAACGACGGCCGCTCCATGCCACAGCTTGGCATGGGCACGTGGCAGATCCCCGACAGCCAGGTGGCGGCGATCGTCCGCTCTGGGCTAGATATCGGCTTCCGGCTGGTCGACACCGCCGCGGTCTACGACAACGAACGCGGCGTCGGCGATGGCTACAAGGGGTCGGACGCGTTCCTGACGACCAAGCTTTGGAACGACCAGCAGGGCGATCCCGAAGCGGCGATGGACGAGAGCCTGGCGCTACTGGGCGTCGAGTCGGTTGATTTGTACTTGATGCACTGGCCAGTGCCCAAGCAGGACAGGTTCGTCGACGCATGGAAGGCGATGATCGGCTTGCGCGATGCCGGGAAGGCGAAATCGATCGGCGTATCGAACTTCCTGCCCGAGCATATCGACGCGATCGTCGCGGCGACCGGCGTGACGCCCGCGGTCAACCAGATCGAACTCCACCCGAACTTCCAGCAGCGCGAGCAGCGCGCCTATCACGAAGCGCACGGCATCGTGACGCAAAGCTGGAGCCCGCTTGGGCAGGGCAAGACGCTGTTGCAGGATCCAGCGATCGTCCGGGTCGCGGACAAGCATCGCCGGAGCGCGGCACAGGTGATCCTGGCGTGGCACCTGGCGAACGGCTTCTCCGTAATCCCGAAGGCGTCGGACGCGGAGCATCTCGCGGATAACTTCGCCGCGTTGGACCTGACGCTGGACGAGTGGGACATGGCCGCGATCGAGGCGCTCGACGATCCGGCCGGCCGATTGGGGCCAGAGCCAAACGCGATGTGATGGGTGGGGCGATAGGTGCTTTTCCCTAAGATACCGCCCCCTCGTCATCCTGACGAAAGTCAGGATCCAGAGCCAAATATTGCTGCGCTCGTAACCCTGGGTCCTGACTTTCGTCAGGATGACGCGGGAGTGGGGTTACAGCTCCGCTAGCCGCCCGCCGACCACCCGTAGATCCTCGACGAACCGAGCGTATTCCTCCGCCGCCTGCGCCGGATCGGGCAAGCGCAGCAGATAGCTCGGATGCACCGTAATCCACGCCTCGCCACCATCCGGCAGTTGCAGCGCCCGCCCGCGCTCCCGGCCGATCGTCATCACCTTGCCGAACAGCGACCGCGCCGCCGTCGCGCCCAGCGCCACCGTCACCTTCGGCTTGATCAGCATCTGCTCCTGCTCGATCCACCAACGGCATGCGTCGATTTCGCCGGCCCCCGGCTTGGCATGTATCCGCCGCTTGCCGCGCTGTTCGAATTTGAAGTGTTTCACCGCGTTGGTGACATAGGCGCGCGACCGGTCGACGCCGGCCTCCGCCATCGCCTTGTCGAACATCTGCCCGGCGGGGCCGACGAACGGGCGGCCGGCGATATCCTCCTGGTCACCCGGCTGTTCGCCGACGAACATCAGCGGCGCATCGACGGGGCCTTCGCCGAACACGGTCTGCGTCGCGGGCTTGTAGAGCGGGCAGCGCGTGCAGCCGGCGGCCTCGTCGCGCAGCGCCTCCCACGCAATCAGGCTGTTGCCGCCGACCGTGTCGCGCGCTCTCGCGATCATCCCGCTCTCCCGTGCCTGCGCCGCCGCGAGTAGGCCCGGCACCAACGCAGTTTCGGGCATGTTCTTCCAGTATTTCTTGGGCATCTCCTTCAGCATCGCGCCGATCTTCACGCGCGCCGGGTTGAAGGTGCTGGCGTAATAGGTCTTCCACACCTCCTCGGTCGGATCGCCGTCGGGGGCGTCGGCCTTGCTGGCGCCGGGGCCTTCCGAGAGCGCCTTGCCGTCCCAGTGGATCGAGACCTCGGGCGTCAGGATCGACCAGCGCATGCTGGCGAAGCGGTTGACGAAGAACGCGGCGTTGGCGCGGACGATGTGGTGGTCGGGCTCGAACCACGCGACGAAGCGCGGTGCGCCGTCGTCCTCGACCTCGCGGAAACGAAGGAACGCGCGCATCTTGTGGATGTCGCGGCGGACGTCCTTGGCGATCCGGTCGAGCCGGCGGACAAGCGGGTCGGCGCGGTCCTCGATCAGTTTGGGCTCGCGGCGCAGGCGGGCGAGCAGCGTGTAGAGCAGCGCAAACCGCTCGGGATCGCTGCCTAAGATTGCGCTGCGGGCGAGATCGAGGAAGGCGCGGGGGACGGAGAAGGCGCCGGGGGCTGGGGCGGGAGCAGGTTCGGCGACCGTCGCGAACAGGTCGACGGGTTCGTCGCCGACCTGCCAGACGACGTCGTCGGGCGGCACGTTCTCGGCGACCAGACCACGCGCTGCATCACGCCAGCCGTCGAAATCGTCGGGCTCGCTAAGCGTTACGACGCGCATCACCCTCCCCTGTGTGGGGAGAAATACGCTGTCACGCGAACATTTCCATCTGCTTGGGCTTTGGCTTGGGGGCGATTAGCGGGCGGAGGTCTGCGGTGTCCGAGAGTACCACCGGGCGCCAGTCCTCGGCGGTGATGAACGGGCGGAGCTTTGCGATCGACACCGTCAGGCGCGCGACATCCGCCAGATGGAGGCGGCGCCAGCGGCGGCTCGTCAGGATGCCGTTGACCGCTTTTACGCCGAGGCCGGGGACGCGGAGCAGCATCTCGCGGGGGGCGCGGTTGACGTCGACCGGGAAGGAGCCGCGGAATTTGAGCGCCCAGGCTAGCTTGGGGTCGATATCCAGCGGGAGCATGCCGGTGGCGTCGTCGGCGGCCGCGACCACCTCGTGCGGCTGGAATTCGTAGAAGCGCATCAGCCAGTCGGACTGGTACAGCCGGTGCTCGCGCATCAGCGGCGGGCGTTGCAGCGGCAAGACGGCGCTCGCATCGGGGATCGGGCTGAACGCGGAATAATAGACGCGGCGCAGGCCGAACCGGTCGTACAAGGTCGACGCCTTGCGCACGATGTCGCCGTCGGTCGCGGCGTCGGCGCCGACGATCATCTGCGTCGACTGGCCGGCGGGGGCGTAGCGCGGCGCGGACTTGTACTTGGCCTTGGCATCCTTGCCGTCGAGGATCGACGTCTTCACTTCCGCCATCGCGGTCTCGATGCGGACGCCGTCCTTTTCGGGGGCAAGGCGCTTCAGCCCGTTCGCGGTCGGCAGTTCGACATTGATCGACAGGCGATCGGCGTAGAGCCCCGCCTGGTGGACGAGCTCGGGGTCGGCGTCGGGGATCGTCTTGAGGTGAATATAGCCGCGGAAATGATGATCCTCGCGCAAGCTCCGCGCGACCTCGACCATCTGCTCCATCGTGTAGTTGGAGGAGGCGATGATGCCCGACGAGAGGAACAGGCCCTCAATATAATTGCGCTTGTAGAAGGCGATCGTCAGGTCGACGACTTCCTTCGCGGTAAAGCGCGCGCGGCGGACGTTCGAGCTCTTGCGGTTGATGCAGTAATGGCAGTCGAAGATGCAGCTGTTGGTCAGCAGGATCTTGAGCAGCGAGATACAGCGGCCGTCGGGGGCGTAGGCGTGGCAGATCCCCATGCCCTCGGTCGAGCCGAGCCCCTTGCCGTCCTTCGAATTGCGCTTCGCGGTCCCCGACGACGCGCAGGACGCGTCGTATTTCGCCGCATCGGCGAGGATCTCGAGCTTTTCGCGGGTGTCGAGTTGGGCCATTCGTTCGTCTTACGTTCCGTGATGGAAGGTGTCGAGTGATGGAGATCAACTTGCCGGCATGCCGCTATGTCGCTGAAGCGGCGTGGTTCTCGGTCGGGGCGTCAGAGTGAAGTATAGGAAGTATAGACGCTGGGAGCGTTTCTGCACGAGGGATGCTGCCCCGGTATTTCGGGGGCGAGCGGTCGCATGGTGTCAGGACGACAGCGTGTAGGACAGCGCTCGTTCAGTCGAACAAATAGCGGATCAGATCGACCATGCCGCCGAGGCTGACGGGAAGGATCAGCAGCAAAACGAGATAGACGAAGATCAGCCGCGTAAGCGCCTTTTCATGGCGATAGACGGGCTTCTTTGGAGGAAGCTCCTCCTTGCGCGGCCAGATGCTGGAGTCGTCCAGGAACATGATCTCATTATAGCGCGGTGACGGCGAAAATATCGCGCAAAATTGCCGGCCGGTATCGTGCATCATCCGGTCGCGATCAGCCCGGTCGCGGCTTGCAGGTCGACCGATACGAGGCGGCTTATGCCGCGTTCGATCATCGTCACGCCGAACAGGCGGTGCATCCGGCTCATCGTGACGGCGTTGTGCGTGACGACGAGGTAGCGCGTGTCGGTGTCGCGGGACATGCGGTCGAGCAGGTCGCAGAAGCGTTCGATATTGGCATCGTCGAGAGGCGCGTCGACCTCGTCGAGGACGCAGATCGGCGCCGGGTTGGTGAGGAAGAGGCCGAAGATCAGCGCGACCGCGGTGAGCGCCTGTTCGCCGCCCGACAAAAGCGTGAGCGATTGCAGTCGCTTGCCGGGCGGCTGGACCATGATCTCGAGCCCCGCCTCAAGGGGGTCGTCCGAATCGACCAGTTCAAGATGTGCGCTGCCGCCGTCGAACAGCGTGGTGAAGAGACGCTGGAAATGGCCGTTCACCGCCTCGAACGCGGCCAGCAGGCGTTGGCGGCCCTCGCGGTTGAGCGTGCCGATCGAGCCGCGCAGACGGCTCACCGCCTGGCCGAGTTCGTCACGCTCGACGGCGTTGCCGCGCGACGCGTCTTCGAGGGCGGCGAGTTCGGTTTCGGCGACGAGGTTGACCGGGCCGATGCGTTCGCGGTCGGTGACGAGGCGGTCGTGCGTCGCGGACTCTTCGGCGGGGGCGCGGACGTCGGCGACCGCGAAGACGAGGCGTTCGGGGAGGACGGGGGCGGGGCACTGGAAGCGTTCGCCGGAGAGTTTGCCGAGATCGAGCCGGCGGGCTTCGTGGTTTTCGACGCGCGCGATGGCGCCGGCGCGTGCTTCGCGGGCAACAGCGAGAGCTTCGGTGGTGGCGCGGTGCGCATCATCGGCGGCGCGCGCGGCGGCTTCGGCGGCGCGTTCGGTGGCGAGCAGCGCGTCGGCGGCGGCGCGGGCGTCGCGATGCGCGTCGTTGAGCGTGGCGATGTCGCGGTCGAGGTGCGCGGGGCGATCGGCGATCGCGGCGAGATCGACGCTCAGCGCGCTCTCGCGTGCGTCCATGTCGGCGATGCGCCTGGCGGCCTCGCCGGCGCGCGCGTGCCAGCTTCGCGTGTCGGCCTGCGCTGCGGACAGGCGTTCGCGGTGGGTGGCGATGCCGCGGTCGAGCGTGGTGCGATCGGCGCGGACCTGCGCGACTGCGGTACGGCCGCGTTCGGCGTCGTATTGGAGCGTGGCGACGAGGCGCGCGTTGGCGGTGCCGTCGGGGATGGCGGCCATCGCGGCCCCGGCACGGGCGCGCTCGGCATGTGAATCGGCGACGTCGTCGGCGATGCGGTGCGCGCGAACGTCGAGATCGGCGCGTTGGGCGGCGAGGCGTTCGAGCGCGGCGGCGGCGCGGTCTTCGTTACGGGCCGCATCGCGCGCGGCGGTTTCGGCGCGGTGCAGCGCGGCGCGGGCGGTCTGCGACTGGCGGCGCGTTTCGGCGATCTGGTGGTCGATTGCGGCGCGTGCCTGCTCGGCGCGGTCGAGCGCTGCGGCCGCGGCGGGGCGTTCGGTCTGGAGCGCGGCGAGGCGGTTGCGGCGGACGAGCCGTTCCGCCGCTGCCGCGCCGGTGCCGGTTGCGGTGAACCCGTCCCAGCGGCGTAAGACGCCGTCGCCGGTGACGAGTCGCTGCCCGACCGCGAGGGCTTGTCCCTTGTCGGTGTCGACGGCGAAGACCTGCGCCAGCCTGCGGGCGAGCGCGGGGGGCGCATCGATATACGCTGCGAGTGGGGTGGCGTTGTCGGGGGCTGCGGGATCGTCGGTGCGCGGTGCGGCGCCGGCCCAGGCGTCGAGGCCGGTATCGAGATCGTCGCCAAGCGCGGCTGCCAGCGCGCGTTCGTAGCCGGCGCTTGCCGAGACATGGTCGAGCAGACGATCGCGTCCGCTGTGCCGCGTGGCCTTGGTGAGCGCGGCCATTTCGCTGTCGATCGCGGCGAGGTTTGCGCGGGCGGTCGCGTAGGCGGTCTCAGCGGTGTCGCGGCTCGTGACGGCGGCGGCTTCGTCGGTGTCCGCACGGGTGATGGCATGGCGTGCGGCGTCCGCGGCGGCGGTGGCGTCGCGGCGGGCTTCCGCGGCGGCCTCGCGGTCTGCGGCCAGCGGGGCAGGGTCGCCGAGCGTGCGGAGCGCGGCGGCGATCTGCGCGGCGTCGCGATCGGTGCGGTCGGCGCGGGACCGGGCGGCGGCGAGTGCGGCGGTGGCGACGCGGACTTCGGCGGCGTCGCGGGCTTGCGTGGCGAGCGCCTGGGCTAGCGAGACTTCGGCATCGCGGGCGGCGCGTTCGGCTTCGGCCAGCGCGACGTCGAGATCGGGGCGCGCGGCGGTGGCGTCGGCGATCGCGGTGTCGAGGGTCCTGGCTTCGTCGGCGAGCGCCGCGAGTGCGGCCGCGGCGTCGCTGGCGAGCGAGCCTTCGCGTGCGCGATCGTCGGCGATGCGGGCGCGGGCAGCGGCGAGGTCGGCGACCCTGCGCGCAACGCTGGTCTTCTCGGTCTTGAGGGTGGCCAGTTGGTGGGCGAGGTCGCCGGCCTGGTCGCGCGCGGCGAGCGCGGCGGCGCGCGCGGTGGCGACGGCTTCGATGGCGCGGTGCTGGTCGGTCGCAGCGCTCCGTTCGGCGTCGGCGGCGGCGCGGACGTGTGTATCGGCCACGGTGGCTTCGGCCTTGGCGGCGTCGGCGGCGGTGGCGGCGTCGCGCCAGCGGGCGAAGAGCGTGCGCGCCTCGGCGACGCGGATCTGTGCGGAGATCAGGCGGTAGCGTTGGGCGGCGCGCGCCTGGCGTTTCAGCGTGGCGGCGCGTGCGTCCTGGTCGGAGATGATCTCGTCGAGCTTGGCGAGATTGGCTTCGGTGGCGCGCAGCTTGCCCTCGGCGTCCTTGCGGCGGACGTGGAGCCCGGCGATCCCGGCGGCGTCCTCGAGCATCGCGCGGCGGTCGGCGGGCTTGGCGGCGATGACCGCGCCGATCCGGCCCTGGCTGACGAGTGCGGGGCTGTGCGCGCCGGTGGCGGCGTCGGCGAAGAGGAGGCCGACGTCCTTGGCGCGGACGTCACGGCCGTCGATCCGGTAGGCGGAGCCGGCGCCGCGCTCGATCCGGCGGACGATCTCGCGTTCGTCTCCGCTTATTTCGGCGAGGATCGAGACTTCGGCGAAGTCGCGCGGCGGGCGGGTGGCGGTGCCGGCGAAGATGACGTCGTCCATGCCCGCGCCGCGCAGCGACTTGGCGCTGGCCTCGCCCATCGTCCAGCGGAGCGCTTCGAGGAGGTTCGATTTGCCACAGCCGTTGGGGCCGACGACGCCGGTGAGGCCGGGTTCGATGCGGAGATCGGCGGGGTCGACGAAGCTCTTGAAGCCGGTGATGCGGAGGCGTTTGATCTGCATTTTTGCGCCTCCCCCGATGGCTGAGTGTTGATCCTAGCCCTGACCTAACCGCAAAATTTGTGTCCCCGCGAAGGCGGGGACCCAGACTGGGCTCCCGCCTTCGCGGGAGAACAAGGGGGGAGTGCGCGTGGGTCGCCGCAATGCCACCCCGGCGGAGGCCGGGGCCCAATTGGGGGACGGTGCTAACGGAGGTCGCGCTCCGTTACTGCAACCTTTCCAATTGAGCCCCGGCCTTCGCCGGGGTGGAGGGAAAGGGGTTAGCTTACGCCCCGGCCGCCTTCAGCGCCTTCTCCATCTGATCCCAGCTCACGACCTGGTCGAGCTTCTTGTCGTTGATCAGGAAGGTCGGCGTGCCCGTGACGGTGCCCGCCTGCATCGCGTTTTCAGTGGGCTTGGCCATCACTTCGAGCTGCTTCTGGTCGGCGAGACAGGCGCGCGCCTTGGCTTCCGGGATCCCGCGCTGCTTGACGAAATCGATCGCGCCCATCTGTTCGGCGAGCTTAGTCGCGACCACCGTCGGCGGCTGGTTGGCGAGTTCCTGCTGCTGCGCGGGCGTCATCGCCTGGAGCTTGTCGAGGAACGCGATCTGGTTGCCGTACATCTGCTCGAGGATCGGGAAGAACGGCGCGACGCCGCCGCACTGGCCGAGCAACGTCAGCGCGACGTCGGGCGCGCCGTGGACGAGGAAGTCGCGGAATTCGAAGCTGACCTTGCCGGTCGAGACATATTTCTCGGTCAGCGGCTTGTACGCCTCGCGGCCGAACGCGCCGCAGGTCGGGCAGGAGCGCGCGCCATATTCGACGAGCTTGATGGCCGCATTCGGGTTGCCCATCAGATAGCCCTCGGGGGTCTTCACGACCGTCTCGGTCCAGTTCTGGCCGGCAGGCGCGGCGGCGGCCGCAACAGGTGCCGCGGCGGGCGCATCGACGTTGCCGGTGGAATCATTCTTCGAGCAGGCGGCGAGCGCGAGCGGCAGGACGGCGAGCGTGGTCAGGAACTTCATGGGGGTACTCCAGTGGATCGGATGAATTAGCGGGCGCCGGCCTTGCGGAGCACGGGTTCGAGCTGGGCCCAGCCGACATGGGGCACGATCTTGCCGTTGAGGTAGAAGGTCGGCGTGGAGTCGATCTCCTTGGGCGCGTCGGCAGTTAGTTTGACGATCCGGTCGATCTCGGGCTGGTTGGCGAAGCAGGCGTCGATCGCCGCGTCGGATAGCCCGCGCGCCTTGACCATCGCGGTCAGCCCCGAGCCGTCGGCGTTGGCGCGGACCTGCGCGGCGGCCGGGTACATGGCGAGCCGCGCGGCGTTGCCCTGCTGATACTCGATCCCGCGCTCGAGCCATTGCGGCTGCGCGGCGAAGATCGCGGACGAGGTGGCGGAGAAGCCCTTGGGACCGGTGCAACGCGCGAGGATCGCCGCCGCGAGATCGAGCCGGTCGCGGATGAAGCTGCGGACCTCGAGGCTGGTCGAGCCCGATGCGATCATCTGGCGCTTCAATACGGGTTCGGACTTCACCGAGAAATCGGCGCAGTGCGAGCAGGTGTAGCTGGCATATTCGACCAGCTTCACGCGCGCGGCGGGGTTGCCGATCAGATAGGCGCCCGAGGGGAGGATCCGCGCGGTCTGCGACCAGTCGCGTTTCGGCGCGGCGCCGGTCAGGAGGAAGAGGGCGAAGACGGCAAGGAGGACGCGCATCAGTTGATCCTGGGAAGGCCGTGCGTCGAGGCGACTCCGGCGGCGAGGGATTCGAGGACGGCGCGCAGTTCCGGATCGGCGATGCCCTTCAGGCTCGCACCGAGATCGACGGGGACCGGGCGGATCGAAGGCGGGGCGCGGCGCGGTGCGGGGGCGGCGACGTCGCCCTGGCGGATCGCGACCTTCACGATGGCCGCGTAGCCGAAGAAGCGGTTCACGCGCTCGATGATCTCGGGCGCGATGTGCTGCATCATCGGTGCGTGCGCACCGCGGACGGTGAGCGTGAGTACGCCGTCCTGTTTCTTGCCGAGCGGGAAGCGGATCGATTCGGGGGTGCTGGCGCCCGCGAGCTTGGCGCCGACGATATCGGGCCAGCGGCTGACGATCGACGACTGGACGAAGCCGAATCGCCGGAACGCCGCGCCGCCGATCGCGGGCAGCAGCTCGGCGACCGCGCGCGAGCGGTTCTCGCGCGGGGCGTCAGGATCGGTCTTGCCTCTTATGCGCTTCGTCGCCGACTTGGGCGTCGCAACTTTAGGCAGGGAAACGGGCGGCTTGCTCATCCGCAAACCCATGCCATAGGCGACGCGTGAACGCCAAGCGCTCTTCGGTCTCGACGGCCCTTCTCGACTGGTACGACGCGCATCGCCGCGACCTGCCGTGGCGCGCCAGGCCTGGTGAGGCGGTCGATCCGTACCGGGTGTGGCTGTCCGAGGTGATGTTGCAGCAGACGACGGTCGCCGCGGTGACGCCGCGGTTCCTGGCGTGGACCGCGCGGTGGCCGGATTTCGCGAGTCTCGCGGCGGCGGACGATGCCGAGGTGATGGCCGCGTGGGCGGGGCTCGGCTATTATGCGCGCGCCCGCAATCTGGTGAAGGCGGCCAAGGCCGTTGTCGCTGAGCATGGCGGCGTGTTTCCGCGGACCGAGGCTGAACTGCGCGAACTGCCGGGGCTGGGCGCGTATACCGCAGCGGCGGTGGCAGCGATCGCGTTCGGCGAGCGCGCGGTGGTGGTCGATGCGAATGTCGAGCGCGTGGTCGCGCGGCTGTTTGCGATCGAGACGCCGCTGCCGGGTGCGCGGCCGGTGATTCGGGTGGCGGCGGACTCGATCACGCCCGACGCGCGCGCGGGCGATTTCGCGCAGGCGATGATGGATCTGGGATCGGGGACGTGCACGACGCGCAGTCCGAAATGCCTGCTCTGCCCGATCCGTGCGTTTTGCGAGGGGTTCAGGCAGGGCGCGCCCGAGCGCTTGCCGGTCAAGGCGAAGAAGGCGGCCAAGCCGCAACGCTTCGGCACGATCTTCTGGCTGGAGCGCAACGGGCAGGTGCTGTTGGTGCGGCGGCCCGATACGGGGCTGCTTGGTGGGATGCGCGCGTTGCCGACCGGGCCTTGGGGCGACGGCCCACCCGGGTTCGAGGACGCGCCGGCGCAGGCGGACTGGCGGATGCTGGACGCGACCGTCGCGCATGGTTTCACCCATTTCGATCTGCAACTGACGCTTGCGGTGGCGACGGTCGAGGCGCATCAACCCCGCGTTCCAACGGCAAGCGAATGGTGGCCGATCGACGACCTGGATACCGCCGGGCTCCCGACCGTTTTCGCAAAAGCCGGCCAAGCCATACGAAACTGGGCCATACGGAGAGCTGCATGAAACTGGTGCACTGGATTTCGACAGGCGGCCTCGCCGCGCTGGCTGCCGCGACCGCCTATGCGCAACAGGCGCAGCCACGGCCGCAGGTCAGCCCGCAGGCCCGACCGACGCCGCGGATGACGATCCCGGTCAAGGCGCTGCTGCCCGCCACGACCGCGCTGTTCGACGGCTATGTCGCGCAGGACAAGATGCCGGGGATCGTCGGCGCGTTCGGCGTCGGCGACGGCCCGACCTTGTTCCCGGCAGCGGGCAGGATCCGCGACGATGCGGGCGCACCCGCGGCGGGGCCGGACAGCCTGTGGCGCGTCTATTCGATGAGCAAGCCGATCACCGGCATGTCGGCGATGATGCTGATCGAGGACGGCAAGCTCAACCTCGACGATCCGGTCAGCAAGTACATCCCAGCGTTCAAGGACATGAAGGTGGCGATCAGCCCCGACACGTCGCTCGACGCGCGCCCGGCGACGCGGCCTATCACGATCCGCAATTTGCTGACGCATACCGCAGGGCTCGGTTATTCGATCATCACCAAGGGGGCGTTGCTCAAGGAATATGAGCGGCGCGGCATCCTGCCGGCATCGGTCAATGCGGCGATGGAAGAGAAGATGCGGCTAGTCCGGCCGACATCGCTGGAGGAGTTCGCCAACCGTGTCGCGACGCTGCCGCTGATCGCCGATCCGGGCACCAAGTGGAGCTATTCGATCGGGCTCGACGTGATGGGGCGCGTGATCGAGGTCGCGAGCGGCATGAGCTTCGAACGGTTCGTGCAGACGCGGCTGTTCGATCCGCTCAAGATGAAGTCGAGCTTCTGGCAGGTACCGCAGAGCGAGGTCGGCAGGCTGGCCACGAACTATGCGTTTGTCGGCGACACGCGGACGCCGCTCGATCCCGCCGCGACGTCGGTGTTCCTGCAGAAGCCGAGCTTTCCCTATGGCGGCGCGGGCCTCGTGATGTCGGCGCGCGATTACGACCGGTTCCTGCACATGATCCAGAACGGCGGCACGCTCGACGGCGTGCGCGTGATGAAGCCCGAGACGATCGCGCTGGCGACCTCGAACCTGTTGCCCGCGGGCGTCACCTATGGCGGCGTGAGCGGTGGTACCGGGGGGACGAAGGGCAGCAACATGGGCTTTGGCGCGGGTGGATCGGTGGTGCTCGCCACGACGCCGAATGGCCCGGGCAAGGGCACCTATGCCTGGGGCGGTGCGGCGGGGACGATCGCGTGGGTCGATCCGCTCAAGCGGTCGCGCGGCAATGTGATGGTCAATTACTTCCCGGCGGACCGGATTCCGCTGCGGGACCAGGTGGTAGCGGCACTGATGCAGGATGCGGCGAGGTTGCGCCGATGAGCGTGATGGAGGCACCGGGTTTCACGGGCGGGACGCTCGACCGGGTCGATGCGATGCGGCACGATGCCGAGGCGCTGGCGGCGGCGCGGAGCGACTGGCGCGCGCGGCTGCTGGTGCTCGACGGGCTGCTGCCGGGGGTGACCGACGAGGGGCATTTGGCGTGGACGTCGATGGCAGATATGCCCGAGGATGCCGAACCGATCCTGCTCGGGCTCGACGAGAGCGGGCGGCCGCATTTCACCGCGCTGCTGGCGGGGATGCGGGTCGATACCGCGCCGGCGATGCGATCGCCCGCGCTGATGTCGGTGCTGGGTGCGCTGGCGCCGGGCGAGGCGGCGACCTATGCGGCGGCGCGCAGCCTGATCGACTGGCATGTCCGGCATGGCTTTTGCGCGAAATGCGGGTCGCCGACCGACGTGTTCCGGGCTGGCTGGGCGCGCAAATGTCCGGCGTGTGCGACCGAGCATTTCCCGCGTGTCGATCCGGTGGTAATCATGATCGCCGAGCATGACGGGCGCGCGCTGCTCGGGCGCGGCAAGGGGTGGCCGGCGGGGCGCTATTCGGCACTGGCCGGGTTCCTCGAACCGGGGGAGTCGATCGAGGAAGCGGTCGCGCGCGAAATCGTCGAGGAGGCGGGCGTGCGCGTCGGCAAGGTGCGCTATATCGCGAGCCAGCCCTGGCCGTTTCCGTCGTCGCTGATGATGGCGTGCGTCGCGGAAGCCGAGGACGATGCGATCACGCTCGATACCAACGAGCTGGAGGACGCGATGTGGGTGCCGCGCGAGATGGTGCGCGCGGTGCTGCGGGGGGAGGAGGGGCCGTTCCTGCCGCCGCCGCCCTATGCGATTGCGTATACGTTGTTGAAGGAATGGGCGGGGGAGTAGGGTTAGCCCCTACTCCCGGCACCACCCCGGCGGAGGCCGGGGCCCAATTGGGGGACGGTCGTAACTGAGGACCGCGCTTCGTTACGCCAACCTTTCCAATTGGGCCCCGGCCTTCGCCGGGGTGGTGGTAACGGGTGGCGCGCGGGTAAATTACGCGGCGATCTTCAGATCCTGCATCACATCCGCGGTGATCGACAGGCTCCGCTTGCGGGCCTCGTGGTCGTAGATCGCGCTGGTCACCATCACCTCGTCGACGCCGGTGCGTTCGACGAACGCCGCGATGCCGCGTGCGACGGTGGACGGGCTGCCGACCGCCGAGCATTGCAGGACATGCCCGAGGATCTGGTTGCCCTGCGCGCCAAGCGACTCGCGGTAGCCCGCAACCGGTGGCGGCAGCTGGCGGGGGTTGCCGGTCCGCAGCGCGACGAACGATTGCTGCTGCGAACTGGCGAGCAGTTCGGCTTCGGCATCGGTGTCGGCGGCGAAGACGTTGAACCCGGCCATCGCATGCGGCTTTGCGAGCCGTGCGGAGGGGCGGAAATCGCGGCGGTAGATCGCGAGCGCGGCGTCGAGCGCATCGGGCGCGAAATGCGACGCGAAGGCGTAGGGCAGGCCGAGTGCCGCTGCCAATTGCGCGCCGAACGTGCTCGAGCCGAGGATCCACATGTCGACGTCCGCGCCCGCGCCGGGCGTGGCGACGATGCCGGTCTGGCCGTCATTCGCGAAATAGCTTTGCAGCTCCATCACGTCCTGCGGGAAGGCGTTGGCGTCGGTTTCCAGCGTGCGGCGCATCGCGCGCGCGACGCGCTGATCCGAACCGGGCGCGCGGCCGAGGCCGAGGTCGATCCGGCCGGGGAACAGCGCGTCGAGCGTGCCGAACTGCTCGGCGATCGTCAGCGGCGCGTGGTTGGGGAGCATGATGCCGCCCGAGCCGACGCGGATCGTGCTGGTCGCGGCGGCGATGTGCGCGATCACGACCGCGGTCGCGGCGGAGGCGATCCCGGTCATGCCGTGATGTTCGGCGACCCAATAGCGCTGGAAGCCGACGCGTTCGGCATGGCGCGCGAGATCGGCGGCGTTGGCGAGCGCCTGGGAGACGGTGCCGCCTTCGACGACGGGGACGAGATCGAGCAGGGAATAGCGTGTCATACGTCAGAGATAGGTACCGAGCGGTAGCTTATCCACCCCCGTCATCCTGACGAAAGTCAGGATCCAGGGTTACGGGCGATGCCCTCCTTGGCTCTGGATCCTGACTTTCGTCAGGATGACGGGGCTTTGGGCCGGGCGGGGGCGTCAAAATCCCAGGCTGTACCGCATCGCCATGCCGTAATCGTTCGGCAGTGCGGCGACATTGCCGGGGTCGCGGCGCCAGAACAGGTTCGTGTCCAGCCCGCCGCCGAACGCCGGCAACCCGTAGCGCAGCTCGACGTCGAGTTCGCGGCCTTGCGGGGCGAGGTTGAGGCGTTGCGTGGTCCAGTCGGTGACGGCGCCGCTGGTGTAGTCGAAATAGGTCGGCAGGCGGAGGTCGACACCGCCGCGGGCGACGCGCAAGGGTTGGGCGATGCGGAGGCCGAGGCTGTCATGGCCGAACACGCCGTCCTTGCCGATATCGGCGGCAAATGCGGTGGTGCGGACGAGGCCGTCGCCGTCGAGACCGCCGCGTACCGCCGCGTGGGTCCAGCCCTGCCGCATCGATCCGCCGAGGCTCCAGCCGGCGCCGGCATCGAAGCGGGCCTTCGTATCGACGAACCACGTCGCCGCGCGTGTCGCGCCGAGTGCCGCGTCGAAGCGCGCGCCGAGCACGGTGTCGCGCTCGTCCATCCGCATGGCCGAGATCATCGTCGCGAGCGCACCGAAGCGCCGGTCGACCGCGAGCGAGGCGCGAGTGTAGCCCGAGCGTTGCCAACGGTCGCGCAGTTGCAGCGTGCTGTCGCGCTGCGTCAGGACGTCGCCAGTCTCGAGTCCTGCGGTGAAGCCGAACCCGCCGACGCTTTGTCGGATCGCGCTCGATGCGCGGGTGGTGCTGTCGAAGCGCATGTTTCCGGTACTGGCGATCAGGAAGGCGGGTTCGGACTGGCCGGAGAGCTGCGCACTCAGCGTGCCCGATCCTTGTGCGAAGCCGAAGCCGAACGAGAGCGTGCTGCCGAGACGCTGCGTCACCATGCCGGCGATCGCGCGCGCGCTGGTCGCGTCGGCGGTGGAGAGCGTCGTCCGGTCGAGCGCGACGTCGCCGTTGCCGCGCGGGGCGAGCGTCATCGACACCGTCATGCCGCCCTGCGCGAGCGCGACGTTGCGGAGCCGCGACTGGAGCGCTGATCCGAGCGAACGGTCTGGGCTTCGGCGTGCGATCGTCTTGGCGAGGTCGATTGCGAAGGCGCGGCTGTAGCCGTCGAGGATCACCGCGCCGAGTTCGCCCTGCGTCGCGTCGCCCATCGGTGCGGAGAGCACGGCGTTGCTGGTGGTCGAGACGACCGCCTTCGATCCCGCCACCGACGTCGTCCCGAGCGGCTGGAACGCTCGCGTAAGATCGAGCACGCCGTTGCCGTACACCGAGTCGACGCCGGGCGCGCCGGCATCGCGCGCGCTCTTAAACAGGATGTCGACGATCTGCGCGCCGGTGATGTTGGGGAAGGCTTGTGCCAGCAACGCGACCGCGCCCGAAATCTGCGGGGCGGCGAACGACGTGCCCGACCAGAGAGCGGCGGTATCGGTCTCATCAGGCGCGCGGACGCTTTCGCCGACCGCGGTCAGGAAATGCGCGGCGCCGCTGCCGGCCCGGTCGCTGAAGCTCGAAATGCCGTCGCCGGCGCCGACCGAGCCGGCGATGATGACCTGGTTGCGGCCCTGCGCCTCGCTTGCGACGGTGGTGAACGGATCGGGATTGGTCGAGCCGTCATTGCCCGCGGCGATCACGACGACGAGCCCCGCGGCGGTGGCGCGGCCGACCGCGTCCTTGAGGCTTTGCGGCATGTCCGAGCCGCCGAGCGAGATGTTGACGACTTTTGCGCCAGCGGTGCGCGCGGCGTCGAGTCCGCGCGTGATTGCGTCGGTGCTGAACTTGCAGCCCGAATCCTCGTCGTCCTTGCTCGCGGTGGCGCAGGTGCCGGGGCGGTCGGCGCGCAGCACGATCAGCGTCGAGTCGAACGCGACACCGTGCGTGCCCGCATCGTTGCGGCGTCCGGCGAGCGTGAAGGCGACCGCGGTGCCGTGGCCGCCCTCGTCGTCGATCGAGCTGTTGCCGGCGACGTCCTGCGACGTGGACGCGACGCGGGTGCCGAACTCCTGGCTTTGCAGGTCGATGCCGCTGTCGATCACGCCGACGCCGATACCCTTGCCGGTCGCGCCGACGCGATAGGCGGCGAGCGCGTTCATCGAGACCGCGCCGACCGTCGCGCGATATTCGGTGGTGTCGTAGCTGGAGGGTGTTGGGGTCGGTGCAGGAGTGGGGGCCGGCGTCGGAGTCGGAGTGGGCGTGGGTGCTGGAATCGTCGCGGCGGGCGGAGTCGGCGTGCTGTTGATGCCGCCGCCGCCTCCGCCGCCACAGCCGGCGAGGAGAAGCCCTGTCGCGATTGGCGCCGATCGCAGCAGGCCGGCCTTGAAGCGTCGCATGAGTCGTACCCGTTTTGCCCCGTAAGGCTACTGGATTACAAAGTGTTACGCGAACGTAAACTCGGTGGGGGTAAAGACCGCTGCTGCCGGAGCCGGCTTGCCCGCTCGGGTTGCGGTGCCTAGAGGTTCGCGCCATGCTTGCCAGCCTCGACCATGTCCGCAACTGGATCTTCGATCTCGACAACACGCTGTACCCGGCGAGCGCGAACCTGTTCTCGCAGGTGGACGCGCGGATGACCGGGTTCATCCAGGACCTGCTCGGGCTCGATCACGACGAGGCGCGGCGCGTGCAGAAGGGGTATTTTCATAATCACGGCACGACCCTGTCGGGATTGATGACCGAGCATCACGTCGATCCGCACGCGTTCCTCGCGCATGTCCACGACATCGAGATGGACGTGATCGAGCATGACGCGCCGCTGGTCGCCGCGATCGCGAAGCTGCCGGGGCGCAAGCTCGTCTTCACCAATGGCGACACGCCCTACGCGACGCGGATCCTCGACCGGCTCGGCCTGAGCGAGAGCTTCGAGGCGATCCACGATATCCACGCGATGGACCTGATGCCCAAGCCGCACGCGTCGGCCTATGCCGGGTTCTGCGCGGCGTTCGATATCGATCCGGCGCAATCACTGTTTGCGGACGACATGGCGCGCAACCTGACGCCGGCCAAGGCGATCGGGATGACGACCGTGTGGATCGACAACGGCTCCGAACAATCGCCCGACGCGGCGCGCGACCATATCGATTTCACCGTGCCGGTGCTCGCACCCTGGCTCGAAACCATCCTGGAGACATCATGACCTTGCAGACCATCACCGACGCCGCCTGGGACGATCGCGCAAACCTCGGGCTCGATACCAAGGGTGAAGTGCGCGACGCCGTGGAGTCCGCGCTGGCGATGCTCGATGCGGGCACCGCGCGGGTTGCGGAGCCGACGGCGGATGGCTGGCAGGTCAACCAGTGGCTTAAAAAGGCGGTGCTGCTGTCGTTCCGGCTCAACGATAACGTAGTCATCGACGGCGGCTCGGCGGGCGCGCCTGCGTTCGACAAGGTGCCGTCGAAGTTTGCGGGCTGGGGCGATGCCGAGTTCCGCGCGGCGGGGATCCGCGTCGTGCCGGGCGCGGTCGCGCGGCGCGGGAGCTTCATCGCCAAGGGTGCGATCCTGATGCCGAGCTTCGTCAATATCGGCGCCTATGTCGGCGAGGGGACGATGGTCGACGCGTGGGCGACGGTCGGCAGTTGCGCGCAGATCGGCAAGAACGTGCATCTGTCGGGCGGTGCCGGCATCGGCGGCGTGCTCGAGCCGTTGCAGGCGGACCCGGTGATCATCGGCGACGGTGCGTTCATCGGTGCGCGCGCCGAAGTCGCGGAGGGCGTTCGAGTCGGCGAGGGCGCGGTGCTGTCGATGGGCGTGTATCTCGGCGCGTCGACCAAGATCATCGATCGCGCGACCGGCGAGGTCTTCAAGGGCGAAGTGCCGCCGTACGCGGTGGTCGTTCCGGGCTCGATCGGCGGCGGAGACGGCAAACCCGCGCTGTACTGCGCCGTGATTGTCAAACGGGTCGACGCGCAAACGCGCTCGAAGACCTCGATCAACGACCTGCTGAGGGACTGATCGGGTCGACAACGTGGCGGGGGCTGCCTATCCGGTACGAAACATACCGAGGAGATAGATTTTGACCGCTGCTGCCAGCCAGGTTCTCGACCGCGTACTCGTCCTCGAAATGGTCCGCGTGACCGAAGCGGCGGCGATCGCCGCCTCCACGCTCGTCGGGCGCGGTGACGAGAAGGCGGCGGATGCCGCCGCGGTCGAGGCGATGCGCGAGGCGCTCAACTCGCTGTACATGGACGGCACCGTCGTCATCGGCGAGGGCGAGCGCGACGAGGCGCCGATGCTGTTCATCGGCGAGAAGGTCGGCTCCGCGATCGGCAAGGGCCCGAAGATCGACATCGCGCTCGATCCGCTCGAAGGCACGACGATCTGCGCGACCGCGGGGCCGAACAGCCTCGCCGTGCTGGCGATCGCCGAAGAGGGCGGGCTGCTCAACGCGCCCGACGTCTATATGGACAAGATCGCGGTCGGCCCGGGCTATCCCGAGGGCATCATCAATCTCGACAAGACGCCGACCGAGAACATCATGGCGGTTGCGGCCGCCAAGGGCGTGCCCGCGCGCGACCTGATCGTGTGCGTGCTCGATCGCCCGCGTCACGAAAAGCTGATCGCCGAGCTGCGCTCGGTCGGGTGCGGCGTGATGCTGATCGGTGATGGCGACGTTGCCGGCGTGATCGCGACGTCCGACCCTGAGACGACGGTCGACGTGTATATGGGCTCCGGCGGCGCGCCCGAAGGCGTGCTGGCATGTGCGGCGCTGCGCTGCGTCGGCGGGCAGTTCAAGGGCCGGTTGCTGTTCCGCAACGACGACGAGCGCGGCCGTGCGGCGAAGTGGGGGATCACCGATCTCGACAAGCAGTACGACTTGTCCGAGCTGGCCAAGGGCGACTGCATCTTCGCGGCGACGGGCGTGACGGATGGCTCGCTGCTGGCCGGCGTGAAGCGGAAGAAGGGCAAGATGACCACCGAGAGCGTGGTGATGCGCGCGTCGTCGGGGACGGTGCGTTGGGTCAAGGGCGAGCATCGCACGGATTGATCTGGGGGCTTCGCCCCGTTGGTATTTAAGCGCCGCCCCGGCGGAGGCCGGGGTCCAATTGGGGACCGTTGCTAACGTAGCGATGCGCTTCGTTACCCCGGACGTTCCATTTGGGCCCCGGCCTTCGCCGGGGTGGAGTATGTGGTGGGGGGTGCAAACTACCATCCTGTTTCCCCGCGAAGGCGGGGATCCAGACTGGGCTCCCGCCTTCGCGGGAGAACAAGGTGGGGCTGGGCTACCGCCTATGCGCAGACCAGGGCTTGGCGTTCGCCTTCGCGGACTAAGAGGCGGTAGCATTGGGGCGTATGGGCGGTGGGAGTGCCGGCATGATCGTTCTGATGGCTCTGCTGCTCCTCACGCTTGGCGCGCTGCGCTGGTTTCTCAAGGGCGATCTGCGCGGGTATCGGCGGATCAAGCGGCTGCCCGATACCGCATCGCGCCAGCGGACCTATCGACTGTGGATCGGCAAGGCGGGGATCGCGTTCGTGCTGCCGGCGCTTGTCGGGCTCGCGCTGCTTGGTCGGCTCGACGCGCTCGTTACCATTCCCGTCGAATTTGATGCCCTGCGCCTCTGGCTGCCGCGGTTCGAGAGGGAGGATCGTGCCGCGCTGCTGGGGCTGATGGGCGGCGGCGCGCTGGGCGGGCTGGTACTCGGCGCGCTCTTCGCGATGTGGCGCGGCGGGCGGGGTCTGAAGCCGATCGGCAATGTCGGATCGCTTCTTCCGCGTAATCGCCCCGAGCTCGCGCATGCCGCGGTCATGGCGATCGCGGCGGGTATCTCCGAAGAACTCGCGTTCCGGCTGTTCCTGCCGCTGCTGCTCGTGCTCGTCACCGGCAACGCGGTTGTCGCCTTCGGGATCGCGGTCGCGCTGTTCGGGGCGATGCATCGCTATCAGGGGTGGGCGGGCGTCGTCGCGACGACGATCGTCGGTGCGTTGATGGCAGCGGTCTACCTCATGACCGGATCCTTGTGGCTGGCGATGCTGTTGCACGCGCTGATCGATCTCAATTCGCTGGTCCTGCGCCCGGCGCTGGGCGGTGCGTGGCGCGCGGCTTGACTTCGCCGGCGCGGGTTCGTCCAATCGCGGCTGGTTTCATCAAGGGGACACCGATGTCACGCCACGCCCTCCTGCTTGCTTTGGCGATCACCGCCGCGGTACCCGGCGCCACCGTCGCGCAAGCGGGGGCGGGGCAGGCGACTGCGCAGGCTCCGCAGCCATCGCCCTTCACCTATCAGGAAGTCATGGTGCCGATGCGTGACGGCGCGCGGTTGCAGACCGTTATCATGCGACCGCGCGGGGTGACCGGCCCGCTGCCGATCCTGCTCCAGCGCACGCCCTACGGCGTTCCCGACGCGCCGTTCGCCAGCGCCAGCCACTTCGGTCCGCTGATGAAGGACGGCTATATCTTCGTGTTCCAGTCGATGCGCGGGCGGTTCAAGTCGGACGGCGTCTTCACGCTGTCGACCGCGGTGCATCCGAACGATCCCAAGGCGGTCGACGAGGCGACCGATGCGTATGACACGGTCGACTGGCTGGTGAAGACGCTGCCTGAGAACTCCGGCAAGGTCGGTATGTGGGGAGTCTCCTATCCCGGCTTCGCGGCGGCGGTGGCGCTGGCCAAGCCGCATCCTGCGCTGAAGGCGGTCAGCCCGCAGGCGGCGTGGATCGATTACTGGCAGTCGGACGACCTGCACCGCAACGGCGCGCTGCGGCTGAGCTATGCGACCGACTGGGTGTCGTCGCTGCAGCTCGACAAGACGAAAAACTCGGATTTCGCCTATCCGAGCGACACTTACGACTATTTCCTGAAACAGGGCTCGGCGGAGGCGATCGACCGGACCGTCTTCAAGGGGCGGGTGCCGATGTTCACCGCGCTGCTCGATCACCCGAACCACGACGCCTTCTACACCGGGCAGCGCTGGACCGATGCGCTCGGCGAGACGACCGTGCCGACGCTGAACGTCGCGGGGTTCTGGGACCAGGAGGATCCGTGGGGCTCCTGGCAGATCTACGCCCGGCAGAAGCGCAACGATCCGAACCATCTGGCGCAGATGGTGGCGGGGCCGTGGCGGCATGGCGGCTGGCAGGGCGTTGCGGATCATCTGGGACCGATCCCGATCGGAACGCCAAGCGGCACCCAGTTCCAGGAGCAGATCCAGGCGCCGTTCTTCGCCTATTGGCTGCACGGCAAGGGGCCGCGGCCCGACTTTGCCGCCAGGATGTTCCAGTCGGGATCGAACGCGTGGAAGACCTATGCCGCGTGGCCGCCGGCGGGGGCGAAACCGACGAACCTCTATCTGCATGCCGATGGCAGCCTGTCGTTCACCGCGCCGGCGGCAGGCGAGGGGTGTCGCGACTATGTGTCCGATCCGGCCAACCCGGTGCCGTTCCGCCGGCGGCCGATGTCGGCGACCTATGCCAGCCCCGACTGGGCATGGTGGGAGGCGGACGACCAGCGCTTAGTCGATCATCGCCCCGACGTGCTCGGCTATGTGTCCGAACCGCTCGCTGCGGACCTGACCGTGACGGGTGCGCTGTCGGCGACGTTGCAGGCGTCGACGAGCGGGACGGACAGCGATTTCGTGGTGAAGCTGATCGACGTGCTGCCCGACGATACCGCGCCGTTCGACGGCAGGACTGCGCAGCCGGGGGACTATGCCAGGACGCTCAACGGCTATCAGCTGCCGATCGCGATGGAGGTGCGGCGCGGGCGGTTCCTCGCCAGCGACACCGCGCCGCAGCCGTTGGTGCCGGGCAAGGTCGTGGCGTGGGACGTGCCGCTGCGCGACCATGATCATGTGTTCAAGGCTGGGCACCGGATCATGGTGCAGATCCAGTCGAGCTGGTTCCCGATGATCGACCGCAACCCGCAGTCGTTCGTGGCGAACATCGCGCGGGCGAAGCCGGGCGATTATGTGAAGGCGACGCAGAAGGTCTGTGCGGGGTCGCGGGTTACGTTGCCCGTGATGCGGTAGGGTTTGTAGCTGCTCGAACCTCCCCGGCGGAGGCCGGGGCCCAATTGGGAAGCGCCGCTGATTAGAGGCTGCGTCTCGTTACTACGGCCTCACCAATTGGGCCCCGGCCTCCGCCGGGGAGGTGGTCTTTCGACCGTCGGCTCTGCTAGTTCTTCATCCGCCAGCCGGTCTTGAAGATCAGCGCGATGACGATCAGGCATGCGGCCAGGAAGCCTGCCGTGACCGCGAGGCTGATCCCCACCGCGACGTCGCCCTGCCCGAAGAAGCTCCAGCGGAACCCGCTGATCAGATAGACGACCGGGTTGAACAGGCTGACGGTGCGCCACGGCTCGGGCAGCATGTCGATCGAGTAGAACGCGCCGCCGAGGAAGGTGAGCGGCGTGATCAGCAGCGCAGGCACGAAGTTCAGCTGTTCGAACCCGTTCGCCCAGACGCCGATGATGAACCCGAACAGGCTGAACGCGACCGCGGTCAGCACCAGGAACGCGATCATCGCGAGCGGGTGCTCGATCCGCAGATCCACGAAGAACGACGCGGTCGCGAGGATGATCAGCCCGAGGATCACCGACTTGGTGGTCGCCGCGCCGACATAGCCGATCACCATCTCCATCGCCGAGACGGGTGCGGACAGGAGCTCGTAGATCGTGCCGGTGAATTTGGGGAAGTAGATCCCGATCGACGCGTTCGAGATGCTCTGCGTGAGCAGCGACAGCATGATCAGGCCGGGGACGATGAAGCTGCCATAGCCGACGCCGCCGACCTGTTGCATCCGGCTGCCGATCGCACCGCCGAAGACGATGAAATAGAGCGAGGTGGTGAGGACGGGGGTGACGAGGCTCTGCCACAAGGTGCGCAGCGCGCGCGCCATTTCGAAGCGATAGATCGCCCAGATGCCATGCCAGTTCATGAAGGGGATATTCATGCGCGCTCTCCGACGAGATCGACGAAGATGTCTTCGAGGCTCGATTTGCTGGTTTCGAGATCCTTGAAGCTGATGCCGAGTTCGGCGAGCTTGCGGAGCAACGAGGGGATGCCGGTGTGATCGGCCTGCGCGTCGAACACGTAGCGCAGGCGCTTGCCGTCGTCCTGTAGCGAGACGTCCCAGTCCGCCAGTTGGGCGGGGATCGCGGTCATCGGATCCTGGAGCGACACGTCGAGTTCGCGCTTGCCGAGCTGCTTCATCAGCGCCGCCTTGTCGTCGACCAGCAGCAGCTTGCCCTTGTTGATGACGCCGACCCGGTCGGCCATCTCCTCGGCCTCCTCGATATAATGCGTCGTCAGGATGATCGTCGTGCCGCCCTCGCGCAGGCGGTGGACGAGCTTCCACATGTCGCGGCGCAGCGCCACGTCGACGCCCGCGGTGGGCTCGTCGAGGAACAGGATCTCGGGCTCGTGGCTGAGCGCCTTGGCGATCAGCACGCGGCGCTTCATCCCGCCCGACAATTCCATGATCTTCGCGTGGCGCTTGTCCCACAGCGACAGGTCGCGGAGCACCTGTTCGATATACGCGCTGTGCCCCGACCGGCCGAACAGACGGCGGCTGAACGTGACGGTGGCGAGCACCGTCTCGAACATGTCGACGTTGAGTTCCTGCGGCACCAACCCGATGCGGCTGCGCGCCTGCTTATAGTCGTGGATCGCGTCGTAGCCCGCGACCTTGATCGTGCCCGCGGTCGGCGTGACGATGCCGCAGATGATGCTGATCAGGGTCGTCTTGCCGGCGCCGTTGGGGCCTAGCAGTGCGAAGATCTCGCCCTTGCGGATGTCGAGATCGACGGGGTGGAGCGCGGTGGTACCGCTCTTGTAGGTCTTGGTGACGCCCGCGACGGACAGGATCGGTTCGGTCATTGGCACCCCTTTTTCGTGAGGGGAAGATGGGGGTGGGGCGTTGGGAATGATAGGGGGCGTCCGTCCCATTCCCGTCATCCTGGGCTCGACCCAGGATCCAGAGCCGCGTTCGCTCCGCTTGTGGCTCTGGATCCTGACTTTCGTCAGGATGACGGAGTTGGCGGGATGCGGCCCGCCGCGTCCACTCCGACCGCCATTTCCGTCATCCTGGGCTCGACCCAGGATCCAGAGCCGCGTGCGGTCCGATTGTGGCTCTGGATCCTGACTTTCGTCAGGATGACGGGGGCGGGTGGGGTTAGCCTGCCCGTGCTGCCGCTACGGCCTTTTGCAGGTCCTCCAGCGGGAGCGCGCCGGAGAGGACCCGGTCGCCGACGACCCAGCTCGGGGTGCCGGTCATCCCGAGTTTGGCGGCGGTTTCCATGTTCTTGGCGATCTCGGCGTCGGCGGTCTTGGTGAAGCGTGGCTGCGAGAGATCGACCCCGGCCTTGCCCGCCGCGGCGGCGATCGAGGCGTCGCTGACCGGGCCGCCGGCGTAGAGCGCGTCATGGAATGGGGCGAACTTGCCCTGTTGTGCGGCGGCCAGGCTCGCGCGCGCGGCGATGCGGCTTTCGGCGCTGAGGATCGGAAGTTCGCGGAAGACGACGCGGACCTTGGGATCGGCGGCGATCAGCTTGGCGATCATCGGCAGGCTCGCGCGGCAATAGCCGCAATTATAGTCGAAATACTCGACCAGCGTGACGTCGCCCTTGGGATTGCCCGCCCAGGCGCTGCCGAACGGCGTGAGAATCGCGTCGCGGTTCGCGGTGACGGTCTTGCCCGACTCGCGGTCGCGCAGCTTCTCCATCGCCTCGGGGAGGATCTCGGGGTGCGCGAGCACATAGTCGTGGACGATCGATTCGACCTGCGCGCGCTCGACGCCGCCGCCCTGGCGATCGAACCCCCAGACCGCGAGGCCTCCGATGACGGCGCCGGCGACAGCGATCGCCGGAAATGTGAATTTGCTCATTTGCGGCGCTTATACTGCTTGGGGTTGTCGTCCATCTCGTTCTGCGCGGCCATCGCGATATCCTGCGCGCGGATCCAGTCGGTCGTGTTCGCAGGGATGTTGGCCAGCGCATATTGCGCGCTCGCCGACGCGGTCCGCATGTCGCCGCCCATGCTCGCGCGCTCGGCGGTGGCGAGCGCGGCGCGTGCGGTATCGCCGGTCAGTTCGTACACCGTGCCGAGCTGCATCCAGGCGAACGGGTTCTGATCGTCGCGGCCGACTGCGGTGCGCAGTACGCGGGTCGCCTCGGGATAGTTCGCCTTGTTCTCGGTCGCGATCAGCGCGTGGCCGAAGGTGGTGGCGATCAGCGGGTTGTTGCGCGAGCCCTCGGTGGCCTCACGTAACGGCACCAGCGACTCGACCGGCTTGCCCGCCTCGAGCAGGATCTGACCCTTGATCTCGAGGAAATAGGGATCGGTCGGCTCGGCCTTCACCAGCGCGTTCGCCTCGGCGTCGGCTTTGTCGGGATAGCCGGCTTTGTGATACGCATAGGCGCGGGCGTAGTGCGCGTAGATCGACTGGTTGCTGGGCGGGAAGGCCTGCAGGGTCTGGTCGGCGGGCAGGACGTAGCCGGCGAGCTTGGCCTTCACGCGGCGGAAGCGTTCCTCCAGCGCGGCGTCGGGCTTGTTGGCCCAGGCGGGCGAGGCCTGGAGATCGGCAGTGAGCGTCGCGACGCGTTCGCCCGACAGCGGATGCGACTGCATGAACGGATCGATGTTCGCGGTGCCGAAGCGATATTCCTGCTGTTGCAGCTTCTTGAAGAAGCTGAGCATGCCGCGGCCCGAGACGTTGGCCTCGCGCAGGAACTTCGCGCCGGTCGCGTCGGCGGTCGATTCCTGGACCCGGCTGAACGAGAGGTAGCTGCCCATCGCCGCCTGTTGGCCCGCCGCCATGATGCCGGCGCCCGCTTCACCGCTGCCCGCGGCCATCGCGGCGAGGCCGAGCACCATCGAGAGCAGGTACATGCCCATCGCCGGTTTCGTACCGCGGTCGGCGAGGACGACATGCCCGTCGGCGATGTGGCCGAGCTCGTGCGCAATGACGCCCTGGACTTCGTTGGCGTTGTCTGCGGCCTGGATCAGGCCTGAGTGGACGTAGACGGTCTGCCCGCCCGCGACGAACGCGTTGATCGACTCGTCGTTGATCAGGACGACCTTGACGTCGCGCGTCGAGAGCCCGGCGGCCTTGATGAGCGGGTTCGACATCTCGGCGAACATCGTCTCGGTCTCGGCGTCGCGGAGAATCGACTGTGCTTGAAGGGGTTGCGTCCAGAGGAGGAGGGCAGTGGCTGCGGCGGCTACGAAGCGCTTCATGCCGGGGGTTATCGTCGATTGGGGGCGGGGGGGCAATGGCCGGGGGGTGGGGGTGCGGTGGAGTGTGCGTTGGGGGTGGGGCGGGGGCGGTCGGAATTGGTGCCGTTGTTGCTGGCTCCACCGCCTTTTCTCCAAGGCTGCCTGTTCACTGCCTCATCGTCATCCCAGCGGAAGCTGGGATATCCCCGTTTGGCGGGTGTCGCGTGCGACGTGGGATACCCCAGCTTTCGCTGGGGTGACGGGATGGAGTTGTGTGGGGATGCGGTTCGGCAAAAAGGACGCGGTCGCCTTCTAGCTACCACCCCGGCGGAGGCCGGGGTCCAGTTGGGGGGCGTTGCTGATGCACGCTAGCGCTTCGTTATCGCCACCTTTCCAATTGGGCCCCGGCCTTCGCCGGGGTGGTGGTGGGTGGGGGAGCTGGGGGGCGTCCTTCGACGCGCTGAACGTCCCATCTGCGCATCGCTCCCGCCTCCTTGTTCTCCTGCGAAGGCGGGAGCCCAGACTGGGTCCCCGCCTTCGAGGGGACACATGCTTTTAGCGCGGTGAGCGTATTCCGCCCCCCACACACGAAAACGGGCGCGGCCTCTCGGTCGCGCCCGTCCTTCGGTCACAGCGTCCGGCGTTAGCCGAAGGTGCGCTGCCACCAGCCTCGGCGGGGGGCGCCGTCGGGGCCGTCGTTGGTGCCATCGTCGGTGCGGTCGGTCGCGACGTCCTGCGGCTGGACTTCGGCCTTGGGCGGGACGGTGTCGATCGGCGTATCGAGCGGCTCGCTGGTCGGTGCGGCATCGCCGGCGTCGACCACGGCAGCCTTGCGCGGGCGACCGCGGGGCTTGGCGGCCTTGGCAGGCGCTTCCTCGACGACGGGCGTGTCGACCACCGCGTCCGACGCCTTGCGGCGCGCACGCTTGGGCTTTGGCGCCGCGGCCTCGATGGTCTCGGCGGGCGTTGCGCTCACCTCGTCCATCGTCGCTTCGGCGACCGCCTCGCGACGACGGCGGCTCGGCTTTGGCGCAGCCGGCTCGGCAGCGACGGGCTCGGGCACGACCGGCTCCGGTGCGACCGTCTCGACGTCCGCCTCGACCGCGCGCGGCTTGCGACCGCGACGCGCCTTGGGGGCCGCCTCTGCAACCGGCTCGGCGATGTTCGCCGCGGCGGCTGCCGCGCGAGCGCGCGGACGACGGCGCATCTTCGGACCGTCTGCGGCCTCTGCGACCGGCGCCTCCTGGACGACCGGCTCCTGCGCCGGCTCGTAAGGCGGCTCGGCATAGGTCGATTCGACCGGCTCATACGCTTCCGGCTCTGGCGCCTCGGCGATCAGCTGGGCATCGTCGATGCTGCTGACGGCGACCGACTGGCCATTGTCCGACCCCTGCTCGTTGCGGCGACCGCCACGACGACCGCGACGACCGCGACGACGACGGCCTTCGCCCTCGACACCGTTCGCCTGTTCGGCCGACATGATGGTCTCGGCCTCCTCGCCACCGCCGACTTCGACGATGTCGCCCTCGACCGCGTCGATTTCCTCGACGTTGGTGTCGGCCTCCTCGAACGAACCCTCGCCGTTGGTGCCTTCGACCGCACCCTCTTCACCGGGACGTGCGCGACCGCGACGACCGCGGCGACGGCGACGCTTCTTGCCGCCTTCACCATCCGCCTCGCGACCTTCGCGCGGCGCGCGCTGCTCGCCATTGCCCTCGCGGCCACCTTCACGACGACGCGGCTGCTCGGCTTCGGCCTCTTCGACCTCGTCCTCCTCGATCTCGTCCTCGATCTCCTCGGGAAGGTCGTCCTCGTCTTCCTCGATGATCTGGACGAACTTGGGCGCGTGCGCGGGCGGCGGGCCGCTGGCCTCGACCGTCATGTGCGCGCCTTCCTCGTCCTGGCCGGGGATGATCTCGACGATCACACCGTAGCGATCCTCGATCTCGGCGATGTCGGCACGCTTGCGGTTGAGGATGTAGACCGCAGCCTCCTGGCTCGCGCGCAGCGTCAGCAGCGAGCCGCGACCGCGGGCGGCCTCGTCCTCGATGAGGCGGAGCGCGGAAATGCCCGACGACGATGCGGTGCGCACCAGCCCGGTGCCTTCGCAATGCGGGCAGGCGCGAGTCGACGCTTCGAGCACGCCGGTGCGCAGCCGCTGGCGGCTCATTTCCATGAGGCCGAACGACGAGATGCGGCCGATCTGGATGCGCGCACGATCGTTCTTGAGCGCCTCCTTCATCGCCTTCTCGACCTTACGGACGTTGGAATTGTTATCCATGTCGATGAAGTCGATGACGACGAGCCCGGCCATGTCGCGCAGGCGCAGCTGGCGGCCGATTTCCTGTGCGGCCTCGAGGTTGGTCGCGGTCGCAGTCTGCTCGATGCTGTGCTCGCGCGTCGAGCGGCCCGAGTTGATGTCGATCGAGACGAGCGCCTCGGTCGGGTTGATGACCAGATAGCCGCCCGACTTCAGCTGGACGACCGGATGGTACATCGCCGACAGCTGATCCTCGACGCCCGCGCGCTGGAACAGCGGCACCGGATCGGCGTAATGCTTGATGCGACGGGCGTGCGTCGGCATCAGCAGGCGCATGAATTCGCGCGCCTGACGATAACCGTCCTCGCCCTCGACGATGACCTCTTCGATTTCCTTGTTGTAGATGTCGCGGATCGCGCGCTTGATCAGGTCGCTGTCGCCGTAAACGAGCGCGGGCGCCGACGCCTGCAGCGTGGCCTCGCGGATCCCGTCCCACAGGCGGGCGAGGTAATCGAAGTCGCGCTTGATCTCGACCTTCGAACGCTGGAGCCCGGCGGTGCGGACGATGCAGCCCATCGAGGGCGGCAGCTGCATGTCGGCCATGATCGACTTCAGCCGCTTGCGATCGCCCGCGTTGCTGATCTTGCGCGAGATGCCGCCGCCGTGGCTCGTGTTCGGCATCAGGACGCAATAGCGGCCGGCCAGCGACAGGTACGTCGTCAGCGCCGCGCCCTTGTTGCCGCGCTCTTCCTTGACGACCTGGACGAGCAGCACCTGGCGGCGATGGATCACGTCCTGGATCTTGTAGCGGCGGCGCAGGTTCATGCGACGCTCGCGCAGGTCCTCGACCGCGGCATCGTCGCTGCTCGACTTGCGCTTGCGGCGCGGCGCGTCGCCCGTTTCGCCGCCTTCGAGTTCCTCGGCGACGTCGGGATCTACCCCGCCATCGTCCTCGAAACGCTCGATATCGTCCTCGTCGTCACCCTCTTCGTCGTCCGCGTCATAGTCGGCGCGCAGGGCTGCCTCCTCGGCGGCATGCTCGGCTTCTTCGCGGAGCAGCGCGTCGCGGTCTTCCTTGGGGATCTGGTAGTAATCGGGGTGGATCTCGCTGAACGCGAGGAAGCCGTGGCGATTGCCGCCGTAATCGATGAACGCCGCCTGGAGCGACGGCTCGACCCGCGTGACCTTGGCGAGGTAGATATTGCCTTTCAGCTGCTTGCGTTCGGCACTCTCGAAATCGAATTCCTCGATCCGGTTACCTTTGACGACGGCGATCCGGGTTTCTTCCCGGTGGCGTGCGTCGATCAGCATACGCGTTGTCATTATAGAATCTCCGCGCGCGCGCCGGGCCTGTCGGCAGCCGTCGCGCGCTTGATGGTGGGGCGGTCGGACACGGACGTCCTGAGCCGCGGAAGGTATGCGAAACTGCCTCTGCTCGGTTTGCATGCCGCGGGAACTCTCCCTGCGGCGCCCGCACGACCGCGATCCCGTCGGCGAAGGCCGGTCGGAGAGCGGGGCGGGGGGAATGCGTCATTCGAGCGTCAACCTGAATTGCCGCGCCGGCGAGGATCCGCAGGCGGGCGTCGAGACCAGCGCGTCGCTGGTCAAAACCAGGCGACACACGGCTGTACGACAGGACTAGCACTGCATACCCGATCCCGCAATGCGCCACATAATGTCGGCAAACCGCCTACAGACACGCGCGCTTCACCGCGGAACTGGGGCAGCAAGGCGCAGAATTGCCGGGGCGGCAGCGCGTTGCCGGCAAATTCATGGCAAACGGCAAATTAACCGCACACCGCAACACGCCCTTGGGACACCGGGGCCTACCTGTCCGTGCAGCGATCGGATGTATCGATCAAAGGGGTGTAGCATGGGTTTTCGCTGGACCGGCGGTACGTCCGCACGGCAAGGACGCGGGGTGTTCACCGTGATCGCCCTCATGGCCGGCTGGCTAGCGAGCGTGCCCGCCTGGGCGGCGACCGTGCAGAGTGTCGCGATCCGGGACGGGCGGATCGTGATCCGGTTCGACGAGGCTGTCGGCGATGCGGCCAGCCGCGTGCTGACCGGGCCGCGGCAGATCGCGGTCGACGTGACCGGCGCGACGCCGGGGCGCGACGTCGCGGCGCGCGGGCTCGTGACTGGTGTGACGCAAATGCGTAGCGGACAGTCGGGGATGCGGATGGTGTTCGATCTCGCCGAGCCGGCGATCGTCACCGATGGCGGGTTCGATTCCGACGGCCGCGAACTCACGCTGGCGCTGCGCACGGTCGACGACGTGCAGTTCGCGCAGGCCGGGATCGCCGGGCCGCTCAACTTCTTCCCGTTCAATTTTGGGGCGGCGTCGCGGCCCAGATACAAAGTGTCGGTCGCGGTGCCGCCCAAGGCGCGCGGGGTCCGGCTGCCGCGCGTGGACGGCGACGACACGCGGCCGCTGGTGGTGATCGATGCGGGGCATGGCGGTGTCGATCCGGGTGCGATCGGGCCGAACGGGCTGCGCGAGAAGGACGTGACGCTCAAGGTCGCCAAGGCCATCCGCGACGAATTGCTGGCATCGGGGCGCGTGCGGGTGGCGCTGACGCGGAGCGACGACCGGTATCTGATCCTGCGCGAGCGGTACGGCGTCGCGCGGCGGCTGAAGGGCGATCTGTTCATCTCGATCCACTGCGACAGCACGGGCACCGAGACGGCGAGCGGCGCGACCGCGTACACGCTGTCCGAGGTCGCGTCGGACAAGGAGGCCGCACGGCTGGCGGCGCGCGAGAACAAGGCGGACGTGATCTCGGGCGTGAACCTGGGCGAAGCGCCCGCGGACGTGTCGTCGATCCTGATCGACCTGACGCAGCGCGAGACGATGAACGCGTCGGCGACGTTCGCGCGGTTGCTGGGGCGAGAGGCCAAGCCGCTGATGCCGCTCAAAGCCAATTTTCACCGGATGGCGTCGCTGATGGTGCTTAAGGCGCCCGACATGCCGTCGATCCTGTTCGAGACGGGGTATATCTCGAACCCGCAGGACGCGGCGTTCCTCGACAGCGCCGAGGGGCGGCACCGGATCGCGGAAAGCGTGACCCGCGCGGTCGAGGTGAATTTCGCGAGGCGGATGGCGGTGCGCTAGGGTTTGGGGAGGGGCAGCCCGCCCCTTCTTGTTCTCCCGCGAAGGCGGGAGCCCAGTCTGGACTCCCGCCTTCGCGGGAGAACATACTGGTTGCAGTCGATACGGTTTCCTCTGGCCGCGCATCATGGCACAGGTCGTCCAAATTGCTTTGAGGCTGACGAGATGACCGACGCGACGCGGGGCGTACCCGAGACGGGGCCTGACACGGGCCCCGCAACGAGCATGCGCGAGCTTACCTTTCGCGGGATCGTGCTCGGCGGGATCATCACGCTGCTGTTCACTGCGGCGAACGTCTATCTCGGTCTCAAGATCGGGCTGACCTTCGCGACCTCGATCCCCGCCGCGGTGATCTCGATGGCGGTGCTGCGGCTGTTCAAGGATTCGACGATCCTGGAGAACAACATCGTGCAGACGATTGCGTCGGCCGCGGGCACGCTGGCGGCGATCATCTTTGTGCTGCCCGGGCTCGTGATGATCGGCTGGTGGCAGGGCTTCCCGTTCTTCACCACCGCGGCGATCACGATGTTCGGCGGCGTGCTCGGCGTGCTGTTCTCGGTGCCGCTGCGGCGTGCGCTCGTGGTCGACACCGTGCTGCCCTACCCCGAGGGGCGCGCGGCGGCCGAAGTGCTGAAAGTCGGCGCGGGCAGTCGCGAGGGCGGCGAGGAGAGCGCGCGGGGACTCGGCATCATCGTCGCCAACGCCATCGTCTCGGCGGGGTTCGCGATCCTGACGCAGACCAAGCTGGTCGCCGCCGAGGCCGCGACGTGGTTTCGCGTCGGCGCGGGCGCGACCGGGATTTCGGGCGGGCTGTCGTTCGCGCTGCTCGGCGCCGGACATCTGGTCGGCATCTCGGTCGGGATGGCGATGTTCGCGGGTGTCGTCATCGGCTGGTGGATCCTGCTGCCGATCCTCACCTCGGGCGGGAGCGTCACCGGGACCGCGGAGGTGATCGCGACTACGGTGTTCCGCTCGGACGTGCGGTTCTTCGGCGCGGGCGTGATCGGCGTCGCGGCGATCTGGACGTTGCTCAAGATTGCCGGGCCGGTTGTCGGCGGCGTGCGCTCGGCACTGGCGGCATCGGCGGCCAAGCGGGGCGGCGAAGTGCTGGCGCTCGAGGAGCGCGACATTCCGATCGGGATCGTCGGGATCGGCTCGCTGGCGATGCTGGTGCCGATCGGTATCCTGCTCTGGACCACGTTGCAGGGCGGTCCGCTGGAAGCGTCGGCGATCGGGCTGATCGCGGGCAGCCTCGTGTTTATCCTCGTCATCGGCCTCGTGATCGCGGCGGTGTGCGGATACATGGCCGGGCTGATCGGGGCGTCGAATTCGCCGGTGTCGGGGATCGGCATCCTCGCCATTCTCGCAGCCTCGATCCTGCTGGTGTCGTGGTTCGGCCGCGCGGTCGAGCCAGGGACGACGCAGGCGCTGGTCGCTTACGGCCTGATCGTGACGGGGATCGTGTTCGGGATCGCGACGATCTCGAACGACAATCTGCAGGATCTGAAGACCGGGCAGCTGGTAGGTGCGACGCCGTGGAAGCAGCAGGTCGCGTTGCTGATCGGCGTGGTGTTCGGATCGATCGTCGTGCCGCCGGTGCTCAACCTGCTAGGCAGTACGCTCGGGTTTGCGGGCGCGCCGGGGGCGGGGCCCAATGCGCTGGCGGCCCCGCAGGCGGCGCTGATCTCCGCGCTCGCGAAGGGAGTGCTGGGGGGCAATCTCAACTGGGCGATGATCGGCTATGGGGCGCTGACGGGCGTGGTGGTGATCGCGGTCGATGAGTTGCTGGGCAAGGCGGGCAAGCTGCGCTTGCCGCCGCTCGGCGTCGGGCTGGGCGTGTATCTGCCGATGTCGGTGACGCTGCCGGTCACGATCGGGGCGGTTGTTGGGTATATGTACGACCGCTGGGCGGACCGGGCGCGCGATCCCGAGTTGGCGAAGCGGATGGGCGTGCTGACGGCTACCGGCATGATCGTCGGGGAGTCGCTGTGGGGCGTCGGGTTTGCGGGGATCGTGTATCTGACCAACAAGGAGACGCCGTTGGCGCTGGTTGGGGACGGGTTTGCTGGCGTGGCGCTGGTGAGCGGGACATTGCTGTTCGGCGTGCTGACATGGGTGATGTACCGGCGGACGATGGCGGCGTCGCGCTAGGCGCGTGCCCTCACCCTTCCCACCCGGCAAGAGCCGGGCGGGGCCCTTCCTTCTCCCCCGAGGGGAGAGGGGGTAAGGATGTATCCCCGCGAAGGCGGGGACCCAGACTGGGCTCCCGCCTTCGCGGGAGAACAATTTCTGGTCAGGCCCTAGCCTTAGTCCACCACCCCGGCGGAGGCCGGGGCCCAGTTGGGGGACGTCGCTGACTGAGCGATGCGCGTCGTTACTGCGGCCTTGCCAACTGGACCCCGGCCTTCGCCGGGGTGGTAGTATTTGCCGGGGTGATAGTACTCGCCGGGGTAGTAAGTGTGTTTGGGGGGAATACCCCCCCCTCACAGCATCGCGGCGAGCATGTCCTTGATCGGCACGAACGCGAAGCCCACCGAGCTGTCGGCGATCCCGTACGGCATGAAGATCGTGTCGCCATGCTTCAACGCGCCGCAGCTGTAGACGACGTTGGGGACATAGCCCTCGCGATCCTGGTCCTTCGCGGCGAGGATCGGCTGCTTGGTGCGGCCGATCACCTTCGACGGATCGTCCTTGTCGAGCAGCACCGCGCCGATCGAATATTTGCGCATCGCGCCGACGCCGTGGGTCAGCAGCAGCCAGCCCTCGTCGAGCTCGATCGGCGGACCGCAGTTGCCGATCTGCACCAGCTCCCACGGATATTCGGGCGTCAGAATCTTCTCGCCGTCGTCCCAGTCGGTCAGCGTGTCGGACTTGAGCAGGAACAGATTCTCGCCGTCCTGCCGGCCGATCATCATATACTGGCCGTTCACTTTCCGCGGGAACAAGGCCATGCCTTTATTCCGCGCGGCGGGGCCGGTCATCGGGACGAGATCGAACGCGCGGAAATCGCGCGTGCGCATCAGCTCGGACTGGATCACCGAGCCGTTATACGCGGTGTAGGTGCCGATCCATTCGTACTCGCCGTTCTCGTGCTGGAACCGGACGATGCGGAGATCCTCGAGCCCCTTCGACTGCGCCTGCGTGATCGGGAAGATCACCGTGCCGCTCAGCGTGCTGTCGCGGTGGCGATAGACGGTGACGGGGCCGATCGGCATCTCGTCCTCGCCGCTGCCGACCGCGTCGGTCGCGGTTGCGAACGGCGGCTCGGGGGCGAGCTTCATCTGGTTTTCGCAGGTGATGATGCCTTCGCGGAACGCGACCGACGAGATGTGGCCCTCGCCGACCGCGCGCAGGCTCATCAGGATGCGCATCGAGCCCGGCGGCATGCCCGACTGGTCGAAATGCGGCACCGCGCTCGGGTTCATCAGCGCGGCGGCGGCGTAGCTGTATTCGTGACAGAAATAGGCGCCGATCAGCTGGCGCTTCTCGTCGCCGATCTCCGCGCCGTTCAGCCCGAGCATATCCTCGATCTGATCGTAGCGGGTCATGAACACGCGGCGTGTCTGCCAGTGTCGTGCCTCGAAATCCTTCAGCACGACTTCGAGTTGCGACCGCGCCTGTGCGGGCGTCATTTCCAGTACTTCGCCGACGAGCCGCTCGGTACGGCTCGGCGCGCCGCCATGACCGGCCCATGCGATATGGAACGGCCTGACGACGACACGCGAAGGGTCCGCGTGCAGCCGCAGCTGGTGGTTGAACAGATCCATCGTAGCAGTGCCCCGCGTCGTTCCACTCAACGCGCCGTCAAGACCGGGACCCGCTCAGGTCCGGCTAGGCGACGACGCGGGTGGCTCCTGCCACGCTTTGCGCTGCTTTAGATACCCCTGAAATGGCGCAACTTGCGAGTTGGAGTGCCAAAATCGACTCGGCACCCTGGTTTCGGTTGAGCCCGGTCGGCATCAGACCGTCGTAACAACCGCCATCCGCGACGCTCGCGAGCGGCAGATCGAGGTCGTTGACGCCGAGGAACCAGCCATAGGCGCGCAACGCCTCGTCGCGCCAGCGAACGTCGCCGGTCGCGTCGTAGGCGGCCGCGCATGCGTCGACGGTTGCCTGCGCCTCGAGCGGCTGCTGGTCGAACTGCAACGGCTCGGCATAGGGCCGGTTGAAGCTCTCCGACCCGACCGCGCGGAAGCGGCCCTCGGGCGAGGTCTGCTTGGCGACGATCCAGTCGAGCGTGGCGAGGCCGCACTCGATCAGGTCCTGACGCTTGAGCGCCTGGCCCGCACGGATCAGCGCCTGCGGGAGACGGGTATTGTCATAGGCGAGCACAATCTCGAACCACTGCCATTCTGGGCGGCGCGCCTTGGCGAGCAGGTCGAGATGGACCTTGGGGAACGCCTCGAGGATCGACAGCGACAGCTGGTGGCCTGGCTTGGCCTCGAGCATTGCCGCCGCACCCAGCATCGCGAACGCCTGCGCACGAAGGCTGCCGAGTTCGAGCGCCATCGACGCGGTCGAATCGAACATCGCGGTCGCCCAGTCGCGGTGCTTGGCGGCCGGCGCATCGCGCGCGGTGACGCCGAGCGACCAGAGCGTGCGACCGTTCGAGTCCTCAGACCCCGCATCCTCGCACCAGGTGCGGTCGAAGTTCATGAAGTTGCGGAAACGGCGCGTGTCCGGGTTCCAGGCATATTGCACGAACGACGCATAGATCGTCATCCACTTGTCGCGCGCCACGTCGTCGAGACCGGGTATCGCGCTCATCAGCATCAGCGCACGGCAATTGTCGTCGATGCAGTAGCCGTGGCGGCGATCGGGGACCGAATAGATCGAATGCTGGAGCATGCCGGTCGAATCGCTCATCCGCTCGACCGCGGCGAAATCGGGCGTCAGCATCTTCAGCGGCGCCGGCACCTTGGCGAGGCGGAACGGGCGCGCCGCGACGATCGCACGGATCTCCGTCATCATCGCCTCGGCGAGCTTGGGCCAGATCATCGTGCGGCCGCGCGCATAGGCACGCTCGGCCAGCCGGTTGCGATCGCGGTCGTTCGACATCAACGCGTCGATCTCGCGCGCGAAGGCGTCGACATCGCCGAACGGCACGAGCACGCCGTGGCCATCCGCGAGAATCTCGGTCGCATGCACGTACGGTGTCGAGATGACAGGCTTGCCGACGCCGATCGCGTAGCTGAGCGTACCCGACGTGATCTGCGCAGGGTTGGTGTACGGCGTCACATAGACGTCCGCGGCCTGGAGATAGTCGAGCAGTTCGCCATGTTCGAGGAAGGCGTCGACGAACGCGACATTGTCGGCCACGCCCTTGTCGGCGGCGAGCGCCTTCAATTTGTCGCGATACTTCTCGCCTTCATGCGCGACGAGATTCGGATGCGTGGCGCCGAGCACGACGTACAGCAGGTCGGGATGCTTCGCGATCACCGCCGGCAGCGCGTTGATGACCGTCTCGATCCCTTTGTTGGGGGCGAGCAGGCCGAACGTCAGCATGACCTTGCGGCCATCCCAGCCGAACTTGTCCTTGAGCGTCGCGGGATCGAGCAGGTCGCGATCGGGCACGCCGTGCGGGATCATGACGACCTGGCGCGGATTGGCGCCATAGACGCGCTGCAGGATCTCGCGGCCACGCTCGGCCATCACCACCACGCGGGCGGCGCGGCGGAGCAGGCCTTCGAGCACGCGACGCTGGTCCGCGTTGGGCTTTTCAAGGATCGTGTGCAGCGTGACGATCACGGGCAGCGTCGTGCGATCGAGCAGCGCGAGGATGTGCTCACCGGCGGGGCCGCCGAAGATGCCATATTCATGCTGGAGCCAGATCGCCTGCGCGCCGCTCGCCTCGATCTTCCGTGCGGTGTCGATATAGGCCGACAGTTCCGGCTCGGGGATCGTGCCGGTGACTTCGGCGGGATAGTCGTACTTACCGGGATGATCATCCATCGCGTAGACGTCGACGGCGATCTCGGGATAGCGCGCACGCATGGCCGTGAAAACGTCGGTCGTGAAGGTGGCGAGCCCGCACTGTCTCGGCAGAAAATTGCCGATCAGCGCCAGTCGCGCGATATTCCCACCGTCCGCCGGTTTCACCATACCCTGTCCCTCGTCTGAGCGCGCACTTCTGGGAAAACCCGGTCGCGCGTTCAATTAAACGGTTCAGCTAGCATAAAGTTTCATCACATACTGCAGTGCAGCATAGTAAACTTGCCAACATGGATTAGTATGGATCGATCATGGGTCAGCCGCGTCCGCGATAGGAAGCGACACCCTGGTCGGGCAGCCACAGATCCTGCGGCGGGGCGCTCGACTGCCAGAACACGTCGATCGGGATTCCGCCGCGCGGATACCAATAGCCGCCGATGCGCAGCCACACGGGCTTCATCTCGTCGAACAGCCGCTCGCCGATGCCGACGGTGCAATCTTCGTGGAACCCGGCATGGTTGCGGAAGCTGCTCAGGAACAGCTTCAGCGACTTCGACTCGACGATTGTCTCGCCGGGGACATAGTCGATCACGAGATGCGCGAAGTCGGGCTGGCCGGTGACGGGGCACAGCGACGTGAACTCGGGCGCCGCAAACCGCACGAGATATGTCCGACCGGGCCGCGGGTTCGGAACATAATCGAGCACGGCCTCTTCTGGAGAGGCGGGAAGGGCGCTGTTCTGGCCAAGATGCAATGGGTTCTGGGGAGCGGTCATACGCCGCCATGTAGGATGCGATGACGCGCAAGAAAACCACACTCGTACCGATCCTTGGCGACCAGCTCACGATCGACCTCGCCGCGCTGCGCGGACAGGATCCCGCGACGACGATCGTGCTGATGATGGAGGTCGATGACGAGACGACCTATGTCCGGCATCACAAGCGCAAGATCGCCTATATCCTGTCGGCGATGCGGCATCATGCCGAGGCGTTGCGCGAGAGCGGGTGGACGGTCGAATACACGACGCTCGACGACCCCGACAATGCAGGCAGCTTCACCGGCGAGATCGCACGCGCGGTCGCGCGGCACGATCCCGAGCGGATCGTCGTCACCGAAGGCGGCGAGTGGCGCGTGATGGCGATGCTCGAAAGCTGGGAGACGCTGTTCGGCATCCCCGTGGCGATCCGCAGCGACGACCGCTTCATCGCCAGCCATGCCGATTTCGAGACCTGGGCGGCGGAGCGCAAGTCGCTGACAATGGAATGGTTCTACCGCCAGATGCGGACGCGTACCGGGCTGTTGATGACCGACGGCAAGCCCGAGGGCGATCGCTGGAACTTCGACAAGGAGAACCGCAAGCCCGCGAAAAACGACCTGCTGATGCCGCGACCGCTGGTGTTCAAGCCGGATGCGATCACGGCCGAGGTGCTCGCGCTGGTGGCCGACCGGTTCGCCGAGCATCCGGGGAGCCTCGACGGGTTCGACTATGCTGTGACTGCCGAGGATGCCGAGCGGCAGGCGGCGAACTTCTTCAAACACGCGCTTCCGCAGTTCGGCGATTACGAGGATGCGATGCTCACCGGCGAGCGGCATCTGTGGCACTCGATCCTGTCGCCCTACATCAATTCGGGGCTGCTCGACCCGCTCGATCTGTGCCGCCGCGCGGAGGCGGAATATCGCGCCGGGCGCGCGCCGCTCAACGCGGTCGAGGGCTATATCCGCCAGATTATCGGTTGGCGCGAATATATGCGCGGGATCTACTGGCGCGAGGGGCCCGATTATGTCGCGCGCAACTTCCTCGACCACCACCGCGAACTCCCCGGCTGGTACTGGACGGGCGAGACCGACATGCACTGCCTGCGCGAGGCGATCGGCCAGACGCTCGAGACCGCGCACGCGCATCACATCCAGCGGCTGATGGTGACGGGCAATTTCGCGCTGCTGATCGGCGCCGATCCGGCCAAGGTCCACCAATGGTATCTGGAGGTCTATGTCGACGCGTATGAATGGGTCGAGCTGCCCAACACGCTGGGGATGAGCCAGTTCGGCGATGGCGGGCTGCTGGGCTCGAAGCCCTATATCTCGTCGGGCGCGTATATCGACCGGATGTCCGATTATTGCGGAACCTGCCGGTACAAGGTGAAGCAGCGGATCGGGCCCGATGCGTGTCCGTTCAACGCGCTGTACTGGGATTTCCTTGCGCGGCACGAGGACAAGCTGGGGCGCAACAATCGGTTGGCGATGCCGTATCGCAACTGGCACAAACAGACCGAGGCGGACCGCGACGCGACGCGCGCGCAGGCCGCGCAGTTTCTCGCCTCCCTCGACGCGAGCGGCCCCGCTGGCTACTGATACGTCAGCAAAAGGAGCCGGATATGGACGCGTTGGTGACCACCGAATGGCTGGCAGGCGAACTGGGCGCGAATGATCTGCGGATCGTCGACGCGACCTACGCAGAGGGACGCGACGCGGCGGCGGAATATGAGGCGGCGCACATCCCCGGCGCGGTGTTCATGAACCTCGCCGAGCTGCGCGATACCGACAGCGACCTGCCCAACATGCTGCCCTCCGCGGAGAAGTTCGCGAGCCGGATGCAGACGCTGGGCCTCGGCGATGGCAGCCGGATCGTGCTGTACGACAGCTCGCCCTGGCACACCGCGGCGCGCGCGTGGTGGATGCTGCGGCTGTTCGGCGCGCACAATGTCGCGATCCTCGACGGCGGGCTCGCCAAATGGCAGGCCGAGGGACGCGAAACGGCGTCGGGCAAGGAGACGCTGCGGCATCGCCACTTCACGACCTGGGCGGACCTCAAGGGCGTGCGCGATCTCGATCAGATGACGGCGAACCTCGAGAGCGGTGCGGAGCAGGTGCTCGACGCACGCTCGGCGGCGCGCTTTACGGGGGCCGAGGAAGACCCGCGGCCGGGCACGGCGCCGGGGCATATTCCGGGCTCGCACAACCTGCCGCAGGGTGCGGTGTTCAACGCGGACGGCACGTGGAAGAGCGGCGATGCGCTGAAAGCCGAGTTCGACAAGGCGGGCGTCGATCTGTCGCAGCCACTCGTGATGACCTGCGGCTCCGGCATCACCGCGGCGGTGCTCGCGTTCGGCGCGCATCTGCTCGGCAACGACGCGGCGCTGTACGACGGCAGCTGGTCCGAATGGGGCGGCGATCCGTCCACACCCAAGGCGACGGGAACGGCATGAGCGATACGAACAAGCCGGTCGGCGATGCGACCAAAGTCGTTCTCGCCGGTCGTCGCCCTGAATGGACGCAGGGCATCGTCAGCCCGCCGGTCTGGCGCGCGTCGACGATCCTCTACGATTCGGTCGGCCATCTTCGCGAGAGCGCGACGCGCGATACACATCACCGGCTGTTCTACGGCCGCAAGGGCACGCCGACGCAGTGGAGCCTTGCCGATGCGCTGACCTCGCTCGAGCCGGGGGCGGAGGGGACGTTCCTCTATTGCTCGGGCGTCGCGGCGATCGCGGCGGCGTTGCTGTCGGTGCTGTCGCCCGGCGACGAACTGCTGCTGGTCGACAGCGCCTATGATCCGACCCGCGGGATGGCGGGCGGGCTGCTCAAGCGGTTCGGGATCACGACGCGCTATTACGACCCGATGATCGGCGCGGGCATCGCCGACCTGATCGGCGAGAACACGCGCGCGATCTTCATGGAGAGCCCTGGCTCGCTCAGCTTCGAGGTGCAGGATGTGCCTGCGATCGTCGCAGCGGCGAAGGCGAGGGGGGTGACGACTTTGCTCGACAACACCTGGGCCACCCCGCTGTTCTTCCCCGCGATCGAACGCGGCGTCGACCTGACGATCCTCGCCGGCACGAAATATGTCGTCGGCCATTCGGACGTGATGCTCGGATCGGTCACCGCCGGCCCCGGTCATTTCAAGAAACTGCGCGAGACCAGTTTCCAGCTCGGCCAGGTCGCGAGCCCCGACGATTGCTGGCTCGGCAGCCGCGGCCTGCGCACGATGGCGGTCCGCCTCGCGCAGCACCAGTCGAGCGCACTGACCATCGCCACGTGGCTGCAGTCGCGGCCCGAGGTCGCACAGGTGCTCCATCCGGCGCTTCCCGACTGCCCCGGCCACGACCTGTTCGTCCGCGACTTCAAGGGATCGAGCGGCCTGTTCTCGTTCGTGCTGAACGGCGGGGATGAGGCCTCGCGCGCCGCGCTGATCGACACGCTCGAGCTGTTCGGGATCGGCTATAGCTGGGGCGGGTTCGAGAGCCTCGCCATCCCCGCCGATCCGCACCGCTACCGCAGCGTGACCAAGCGCGACGCGGCAGGGCCGATGGTCCGCCTCCAGATCGGCCTCGAAGATCCTGCCGACCTGATCGCGGACCTAGAAGCTGGGCTCGCGGCGTTCGCAGCCTTGCGTGGCTAGGCGCGGCAGTTAGCTGCGGTTCAGGACGCGTCGCGTAGGGACCCGAACTCCGGAATATTCGGGAGGTTCGTGTGATCTATACGCCGTTCATCGTTCTGGCACTCGCGGCAAGCGGGGGCGTCGCGCGCACCCCGCAACAGGACTATCCCAGTTGCGACACCGCGCGGCAGCATAGCGTGACGGGCAGCCTCGGCGGGTCGATCCGCGACCCACGACAGGCACATGTCTCGGTGCGCGCCAACATCCTGCAAGCCGATATCGGCACGGCGCGCAAGGCTGGGCGGCTGACGGCGTCGGAGGCCGCCCGGTCGTGGCGGCAGGTCGACGGGGTCCGCAAGGCGGCCGACGGGCTGGTCCGCAAGCAGGGGTTTCTGAGCGCGGCCGAACGCGCGAGCTACGACCGCGCACTCGACGCGATCGCGCGACCCGTCTGCCGCTAGGCGGGCGCGGTGTGGCTCTGGCGCAACATGTGTGGCGTCAACCCCCGGTCATACGCAAGATTCGCTTGTATGGCCGGGTCCGCACTGTCACACATCAGTCATCGCAGGAAAGACCGCACTCGGAGGGCACGCCCTCGATAGATGCGGCGTCCGCGGTTGCAGGCGGGGACATCGCATTTCCAGTATCGAAAGGGAAACGATGCGCTTCACCACTATTCTTCTCGGCGGCGTCGCACTGGCCGCTGCTACGCCCGCGTTCGCGCAGGACGAGGCGACCGCGCCACCCAAGGAGGTCACGGTCTCCGGCTCGGTCGGTCTCGTCAGCGACTATCGCTTTCGCGGCGTGTCGCAGTCGGACGAGAATCTCGCCGTCCAGGGTGGCATCACCATCGCGCACAAGAGCGGCCTGTATATCGGCACCTGGGGATCGAACCTCGCGGGCTGGGGCACGTTCGGCGGCGCGAACATGGAGCTCGACCTGATCGCGGGCTACAAGCTGCCGGTCGGCGGCGGCGGGACGCTCGACGTCGGCGCGACCTGGTACATGTACCCGAGCGGCTTCAACAACACCGACTTCATCGAACCTTATGCCAAGCTGTCGGGCACGGCCGGCCCGGTCGCGCTGACCGCGGGCGTCGCCTATGCGCCCAAGCAGCAGGCGCTGGGGCCGTGGTACGCCAATGGCACATCGGCGGCGAACGGCGTCTATGACCGGGTCAACGCCAAGGACAGCAACCTGTACCTTTGGGGCGACGTCAGCAGCGGGATCCCCAACACCGGGCTGACCGTGAAGGGGCATGTCGGCTATTCGAACGGCAACAAGGGGCTCGGACCGTTCGCGACCAGCGTGTCCCCGACCGGCGAGTATTTCGACTGGCTGCTTGGCGCCGACTATGTGATCCCGTCGACTCCGCTGACGCTGGGTGTCGCGTATGTCGATACCGATATCGGCAAGGGCGAGTCGGCGTATCTCCAGCCGAGCTTCAGCCGTGGGCAGGACGGCAATGGCTCGATCGCCAACGGCAAGGTGCTCGTCTCGCTCACCGCGGCGTTCTGAACCGTCTCGGCAGACGGCGCGCCTGACCCATGTGTCCCCGCGAAGGCGGGGATTCAGACTGGGCTCCCGCCTTCGCGGGAGAACAAGGGGGCGGGACGAGGCTTCCAAACTCCGTCGTGGGAGAACAAGGCGCGCGCCGAGACTTCCCAACTCCGTCACCCCGGCGAACGCTGGGGTATCTCTCGAGGCAGATGATGCCTGCCACACGGGGAGATCCCAGCGTTCGCTGGGATGACGGGTGGGGTGGGGGCATCCACGACGACGGGCGGTGGGGTGGGGCTTCTCGGACGACGAGCCAAGTCCTGCGGGCACAAAAAAAGGGCGGCTCCCGCGCGGGGGCCGCCCTTTTTTCGTTCGTCCCGATCAGTTCGCGGTGGTGCGCGCGTCCTGGCCGTCGCCCTCTGGCGCGGCGACGATGTCGCGCGTGGTCGAGCCCTTGTCGACCACCGTCGTGCCCGGATCGCCCGCGTTGGAGCGGATGCCGGGATCGTCGCTGTCTGCGCCTGCATCGGCGACGACGCCCGATTCCGCCGGGCTGCGCGCGGCGGCGCCACCGAACAGCGCGTCGAGCGTCTGTGCGTTGGCGGCGGTATCCTGCGGGCGGGCGGCACCCGGCTGCGGCGGCACGAGCGCGAAGTCGGGCGGGATCACGAGCGGCGCCTGGCGCGCGACGGCGAACTCGTCCGGGCGCGCACGATCAAGGCTTCGGCCTGCGCCACAACCGGACAGAAGGGCGACGCTCGCCAGACCGGCAGCCAGGGGTACGAACTTACGCATGGGAATTCTCCACAGGGGGCTTTTCGCGCACGAGAAGCGCCCGGACAAGCAGGACGAGCACACCGACAGTAATCGCTGCATCGGCGACATTGAAGACCAAAAACGGACGCCACTCGCCGATATGCAGGTCGGCGAAATCGACCACATAGCCGAGCCGGATCCGGTCGAGGATATTGCCGATCGCACCGCCAAGCACGAAGCCCAGCGCGACCTGATCGGCGGGGTTCTTCTCGCGAGTCATCCACACCGCGACGCCGACCGCGATCGCGCCGGTCAGCAGCACCAGCGCCCAGCGAGTCAAATGGCCGTCGGCGGGGAGCAGCCCGAGCGAGATGCCGATATTGGGTACGAACCGCAGGTCGAAGAACGACGTGATCGTCCGCGCATCGCCGAGCGAATCGATCCCGAGCGGCTTCGTCACCGCCCATTTGCTGAGCTGGTCGGCGAGGAACAGCGCGATCGCCGCCCCGAACCCGGCCTTGGGGAGATTACGCATGCGCCACGACCCCTTCGCAGCGATCGCAGAGCTCGCCGTCGACGGTCACCTCGGGGAGGTGACGCCAGCAGCGGCCGCATTTGTGGAAGTCGGTGCGCGTCACGGTGACCGAGTCGCCCGGCGTGACCTTGGCGACGATGAACGCCTCGGCCAACTCCGCTGCTTCATTCGGCGCAAGAGGCGAGACCGATCGAATTGTCACCTCTGCCTCTAAGCTTGAGCGAACAGTCTTTTCGCGACGCATCGGTTCGATTGCTTCGGTAACGGTTTCGCGCAGCGCGCGGATCTGCGTCCACTTCTTCCCGATAGCAACGCCATCCTCCACCTCTGGCAGCGACGGCCATTCGAGGTAGTGTACCGAGCTGTCGTCGTTGGGGAAGCGTGACTGCCAGACTTCCTCCGCGGTGAAGCACAGCACCGGTGCGGCGTAGCGGACCAGCGCGTGGAACAGCACGTCGAGGACGGTGCGGTACGCGCGGCGCTTCACGTCGCCCGTCGCGTCGCAATAGAGCGAGTCCTTGCGGATATCGAAGAAGAACGCCGACAGGTCCTCGTTCGCGAAGTCGGTCAGCAGGCGCGTGTAGCGGTTGAACTCATAGCTTTCTGCCGCCTGACGCAGTTCGGTGTCGATCATGCCGAGACGGTGGAGCACATAGCGCTCCAGCTCGGGCATGTCGGAGACCGCGACGCGCTCCGAATCGTCGAAGCCTTCGAGCGCACCCAGCATGTAGCGGAACGTGTTGCGCAGCTTGCGGTACGCATCGGAGGCGGTGGCGAGCACCTCCTTGCCGATCTTCACGTCGTCGAAATAGTCGGTCGAGGCGACCCACATGCGCAGGATGTCCGCGCCGCTCTCGCCGATGATCTTGAGCGGATCGACGACGTTGCCGAGGCTCTTCGACATCTTGCGGCCCTGGCCGTCGAGCGCGAAGCCGTGGGTGAGGACCGCGTCATACGGTGCGCGACCGCGGGTGCCGCAGCTTTCGAGCAGCGACGACTGGAACCAGCCGCGATGCTGGTCCGAGCCTTCGAGGTAGAGATTGGCTCGCGTTCCTTCGCCGTAGCGCGCTTCGACGGTGAAGACGTGCGTGCAGCCCGAATCGAACCAGACGTCGAGGATGTCCTTCACGACCTCATAGTCGGCGAGGTTGTAGTCGGGGCCGAGCAGCGCTTGATGGCCGTCGGCGTACCATGCATCAGCGCCGTTCTCGCGGAAGGCTTCGACGATGCGCGCGTTGACCGCGGGGTCGTTGAGATACTGGCCGGTGGCGCGGTCGACGAACAGCGCGATGGGGACGCCCCAGGCGCGCTGGCGCGAGATGACCCAGTCGGGGCGGCCCTGCACCATCGACGTGATCCGGTTTTCCGCGCGCGCGGGGATCCAGGTGGTCGCGGCGATCGCATCGAGCGCGATCTCGCGCAGCGTGGCGCCGTTGCCGTCTTCTGCTCCCCTCCCGCTTGCGGGAGGGGTCGGGGGAGGGGAGGCGTCGAGCGCAGCATTCGCGGCACTGCCCTCCCCTGACCCCTCCCGCAGGCGGGAGGGGGACTCTGTGTCGCTCCGGTCCATCGGGATGAACCATTGCGGCGTCGCGCGGAAGATCACCTTGGCCTTGGAGCGCCACGAATGCGGGTAGCTGTGCTTGAAGTCGTCGCTCGCCGCGAGCAGCGCGCCGGTCGCGCGCAGGTCGGTGCAGATCTGGCCGTCGGCGGCCACGAACTTCTTGTTGATGACCGACCCTTGCCCGCCGAGCCACGCCCAGTCCGCGCGGTACATCCCCGCGCCGTCGACCGCGAAGACCGGGTCGATGCCGTACTGCTTGCAGAGCTCGAAATCGTCCTCGCCGTGGTCCGGCGACATGTGGACGAGCCCGGTGCCCGCGTCGGTCGTGACGAAGCTGCCGGGGAGGAATGGGCGGGGCTTTGCGAAGAAGCCGCCGAGCGCGTGCATCGGGTGGCGGGCGGTCGCGCCTTCGAGCTGCGAGCCCTTGCCTTCCCAGAAGATACCAGCAGTTGCGCCGGTATTTTCAAGATCAACTGGTTTGAACCGCTGGATAAATGTCTGAACCAGCGCTTCTGCGACCAAGAAAGTTCGATCATCTTCATGGCTGATCTTCACAGCCACGTAGTTGATCTCAGGCCCATAGCTCAGCGCCTGGTTCACCGGGATCGTCCACGGCGTCGTCGTCCAGATCACCGCATGCGCGCCGACCAGTTCGGGCGCGTTCGGCGCGTCGACGATCTCGAATGCGACGTCGATCTGCGTCGAGACGATGTCCTCATACTCGACCTCGGCCTCGGCGAGCGCGGTCTTTTCGACCGGCGACCACATCACGGGCTTCGCGCCGCGGTACAGCTGGCCGCTCTCGGCGAACTTCAGCAGTTCGCCGACGATCGTCGCTTCGGCCTCGTACTTCATCGTGAGGTACGGATCGGCCCAGTCGCCCATCACGCCGAGCCGTTCGAACTCACCCTTCTGCACGGCGACCCATTTTTCGGCATAGGCGCGGCATTCGGCGCGGAACTGGTCGACGGGGACGTCGTCCTTGTTGAGCTTCTTCGCGCGATATGCTTCCTCGACCTTCCACTCGATCGGCAGGCCGTGGCAGTCCCAGCCGGGGACATACGGCGCGTCCTTGCCCATCAGCGATTGCGAGCGGACGATGATGTCCTTCAGCACCTTGTTCATGGCGTGACCCATGTGGATGTCGCCGTTCGCGTACGGGGGGCCGTCGTGCAGGATGAACCGCTCGCGCCCGAGCCGCTGTTCGCGCAGCCGGTCGTAGATGCCGAGCTTGGCCCAGCGCTCGAGGATCGCCGGCTCCTTGGCGGCGAGGCCCGCCTTCATCGGGAAGTCGGTCTTCGGCAGGAAGACGGTGTCGCGGTAATCGCGGGCGGGCGCAGGAGTATCGGTCATAAGTGGGCCGGGCTGTAGCGGGTCGCGCGCCGCGTTGCCATCCCCTCTCCCTCGGGGACACAAGCACTACCTTCGTCACCCCAGCGAACGCTGGGGTGTCGTGCGGCAGGGGGCCGCTTCATTACCGGGATACCCCAGCGTTCGCTGGGGTGACGGACTCTGGCGGGTCTATCGCGCCAGGATCGCGCGTGCCCGCGCGCAATCGGCGTCCATCTGGGTGATGAGCGCATCGAGGCCGTCGAACTTGGCCTCGGGGCGCAGATACTCGATCAGCGAGACCTCGATCTGCTGCCCGTACAGGTCCTCGGCGAAATCGAAGAAATGCGGCTCGAGCAGTTCCTTCGGCGGATCGAAGCTGGGGCGGATGCCGAGATTCGCCGCGCCCTTCAGCACGCGGCCGTCTTCGAGCCGCCCTGTCACCGCATAGATCCCGTAGGCGGGGCGCAGATAATTGCCCATGTCGAGATTGGCGGTCGGATAGCCGATCGTGCGGCCGAGCTTGTCGCCATGCTGCACCACGCCCTCGATCGCGAATGGACGCGTCAGCAGCCGAGTCGCGGTCGCCATGTCGCCGGCTCGCAGCGCCTCGCGGATGCGGGTCGAGGACACCGTCTCGCCATCCAGCGCGACCGCGCCGACGGTTTCCGCGCGGAACCCGTGGACCGGGCCGCGCGCGGCGAGCGTGTGGACGGTGCCGCTCTTGGCATGGCCGAAGGTGAAGTCCTCGCCCGTCACCACGCCGCCGATCCGCAGATTGCGTTCGAGTCGGTCGGCGACGAACTGCTCGGCGGTCAGCGCGGCGAGATCGCCGTCGAAATGGAACACCACCATCGCATCGGCGCCCGCCGCGGCGAACAGCCGTTCGCGCTGGTCGAGCGTGGTGAGGCGGAAGGCGGGTGTATCGGGGCGGAAATGGCGGACCGGATGCGGATCGAACGTCGCCACCAGCGCGGGGCGACCCTCCGCCTTGGCCCACGTGATCGCGCGCGCGACCACCGCCTGGTGACCGAGATGGAATCCGTCGAAATTACCCAGCGCCACGATCCCGTCCGCCAGATGCGAAGGGATGGATGCGCCACCGTCGAGCCGTTGCATGCACGGCTCAGTACCCAGACGCCGCGGATCACGATAGTCCTTCCTTACGCTGGCGCGCCTTCGCGGGAGAACAATCCTCAGCGGCGGGTGAGGGTTACGAAGCTGTAGGGTGGGCGCTGCTTTTCTCCCGGGTGGTCTTCGCGGGCGATCTCGTGCCAGCCGTCGAACGCGGGGACGATGGCGTCGCCTTCGGGTTCGTCATGGACTTCGGTGAGTTCGATCCGGTCGGCATGGGGGAGCAGCTGCGCATAGATCTGCGCGCCGCCGATCACTGCGACGTCGTCGCCGGCCATCGCGAGCGCCTCGTCGATCGAGCGTGCCACTTCCGCGCCGTCGGCGTGCCAATGGCCGCGCGTGAGGACGATGTGGCGGCGGCCGGGGAGCGGGCTCGGGAAGCTCTCGAACGTTTTGCGGCCCATCACCATCGGCTTGCCCATCGTCAGCGCCTTGAAGCGCTTGAGATCGGCGGGGAGGCGCCAGGGGAGCTGGCCATCGCGGCCGATGACGCCGTTGGTGGCGCGGGCGAGATAGAAGGTGATCATGCGCGTATTATGCCGGATCGGGGGGCGGGGGGCTATGCTTGTATCACCACCCCGGCGAAGGCCGGGGCCCAGTTGGGGGGCGTCGGTGGTGAAAGACGGCGCCCCGTTACGACCACCTTTCCACCTGGACCCCGGCCTTCGCCGGGGTGGTGGTGTCAGGGGAGGCTCCGATCTCTAACTCCCCCGGCGAAGGCCGGGGCCCAATTGGGGAACGTCGCTAATGGAAACAGGGTGCCCCGTTACTGCGACCTGTCCAATTGGGCCCCGGCCTTCGCCGGGGTGGTAAGTAGCGGGTGGATCAGTTCGGCGCGTGTTCCTTCACATACGCCTCGGGATCCTTCTCGACGACCTTCACCCCGTTCAGGTGGTTCGCCTCGAACGCCGCGAACCGGACGCCGAGTTCGTGGCGCTCCTCCAACGTCGCATGCTTGCGGAAGTCGGTCAGGCCCTGGCGCTCTTCCTCGGCGAGGTGATCGCTGTTCGCCTTGTTGCACTCGCCGACCGCCTCGAACCACGCGTCCGAGCCGACCGGGTGCTTGTCGACCGCTTCGCCAGTTTCGCGGATGTCGTTGTGATCCTCGATCGCGTCCTCGGTCTCCTCGGCGGCCGAGTCGGCGTCGTTGCCGCCGGTGCCGATCTTCATGAGGCGCGGGTAGAAGAAGCGCTCCTCGGCCTCGGCATGCGCGTCGAGCAAATTCTTGAGGCGGGTCCACAGCGCCGACAGCGCCTCGGTGTCCTTGGCGTCGATCGAATCGATCTGCGCGAACAGCGCACGCTGCTGCGCGTGTTCGTCGAGGATGAGCTGGGTGATGTCCATGATAGGCCTTCCGAATAGGTTCGGACGGTCAACCGTGCGGACGGCACCCAGTTCCTATTGCGATTCGCTCTCTGTTCAGACCGCGACGGGCGCCTTGATGTGCGACTGCGCGACATAGTCGTGGAGCACGAAATCCTCATACTCGTACGCGTCGATCGAGTCCGGCTTTCGGACGATCTCGAGCCGCGGGAGCGGGCCAGGGTCGCGGCCCAGTTGCAGCCGCGCCTGTTCGAGGTGGTTCGAATAGAGATGGCAATCGCCGCCGGTCCAGATGAACTCGCCGACCTCGAGCCCGCATTGCTGCGCGAGGATATGCGTGAGCAGCGCGTAGCTGGCGATGTTGAACGGCACGCCGAGGAAGATGTCGCCCGAGCGCTGGTAGAGCTGGAGCGACAGCTTGCCGTTCGCGACATGCGTCTGGAACAGGCAGTGGCACGGCGCGAGCGCCATCGCGTGCAGGTCGCCGGGGTTCCACGCGCTGACGATCTGGCGGCGCGAGGCGGGGTTAGTTTTTATCTGATCGATCAGCTCGGCGATCTGGTCGATGTGGCGGCCGTCGGCGGTCGCCCAGTCGCGCCACTGCTTGCCATAGACCGGGCCGAGATCGCCGGCCTCGTCCGCCCATTCGTCCCAGATTGCGACTTTCCGCTCCTGCAACCAGCGGACATTGGTGTCGCCGCGCAGGAACCATAAAAGCTCGACGATGATCGAGCGGAGGTGGAGCTTCTTGGTGGTGAGGACGGGAAAGCCTGCCGCGAGATCGAACCGCATCTGCGCGCCGAACACGCTCAGCGTGCCGGTGCCGGTGCGGTCCATCGTCTCGACGCCGGTCGAGAGCACGCGGTCCATGAGGTCTAGGTATTGGCGCATCGGGGATGCGTAGCGGCGCGGGGGCGGCGGCTCAAGCGGATGCAGTTGCGCGTGCAGTTAGAGGTGGCGCGCGGCAGTCGTGCGTGTGTTGCCGTCGTCCGTGCCTTCCCCGCATATCGTCGACCTGTCGGCGGCGTGCCTGCTGTTCGCGGGGCTGCGCGATGCGGCGCGCGAGACGGTGGCGATCGCGTATCTTGATCCGAATCGGAGGCTTCTCGGGATGCGGCATGTCGTCGGTGGGCGGGATCATGTCGTGGTGTCGATCCGGCGAGTCGCGGCCGACGCGCTGGCATTCGATGCGCGGGGCGTGGTGATGGCGCACAACCATCCGAGCGGCGATGCGACCCCGAGCGACCGCGATCTCGCCTTCACGCGTGCGCTGGCGGCGGCGTTGCGGACGCTGGAGGTGGTGCTGGTGGATCATCTGGTGATCGCGGGGGAGCGCGTCACGAGCCTGCGCGCGATGGGGGTGGTTTGATGGGTAGGACGCAGACGCCGTCATGAGACGTTGGAGCTTGGGCGTTGGAACTGCGACATCGCGCCCCGCCCACCGTCATCCTGACGAAAGTCAGGATCCAGAGCCATAAGTCGCGCCGTTCGTGACCCTGGATCCTGACTTTCGTCAGGATGACGGAAAGGGGGTGGGAAGACGGCGTCAGGATGACGGAAAGGGGGATGATGGCGCCAGGATAACAAGAGCGCGCCAGCGTGCGAGTGACGGTGCCAACGACCCGCCGGATGCCGTCAATGCGACCTTTCCAACTAGGCCCCGGCCTTCGCCGGGGTGGCGCGGGTGGCTGGGTTAGCGCCTCGGACCGAAGCCAAAGCCGAAACTCACCCCAGCCGGCACGCCCGGATCGCCTCCGGCGCGGGGCGCGGGCCGGTTGCCTTGAATGCGGCGAGATAGCCGCCGGCGGACGGCATGTCCTCCATCGCGACCTGCGTGTAGCCGACCGCGGCGAACTCGCACTTCAACAGCGCCGGCGGCGTGCCGTGGTTCTGCGTCTGGCGATCAGCATCGACCACGATGACCAGCCCGTCGGGCTTGAGCGACGGGCGCAGCCGCCAGAGGAATTCATAGGGCTGCTCGATCTCGTGGTACATGTGCACCATCAGCACACGGTCGAAGCTCGCCTCGGGCAGTTTCGGGTCGTTCGCCTCGCCGAGCTTGACGCTGACGTTCGCCAGATCCTCGCGCGCGACACGTTCCGCCAGCTGGTCGCGGACGCTCGCGACGATGTCCTCGGCCAGCACGCGACCGTCCTTGCCGACGCGCGCGGCCATGCGGATCGTGTAATAGCCCTCGCCCGCGCCGATGTCGGCAACGGTCATGCCCTTGCGGATCTCGCCCTTGTTCATGACCTCGCCGGCTTCGTTCAGGCGATCGCGCGCTTCCTCATTCGACCAGCGCGCCGAGACGATCGACGCGACCGGGCGGTCGGCGGCGGGGAAGGCGGGTTCCTTCTGCTCGCGCTTGATCAGCGGCTTGCTGCCATCGCAGGCCGCGAGCAGGAAAACCGGCGACAGCATCAGGGCAAGGGCACCCCTAAGCCTCAATCGACGTCCTCCACCTCGACAGCCTCGCCGGTCACGCGCTGCGACAGCGCCGCCGCCATGAACGCTTCGAGGTCGCCGTCGAGCACGTCCGACGGACTGGTCGAGACGACACCGGTGCGCAGGTCCTTCACCATCTGATACGGCTGGAGCACGTAGGAGCGGATCTGGTGGCCCCAGCCGATATCGGTCTTGCCCGCATTCTCGGCATTGGCGGCAGCTTCGCGGATCGCCAGTTCGCGCTCGTACAGACGCGCGCGGAGCTGGTTGTACGCCTCGGCCTTGTTCTTGTGCTGCGATCGCTGGTTCTGGCACTGGACGACGATGCCGGTGGGCACGTGCGTGATACGCACCGCCGAATCGGTCGTGTTGATGTGCTGACCGCCCGCTCCGCTCGCGCGGTACGTGTCGATGCGCAGGTCGCTTTCGTTGTATTCGACCTCGATATTGTCGTCGACGACCGGATAGACCCAGACGCTGGCGAACGAGGTGTGGCGACGCGCGGCCGAGTCGTACGGGCTGATCCGGACGAGGCGGTGGACGCCGCTCTCGGTCTTGGCATAGCCGTATGCGTTCTCGCCTTTTAGCAGCAGCGTGGCGGACTTGATACCTGCCTGCTCGCCCGAATGCTGGTCGATCAGCTCGACCTTCAGGCCGTGGCGCTCGCCCCAGCGCGAATACATCCGGCTGAGCATCCCGGCCCAGTCCTGGCTCTCGGTGCCGCCGGCGCCGGCATTGACCTCGATATAGGTGTCGTTGCCATCGGCCTCGCCCGCGAGCAGCGCCTTGATCTTGTCCTTGTCGGCGCGCGCGGCGAGTTCGGCGAGCGCGGCGACGCCGTCGGCCTCCATCGCGGTGTCGCCCTCGGCCTCGGCCATCTCGATCAGCTCGGACGTGTCCGCCAGCTCGCTCTCGATCACGCGCGTCGCGCCGATCGCCTCGTCGAGACGACGACGCTCGCGCATCACCTCCTGCGCGGCCTTGGGATCGGACCAGAGCGCCTGGTCCTCGACGCGCGCGTTCAGCTCGTCGAGACGACGCAGCGCGCGGTCCCAGTCGAGGAAGCGGCGCAGCAAGGCCAGCGCGTCTTTGATGGTGTCTACGTGAGCCTGCGCTTCGGCGCGCATGGGTATTCTCCAAAATGTCCGTCATCCCGGAGGATGCCGGGATCTCCGTCCGCCAGCGCGCGGGTGCGGACGGAGATCCCAGCGTGCGCTGGGATGACGATGTAGGAACTGCGCTAGTAGATTCCGCCTTCTCTTTGCAAGAAATCGCTGTCGCGCGGGGCTTCGGCCTTCTTCACCGCGACCGTCGCGGCGGCCGCCGGGGCGGGGCCTGCACGGCGAGCGGCGCGGCGCGGTTCGCTTTCGGGCTTGAACGCTTCCCAGATCACCGCGGGCTTTGGATCGTCGGTGTTGGGCCATGTGCCGTAGACCGGACGTCCGCTCGCGCGATCGATCCGGACCATGCGGATCCCCGCGGGCGCACGGAACGGCAGCTTGGGCAGATCCTCATACGCCTTCACTGCGAACTGCTTGAAGATCGGTGCGGCGAGCGTGCCGCCCTGCGCGGCCCCGCCGAGGTTCTTCGGCGTGTCGAACCCGATATACAGACCGCCAACGAACTGCGGCGTGCCGCCCACGAACCACACATCGGTCGGGCCGTTGTTGGTGCCCGTCTTGCCGAACATCGGCCGATCGAGATCGCGGAGTGTCACCGCGGTGCCGCGCTGGACGACACCCTCGGTGATGTGGACCATCTGATAGGCGGTCATCGCGTCGAGCACTTGGCGCTGGCGCGTGATCGGCCGCGGCATCGGCTTGCCATCCCAGTCGGGCGCGTTGCAGCGATCGCAGGCGCGCCAGTTCTCGGGCCAGATCACCTTGCCGTGACGATCCTGGACGAAATCGATCAGCGACGGCGGCCCGCCCTTGCCGTTGTTCGCGAGGATCGAATACGCGTTGACCATCCGCCCGACCGTCGTCTCGCCGGCGCCCAGCGCGTAGGAGAGATACGGCGCGTAATCGCCGACGCCCATCTTCTTGATGGTGGCGACGACCTTGGGCATGCCGGTCTGCGCGGCGGTGCGCACGGTCATCAGGTTGCGCGACTGTTCGATTCCCCAGCGCATCGTGTGCGGCCCTGCGCCGCGCGAATTGCCGAAGTTGCGGAAGCATTTCTGCCCGAGCCGCGCGCCCTGATAGACGCAGAACGGCCCGTCGACGATGATCGACGCGGGCGTCATGCCGTTGTCGAGCGCGGCGGAATATACGATCGGCTTGATCGTCGATCCCGGCTGGCGCATCGCCTGAGTCGCGCGGTTGAACGCCTGCAACCGGTCGTCGAACCCGCCCTGCATCGCGAGGACGCGGCCCGAGGCCGGCTCCTCGACGACGAACGCACCCGATACCTTGGGGATTGCCCGTAGCGAGAATTCGCCGCCGTCGGGCGCCACCGCGATGATGTCACCGGTCTTGATCGCGCCGAACGCGTTGCCGCCCTTGCCGCGGACTGCCATCTGCGCGGCATAGCGCGGCAGCGTGCCGGTCTTGCCCGTGCGGAAGCCGAGGCTCCAGGCATTGCCGTCCTTGCCGGTCACGATCGCCGCGACCCAGTCGCGGTAATCGAGCGCGATATTGCTGTTGAGCAACGGCTGGAGCCAGTTGTCGTCCTCGATCTCGACATGGCGGATCGGCCCGTTCCAGCCGCGGCCGCTGTCGAACCGTACCAGGCCATCGCGCAACGCCTGCTGCGCCAGGTCCTGCAACCGCGTATCGAACGAGGTACGCACCCACAGACCGCCCGAATAGACGCTGTACGGGCCGTCCTTCGCGCTCTCGCCGAACTTGGCCATCAGCTGGCGGCGGACTTCCTCGACGAAATAGCCGCCGACGCTCTCGAACTTGGGTGTCCGCCGCATCACCGCGCCGAGCGGCTCGGCATTCGCCTGGTCATGCTGCGCGCGCGTGATGAAGCCGTTGTCGAGCATCCGGTTCAGCACGTAGTTGCGGCGGATCATCGCGCGCTCGGCATTGCGCACCGGATCATAGTTTGACGGACCCTTGGGCAGGATCGCGAGATACGCCATCTGCGCGAGATCGAGCTGGTCGAGTTCCTTGTCGAAATAGGCATGGCTCGCCGCCTCGACGCCGAACGCGTTGCGACCGAGCGCGATCTGGTTGAGGTAGAGCTCGAGGATCTGCTGCTTGGTCAGCGTATCCTCGATCTTGTACGCCAGCACCGCCTCGCGCAGTTTGCGCGACGGCGAATAGGCGTTGCCGATCAACAGGTTCTTCGCGACCTGCTGCGTGATCGTCGAGCCACCCTTGGCACGCTTCCCGCTGCCGAGCTTGGTCGCGTAATCATACACCGCGCCGGCGAGGCCGGGATAATCGACGCCGTGATGTTCGAAGAAGGACTTGTCCTCGGCGGCGAGGAACGCCTTGACCAGCAGCGGCGGATATTCGGCATAGCTCAGCTCGACGCGGCGTTCGCGCGCGTAGCTGTGGATCGGCGCGCCATCGATGCCGCGGACGTTGGTCGGCAGCGGGGGCTCGTAGGTGCGCAGCGTGTCGACCGAGGGCAGGTCGCGGATGACCGCGAACCAGAAGGCGAAGATCGCAACGAAACCGAGCACGACCAGCGCGAGCGCGACCTTGGTCCAGCGGCTTGCCCAGGCGCGCGACAACCCGCCCCGCAACCTGTCGGTGGTGCGGCGGGTCGCCGTCGTCGGATTGGGGGAGGGGTCGGACGCCATAAATATTGGCGTCGCATCTAGCAGGTTCGCGAGCGCTTGCCAGCCTTCGGTGGCGCAGGGGTGGGGCAGGGATGCGCCACAAGGCCTGTCGCCGCGACCATGCTTGTGGCAGCAGGCGCCGATGACTCCGCCCGCTCTGCCGATATTTGCCGTACTGCCCGATCTTCTCGCCGCGTTGCGCGCGCGGTCCTCGGCGGTTCTGGTCGCGCCCCCGGGCGCCGGCAAGACGACGGCGGTCGCGCCCGCCATGCTTGCGGAGCCGTGGTGCAGCGGCGAGATCCTTCTACTTTCGCCCCGCCGCCTTGCGGCACGCGCCGCCGCCGAACGGATGGCGTCGACCGCGGGCGAACCCGTCGGCCAGACCTTCGGCTACGCGACCCGCATGGACAGCAAGCGTTCCGCCGCGACCCGGGTCACGGTGATCACGGAGGGCATCTTCGTCGCGCGCATCCAGGCCGACCCCGAACTCGCGGGCATCTCCGCCGTGCTGTTCGACGAGGTCCACGAGCGCAGCCTCGACGGCGATTTCGGGCTGGCGCTCGCGCTCGACGTGCAGGCTGGGTTCCGCCCCGACCTCCGCATCGTCGCGATGTCGGCCACGCTCGACGGCGCGCGATTTGCCGCGTTGATGGACGGCGCACCCGTGATCGAGAGCGAAGGCCGCAGCTACCCGCTGACGCTGCGCCATATCGGCCGCCAGGCCGAGTTGCGGATCGAGGATTCGGTCGCCTCGGCGATCCGTCGCGCGCTCGGCGAAGTGGAGGGCGGCGTGCTCGCCTTTCTTCCCGGCGTCGCGGAGATCGAGCGCACCGCCGACCGGCTCGCCAATCTTCCCGACGACATCGTCCTGCATGAGCTTCACGGCAGCCTCGACCCCGTGGCACAGCGTGCCGCGATCCTTCCCGAACCCGATGGCCGCCGCAAGGTCGTGCTCGCCACCAGCATCGCCGAGACCAGCCTGACGCTAGACGGCATCCGCATCGTCGTCGATTCAGGCCTCGCCCGGCGCCCGCGCTACGATCGCGCCGCGGGGATGACCCGGCTGGTGACCGAACGCGCGAGTCAGGCCGCGGTGACGCAGCGGGCCGGCCGCGCGGCCCGCCTGGGGCCGGGCATCACGTATCGTCTTTGGGAAGAGGCGGCGACCGCAGGCCTGCCGCGCTACGACCCGCCCGAAATCCTGGAGGCCGATCTCTCGGCGCTGGTGCTTGCCTGCACGCTGTGGGGCGTCGGCGATCCGCGGGAGCTGCGCTGGATCGATCCGCCCCCGGCTGCTGCGATCGACGAGGCGATGGCGCGGTTGACGACGCTGGAGGCGATCGAGGACGGCCGCCCGACGCAGCATGGCCGCGCGATCGCGAAGTTGCCGATGCCGCCGCGACTGGCGCACATGCTGCTGCGGGCGGGGGAGCGCGGCCTCGCGCCGGTCGCGGCGCAGGTTGCGGTGCTGCTGGGCGAGCGCGGGATCGGCGGGCAGGACGTCGATCTTGAAACGCGTCTTCGGCGGTGGAAGACCGAACGCGGGCCGAAGGCGCAGGCGGCGCGGGGGATGGCCGAGAGATGGGCGAAACTTGCTCCCCTCCCGCTTGCGGGAGGGGTTGGGGGAGGGCGTGACATACACCGGGGGCGCGGCGTTGCTGGGTCAGTCCCTCCCCCGACCCCTCCCGCAGGCGGGAGGGGAGCAGAAGTTTGCGTCGCGCTTGGTTTTCCCGATCGCGTCGCGCGGCGGCGCGATGCGTCCGGGGAGACCTGGGCTTCGGTCGGCGGGCGGGGATTTCGGCTCGACCCGACCTCGCCGCTGGCGCGGTCGGAATGGCTCGCGGTGGCCGATACGCAAGGCTCCGCGGCGGGTGCGCGGATCCTGTCGGCGGTGGCGATCGACCAGACCACGGTCGAAGCGTTGTTCGCGGACCGGATCGAATCGCGCCGCACGGTGGTGTTCGATGCCACGACCGGCGGCATCCAGGCGTTGCGCGAACGAAGGCTCGGCGCGATTCGGTTGTCGAGCGGCCCCGATAGCGGCGCGGATCCGGACTCGATCCTCGCTGCGCTGCTGGCCGGCGTCCGCGAGCATGGCCTCGGCCTGCTGGCGTGGAGCGACGGCGCGCAGGCTTTGCGCGACCGTGCCGCCTATGCCGGCGTGCCGCTCGACGACGCGACGCTGCTCGACCGCGTGGACGAATGGCTCGCCCCGCTGCTGACGGGCAAGCGCCGGCTGGATGCGATCGCGCCCGGTGCGCTGGCCGAGGCGTTGCGCAATCTGCTCGGCTGGGACGCGGTGCAGACGATCAACCGCCTCGCCCCACCTGATTTCACCAGCCCCGCCGGCAGCACGCACGCGATCGACTATGCGGCGGAGGGCGGCCCGCGCGTCGAACTCCGGGTGCAGGCACTGTTCGGGCTCGGCGTGCATCCGGTGATCGGCGAGGCTCGCGTGCCATTGGTGCTGAGCCTGACGTCGCCGGCTGGCCGGCCGATCCAGACGACGCGCGACCTGCCTGGGTTCTGGGCGGGGAGCTGGACCGCGGTGGCCAAGGAAATGCGCGGGCGCTATCCCAAGCATCCCTGGCCCGACGACCCCGCCGCGGCGTCCGCCACGCTGCGAACGAAAAAGGCGGATGCAAGGGCCGCCGGTTCGCGATAAGGGAGCATCCATGCCTACCGCCCGTATCTTCCAGCGCCCCAAGAACGCCATGCAGTCCGGCAAGCACCGGACCGACGCCTGGCAGCTCGAATTCGAACCCTCGGAGGCCAAGCGCCCCGACCCGCTGACCGGCTGGGCCGGCAGCGGCGACACGCGCGATCAGCTGCGGTTGCTGTTCCCGACCGCGGAAGCGGCGATCGCGCACTGCGAGCGCGAAGGGTTCGGATACACCGTCGTGCCCGCGCCGCAGAAGACGCTGAAGCTGCAGAGCTACGCCGACAACTTCAAGTAAGCGGGGCGCGTTCGCCTCGCGGCTGCTGTCTTACCGTCATCCCAGCGAAGGCTGGGATCCAGAGTTACGGGCACGGACGCTTGTGGCTCTGGATCCTGGGTCGAGCCCAGGATGACGGCCTAGGGCTGGGCTAGAGTATGGACCCCGCCAGGATCAGCAGCATCTTGGTGTCGATCGCGATGCCGGCCTTGCGCTTCGCCGCGACGAACGCGGGCACCTCGGCTAGGGGCACGCGGTGCACGGTGATGTTCTCGTCGCTGTCGCCGCCGCCGTCGCCGATCCTGGTCAGCCCGGTCGCACGCACCAGCGTGAAGCATTCCGAGGTCATCCCGGGCGACGAGTAGAACACGCCCAGATCCTCGATCGAGTCGGCGCGGTAGCCCGTCTCTTCCTCAAGCTCGCGCCCGGCCGCCACCGCGACGCTCTCGCCCGCGGTCTCGTCGCCGACCAGCCCCGCGGGCAGTTCGAGGCAGGCGCGGCCCAAGGGCACGCGGAACTGTTCGACCAGGATCACGTCGCCATCATCGATCGCGACGATCACCGCCGCGGCGATCTGGCCCTGACGCGCGGCGAATTCCCACGTGCCCTCGGTCTGGACGGTCAGGAACTTGCCCGCCCATACGGTCTTGCTCATAGTTCGATCAGCCTGTCGGGAAGTTCGTTGACCGGCGCACCGGTACGCGGGAAATGCTCGGCGAGCACGCGGCCGATCTGTGCGACCGCATCGGCCATGCCGTCGGCGGGGCGATCGTCGCGGACGCCGGCCAGCACCGCCGCCATTGCCGCGCCCCAGGTTTCGTTCGGCACGCACGAGTGGATCGCATCGTCGGCGATGATCTCGGCACGGTGCTCGGCAAGCGACAGATACAGCAGCACGCCGGTCGCGCCCTTGGTCCGCTTCTCGGCGCCCGCGCGGAACAGCAGCAGCGCGCGCCGCCGGACGCGACGCGCCTTGGTCGCCCCCGGGGTCAGCGCGACGCGCACGGAAGTCGCCGCCAGGACGAGCCGCACGCCAAGGAACACCAGCGTCACCAGCACCAGCGCAATCGCATAGAGCGCGCCCTGCGGGGCGGATTGCGCCCAGGGATCGACCAGCCGCGCATAGATATGATCCGCCGCAACCGGCCGGAACGCTAGCAGCGCCAGCGTCAGCAGCATGCCGAGCACCGCCCAGTGCATCGATACGTCATGGTAGGAGTCGGACTGCCGCGCGACGATCGTGACGATTTCGCCGGTCGTCGCGGTCTCCGCCTGCGTCACTGCCGCGGTGACGCGGTCGTGATCGGTTTCGCTCAGCCGCATGTCACCAACTCCCCGATGCGCCGCCGCCGCCGCCGGATCCACCGCCGCCACCGCCGAAACCACCGCCACCCCAGCCGCCGCCGCCACTATCGCCGCCACCGCCGCCGCCACTCCAGCCGCCGCCACCACCACCGCCGCCACGCGTCATCGCGTCGGCGATGCTCCACAACACGATCGGCAGGGCACCGCTGCCGCCACCGCTGCCGCCATCGGTATAGCGCCTGCCGCCGGCGCGCCGCGACAGCATCGGGATGACGATCGCCGCGAGCACGATCCCGAAGAAGATCAGCCCGATCGGCACGCCGCCGCCGCCCGAACCCGACCGGCGATGCGTCTTGTCATACTCGGCCGCCGCCGCCGTCACCTTCGCTCGCGCCTCGGCATCGGGAAGCGCGAGCTGGTCCGCGACCGCGTTGGTGCCCGCGACGATGCCGCCGGGAATATCGCCTGCCTTGAACCGCGGCAGGATCTGCTGGTTGATGACGACGCTCGAGAACGCGTCGGTCAGTACGGGTTCGAGCCCGTAGCCGACCTCGATCCGCACCTTGCGGTCGTTCGGCGCCACCAGCAGGATCGCGCCGTTGTTCGCGTCCTTCAACCCGACACCCCAGCCCCGGATCAGGCGATTGCCGTAATCCTCGATCGGATAGCCTTCGAGATCGGGCACGGTCGCGACGACGAGCTGGTTGCCCGACGATTTCTTCAGGTCGTCGAGCCGCTTGGTCAGCGCCGCTTCCTGGTCGGGCGGAATGACATTGGCCGCATCGACGACGAAGCCGGTGAACTTGGGCAAGGTCTGCGCGGTGGCGGTCCCCGTAACGGTGCCGCTTCCCAGCAGCACCGCGCAGGCCAGCGTGGCAAGGTAGCGGATCATCGCGCAGACCCCATCATCAGCTCGCGTTGCCGAAGTTCACCGTCGGGGCGGTCTCGGCACCCGGCGTGGTCGCCGCGAACGGCACCATCGGCTTGGCACCGTAGAAGATCTTCGCGCCGACCGCGTCGGGGAAGGTGCGGATCTTGGTGTTATACGCCTGCACCGCGCCGTTATAGTCGCGGCGCGCGATCGTGATGCGGTTCTCGGTGCCTTCGAGCTGGCTCATCAGCGTGGTGTAGTTGCCCTGGCTCTTCAGCTCGGGATACGCCTCCTGCAAGCGCTGCAACGAGACTCCGACCGCGCCCTGGACGCGCTGATATTGTGCCATCTTGGCGGGGTCGGAGAGATCGTCCGCCGACACCTGGACCGAGTTCGCCGCGGCCCGCGCCTGAGTCACCTGGACGAGGATATCCTTCTCCTGCGCGCCCGCCGCCTTCACCGTGGCGACGAGGTTGGGGATCAGGTCGGCCCGACGCTGATAGTCGTTCTGCACGTCGGCCCAGCGCGCCTTCACATTTTCCTCGGCGGTCGGGATGCTGTTGATCCCGCAGCCCGCGAGCGCGGATGCGAGGAGGATCGCGGCGGCGCCGCGGGCGATTGGGGCACGTGACATCGGGGGTCTCCAGAATAGCTGTGTCGCCCTCATAGGACAGTCGGCAGGGTTGGCGAAACCGAAATCGGCGGTTAACTTTATGCGGGATTTAAGAAGGGGGCGGGGATGCTCAAGGAATTCAAGGCGTTCATCATGCGCGGCAACGTGCTCGATCTCGCCATCGCGGTGATCATCGGCGCGGCATTCGGCAAGATCGTCACGTCGCTGACCGACGACGTGCTGATGCCGGTAATCGGCAAGATCTTCGGCGGGCTCGATTTCTCGAGCTATTTCTGGCGGATGGGGCCGGTGCCGGCAAATTATGCGGGCTCGCTCAGCGACTATGCGGCGCTCAAGAAAGCGGGCGTGCCGCTGCTCGGCTATGGCGCGTTCGCGACGCAGCTTGTCAATTTCGTGATCGTCGCCGGCATCATCTTCATGATCCTGCGCGTGGTGAACCGCACCGCGGCGCTCATCGAGCGCGAGACCGCGCGGCTGAAGCGCGAGGAAGAGGCTACCCCGGTCGCGCCGGCACCCGAGCCGGTCGAGATCGCGTTGCTGCGCGAGATCCGCGACGAGCTGAAGGCGCGGGGGTGACCGCCTTGTCCCTCTCCCCTGCGGGGAGGGGGAGGGAGCCGTCAGGCAACGGAAGGGGGAGGGGCCTGAGGCTCGGGGCGGGATCCCAACACCCCCTCATCCGGCGCAGCCGCGCTACCTTCTCCCCGCGGGGAGAAGGATAGGGTCACGCTGCGGCGAGATCCTCGGCGTTTGCGTCGGCCAGGCTCGTGCCGTCGAGGATCCGCGCGGTTTCGTCGCGGACTCGCATCATCGCATAGCGGATCGCGCAATCCGCCTCGCTCTTGCAGTCGAGGCAGGGCCGGTAGGCCGTCCGACTGACGCACGGCACGAGCGCGAGCGGTCCCTCGATGATCCGGATGATTTCACCGAGCGAGATCAGGTGGCTGGGGCGCGACAGGCGATACCCGCCCATTTTGCCGCGATGGCTGTGGAGCAGGCCGGACTCGCGCAGATCGGCGAGGATCAGCTCGAGAAACTTGCGCGGCACGTTCGCCTCGGCGGCGATCCGGGTCATCGGGATCGGAGGCCCACCGACGGGGGCCCCGCCAAGAAAGATCATCGCGCGAAGCGCGTAGCGGGAGCGCTGCGTCAACATAATGCAGATTGCTATGCACGCGGTTTGTGGCGAGCGGAAGGCGGTTTGGCACGTTGCGTGCTACGACATCGCGGATCGGGACAAAAAAGCAGCGCCCGCCGGGCTTTTCATCGCGCCGCGGCTTCCCTATATCGGGTTTGCCGTCGGGGGAATTCTCTCTTGGCGGCTATGGCGATAAACCGTGGCGTGTCATAGACACAGCGGACCCGGGGGCAGTACCCGGCGACTCCACCACCGCCCTCTTCGCAAGAGGGGGACGATGACGGGGTCGAACTAGGATCGACGTGTGTTCAACGACGCTATGTTTCGCTCGGAATGGGACCACCGCAACGGCCCATACACAAGTGCCAACGATAACGAAGCACTCGCAATTGCCGCATAACTGACGGTCTAACGACCTAAGTTATACGGACGAAAGCGCGGTTCGGGCCACACCGGGCAACAGAAGTGGAAACCGGCGGTACGGGGGGCACCGAGCAACAGAAGCTCCCCACTCTCCCTTACGATTTTTCTATACGAGGTACTGTGCGCTACTGGCCGGTCGCGCAGTCTAAATGGCTGCGCTCCGAACGGACTGCTTACAGTGTCGGCGCTGCGAGCGGTGACAGGCGGCGCGCGTCGCAGCCATGATCGTCGTGATCCATGCCGACCAACGTCCGTCATCGCGAACGATGACGGTGCCGTCGGACGACCGGATCAGCGTCGGAGCAGCTTGCTGAGCTGCGCGCCGGTATAGGGCTTCCGGATGAATTGCGCGGCCGCGGGGAGGGCCATCTTGCCGTTGTCCGTCCCCGACGTGACCAAGATCGCGATGTCGGGACGCTGCGCATGGACCGCGTTGGCGAGATCGATGCCGTTGAGGTCACCCGGCATGCGAACGTCGGTGAATAGCGCGCCGATATCGGGCCGTTCCTCCAGCTTGACCAGCGCGTCGGCGGCGTTGCTGGCTTCGACGACTTCATACCCCGCATCTTCGAGTGCGAGGTTGGAATGGACCCGGACAAGGGCGTCGTCATCGACGACGAGAATAACGGACTTCGACATAACGTTCATATCGGTTCGAACATCCGGCATGGCGCTCGCGTTCCGTTATTAATCATCCGCGTTACCTAAAATCCGGCAAAGCGAGTCACCCATGAGAAAGGGGCCCGGTTTCCCGAGCCCCTCCATCAATTCGCGTTAGGCCGTAGGGGCTTAGTCGCGATCGCCCGTCAGGAACGCCGGTGCGAATTCGGGGGCCTTGTCGCCGTCCGAACGCTCGGCGCGGGGAGCGCGCTCGCCGCCCTGGCCACCGCCGTCACGACGCGGGCCACGGCCACCGCCGTTGCCGCCGGCATCGCGACCGCCATCGCCATCACGACGCGGGCCACGCGAGCCGCGATCACCGCCGCCGCCTTCGCCGCGCGGGCCGCGACCGCCGCCATCACGACCGCCGCCGTTGCCGGCATCACGGCCGCCATCGCCGTCACGACGCGGACCGCGCGAACCACGGTCGCCGCCTTCGCGCGGCTCACGGGCAGGACGCGTGTCCTCCAGCTCTTCGCCGGTCGTCTGGTCGACGACGCGCATCGACAGGCGAACCTTGCCGCGCGGATCGATCTCGAGGACCTTGACCTTGACTTCCTGGCCTTCGCTCAGCGCATCCGAGACCTTCTCGACGCGCTCGTTCTTGATTTCGGACACGTGGACGAGACCGTCCTTGCCACCCATGAAGTTCACGAACGCACCGAAGTCCACCAGGTTGACGACCTTGCCGTCATAGACCTTGCCGACTTCGGCTTCCTCGACGAGGCCCTTGATCCACTTGATCGCAGCATCGATCTGCGCGGGATCGGACGACGACACCTTGATCACGCCCTCGTCGTCGATGTCGACCTTGGCGCCGGTCTGCGCGACGATCTCGCGGATCACCTTGCCGCCGGTGCCGATGACTTCACGAATCTTCGACTTCTCGATCGTGAAGGTCTCGATCCGCGGTGCGTGTGCCGACAGCTCCTCACGCGTGTGGTCGAGCGCCTTGGCCATCTCGCCCAGGATGTGTGCGCGGCCTTCCTTGGCCTGTGCCAGCGCCTTGCCCATGATCTCCTCGGTGATGCCGGCGATCTTGATGTCCATCTGCATCGTGGTGATGCCCTCGGACGTGCCAGCCACCTTGAAGTCCATGTCGCCGAGGTGATCCTCGTCGCCCAGGATGTCCGACAGAACCGCGAAGTTCTTGCCCTCGAGGATCAGGCCCATCGCGATGCCCGAGACGGGACGCTTGAGCGGAACGCCCGCATCCATCATCGACAGCGAACCGCCGCAGACCGTCGCCATCGACGACGAGCCGTTGCTCTCCGTGATGTCCGACAATACGCGGATCGTGTACGGGAACTCTTCCTTCGACGGCAGCACCGGGTGCAGCGCGCGCCAGGCGAGCTTGCCGTGGCCGACTTCGCGACGACCCGGCGCACCGAAGCGACCGACTTCACCGACCGAGTAGGGCGGGAAGTTGTAGTGCAGCATGAAGTTTTCGTAACTCAGACCGTTCAGGCCGTCGATCATCTGCTCTGCGTCGCGCGTGCCGAGCGTGGTGGTGCAGATCGACTGTGTCTCGCCGCGCGTGAACAGGGCCGAGCCATGCGTACGCGGCAGGAAGTGCACCATCGCCTCGATCGGACGGATCTGCGTGGTGGTGCGGCCGTCGATGCGGGTGCCGTCCTTGAGGATGGCGCCGCGGACGATCTCCGCCTCCAGCTTCTTCATCAGCTTGCCGGCCGCCATCTGGTCCTGCGGGGTCGCATCGGCAAAGGCGGTCTTGCCCTTGGCGCGTGCGGCGTTCAGCAGGTCCGAACGCTTGGACTTGTCGGTCACCTTGTAGGCGGCCGCAATGTCCTTGCCGATCAGCTTCTTCAGCTTGTCCTTGGCGGTCGACAGGTCGGCCTGCTCGGCCATTTCCCACGGATCCTTGGCAGCCTGCTCGGCCAGATCGATGATCAAGTTGGCGGCTTCGCGGCACGCCTTGTGCGCGAACTGGACCGCGCCGAGCATGATCTCTTCCGAAAGCTCCTTGGCTTCCGATTCGACCATCATCACGGCCTGGCCGGTGGCGGCGACGACGAGGTCGAGGTCACCCGCCTTGGCTTCGTCGAGCGTCGGGTTGAGGATGTAGGCGCCATCGACATAACCGACGCGTGCTGCGCCGATCGGGCCCATGAACGGCACGCCCGAGATCGTCAGCGCCGCCGATGCCGCGACCATCGCGAGGATGTCCGGCTCGTTCTCGCCGTCATACGACAGAACCTGGCAGATCACGTTGATCTCGTTGTAGAAACCCTCTGGGAAGAGGGGACGGATCGGGCGATCGATGAGACGGCTGGTCAGCGTCTCCTTCTCGGTCGCGCCGCGCTCACGCTTGAAGAAGCCGCCGGGGATGCGGCCGCTCGCGGAGAACTTCTCCTGGTAATGGACGGTGAGCGGGAAGAAATCCTGCCCTTCCTTGACGGTCCGTGCAGCCGTGACGGCGCACAGAACGACGGTCTCGCCGAGGGTGGCGAGCACGGCGCCGTTTGCCTGACGGGCCACGCGGCCGGTCTCGAGCGTCAGCGTCTTGCCGCCCCACTGGGCGCTTACGGTCTTGGTATCGAACATTTCGTTTCCTTCACTCCAAACGCCAGATGCGTTTGGGGCCTATGTGCGGGCTTAGCCGGCCCGCGGCGGTGTGGAGCGAGTTGTCGCTCCTAAAGGGATCGGCCGAATTGCCTTTCCCTAAAGTCTTCCCGGGCGAAGGCCGGGGCCCAATTGGGGTACGCTGCGTGTCGCGCGCGCCGCCAGTCTAGAATCTTTTTGCCATAATGCCAAAAGGGGCGACCTTTCGGCCGCCCCTTCGGTTACTTGCGAAGACCGAGCTTCGCGATCAGATCCAGGTAGCGCTGGCCGTCCCTGTGACGGAGATAATCCAGCAGCGTCCGGCGCTTGTTGACCATCATGAGAAGACCACGACGCGAGTGGTTGTCCTTCTTGTGGCCCTTGAAGTGCTCGGTCAGGTTCTTGATGCGCTCGGTGAGGATCGCGACCTGGACTTCCGGCGAACCGGTATCGCCCTCGGCGCGCGAATGCTCCTTGACGAGCTCGGTCTTGCGTTCAGCGGTAATCGTCATGAATTCGTCCTACGACATCACAGATTGAAACCGCGAACGACCCGGACGTCTCCGTCCTCGACCTCGACCAGCGCGACCGGGACGTCGTCCAGCTCGGCAAAGTATTGGCCATCGTCTGCGGCGATCCCGGCCAAGATACGCCCCTGTCGGAGCGCCCCTGCCTGGTCGGGGGTGAGGGAGAGAGCCGGGATGTCGTCCAGCGCCACCCTCAAGGGCAGAAGTACATCTTCAAGGGCGCGCGCCTGCCCGAGTTCGTCGAGTTTGTCCAGCGATATCGCGTTTTGCAGCCCGAACGGACCCGCCTTGGTACGACGCAGCATGGTGACGTGGCCGACCGTCCCGAGCGCGATCGCGATGTCGCGCGCGAGGCTCCGGATATAGGTGCCCTTGGAGACGTGCGCGGTGAGCGTGACCTCCGCCAATTCCTCCCCGGAACGGGGAGGGGGACCGCCGTCCGCCTGGACGGTGGTGGAGGGGGGCTCGCCACCAGCGGAACGTTCGCGGAAGCCCCCCTCCACCAGCTTCGCTGGTCCCCCTCCCCGTACCGGGGAGGATAGCGAATAAATCGTCACGTTCCGGCTGGCGAGCAGCACCTCATGCCCGGCACGCGCGAGGTCGTAGGCGCGCTCGCCGTCGACCTTGAGCGCGGAATAGGACGGCGGCACCTGCGCGATCGGACCGGTGAACTGCGCGAGGACGGCCTCGACCGCGGCCATCGTCGGTCGCACGTCGGAGGTGGCGATGCTCACCCCCTCGGCGTCGAGCGTGTCGGTCTCGACCCCGAACAGGATCGTGAAGTCATAGATCTTGTCGCTGTCGAGCATTCGCCCGGCAAGCTTGGTCGCCTCGCCGACCGCGATCGGCAGCACGCCGGTCGCCAGCGGATCGAGCGTACCGCCATGGCCGACCTTGAATTTGCCATAGCCGCCCTGACGCAGCACGCGCTTCACCGCGGACACGCCCTGCGTCGAGCCCAGCCCCAGCGGCTTGTCGAGAATGATCCAGCCATGCATGCGAGAAGTCCTAAATTTCTACGTGAGACAGGAGCGAACCCCAACCCCTCCGTCATCCTGACGAAAGTCAGGACCCAGAGCCACAAGAGACGGTGTCTGGAACCCTGGGTCCTGACTTTCGTCAGGATGACGAGGGGGGCGACTAACGGCTAGCCCAAAGCCTCCGTAAAATGCCGTCGGCACAAAGCGACATAGCGGTCGTTGCCGCCGATTTCGGTCTGCTGCCCCTCGGCGATCGCCCGCCCGGCCGCATCGACTCGCAGGTTCATCGTCGCCTTGCGTCCGCACATGCACACCGACTTGATCTCGACCAGCGAGTCCGCCAGCGCCAGCAGCCGCGCCGACCCGGGGAAAAGCGCGCCCTGGAAGTCGGTCCGTAATCCGTAAGCCAGCACGGGGATCCCGACCACGTCGCAGACACGCGCAAGCTGGTCGACCTGCGCGGGCGTCAGGAACTGCGCCTCGTCCACCAGCACGCACGAGATCGCGTCCTCGCCGTGCTGCCGCGCGACGCACGCACCGATATCCGTCGTCGCGTCGAACGCGATCGCGGGCGCCTCCAGCCCGATCCGTGAGGTGATCGTGCCGGCGGCGAACCGATCGTCGATCGCGGCGGTGAACAGCATCGTCCGCATCCCCCGCTCGCGATAGTTGAAGTCCGCCTGGAGAAGGTTCGTCGACTTGCCCGCGTTCATCGACGCATAATAGAAATACAGCTTGGCCATCGGCTCAACCCAAAGACGCGTCGCGCGGCGGCGTCAATCCTCGGCCAGGTCGCGTGCGATATGCGGATCGCGGAGCAGCGTGTCGATATGCGTGCCCTCGTCGAAGCTCTCGTCGGCGAGGAACTTCAGCTTGGCGGCGTAGCGCGTCTGGACGCGGGTCGCGACTTCGCGCTGGAGATAGGCGGTGTTGGTCCGCAGCGCCTTCAGCACCTTTTCCTCGTCCTTGCCGAGCAGCGGCTTCACGAAGACGGTGGCGTGGCGCAGGTCGGGGGACATGCGCACCTCGGTGATCGTCACGAGATGCTTTTCGAGCACCGGATCGTGGACGTCGCCGCGCGCGAGGATGTCGCTGAGCGCGTGACGCGCCTGCTCGCCCACGCGGAGTGCGCGGACGGTTTTAATTTCGGGGGTATCGGTCTTCATTCTTCTAACTCCCTCGCCCCTCCGGGGAGAGGGTGGGGGTGAGGGGCGGCCGCACGCGCTTGCGCCTGGAACTGCCCCTCACCCAACCCCCTCCCCGATGGGAGAGGGCTCTCGGCCTCAAAGCGTGCGTTCGCGCATCTCGACTTCGAACGTCTCAAGGACGTCGCCGGCCTTGATGTCGACGAAGTTCGACGTGAACGTCACACCACATTCCAGCCCGGCGCGGACTTCGGCGACATCATCCTTGAAGCGACGCAGCGATGCGATTTCGCCTTGGTAGATGATGACGTCGTTGCGCGTGATGCGCGCCTTGAGCGCCTTGCGGATATTGCCTTCGGTGACGAGCAGACCCGCCGCCTTGCCATGCTTGCCCGCCGAGAAGACCTCGCGGATATCGGCACGACCGACGACCGTCTCGAACGCTTCCGGCCCAAGCTCGCCAGCCATCCCCGCCCGGATCTCGTCGATCAGGTCGTAGATGACATCATAGTACTTGAACGCGACCTTCTGGCGCTCGGCGATCTCGCGCGCCTTGGCGTTCGGGCGGACGTTGAAGCCGATGATCGGTGCACCCGATGCCGCCGCCAACGTGACGTCCGACTCGGTGATGCCACCGACGCCCGAGTTGAGCACGCGCGCCTTGATCAGGTCGGTGGAGATCTTGTTGATCGCCCCGACGATCGCCTCGACGGTACCCTGCGTATCGGCCTTCACGACCAGCGGATATTCGATCGCCTGCTTTTCCTTCAGCGCCGAGAACATGCTCTCGAGGCTGGCAGGAACCGATGCGGTCCGCTTGTCGGTCTTCACGCTGCGACGATATTCCGCGACTTCGCGGGCACGCGCCTCGTTCTCGACGACCTGGAACGGATCGCCCGCCGACGGGACACCCGACAGACCCAGGACCTCGACCGGCATCGCCGGACCCGCTTCCTTGATCTGCTTGCCCTTGTCGTCGACCAGCGCACGGACCTTGCCGCTCTCACCGCCGACGACGAAGATGTCACCGACCTTGAGCGTGCCGCGGTTGACGAGGATCGTCGCGACGGGGCCACGGCCCTTGTCGAGCTTGGCCTCGATCACCGTACCCTCGGCCGCGCGATCCGGATTGGCGCGCAGTTCGAGCAGTTCGGCCTGGAGCTGGATCTTCTCGATCAGCGCATCGAGACCGATCTTCTTGGTCGCGGAGACTTCGACGTCCTGGACGTCGCCGCCCATGTCCTCGACCACGATCTCCTCGCTCAGCAGGCGCTCGCGCACCTTCTGGGCATTGGCGCCTTCCTTGTCGATCTTGTTGATCGCGACGATCATCGGGACGCCTGCCGCCTTGGTGTGGGCGATCGCCTCCACCGTCTGCGGCATCAGGCCGTCGTCGGCCGCCACCACCAGGATGACGATGTCGGTGACGTCCGCACCACGCGCACGCATCTGCGTGAACGCCTCATGGCCCGGCGTGTCGAGGAAGGTGATCTTCGACTTGTCCTTCAGCGTGACCTGATATGCGCCGATATGCTGGGTGATGCCACCCGCTTCGCCGCGCACCACGTCGGTGCCGCGCAGGGCATCGAGCAGCGACGTCTTGCCGTGATCGACGTGACCCATGATCGTGACGACGGGGGCACGCGGCTTGAGCGTCTCCTCGGCATCATCGATCGTGTCGTTGGCCAGATCCTGGTCGACATCGCTGACGCGGGTCAGGTTGTGACCGAACTCGGTGACGAGCAGCTCGGCCGTATCCTGGTCGATCGTCTGCGTCATCGTGACGGGCATGCCCATCTTGAACAGCGCCTTGACGAGGTCTGCACCCTTCTCGGCCATACGGATGGCGAGTTCCTGGACGGTGATCGCCTCGGGGACGACCACGTCGCGGATCTGCTTGGCCTGCGCCTCGCGCGGACCACCGGTGCCACGACGCTCCTTCTCGCGCGCACGCTTCAGCGCGGCGAGGCTGCGGGCGCGGGCGCCATCACCGTCGCCGAGTGCGCGGTTGACGGTGAGCTTGCCCGAGGTGCGACGATCATCGCCCTTGCGATCACGCTGCTGCGGACGCGCCGGCGGTGCATCGCGACGAATGCCGCCGGCGGGTGCGTTCACACCGCCCGCGCCGGGGCGCGCCGCGGTCGTGCCGGCGTTCGCAGCCGTGGTCGGCGCTGCGGCGGCAGCGGGTGCTGCAACAGGCTTTGGCGGCGGCGGAGGACGCTCCGGACGTGCCACCGGCGAGAACCGACGCGGCGCCGGGAATGCCGGATCGCGAGTCAGTTCGAGGATGGGTGGCGGTGCCGGCGGTGCGACCGGGGCCGGCGCTGGCTTCGGAGCCGCAGCCGCGACCGGCGCGGGGGCCGGTGCAGGCTTGGGTGCAGCGACCGGCGCCGGGGCAGGGGCTGCCGCAACGGGCGCCTCGACCGGCGCGGGCGCAGGCGTCGGTGCCGCGACGGGCGCCGAGGCGGCCTCGACGACGGGCGCAGGCGCAGGCTTCGGAGCCTCGACCGGCTTCGGCGCGGGTGCTGCCTTGGCTTCCGCCTCGGCACGCGCGCGCTCGGCGATGCGATTGCGCTCGTCCTCTGCCGCCTTGAGGCGCTCGGCCTCCTGGCGACGACGCCCTTCTTCGAGCGTGTTCATGCGCTGCTCTTCAGCCTCGCGGAGCAGCTTGGCCTGACGCTCCTGCGGCGACAGGTTGCTCGGCGCCTGCTGGCGCACGGGGGCAGGTGCAGGCTGCGGCGCGCGCGGCTGCGGTGCCGGTGCGGGGGCCGCAACCGGGGTGGGCGCGGCAACCGGCGCGGCATCCGCCACCGGACCGTCGGGCTCGCCCGGACGGCGCAGTACGCGCGCGCGCTTGGTTTCCACGATCACCGTATTCGATCGGCCGTGGCTGAAGCTCTGCTTCACCTGGCCGGTCTCGACCGTGCGCTTCACACCCAAAGGTGCGCGCATGCCAAGTTTCGGCTTCTCGTTGTCCGTGTCGCTCACTCAAATTCCTCAGTCATGTCCACGGCCGGGCGTTGTCCGGTCGATCCGGACGCCCCTTCAATTTGTGACGCCGATGCGCCCTGCGAGGCCGTTTCGCAAGACACGGTGGAAGATTCGGGGCCGATAAAATGCAGCCAACGGTCGAGCGCTTCGCTCACCCGCTTTGCTGCAGCGCGGTCTGTCAGGCCAATGTGTACCACATTTTCCCGTCCCAGCGCCAACGCCAATATGGTGCGCGACGCAGGCAGTGCCAACCCCCGCAAACCCGAGCCCTCGACATCGTTGCCGATGCGCCACGCCTGATCGAGCTTGCGGTTGCCATCCTCGGCCGCGTCGGACGCGTGATACAGCGCCTTCAGCTTGCCCGAGCGCGCGTTCTGCTCGATCCGGTCGGATCCGATCAGCACGGTGCCCGAGCGCGATTCGAGCCCGAGCCGGTCGAGCGCGTTACGCTCCAGCGCGGCTTCGATCATCGCGGGAAGCTCGGGTGCGATGGTGAACTCGCCGGTCTTGAACGCCCGAGCGAGCGCGCCTTTCAGCTTGCCCTTCTTGATCGCCGCTTCGAGTTCGAGTCGCGTCACCCCGATCCACGCGCCGCGGCCAGGCGCCTTGGCGCGCACGTCGGGATGAATCTGGCCGTCGGGGGCCAGCGCGAGTCGCACCAGATGCGGGCGAACGTCGCGCTCGCCCGACAGGATGCACTTGCGCACGGGCTCATGCCCCTCCCGCATGCGGGAGGGGTCAGGGGAGGCGCTATCCGCAGGGGCGGCAGCCGTAGCTGCCCTCCCCCGACCCCTCCCGCGAGCGGGAGGGGAGTTTAGCGGCTTGGTCTCATCGGGAGGGTTCCGCATGTGCGTCCTCCTGCGCCGGAGTTGTCTTGGGCGCGTCGCGGTCGACCAGCAATTGGCCGCCCGCGCCGTAATTCTCGGTCGAGACTTCTTCGATTACGATCTGCACCGCAGCCGGGTTTTTTCCCAGCCGCTCGACGAGCGACTGGGTGACGTCGGCGACGATGCCGGCCTTCTGGTCCTTGGTGGCGGACCCCGAAATGCGGATGCTGACAAACGGCATCAGGCCTTGTCGTCCTCGCTCTTCGCGTCGGTCGACTCCGTAGTGTGATCCGCCGCAGCGTCGTCTGCCGTAGCTTCCTCAGCCGCAGCCGCTTCCACCGGAGCCTCGTCCGCCTCGTCAGCGTCAGCCTCGGGGGCCTCGTCCTCGAACCAGTGCGCACGCGCGGCCATGATGATCTCGTTACCCTGCTCGTCGCTCAGGCCGTACTCGGCGAGAATGCCGCCCTTGGGCTCGGGACGCTTGGGCGCATCGTCGTTGCGACGGCGTGGCTCGACGCGCTTCTTCTCGACGAGCTCGTCGGTCGCCAGATCGGCGAGATCGTCGAGCGTCTTGATGCCTGCCTTGCCGAGCGTGACGAGCATCGCCTCGTTCAGATACGGCATGTCGATCAGCGCGTCCTCCACGCCGAGCGCGGTACGCTCTTCGCGGCTGGCCGCGTCGCGACGCTCGAGCGCCTCGGTCGCGCGGTTCTGCAACTCACCCGCCAGATCCTCGTCGAAGCCCTCGATGCTCGCGATCTCCTCGACCTCGACATAGGCGACCTCCTCGAGGTTCGTGAACCCTTCGGCGACCAGCAGCTGTGCGAGCGTCTCGTCGACGTCGAGCTCCTTCTCGAACATCGCCGAGCGCTCGACAAAGTCCTTCTGGCGCTTTTCCGAGGCATCGGCCTCGGTGAGGATGTCGATCGCCTTACCGGTCAGCTGCGACGCAAGCCGCACGTTCTGACCACGACGGCCGATCGCCAGCGAAAGCTGGTCATCGGGAACGACCACCTCGATGCGCTCTTCTTCCTCATCGATCACGACGCGGCTGACCGAAGCGGGCTGCAACGCGTTGACGACGAAGGTCGCGATATCGGGCGACCAGGGGATGATGTCGATCTTCTCGCCCTGCATTTCCTGCACGACGGCCTGAACGCGGCTGCCCTTCATGCCGACGCACGCGCCGACCGGATCGATCGACGAATCGTGGCTGATGACGCCGATCTTCGCACGCGAACCGGGATCGCGCGCGGCCGCCTTGATCTCGATGATGCCGTCGTAGATTTCGGGCACTTCCTGCGCGAACAGCTTCTTCATGAAGTCGGGGTGCGCGCGGCTGAGGAAAATCTGCGGCCCGCGGTTTTCGCGGCGTACGTTGAGGATCAGCGAGCGGATGCGGTCGTTGACGCGCACCACTTCGCGCGGGATCTGCGCATCGCGGCGGATGACGCCTTCCGCACGGCCCAGGTCGACGACGACATGGCCGAACTCGACGCGCTTGACGACGCCGGTGATGATCTCGCCCGCGCGGTCCTTATATTCTTCGAACTGGCGCTCGCGCTCGGCGTCGCGGACCTTCTGGAAGATGACCTGCTTGGCAGCCTGTGCGGCGATGCGGCCGAACTCGATCGGGGGCAGCGGATCGACGATGAAGTCGCCGAGCGCTGCGTCCTTCTGGAGCTTCTGCGCGCCCTTGACGTCAACCTGCTTGAAATAGTCATCGACCGCCTCGACCACTTCGACGACGCGCCACAAGCGCAGATCGCCGGTGTTCGGATCGAGCTTGGCGCGGATGTCGTTCTCGGCGCCGTAGCGCGAGCGGGCGGCGCGCTGGATCGCGTCCTCCATCGCCTCGATCACGATCGCCTTGTCGATCATCTTCTCCGACGCGACCGAATTCGCGATCGCGATCAGTTCCGCGCGGTTTGCGGTGACTGCCGTGGCCATCAATGCTGTCCTTCTTCGGTGTCGGCCTCGTGAGCGTCAGGCTCATCGGTGGGCGTGTCTTGATAGAAAACTTCGTCCGCGCCTTCGATCGAAAGCGGCGCGGTCGCGGCGATGAGTCGGTCGGTCATGACGAGCTTGGCGTCGGCGACCTGCGAAAAGTCGATCGTCATGATCTTGTGCTTGTTCACGTCGACGGTGATCTTGGTCCCCTCGACGCCCATGAGGTTGCCCGAGATCTGCTTGCGATCCTCGAACGGCTCGACGAGGCGGATACGCGCCTCCTGGCCTTCCCAATCGGCAAAGTCCTGGAGACGGGTCAGCGGACGATCGATACCGGGGCTCGACACTTCGAGACGGTAGGCGTCCTCGCCGACAGGGTCCTTGCCCTCGGCTTCGAGCGCATCGAACTTGTCCGAGATGCGGCGCGACAGCTCGGCGCAATCCTCGATCACCAGCTGGCGGGTGTCGGGGCGCTCGGCCATCACCTGCAGCGTCGGATCGGACTTGCCGCCCTGCATGCGCACGCGCACGAGGCTGAGGCCGAGCGCCTTGGCCTCGGGTTCGATCAGGTCGGTCAGCAGGGCGATATTCGCCATCGAAATTCCAAACAGGGCCAAAGCACAGGGGGTTTCCGCCGCGGAGCAAGCCCCGCAGCCTCTTCACCTGGCGATGTAGAGAAGTGATGTCTCTATACGCCGGGTGGCGCTGCTCCGCAAGCGCGGGCAACCTTCGTTCGTCACGCCGCGTTTGACTAGAGATTTCCGGGAGAGAATCATGATCCGCAAAACGCTGTTCGCCACCAGCCTGTTGTCCACCACGCTGCTCGCCGCGACTGCCTGTTCCGCGCAACCCGCCGCGGCCGGCAAGCCGTTCAAGGAGACGGTCGTCGCCGATTTCGACTCGCCCTGGGCGATGACGTTTCTGCCCGACGCGCGCATGTTGGTGACCGAGAAGAAAGGGCAGATGCTGCTCGTCTCCGCCGATGGCAAATCGCGCCAGACGGTCGCAACGATCAAGGTCGATTCGGCCGGGCAGGGCGGTCTGATGGACGTCGTCCTCGCCCCCGATTTCGCGACCAGCCAGCGCGTCTATTTCAGCTATTCGACTACAGGCGAGGGCGGCAAGGGCGTCGTTCTGGCACGGGGGCAGCTGTCGATTCCCGTGTGCGTCCAGGCGCCCTGCGACTTTGCCCGTTTGGAAAACATCACCGAATTGTACCGCGCGCGCCCGTTCGTGGAGGGCAACGGCCATTATTCCGGGCGCATCGTTTTCTCGCCGGATGGCAAATATCTGTTCTTCACCAATGGCGAGCGGCAGAAATTTACCCCGGCGCAGGATCCGAAGGTCACGCTCGGCAAGGTGTTGCGCCTGACGCTCGACGGCAAGCCCGCGCCCGGCAACCCGCTCGCTGCCAAGGGCTTTGCACCGGAGGTCTGGAGCTACGGCCACCGCAACCTGCTCGGCATCGCGTTCGATGCGAAGGGTAATTTGTGGGAGCAGGAGATGGGGCCGAAGGGCGGCGACGAGGTCAATTTGATCAAGCCCGGCCTCAACTATGGCTGGCCCAATGCCTCGAACGGCAGCCACTATGACGGTCGTGACATCCCCGATCACAAGCCCGGTGACGGCTATGAGCCGCCCAAGGTGTCGTGGAATCCGGTAATCTCGCCCGGCGGGCTGATGATCTATTCGGGCGCGATGTTCCCGCAGTGGAAGGGTGATGCGTTCATCGGCGGACTGTCGTCGCAATCGCTCGTCCGTGTCGACCTGAACGGTACGAATGCGGCCAAGGGTGACCAGTGGGACATGAGCGCGCGAATCCGCGAAGTCGAACAGGGGCCGGATGGGGCGATCTGGCTTCTCGAGGACGGCGGCGATTCGCAAGGCCGGTTGATCAAGCTGACGGCAAAGTAGCCCGCATTCCCCTCCCGCTTGCGGGAGGGGTTAGGGGAGGGGACGACGTACGTACTGGCGTCCGGCTGATGGGGCACGCTCCTCCCCCGACCCCTCCCGCAAGCGGGAGGGGAGCAGAAGATCAGTCGCGCACGATCAGATAGTTCATCCGCGCGGCCGCAATCGGCTTGTCGCGTTCGTCCTGCCAGGCGGTGGCCTCGACGTTCGCAACGCGCGTGCCCAGCCGCGTCACCACGCCGGCCGCACGCGTAGGCTTATCCCTGCCGCCGCGCATGAAATCGACCGTGACGTTGACCGGCTTGATCGCGCCGCCACCCTCGGCCTCCAGCGCATGCTGCAACGCCGCGATCGCCGCCATCTCGAGCAACCCCGAGATCGCACCGCCATGCAGGAACCCCGGCCGCCCCAGCACGTCGTCCGCAAACGGCATCACCAGCACGGGCGGCGCGCCTTCCTCGACCTCGACCGAGACGCGCAGGATCTCCGCATAGGGCGGCAGGCCGATGCTCATGCCTCGATCCTTCGGTTGAGACCCATGCCGGCGACATCGCCCACCACCATGAACGTCCCCGCGACATGCGCCAGCGGATCGCCCGGGTCGCCGTCATGCGCCTGCCCGCGCACGAACGCGATCGAGCGCGTGATGCGGTAGCATTCGCCGCGCCCGATCACCGTCTTGCCCGGAGTCGCGGGGCGCAGGTAATCGACGCGCAGGTCGAGCGTCGCGTGCGGCACGAACGCGTTGCGCTTGATCCAGATCGCCAGACTCGTCGCCATGTCCATCATCGTGATGATCGGCCCCGACGCGATCACGCCGCTCGCCGGATCGCCGATCAGCCGTTCGTCATAGGGCAGAGCAAGCTCCGCCCAGTCGTCGCCATGCGCGTGATAGCGCATCCCCAGCGCGGCGCCGTGCCCGCCGAACCCGCGCGTCGCAAACCATTGTGGATCAAAACCAGCCATCCGCCCGCCTCTACACGCCGCGCGTCGGGGCGCAACATTGCGGGGACACGCACGGGCGGTTAGCGTTGCCGCAAAGATCGAGAGGATCGCCCCAATGAACGACCGCGTCACTATAACCGTCGCCGAAGGTATCGCCGACGTCCGCCTCAACCGCGCGGACAAGATGAACGCGATCGATCCGGCGATGTTCGAGGGCATCGCTGCGGCGATCGACCAGCTTGCGGGCATGAAGGACGTCCGCTGCGTCGTGCTGTCGGGCGAGGGCAAGGCGTTCTGCGCGGGGCTCGACATGGCGTCGATGGCGAGCGGCGGGTCGGGGCTGGAGCTCGGCGACCGTACCGCTGGTGGCGCGAACCTCCCCCAGCAGGTCGCGTGGGGCTGGCGCACGCTGCCGATGCCGGTGATCGCCGCGGTCCACGGCGTCGCGTTCGGCGGGGGCTTCCAGATCATGTCGGGCGCGGACATCCGCATCGCCCACCCAAGCGCGCGCTTTGCGATCCGCGAAAGCCATTGGGGACTGGTGCCGGACATGGCCGGCATCGCGCTGTGGCGCACGCTGGCGCGCGACGACGTGCTGCGCGAACTCACCTACACCGCGCGCGAGTTCGATGGCGCGGAGGCGGTGCGGCACGGTTTCGTCACGCGGCTGTCCGAAGACCCGCTCGGCGAGGCGATGATGCTCGCGCGCGAGATCGCGGCGAAGAACCCGCACGCGATCCAGGGTTCGAAGCGTCTCTACAACCTCGCGGCGGATGCGGACGCGGTGGCGGTCCTGCACGCCGAGACCGAGGAACAGCTGAAGGTCATCCGCACGCCGAACCAGGTCGAACAGGTGCGGGCGAACATGGAGAAGCGCGCCGCGGTGTTCGAGGACTGAGGCCCCCCGCGGGCGCGGGCGCGTCATCCTGACGAAAGTCAGGACCCAGAGTACCACGCGCCGTGCTCCGTAACCCTGGATCCTGACTTTCGTCAGGATGACGGGGGAGGGGGCTGACGTTCATCCCCCTCCTACCACCCCGGCGAAGGCCGGGGCCCAATTGGCAAGGTCGTTGTAACGAAGCGCGGCCTTTAGTTTGCACCGTCCCGCAATTGGGCCCCGGCCTTCGCCGGGGTGGTCTTGAATGGCAGCGGTCCGCTCGCGAACCTACTTCACCTTGTCGTACGGCGTGAAATCCCGAAACCGGCAATAGCCCGACGGGATCGACATGCCGTTCGACACGGTCCGAAACCGATCGTTCCGGCACAGCTGCCCACCATAAACATCGACGATCATCGTATCGAACGGCCGCAGCGAAGCACATTCGCCGACCGGCCCCGTCTTCCAGATCCGCTTGCCCGACTGCCGGTACAGGATCGTCTGCGAGTCGACGATCTCGGGCCCGTTCAGCTGTTGAAGGGTGATGCACCGCACCGGCGTCCCCGCAATCCGCCCCGCCAGCGGATCGGACTTGCCCGCTACCAGCATCAGCGCGACCGCTGCGAGAACCGGTGCGCGGATCATGGTTTCCGATACGGTACGAAATCGCCGAAGCTGCAACTGCCGGTCGGAAAGCGCGATGTCCGGTCGAACGTCTGCGCGATATCGCCGCGGCAAAGCTGCCCGCTCGGCGTCCGTGTCACGAGAATGTCGCCGCGCGCGATCCCCTCGCACCCACCGTAGGTGTCGCTGCGGTACACCATCCCGTTGTTCACCCGGTACAGGATGGTCGCGCCGTAGCCCGAGCTCTGCTTTTGCGGAAACTGGCTGATACACGTCTCAGGCTTGCCCGGTACGAGCCCGGCGAGCTCCTTCGCCAGCTTCTCCTGCACGTCCGCCTTGCGGACCTGCACGCGCTCGACGTCCGCCTGCGTCTGCGTACAGGCGCCGAGCAGCAAGGCCGGCAGCATCAGGAGTGGCAGGAAAAGCATACGCATCGCAACGCTCCTCGAAAGTCTTACCACGCCCATACGCCTCTTACCCGCGAAACGCATCCTTCGCCGCGCGATAGCCCGCCAGCTGCTCGACCGACGTCGCCCGCAGGAACGGGTTCGTCGCCCGCTCGCGCCCGATCGTCGTCGGCACGGTCGGCTCACCCTTCGCGCGCGCCGCATCGACCTCGGCCATCCGTGCGACGATGTCGGCATTGTCCGGCTCGGCGACCAGCGCATAGCGGCCGTTGCTCTGCGTATATTCGTGCCCGCAGAACACCTCGGTTTCGTCCGACAGCACCGCATACCGTTGCATGTTCGCGAACATGTCGGCCGGCGTGCCCTCGAACAGCCGGCCACACCCCATCGCGAACAGCGTGTCGCCGGTGAAGATCGCCGCATCGTCGGCGAAGTGGAACGCGATATGCCCCTGCGTATGCCCCGGCACGGTCATCACGGTCGCTCCGTGCGCGCCGATCCGCACGAGATCGCCGTCGCCGACCTGCTCGTCGAGAGTCGGGATCTTGTCCGCCTCCGCCGCCGGGCCGACGATCGTCGCGCCATATGCCTTCATCTCGGCGTTGCCGCCGGTGTGATCGGGATGCCAATGCGTCGTCCACACCCGGTCGATCCGCCAGTCGCGCATCTTGGCGGCGGCGATCACCGGCCCCGCCTCGCCCGGATCGACCACCACCGTCTCACCCGAGACGGTGTCGTGAATCAGCCAGGCATAATTGTCGGAAAGGACGGGGACGCGGACGATATCGAGCATCAGCGGCTCACCACTTTCCGGTGTTCGGCATCGACGCCCAGGGCTCCGCCGGATCAAGCGCGCCATCCGCCTGCAATAGCTCGATCGAGATGTTATCCGGGGTCCGCACGAACGCCATGTGCCCGTCGCGCGGCGGCCGGTTAATCGTCACGCCGGCATCGTGAAGCCGCTGGCAAGTGTCGTAGATATTGTCGACGCGGTAGGCGAGATGCCCGAAATTGCGGCCCTCGCCATACTCCTCGGGATCCCAATTGTGCGTCAACTCGACCTCGGCGCCCTCGTCGCCGGGGACCGACAGGAAGATCAGCGTGAACCGGCCCTTCTCGTTCTCCATCCGCCGGACCTCCTTCAGCCCGAGCATCTCGAAGAACGCGATCGTCTTCGCCGGATCGGTCACGCGGATCATCGTGTGGAGGTATTTCATGCTTGCTCCAAGGGTTGTTCGGAACGGGAGATAGGAACGGGGAGGGGGTGGTGAAAGGGCACCAATCGATGCTTCGCCTATAGCCACCTCCCCGGCGAAGGCCGGGGCCCAGTTGGGAAGGTGGTCGTAACGGAGAGCCGTCCTGCATCAGCACCGTCCCTCAATTGGGCCCCGGCCTTCGCCGGGGAGGTGGTACGTTAGCGTCCGACCGGAACGCCGGCATTAGGCGTGCTCGCACGCGGCGCGGCGCCCGCGTCAAACTGCCGCAACGCCGTCACCGCACTCCGCCCCACCGGCGTCTCCGGCGCCAGCCGCGCAGCCTGCCCCCAAGCCTCGCGCGCACCGGCCTCGTCGCCCGCCAGCGCGGCGATATTCCCCGCCTCGAGCTGCACCGAAGCATCGTCCGCCGCGCGCTTCAACGCCTCGCCGATATCCTTCTTCGCGCGCACGGGATTGCCCTCGCGCCGCGCCAGCGTCGCCGACAACAGCCACGCGAGCGGATCGTCCGCGGCGTTGGTCAGCGCCAGGTCGATATCGGTCCGCGCCGATTCGAGATCGCCCGTGGCCACCAGCGCGCGCGCATGATCGAGCTGTGCCTCGCCCAGCGGTAGCCCGGTCAGCGTCCCCGCGGTCAGCGCCGAATCGAGTGCCGCGCGTGCCTTGGCGGGCTGTGCCGCGGCCAGCCACGCATTCCCCGCCTGCGCCCAGTAATTGGCCGCCCCCGCATCCTTGGCGAGCTGTGCCTCGCGCGCCGCGTCCTCGAACTCGCCCGCGGCCGAGGGCCAGCTCTTCTCCGCCGCGAACGCGAGCCCGGCGCATCCCCGCGCGAGAAAGCGCCCGCCTGCCATCCGCCAGCGTCCCGCCTCGGCGCGCGCCGCCTCCGGATCGCTCTCGGCAAGCGCGACGCAGCGTTGCAACCGGTCGGTCCGGATCTCGAGCGGACCGGCGGCGGCCGCCTTGGGAGACGCCACCTTGGACTTGGCCGGGGCGGCGGCAGGGCTGGCCTGCGCCAGCGACAGAAGCAGCAATGGCAGGATCATAAAGCGGCGATCACATCCTCGACCGCCCGGATGATGAGGGAGATGTCGCTGTCGCGCGACAGGCGGTGATCGCCGTCCTTGACCAGCCATGTCTGCACATCGGCTGAACGCACCAGCTCGGCGAGCCGTGCGGTCCGCTGCCACGGCACGTCCGGGTCGCGCTGGCCCTGCACCAGCCGCACCGGACCATCGAACGCGATCTCGCCGTACATCAGCCGGTTGGCCTCGCCCGAGGACCAGAAGGCGCGGGTATAGACGGTCGGTGCCGGACCATACGGGTTCTTGCGCTCCAGCCGCCCGCTGGTCAGCAGCGCCATCTTCTCGTCGGTGGTAAAGCCCCAGTCGGTGAAGTCGGGCGCCGGTGCGACGCCGACCAACCCCTTGACCAGATCCGGCCGCGCCTTCGCCGCCAGCAGCATCAGCCACCCGCCGAGCGACGACCCGACGATCACCGCGCCGTCCTCGACCAGCGCATCCAGCATCGCGAGCACGTCGTCGCGCCAATCAGCCAGCGTCTGCTCCTCGAACGCGCCTTCGCTCTGCCCGCACCCGCCATAATCGAACCGCAGGAACGCGCGCCCCTCGGACTTTGCCCAGGCCTCGAGCGTCACCGCCTTGGTCCCGGTCATGTCGGACGCATAGCCCGACAGGAACACGATCGTCGGCCCGGTGCCGGGGGTGTGGTGATAGGCGAGGCGCGGGCGCTCCTTGACGGGAGGCGAGGCGGCGGGCTGCGTGGTCGTATCGGTCATGCCGCAGCTTTAGACTGTCTTCGAGCGGCTGGTGAAGAGGGTACGGAACCTGCGTTGGCGTCGGCCGCCCCCGCCCCCTGGCGGGGGAGGATCGACGGGACGGACTTCGCCGTTGTCAGATAATGAATTCGACCGTCTTCATCTGCGCCTGGTCGGCGGCGACCGCGCCGCGTTTCTCGACCATCTGGCGGTGGAGTTCGGCGACCGTCTCGCTGCCGCGCGTCTTGCAGAGCGCGGGGACGACCGCGTGGACCAGCGCGCCGAGGCCGCCCTTGATCATCGTCAGGCCGAAGCGGCTGGCGACGCCGAAATGCTCGGCATAGCTTTCGCCGACGGTTGCGGGATGGTCGAGGAACAGGCGGCGAAACATCGGCAGTCTCCTGGGGCGCATCCTATCATCGCGCGGTCAGCGCGTCGACCATGCCGGCGGCCAGCACGCTCAGCGTATCGTCGCGCGCGCCCATCACCACGATCCGGTCGCCGGGCCGGGCTTCGGCGACCAGCGCGGCGGCGGCCTCCGCCCGGTCGGCGATGTGCCGCGCGTCGCGGCCCCCGACGGCGATCTGCGCGACGATGTCGGCGCTGGTGACCTCTCGCGTGACCGTGCCGCCATAATAGGCCGGGTCGGGGAGGACGAGCAGGTCGTCTGGCGCCATCCGCTCGACGAAGGTGGCGACGAGTTCGGATCCCATGACCTTGAGCGGCCCATAGCCGTGCGGCTGAAAGAGGAGGAGCAGGCGGCCGGGAAACGCGTGGAGCGTGTCGAGCGTGGCGGCGATCTTGTCGGGGTTGTGGCCGAAATCGTCGATTACCGCGATGCCGGCGGCCTCTCCGACGAGATCGAAGCGGCGGCGCAGGCCGGTAAAGCCCGCGATCGCCTTGACCGCGTCGGGCAGCGACACGTCCGCCGCCATCGCCGCACCGATCGCAGCGAGCGCATTCGAGACGTTGTGGCGGCCTGGGACGGCGAGCTTCACGCGCGTGCGGGTGCCGCGCGAGACGAGGTCGAACGCAATCGCGAACGGCTCGGGCTTCAGGTTTTCGGCGCGCAGGTCGGCCGACGCGTCGATCGCGAACGTCGTCACCTGGCCGCGCGGCAGCCGCGACGCGAGGGCGGCGGCGTCGGGGTCGTTGGCGTTGACGACCGCCGTCTCGGCCTTCGCGATGAAGCCGCCGAACAGCACGCGCAATTCCTCGAGCGACTTGTGATCGAGGCTGACATTGTTGAGCACCGCGATCCTGGGCGCATAACGCGCGATCGAGCCGTCGCTTTCGTCGACCTCGCTGACGAAAATGTCGCTCGCCCCTACGAGCGCACTCGCAAACGGCGCGTCGTCGGTGGCGAAGTTCTTCATGACCGCGCCGTTCATGACGGTCGGGTCACGGCCGACCGCGTGGAGGATCCAGCCGATCATGCCGGTGACGGTCGACTTGCCGCTGGTCCCCGCCACGCCGATCGGCAGGCGGCTGTCGTTGAACAGCGAGGCGAGCAGCTCCGCGCGGGTGGCGCGCGGGCAGCCGAGCGCGTCGGCGGCGATCATGTCGGGAACGGTGGCTTCGATCGCGGCGGAGGCGACGACCCGCTGGTCCGCGGACACGATGCCGCTGCCGTCCTGCGGGAACAGCGCGACGCCCTTGGCGGCGAGATCGGCGAACTTGGCGGGGACCCGGCCCTGGTCGAGATTGCGGTCCGATCCCGCGACGGTCGCGCCGCGGCCCGCCAGGATCATCGCGAGCGGCATCATGCCGCTGCCGCCGATGCCGACGAAGAAATAGGCGGGCTGATCGGCAGGCTGGTCGGAGGGGTTGGTGATATCCATGCGCTCGCGCTATCGGCGGTTGCGTAACGGGGCAAGACAGGACGAACCATGCGCATCGGTGTTCTCGCCGCGTCGAGCCGGACCAATCCCTCGGCTATCCCTGCGATCACGGCGTATGCCGCGGCGGCGTTTCCCGAGGTCGAGCTGGTGTTTCATCCGCAATGCACCACGACCGACGGGCATTTCGCAGGTTCCGATTTCGCGCGGGCTGCGGCGTTCCTGGAGTATGCGAACGATCCGGCGTTCGATGCGCTCTGGTTCCTGCGCGGGGGCTATGGCGCGAACCGCATTTTGCAGATGGTCGTGCCCGAGCTCGGGCGCGCCGCGCGGCACAAGACGTATCTGGGCTATTCGGATGTCGGGTTCCTGCTGGGCGCGCTCTATGCGCGGCGGATCGGGCGGGTGGCGCATGGGCCGATGGTCAGCGACATCCACCGGCATGACGGCGAGGCGACGGTGGCGCGGTCGCTCGGCTGGATGGCGCGGGGGGATCGTTCGGGACTCGAGCCGGGGTTGCGCGGGCAGCCGTCGGCGGCGTTCAACCTGTCGATCCTGACGTCGCTGATCGGGACGCCCTGGCTGCCCGACCTGACCGATCACGTGCTGATCGTCGAGGAGGTGTCGGAGCCGATGTATGCGATCGATCGGATGCTGTTCAAAGTGGCGAACGCGACCCAGCTCAAGGGGATCGCCGGGCTGCGGCTGGGGGCGGTGACCGCGGTGCAGGCGAACGAGCCGCCCTGGGGCGAGACGCTGGACTATATGATGGTGCGCTGGTCGCGCGACATGGGCGTGCCGTATCTCGGGCGCGCCGAGATCGGGCACACGCAGGCGAACCATGTGGTGCCGTTCGGGGTGGTTTGAGGGGAGGGCAGAGCCCTTCCACCCCGGCGGAGGCCGGGGCCCAATTGGCAAGGTCGGCGTAACCGTGCGCGGTCCTTCGTTAGCGACGTTTCCCAATTGGGCCCCGGCCTTCGCCGGGGTGGAGCTTGAAGGCGGCGCGGCGATATTGTGTCAGGCTGTAGTGTCCGTGCGACGCGGGTTGCCTATATCGGCCCCGCGACGGCATAAGCGCCGCTCTTCCATCACGAGAAAGTTCCCCATGTCCGCCATGTTCCGCATTACGCTTCCCGACGGCTCCGTCCGCGAGGTTGCGCCCGGGACTACGCCCGCAGATGTCGCCGCCGCGATCGGGCCGGGGCTCGCCAAGGCGGCGCTCGCCGCGCGGATCGACGGGCAGGTGCGCGATCTCAGCCGGCCGTTCGAGGGCGACACGAACCTTGCGCTGGTGACTGCACGCGACGAGGCGGACGCGCTGGAGCTGGTGCGCCACGATCTCGCCCACGTCATGGCCGAAGCCGTGCAGCACCTGTTCCCCGGCACGCAGATCACCTTCGGGCCGGCGACAGACGACGGCTTCTACTACGATTTCGCGCCCAAGGATCGCCCGTTTACCGACGAGGACCTGCCCGCGATCGAGGCGGAGATGCGCGCGATTATCGCGCGCAACGAGCCGTTTTTGCGCGAGGTCTGGAGCCGCCAGCAGCTGATCGACCGCTGGACCGAGCAGGGCGAGACGTTCAAGGCCGAATGGGCCGCCGAACTGCCCGAGGGCGAGGAACTCACCATCTATCGCCAGGGCGAATGGCTCGACATGTGCCGCGGCCCGCACATGGTCTCGACCGGCAAGCTCGATCCCGCCGCGTTCAAGCTGACGCGCGTCAGCGGAGCCTATTGGCGCGGTGATCAGAAGAACGCGATGCTGAGCCGCATCTACGGCACCGGCTGGCTCAACAAGAAGCAGCTCGATCAGCATCTCTTCCGGCTCGAGGAAGCCGCCAAGCGCGATCACCGCAAGATCGGCGCGGAGATGGACCTGTTTCATCTCCAGTCCGAGGCGCAGGGGTCGGTGTTCTGGCATCCCAAGGGCTTCGTGCTCTGGCGGCAGATGGAGGCGTATATGCGCCGCCGGCTCGACGCCGCGGACTATGCCGAGGTGAAGACGCCGCAGCTGATGGACGCCAAGCAGTGGGAACAGTCGGGCCATTGGGGCAAGTATCGCGAGAACATGTTCGTGGTGCCCGACGAGATCCCCAACGTCGAGGATGAGGGCGCTGTGCTGTCGGGCGAGGGCGACCTGATGGCGCTGAAACCGATGAACTGCCCCGCGCACGTGCTGATCTTCAAGCAGGGGATCAAGTCGTATCGCGACCTGCCGATCCGGATGGCGGAGTTCGGCTGCTGCCACCGCAACGAGCCGCACGGCGCGCTGCACGGCATCATGCGCGTCCGCCAGTTCACGCAGGACGACGCGCATATCTTCGTCCGCGAGGACCAACTGGTCGAGGAGGTGCGCAAGTTCTGCGAGCTGCTCGACAGCGTGTACAAGCATCTGGGCTTCGAGGACTATGCGGTGAAGCTCGCGCTGCGCCCCGAGAAGCGGTTCGGCGACGATGCGATGTGGGACAAGGCGGAGGCCGAGCTGCGCGAGGCGGTGATGCAGTCGACGCTGAGCGACACGATCAAGGCGAATTTCGAGGAGCTGCCGGGCGAGGGGGCGTTCTATGCGCCGAAGCTCGAATTCCACCTGACCGATGCGATCGGGCGGACGTGGCAGGTCGGCACGATCCAGTCGGACCGCGTGCTGCCCGAGCGACTCGACGCGTCCTATGTCGGCGCGGATGGCGAGCGGCACCGGCCGGTCATGCTCCACCGCGCGATCCTCGGCACGTTCGAGCGCTTCATCGGCATCCTGATCGAGCATCATGCCGGGCGCTTCCCGCTGTGGCTGGCGCCGGTGCAGGTGGTCGTCGCGACGATCGTATCGGATGCGGACGACTATGCGCTGAAGGTCGCGGCCGACCTGCGCAAGGCGGGGATCCGCGTCGAGACCGATCTGCGCAACGAGAAGATCAACTACAAGGTGCGCGAGCATTCGCTGGCCAAGGTGCCGCTGCTGTTCGTGGTCGGCAAGCGCGAGGCGGACGAGGGAACGGTCGCGATCCGGCGGCTCGGCAGCCAGGGCCAGGAGATGATGAGCCTCGACGATGCGGCGGCACGGGTTGCGGTCGAGGCGCGCGCACCCGATATGTGATGGATGAGGCCGGCTTTCCGCGCAGAGCTTTCTGCGCTATAAGCCGGCCCAAATACTTCGTCAGAAACAACAGGAGCAACCCCCATACGTCCTCCCACGATGCGCCGGCCGATGCAGGCGCCCGCGATGAACGGCCCGCGATTCAACGAATTCATCCAGAGCCAGAAGGTCCGCGTGATCGATCACGAGGGCGAGAATCTGGGCGTGATGTTCACGCGCGAAGCGATCGAGCAGGCGGCCGAGCACGGCCTGGACCTGGTTGAAGTTTCGCCCAACGCCGATCCGCCCGTCGCCAAGTTCCTCGACGTCGGCAAGTTCAAGTACGAGGCGCAGAAGAAGGCCAACCTCGCACGCAAGTCGCAGAAGACGCAGGAGATCAAGGAGATCAAGATGCGTCCGAACATCGACGACCATGATTACGACACGAAGATGAAGAAGGTGAACGACTTCATCGGCGAGGGCGACAAGGTCAAGATCACGCTGCGCTTCCGTGGCCGCGAGCTGAGCCACGGCCAGCTGGGCATGAACCTGTTGAAGCGCGTGCAGGACGACGTCGCCGAGATTGCCAAGATCGAGGCATATCCGCGCATGGAAGGCCGTCAGATGCTGATGGTGCTCGCGCCGAAGTAACCCCGGCAGCGCTGGTATCAACGCATGCAGGTCTGGAAGGCCGGTTCGACAGGGGTCGGACCGGCCTTTGTCGTGTCTGCGACGGTCGGGGTCGTGTCTGTGACCGGAGCGAGCGGTTCAAGCGCGCGGGATCTAAGATTTTTTCCAACGGTGGCGGAAGCGGGGGGTAGCGCCTAGATTCCCCTGCAATGTCCTCTCCCAACTCCCCCGATCGATTCAACGAAGACAAATCCACGTTCGCGGTGCGCGGCGGTGGTGAAGCGCCCGATCTTGCGGCGGGCGTTGCGGCGATCCGCAACGTGCTCGGCACGCTGCCGGTCCGCCCCGGCGTCTATCGCATGCAGGACGCGCGCGGCGACGTGCTCTACGTCGGCAAGGCGCGTGCTTTGCGGAATCGCGTCGCCAACTATGTCCAGGTCGAGCGGCTGACGAAACGCCTCCAGCGGATGGTGTCGCAGACTCGGTCGATGACGATCGTCACAACCAACAACGAGGCCGAGGCGCTGCTGCTCGAATCGCAGCTGATCAAGCGCTATCGCCCAGCATACAACGTGCTGCTGCGCGACGATAAGAGCTTCCCGTTCATCCTGCTGCGCGACGATCACGATTTCCCGCGCGTCCAGAAACACCGCGGCGCCAGACGCGCGAAGGGCAATTACTACGGCCCGTTCGCGAGCGCAGGGTCGGTCAACAACACGCTCAACGCGCTCCAGAAGCTGTTCCTGCTGCGCAGCTGCACCGACAGCTTCTTCAAGACGCGCGACCGGCCATGCCTGCTGTACCAGATCAAGCGCTGCTCCGCGCCGTGCGTCGGCCGGATCGATGAGGGCGCCTACAAGGAGCTGGTCGACGACGCGAAGAGCTTCCTCGCGGGCAAGTCGACCGGCGTGCAGGCCAAGCTCGGCGCGCAGATGCAGGCCGCCGCCGAGAATATGGACTTCGAACTCGCCGCGCTGCTGCGCGACCGGTTGAAGGCGCTGACGTTCATCCAGGGGACGCAGGCGATCAACGCGGAAGGGGTAGGCGACGCGGATATCTTCGCGATGGCGTGCAAGGACGGGCTGATCGGCATCCAGGCGTTCTTCATCCGCGGCGGCCAGAACTGGGGGCATCGCAGCTTCTTCCCGCAGCACACCAACGACGTGCCAGAGGACGAGGTGCTCACCAGCTTCCTCGGCCAGTTCTACGAGGACGTGCCGCCCGCCCGCCAGATCCTGCTCGACCGCGAGCTGCCCGAGGCGGCGCTGCTGGTCGAGGCGTTGGGCGAGCGCGCGGGCTACAAGGTCGCGCTCCAGGTGCCGCAGCGCGGCGATCGCCGCCGGCTGATGGATCAGGCCAAGCGCAACGCGATCGAGGCGATCGAGCGTCGCCAGGCCGAATCGACCACACAGGCCAAGCTCCTGCGCGAAGTCGCCGACCTGTTCGATCTGGCCGAGCCGCCGCAGCGGATCGAGATCTACGACAACAGCCATATCCAGGGCACCGCCGCGACCGGCGCGATGGTCGTCGCCGGCCCCGAAGGCTTCCGCAAGGGCCAGTATCGAAAGTTCAACATCAAGGACAAGGACACCATCCCGGGCGATGATTTCGGGATGATGCGCGAGGTCTTCACGCGGCGCTTCGCGCGCGCGCAGGCCGAGGATCCCGATCGCGATTCGGGCGAATGGCCGGATCTGGTGCTGATCGACGGCGGCAAGGGACAGCTCAACACGGTCAAGGCCGCGCTCGAGGAGATCGGCGTCGAGGACGTATGCCTCGTCGGGATCGCCAAGGGGCCGCAGCATGGCCGCGACGGGCGCGAGGTGTTCCACATGCTCGACGGCCGCGAATTCCAGCTCCCCGTCAACGCGCCGGTGCTGTTCTACCTCCAGCGGCTGCGCGACGAGGTCCACCGGTTCGCGATCGGCGTCCACCGCGACAAGCGCAGCAAGGCGATCGGCGCGAGCCCGCTCGACGAGGTCCCCGGCATCGGCCCAGCGCGGAAAAAGGCGCTGCTGATGCATTTCGGGACCGGCCGCGCGGTGCGCAATGCGAGCCTGCAGGACCTGCAACAGGCGCCGGGAGTCTCGGCGGGCGTCGCGCAACAGGTCTACGACTTCTACCATTCGCGGTGATGGCAACGGGGAGGGCGCGACAGGTCGCCGCACCGTCCCCAAACTCGCGCCGTGCTCGTGGAAATAGATCCAGATCAAGCTGATTGCACAAAACTAAACCCATTCTTCACTCGCCATTGTTACATTGTGACGTGCCAACGCCCGTTTTCCTGACCGTCGATACCGAATTCGCCTGGCGTCATCATGCGGCCGGGCGCGATTCTGACGAGATCTATGCGCGGTCGCTCGAACCCGCCGGCGTCGGGCTGAGCTACCAGCTCGCGGAACTTGCGCGGCATTCGCTCAAGGCGTGTTTCTTTGTCGATCCGATGCCCGCGCTCGTCTACGGCCTCGCGCCCGTGCGGCAGATGGTCGAGACGATCCTCGCCGCCGGGCAGGAAATCCAGCTCCATCTCCACCCGAACTGGACCGCGGCGCGGCGGGGGGACCGGGGCGAGCATCACGGCCGGTTCCAGCTCTACGACTATAGCCTGGCCGAGCAGATCGACCTGCTAGTGCGCGCGACCGACCTGCTGGTCGAGGCCGGCGCGCCCAAGCCGATCGCGTTTCGCGCAGGGAGCTATGCCGCCAATGACGACACGCTGACCGCGCTGTCGACGCTGGGCTTCACCTATGACAGCAGCCACAACGGCTCCGAAGCGCCCCATACGAGCCGGATCTCGCTGCCCGCGCAACAGATCGCACCCGTGCAGCGCAGTCGCGACGGCGGCGTGATCGAGGTGCCGGTCACGGTGATCGAGGAGAGGCGCGACCGGGTGCGGACGTTCCAGCTTTGCGCGCTGTCCGCCGGCGAGAGCTATGACGCGCTCGAACATGCCGCGGTGTCGGGGCATGGCGCGGTGACGATCGTCAGCCACGGGTTCGAACTCGCCAACCGGAGCGGGACGCGGCCCAACGCGGTGCATGTCCGGCGTTTCCGCGCATTGTGCGCGATGCTCGACGAGATGCGCGCGGCGTTGCCGACGCATCATTTCGCGGATCGCCCGCCGCTCGCGCTCGGTCATCCCGACGTGCCGCTCGCGCCGGACCGGTTGCGCATGCGCTGGCGGCAGGCCGAACAACTCTGGTCGAACTGGGTCGAGGAACGCTCATGACCGCGCCGCCGGCGACGGCGGATAACAGCGTTCGACGGCTGGCGCTGAAGTTCCAGATCGGCGCACGGACGCTGGCGACGATATCGCGACGACTGGTGCGCGTGCCGTTCTCACTCGACGCCGTCCTGGCTTCGTCGGCGGGGACCGCGCCATTCGCACTGCCCGCGCTACCCGACGAGGCCGACGGCTATCTGGTGACGTCGCTGCCCGAGACGATGCTCGCCGGCCTTGACGGCAATGGCCTGATCGCGGTCGTCCGGCAGCGCTATGTCCGCTATCATGTCGATCTGGCGGCGGGGGAGGCGGCGTGGCTCGCCGGCCTGTCGGGCAGCGCGCGCTCGGGGATCAAGCGCAAGGCGAAGAAGCTCGCCGCGGCGAACGGGCGCGCGCTCGATATCCGGCGCTATCACGATTCGGCCGCGTTCGCGGTCTTCCATCCGCTCGCCCGCGCAGTGTCGGCGGCGACCTATCAGGAAAAGCTGCTCGGATCGGGACTGCCTGACGATGCGGCGTCGGTGCGCGATCTCGAGTCACTCGCGGATGCGGACCGGCTGCGTGCCTGGCTGCTGTTCGTCGAGGGCGCGCCGGTCGCGTATCTCTGTTGCACCGCCGAGGGAGAATCGTTGCGATACGATCATGTCGGGCACGATCCGGCGCATAACTACCTGTCGCCCGGCGCGGTGCTCCAGGTCGAGGCGATGCGCGACCTGTTTGCGGAAGCCCGGTTCGCGCGGTTCGACTTCACCGAGGGGGAGGGCCAGCACAAGCGGCAATTCTCGACCGCGGGGACGGCGTGCGTCGACGTGCTGATGCTGCGGCCGACGCTGGCGAACCGCGCGACGCTGGCGGCGCTGCGGGGGTTCGACGGCGCGATGGCGTCTGCCAAGCGGGCGGCGACGCATCCGGCGCTGGCCAGGCTCGCGAGGAAGATCCGCCGCTAGGGCTGGATCGTTCGCCGAGTGCCATCCTCCAGCAGCCCCCCGTCATCCTGACGAAAGTCAGGATCCAGAGCCACGCAGGGCGGCATTCGTTACTCTGGATCCTGACTTTCGTCAGGATGACGGGGGTGTGGCGGGACGTCGGTCCCCCTCCCGCTCCCGAGACGACCGCGGTATAGGCCCCGCATGCACCTCCGCGCAGCCGCCATCGTCGTCGCCGTCCGTCAGCACGGCGAGCATGGCGCGATCGTGCGTGCGCTGACCCGCAACGACGGCGTGCAGCCCGGCTATGTCCGCGGCGGGCGGTCGCGCGCGATGCGACCCGTATTGCTGCAGGCGAACGTCATCCAGGGCGAATGGCGCGCGCGCACCGGCGAGCAGCTCGCCTCGCTCACCGCCGAGTTGATCCACAGCCGCGCGCAGATGCACGGCGAGCCGCTGGCGGCAGGCGCGCTCGAATGGGCGACCGCGCTGACCGCGGCGGCGTTGCCCGAAGCGCAGCCCTATCCGCAGATCCACGACGCGCTCGACGGCCTGCTCGGCGCGATCGAGGCGGCGCCGTCGGCGCGCGGCTGGGCCGCCGCGCTGGTGCGGTATGAATTGCTGATGCTGGCGGAGCTCGGCTTCGGGCTCGACCTCGACCGGTGCGTCGCGAGCGGCACCGCGGACGATCTCGGTTTCGTCTCCCCCAAGAGCGGTGCCGCGGTCTCGCGCGGGGCGGCGTTCGGCTATGAGGCCAAGCTGCTCAGATTGCCCACCTTCCTTATGGTCGGCGGCGAGGCGGACTGGCCCGACATCTTCGACGGGCTGCGATTGACCGGCCATTTCCTCGCGCGCGACATCCTCGTCGACCGGCGCGCCGACCCGTTGGCGGCGCGCGATCGGCTGGTCGATCGGCTCAAAAGGGCGGTTGCGTGAGCGCGCACCGCCCGGCAAGGGCCGCGCAGGAGGAACGCACATGCCCTTGATCGCGATACTGGCCGGCGACGGCATCGGACCCGAAGTCACCGCGGAAGCGCGCCGGGTGCTCGATACGCTCGGCCTCGACCTGACCTATGAAGAGGGCCTTGTCGGCGGCGCCGCGTTCAAGGCGGCGGGGCATCCGCTGCCGACCGAGACGCTCGACCTCGCCCGCCGTGCCGACGCCATCCTGTTCGGTGCGGTCGGCGATCCCGATTGCGATGCGCTCGAACGCCAGTTCCGCCCCGAGCAAGCCATTCTCGGCCTGCGCAAAGACCTCGGCCTGTTCGCGAACCTGCGTCCCGCCAAGCTGTTCGCAGGGCTCGAGGATGCGTCCGCGCTGCGTCCCGAGATCGCGCGCTCGATCGACATGGTCATCGTCCGCGAACTGACCGGCGACGTGTATTTCGGCGCGAAGGGCATCCGTACTACCGCCGACGGCCTGCGCGAGGGCCATGACGAGATGCGCTATGACGAGGCCGAGATCGCGCGCATCGCCCGCGTCGGCTTCGAGACCGCACGCACGCGCAAGGGCAAGCTGCTCTCGGTCGACAAGGCCAATGTGCTCGAAACCTCGCAGCTGTGGCGCGACGTCGTGATCGAGGTGTCGGCCGACTATCCCGATGTCGAACTCAGCCACATGTATGTCGACAACGCGGCGATGCAGATGGTCCGCAATCCCGGCCAGTTCGACGTGATCGTCACCGGCAACCTGTTCGGCGACATCCTGTCCGACGAGGCGTCGATGTGCGCGGGCTCGATCGGCATGCTGCCATCGGCTGCGCTCAACGACTCGAACAAGGGCATGTACGAACCGATCCACGGCAGTGCGCCCGACATCGCCGGGCAGGGCAAGGCCAATCCGTGTGCGGCGATCCTGTCGGCGGCGATGATGCTGCGCCACTCGCTCGACCTGCCCGACGCCGCCGACCGGATCGAGGCTGCGGTCGCCGCGGCGATTCTCGGCGGCGCGCGCTCGCCCGATCTGGGTGGTACGCTGACGACGCGTGAGATGGGCGATGCGGTGTTGGCCAACCTCGCTTGACCGGCGCCCTGCTCGAGCTCGCGATCGTCATCCCGACGTTCAACGAGAAGGGCAATGTCGCGACGTTGATCGCCAAGCTCGATCAGGCGCTCGTCGGGCGCCGGTGGGAGGCGATCTTCGTCGACGACGACAGTCCCGACGGGACCGCCGACGCCGCGCGCGCGATCGCGCGGCTCGACACGCGGGTGCGCGTGATCCAGCGGATCGGCCGGCGCGGGCTGTCGTCGGCGTGCATCGAGGGGATGTGCGCCACCGCGGCGCCGTTCGTGGCGGTGATCGACGGCGACCTCCAGCATGACGAGACCGTGCTGCCCGCGATGCTCGACCTGCTCAAGACCGGCGAGGCCGAGGTCGCGATCGGCTCGCGCTTCGTCACCGGCGGCTGCACCGGCGAATGGGACAGCGACCGCGTCGCCAAGTCCGCGCTGGCGACCCGGCTTTCGCGGCGCGTGCTCAAATGTGATCTCAACGATCCGATGAGCGGGTTCTTCATGATCCGCACCGACATCGTGCGCCAGCTCGCGCCGTCGCTGTCGGCGATCGGGTTCAAGATCCTGCTCGACCTGCTGACCGCGTCGCCGACGCCGCTCCGCTTCGTTGAGATTCCCTACACCTTCCGCTGCCGCACCGAGGGCGAGAGCAAGCTCGATCACGTCGTCGCGATGGAATATCTGATCGCGCTGTACGACCGGATGTTCGGCCGGTTCGTGCCGGTGCGGTTCGCGATGTTCTCCGCGATCGGCGTGCTCGGCGTCGGCATCCACATGGCGGTGCTGACCGCGCTGTTCGTCGGGTTCGGTGCGAATTTCCTGGTCGGCGAGATCGTCGCGACTCTCGCCGCGCTCACCTTCAACTTCTTCCTCAACAACGCGCTGACCTATCGCGATCGCCGGCTGAAGGGGTGGCGGCAACTCGTCGACGGCTGGGTGTCGTTCGCGGTGATCTGCTCGGTCGGCGCAGTCGCCAATGTCGGCATCGCCGCGTTCCTGTACGAGATGCGCGATGGCGCCTGGGCGGCGTCCGCGCTGATCGGCGTGCTGGTCGGCGCGGTGTGGAACTACGCACTGTCGTCAAAATTCACCTGGGGGCGGTATTAGGGCAAGCGACCGTTACGGCCGCAAGGCTTGTCATCGCGGCTCCCCAGCGGCAAAGCGGCGCGCATGAAGCGCAAGACCGGCCAGGATCGTTCGATCACCCAAAATTGGCGTCCCGCGACGCGCGCCATTCGCGGCGGCACTGCCCGCAGCGAATATGGCGAGACGTCGGAGGCGTTGTTCCTCACCTCGGGCTATTGCTACGACAAGGCGGGCGACGCCGCAGCGCGCTTTGCCGGCGAGCAGGAGGGGATGACCTATTCGCGCCTGCAGAACCCGACCGTGCAGATGCTCGAGGAGCGGATCGCGCTGCTGGAGGGTGCCGAGGCGTGCCGGACGATGGCGACGGGCATGGCCGCGATGACCGCGGCGCTGCTCTGCCAGCTTCAGACCGGCGATCATCTCGTGGGCGGGCGCGCGGCGTTCGGGTCGTGCCGCTGGTTGACCGACACGCTGCTGCCGAAGTTCGGGATCGCGACGACGATCGTCGATGCGCGCGATCCGCAGGCGTTCCTCGACGCGGTCCGCCCCGAGACCAAAGTGTTCTTCTTCGAGACGCCCGCCAACCCGACGATGGACATCGCCGACCTGAAGGCGATCTGCGACATCGCGCGCGAACGCGGCATCACCACCGTGGTCGACAATGCGTTCGCGACTCCGGCGCTCCAGCGGCCGATGGAGTTCGGCGCGGACGTCACCGCCTATAGCGCGACCAAGATGATGGACGGGCAGGGCCGCGTGCTCGCCGGCGCGGTCTGCGGGACCGAGGATTTCATCACCAACACGCTGCTGCCCTTTACCCGCAACACCGGGCCGACCTTGTCGCCGTTCAACGCGTGGGTGGTGCTCAAGGGCCTCGAAACGCTCGACCTGCGCATCCACCGCCAGTCCGAGAACGCGATGAAGGTCGGGCAATTCCTCGAAGGCCGCGTGCCGCGCGTCCTGCACCCCTTCCTGCCGAGCCACCCGCAGCACGAACTCGCGATGCGCCAGATGGACGCGTGCGGCCCGATCTTCGCGTTCGAGGTCGAGGGACGCGAACAGGCGCATGCGTTGCTCGACGGGCTCGAACTCGTCGACATCTCGAACAACATCGGCGACTCGCGCTCGCTGATGACTCACCCCGCCTCGACCACGCACGCGAGCGTCTCGCCCGACAAGCAGGCCGAGATGGGCGTGACCGAAGGCCTGCTGCGGATCAACGTCGGGCTTGAGGACGCGCAGGACGTGATCGACGACCTCGACCAGGCCCTGAGCAAGGCTGGCCTATGAAAGCGCTGTTCCCCAACGCGGCGACGACCGATGGGGTAACGGTGCGCGTCTCGGTCAGCTACCTGCCCGAACAGTCCGAGCCCGAGCGTGGCCGCTGGTTCTGGGCCTATCACATCCGCCTCGAGAACGACGGCGACGAGAGCGTCCAGCTGCTCACCCGCCACTGGGTGATCACCGACGGCCGCGGCGCGCGTCACTCGGTCGAGGGTGAAGGCGTGGTCGGCGAACAGCCAGTGATCGAGCCGGGCGCCAGCTTCGATTACGTCTCCGGCTGTCCGCTCGCGACCCCGTCGGGTGCGATGCAGGGCACGTACCGCATGGTCCGCGAGGACGGCGCGATCTTCGACGTCGAGATCCCCCGTTTCGCGCTCCTCGCGCCCGCGGTGTTGCATTGATGCGCGCGCAGCACATTGACCGTCACCCCAGCGAAAGCTGGGGTATCCCTGTTGGCCGCCGTGACGCCCGCCCCATGAATATCCCAGCTTTCGCTGGGATGACGGGTGAGGCCGGGGTGACGGATGTTGGCCGGGTCCTCGCTGCCCAAGGTCCCGTCCAATGAAGCGCACGCATCTCCCGCTCAACGGCCTGCGCGTACTCGACGCGGCTGCGCGGCATCTGTCGTTCACGCGCGCCGCGGACGAGTTGGCGGTGACGCCCGCCGCGGTCGGCCAGCAGATCCGCGCGCTTGAGGATACGCTCGGCGTCGTCCTGTTCCGGCGCACCACGCGCGGGCTCGAACTCACCCCCGAGGCGGAGGCTGGCCTCGGCGCACTACGTGGCGGCTTTCTCCAGTTCGAGGAAGCGGTTCGCGCGATGCAGGCCGGCCAGTCCTCCAAATCGCTGACGATCGCCGCGCCGCGCGATCTGACCGAGAAATGGCTGATGCCGCGGCTCGCACAGATTGCCGAGGCCGATCCCGAACTCCGCTTCGTGCTGATCACCGCGGACGAGAATGTCGACTTCACCGAGGCCAATCTCGATCTCGCGATTCGCTGGGGCGATGGCCCGGGCGAGCATGAGGGCGAGGCGATCGAATCCGAAGGCATGGTGACGATCGCGGCACCCGGCAGGGACGGCGATTCGGCGATCGCGTGGTCGGGTGAGGACGGCGTGGCGCTGGTCCGCGTCACCGACGCCGGGCTCGCGATCGACGCGGCCGCAGCAGGCCTTGGTCGCGCGACGGTACCCGAACTGCTTGCCCGCCGCGACCTTGCGCAGGCACGCGTGCGGATCGTCGGCGAACCGCAGCCGTCCAAGGGCGGCTACTGGCTCGTCGCCCCGCTGCCGCAGTGGCGCCAGAAGAAGGTCCGGGCGCTCGTGGACGCCCTTACCGCGTGAGGCAGCCCGGGCGTAGACCACGGCGTGCCGGCGTCTCGCCGGTCCTCAAGACGCGGCGGCTGCGGTTGCGCCCGCTCGTCGAGGGCGATGCGCCGGCGCTCCACCCGATGCTCGCCGATGCCGAGCTGATGACCTATTCCGCCGATGGTCCGCTCGGCAGCGTAGACGACGTCCGCATGTATCTCGCCGAGGAGGCCGCGCCGGGCAACCAGCGCACCTGGGCGATCACGCGCACCGGCGATGACCGCGCGATCGGCTGGGTCTCGGGCAGCGAGGCCGACGGGGCCGGGGTGACCGAGATCGGCTTCATCCTCGCGCGCGAAGCCTGGGGCCGGGGGATTGCGCGCGAAGCGGTGTCCGCGGTGATCGACCGGCTGTTTGCCGAAGGACGCAAGCGCGTGTTCGCGGATGCCGATACCGAGAATGCGGCGTCGATCACGTTGCTCGAGCGGCTGGGGTTCCGGCGCGAGCGGCTGTTGCAGGGCGAGTGGGAGACGCATCTCGGCCTGCGCGACAGCCTGATCTATGGGCTCTGCGCGGATAGCTGGCAGGCCGCCGGGCGGGCCTAGGTCACGTCCTTTCCCGATGTCCGCCACCCCGGCGGAGGCCGGGGCCCAGTTGGAAAGGTGGTCGTAACGGCACGCTGCCCTCAGTCAGCGACGTCCCCCAACTGGACCCCGGCCTTCGCCGGGGTGGTGGCAAAAGCGGGGGTGTACCCTTGGAGTGGCGCCCCTACCGCGCCGCCAACACCGCCAGCGCCCGCCCGATCAGCCCCACGAACCGAAGCTCGTTCACCGCATCGTCCGCGCGGTGCCAGTTCCCGGTCGCGGCATACCAGCGCCCGTCCTTCGCCTGGACGAGATAGTTCAGGCTGAGCACCCCCGGCTCGCCGCCACCCTTGAACCCGACATAGCGAAACCGCGTCGCGATTGCCGGATCGACGCCGGCATTGACCGCCAGGATCGCGCGGGTCGTGTCGTCCGCCACACGCAACCGATCCAGCAGCCCCGCCATCGCCGCCGGGCTGGCAAACCATTCGACGCTGTCGACCGCCACGGGCTTGCCCGCAAAGACGCCCATGTCGAGCTTCGTCGTCGCAATCTCCACCGCATGGTCGACCAGCAGCGCGCGCCGGTCGACGACCGACCCGGCGCCCCAGTCTTTCGTCAGCGCGGGATCGCTCTTCAGCGCGAACATCTCCCGAGTCGTCATCACGGGCACGCTGCCGCCCGCGCTCTCCGCCATCGCATCGACCTTCGTGCGCCCAAGCATCGTCAGCAGCGTATCGGTCGCGGTGTTGTCGCTGATCGAGATCATGAGCGTCGCGAGCGTCTGCAAGGTCGCAGGCGATCCCGCGGGCCAGGTCTGCAGCACGCCGGAGGGGAGTGACGGCGCACCGACCTTCACGACATCGGCCCAATGCCGCTCGTCCGCCGCCACCTGCCGCGCGAGTTCCGCCAGCACCCATAGCTTGAACGCAGACCCGAGCGGCGCGGCAATATCGGCACGATAGTCGAAAATCGGCTGCGGCGTGCCGTCGCCGAGCGCATACAGCCCGAAACCGCTGGCCCCCGGCAGCGCGCGAAATTCCGCCTCGATCTTGGCGAGACTATCGTCGCGTGCGGCGGTGCCGGTGATCAGCAGACCGGTCGCGGCATGCGGCGCGGCCGGATCGAGCGCGAGCCGAACGCTCGCCGTCCCCCGCGCATAGCCGACGACCAAATCCGCGGACCAAGCCGACGTCGCGGCCAGCGACTCGATCTTCCGTGGCGCGCCGAGCGTTGCCTTCAACTGCGCGACGATCGTCGCGAACCGCGTCTGCGGCACCTTGTCGCGGAAGCTCGCGGCGAAATACGTGTCGTACGCGCCGCGGCCGTCGAGGATCGCGACCAGCGCATCCACCTTTGCTCGCAGCGCCGGATCGGCCACGCCCTGCGCCACCGCACCGACGGGCAGCAGGGCTACCACCAGCGCGACCAGCCAGAGCGTGAGCGCGCGCATCAGTTCTTCAGCTTCCACCCGCTCTTGAGCAACCGGTAGCACAAGGTCGCGAGCACGACGTCGATCACCAGGATCACGATCCCGCCGATCATCACCGGCGAATCGGCGATCCCCAGGAACCCGTAGCGAAAGCCCGAGATGATGTAGAAAAACGGGTTCGCATGGCTGAACGCTCGGAAGGCGGGGGCCAGCTTGTCAACGGAATAGAAGGTGCCCGACAGCAGCGACAGCGGTGCGATCACGAAGTTGGTGACCGCGGCGGCATGATCGAACTTGTCCGCCCAGATCGACGTCAGCACGCCCAGCAGCGCGAGGAACACCGCGCCGAGCAACCCGAACCAGATGATCGCGAGCGGCGCGTGCGGCGTCACGTGCACGCCGGGATACAGCGCCATCGCCGCCCACACCACGACCCCGACGATGACCGCGCGAGTCACAGCGCCACCGACCAGCGCACCCAGCAACTCACCCGTCGATAGCGGCGGCTGGAGGTAGTCGACGATCGTCCCCTGCATCTTGCCGACCAGCAGCGAGAAGCTCGCATTGGCGAACGCGGGCCCCATCATGCCCTGCGCGATGATCAGGCCGGGGGCGATGAAATCGGCGAACGCGACGATCTGTCCGTCGACCGGAACCGGGCTTCTCGCGCCGGTCGCGATGGTGAACACGATCAGAAACAGAAGGGTCGTGATCGCCGGCGCCCACACCGTCTGAAGCTGCACCTTGAAGAAACGGCGCACCTCCTTGATATAGAGGGTTCGCAATCCCTCCCAGTTCACGCTCTTGATGACGGGAACGCCGGGGGCGGAATGCACCGCCGAATGGATTTCACCGATTGGGGGCTGGCTGCTCATGGAGGTTGCGGGTAATCGCTGCCGCTGCTGCCCGCAACCGCTTAACACTGGCCGGCTGACGCTGACTAAGGAACGAATATGTCCTGGACCGACGAGCGCATCGCGACGCTCAAGACGATGTGGGAGGCCGGGCAGACCGCCAGCCAGATCGCCGAAGCGCTTGGTGGCGTCAGCCGCAACGCCGTGATCGGCAAGGCGCACCGCCTCGAACTGCAGGCGCGCCCGTCGCCGGTGAAGCCGAACGATCCCGACGCCAAGGCGGCCGCCGCGACGACCGAGGCATCAGCTCCCGTCGCAGCGCCGGCGCCCGAGCCCTTCGCCGCACCGGAGCCCGTCGAGGTTGCAGCGCCTGCGCCCGCACCGGTCGCGCCGCCCGTTGCCGCCGCCAAGCCCGCCGCGCCCGAACCGGTCGCCGAAGAGCCCGAGGACGACGCGGATGAAGACGAGGACGAGGACGAGGCGGCACCCGCCGTCGCCGCGCCCGTTCGCGCGCCGCAGCCGATCCTGCGTTCGGTCGGCCCCGGCGGCTTCCTCCGCCAGGCCCCCGGCGAGCAGCAGCCGCCGAGCACGCCCGCGCCGCCGCGTCGTCTCGTGCCCGCCAAGCCGTCCGCCGAGATGGCGAACAAGACGAGCCTGCTCGAACTCAACGACCGCATCTGCAAATGGCCGCTGGGTCATCCGGGCGAGCCTGATTTCCATTTCTGCGGCAAGGCCGTGAACCCGGGCTTCCCCTATTGTGTCGATCATTGCGGCCATGCGTACCAGGCGCAGCTCCCGCGCCGCGATCGCCGCCCGACGCCACCGCTGCCGTTCGGCGGCCCGCGGCCGCGCTAAGGCTGCTTTGATACGGGCGCGCCGCTAGCCCCACCCGTCATCCTGACGAAAGTCAGGACCCAGGATACCGCCAAGCTAGCGTGTTTGGCTCTGTGTCCTGACTTTCGTCAGGATGACGAGGTGGGTGGTACATCGATCGTGACATGAAAAAGGCCGCTTCCTCGTTCGGGAAGCGGCCTTTTCTGTCTCAGCTCGCCATGGGCAAAGCCCATGTCGTCGGCCGCGGCGAGCCGCGCCGGCCGGGCTTGGGCGAGTCCTGCACCAGCTTGGTGCAGGCCGCCCTGCGCCTCAGAACCGGAACGCCACCGTGCCGCGGACGCTGTGCCACCGGAAATTATCGTCCGACCGCTTGAACGCAGTCCCGGCCGTGTTCGGCGCGAGGACGAAGGGGTTGGTCGCCGGCTGCGTCCCGCGCGTGACGAGGACGCGGTAATCGTCGTCCTGATACTGGTGGAACATATATTCCAGCCCGACCGAGACGTTCTTGGCCAGCTTCTGCTCGATGCCGCCGCCGCCGGTGATGCCGAACTGGTTTTTCTTGCCGCTCTGGGCATAGGCGTTGGCGGTGTTGCTCGAATAGAAATCGCGGTTGATCCGCGCATAGCCCGCGCCGAACGTGCCGTAGAACAGCGTGGTGTTGACCGCATAGCCCGCACGGCCGCGGATCGACGCTTCCCAATCGAGGTCGCGCGTCATCGTGTAGAAGGCGGGCGTGGTCGAGAATGCGCTGACGCTGTCGCGGATGTTCGACTTGCCGAACTCGCCGACCACGCCGACGACGATGTTGCCCATCTGCTGGTCGATCCCGACTCGCGCATAATAGGCCGTGTTGTTCTTGTCGTTGCGGCAGCCACGGCCACCGACGGCGGGTGCGGTGCTGCTGGTCGCGGCGCCGTTGCAGAAGCCGGGCGAGAACGCGTTGGCGCCCGTCGCGGTCGTGACCGCATCGCCGAACCGGCCGTCGAGGTTGCGGTCGAACTGGATCGACGACCCCACATCGTTCGGCTGCACGTCATATCCGCCGGCCGCGCCGACATAGATGCCGCTGAACGGTGCGGCGTCGTCGGCCATCTCCTGTGCCGCGGCAGGCGTCGCGGCGAATCCCAGTGCGGCGGTCCCGATCAGGGCCACCATCATCGTCTTGTTCATGTTCACTCCCGGAAACATCATGACAGGTTTTTCATAAACGGGGCGGCCGTGGGAATTTCTCCCCGCAACGCAACAATTTGGGCGCGTGTGACTTTCGAGTAACAGGGAGAACAAACAGAGCCTGTGGCTTTGTCCAGCGCCTGCGGCTACGCTCAACGCATGGCTGAAGATCTGTTCGCGTCCCCGGGCGCACCCGGCGTCGGCAAAGCCGCCGCCAATACCTATGACGCCTCCTCGATCGAGGTGCTCGAGGGGCTCGAGCCCGTACGTCGCCGCCCCGGCATGTATGTCGGCGGCACCGACGAGCGCGCGCTGCACCACCTCGCCGCCGAAGTGCTCGACAATGCGATGGACGAGGCGGTCGCGGGCCACGCCACGCGCATCGAGGTGACGCTCGACGCCAACAACCGCCTGACGATCGTCGACAATGGCCGCGGGATTCCGGTCGATCCGCATCCCAAGTTCCCCGACAAGTCCGCGCTCGAGGTGATCCTCTCGACGCTCCACTCAGGGGGCAAGTTCGCGGGCAAGGCCTACGCCACCTCGGGCGGCCTGCACGGCGTCGGCATCAGCGTCGTCAACGCGCTGTCGTCGGACACCGTCATCGAGGTCGCACGCGATCGCCAGCTCTACCGCCAGCGCTTCGCCAAGGGCCAGACGCTAGGCCCGATCGAGCATCTCGGGCCCACGCCCAATCGCCGCGGCACCAGCGTCGCGTTCACCCCCGATACCGAGATCTTCGGCACCGAGCTGAACTTCAAGCCCGCGCGTCTCTACAAGCTCGTCCGCTCGAAGGCGTATCTCTTCGCGGGCGTCGAGATCCGCTGGCATTGCGCGCCCGACCTGATCGGTGACGATACACCCGCGCAGGCGGTCTTCCAGTTTCCCGGCGGCCTCGCCGATCACCTGCGCGACCAGATCGCCGGCCGCGAATGCGCGACCTCCGATTTCTTCTCGGGCTCGCAGGACTTCCCGAGTGCGAACGGCGAGACTCAAGGGCGCGTCGAATGGGCGGTCGCCTGGCCGCTGTGGAGCGACGGCTCGTACAGCTGGTATTGCAACACCATCCCGACCCCCGATGGCGGCACGCACGAACAGGGCCTGCGCCAAGCGCTCGTCCGGGGCCTGCGCGCGTTCGGCGATCTCGTCGGCAACAAGAAGACCAAGGATATCAGCGCGGACGACGTGATGGTCGGCAGCGAGCTGATGCTGTCGGTCTTCATCCGCGAACCGCAGTTCCAGAGCCAGACCAAGGATCGCCTCACCAGCCCCGAGGCCGCGGGCCTCGTCGAAAAGGCGGTCCGCGATCATTTCGACCATTTCCTCAGCCACAACATGGATCGCGGCAAGGCGCTGCTGAACTATGTGCTCGAGCGGATGGACGAACGCCTGCGCCGCAAGCAGGAACGCGACGTCAAGCGCAAGACCGCGACCTCCGCGCGGAAACTGCGCCTGCCCGGCAAGCTGACCGACTGCTCCGCCAACTCGCCCGAAGGCACCGAGCTGTTCATCGTCGAGGGCGATTCGGCAGGCGGTTCGGCCAAGCAGGCGCGTGATCGGAAAACGCAGGCGATCCTCCCGATCCGCGGCAAGATCCTCAACGTCGCGTCCGCCACCAGCGCGAAGATCTTCGCCAACCAGGAAATCGCCGACCTGACGCTCGCGCTTGGCTGCGGCACGCGCAAGGACTGCACGCCCGACACGCTGCGCTACGAACGCATCGTCATCATGACCGACGCAGACGTCGACGGCGCACATATCGCCACGCTGCTGATGACGTTCTTCTTCCAGGAGATGCCCGAACTCGTCCGCCGCGGGCACCTCTACCTTGCGCAGCCGCCGCTCTACCGCCTGACCGTCGGCACCAAGAGCATCTACGCCCGCGACGACGCGCACCGCGCCGAACTCGAGCGCACCGTGTTCAAGGGCAAGAAGGTCGATGTCGGCCGCTTCAAGGGCCTTGGCGAGATGAACCCGAGCCAGCTCCGCGAAACGACGATGGACCCCGCCACGCGCGGCATGCTCCGCATCACGCTCCCGCAGGAATATGAGGAACGGGCAGGGGTCAAGGATCTCGTCGACCGCCTGATGGGCAACAACCCCGCCCACCGCTTCGCCTTCATCCAGGAAAATGCGGGCCGCATGGACGAGGAAGCGATAGACGCGTGAGCAAAGGCCAAGGTCCAGCCTAGGTCGCTAGATTCGGTATCTGCCGATCACGCCGTCCATGACGCCGCAAAATTCTTCGTAACGATCATCTTGCGTAACCAATACATGCGCATACACTGTTCCGATCGCGGCCCGTACGCCGTCGAAATGAATAGGGGTATCTGCATGATCCCGTTTGCTTTCGTTTTGCTTCAGGCGGCCGTTTCCAGTCAGGCGGCCGCGCCACCTCCCGTCGCGCCCGCGCAGTCTGTCGATGGCGAGGGAAAGACCATCGTGGTGGTCGGTCGGCGGGTCGAGGACAGCGCACGCGCGCTGGCAGCCTGTATCGCGCGGCAGTGTCCGCCGAAGGAGGAGATCGACGCCTCGCTGGCGTATGCGGAGGACCAGTTCCTCGCAGGCGATTATCCCGAGGCGCAGCGCACGTTGGCAAAGGCACGCGGGCGCAACATGCGGTACAAACGCGAATTGCCCGTCGAAGTCGGCGATCTGTTGCGGGCCAGCGGCCGGATGCTGGCGGTGAACGGGCAACGCGATGCCGCGCGCATTACCGCCATCGACTCGCTCGACGCGCTCAAGAGCGGCCTTCCCTCGACCGACCGACGGATCTTCATCCAGCGACTCGCGGTCGGCGACGCGTTCGCCAAGGATGGCCGCTTCATCGCCGCGCGCGACGTCTACAACAAGGTCGCGAATCAGGCGGCGGCGGCGGGGGACGTCCGGGTCAAAGGCTATGCGCTCTTTCGTATCGCGGGCCTGTACACGTCGATTGCGCCACTCGTGCCGGCGTATCGGCAAACCGCGTTCGATTCGCTCCGTCGCATCGACGAGACGACCGAACCCGATCTGGCACCGTTTCGCGATGCCGCGAAGTTCCTGCGGTGCCGCCTGCAGGGCACGGGCGTCAACGCCGGGCGTGACTGTATCGCGGCGACGAATACCGATCGTGTCAGCAAGGCCGAACTCATCTACGCGCCGCCGATCGACCTGAACAACTGGCGGCAGGAAAACCCCTCGACCGTGGCGCGGTTGCACGGCGAGGCAACGCCGCAATGGGCCGACGTCGCATTCCGGGTCGCGCCCGATGGAACGGTCCACGACATCGATACCGTTCGCACGTCGACCGATGTGGATGCGGGCTGGATGAAGCTGGTGACCGACGCGCTGGGCGAGCGCCGGTACCGGCCCTTGGAACGCGCCCCATCCGATCCGGGGCTTCGGCGGATCGAGCGATATTCCATCGTCTACGACGTCGTCAGCATGAAGGGGACGCGGATCCGTGCGCGGTCGTCCGTTCCGCATATCGAGATACTCGATCTGACGGTCGAGCCTGGAATGAGCTGACCAGCCACGGCGGCAACCGGGCCGTCGCCACCGGTTTGCCGTACCGAATCGGCACGGCGCCCATGGCTGCACCAGCCGGGTCATGGCGCATGGCGTCTAACCGGTGTTGCCCCGGGCGTCTCGGCCTCGTATCAAGCAGCTCGGGCGGCCGATAAGGGTCGCCCTCGTTTTTTGAAGGAGCTGCCGTCGTGACCATCACCCCGCTCATGCCCGTCTACCCGCGGTGTGGCGTGCGTCCGGTCCGAGGCGAGGGCGCGTACCTCTTCGGTGAGGACGGCCAGCAATATCTCGATTTCGCCAGCGGCATCGCGGTCAACGCGCTCGGTCACGCGCACCCGCATCTGACCAAGGCGATCGCCGACCAGGCCGCCACACTGATGCACGTGTCGAACCTGTACGGCAGCCCGCAGGGCGAGCATCTCGCGCAGCGGCTCGTTGACAACACGTTCGCCGACACGGTGTTCTTCACCAACTCGGGTGCGGAAGCGGTCGAGTGTGCGATCAAGACCGCGCGGCGCTATCATTTCGCCAATGGCAATCCTGAGCGTCACACGCTGATCACGTTCGACACCGCGTTTCACGGCCGTACGCTGGGCGCGATCTCGGCGACCAACCAGGCCAAGATGCGCGACGGGTTCGAGCCGCTGCTGCCCGGATTCGCCTATGCCAAGTTCAACGATCTCGAAGGCGCGCTCGCGCTGATCGACGACAACACCGCGGGCTTCCTGGTCGAGCCGATCCAGGGCGAGGGCGGTATCCGCCAGGCGAGCCCCGAGTTCCTCCAGGGCCTGCGCAAGGCGTGCGACGAGCATGGCCTGTTGCTCGTCCTCGACGAGGTCCAGTGCGGCTATGGCCGGACGGGCAAGTTCTTCGCGCACGAGCTGTACGGCATCACCCCCGACATCATGTCGGTCGCCAAGGGCATCGGCGGCGGCTTCCCGCTCGGCGCGTGCCTCGCGACCGAGGAAGCGGCCAAGGGCATGGTCGCGGGCACGCACGGCTCGACCTATGGCGGCAACCCGCTGGCGATGGCGGCGGGCGAGGCGATCCTCGACGTGATCCTCGAGGACGGGTTCCTCGCGCACGTCACCGCGATGGGCGACCGGTTGCGCCAGGGGCTCGAGCAGATGATCCCCAACCACGATCACCTGTTCGACAGCGTCCGCGGCACCGGGCTGATGCTGGGGCTGAAGCTGAAGAGCGACAGCCGCGCGTTCGTCGCGTTCGCGCGCGATCATCACAATCTGCTGCTGGTGTCGGCGGGCGAGAACGTCATCCGCATCCTGCCGCCGCTGGTGATCGACGAGAGTCATATCACCGAGTGCCTCGACAAGCTGTCGACCGCCGCACGCGTCTACGTGCCCGCCGCCGACGATTGAAATATTCCTCCCCGGTACGGGGAGGGGGACCATGCGAAGCATGGTGGAGGGGGATCGCCCCGCAGCGCAGCGCTCGTGGAGGCCCCCCTCCACCCCGCTCTGCGAGCGCGGTCCCCCTCCCCGTGCCGGGGAGGATGATATGACCCGCCATTTCCTGAATCTCACCGACGCCGGCGCCGACGGCATCGCCGCGATGCTCGCCGACGCGCTCGATCGCAAGGCCGCGCGCGTCGGCTTCCCCAAGGGCCGCGCCGATGCCGACGCGCCGCTCGCCGGCCACACGCTGGCGATGGTGTTCGAGAAGAATTCCACCCGCACGCGCTTCTCGTTCGACATGGCGATCCGCCAGCTCGGCGGCACCTCGATCGTCTCCGACGCAGGCTCGATGCAGCTCGGGCGCGGCGAGTCGGTCGCCGATACCGCGCGCATCCTGTCGGGCTATGTCGACGCGATCATGATCCGTACCGACGATCACGCCAAGATCGAGGAGATGGCGCATTACGCCAGCGTCCCCGTCATTAACGGCCTGACCGACGCGTCGCATCCCTGCCAGATCATGGCCGACCTGCTGACGATCATCGAGAGCGGCAAAACGCTGCCCGGCCTCAAGGTCGCGTGGCTCGGCGACGGCAACAACGTGCTCGCCTCGATCGTCGAGGCGGCCGGGCTGATGCAGTTCGACGTCGTCGCCGCCTGCCCGCAAGGCTATCAGCCGACCGAGGCGGACGTCGCGCTCGGCAAAGGCCGCGCGAAGGTCGTCGCGTCGCCGCAAGAGGCGGTCGAGGGCGCGGACATCATCGTCACCGATACCTGGATCTCGATGGGGCAGGCACATGCCGAGACGAAGCTGAAGGCGCTGACCCCGTACCAGGTCGACGCCGCGCTGATGGCGTTGGCCAAGCCCGACGCGAAATTCCTCCACTGCCTCCCCGCACATCGCGGCGAGGAGGTCACGCCCGAGGTGATCGACGGCCCGCAGTCGCTCATCTGGCAGGAAGCCGAAAACCGCCTCCACGCGCAGAAATCGGTGCTGCGCTGGTGCTTCGGTCAGATCGGTTGAAGGGGCGGGGCGAGCTCCCCATTTTCACCCTTCGCCTGCCCGTCATCCCAGCGCACGCTGGGATCTCCCGATAACGGAGAATGCCCTTGCGGCACGAGATCCCAGCGTTCGCCGGGACGACGGTCGGCGTTGTGATGACGAGGTGAAGCTTTGAACGACCCCAACATGACCGATCTCGACCGCGCGCTGGCGTTTGCGATCCCCGCCCGCAGCGCCCGCGGTCGGATCGTCCGGCTCGGCACCGCACTCGACGAGGTGCTCGCCGCCCACGCCTATCCGCCAGCGATCGAGAAGCTGCTCGCCGAGGCGCTCACGCTCGCCGCGCTGATCGGTTCGACGCTAAAGGACGCCAGCGGCCAGCTGACGATGCAGACTCGCACCGACAACGGCGTCGTCCAGCTGCTGGTCTGCGATTACCGCGGCGGCGAAGTCCGCGGCTATATCGAATATGACGCGGACAAGCTCGCCGAGGCCCCCGCCGAGCCGTCGCTATTCGCGCTGTTCGGCGCGGGCTATCTCGCGATCACCTTCGACATGGCGAGCAGCAACGAGCGGTATCAGGGCATCGTCCCGCTCGACGGCGACACGCTGTCGGAGGCGGCGCAGAGCTATTTCACGCAGTCCGAGCAGATCCCGACGATGGTCCGCACCGGCATGGCCAAGGGCCCCGACGGTCGCTGCGTCGCGGGCGGGCTGTTCCTCCAGCACCTCCCCGAGGGCGAGGACGGGCGCGAACGGCTGCACACCAAGCTCGATCATCCCGAATGGGAGCATGTCGCCACGCTCGGCAACACGATGGGCGCGGACGAGCTAACCTACGCCGCGCTCCCGCTGGAAACGCTCGTGTGGCGGCTGTTCAACGAGGAGGAGGATGTCCGCATTCTCGCTGACATCCCAATCACGCGCGGCTGTCGCTGCGATCCCGACTATATCAAGGGCGTGATCTCGAAATTCCCGATAGAGGAACGGCGATCGATGGCGGACGAGACGGGGTTCATCGTCGTCGACTGCGCGTTTTGCGCCAAAAAATTCCCGGTTCCGGTCGAAGACTGATGCTGCGTCGCACCTGATCTAGGTAAGGCGAGGAATTAATGTCTTATTTACCCATTTCGGGTATATAGTCGGCTGTGCTTTTAGTTCGGCACGTTTTTTCTCCCTAGTGGCGCGGTTCGCGCCAACCTCAGGGGCCGCCTCACCGGGCGGCCCCTTTCTTTTTGCCCGCCGCTGGCCTAGCGAACGGCGCATCATGACATCTCCTGCTCCCTATGCGGTCGCCCTCGTCTCGGGCGGGCTCGACTCGATGGTATCCGCCGCACTTGCGCGCGAAGCCGGTCAGCGCGTGCTCGCGCTTTCCTTCGACTATAACCAGCGCCACCGCATCGAACTCGATGCCGCGCGCCGTGTCGCGCAGGCGCTGGGGGCCGAGCGCCACATCGTTCTGCCGATGGACCTCTCGGCGTTCGGCGGCTCTGCGCTCACCGCCGATATCGACGTGCCGAAGGACGGCGTCGGGACAGAAGACGGCGGCGGTATCCCCGTCACCTATGTCCCCGCGCGCAACACGATCTTCCTGAGCCTCGCGCTCGGCTGGGCGGAGGCGTCGGGTGCACGCGACATCTATATCGGCGTCAACGCACTCGATTATTCGGGCTATCCCGACTGCCGCCCCGAGTTCATCGCCGCGTTCGAAGGCCTTGCCGAACTCGCGACCAAGGCCGGGGTCGAGGGCGACCCGTTCCGCATCCAGGCGCCGCTGCAGATGATGACCAAGGCGGACATCGTGCGCGAAGGCACGCGCTTGGGCCTCGATCTCGGACTCAGCTGGTCGTGCTATGATCCGACGCTCGACGGCAAGCATTGCGGCGCGTGCGACAGTTGCCGCCTGCGCTCGAAGGGGTTCGAGGACGCCGGGATCGCCGATCCGACCGTCTACGCCGAACGTCTCGGTACGGAGCACGGCTGACCGATGAGCTATGCGGTCAAGGAGATGTTCCTGACGTTGCAGGGCGAGGGCGTGAACGCCGGTCGCCGGGCGGTGTTCGTGCGGTTTGCCGGCTGCAATCTCTGGTCGGGGCGCGAACAGGATCGTGCGACCGCGGTGTGCCGGTTCTGCGATACTGAATTCGTCGGCACCGATGGGCTTGGCGGCGGCAAGTTCGCCGATGCACAGGCATTGGCGTCAGCGGTCGCAGGCTTCTGGGGCGAAGGCTCGCAGGACCGGTTCGTCGTGCTGACCGGGGGCGAGCCGATGCTCCAGATCGACGACGCGATCGTCGATGCGCTCCACGCGCACGGCTTCCGGATCGCGATGGAGAGCAATGGGACGATTGCCGCACATCCCGGCATCGACTGGATCTGCGTCAGCCCCAAGGCGGGCAGCGTCGTCGTCCAGCGTACCGGGCACGAGCTCAAGCTGGTCTGGCCGCAGCCCGGCACCGATATCGACGATGTCGAGACGTGGGACTTCGCGAACCTGCTGCTCCAGCCGCTCGACGATCCGCGTGCGGACGCGAACCGCGAGGCCTGCGTCGATATGGTGATGGAGCGGCCGCAATGGCGCTTGTCGCTCCAGACGCACAAGCTGCTGGGCCTGCGCTAAACGACCGGGCTCCGGCCCCGCGCATCATGGCCCCGGGAAGGAAGGGGCGAAATGCGCGGGGCCGGCGCGATCCTCAACGTCCGGCGATACCGACGCCCTCCGGCGGCCAGTTCTGCGCGCCGCACTTCTTGGCGACCCACTCGCCCTTTTTGTCCCAGCAGATCGCATCGAGCCGCGGCATCGGCGCATTGCGGTCGCGACCGATATAGCGCGGGAAGCGCTGCTCGCCCCACGGGATCAGGCTGTTGCGCAGCTCACGCGAGCGCGCCAGCGCGACGTCGGCGAAATGCCCGCGCGGCGCGAACACCGCATCGCGACCGATCGACGCGGCGGTCTGGCAGAAGCCATATTGCGCGGCGACCGTGGCGAAGCTCGAATAGGTGCGCGTCCCGAACTGGTCGAGCGCGGCCTGGCCGGCGCGCGGACCCGCCGCCTTGTTCACGCGGAGGAAATATTTGGTCAGCGTATCGAACGCGCCCTTCAGCTCGTCGCCATGATCAGCGAGGATCGAGTTGTAGTTCGGCACGGTCAGCAGCGTCGGCTCGAACTGGCATTGCAGTGCGGCGACGTTGAGCGCGGCGCGCATGTGCCACACCAGCGCGGCGCGCGTTTCGGCGGACGTGGCGCCGGGCAGGGGCTGGCCGAGATCGGCCTCGTCACCGACCACCGCCGCACCCGAAAAGTCGCGCGACTGCAGGAAAAACTGCGCCGACGCCGACTGCGCTACGGCAAGCCCGCTCGACGCCACGCAGAGCGCGAGCGCAGTACGCAACACTTTCATTCAAACCTCCCCAGGGGCATTCCAAGTCGACGAATCTAAAGCGTTTCCGTCAAACCCCCAAGCGATTTTAACCTTTTGGGCAGCACGATTTCACGCGTCCAGCATACCGATTCGACGGCTGCGAAACGACCCAGCTTTACCGCCGTTCATGCCCTGATCGGATCGCCCGATCCACCCCCGGCAAGCCCGCAACGCGAAAGGGCCGCCCGGTTGCCCGGACGGCCCTTCACACTAGCAATGTGTTTGAAGGCCGTCCGCCGAAGCGGCTGGCCCTCGCGACGATTACATCGCGTTGTTGGTCATCATGGTGTCGTTCGACATCATCGTGTCGTTTGCCATCATGCTGTCGTTGGCCATCATGCCACCGTTCGACGCACCGTCAACGGCGGTCATGTTGTCGGTCATGGTGTCCATGCCCTCGGTGGCGTTCATGTCGGTGACCATCGTGTTGTCGGTGGTCGTCTCGGTCTTCGGACCGCAGGCCGACACGGCGAGTGCCGCGCTGGCGATCAGCGAACCGGTCAGGACCTTGGAAATGAGTGCACGCATGTGGAAGCTCCCTAGATAGAGGATTTGGCTGGCTGCTCGCCCTTAATACCCAAATCGTAGTGGACATTAATCCGATAACGCTTTGCCCTCAAGCCTCGTTTTCTTGAGGACAAGAAACTGTTTCAAGGAAAGCATCGACCGTCAACGCAAGCGCAGCGTCGAAGGTTGCAAGGTCCGCCGAAATGCCAAGCGATTGCAGGCTGGTAACGCCGTACTCGGGAAGCCCGCACGGGACGATGCCACCAAAATGGGCCAGGTCGGGTGCTACGTTCACCGAAAAGCCGTGGAGCGTCACCCAGCGTTTCACGCGTACGCCGATCGCACCGATCTTCGCTTCATGCCCGTTTTCCAGCGTCCAGATGCCGACGCGGCCATCGACCGCGAACGCCGCTACGCCGAGTTCGCCGAGCGCCGCGATCACCCAGGATTCGAGCGCATGGACGTAGCAGCGCACGTCGCGCCCCCGCTTGGTGAGGTCGAGCACGACATAGCCGATCCGCTGGCCCGGCCCGTGATAGGTGTATTTCCCGCCGCGCCCGGTCGGGATTACCGGAAAGCGCGCATCGATCAGGTCGCCCGGTTCCGCGCTGGTCCCCGCGGTGTAGATCGGCGGGTGCTCGAGCATCCACAGCAGTTCGCGCGCGTCGCCGGCGCCGACCGCGGCCGCGCGCGCCTCCATCTCGGCCAGCGCATCGGCATAGGGGGTGAGGCCGGCGCTGGTGCGCCACTCGATCTCGGGGGGAAGGGGGCTGGTCACCCCTCCCAATTGCGCACCCCGGCCCCAAGTTGCAACTCCGACGCGCCCTGCACCCATCCCGCAACTGTGTGGTCAAGCGCGGGGGCTTGGGCTAGTCCGCGCAGGAACGGGAACGGGGAGTTCGGCACATGGTGAAGATGGGAACGGTCTGGGACCGCACGATCGAGGTGCTCAACGGGCGCACCGGCATGATCGCGCCGATCGCGCTGCTCGGCATGCTCCTGCCCAGCGTCGTCCGCGACGGCTTTGCGGCCTATTCGACGCCGGGCACGATGCAGTTCGCCCTGGTCGGCTTTGTCCTCGCGATCGGCACGCTGGCGGCGATGCTGTGGGCGCAACTCGCGATCGTCGCGATCGCGAGCGATCCCGCCACCGATGCGGCCTCCGCGCGTCGCCAGGCCGGCGCGCGCCTGCTGCCCGCGCTCGGTATCACCACGCTGCTCACGGTCCTCGCGATGCTGCTGGCGGTGCCGCCGGTGATCGTCCTCCTCCAGTCGGGGTTCGATTTCGCCGCCGCCGCCAATGGCACCAGCGCGCAGATGACCCCGCCCAGCGCGGGTGCGGCCGGGTTCACCGCACTCTATGGCCTCGCTTATCTGGTGGTGGCGATCTGGATCGGCGCGCGGCTGGTGCTGCTCAACCCGGTCATCCTCAACGAACGCCGCGGGACCGGCGCGATCCGCCGTTCGCTCCAGCTGACCAAGGGGCTGGCATGGCGGATCATCGGCGTCCTGATCCTGTTCGCGATCGTCATGCTCGTCTCGACCTGGGCCGCACAGTCGGTGACGGGGATCATCTTCCGCCTTGCGCTCGGTGCCGACGGGATCGTCACCGCCACCTTCCTGTCGGGCATCGCCGCGACGATCGTCACCACCGCCTTCACCGTGCTCGCGGCGGTCTTCACCGCGCAGCTCTATGTCGCCGTCAGAGAGAAACACGCCGTCCCATGAAGCTCGATTTCGCGACCGTCCTCACCGATGCCTGGACGCTGTTCAAGCGCGACCGCGACCTGTTGCTGCGGATCGCCGCGCCGTTCCTGTTCCTACCCGCCTTCGCGCTCGCTTTGGTCGTCCCCGATCCGCCGATGCCGGTGGCGGGCGCCGGCGACAACGAGGCGCAGGCGATGGCCTGGGCCGATGCGGTGCAGACCTGGGCGGCGGCGCATGGCGGCTGGTATCTGCTCGCCTATGTGATGAGCTTCTTCGGCACGTCGCTGTTCTACGGGCTGTATCTCGATCGCGACAAGCTTGACCTGCGTCAGGCGCTGACCCGCTGCCTGCGAATCTTCCCGCGCTTCCTGCTGGCGATGGTGATCGTGTCGCTGCCGGCGGGGGCAGGGTTGCTGCTCTATGCGATACCGGGCCTCTACATCCTCGGCCGGACGATGCTGACCGGCCCGGCACTGTTCGCGGAGGCGCCGCTCGGCGCGCTCGGCGCGATCCGCCGGAGCTTCGCGCTGAGCCGCGGCGCGGGGTTGCCGCTGATGGGCCTGGCGGCGTTCAGCTACATCTCCGGCTGGCTCGCCGGCGCGCCCTTCATGATGCTCGACCGCGCGCTGCGCGAGGGGGGCGAGCCCAACCCCGTGGCGCTCGTGATCGTCGATGCCGGCGCCGCGGTCGCCGCCATGGCGGCGGGCATCGCGATGGCGCTGATCGCGATCTCCGCCTACCGCCGCCTGGCGCGGTAGGGCGGCGCTCGCCCAATAGACAGCACCTCCCCGGCGAAGGCCGGGGCCCAGGTGGAAAGGTCGCAGTAACCGGGCGCATCGCGCAGTTGGCAACGTCCCCCAACTGGACCCCGGCCTCCGCCGGGGTGGTGAACCCGGTCGAAGGGGGTCGATGCAGTACCTGGGGTGGCGGAGTAGGGGGCTACCCCAGCTTCCCCAGATACGGAATCTGCGGCGCGATCTCCGGCGGCAACACCCCCGAAACCCGCGGATCGGGAAACGTCTCGATCGTCCGCTTCACCGCCACGAACCCCTGCGCGCGGTAGAAGCCCAGCGCGCTCGGATGATCGAGCGTGCACGTATGCAGCCAGACCCGCTCCACTCCCTTCGCCCAGGCCCGCGCGCACGCCTCGGCCATCAGCCACCGGCCATGGCCTTGCCCGGCCAGTTCGGGGATCAACCCGAAATACGAGATCTCGCACGCACCCGCCTCGCGGAAATCGAGTTCGAGCATCCCGACCTCGATCCCCGCCGGATCGAGCACCGCATACACCGCGATCCTCGGATCATGGACGATCGCCGCCAGCACCTCGTCCGCCATCACCAGCCGCGAGAACCAGAGCCACGGGCCGCCGACCCGCCGGAACAGCGCGCGGTATTTCTCCAGCGCGGGGCGGTCCCACCGCACCAGCCTCAGCCGCGACCCCGGGCTCGGCCTGAGCGGCGGCCGCGTCCGCATCTCGAGCGTCGTGACGATCGTCGCCAGCGTGTCGCCGGCGACCGGGATCAGCGCCATCCTACGACCAGGTCGCGCGCGGCGGCAGGCTCATCAGGATCGCGTCGATATTCCCGCCGGTCTTCAGCCCGAACAGCGTGCCGCGATCATAGACGAGGTTGAACTCGGCATAGCGCCCGCGCCATTCGAGCATCCGCGCCTCGTCGGCCGCATCGAACGGCGTGTTCATCCGCCGCCTTACGATCCGCGGATAGGCGTCCAGAAACGCCTCGCCGACATCGCGCGTGAACGCGAAGTTGGTCTCGAAATCGCCATCGAGGTGATCGAAGAAGATCCCGCCCACGCCGCGGCCGACCTTGCGGTGCGGGATGTAGAAATAGGTCTCCGCCCACTCCTTGAACCGTGGGTAGTGCGTCGGGTCATGCGCGTCGCACGCCGCCTTCATCGTCGCGTGGAAGTCGGCCGTATCCTCCTCGATCGGCAGCGGCGGGTTGAGATCGCCGCCACCCCCGAACCAGCGCTTGGTGGTGTTGAGGAAGCGGCAGTTCATGTGCACCGCGGGCACGTGCGGGTTTGCCATGTGCGCGACCAGGCTGATCCCGGTCGCGAAGAAGCGGGGGTCTTCGTCCGCGCCGTGGATCGACTTGGCGAACTCGCCTTCGAACGTGCCGCCGACGGTCGAGACGTTGACGCCGACCTTCTCGAACACGCGGCCCTTCATCACACCCATCACGCCACCGCCGCCGGGCCCGCCCGACGGATCGATCCGGTCCCACGGCGTGTAGGCGAACGCGGCATCGGAGCCCGCCTCGCGCTCGATCGCTTCGAATTCCGCGCAGATGCGGTTGCGAAGCGATTCGAACCAGTGGCGGGCGGCGGCTTGTTGGGGGTCGAGTTCGATCATGGCGCCACCCCTACCAAATCCTCCCCGGCACGGGGAGGGGGACCGTTCGGCTACTTGGCCGAAGGGTGGAGGGGGATTGCCACGAGCGTAACGACCGTGATGACGAGGCGGGGCGTTTGTGGTGGACCCCCTCCACCATGCTTCGCACGGTCCCCCTCCCCGTGCCGGGGAGGATTAGCTCGGCCAGCCGCCCGTCTGCCGCAACGCCTCCGCCGCGACGATCCCTGTCGCCACCGAGATGTTCATCGATCGCAAGCCCGGCCGCATCGGGATCAGCACGCGCAGGTCGGCGCGCGCATGCACGTCCTCGGGCACGCCGGTCCCCTCGCTCCCCATCAGCAATATGTCGTCGTCGCGGAACGTGGCCGCATCCAGCCGTACCGCGCCCTTCGTCGTCAGCAGCACGATCCGCCCGCTCGCCTGCGCCAGGAACGCGTCCCAATCGGCATGGCGCACGACGTCGACCGCGCCGACATAATCCATGCCCGAGCGCGCCACGGCCTTTTCGCTCCAGGTGAATCCCATCGGTTCGATCAGGTCGACGCCGATCCCCATGCACGCGGCGGTGCGCAGGATGGCGCCGACATTTCCGGCGATATCGGGCTGATAGAGGGCAATACGCATACCCGATCCTCTAGCGCGCCGAGCGTCCAAGGGTAACCCAAAGCAAAAGGGAGTTGGCAAAGCGCGGTCCCGCCGTCTATCAGACGATAGCCTCCGTGGGGACGGTCGGGCGGATTGGGTATAGGGTTTTGCGAAACCGATAGCCTGGTCGGTCACGAAAAAAATAACGTGCAAGGGCGAGATGAATGGCGACAGTCGACGACATGGTTCCTCCCGGCGAATCGCCAGAGCCGTTTCACGAAGAGGCCCATGACCCTCGCCGCCGTGATTTCATCAACATCGCCGCCGTCTCGTTCGCCGGGGTCGGCGCAGTTGCGATCGTCCTGCCGCTCATCAACCAGATGAACCCCTCGGCCGACGTGCTCGCACAGTCGACCACCGAGATCGATCTGTCGAAGATCCTCCCCGGCCAGGCGATCAAGACGTCGTTCCGCAAGCAGCCCTTGTTCGTGCGCAACCTGACGCCGAAGGAAATCTCGGAAGCCGACGCGGTCGATATCTCGACGTTGCGCGATCCGCAGACGCTCGAGCAGCGCACCAAGGCGGGCAAGAAGAACTGGCTGATCACGCTGGGCGTCTGCACGCATCTCGGCTGCGTCCCGCTCGGCGCGGGCGAGGGCGAGAATAAGGGCCCGTTCGGCGGCTATTTCTGCCCGTGCCACGGCTCGGCCTACGACACCGCCGCGCGCATTCGCAAAGGCCCCGCACCGACCAACCTCCACGTGCCGGACTATGCCTTCAATTCCGACACCGTCGTCACGGTAGGCTGAGGAAAACATCATGAGCTTTCCCTGGGCCAAGCAATACGAACCGAAGCTGCCGCTGACGCGGTGGCTGGATGAGCGGCTTCCCGTTCCCCGGCTCGTCTACAATTCGCTGGGCGGCGGCTATCCCGTCCCGCGCAACCTCAATTACTTCTGGAACTTCGGCGTCCTCGCCGGCGCCGCGCTGGCGATCCAGATCATCACCGGCATCGTGCTGGCGATGCATTACGCCGCCAACGGCGCGGTCGCGTTCGATTCGGTCGAAAGCATCATGCGCGACGTCAACGCGGGCTGGTTCCTGCGCTATGCGCACGCCAACGGCGCGTCGATGTTCTTCATCGTCGTCTACACGCACATCTTCCGCGGGCTCTATTACGGCTCGTACAAGGCGCCGCGCGAGATGGTGTGGCTGCTCGGCGTGGTCATCTTCCTGCTGATGATGGCGACCGCGTTCATGGGCTATGTCCTCCCCTGGGGGCAGATGAGCTTCTGGGGTGCGCAGGTCATCACCGGGTTCTTCTCGGCGATCCCGCTCGTCGGCGACACGATCCGCATCTGGCTGCTCGGCGGATTCGCACCCGACAACGCCGCGCTCAACCGCTTCTTCTCGCTGCATTACCTGCTGCCGTTCGTGATCGCGGGCGTCATCATCCTGCACATCTGGGCGCTGCACATCCCGGGCTCGAACAACCCGACCGGCGTCGACGTGAAGGGCGAGCAGGATACCGTCCCGTTCCACCCCTATTACACCGCGAAGGACGGCTTCGGGCTCGGCATCTTCCTGCTCGTGTTCGCCAGCCTGTTGTTCTTCTTCCCGAACTATCTCGGCCACCCGGACAATTACATCCCGGCGAACCCGCTCTCGACGCCCGCGCACATCGTCCCCGAATGGTATTTCTGGCCGTTCTACGCGATCCTGCGCGCCTTCACCGCGGACTTCATCCTGCCGGCAAAGCTCTGGGGCGTGCTGGCGATGTTCGGCTCGATCCTGCTGCTGTTCTTCCTGCCCTGGCTCGACAGCTCGCCGGTCCGCTCGATGAACTATCGTCCCAAGGCGCGGATCGCGTTCTGGGTGCTGGTCGCCGACATCCTGGTGCTCGGCTATTGCGGTGGCGCGCCGGCCAACGCGTTCTACGTGATCCTCAGCCAGATCTGCGCGGCCTATTACTTCGCGCATTTCCTGATCATCCTGCCGATCATCTCGCGCGCCGAACGCCCGCGGCCGCTGCCCAACTCGATCACCGAGGCCGTGCTGGCCAACCACGGTGGGACGAGCCCAGCGCACACCGCCCTTGAGACGTCGCCGACGTCGTCCACGCCGCACGCCGCGCACTGATACGAACTCGAGGACACACACATGGTTCGTCTCATCGCATCCATCGTCGGCGCAGCCTTCGTGCTGGTGCTCGGCATCGCGCTCTTCGGCAGCATCTCGGGGGCGATCACCGACCCCGTCGCGCCGTCGGCCGAGAGCGTCGCGCACAAGCATCCCAAGGAACTCGAGCTCGCCTCCAACGGCGTGTTCGGCAAGTTCGACCGTCGCCAGGTCCAGCGCGGCTTCCAGGTCTACAAGGAGGTCTGCGCCGCCTGCCACTCGCTGCGGCTCGTGTCGTTCCGCGACCTGCAGAAGATTGGCTATTCGGAGCCCGAGGTTAAGGCGATCGCCAGCCAGTGGGTGATCGAGCAGCCGTCGATCAACCCGGAGACGGGCGAGCCAGCGACGCGCAAGAACATCCCGTCGGATCGCTTCCCGTCGCCCTTCGCCAACGAGGTCGCCGCGCGCGCCGCGAACAACAACGCGCTGCCGCCCGATCTCTCGCTGATCACCAAGGCGCGCGAGGACGGCACTGCCTATGTCCACTCGCTGCTGACCGGCTACACGACGCAGCCCGCTGCGCTGCTGAAGGAATTCCCGGATATCAAGACGCCCGAGGGTCTCCACTACAATCCGTATTTCGCGAACCTCAACATCGCGATGCCGCCGCCGCTGACCTCGGACGGTCAGGTGACCTATGCGGACGGGACGAAGCCCACCAAGGAGCAGATGTCGACCGACGTCGCGGCGTTCCTCACCTGGACCGCCGAGCCCAACCTCGAGGCGCGTCACGCCGCCGGGTTCGCGTCGATCATCTTCATCCTGATCTTCTGCGGGCTTGCCTGGGGCGCGTACCAGAACGTCTGGCGCGACGTTAAGCATTGATGATCGCAGGGCTCCCACGGTAAGGGCGCACGGATAGAGGGAGCGGCGGACGGGCGAACAGCCCGATCCGCCGCTTTCGTTTTGGCCGTAGCGCGGTGGCGCGATACGTCTGCCGCCCGTGCGAAGAAGGGAACGCCCATGTCCGATACCGAAGAGCGCAACGCCGACCTCAAGGCGCTGATCCGCACCATTCCGGACTTCCCCAAGCCCGGCATCCAGTTCCGCGACATCACCACCTTGCTGCTCGACCCGACCGGCTGGGCGACCGCGATCGAGCGGATGGTCGCGGCGGTCTCGGGCCCGGTCGACCTCGTCGCGGGCATCGAGGCGCGCGGCTTCCTGTTCGCGGCGGCGCTCGCCGCGCCATTGAAGGCCGGCGTGCTGCTGATCCGCAAGGACGGCAAGCTCCCCGGCGCGACGATCGCCGAAGACTATGCGCTCGAATATGGCACGGACCGCATCGCGATCCACGCCGACGCCTTCGCACCCGGCGCCCGCGTCCTGCTGGTCGACGACCTGATCGCCACCGGCGGCACCGCCCGCGCTGCGGTCCGCCTGCTCAACAAGGCGGGCGCGGTGGTCACGCAGGCGCAGTTCCTAGTCGACCTACCCGATCTCGGCGGCGCAGAGGCCCTGCGCGCCGACGGCATCGACGCCACGGCCCTGATCGACTTCCCCGGCCACTGATCGCCCGTCAGCCACAGAAACCCACCAATCTGTTCCCCCGCGGACGCGGGGGCCCAGCTAAGTACCGCAGCACCCCGCCACCCTGGCCCCCCGCCTCCGCGGGGGAACAGCTAGGGTGTCGCCATGATCTTTAACGTGGCGTTCTCCAGCCGTGCAGACCGCCACCGCTCCCCATCAGCAGCGCCGTCATACTGCGGAGCGACGAGATCGCCCGGGCGGCGCCCATACACGTCGTCATGCAATGCTTGCACCAAGCCCGTGCTTGGAGCGGACTGACCTACACCCCCCTAAATACCCCCCCGGCGGAGGCCGGGGTCCAATTGGGGAACGTCGCTAACGGGTGGCTGCGCGTAGTTACCCCTGTCGTCGCTATTGGACCCCGGCCTCCGCCGGGGAGGTGCCTTTCTTCCGGGCGCCCGAATACGCCCTCGCTGCGGCCACAGGAGTCGCTCCGGTCGCTCGATCACCACGCCCGTCAGACCCCGTTCATGGAACTTGCGACATACAGAGTCCGTTGTGCGACGAATAGCCGCGCTTTGTGTCCGCTCTCCACGTACGGGAGAATCTCCATGTTTATGAAGCGCTTCGGCATTATTGGCCTGGCCCTGGGTCTCGGATTGGGTGTCGCGGGCTGCACCGACGGCTATGGCTATGGCGGCGCCGGAGTCGGCTATGCGAGCGACCCCTATTATGGCGGAGGCTATGGCGGCGCGGGCTATGGCGGCGGTTACGGCGGCTATGACGGGTTCGCAGGCTATGGCGGCCTGAACTCCTATTATGGCTGGAGCGGCGACTATTATTATCCCGGCTCGGGCGTGTACGTCTACGATCGTAACCGGCGCCCTTATCGCTGGAACGGCGACCAGCAGCGCTATTGGCAGGGCCGTCGCGGCAATTACCGCGGGGGCGGCAACTGGGGCAATTTCGCGCGCGGCAACAGCCCCGCCGCGCGCGACTATCGCCAGGATCGTCGCGAGGCCAACCGCGACTTCCGCCAGGACCGCCGCGACGATCGCGGGCAACTCCGCAACGGCCAGATCACGCGCGACCAGTTCCGTGGCGAGCGCCGCGATGCGCGCCAGGGCTATCGCAACGAAGCCCGGCAGGATCGCCGCGAATTCCGCCAGAACCGCGGCAATGGCGGTGGCGGTCGAAGCTTCGGTGGCGGCAACCGCGGCGGCAATCGCGGTGGCGGCGGCAACCGCACGCCACGCTAAGGTTCGCCAGGCCTAGGCGGACGGTGCAGGCGCGTCTTGGGGGCGCGTCTGCACCAGCCCGTTCGATACGAACGTCATCACCACCACATCGTCCTGGTTGAACACCCGCATCCGGCTCTTGAAGATCCCCATTTCCGGCCGGCTCGCCGAGACGCGCTTTTCCAGCACCTCGTTCTCGCACCGCAGCATGTCGCCCGGATAGACGGGCTTGACCCATTTCAGCTCGTCGATTCCGGGCGATCCGAGCCCAGCCTGCCGGTTCTCCTTCAGATGCGCGACCAGCATCGCCATCGTCATCGCGCAGGTATGCCATCCACTCGCCGACAGCCGCCCGAAATGCGTCTCCGCGGCCGCCTCGTCCGACAGGTGAAACGGCTGCGGATCATATTTCGTGGCGAAGTCGATCACCTCTTCGCGGGTCACGGCATAATGGCCGAACGACGCGGTCTTACCGACCTCGATATCCTCGAAATACTGCATGCGCGCGGCTCCTCTTATCGTTGCATCACCTTCTGGAAGGGCGCGTCGGTGCCGTCCAGCCCCGCCTCCGCCGGCAACCCGATCAGGTCGCGCAGCAAGGGCTCGATCGCGACATTGTCGAAGCTCGCAAGCGTCTTGCCCCGCGCGAACGCAGGCCCATTGGCGAGGAACAGCGCGCGCATCTCGGGCGCCATGTTGTCGTATCCGTGCATGCCCCCGACGAACGTCTTGGTCGGCGCGCTCGGATCGACTCGCCAGCCGACATCGGCGAGGCACAGATAGCTCGGCACGCGCGGGTTGCGCCCATAATGGAACCGCGCGGGGATCTCGCTTTTGCGCCAGCATTGCAGATGGTCGTGCCGCTTGAGCAGCCGCGCCTCGAGCGCCGCCTCATGCCCCGGCACCGCGAACAGCGTCGCATAGGGGCCGGTCTCGACCGTCCGGTAATCCGCCTTGTCCGCGATCGTGTCGAGCGCGACGACCCGGTTGCTGCTCGTCGCCGCCATGCCGTGGTCGGCAACGATCACGAGGTTCGCACGCTGCCCAAGCGCCGCGAGCCCCTCGACCAGCGCGCCGATGCTCGCATCGACGTCCGCAATCGCGCGCGTGACGCCCGCACTGTCGGGGCCATCCGCATGCCCCGCGCTGTCGACCGTATCGAAATACAGCGTCACCAGCCTCGGCCGGATCGCCGCCGGGCGCCGCATCCAGTCGAGCACCGCGTTGACCCGCTGCGTCCCCGACACCTGCTGGTTGAACTGCTGCCAGTCCTCCGGCCGCGTCCCGCCGTCGATCGCACCATGGCTGTCGAGTTTCAGCTTGCCGCCGACCGCGACGTTCGCGCCCGGCCAGAACATCGTCGCGGTCCGGATCCCGGCCTTTTCCGCATCGACCCAGATCGGAGAGCTCTCGCTCCACCAGAACGGATCGTCGCTCGCCATCGTGAAGGTCTCGCCCGGCCGTGCGGGGTCCTCCATCTTGTTGCCGACGATTCCGCTGCGATCGGGCCGCAGACCCGTCACCAGCGTCCAGTGATTGGGAAAGGTGATGCTGGGAAAGGACGGCCGCATGCTCGCAAACACCCCGCCCGCGCGCAGCCGGTTGAGGTTGGGCGTCACCCCGCGATCGAGATAATCGGGCCGGAACCCGTCGATCGACACGAGGATCGTGACGGGCGCGCGCATCTCGTCCGGTAACGCAGCCGCTGCTGCAGTCGGCGCAGGCGCGGTGATCGGCGCGAGGGCAGGGGGTGTGTAAGGATAGGCACACCCGGCGAGCGCGGCGGCAAGCGCGAGCGCGATGAACGTCGAGGCAGTCTTCATGCGTGTCGTCCCGAACGAATCCCGAATGCCGCGCTCTCTACCGGCCATGCGCCACGTGCGGAAGCAGTGTGGACGACATGCGCGGTATTTATCGGCAGGCTCAGGGACGCGTGGGGACGCGCTTCCTTATCGCGGGAAGCCCAGCGCGCGCGCAGCCATGCACGGCGACGGCGAGGACTCGTTTTCGAGCCTCGCCGCCCGTGGTCAGCTATGCAGGAAGTGCATCACGTCGCCGTCATGGACGACATACGCCTTGCCCTCTGCGCGCAGCTTGCCCGCCTCGCGCGCCTTCGATTCCCCACCCAGCGCGATGAAGTCGTCGAACGCGATCGTCTCGGCGCGGATGAAGCCCTTTTCGAAATCGCCGTGGATCTCGCCCGCGGCCTGCGGCGCGGTCGCGCCCGCATGGACGGTCCAGGCGCGCGCTTCCTTCGGCCCGACCGTGAAGAAGGTCAGCAGGTGGAGCAGCTTGTAGCCGGCGGTGATGACACGCGCGAGGCCGGTCTCTTCCAGCCCCAGCTCGCCCAGGAACTCGCCGCGATCCTCGGCGGGCATCGTCGCGATCTCCGCCTCGATCGCCGCCGACACGACGACCGCCTCGGCGCCCTCGGCCGCGGCCTTCTCGAACACGCGCGCCGACAGCGCATTGCCGTTCGCGGCATCGCCCTCGTCGACGTTGCACACGTAGAGGACGGGCTTGGCGGTCAGCAGCTGCGCCTGTGCGAAAACGCGCGCCTCGTCCTCATCTTTGGGCATTGTCAGCCGTGCAGGCTTGCCCTCGCGCAGCAGCTCGAGCGCCTGGCCGAGCACGGCCGCGCCGATCTTGGCCTCCTTGTCGCCCTGCATGCCCTTCTTGGCGAGGTTGGGGACGCGCTTCTCGAGGCTTTCGAGATCGCTCAGCATGAGTTCCGTTTCGACGGTCTCGGCATCGGCGATCGGGTCGACCTTGTTGTCGACATGAGTCACGTCGCCGTTCTCGAAACAGCGCAGCACGTGGACGATCGCGTCGACCTCACGGATGTTGCCGAGGAACTGGTTGCCGAGCCCTTCGCCCTTCGACGCGCCACGCACGAGGCCGGCGATGTCGACGAAGCCAAGCTGCGTCTCGATGATCTTCTGCGAGCCCGCGATCTTCGCCAGCGAGTCGAGCCGCTTGTCAGGCACGCCGACATTGCCGACGTTCGGCTCGATCGTGCAGAACGGATAGTTCGCCGCCTGCGCCGCGGCCGTCTGCGTCAGCGCGTTGAAGAGGGTGGACTTGCCGACGTTCGGCAGCCCCACGATGCCGCAGCGAAAACCCATGATATGCCCTTGGTATAAGAATGTGTCGGCGCTTTAGGGCAGGGCGAAGAGGAACGCCAGCATCAGGCCTGTACCTTCGCCCCAACTCTCCCGTCATCCTGACGAAAGTCAGGATCCAGGGTCGCAAGGGGCGCCATCCGTTACTCTGGATCCTGACTTTCGTCAGGATGACGGAACGCCCGACTGATCGACCCACCCGATTGCCGCAATGCAGCAAAATTACCGTACCGCTCGGTAGATAAACCGATTCCCGTGCGTATATCGCATTCTGCCAGTCAGAATTTAGGAATAGCATGACCACCACCGCCAACGGCTTTGCCGCGCAATCCCCAGCAACGCCGCTCGCGCCGTTCAGCTTCGAGCGCCGGGCGCCGGGCAAGACCGACGTCGCGATCGACATCGCGTTCTGTGGCGTCTGCCACTCGGATCTCCACACCGCCAAGGGCGAGTGGGAAGGCACGCTGTACCCCTGCGTCCCAGGCCACGAGATCGTCGGGCGAGTCACCGCAGTCGGCAGCGACGTCACCAAGTTCAAGGTCGGCGACATCGCCGGCGTCGGCTGCATGGTCGACAGCTGCGGCCAGTGCCCGTCCTGCACCGACGGCGAGGAGCAATATTGCGAGACGACCGGGTTCGTCGGCACGTATAACGGCCCCGATCCCGTGCTCGGCGGCCACACCTTCGGCGGCTATTCGGATCATATCGTCGTCGACGAGGGCTTCGTGCTCAAGGTCTCGCATCCCGAAGCCGATCTCGCCGCGGTCGCGCCGCTGCTCTGCGCGGGCATCACCACCTATTCGCCGCTCAAGCACTGGAAGGTCGGCCCCGGCCAGAAGGTCGGCATCGTCGGTCTCGGCGGTCTCGGCCACATGGGCGTCAAGATCGCCAACGCGATGGGCGCCGAGGTCTATGTCTTCTCGACCTCGCCCAACAAGCGCGACGACGCCAAGCGTCTCGGCGCCAAGGACCTGATCGTGTCGAAGGATGCCGATGCGATGGCGGAGCATGTGAATAGCTTCGACTTCATCCTCAACACCGTTGCCGCACCGCACAATCTCGACCCGTTCCTCGAGCTGCTCAAGCGTGACGGGACGATGACCTTGGTCGGCGTGCCTGCCGAGCCGCATCCGTCGCCCTCGGTCGGCAACCTGATCTTCCGCCGCCGCCAGCTGGCGGGCTCGCTGATCGGCGGGATAGCGGAGACGCAGGAAATGCTCGATTTCTGCAACGAGCACGGACTGGTGTCGGACATCGAGATGATCCGCATGGACGAGATCGAGCCGGCGTACGACCGCATGGTCAAGAGCGACGTGAAGTACCGCTTCGTCATCGACATGGCGTCGATGCCGACGGCGTAACCAATCTACCCTCCGTCATCCCCGCGCAGGCGGGGATCCAGACTGGCAACCCCGAGCGAGTATCGCCGAGGCCAGCCAGTCTGGGTTCCCGCCTCCGCGGGAATGACGAGAGAGGCCGTGCCGCCCCCACCCCCGTCATCCTGACGAAAGTCAGGATCCAGGGCTGCGGGCGCCTGCGTTGCTTGGCTCTGGATCCTGACTTTCGTCAGGATGACGGAAGTGGTTGCGAGGTTCCCCTACCTCACCACCGATAATTAAAACTGATGCTGATCCGCTCGCCCTTCGCAGCATTCGGCACGACCTCATGCCGCAGCCAGCTCTCCCAAAGAAACACGCTCCCCGGCTTCGGCACCGCATAGACGAACGTCCGCAGATCCTCCGGCGCATCGTCGAGCCGAGTCGGCGCCGCCATCATCATCGGCAGCCGCGGATCCTCCAGCTTCAGCGCACCCGCGCCCTCGGGAATCGTCACATACATCGTCCCCGACACGACGCTGTGCGGATGGATATGCCCCGAATGCGCGCCGCCGGGCTTCAGGACGTTCACCCACAGGCTGTCGAGCTTCAGTTTGCGCCCGCCCAGATCGAACGCGCAGTCCTTCGCAAACGCCGCGACATGCTTGTTGAGCAACCGCACCAGATCGCCGAACCGCGGATCGCGCAGCGGCAGGTCGTTGAGCGAAGCGTAGGACGTGTACCCGCGATAGCCATGCGCCTTCGACCACGCGACACCCGCGCGGTCCGCCTTGGACAGTTCGAGCGCCGCGTCCTCCAGCTCCTCGACGAGATCGTCATCGCCGAGATCGGCCTCGTAGAACCGCGTGGCGAACAGCGAGCGGGTGGTCATGGTTGCATCCTCACAGCGACATCATTCATGAAGCGGACGTCGTCGCCCGCCGCCAGCCACGCCGCCTCCGCGGCGATCGCGCCGAGCATGTCGGACAGCGGCTCGATCTCCGCCTTCGCGTAATTGCCGAGCACATAGCCGGTGACGCGGTCCTTGTGCCCTGGATGCCCGATGCCGAGCCGCACGCGGCGGAAATCGGGGCCGAGATGCTGGTCGGTCGAGCGCAGCCCGTTATGCCCCGCGGTCCCGCCGCCGGTCTTCACCTTCACACGGAAGGGAGCGATGTCGAGTTCGTCGTGGAACACCGTCAGCGCGTCGACGTCGAGCTTGTAGAAGCGCAGCGCCTCGCCGATCGACCGGCCGCTGTCGTTCATGAAGGTCGCGGGCTTGAGGAGCAGGATCTTCTCGGAGCCGATCCGGCCCTCCTGCGTCCAGCCCTGGAACTGCTTCTTGACCGCGCCGAAGCCGTGCACTTCGGCGATCGCGTCGGCGACCATGAACCCGACATTGTGCCGGTGCATCGCATATTGCGCCCCCGGATTGCCGAGTCCCGCCCAGATCTGCACGTATCATTCTCCAAGAAAAAGTCGCTGCCTGTGCCCCTACCGTCATTCCCGCGGAGGCGGGAACCCATAGTGGCAAACCTCTCGATTCCTCACAAAGGTCCGAGGGTCTGGATCCCCGCCTGCGCGGGGATGACGGGCAGGGTGGGGAAGGCGCGGCTGAAACCCGCCAATGCCCCAAAACGAAACGGGCGGGAAAGCCCTAGCTTTCCCGCCCGCCCGATCACGTCAAAACCATCATCCGAAGACGAAGCGACTAATCGCTTAGTCCTTCTTCTGCGGCGTGATCTTGTCGTCGTCGTTGTTGTCGTCGTTAGGCTCGACCGGGGTCTCTTCCTCGGCAGCAGCCTCGGCGGCCTGCGCCTCAGCGACTTCAGCCTCGAGCTCTTCGTCCTCGACGGTCGGCACGGTCGGCGGCACGATCGTGGCGATCGCGAAGTCGCGGTCGTCGATCGCGGGCGTCGCGCCCTTGGGCAGCGTCACGTCGCTGATGTGGATCGAATCGCCGATTTCCATGCCGGTGAGCGAAATCGAGATCTCGCTCGGGATGTCCGATGCGTCGACGACCAGCTCGATCTCGTGACGCGTGATGTTGAGGACGCCCTTGCCCTTCTTGATGCCCGGCGCATCGTCTTCGTCGGTGAACACGATCGGCACCGCGACGGTGACGGTCGAGTGCTCGCCGATGCGCAGGAAGTCGACATGGATCGGGCGATCGCTGACCGGGTGGAACGAAACGTCCTTCGGCAGCGTGCGTACGCCGTTGACCATCACGACCGAATTCATGAAGTGGCCGGTCATCAGCGCCTTCATCAGCGCCTTTTCCTCGAGGTGAACCGAGGTGGGTTCCTTGTTCAGGCCGTAGATCACGGCAGGCACGCGGCCATCACGACGCAGCGCCCGGGAGGCTCCCTTGCCAACCCGGTCACGCGTCTCGGCTGCGAGCGTCAACTGGTCGCTCATCAATATTCTCCGAAACTCGTTTGTTGTTCTTCCCGCCCACGCCTCCAGGGATGACCATGGACCGGAAGCGCGGGCGCATAGCGGAAAGCCCGGCGTTTTGCAATCGACTCGAGCCGGTTCAGCCAGACGTACGTCATCCTGACGAAAGTCAGGATCCAGGGTTACGGGCGCTACGTCTTTGGCTCTGGATCCTGACTTTCGTCAGGATGACGAGCCCCTCAATACCGAACCCGCTCCGCCTTCACGCCAAGCTTGGCCAACTGCGCCTGCACGCTGTCCTGACCCGCCAGATGCCCCGCACCCACCGCAACGAACACCGTCCCCGGCGACTTCATCCGATTCGCGACCCACTCCGCCCAGCGCGCGTTACGATCCACCAGCAGCACCTTGGCCACCTCGGGCGAATCCTTCAGACTGTCGTTCATCTCCCGCGCGAGCGCCTCGGGATCGCCCTTCGCCCATTCGTCGACCATCGTCGCCATCGTCGTCTCGAGTTTCGGCAGTTCGTCGATCGTCGTGCCGAGAAACTGCAGCTGCGCCTTTTGCGACAGCCCGCCGAAATAGCCCAGCTGCTGCTCCGCCGTCTCCAGCCCGATCACCGGCTTGCCCGCCGCCTTCGCCGCCGCGGTGATCACATGCTCGGGCCCGTTCTCCGAGTCATAGCCGAGCTTCGACAGCGGCGCGATCGACAGGTTGGTCGCCGCCAGCCATGGCCGGAACCGATCGAATGCATTCGCCGGCAGCCCCAGATCGGTCACCGCCTTCGCATAGGCCGCGCGCTTGTCCGCGGGCAGCTGCTCGGTCAGCGTCGGGCCATCCTTCGCCACGCCGGTCGCCATCACGAGGCTCTGCATCTTGTTCGCATCGGGCATCACCAGCTCGAGCACCACCTGCTGCGACCGGTCGAACGCGGTCTTCACCGCCTCGTCGAACCACGTCATGCCGGGTTTGAGCACATGGATCGTCCCGAACAGGTAGATCGTCGTGTCCTTGTCCTTCACCACCCACAAGGCCGGATCGGCATCGTTGGCGGCCTGCACGGGCTTCGGCGCGACCTGCGCACAGGCGGGGAGGGCGAACGCCATCGCGATGGCGGAGAGCGCGGATCGGAACGGGACGATCTTCGAGAACAGCTTCAAGGCCAGGGCATCCTTATCATTGGTCGCCCCCATGTAGGACGCCCCACCCAAACGCACCACTTGCCTCGCGCACCCCCATCCGCCAAAGCCCGCCCGTGACCCAGCACCTGACCCAGCCCCTGAAAAAGCCTCTCAGCTTCCAGCGCATGATCCTTACGCTCCATGACTATTGGAGCGAGCACGGGTGCCTGATCCTGCAGCCCTACGACATGGAAATGGGCGCGGGCACCTTCCACACCGCCACGACGCTGCGCGCGCTCGGGCCGAAACCGTGGAACGCCGCGTTCGTCCAGCCCTGCCGCCGTCCGACCGACGGTCGCTACGGCGAGAACCCGAACCGGCTCCAGCATTATTACCAGTATCAGGTGATCCTGAAGCCGAGCCCTGCGAACCTCCAGGAACTCTACCTCGGCAGCCTCGCGGCGATCGGCATCGACATGCTGAAGCACGACATCCGCTTCGTCGAGGACGACTGGGAGAGCCCGACGCTCGGCGCCTGGGGGCTCGGCTGGGAGGTCTGGTGCGACGGCATGGAGGTGACGCAGTTCACCTATTTCCAGCAGATGGGCGGCTTCGACATGAAGCCCGTCGCGGGCGAGCTGACCTACGGGCTCGAGCGCCTGGCGATGTACATCCAGGACAAGGACAGCGTCTACGACCTCGCGTTCAACGACGCAGGCGTCACCTATGGCGAGGTGTTCCTGGAGAACGAGCAGGAGATGTCGAAGTGGAACTTCGAGGTCGCCGACACGGACTCGCTGTTCGACCAGTTCCGCAAGCACGTCGCCGAATGCGAGAACAGCCTGAACCACCAGCTGCCGATCCCGGCCTACGAGCAGGCGATCAAGGCCAGCCACGTCTTCAACCTGCTCCAGGCGCGCGGCGTGATCTCGGTCGCCGAACGCCAGGCCTATATGGGCCGCGTCCGCGACCTCGCCAAAGGCGCCTGCGCCGCCTGGATGGACAAGCACGGATGGGCGGCGTGATGCTGACCAGCGCCATTCCTCCCCGGAACGGGGAGGGGGACCATGCGCAGCATGGTGGAGGGGGCGTGCCGCACACGCTCCGTTCGCGGCCCGCCCCCTCCACCGTCCTTCGGACGGTCCCCCTCCCCGTGCCGGGGCGGATTTGAGTATCCCATGACCGATTTTCTCCTAGAACTCCGCTCCGAAGAAATCCCCGCCCGGATGCAGGCGAAGGCGCGCGAAGATCTTGCTAAGCTCTTCACCGCCGAGCTCGCCAAGGCCGGGATCGCCACCAGCGCGCTCGTCACCTACGCGACGCCGCGCCGCCTGACGCTGATCGCGCGCGACCTGCCGCTCGAGACCGCCGCGGTCTCCGAAGAGGTGAAGGGCCCCAAGACGTCCGCCCCCCCGCAGGCGCTCGAAGGCTTCCTGCGCAAGACCGGCCTCACGCGCGAACAGCTGGTCGATCGCGGCGGCACGCTGTTCGCGGTCACCGAAAAGCCCGGCCGCGCCACCGCCGCCGTGCTGGCAGAGGCGATCCCCGCGATCGTCCGCGCGTTCCCCTGGCCCAAGTCGATGCGCTGGGGCGATGCCTCCGCCAGCACCGAAAGCCTGCGCTGGGTCCGCCCGCTGCAAGGCATCGTCGCGCTGCTCGGCGAAGAGATCGTGCCGTTCGCAATCGCGGGCATCGAGAGCGGCGCCGCCACACTCGGCCACCGCTTCCACCACCCGTACCAGATCACGATCGGCGGCGCGCACGACTATGTCGAGAAGCTGCGCGCCTGCCACGTCATCGTCGATCACGACGAGCGCGCGACGCTGATCCGCGATCACGCGCGCGAGGCCGCGATGCAGGCCGGGCTCGAACTGATCGACGACGAGGGTCTCGTCGCCGAGAATGCCGGGCTCACCGAATGGCCGATTCCGCTGCTCGGCCAGTTCGACCCCGCGTTTCTCGACGTGCCGCCCGAGGTGATCCAGCTCACCGCGCGTGTGAACCAGAAATATTTCGTCTGCCGCAGCGCCGACGGGACGCTGGCGAACGCCTTCGTCTGTACCGCTAACATCGCCGCGCACGACGGCGGCGCGAAGATCGTCGAGGGCAACCGCAAGGTCCTCGCCGCACGTCTGTCGGATGCGAAATTCTTCTACGACACCGACCTGAAGGTGCCGCTCGAAGAGCAGGCGGCAAAGCTTGAAAAGATCGTCTTCCACGAAAAGCTCGGCACGCTGGCCGACAAGGTCGACCGCGTCGCGAAACTCGCCCGCTGGCTGGTCGAAGAGGGAATAATCCTCCCCGGGACGGGGAGGGGGACCAGCGAAGCTGGTGGAGGGGGGGCGCCACGAAGCGCAGCGCCCGCGGAGAACCCCCTCCACCCTCAGCCTATGGCTGACGGTCCCCCTCCCCTTGCAGGGGAGGAATTGGCAGACCTCGCAGAGCGCGCCGCGCGTCTCGCCAAGGCGGATCTCGTCACCGGCATGGTCGGCGAGTTCCCCGAATTGCAGGGCCTGATGGGCGGCTACTACGCCGCAGCCCAAGGCGAGCACCCCGCCGTCGCCGCCGCGATCCGCGACCATTACAAGCCGGTCGGGCAGGGCGATGACGTCCCCACCGACCCGGTGACGGTCGCGGTCAGCTTGGCGGACAAGCTGGATACGATCGCCAGCTTTTTTCTCATCGATGAGCGTCCTACAGGGTCTAAGGATCCATTCGCGCTGCGACGTGCTGGGCTTGGGATCATCGCGATTACGGTGAAGAACGGTCTGCGCTATTCTACTTATGACCTCTTTAATAAGTCAGTTACCGTCTCCGGCCGTGAACAAAACATCGGCGAGGTTGTCGCGGCCGGCTACTTTCACGATTTCATTGTTGAACGGCTGAAGGTTCAACAGCGTGAGTCCGGCGTACGGCATGATTTAGTCGATGCCGTTACGATGATGGGTGGCGATGACGACATTGGAGGTGAACGCGACCTCGTCCGCCTCCTCGCGCGCGTCCACGCGCTTCAGGCGTTCGTGACCACCGAGGACGGCAAGAACCTGCTCGCCGGCTACAAGCGCGCCGCCAATATCCTCAAGAAGGAAGCCGCCCCCAAAGCCGTCACCCCAGCGAACGCTGGGGTCTCCGCGGGGAGCGAGGGACACTTGCCCCATGAGACCCCAGCGTTCGCTGGGGTGACGGATGGGGCGGGGGATGATGGTGTGGTCGGAGCCCCCGGCGAAGAACCGCTGTCCTACACGCCCGAACCGGCAGAGGCTGCGCTCATGACCGCGCTCGACTCCGCCGAACCCCGCGCAACCGCAGCAATCAGCGCCGAGGATTTCGCCGCGGCGATGGCCGCGCTCGCGTCGCTGCGCGCGCCGATCGACGCGTTCTTTGATAGCGTTATCGTCAACGACGCCGACCCCGCGAAGCGCTCCGCCCGTCTCGCCCTACTTGAGCGCGTTCGCGCCGCAGTGCACAACGTCGCGGATTTCTCGAGAATTGAGGGCTGAGTGAACGCACCGCCGGAACCTGCTCCCAGCGTCTGCACTTTCTATACTTCACTTTTGCCCTGCCCGTAAAAACAAGCACTTAGAGGACCCGTGATGACCCAATATGTGTACCGCTTCGGCGGCGGTGTTTCGGATGGCGGCAAGGGCGATCGCAACCTGCTCGGCGGCAAGGGTGCGAACCTGGCCGAGATGGCGTCGATCGGCCTGCCGGTCCCGCCGGGCTTCACGATCTCGACCGAGTTTTGCGCGGTCTATTACGACGAGGGTGCCCAGTTCCCGCAGGCCCTGCGCGACGAGGTCGCCACCGGCCTCGCGCATATCGAAGGCGTCACCGGCAAGAAATTCGGCGACGCCGCCGACCCGCTGCTCGTCTCGGTCCGCTCGGGTGCGCGCGCATCGATGCCGGGGATGATGGACACCGTCCTCAATCTCGGCCTCAACGACCAGACCGTCGAGGGCCTCGCCGCCAAGTCCGAGGACGCACGCTTCGCCTGGGACAGCTATCGCCGCTTCATCCAGATGTACGCCGACGTCGTCCTCGAGCTCGATCACGGCGCGTTCGAGGAAGCGCTCGAGATCGCCAAGGAAGACCAGGGCTTCACGCTCGACACCGAGCTGAGCGCCGACGACCTCCGCGCGCTGGTCGCCGAATATAAGGGCCTTGTCGAAAAGCAGTGGGGCAAGCCCTTCCCGCAGGATGTCCACGATCAGCTCTGGGGCGCGGTCGGCGCCGTCTTCGGCTCGTGGCAGTCCGAGCGCGCGAAAGTCTATCGCCGCCTCAACGACATCCCCGCCGCCTGGGGCACCGCGGTCAACATCCAGGCGATGGTGTTCGGCAACATGGGCGACACCTCGGCGACCGGCGTCGCGTTCACGCGCGACCCGTCCAAGGGCGACCGCGCTTATTACGGTGAGTTCCTGATCAACGCGCAGGGCGAGGACGTCGTCGCCGGCATCCGCACGCCGCAGTATCTGACCAGGACCGCGCGCGAAGACGCCGGCGCGAAGCCCGCGTCGATGGAAGAGGCGATGCCCGAGGTCTATGGCCAGCTCGCCGACGTGTTCGACACGCTCGAAAACCATTATCGCGACATGCAGGACATCGAGTTCACGGTCGAGAAGACCAAGCTCTGGATGCTCCAGACGCGCGCTGGCAAGCGCACCGCCAAGGCCGCGCTCAAGATCGCGGTCGACATGGCCAATGAAGGGCTGATCACGCGCGAGGAGGCGATCCTGCGCGTCGAGCCGATGGCGCTCGACCAGCTGCTCCACCCGACGCTCGATCCCAAGGCGCACCGCGACGTGCTGACCAAGGGCCTCCCCGCCTCGCCGGGCGCTGCCTCGGGTGCGGTCGTGTTCGACGCCGATGCCGCCGAGAAGAAGGCCGCCGATGGCGTCGCCGTCATCCTCGTCCGCACCGAAACCTCGCCGGACGACATTCACGGCATGCACGCGGCCAAGGGCATCCTCACTGCACGCGGCGGCATGACCAGCCACGCCGCCGTCGTCGCCCGCGGCATGGGACGCCCCTGCGTCTCGGGCGCCGGCACGCTGTCGATCGACGCCAAGGCGAAGATCATGCGCTGTGGCGGTCGTGAGGTGAAGGAGGGCGACCTGCTCACCATCGACGGCACCACCGGCGAAGTGATGATCGGCGCGGTCGCGACTGTGCAGCCCGAGCTGTCGGGCGATTTCGCGACGCTGATGGTGTGGGCCGACGAGGTCCGCCGCCTGAAGGTCCGCGCGAACGCTGAGACTCCGGAAGATTGCCGCGTCGCACGCGAATTCGGCGCCGAGGGCGTTGGCCTTTGCCGTACCGAGCACATGTTCTTCGAAAGCAGCCGCATCACCAACGTCCGCCAGATGATCTTAGCGAGCGACGAGAAGGGCCGTCGCGCCGCGCTCGAAAAGCTGCTCCCCGAACAGCGCAAGGATTTCACCGAGATCCTGGAGGTGATGGCCGGTCTGCCGGTGACGATCCGTCTGCTCGATCCGCCGCTCCACGAATTCCTCCCCCACGAGGAATCCGAATTCGCCGAGGTCGCGACCGCGGCGGGCGTCGATGTCGACACGCTCAAGCGCCGCGCGGCGGAGCTGCACGAGTTCAACCCGATGCTCGGCCATCGCGGCTGCCGTCTCGGCGTGACCTACCCCGAGATCTACGAGATGCAGGCTAGAGCGATCTTCGAGGCGGCGGTCGACGTCGCGGAGAAGTCCGGCGCTGCGCCGATTCCCGAGGTCATGATCCCGCTGGTGGCCACCCGCCGCGAGCTGGAGCTGATGAAGGCGGTCGTCGACAAGGCCGCGCAGGCGGTGTTCGCCGACAAGGGCCGCACGATCGAGTATCTCGTCGGCACGATGATCGAACTCCCCCGCGCCGCGCTGCGGGCAGGCGAGATCGCGGAAGTCGGCGAGTTCTTCTCGTTCGGCACCAACGACCTGACGCAGACGACGCTCGGCGTCAGCCGCGACGACGCGTCGCGCTTCCTCGGGGCGTATGTCGAGCAGGGCATCTACGCGAAGGACCCGTTCGTCAGCATCGACGTCGAAGGCGTCGGCGAACTGATCGAGATCGCCGCCGAACGTGGCCGCAAGACTCGCGCGGGCATCAAGCTCGGCATCTGCGGCGAACATGGTGGCGACCCGGCAAGCATCGCGTTCTGCGAAAAGGTGGGGTTGGATTACGTATCGGCCAGTCCCTACCGCGTCCCCATCGCCCGCCTAGCCGCGGCGCAAGCAGCGCTGAATAAGAAGTAACGCCGGTCCGAAACACAACACCACCCCGGCGAAGGCCGGGGCCCAATTGGAACGTCCTGAGTAACTAAGGATCCTCCCAAGTTACTCAGCATCCCCAATTGGGCCCCGGCTTACGCCAGGGTGGTGCAAGAAGAAGACTGTTTCCCCGCAAAGGCGGGGACCCAGACTGGGCTCCCGCCTTCGCGGAAGCACAAGGAAGCGGGAGGAAACTTCACCCCGGCTCCCGACCCTTACCGACGCTGGTCGAAATCGAACCAGCCACGCTTGGTCCCATCGGCCCGATACGCTGGCCGCGCGTAAGCCGGCCGAGCCTCCGACCGCGCAACCGTATCGACAACCGGCCGACGCTCGACAACCGGCGCCACCGAAGCCGCCTTCACCAGCCGTGCATTCTCATGCTCCGCCTCAGTCGCCCGCTTCTCCGCAGCGACCGCGCGAAGATCGGAATCCTTCTTCGCAGCGCCATGTGCATCACGCTCGGCCAGATACCGCGCCTTCCACTTCTTGCCCCCCGGATGGCTCGCTAGTCCGAACAGCCAGCCGGCAACAAAGACCAGCGCAAGCGCCGCGAACTGCGTAGGTGTGGAAAACAACGGCATCGTAAAACCCTCCTGTTACGGCAGCTCAACGATCCGCCCGCGCTGCGGTTGCTTAGGTCTTGATGAGTGCATCGGAGATCGAACACGCCGCCGGCCCCAGGATGACGACGAACAGCACCGGCAGGATGAACAGGATCAGCGGGATCGTCATGATCGCGGGCAGCCGCGCGGCCTTTTCCTCGGCGCGCATCATCCGCTCGTTGCGGAATTCGCCCGACAGTACGCGCAGCGCCGACGCCAGCGGCGTGCCGTATTTCTCGGTCTGGACCATTGTCGTGACGACGCCCTTCACCGCATCCAGCTTCACGCGCATCGCCAGATTCTCGAACGCGGTCCGCCGATCGGTCAGGAACCCCAGCTCGATCGCGGTCAGCGTGAACTCCTCGCCGAGCTCGGGATAGGCGCGGCTCAGTTCGCGCGCGACCCGGTGGAACGCGGCATCGACGGTAAGACCCGCCTCAGCGCAGATGACGAGGAGATCGAGCGCGTCGGGCAAGCCCTTGCGGATCGCGTCCGAGCGCTTCTTGATCTTGTTGTCGAGAAAGAGGTCGGGCGCCTTGTAGCTTAGGATGAACGTCATCGCGACAAGCCCGTATTTTTTCAGCGGGCCCCAGGTCGCAAAGCCGTCGGTGCCGTACACCCAGTACAGCATCGCGCTCCCCAGCACGATCGGCAGCACCAGCCGGCCGAAGATCACCGCGGGCGCCCATTCCTTCGATCGGATGCCCGCCTGCATCAGTTTCAGCTGGACCGCCTTGACCTGGCTGTCCTGCAGCATCTTCATCGACGACAGCATGCCGCGCATCTTGTCGGCGGTGTCGTTGCGCTGCACCAGCTTGGCGCGGCGCTTGGTCGAGGCGGTGATGCCGGCCTTCAGCTGTTCGCGACGATCGTTCAGCGCCTTGACGCGCTTGGTCATCGGATCGCTGACGGTGGTGGCGGCGTAGATCGCGACCATCACCGCGAACGCGGCGACGCCCGACAGGATCGTCGCGACCAGCAGGACGTCGATCCCGAGAATGGTAGGTCCGGCGGTCGTGCCCATCATCTTGGCCCTTAAATCTCGAAGCTGATCATCTTGGACATGATGAAGGCGCCGATTCCCATCCACACCATCCCGCCCATGCCGAGCACCATCAGCCGCTCGTCGATGAAGAACTTCTGCATGTACGTGCCGTTGATCACCCAGATCATCGCGAACACGATGAACGGCAGCGCGCCGATGATGTAGGCCGAGGCCTTCGATTCCGACGACATCGCCTTGATCTTCAGCTTCATCTGGCCGCGCAGTCGCAGCACGTTGGACAGGTTGGCCAGCGTCTCCGCCAAATTGCCGCCGGTCTCCCGCTGGATCGCGATGGTGATCACGAAGAACTGGAATTCGGGCGTGCCGAGCCGGTCCGCGGTCTCCTGCAGCGCGGCATCCATCGTCCGGCCGATCTTCATCTTGTCGCTGACCGCGCGAAACTCCTCGCCGACCGGGCCGTCAATCTCATGGCCGACGACACCGATCGTCTCGCTGATCGGCAGACCCGAGCGCAGTCCGCGTACCAGCAGATCGATCGCATCGGGGAACTTGGCGGTGAACCTCCCGACCCGCCGACCAATCGTCTTGCCGACCACGAAATGCGGCAACCCGACGCCGACGAACACGCCGAACAGCAGCGCGAGCAGGATCGGCAGTCCCTTGAGCAGCATCAGCGCCGCAACGACCAGCGCGATCCCCGCGGTCGCCAGCCCATATTGGCCGACCGTCCAGGTCTTGCCGGTCATCGCGAGCCGCTTGGCGAGCTGGACCGGATTGGGCAGGATCCGCGTGAACGCGAGATCCATCCGGGTGTCGCGGTTCATTGAGATCCGGCGCAGCTGCGCCTCGGCGACCACCAGCGCGTCGCCGTGACGGTCGCGCAATGCCGCAATCCGCCGCGACTGCGCGCGGCCGGCGGACGGGCCCGAAAACGCGAGCGCGACCATCGCGAGCACGATCGACGCGCCGACGATGACCAGCACGAACGGCATCATCTCCATCGCGCCTATCGCCTTCCGCTCGGGAGGATCGGACCGCGGCTCATTTCGCTTTTGCCTTGGGCGCGCGCTTGGGAATCAATCCCTTCAGGTCGCCGAACTTGCCGATCAGCGACTTGCCCTTCGACTTGGCGCCGTCGGTCGCGCCGTCGGGCACGGCGGAGGCGATCGCGGTCGCGAGCGCGGTGATCGGCGCGATCGTTTTTGACGTCTTGCCGACCTCGACGATCGGTTTGCCGAGCTTGGCGGCCTGCGCGGCGAGCTTCTGGTCGAACGGGACAAGATAATCGATCTTGCGCTCGATCGAGCCTTCGAAATCCTTGCGGCTGATCTCGAGCTGACCGCCGGCGTGCATCTTGTTGGCGAGCACGAACAGCTCGGTCTGCGGCGCGTTCGTCTTCATCCACGACAGGATCCGGATCGTGTCGCGGGCGGAGGCGAGCGTCAGTTCAGTCACGATCACCGCCAGCTGGACGTCGCTGACGAGCTGCGGATGCTGGATCAGCATCGCCCGCGGCAGATCGACGACGGTGCATTCGAACGCCGCGCGCATCTCTTCCTGCAACTGGTAGAAGGCCGAGCCATCGGTGACGAGCGGCGCGTTGATCGGCGCCTCGGCCGACAGGACCGATAGCTTCTCCGACGCCTTGACCATCGCGCGTTCGATGAACAGCCCGTCGATCCGGCTCGGATTGTCGATCGCGTCGGTCAGCCCGCGGCCCGGCTCGAGATCGAGGCTGAGTGCGCCCGTCCCGAAATGGACGTCGAGATCGAGCAACGCGGTGGCGCGCTTTTCCTTGTCCGCCAGCAGCCAGGCGAGCGACGTCGCGACCGTCGAGGCACCGACGCCGCCGCGCGTACCGATCACCGCGACCGAGCAATGCGGCCGGTCGGTCGAGATCTCGACATGCTTGGGCGCGTTCAGCAGCGCCTGCGCATGGCCGAACGCCTCACGCAGCATATCCGCGTGCAGCGGCTTCAGGAGGTAATCCTGGATCCCGCTCGACACGAGGTCACGGTACAGCCGGACGTCGTTCACCTGACCGGCCGCGATCACGACGGTCCCCGGCTCGCACACTTCGGCGAGCGCGTTGATGTCGTTCAGCGGGTCACCCGATTCGGCAAGATCGACGAACAGGATCTGCGGCGAGGCGGAGACCGACAGCGACTGGATCGCGTTGCGCAGGCCGCCCTTGTGGATCTTCTCGACCGCCCAGCCGAGTTCGCTCGCGACCGGGCGCAGCGCCTCGGCAGTGGTCTCGTCGCAGACATAGGCGGTAAAGGGTTCGCGCTGCGCGATGCCGCCGGGCTTCCAGGGTGCGTTCATCACTTCCCTCCCGTGCTGCTGGCGCTGAGCCCACCGGCACCCGTCGGCGCCTTTTTGCGATAGGTGTCGATCGCCTTATACGACAGCGCGGCATCGGTTGTTTCGGTGCCGGGGGCGCCGCGGACGAGATCGGCCGGGTTGGCGATCATCGCCGCCAGGTTGCGGTTGATCGCGCAGCCATAGTTGGACGAGGTGTTCTCGGCAAAATCATCCGACGAATTGCGCGACCAGTCGGGGCAGCGTGGCACGTCCGCGCGCATCCGGCTGACCACCACGCGGATCGTGCCTGGCGTCACCGGCGCAGGCGTCACCGGTGCGTCGGCGCTCAGCAGCAGGCCATAGCGCGCGACCACCGCAGCGACATTGGTACGCGCGCGATACCCTTCCGCGGCGGGATCGTCGATCGCCACGCGGTCACCATAGCCGAGATGCATCGTCGTCATCCAGCCGGCCAACCGCTCCTGTTCGCCCTGGGCAAGCTCGCCGCCGGACAGCCCGAGATCGAGCGCATAATCGGATCGGCTGACGACCGGTTGATGCACCGATTCGAGGCCGCGATTCTCCGTACCCATGCAGCCGGCCAGCGGCACGGCGAGCAGCAAGGCGGGCAGCAGGGACGCTAGGATCGAGGGCTTGCTCATCGGATATCCTTGGTGCGTGGGGCGCAGGCTCATGTCAGTGCGTCCCGGTCAGTTCGAAAAGCCGGGGGCGGGCAGGGCGCCGGGCTTCGCCTTGGCACGCCTGTTCGCAGCGGCCGCGGTGTCTGCCGGGATGGTCGCGTCTTCGGTGCGGCGGGTATCGCCGCGCGGTACCGGCATCACCGGCGCCGCGGCCCCGACCGACGGCGCCGCATAGCGCGCGGGGGCCACCGTCGGCACCGGGCGCTTGCTGCCGCCGCTCGCGCTGAGCGTCCCCAGCAACACGCGGTCGAGATCGCTCGGCGCGCGCGCACCGTCGGTCGGCAGCGCGATGTCGCGCGAACTGTTGACCGGCTTCACCAGATACGGGGTGATGACGATGACCAGCTCGGTCTCGTTGCGCTGGAACGCGTTGGAGCGGAACAGCGCGCCGATGATCGGCAGGCTCGAGAGCCCCGGCGTCTTGTCGTAGGAATTATTGTGGCTGTTCGAGAGCAGGCCGCTGATCATCATGCTCTGGCCTGAGCCGAGTTCGACCGTCGTCTCGGTACGCCGGGTCGTCAGCCCGGGGACGCGCGTGCCGCTCAGTGTCACCGCGTTCGAATAATCGAGCTGCGATACTTCGGGGCGGACGCGCAGCGAGATGCGGCCATCCGACAGCACCGTTGGCGTATAGGCCAGGCTGATGCCATATTGCTTATACTCGACCGACACGGTGCCGAGCGCCTGGGCGAGCGGGATCGGAACCTCGCCACCTGCCAGGAACGTCCCCGTTTCGCCCGACAGCGCGGTCAAATTCGGGTTTGCCAGAGTCGTCACCTGTCCGGTCGTTTCGCCGAGATCGATCGCCGCAAGGAAATCCAGCCCGAGCAGGTTGCCCGCGAGCCCCAGCGTCGTGCGCTGCGCGCCCTTGGTGTAGGTTGACGTCTTCAATCCCGTCGTCGCGTCATAGGTGATCGTGCCTGGCGACCCCGACGTGCTGCCGAACAGGATGCCTGATCCACCGCGATCCTGCGTCAGCAGGTTGACGCCGATGTTCTTGACGAAGCTGCGGCTGACCTCGGCGACGCGCACCTGGAGGTTCACCTGCAGCGGCGTCGCGGTTTTAAGGCGCGACAGCACCTTGGTCGAATCGCCCACAAAGGCTTGGACGAGCCGTTCGGCCTCGGCCGCATCCTCGGGGGCCAGCACCGTTCCGGTCAGCAGGATGAGCCCGTTCATCGGCGTGGCGACGACCTGTGCCTCGGGCATCGCCAGTGCAAGCATCTGCTGTACCGAGTCGAGGTTGTTGCCGACGCGGACGGTGGCCGCATAGACGACCGTGCCGCCCCGGGCGGTTGCCGAGATCGTCGTCTCGCCGGTCTTCTTGCCGAACACATAGAGCTGGGTCGGTGACCGCACCTGGACGTCGGCGATCGAGTCGTCGGCGACGAACAGGTCGGTCATCGGCTGAGCCAGCGTCACCAATCGGCCGCGGCCGGTGTTGAGCTGGACGACCGGCGCGCCTGCCGGTGCGGTCGCCGCACCGCGCCGCTGCGCCAGCGCAGGGACGGACGGGGCGGCACTCGCGGCGGCCAGGGCGACGGCCAGCGGCCATCCCAGCGGGGTCTTTGCAATACGCATGTCAGTTCTTCCCCCCGACTGGAACCACGGTCATCGCGGTGCCACGTGCGACCCGGACCACCGGTCCCTGGATCGCGGGCGTGCCGCCCCCGCCGCCGCCGCCACCGGACTGCATGATGGGCACGCCCTGCATCGCCGGGCCATCGCCGCCGACCGGCTTGCCGGGGATCGTGCTGCGCTGGTAGCGCGACACGTCGGCGCCGGTCTGGTAGCTCGATGCACCCGCCGACGGCTGGCTCGCGAGCCGGACCATCATTGCCTTTTCCGCCTTGGGGTCGTTGCCCTCGGGTACCTTTACCGCACCCGATGCGATCGCTTCCTCGAGCTCGGCGGAATTGTCGGCGATCGAGCGCAGCGACAAGGACAGCGAACCGAGCGTCTGCGCCACGGCGACCTGTTCGGCCATTTTCGGCGTCGCCTCGATCGTCACGTTCGAGAAGGTGCGGACCTGCGTCTTGCCGTCCTCGCCGACGAGATTGTCGGTGCGCTGGTCGGTGGCGAGCACGCGGATGTTGCGCATGATGGTTTCGGACACCTTGAGCGGCTGGCCTTCGCCACCGCCCGCGACGGTCTGGGTCAGGACCAGATCGATCCGGTCGCCGGGAAACACGAAGCCTGCGACCGCCGCCTGCGCCGAGACGGGCACGGTGACCGCACGCATGCCCGGTCCGAGCGCGGCGGCGAGGAAGCCGCGGTCGCCCGGCTTGACGAGCGATCCCTGCGTCACCGGTTGCCCGGCGGTGATGTTGCTGCGCACCACGGTGCCCTGCAGCGACTGGAGGTTGGTCTTGTCGCGCAGGTAATAGGCGTTGTCGACCAGCTCCTTGGGCCAGGGCTGGAACTTCAGCGCGGTGGCGTCGAGGATCGTACCGACCGGCAGCGAGCGTGTCGCGACGAGCACTTCGGGACCGTCGATCACCGGTGCGGCCATCGCGACGGCACCGGCCTGCGGCGCAGAGCTGCCGGCGATCAGCGTCCTGGCAAAGAATGCCGTAAGGCCTGCGACGATCAGCGCGCCTACCAGCAATATGATCTTGCGACTATCCATGACTAGTTCGTGCCTTTCGGGCGCCGGGATTTCACTTCGACGTTAATCATGACTGAAACTGATTAAGGAGTGGTTCGCGCAGCGCCAGCAGCCCGGCGAATGCTATGGCCACGCCGTACGGGACTTCGATCGTCGCCGGTGTTTTCTTTATGATGCGCTCGGCCATCATGACGATCGTGACGACACCGCCTGCGATCGACATGACCATCAGCATCGACAGATACGCCGGAAACGGCAGCCACAGCGCGAGCGCGACGATCAGCTTGACGTCACCGCCGCCCATCAGCCCGAAATGGAATACCAGCAGGAACACCGCGAACACTGCCAGCGCGACACCGAGCTGCAGCGCCATGTCCGGCCAGATGTCGAGCCCGTTGGCATACCACCAGAGCGGCGCCAGCAGCGCGACCGCGGCGTTTTTCCAGTTGGCGATCTCGCGCGTTCGTGCATCCTCGATGCCGGCGGACACCAGCAGGCCGCCAAGCGCGAAAATCAAAATTGGAAGAGCAATGTTCCACCCCATCGGCTAGGCCCTAACGAAGATGGCTTTCGAAAAAGTAACCGTCCCGCGCGATTATTCGCCCGGCAACCCGCACGTTACGCAGCGTGGCGATGCCGCCACCGTTCGGCGTGCGATCCCGGCCGATGCGCGTATCGGCTATTGGACCGCTTCCGATGGCTGGAAACTGCGCCGCTTCGACTGGCCGGCACCGGCGCGGCGGGGCCGCATCCTGTTCCAGACCGGGCGCGGCGACAGCGTCGAGAAGTATCTGGAGACGTTCGCGCATCTCCACGCCCACGGGTGGTCGGTCACCGCATTCGACTGGCGCGGGCAGGGCGGCTCGGGGCGTCTCTCCGCCGATCCGCATATCGGTCACGTCGGCGATTACACCGTCTACGACCGCGATCTCGCCGCCTTCTGGGCGGACTGGCGCGCGGAGGGCGATAGCGCCGACCAGCCGCATGTCGTGCTGGGCCATTCGATGGGCGGCATGATGGTCATGCGTGCGCTCGCCGCGCGCGCGATCGACGCCGACGCCGCGATTCTCGTCGCGCCGATGATCGGGCTGAAGTCGCCGGTCGGCGCCGGGATTGCCGGCCGTGCGGCCCGGTGGATGGCAGCGCACGGCAATCCCGCGCGCGGCGCATGGCGTAGCAACGAACGCCCCGGTTCGATCGCGTCGCGCCAGACCCTGCTGACTCACGACAGATCGCGCTACGACGACGAAGGCTGGTGGCAAGAGCAGAACCCCGCGCTCCGCCTCGGCCCGCCAAGCTGGACATGGCTGGCACACGGCTTCGCCGCCGCCGCCGAACTTGCGGTCGACCCGCGCGTCGAAACCATCGCGACGCCGGTACTGATGCTGATCGCGGAAGCGGACAGGCTGGTCGAACCCCGCGCAGCCTTGCGGCTCGGTGCGCGATTGCCCGATGCGCAGATCGTCCGGTTCGGGCGCGAATCGGCGCATGAGATTCTACGCGAGGCGGATGGCGTGCGCGACCGGGCGCTGGCTGCGATCGATTCCTTCCTCGATGCCGTCGTGCCGCCTCGCGCGTGACGTCCGTGCTCGATCCGATCTACGACGTTGCGATCGTCGGCGCGGGGATGGCCGGGGCGAGCCTGGCCGCGGCGCTAGGCTCGAACGCACGCGTCCTGGTTCTCGAGGCTGAGGCGGCGCCCGGCTATCATGCCACCGGACGGTCCGCGGCGTTCTGGTCGGAGACCTATGGCGGCCCCGATATACAGCCACTGACCACCGCATCGGGCCCGCTGCTCGAGGCGGCGGGGCATCTGGCGCCGCTCGGATCGCTGCATATCGGTCGTGCGGAGGACGCGGCGGCGATCGATGCGTTCCTGGCGGCGTTCGCCGACAGCGCCGTGGTCCTCGACCGGGTCGACCCGGCCGCGTTCATCCCGGGTTTGCGCAGCGACTGGGTCCTCGGCGTGCAAGAGCCGAGTTGCGCCTATATCGACGTCGCTGCGCTCCACGCGGCTTCCATCGCGACCGCCCGTCGCGCCGGCGCCGTGTTCGTCACCGATGCCGCATTCCAGGATGCGACCCGCGCAGACGGTATCTGGACGATCGCCACGCAGGCGGGAACCGCCCGTGCGCGCGTCCTTGTCAACGCCGCCGGGGCGTGGGCGGACAGCGTGGCGATCCGCGCAGGTGCGAGACCGCTCGGGCTGCAGGCCTATCGCCGGACGATGGTCCAGTTGCGAAGCAATCCGGGTGCACCCGACGCCCTACCGCACGTCGCTGACATTGCCGGGCGTTTCTACTTCAAGCCCGAGCCCGGCGGCCGTTTGTGGCTCAGCCCACATGACGAGACGCCGACCGACCCCTGCGATGCGGCGCCGGAAGAGATCGACGTTGCGATCGCAATCGACCGATTCGAGCAGGCCGTCGACTGGCAGGTCGCCGCGGTCGAGCGCCGCTGGGCGGGGTTGCGCACGTTCGCGCCCGATCGCCTCCCAATTTACGGCTTCGATCGCGATGTGCCCGGATTCTTTTGGGCTGCGGGGCAGGGAGGGTTCGGTATCCAGACCGCGCCCGCCGCAGCGTTGCTTGCCACCGCTCTGCTGCTGGAGAGCGACCCCGACCCTGTCATCGCAGCGATCGACCCCGACCGCTACGCGCCGCGCCGATTCGGCTGAACGGTCAGCCGAGCCTAGCGCCGGCCGGCCGCTATCGCAGCGTCACTCGCCAGCTTGTCGGCGCGCTCGTTTTCCGGGTGGCCGGCATGGCCCTTGACCCATTGCCATTCGATCCTGTGCCGCGCGACCGCCGCGAGCAGCGCGTGCCACAGTTCGGCGTTCTTCACCGGCTTCTTGTCAGCGGTCTTCCAGCCGTTGCGCTGCCAGCCCTTCACCCACTTGGTCAGGCCGTCCATCACATATTTGCTGTCGGTGTACAGCGTCACCGCGCACGGCCGGGTCAGCGCGTTGAGCGCCTCGATCGCCGCGGTCATCTCCATCCGGTTGTTCGTCGTCGGCGACTCGCCGCCCGACAATTCCTTCTCGTGCGCGCCCATACGGATCACCGCGCCCCAGCCGCCGGGGCCCGGATTGCCCTTGCAGGCACCGTCGGTGAAGATCTCGACCTTGGTGATGGAAATGGCAGCTTCGTCAGTCATGCAAACAGATCGTCCTTGAGATACGTCTCGAGCCGCCGCCAATAGGCCAGCGGATCCTTCCGCGTCACCAGCGCATCCGCCGGCGTATTGAGCCAGTCCCACGCCCGCGTCAGCAGGAACCGGAGGCACGCACCCTGCGCAAGGATTGGCAGCGCCGCGCGCTCGGCATCGGACAACGCAAACTGGCCCACATAGCCATCGATGAGCGCCTTGCCGATCGCTGCGTCGTAATTCTCGCCATTGCCGTCGAACGCCCAGGACGTGTGCATCACTGCCAAGTCGTAGGCGCGGATGTCGGTGCACGCGAAATAGAAGTCGATTACCCCGGTCACCCGGTCGCCGAGCATCAGCACGTTGTCGGGAAACAGATCCGAATGGATCGCCGCCATCGGCAGGTCGCGCGGCCACTGCGCTAGCACCGATGCCAGCGCGGCCTCGGTCCGGCCGAATAGCCCCGGCGCGATCGAATCGATATCGTGCCCGCATCGCGCGAGGAACGGCTTCCACGTATCCGCCCCGAGCGGGTTGGCGCGGGTCTGCGCAAAGCCGGCAAGGCTGGTGTGCATATGACCCATTGCCGCACCGGCGGCATAGGCTTGCGCGGCGGTGGGATGCGACACCGACACGCCGGTCAGGAACTCGATCAGGCACGCCGATCGCCCTGCCAGCTGCTGGATCGCGACGCCGTCCCGGTCGGGCAGCGCGCGCGGCACCGGATTGCCGTCGCTGGCAAGATGATCGAGCATGTCGAGGAAGAACGGCAGGTCTTCGGTCGAGGTGCGCTCCTCGTACAGTGTCAGGATGAACCGGTCGGCGGTCGTCTCGACGAGGTAGTTGCTGTTCTGGACCCCCTCGGCAATGCCCTTGGCGGACAGGAGATCGCCATGGTCGTAGCGCGCGAGAAAACCGCCCAGCGCCTCCGCCGAAATCTGCGTGTAGACCGCCATGCTAGGCGGCCGCCTCCAGTCCGCGCGGCAGCTTGAACGCGATCGTCTCGCGGTTCGTCTCGACCTCGCGCTCGGACACGGTGAAGCGTTCGGACAGCCGATCGACCAGCTCGCGCACCAGCAATTCAGGGGCGGACGCGCCCGCGGTGATCCCAAGCGTGCCGACGCCCGCCAGAAAACTCCAGTCAAGTTCGCTCGCGCGCTGGATCAGCATCGCCGGCGTTCCTTCGCGCTCGGCGACCTCGACGAGGCGGACCGAGTTGGACGAGTTGGGCGCGCCGATCACCAGCACCGCATCGACGCTGTGCGCGATCGCCTTCACCGCGGTCTGGCGGTTCGACGTCGCGTAGCAGATGTCCTCGCCGCGCGGCGGCAGCATCTGCGGAAAGCGGCGCTGCAACGTCGCGACGACGGCGGCGGTATCGTCCACAGACAGCGTGGTCTGCGTCAGGAAGGCGAGGTTGGCCGGATCGGCGGGTGCGAACACCTCGGCATCGTCGACCGTCTCGATCAGCGACATCGCACCTTCGGGAACCTGCCCGAACGTGCCGATCACCTCGGGATGCCCGGCATGGCCGATGAACACGATATGCCGTCCCTGCGCCACCAGCCGCTCGGCCTGGCGGTGTACCTTCGACACCAAGGGACACGTCGCGTCGAGATATTCGAGACCGCGATTCTGGGCATCCAGCGGCACCGACTTGGGCACGCCGTGCGCGGAGAACACGACCGGGGCGCCATCGGGCACCTCATCGAGTTCCTCGACGAAGATCGCGCCCTGTGCCTTCAGCGTGTCGACCACGAACTTGTTGTGGACGATTTCGTGGCGGACATAGACCGGCGCGCCATGTTTCTCGATCGCCAGTTCGACGATCCGGATGGCGCGGTCGACCCCCGCGCAAAAGCCTCGGGGTGCTGCGATCAACAGTTCGAGCGGCGGCTTGTCGTTTGAGCTCATGATGCGCCAGCCTCTACGCGATTGCTTGCCTGGACGATAGCCGGTTCCTATGGTGCGCCGCGACAGGGGCCGCTAGCGACATGCGGTGGCCCTTTCGCTCGTTCGAGAAGGTAAGCGTCGCCGTGAAAGCCCCTATCCCAGCCGTATCGGCCATTGCTGTAATTCTCGGCGCCACCCTGCTCGGCGGATGCGCCGGCAAGGGCGAAGTCGATGCGACCGGCGGCATCTCCGCGGTGCGTTCGGTCTGCCCGCCCGTCGCGATTCCCGCGGCGACCGGCGACATTACGCTGTTCGATCCGGCTGGCAGCCGCGAGCAGTCGGCGATCGACGTCGCCGCGCTGATGACCAATGTCCGCTCGACCTGCGCCGACGCGACCGATCAGGTCGTCACCAGCGTCACCTTCGATATCCGCGCGCGGCGTAATCGTACTGAGGGCGCGCGCGACGTTACGCTCCCCTACTTCATCACCGTCGTCCGCGGCGGCAGCGCCGTCGTCGCCAAGCGCATCGGCCGCGTCGCGCTGCACTTCGATGCAGGGCAAGCGCTCGCCTCGGCCTCGGCGACCGCGTCGGCGACCGTGGCGCGCTCGGCGGCTACCCTTCCAGACGACGTCCGCGAGAAGCTGACGCGCAAGCGCAAGGCTGGCGATCAGGACGCCGCGGTCGATCCGCTGAGCACCCCCGAAGTCCGCCAGGCCGTGTTGCGCGCCAGCTTCGAAGCGCTGGTCGGCTTCCAGCTCACCGACGACCAGCTCAAGTACAACGCCACGCGCTGATACGCAGCTAGACGGTGATACGTCCTGTTCACCGTCATCGCCGCGAAGGCGGGAATCCATATCCTCGGCCGTTGGCGATACGCATTGACGGCAGCCAGTCTGGATTCCCGCCTTCGCGGGAATGACGGTTGCAGTGTTAGCTTTGCTTTGATCCGGTTTATCTTCGCAGCACGCGAAACCCCCGATTGACTAAGATTGTGCGGCGCGTCAGAGCTTGGCGCGTCGATGTCGGGCAACCGGCATGGCACCGCGCGGGAGAGCGTTTCCGGTCCTTTCAGGACTGATGGAACCGCCGAAGGAGCAACCACCCCGGAATCTCTCAGGCACCAGAGACCGCGCGGGGCTGATCGACACTCTGGAAAGCGTCCTGGCGTTCGCGCCGAGGGCCACCGAAGGGGTAAGCCGCCAATCAGGCGGTGAAAGCTCTCAGGTTCCGTGACAGAGGGGGTTGGATCGCAGCACCACAGGGTGCCGCGCGCCCCTTCGACGGAGACCGACATGAGCGACGCCGAGATTCGAGACTATGCCAGCATCATCGACCAGGCCGACGATTACGTCGAGCCCGAGGTGCTGAAGTTGCCGCTCGACGCCTGGCACCGCGCGAACGGCGCGCGGATGGTCGAGTTCGCCGGCTACCAGATGCCGATCCAGTATGACGGCATCATGGCCGAACATGCCTGGACGCGCGACTCGGCCGGCCTGTTCGACGTCAGCCATATGGGCCAGCTCGTCTTCTCAGGCGAAGGCGTCGCGCACGCACTCGAAACCGTACTGCCGGGCGACATCGCCGGGCTTGGCGAGGGCAGGATGCGCTATTCGCTGCTGCTCGCGCAGGATGGCGGCATCCTCGACGACCTGATGGCCACGCGCCTGCCCGACGATCAACCCTCGCCTTTCTCCGCGCAGGACGTCGAGCCCGAGGCGTACGACCCGCTTCACCCGTCGCCGACCGCCAGCGGCAGCTTCTACGTCGTCGTCAACGGCGCGACCAAATATGACGATGTCAGCTATCTGATCGAGCATCTGCCGGACGACGTCACGATCAACATCCTCGAGGATCAGGCGCTGCTCGCGGTGCAGGGCCCCAAGGCCGTCGCGGCGGTTGCTCAGATTGTCCCCGGCATCGACAGCCTCGTGTTCATGACCGCGGGCGCGTTCCACTGGAACGAGGTGCCGCTCTGGATCAGCCGCTCGGGCTATACCGGCGAGGACGGCGTCGAGATCTCGATCCCCGCCGAACACGCCGTCGCCTTTGCCGACGCGCTGCTCGCGCTGCCCGAGATCAAGCCGATCGGCCTTGGTGCGCGCGATTCGCTGCGTCTTGAAGCCGGCCTGCCGCTCTACGGCCACGATCTCGATCCCGAGATTACGCCGGTGATGGCGGACCTCGGTTTCGCGCTGTCCAAGCGCCGCCGCGAAGCCGCCGATTTCCCCGGCGCCGAGCGTATCCTCACCCAGCGCGAGCATGGTCCCGCCACCAAGCGCGTGGGCCTGATCGTGGAGGGCCGCCAGCCCGCGCGCGAAGGGTCCGAGGTGATCGACGACACCGGCGCGCCGATCGGCCGCCTCACCAGCGGGGGCTTCGCGCCGACGCTCGGGAAGCCAATCGCGATGGCCTATGTGCCGCTCGCGCTGGCCGCCCCCGGCACCCGCATCGAGATCGCACAGCGCGGCAAGGTCCATACCGCCACGGTCACCGCGATGCCCTTCATTCCCCACCGCTACGTCCGCGCAGGAGCCAAGTGATATGAGCCGTTTCTTCACGCAAGATCATGAATGGGTCGACGTCGACGGTGACGTCGGCACCGTCGGGATCAGCGAATATGCGCAGAGCCAGCTCGGCGACGTCGTGTTCGTCGAGGTTCCCGAGGCCGGCAAGCAGCTGACCAAGGGCGCCGATGCCGCGGTCGTCGAATCGGTCAAGGCCGCCTCGGACGTCTATTCGCCGGTGTCGGGTACCGTCATCGAGGGCAATGCCGCGCTCGCCGACGATTCGAGCCTGGTGAATTCGGATGCCGAAGCCGCGGGCTGGTTCTTCAAGCTGACGCTCAGCGATCCCGCCGAGCTCGACAGCCTCATGGACGAAGCCGCCTACGCAGCCTTCGTCGAAGGCCTCTGATTTAGCTCCCCTCCCGCGTGCGGGAGGGGTCGGGGGAGGGGCTGGCCCAGTCGCTCCCCGCCTCATTCCCTCCCCCGACCCCTCCCGTGAACGGGAGGGGAGGAGACTAGAATGCGCTACCTTCCCCTGACCCAGCCCGACCGCGAGGCGATGCTCGCCGTCATCGGCGCCGCGACGATCGATGACCTCTTCGTCGACGTGCCCGAGGCCGCGCGCCTCGACGGCCCCGTCCGCGACCTGTCGATGCATGCCTCCGAAATGGCGGTCGAACGCCACATGTCGGCGCTCGCCAAGAAGAACCTGACCGCAGGCGAAGCGCCGTTCTTCCTCGGCTGCGGCGCGTACAAGCATCATGTTCCCGCCAGCGTCGATCACCTGATCCAGCGCGGCGAGTTCCTGACCGCCTACACACCCTATCAGCCCGAGATCGCGCAGGGCACGCTGCAGATGCTGTTCGAGTTCCAGACGCAGGTCGCGCGGCTGCTCGGCACCGACGTCGCCAACGCGTCGATGTACGACGGCTCGACCGCGTGCTGGGAAGCGATCGTGATGGCGCGCCGCATCACCAAACGCGGAAAGGCGATCCTGTCGGCGGGGCTGCACCCGCATTACGTGTCGGTGTCGAACACGATGGCCAAGTTCACCGGCGACGTGCTCGACACGACCGATCCGCGGCTGGTGCCCGAGATGGACCTCGACCGGCTGATCGCAAAGATCGACGACGATACGTCGTGCGTGGTCGTCCAGTATCCCGACATCCTCGGCCGCATCGCCGATCTGCGTCCGCTGGCGGATGCGTGCCATGCGAAGAAGGCGCTGCTGATCGCGGTCGTCACCGAGCCGGTCGCGCTCGGCGCGATCACCTCGCCCGGCGAGATGGACGCGGATATCGTCGTCGGCGAGGGGCAGTCGCTCGGCGTGGGCCTCCAGTTCGGCGGGCCCTATGTGGGCCTGTTCGGCTGCAAGGACAAATATGTCCGCCAGATGCCCGGCCGGCTTTGTGGTGAAACCGTCGACGCCGATGGCCGCCGCGGGTTCGTGCTGACGCTGTCGACGCGCGAGCAGCATATCCGCCGCGAAAAGGCGACGTCGAACATCTGCACCAACTCGGGGCTCTGCGCGCTGGCCTTCTCGATCCACATGACGCTGCTCGGCGAAGCGGGCCTCCGCCAGCTCGCCGAGGTGAACCATGCGGGTGCCGTGGCCGCCGCCGAGCGTCTGTCGCAGATCCCCGGCGTCGAACTGATCAACGACAGCTTCTTCAACGAATTCACGCTGAAGCTGCCCGTCGAGGCGCGTCCCGTCGTCCGTACACTCGCCGATCGCGGCATCCTCGCCGGCGTCTCGCTCGGGCGGCTCTATCCCGGCAAGGGCGATCTCGCGAACGGCCTCGTCGTCGCGGTGACCGAAACGACCACCGCGGAGGACGTCGAAACGCTTGCGTCCGCACTATCCACCGTACTTGGGGAGATACTGGCATGAGCATCAACCAGAGTGGCTGGCGCCCGACCGCGCCCGAGCAGGGCAAGGGTAACGTCCCCGCCAGCGTCACCGGCAACAAGGCGCTGATGCTGGAGGAAGCGCTGATCTTCGAGATCGGCGACAGCCACACCACCGGCGTCGACTTCGCGACCGCGCCCGCCCGCGCGGCGACCAGCAAGCTCGGTGCGCTGGCACGCAAGGCCCCGATCGGCCTCCCCGGTCTGTCGGAGCCCGAGACCGTCCGCCACTACACGCGCTTGTCGCGCCAGAATTACGGCATCGATCTCGGCTTCTTCCCGCTCGGCTCGTGCACGATGAAGCACAATCCGCGCCTCAACGAGAAGATGGCGCGGTTGCCCGGTTTCTCCGACGTCCACCCGCTCCAGCCGGTCGACACGGTGCAGGGCGCGCTCGAGGTCATCCACCAGCTCGCGCATTGGCTCGTCACGCTCACTGGCATGACCTCGGTCGCGATGAGCCCGAAGGCCGGCGCGCACGGCGAGCTGTGCGGCGTCCTCGCGATCCGCGCCGCGCTCGAAGCCAAGGGTGAGGGGCATCGCAAGATCATCCTCGTCCCCGAGAGCGCGCACGGCACCAACCCCGCGACCGCGGCGTTCGCGGGCTACAGCGTCGAGGATATCCCCGCCACCGCCGAAGGCCGCGTCGACACCGCCGCGCTGAAGGCCCGCCTCGGCCCCGACGTCGCCGGCGTGATGATCACCAACCCCAACACCTGCGGTCTGTTCGAGCGCGACATGCGCGAGATTTCGGACGCGGTGCACGCGGCGGGCGGCTTCGTCTATTGCGACGGCGCGAACTTCAACGCGATCGTCGGCCGCGTCCGCCCGGGCGATCTCGGCATCGACGCGATGCACATCAACCTGCACAAGACCTTCTCGACCCCGCATGGCGGCGGCGGTCCCGGTTCGGGTCCGGTGGTGTTCTCGGCGGCGCTCACGCCCTACGCGCCGCTGCCCTTCGTCGAAAAGCAGGGCGAGACCTTCGTCCTCGTCGAGGAGGAAACCGCGGGCGAGCATCACGCCGGCAGCTTCGGCCGCATGGTCGCGTTCCACGGCCAGATGGGCATGTTCACGCGCGCGCTGACCTATATCCTCAGCCACGGCGCCGACGGCCTGCGCCAGGTGTCGGAGGATGCGGTGCTCAACGCGAACTACATCCTGCGCAGCCTCGACGACACGCTCGACGCGCCGTTCGGCCCGTCGGGTCCGTGCATGCACGAAGCGCTGTTCTCGGACTCGGGTCTTGCCGAGGGCTTCTCGACGATCGACGTGGCCAAGGGCCTGATCGACGAGGGCTTCCACCCGATGACGATGTACTTCCCGCTCGTCGTCCACGGCGCGATGCTGGTCGAGCCGACCGAGACCGAATCGAAGGCGGCGCTCGATCAATTCATCGCCGCGCTCCGCTCGGTCGCCGAGCGCGCCAAGGCGGGCGATCCGAGCCTCAAGACCGCGCCGCACTTCGCCCCCCGGGCGCGCCTCGACGAGACGCTGGCGGCTCGCAAGCCGGTGCTGGTCTGGAAGGATCCCGCGCCGCTTGCGCAGGCGGCGGAGTAACGCTCTGCTCCGGTCATCCTGACCAACGTCAGGATGACCGGAACAAGCATGCCCCCTTTACTTCGTCTGTATTGCTCCCATACTACACCGTATGGGGTAAACGTTGCAGGGGGGCAGCTATGCAGGCGCACGAAGCACAGGGCTGGATCAGCTACGCGATCACGGCCGTCATCATCGGGATCGTCTTTGCGGTCCGCTGGCGCCGTATGAGCGTGGTCAAGCCGCTCAAACTCGAACGCCTCTGGGTATTCCCGGCGCTTTACGCTGCGGTCGCGCTCTACATGGTCGTGATGTACCCGCCGCAGGGCCTTGCCTGGCTCTTTTGCGCGTTGGCGCTCGTGATGGGGGCGGCGCTCGGCTGGCAGCGCGGCAAGATGATGCGGATCGCGATCGATCCCGACAGCCACGCGCTCAACACGACGTCGTCGCCCGCCGCGGTCCTGTTCCTCGTCGCGATCGTCGCGGTCCGGACCGGCGCGCGCGCGGTGATCGGTGATGGCCACGCGCTGCACCTCGATCCGTTCGCGATCACCGACATGCTGGTCGCGCTCGCGCTTGGCCTGTTCACCACGCAACGCATCGAAATGTACCTGCGCGCCAAACGGATGCTGAACACCGCGCGGGGCCTACCCACTTCGTCGGGATGACGGGCTCGTCAGTGAACGGGGAACCCTCACGCAATGGCGCTATCCGTCTCTTGCTGCCGGCGGACATGCTCGCGCCAGACGATATACAGCCCGCTCGCGACGATCACCGGCGCACCGAACCACGTCGCCTTCGCGGGCAACGTGTCGAACACCAGCCACCCGAGCAATGTCGCCCACAACAGGCTGGAATAATCCATCGGCACCACCACCGACACTGGCCCGAGCCGCAACGACGTCGTCATCGCAATCTGCGCGAGGCCACCGAAGATCCCGACGCTCGCCAGGCACGTCCATGCCACCAGATCATGCGCCTGCGCCGCTCGCCCATAGAACACCGACAACGGGATCAACGACAGCGCCGAGAACCAGAACACCGTCGTCAGTGCGCTCTCGGTCTTGCCGATCTGCCGCAACAGGATCGACACGCTCGCCGTCCCGAACGCGCCTGCCAGCGCACACCCCGCACCCCATAGGGGAAAGTGATCGCCGCCCGGCTGCGCAACGAGCAAGACACCCGCAAACCCGGCCGCCACCGCAGCCCAACGGTGCCACCCGGTCGGCTCGCGCAGCACCAGCGCGCCGAGGATGGTCGCGAAGATCGGCACGGTGAAGCCGATCGTCGTCGCCTCCGCCAGCGGCAGCGCGACGATCCCGTTGAACGTGAACGCCATCGCCGACAGTCCGACCACCGCGCGGATGATATGTGCGGGGAGGCGCTTGGTTGCGATCGAGGGCAGGCCGGGCCCGGCGAGGATCACGCCTGACACCAGCAGACACGCGCCGAACTGTCGGAAGAACAGAATCTCCGACACGCTGGCGCCGTGTCGTTCGGCCAGTTTAATCGCGCTATTCATCAGCGCGAAGATCACGACCGACAGCAACCGCATGCCGATGGCGGGAAGGATGCGGTCTGAGGGCATGCGGGACACCTACGCAAACCACGCCCGCGATCCCACCCGAAACTCCCGTCAGCCTGACGAAAGTGAGGATCCACAGCCAGAAGCGCTGCGGGTGGTATTCTGGATCCTGACTTTCGTCAGGATGACGGGAGGGCGGGGGTGGGACGCCCTCGCAACGCATAGTGACGAACCCAACTGCACCCGCTATCCGCGACGACATGATAAAGCGCGCACTCCCCGTCACCCGCGAGGCGGATTTCTCCGCCTGGTACCAGGCCGTCATTTCGGAAGCCGACCTCGCCGAGGAATCGGGCGTCCGCGGGTGCATGGTCATCCGCCCCTGGGGCTATGGCATCTGGGAGCGGATCCAGCGCCTGCTCGACGACCGGATCAAGGCGACCGGCCACGAGAACTGCTATTTCCCGCTGTTTATCCCGCTCTCCTATTTCGAGAAGGAGGCCGAGCATGTCGACGGGTTCGCCAAGGAAATGGCGGTCGTCACGCATCACCGGCTGAAGGCCGACGGCTATGGCCGGCTCGTCCCCGACCCCGACGCCAAGCTCGAGGAGCCGCTGGTCGTGCGCCCCACGTCCGAGATGGTCATCGGCGCCGCGTTCGCGCGCTGGGTCCAATCGTGGCGCGACCTGCCCGTGCTGATCAACCAGTGGGCCAACGTCGTTCGCTGGGAAATGCGCACGCGTATGTTCCTGCGCACCAGCGAGTTCCTCTGGCAGGAGGGACATACCGCGCACGCCACCCCGCAAGAGGCGCGCGACGAGACTCTCAAGATGCTCGAGGTCTATCGCGACTTCGCCGAGGAGTGCCTCGGCCTCCACGTCGTCGCCGGCGAGAAGCCCGAGAATGAGCGTTTCCCCGGCGCCGTCGCGACCTATTCGATCGAGGCGATGATGCAGGACGGCAAGGCCTTGCAAGCCGGCACCTCGCACTTCCTCGGCACCAACTTCGCGCATGCACAGAACATCCGCTTCCAGAATGCGGGCGGCGAGTTTGAGCTGTGCAACACGACGAGCTGGGGCGTGTCGACACGGATGATCGGCGGCGTCATCATGGTCCACGGCGACGATGACGGCCTGCGCGTGCCACCGATGATTGCGCCGTGGCAGGTGTTGATCGTGCCGATGCTGCGCGACGTGCCCGAGGACGCGGCAATCATCGACTATTGCAAGGCGCTCCAGGCCGAACTGGCGAAGCAGTCCGCGCTCGGCGAGCCGGTCCGCGCGCTACTCGACCTCAAACCCGCCAAGGCCGCGACAAAGCGCTGGGGCTGGGTCAAGAAGGGCGCGCCGATCATCATCGAGGTCGGCGGGCGCGACGTCGCTGGCGGCAATGTCTCGGTCATTCGCCGCGATCGTCTGTATCGTGAGGACGGCAAGCTCGACAGCAACGTGGTCGCGCGTGCCGATTTCGTCGGCGAGGTGTCGGGTATGCTGCACGACGTGCAGGCGACGCTCCATGTCGAATCGGTGAACCGTCTCAAGGCCAACATCGTCCCCGTCGACGATTTCGCCGCGCTCGAATCGCACTTCGCGGACGGCATCAAGAACCCCGGCTGGGTCGACGTCCGCTGGTCCAAGCCCACCGGTCCCGCGCTGGAGACGGTCGTCACCCGCCTGAAGGCGCTCAAGCTCACGATCCGCAACGCGCCGATGGGCCAGACCGGCTGCGATAACGGCGCGTGCATCTTCACCGGCGAGCCTGCGGTTGAGCGCATCCTGATCGGCCGCGCCTACTGATCGATCGCGATCCGGGCTAGCGTATCGCGATCGACGCCGGGCTATCCTCATCCTCCCCTGGCGGGGGAGGATGGTTGATCGGTACCCGCACCGTTCGGTCGATCGTCAGCCCGTCACGCCCGCGCCCTCAGAACAGCTCCCCCTGCGGCCCCTTCGGCGCGCGGAACAGGTCGCTCCGCAGCGCGATGCGCTCCTGGTTCAGGCGATGTTTGGCGCAGGCGATCCGAAATCGCGTCGTCAGCAGGTCTGCCCAAGGCCCTTGTCCCTTCATCCGCGTGAAAAAGTTCGGGTCGTTGTCCTTGCCGCCGCGCAACGACGCGATCGTCGTCATTACCTTCCCCGCGCGATCGGGGAAATGCTCGTCGAGCCATGCGCGGAACAAGGGGGCCACTTCGTGCGGCAGGCGCACGGGGATGAAGAACGCGCGGGTCGCACCCGCTTCGGCGGCGCGCGCGATGAGAGTTTCGATCTCGTGATCGGTGATCGCCGGGATCACGGGGGAGATCGACACATAGACCGGCACCCCCGCATCGGCGAGTTTGCGCACCGCCGCCAGTCGCCGCTCGGGATGCGGCGCACGCGGTTCGACTGTCGACGCGATCTTCGGATCGAGCGAGGTGATCGACATCGCCACCGCCGCCAGCCGCTTCGCCGCCATCGGTGCCAGCAGGTCCAGGTCGCGCACGACTCGGTCGGATTTGGTCGTGATCGTCAACGGATGATCGGTCTCTGCCAACACCTCGATGATGCCGCGCGTGATCCGCCAGTCGCTCTCGATCGGCTGATAGGGATCGGTGTTCGTCCCCAGCGCCATTGGCGCGGCGACATAACCGGGCTTGCCCAGCTCCGCGCGCAACAGCGTAGCGGCGGACGGTTTGGCGAACAGCCTGCTTTCGAAATCAAGTCCCGGCGAGAGGTCGTGAAACGCATGGCTCGGGCGCGCGAAACAATAGATGCAGCCATGTTCGCAGCCGCGATACGGATTAATCGAGCGATCGAACGGGACGTCGGGCGAGGCGTTGCGGCTGATGATCGTCCGCGGGGTCTCGACCGTCACCGTAGTGCGAAGCTTCGGTGCGATCCCGTCGATCCCCTCGCACATGTCGAGCCAGTCGCCGTCCGGCTCGGTCTGCGGCAGGTTGAAACGCCGGCTCTCGTCGTTGCGTGTTGCGCCGCGAACTGGTCGACCCGTTGTCATCGATCAACAATACGCCAGCGACGCGAACAAAGATAGAACAAAACAATGGGACGCACACCGTAACAGAGCAGAAATCTTGATCTAGGTTTATTAAACTTGTCAGCCATTATAAAGACTTGCGTGCCGGACGAATGAGCGCTCGCGACCTGCCGGGATATCGCTTAGGGCGGCGGGATGACGGGACAAATTACCACGGTGGAGCGGGCATTCGAACTGGCACGGTCGGGCGAATGCGAGTCGGTCAATGCGCTGCGTCAGCGGTTGCGGCGAGAGGGCTATGACGCAGTGCATCTTCATCTGCACGGCGCGTCGATCAACAAGCAGCTCGTCGACCTGATCCACGCGGCGCGTGGCGGGTCCGCCCTCGCATAGGACAGCGCCCGCGGCGCAGCAGGGACGGCGCGGGTTCTAACGCTTGTCCTCGACCAGTGCCGCGCCACCGCTCGAGTCGAGCTCGAGCATTTTCGGCGCGCGTGCGCTCGTTGCTGGCCAATGTGGTAGGCCCGCCCCGTTCGGATCGCCGCGCTTCACGAAATTGACTAGGTAGCTGCTCGCGGTCCGGCCCGCCGCCCGGTCGGCCGCACTGGTATTCGTGCCATATTTGATCGCGGCGGTATCGAAGAAGAACGGAATGTCGGATGCATGCGATGCACCAGCGGTCTTGTCGGTCCGTGCCGATGTCGCGACATAGGAGAACCGGTAATAATAAATCGGCACGCCTTTCGCGGCGAGCAACGCCGCGGTGTCGCGCGCGCCCTCGATCATATAGCCTTGCGGACCGCCGATATCGTCGCTGGTCGCGCCGATCATTACCGGAACCCTAGCAAAGTTTCCCGCTTCATACGCCGCGACCGGATCGACCGCGATGCGGCCGTCGACGACGGGCTTGCTGTAGGTTTGCGGTCCCGAGCCGGGGGTGAACATCGCCGCCAGGTTCAGCCCGTCGGTCACTTGATCCGCCGAAAGCCGCCGAAGCTTTGCGAGCGCCTGCGGATCGTCGGGCGCGATCCCCTTCGACTGCGCGAACGCAACGCCGACCGCCTCGGCAGACTCGATCGTGCTGGCAGGCCCGGTCCCGGGGCCGCCTGACATCACCACCGCCTTATTGAACGTCCCGCGGGCCATTGGTGACGTCAGCAGCGTGTGGACCGACATGCCGCCCGCGCTCTCGCCGATGATGGTCACATTCGCAGGGTCACCACCGAACGCGGCGATATTATGCTGTACCCATTTCAGCGCCGCGAGCTGATCCATATAGCCGTAGTTGGCGAGCAACCCCCGATCCGGATCCTCGCGGGTCAATCGCGGATGCGCGAACGTGCCGAACCGGCCGAGGCGGTAGTTGAAGCTGACGACCAGGATGCCCGACTTGGCGAGCGCGCTGCCCGAATATGTCGGCGGCGATGACCCGCCATTGACGAAGCCTCCACCGTAGATCCACACCATCACCGGCAATTTGGACGAGGCACCGACGGGCTTCCACACATTGGCGTAGAGGCAATCCTCGGCCGGCGGCGTGCCAAGCGGCGCGGCATCGCTCGGGAAAGGCTTTTGCATGCAATCATTGGCGTAGCGGCTCGCGTCGCGTTCGCCCGTCCAGCGTGCGACGGGCTGGGGCGCACGCCAGCGAAGCGGCCCGACGGGCGGCGCGGCGAACGGGATACCCTTGAATGCGATGATGCCGTCGGTAGCGCGCCCGCGTAGCTTGCCGCTGTCGAGTGCGACGTGCGTCTCGACCAACGTTGTTTGCGCGAGCGCCGAACTGGCCAGCAGTGTTGCCACAATGGCTAAGGTCAAACGCATGGCAAAATCCTTGGGACTGATCGGGACGACCGGGTCAGCCTAAGGATGCGTCCGCCACGATGCCAGACGATCCGTTCTGGAAAATGGTAGGGCCGGCCGTCCGGCCGGCCCCAGGAATCAGGCCTTCTTGCGCGCGCGCTTCGGGCTTGCAGCAGCTTCGGTGTCTTCCTCTTCGTCCGGCGTATCTTCGCCGGCTTCGGTCAGCGCCTGTCCAAGCGCCTTCAACTTCTCCTGCGACGAATCGGCCTTCTCGGCGATCTTCGTCGTCGCGGTGCCCAGTCGGTGCAGAAGCGCATGGACGCGGTCCGCGTCGGGCGTGTCCTTTTCGAGCTGCTTGCGCAGCGATCCGAGGTCGCGCAGGATACCCTTCGCGCCCGAAACGTCGCTATCGGCCAGCGCTGCTTCCCAATCCTCGACCATGTCGGCTCCCTTGGTCGGCTTGGTCGCATCCAGTCCGCGATTGATTGCGTTCATCGTTCCGGCGAATTTAATGGCCATGTCATTCTCTCCACGAAGCCTGTGTTGGCGATCGTGAACGCGGATGCATCGCTGTAATGTCCGGCCCGATCGGACTACTTCATTGCTCTCGATCAAGATGAAGACAGAAACCGCGCAAGCCGTATCCTAGGTTGCTTTTCAGGGCCGCCCGCAGCGCCGCTGGCGGGGACTGTCGCACACCGGGAAGCGTACGCAGTCTGCAAGACGATGCCTCATCAGAACGGATTACAGATCGTAAAGCGGTGCAGCACACAGCGCTGAAGCGCCATGTCCTGCACCGACATCGTGTTAAAGGCCTCAGGCGAGCGTCAGACCCACATCGACATTGCCCCGCGTGGCGTTCGAATAGGGGCAGATCTGGTGAGCCGCATCGACAAGCTTCTGCGCCTCGTCACGCTCGAGGCCCGGCAGCGATACCGTCAGATCCGTCGTGATGCCAAAGCCGCCCTCCGAGCGCGGGCCGATGCCGACCTTGGCCGTGACCGCGACGTCTGCAGGCAGCTTCATCTTCAACTGCTGGCCGGCGACCTTCAGCGCACCGATGAAGCACGCGGAATAGCCCGCCGCGAACAACTGCTCGGGATTGCTGCCATCACCGCCTGCGCCGCCCAGTTCCTTTGGCGTCGACAGGGCAACGTCGAACCGGCCGTCCTGCGACCGCGCGTGACCGTCACGGCCTCCGGTTGCGGTGGCTTCGGTGGTGTATTTTACGTCGATCGACATTCCGGGTCTCCAATTGCTTATCGCGATAATCATTTAGGCGCGGCCGACCGCGCTGTCCAGTATCATTTTGCGCGATAATCATTTGCGTGGTAGGCAGCTGGTCTAGAAGGAGCCCGTCTCGTGTCCGTCCCACTTCCACTCGACGACCAGCTTTGCTTTTCACTCTACGCTGCGACGATCGCGATCAACCGCGCGTACAAGCCCGTTCTCGACCGGCTTGGCATCACCTACCCGCAGTTCTTGGTCCTGCAGACGCTCAACGAAGCGGAAGATGGTCGTTCGATCGGCGCGATCGCCGAGCGGCTCGCGCTCGAGCCGAGCACCATCACGCCGCTTGCAAAACGCCTCGAGGCCGCAGGACTTGTCACACGGATCCGCAACCCGGCCGACGAACGCGAGGTCCGGGTCCGCCTGACCGATGCGGGAAGGGCGTGCTGGGCCGAGACGGGGTGCCTCGGCCCGCTGATCGTCGAGCGATCGGGAATGACGCCGGACCGGCTCGCATCGCTAAATGCCGAGGTGGCGGCGCTTCGTCAGGCGCTTGCGCTCAAGCCCGGGGATCGGCCAAGCATCACGGAGTGACGGCAATGCGGGTCTGGCGTGTATAGCATACCGGCTGACCGCGCCGATAGATTATTAGTGCTGGAGACTCTGAGACGGTAATAGGCTGGCGGCACCAACGATGCTGCGTCACTGGCGGCTCATCTCAGACCAAACTGTGTCGGTCACCGTCGCGTGGTGGAGCCGAGGGGAATCGAACCCCTGACCTCTGCAGTGCGATTGCAGCGCTCTCCCATCTGAGCTACGGCCCCGCGCGGTTGGCCATAGGCCATGATCGCGCCTTAACGGGTCGATTTGGGGGATGCAACCGGGTTGTAAGACCGGGTCCGCCTGACCTGTAGCACGTCGTCGCAACGCAGCTTCGTGTCGCCGTCAAGTTGCCACAAACACAGGAACAATCAAAGGGATCGGCGTTTGTAGACGGTGGAGTGCACGGCGTCGCGTCCGACGACACCGGCAGCCGCAGGACAGCAATTAGGAGGTTCCTATGGTCTACGAACGCAATACCCGAGATCGCCAGTCGGGCGACTATTATGGTCGGCCCAACTCGCAGGATTACGGCCGCGATTTCCGGTCCGATGGTGGCGATTACGGTCGATCCAGTGCGCGCGACTACGCCGCAGCCGGTGAATATGATCGCGACGGCAACCGCGGGCGTGACGACCAAGGCAATCGTGGCCGCTATGGCAGCGAGCAGCGCGACGAGGGCGGTCGCGACTATTATGGCGGCCACAATGATCGCCAGCAGCCGACCGGTGGTGACCGCTATAGCCAACCGCAGTCGGGCCAGTCGCGCTACGGACAGCAGGCCTATGGGCAGCGTGGCCAAGGCCCGCGCGATACCGAATATCATGGCAGCTATGCATCGGATGGTCATCGCCTCCAAGACGTCGGCCGCAACCGCCACGCGGACGACGATAATCGTCGCAGCGGGCCGCGCGGCGACGATCGCGGCTATGGCCGCCAGCCGCAGGGTTACGACTATGACGATCGCGGCTTTATCGCGCGTGCGGGCGACGAAGTGCGTTCGTGGTTCGGCGACGACGAAGCGGAGCGCCGCCGCGAAGCCGATGCACGCTATGACGAGCGGTCCTACGGCAATCCGGGCGATCGATCGTCCGGCAACCGTTCGTCGAGCACGCACGACGATCATTACCACAATTGGCGCAGCACGCAGATTGCCGCGCTCGACCGCGACTATGACGAGTATCGCAACGAGAACCGCACCAAGTTCGAGAATGAATTCTCGTCGTGGCGCACCGAGCGTCAGGGCCAGCGGAGTTCGCTGTCGCAGGTCACCGAGCACATGGAAGTCGTTGGTTCCGACGGCAGCCATGTCGGCACCGTCGACAAGGTGAAGGGCGACCGCATCCTGCTGACCAAGAATGACCGCGATGCGGGCGGCGTGCATCACTCGATTCCGTCGCGCTGGATCAAGACCGTCGATGGCAAGGTGAACCTGTCGAAGTCGGCGGACGAAGCCAAGGCGGCATGGAAAGAGGAAGAGCGCAACTCGGCGATGTTCGACTATGGCGACCGCACCGGTGGCGACAAGAAGGACGCCAGTACAACTGGTTACGCTTCGACCACGCAGGCCGGCAGTACGACCACAACGGGTGCGGGATCGACCACCAGCACGACTTCGGACACGCTCGGCAAGTCGGGATCGGGCACGTACTAATCGCGTGAACGCATCGGCCGGTGTCGTCTGACACCGGTCGGCAAGGAGCCCGGGCGGAAACGTCCGGGCTTTTTTGCGGGTTGCGCGACGCGTGCGTTTCGCCATACCCATAATACGAATATTCAAGACAGGAGCAAAGCTATGGCCCGTGCATGGAGCCTGAAGACTCGTCCGCAAGGCATGCCCAAGCATACCGACTTCGCCATGATCGATCTCGACCAGCCGACGCTCGGCGCCGGCGAGGTCCGTATCGCCAACCGCTGGCTGTCGGTCGATCCGTATATGCGCGGGCGGATGAACGACGTGAAGAGCTATGTCCCGCCGTTCGCGCTGGGCGAGGCGATGCAGGGCGGCGCGGTCGGCGAAGTCGTCGAGAGCAACGACGACGGCATCAAGGTTGGCGACATGGTGCTCCACATGGCCGGCTGGCGCGACGAGGCGGTCGTGCCCGCCGCGCAGGTCCAGAAGCTGCCCGCGCTCGACGTGCCGCCGCAGGCGTTTCTCGGCCAGCTCGGCATGCCGGGGATGACCGGCTATTTCGGGCTGCTCGCGGTCGCCGACGCGAAGGGGGGCGACACGGTGTTCGTGTCGGCGGCGGCAGGTGCGGTCGGCTCGACCGTCGTGCAGGTCGCCAAGGCCAAGGGCATGACGGTGATCGGATCGGCCGGCGGCGCGGAGAAATGCGCGTGGGTCAAGTCGCTCGGGGCGGATGCCGTGATCGACTATAAGGGCGACGTGCCGGTGGTGAAGGCGCTTGGCCGGGCGGCGCCGAAGGGCATCGACGTCTATTTCGACAATGTCGGCGGCGAGCATCTCGATGCGGCGCTGGCGCATGCGAACCTGCATGCGCGGTTCGCGATTTGCGGGATGATCGACGTCTACAACAGCGGTGCGGCGACGCAGCTCAAATATCTCGCGCGGCTGATCGGCAACCGCATCCAGATCCGCGGCTTCATCGTCAGCGATTTCATGAGCCGCGCCGAAGAGTTCTACAAGGACATGGGCGGTATGCTGACCGCCGGGACGCTCAAGCGGCAGGAGACGGTCCATGAGGGTCTCGAGACGATGCCCGACGCGTTTCTCGGGCTGTTCTCTGGCGGCAACACGGGCAAGATGCTGGTGAAGGTCTGAGAAGTACGGCCGGGACGCACCGCCTAGGTAAGTATCCCAGCCGCATCCTTGTTCTCCCGCGAAGGCGGGAGTCCAGTCTGGGTCCCCGCCTTCGCGGGGAAACATGCTTTTGTACGCGACCTCCCTACAGCCACTTCGCCTGTTTGAACTTCAGATACAGCGCGGAGCACACGACTCCGATCACGCCCAGCACGACGAAATAGCCATATTGCGTCTTCAACTCGGGCATGTGCTCGAAATTCATGCCGTAGATCCCCGCGATCGCGGTCGGGACGGCGAGGATCGCGGCCCAGGCGGCGAGCTGGCGGGTGATCGCACCGGTGCGCTGCTGTTCGAGCAGATTGCTGAATTCGAACACCGACGTCAGCACTTCGCGGAGCCCCTCGACCATCGTCTGCACGCGGCGGACGTGATCGAGCACGTCGCTGAAATAGGGTTTCGCCTCGGTATCGATACACGGCAGGTCGAGCCGGACGATCTTCCCCGCGACCTCGCCCATTGGCCCGAGGATACGCTGGAAGCGGATCATCTCGCGTCTTAATCCAAAGATCCGGACAATTTCGTCGCGGCCTAGGAAGGCGTCGATGGTGCGTTGTTCCATGGCGAGCACCTCGTCCTCGATGCTCTCCATGATCGGCAGATAGCCGTCGACGACATAGTCGAGGATCGCGTGGAGGACATAGTCGACGCCGTTGATCAGCAGCGTCGGTGCGGCCTCTAGCTGTTCGCGCAGCGCCTTGTGCGAGCGCGCGGAGCCGTGGCGGACGCTGATGATATGGCTGTGGCCGACGAAGATCGCGGTCTCGCCATACGCGATCCTGTCGCCCTCTAGCTGCGCGGTGCGTGCGACGACGAACAGCTGGTTGCCATACACGTCGACCTTGGGCAGCTGATCCGCCTTGACCGCGTCCTCCACCGCGAGCGGGTGGAGGTTATACTGCTGCTGCAGCGTCCGCATCTCGTCGTCGGTCGGGTCGCAGATACCGATCCAGACGAACTCGGAGCGATCCGCGGGGCAATCGACCTTCTCGTCGATCGAGACCGCGCGGACCCGCTTGCCGTGACGATAGAGATACGCAGCGACGACCGTCATGGAGCCTCGGAGTTACACGAACGAAGCCCGCGCCGGTATCAGAACGCCGGCAGCACCGCACCCTGATAATGCTGCGCGATGAACGCCTTGGTCGCCGGACTGCGCAGCGCCGCGATCAGCTTGACGACGCGCGGATCCTTGTCGCCGCCCGGCAGGCCGACGACGAAATTGACATAGGGGCTGTTCTTGTCCTCGATCGCGAGCGCGTCGCGCACCGGGTTGAGCTTCGCATCGAGCGCGTAATTGGTGTTGATGAGCGCCAGATCGACCTCGCCGAGCGTGCGGGGCAGGGTGGCGCCCTCCAGCTCCTTGAACTGCAGGTTCTTCGGGTTGGTCGCGATGTCGTTGAGGCTCGACAGCGGATTGGTCGGGTTCTTCAGCGTGATCAGCCCGGCCTTTTGCAGCAGCAGCAGCGCGCGGCCGCCATTGCTCGGCTCGTTCGGGATCGCGACGGTGGCGCCGTTCGGCACCTCAGCGATCGTCTTCCACTTGCGCGAATAGGCGCCGAGCGGTTCGACATGGACGCCGGCATAGGTCACCAGATGCGTGCCGCGCGAGGCGTTGAACTCGTCGAGATAGGGCTTGGTCTCGAAATAGCTGACGTCGATCTGCTTCTGCTCGACCTGGAGGTTGGGCTGCACATAATCGTTGAAGACGCGGATCTGGAGATCGACGCCCTCCTTGGCGAGCGCGGGCTTGATCGATTCGAGGATCTCGGCATGCGGCACCGCGGTCGCGGCGACGGTCAGCGTCTTTCCGTCATTGGTCTTTGCGCCACCGCACGCGGCGAGCGCGAGCAGCGAGAGCGTGGCGAGCAGAGTGCGGCGGTTCATGAATATTCCTAGCGGCGGGTAAAGTGGCGGACGAGCGCGTCGCCGGCATATTGGATGATCTGGACGAGAACGACCAGCAGCACGACGGTGACGACCATCACATCGGTCTGGAACCGCTGATAGCCGAACCGGATCGCGAGGTCACCGAGCCCGCCGGCCCCGACCACGCCCGCCATCGCGGTGAACGAGACGAGCGCGACCGCGGTGACGGTCGCGCCCGCGATCAGCCCGGGCAGCGCCTCGGGGATCAGCGCGCCGGTCACGATCTGGCGCGTGGTGGCGCCCATCGCCTGGACCGCCTCGATCGTGGTGCGGTCGACTTCCTTCAGCGATCCCTCGACGAGACGCGCGTAGAAGGGCGCAGCCCCCACGACGAGCGGCGGGATCGCGCCCGCGACGCCGAGCGAGGTGCCGACGAGCATGACGGTCAGCGGGATCATCACGATCAGCAGGATGATGAACGGCACCGAGCGCAGGATGTTGACGAGGATGCCGAGCACGGCGTTGGCGACGCGGTTCTGCGCCAGCCGGCCCTGGCCGGTGAGGAACAGCAGCACGCCGAGCGGCAGCCCGAGCGCGATGGTGAGGATCAGCGATCCGCCCAGCATGATGAGCGTGTCGAGGCACGCCTGGCCGATGTCGGACCAGTCGATGTTCGCGAAGAAGGTCATGCTGCGAGGGCCGCGAGCATGCGCTTGGTCGCCGGATGCGCGGCGTTGGCGAAGATGTCGGTGACGGTGCCGGTCTCGACGACCTGGCCGCGTTCGAGCACCGCGACGCGGTCGCAGACGTAGCGGACGACGTCCATTTCGTGCGTGATCAGGACGATCGTCAGCCCGAGATCGCGGTTGAGGTCGCGCAGCAGCGTGAGCACCGAGCGCGTGGTTTCGGGGTCGAGCGCGCTCGTCGCCTCGTCGCACAGCAGGATGTCGGGATCGGTGGCGAGCGCACGGGCGATGCCGACGCGCTGCTTCTGGCCGCCGGACAATTGGGCGGGATATTTGGCGGCGTGATCGGACAGGCCGACCCGGTCGAGCAAGGCGGCAACCTTCGCCTCGCGCGCCGCTTTGGCGACGCCGGCGAGCACCAGCGGGAAGGCGACGTTCGCCGCGACCGTCCGCGAGGAGAGCAGCCCGAAATTCTGAAAGATCATGCCGATCCGCCGCCGGAGCGCGCGGAGGTCCGCCGCCGACAGGCCTGCGACGTCGATGCCATCGACCTCGACGCGGCCCGACGTCGGCCGTTCGAGCGCGTTGATCAGCCGGATCAGCGTCGACTTGCCCGCGCCCGATTGACCGATCACGCCGAACACGCCGCGTGGCGGGATCTCCAGCGACACGCCGTCGAGCGCCGCCGCATCGCTGGCCGGGTAGGTTTTGACGACATCGGTGAGGCGGATCATGCGGACCCCATGACCTGCACCGCGAACCGCTCCATTTCCTCGGCCTGCGGGCTCATCTGGAGCAGCAGCAGGTCGAGCCCGGCGGCCTCATACTCCGCGATACGCTCCTTCAGCTGTTCGGGCGTGCCGACCAGATTGGGGCGCAGCCCGCGGTTGGAGACGGAATATTCCTGGATCTTCAGTTCACGTTCGAGCTGCGTGCCCGACAGCCACTGGTCGAAATTGGCATAGCCTGCGGGCAGTTCGGTGACGCTGGTGATACGCTCGAGCTCGCGCTTCGCCTCCGCCTCGCTGTCGCGGACGATCGCATAGGCGGCCATGCCGTATTGCATCGGCGCGCCGCCCCCCCTCTTTTCATTGGCGGCCGCACGCCGCGCCGCCATGTCGGCGATCTTCGGCGCGATCGCGTCGGCCGGGTCGCCATGCATGACATAGGCGTCGCACTGCGCGGCGATCATCGCCTTGGCCTTCTCGCTCTCGCCGCCGGCATAGACGGTGGGGCGCTTGACGGGCTTGGGCGAACAGATCGCCTGCTCGGTGGTGTAGAACTGTCCGGCGAAGTCGAACCGCTCCTGCGTCCACAGTCCGTCGACGACGGTGAGCCATTCGGCGGTGCGCGCGTAGCGATCGTCATGCTGGTCGAACTGGAGGCCATATTGCTTGGCCTCGTCCGCCCACCAGGACGACACGACGTTGAGCGCGAGCCGTCCGCCCGAGATCCGGTCGATATTGGCCGCCGCCTTGGCGAACAGCGCGGGGTGGTGGAAGTTCGGGCGAACCGCGACCATCAGCTCGATGCTGTCGGTCACCGCCGCCAGCGCCGCCGCGGTCGACCATGCATCGAGTGCGGGTTGGTCGACGCCCTTGATGTCGTTCAGGTTCAGCTCGGCGATCAGCGTCAGGTCATAGCCCCAGCGCTCCGCATTCTGCGTCAGCGCCTTGGTATAGGCCCAGCTCGCCTCCATCCCCTCGTCGGGGACGTTGCGAAGCCAGCCGCCAAACACCGGAGTCCAATATCCATAACGCATCAGCGAGCCTTCCCAATCTGTTCGATCAGGTAATCGACGAGCCGGTCGTGCGGATCCCAGCCGAGCGTTTCCAACGGCTTGGCGACGAAGTTCGACAGCGCGTTGATGTCGTAGAAGCGCGCGACGCCATCGCGGTCGTCGATCATGACCTCGACCCCGCCGACATCGAGATCGACCGCGCGGGCGATCGCCTCGGCGGCATCCTTCAACGTCTGCGACGGCTCGACCGCGGCCATTTTGATCCCCGAGCCGGGGATAACGCACGCATCCGCCGGGCAGAGATCGAACGCGCCGCCGCCGGCGACCTCGATCGCATAGAGGAACTTGCGGTCGAGCGTCTCGATCCGGGTGATCGCGCCACCCCGGACGGGGACATATTCCTGCACCAGCAACACGCCGTCGACGCTGCTTGGCAGGCCGCTATCGGCGACCGCGGTGCGCAGGTCTTCGAGACTGTCGAAGCGGATGATGCCCGCGCCCGATCCGCCGATATTGGCCTTCACGACCAGCGGGAAGCGGAGCGTCTGCGCGGCGGCGACGACGTCGGCGGCGCGGTGGACGACGCGCGTCTCGGGGATCGCGAGGCCGAGCGACGCGATCAGCGACAATTGCCGCGCCTTGGAGGCGTCGATCGCGAGCACGTCCGCGCCGTTAATCACGTCCGCACCGGTGCGGCGCCAGTGATCGAGCATCGCCATCGTATCGAAGATCGGGTGCTCGTCGTTGCGCAGGAAGCTCGACATCGCGATCCGGTTGAACACGACGCGGCCTGGGGCGGTCTGGTCTGCTGGGTTCCAGAAGCCGTCGGGCGTGGCGCGCGAAAAGTCGACGCCGCGGCGATCGAGCGCGGCGAACAGCGGTTCGAACCAGAGCGGGTGCTCGTAGAGAATGGCGAGATCGGTCATCGTCCGACGGATACGCATTGCGCGCGGGTGTGCAAACCCAAGCAATAGTTTGGGGTGCGCAATTTCGCGTCGTCCCCGGTTGCGGTTCTGGGCTGCCGTTCTGGGCTGCCGTTCTGGGCTGACAGCGCGGGCGCGGCGCGGTAGCCTTGGGAATGACCTCCACACTGATCGGCGCGTCGTTCGCGCTTCTCTTCGCCGTTTCCGCCTCCGCGCAAACTTCCGCTCCTGTAGTACCGAGCATCTCGCCCGCTGCCGATGCGGTGCCGGCGGAGACCGTCTCGATCGTGATGACGACGAGCGAGGGGCCGATCACGCTGGCGCTGGAGAAGACGCGCGCGCCGCTGACGACCGCGAATTTCCTGCGTTACGTCGATCAGAAGCGGCTCGATGGCGTGACCTTCTACCGGGCGATGAACCTGGGGCAGGGGACCGGGCTGATCCAGGGCGGGCCGCAGAACGATCCGAAGCGCATCCTGAAGCCGGTGGCGCACGAGCCGACCAGCAAGACGGGGCTGTCGCATGTCGACGGGACGATCTCGCTCGCGCGGCTGGCGCCGGGGACGGCGACGGCGGACTTCTTCATCACCATCGGCCCGGTGCTGTCGCTCGACGCGGCGCCTGCGGGGAGCGGCGACACGGCGGGGTATGCGGCGTTCGGGCATGTCGTCGCGGGGATGGACGTGGTGAAACGCATCCTCGGTGCGCCGACGTCGGCGACGGCGGGCGTGGGGGTGATGAAGGGGCAGATGATCGCTGCGCCGGTGAAGATCCTCACGGTGCGGCGCGCAATGTAACTTTCTGTCCACCCCGGCGGAGGCCGGGGCCCAGTTGCAGAGGTTGCAGTAACGGCGGACTGCGCTTCGTTACCGCCGTCTCCCAACTGGGCCCCGGCCTTCGCCGGGGTGGTGTCGGAAATTGGAACGGTGATCGGCTGGCGCGGGAAACTCTAACGCCCGGGATCAGGCGGCGACGGCGTCGGCCCTGGTTGCCATCCACGCTTCGGCTTTCGCCAGCGCGGGGGCGTCGTCGACGTCGATCCAGTCGATATCGCTGCACTCCACGATCCGCGCGAGGCCCTGCGCCGCGAGCAGGCGGACGCCTTCGGTCAGTGAGGGGCTGGCGAGCGTGGCCAGCGCGTCGGAGAGCGCAGGGCCGATCGCGAAGACGCCGGTGTCGTAGCAGTCGTGCGGCTCCAGGCCCTTGCCGATCGCGACGATGCGGTCGCCGTCGGTCGCGACGCAGGTGACGTCCTCGGGATCGACCCAGTCATGCCCGAGCCGCCGGTCGATGCCGAGCCGCAGGCCACCACCGGCTCCAGCGGCCGCCATGCGGGCATAGAGCGCGGGGCTGACGAGATGGTCGCACATGGCCAGCACCGCCTCGCTGCCGGCCAGCGCCTCGCGCGCGGCCAGGACGGACACGCCATTGGGTTCGCGGTGGTCGGCGAGGACCGTCTCGACCGCGAGCGGCCAGCGCCGGCTGGCGAGATAGGCTTCGATCGCCGCGCGGCCATAGCTGACCGTCACGATCGCGCGCGCGAAACCGGCCTCGGCCAGCCCCTCGAGCGCGTGCGCGATCAGCGGCCGCCCCGCGACCGCGCAGAGCGGCTTGTACGGGGCGGAGGTGCGAAGGCGGCTGCCTTCCCCGGCGGCGAGGAGAACAGCCGTATCGATCATGTCAGGCAGCCTTGATGAACCGCTCGACTTCGATCTGCGCGAGATCGTCGGTCATCTGCGTGCGCGGGTGCTTGCAGAAATAGGCCGAGGCGGGATCGATGACGCCGGCGATGCCGCGGTCCTTGGCGATCTTGGCGCAGCGGATCATGTCGATCGCGACACCCGCCGAGTTGGGGCTGTCCTCGACCGAGAGACGCAGCTCGATGTTCATCGGCACGCCGCCGAACAGCTGGCCTTCCATGCGCAGGAAGCAGACCTTGTTGTCGTTCTGCCAGGGCACATAGTCCGACGGGCCGATATGGACGTTGTCGTCGTCCATCCGCTCGGCCGCGACCGACTGGACGGCTTCGGTCTTCGAGATCTTCTTCGATTCGAGACGGCGATGGTTCGACATGTTGAGGAAGTCGGTGTTGCCGCCGGTGTTGAGCTGGTAGGTGCGATCCAGCTTCACGCCGCGCTTGGCGAACAGGTCGGTCAGCACGCGGTGGACGATCGTCGCGCCGAGCTGCGCCTTGATGTCGTCGCCGATGATCGCGACGCCGGCGTCTTCGAACTTCTTCGCCCAGACCGGGTTCGAGGCGATGAAGACGGGGATGTTGTTGACGAACGCAACGCCCGCCTCGATCGCGCAGTCGGCGTAGAATTCGGTCGCTTCCTGGCTACCGACCGGCAGGTAGTTCATGAGCACGTCGGCGCCCGATGCCTTCAGCTCGGCGATGACGTCTTCACGGCTCGGCTCGGCGGCGTCGGCGACCAGGAACGTGCGGTCGTCCTTGAAGTCGGCCATGTGGTCGGCGACGCCGTCCAGCTTCTTGCCCATCTTCACGATCGTGCCGGTCGGGCCGACGTTCGGTGCGAACACCGCGGTGCAGTTCGGCTTGGCGAAGATCGCCTCCGACACGTCCTTGCCGACCTTGCGACGATCGACGTCCCAGGCCGCGACGACCTTGATGTCGCTCGGCTTGTAGCCGCCCATGTCGAAATGCATCAGGCCGACCTGGTCGTTAGCCCCCTCGCGATAATGCTCGAGACCCTGCACGAGCGAGCTGGCGCAGTTGCCGATGCCGACCACGGCAATCCGAATGCTATTCATTACTGACCCTGTTCCTTACGAAAGATGCATGCGCGACGCGGTCTTTGGTCGCGGCGGCGTAGTAGTACGAACGAAGGCCCGCTCGACACGACGGTGCCAGACGAGCCCGACGATGGCCACGAGCGTCAGAGGGACGATCTCGAACCACCAGAAGATGCGTGGGTTGCCCGCGAAGCAGGCGACGAAGATCGCCCATACCCGGACATTCGCGGTAAGCAAGGCCATGAAGCGCAACGGCGCGACGGCACGTGCGCCGTAAGTGGCACCCAGCGCGACCGGATCGAGCGCCTGGCCGAGCGCGCGCTCGAACGGCATGGCGATGCGGTCGATGCTGCCGGCGACGCCGTCATAGAAGCGGACGAGCGCGTTGCCGGTCGGCACCGGGGGCGCATCGAGCGCAATGCCCTTGAGCCGGCGATGGAAGCGCGATCGCTCGCCTTCATACATGTTCGACTGCACTGCGTGCGCACAACCGGCAGCGATCGCAAGGATCCATGCCTCTGGCGTGTCGATCGTGATCGCGAGCGAAATATAGATCAGCGCGAATACGCCGTGATCGCACAGCCCGTCGAGCATCCGCCCCAGCGGGCTCGCGGTCTTGGTCGCGCGTGCGACCATGCCGTCGAGTCCGTCGGCAATCAGCCAGCCCACCGACAGGACGAGACCCACCAGCGCGAGCGCCCAGCTATCCCACTGCGCATAGGCAAGAGCGGCGAGGCCACCGAGGCACAGACCCGCGACCGAAACCGCGTTGGCCGAAATTCCACGCGCCAAAGCCAGCGGCAAAAGCGCACGGCCTGCCGGGTGAATCAGCCAAAGGTTAGATGGGATCTCGATCCGGCGATCGCGCGATCCATCCGGTGGAGCCACTGTCATAGGATGTTCACAATGCGCCGCGCCCGCAGTTTATGCAAGGTCGCGCGACGAACCCTAGGGAACGCTTGACCGCAATTCTTCGATCCAGGCGGTTGCGATACCATCCGACGGTGCCCGCCAGTCGCCACGTGGCGACAGCGCGCCCCCCGCGGAAACCTTCGGTCCGTTGGGCATCGCAGAGCGCTTGAACTGGCTGGTCGCAAAGAAGCGGACGAGGAACTTCTCCAGCCAGTGGCGGATCGTCGGCAGGTCATAGGCGATGCGCGCATCGGCGGGCAGGTCCTGCGGCCACGCGCCGATGTCGGCGTCGCGCCACGCATGCCAGGCGAGGAACGCGATCTTCGACGGGGCGAGTCCGTGGCGGATCACGTAATGCGCGAAGAAATCGTTCAGCGCATAGGGGCCGATCATCGACTCGGTGCTCTGCAGCGCGCCATCGGCGCCCGCAGGCACGAGCTCGGGCGAGATTTCCTGCGCCAGGATCGTCGCCAGGATCGCGTCGGTCGCCGCGTCATACTGGTCGGTGCGGATGCACCAGCGGATAAGGAACTGGATCAGCGTCTTGGGCACGCCGCTGTTGACCGCGTAATGGCTCATCTGGTCGCCGACGCCGTAGGTGCACCAGCCCAGCGCCATCTCGCTGAGGTCGCCCGTGCCGAGCACGATCCCGCGCCGCTGGTTGGCGAGGCGGAAGAGATAGTCGGTGCGCAGACCCGCCTGCACATTTTCGAACGTGATGTCATAGACGGGGTCGCCGTCGCTGAACGGGTGGCCGATATCCTCCAGCATCCGCCGCGCGGCGGGGCGGATGTCGATCTCCTCCGCGCTGATGCCGAGCGCGCGCATCAGCGCCCAGGCGTTCGCCTTGGTCCCTTCGCCCGTCGCGAAGCCGGGCATGGTGAAGCCGAGGATCGCGCTGCGCGGGCGCCCGAGCCGGTCCATCGCCTTGGCCGCGACGATCAGCGCATGCGTCGAGTCGAGGCCGCCGGAGACGCCGATCACGATCGTCTCGGCATGCGCGGCGACCAGTCGCTTCGACAGCGCCTCTACCTGGATGTTGAACGCTTCGTAGCAATCGTCGTCGCGGCGTGCCGGATCGTTGGGGACGAACGGGAAGCGGCGGATGGCGCGCTCCAGGCCGCCGTCCGCCAGCACCGGCGTGTGATCGAACGCGATCCGTCGGAAGCGGGTCTCCGGCGTGCCGGCGAACGTGGCGGCATCGTTGAACGTGCCGAACCGCAGGCGCTCCTGCGTGATCCGTTCGCAATCGACATCGGCGACGACGAGTTCGGGTTCGGTCGCGAACCGCTTCGATTCCGCGATCTGTTCGCCGAGTTCGTGGATCAGGCCCTGACCGTCCCACGCGACTTCGGTCGTGCTCTCGCCCGGCCCCGCGGCCGAATAGACATAGGCGCACACCGCGCGCGCCGACTGCGCCGCCGCGAGCATCGCCCGCTCGCGCGCCTTGCCGATGACGATGTTGGAGGCGGACAGGTTGCAGCAGATCAGCGCCCCCGCGAGCGCACCCGCGGTCGAGGGCGGGGTGGGGGCCCAGTAATCCTCGCAGATCTCCGCATGGAACACGAAGCCGGGCAGGTCGCGCGCGGCGAAGATCAGGTCGGTACCGAAGGGCACGTCCTTGCCGCCAAACGCGATCGTCAGCCCGGTCAGCCCCGCGCCGCTCGCGAACCAGCGCTTTTCGTAGAATTCGCGGTAGTTGGGGAGGAACGTCTTGGGCACCACGCCGAGGATGGTGCCCCGCGCGATCGCCAGCGCGCAATTGTACAACCGTCCGTTGCGCACCAGCGCCGCGCCCACGAGCAGCACCGACCGTAGTGTCGCGCTCGCCGCGACGACCGTCGCGATCGCGGCCAGCGTCGCGCGCTGCTGCGCGGTCTGCAGATGCAGGTCGTCGATCGCGTAGGAGGTCAGGTTCAGTTCGGGGAACACGACCAGGTCGACGCCGCGCGCATCCGCCTCGCGGGCCAGCGCGATCGTCGCGTCGGCATTGGCGCGGGTATCCCCGACCGAGGCGCGCGGCGTGGCGGCGGCGACCCGGATCAGCCCATGACTATGGATCGCGTAGAATGGATGCGTCATCGCGCACCGATACAAGCGCTTGGGCAGGCGCGCTACCGACTTGCGATGACGACCCCGTCGCCGCTCACGTCACCGCGAGGCGTTCGGCGAAGGCGGGATCGCGCCATGCCTCGCTCTCCATCGTCTCGCGCAGGATGTCGCCCGCGCGCCAGACGTCCTCATGGCTGAGATAGAGCGGCGTGAGGCCGAGGCGGAGGATGTCGGGATCGCGGAAGTCGCCGATCACCCCGCGGGCGATCAGCGCCTGGGTCAGCGCATAGGCCTGTGGATGGCGGAAGCTAATATGGCTGCCGCGCCTGGCGGGGTCGCGGGGGCTGACGCAGTCGAGGCCCAGCGCATCGCCGGCGGCGGCGAGGATGTCGAAGAGGCGCGCGCTCTTGGTGGCGACCGCGTGCTGGTCGATATCGGCCCAGAGATCGAGCGCGGTTTCGAGCACGGCGGTCGAGAGCATTGCCGGGGTGCCGGCAAGCCAGCGCTTCATGCCGGGGGCGGGGCGATAGGCATCCTCGAACGCGAACGGCGCGGCGTGGCCCATCCAGCCGGACAGCGGGCTGGCGAGCGAGTCCTGCCAGCGTTTCGCGACGTAGAGGAACGCCGGCGCGCCGGGCCCGCCGTTGAGGTATTTGTAGGTGCAGCCAACCGCCAGGTCGGCGTTGGCGGCGGTCAGGTCGATCGGCACCGCGCCGACGCTGTGGCTGAGATCCCAGAGCATGAGCGCGCCGGCGGCGTGCGCGCGCGCAGTCCATGCGGCCATGTCGAAGCGGTCGCTCGTCTTGTAATGGACGTGCGTCAGCAGGAGGACCGCGGTGTCGTCGTCGAGCGCGGCGGCCAGGTCTTCGCGCGCGACCACCTTCAGCCGCGCACCGGGAACGCAGCCGACCGCGCCTTCGGCGATGTGGAGGTCGGTCGGGAAATTGCCGGCTTCGCTGAGGACCGTGTGCCGCGTCGGGTTGCTGCGCAGCGCGGCGACCAGCGCCTTGAAGAGATGCGTCGAGGTCGTGTCGCCGATGATGACCGAGTCGGCGGCGGCGCCGATCAGCGGCGCGATCTTGGCACCGATCCGCTGGGGGGCGTCGATCCACCCCTCGTTCCAGCTGCGGATGAGACGGTCGCCCCATTGGCGCGTCGCGACGTCGGCGAGCGCGGCGGGCGTCGCCTTGGGCAGCGCGCCGAGCGAGTTGCCGTCGAGATAGATCACGCCCTCGGGGAGTGCGAAATCACCGCGGCGGGCGGCGAGCGGGTCGGTCGCGTCGAGCGCGCGGGCGTCTTCCAGAGTCATTGGGTCTTCCCGAGGTCTGCGAGGATCAGGCGTTTTGCGGCGGCCCAGGCGGCGGTCTCGGGGGCGATCAGCTCGACATGGCCGGTGGCGGGGATGACGTGGAGCGTGGCGGTGTCGCCCGCTGCGACCGCCTTGGCGACATAGTCGGTGGCCATGGCGAAGGGGATGATCCGGTCTTCGCGGCCGTTGATCAGGTCCTGGCGCACGCCAAGCGGGAGGAGGCGGGGGACGGACGTGTCGGCATAGACGTCGGGATGCCGTGGGCCGGGCGTGCCGACCAGCTTGGTGACCACCTCGACCCCGCAGCCATTTTCGGGGCTGGCCGCGGTCGCTTCCAGATCGGGCAGACCGCCCAGGCTGATGACATGATCGATACGGAGCGGATGCGCAGAATAAATTGGGCTGGTCGCGGGCAGCTTCGGGCGGGCGGCGAGCCAGAGCGCGAGGTGGCCGCCCGCCGAATGGCCGATCGCGGTGACCCGCGTCGTATCGAGCTTGAACCTGCGTGCCTGCTTCGCGAGCGCGTCGGTCGCCTGTGCCGCATCCGCGAACGTGCCGGGATAGCCGCCGCCGGTGCGATCGACGCCGCGATAGTCGATGTTCCAGACCGCGACTCCGCTCTGGCGCAGATCGTCCGCGACCCAGTTCATCAGGCTGCGGTCGGCGATGCTGGTGGTCCAGCAGCCGCCATGCACCATGACGACCACCGGGAACGGACCCTTGCCCTTGGGCAGCCAGACGTCGACCTTCTGCATCTGGTCTGGGCCATAGGCGATCGTCGCGTCGGCGACGGGCTTGGCGCGCGCGGTGAGCACGGACCAGGTGAGCAGGTCGGCGGCGGCGGGGGTCGGCATCACGGCCAACGGTAGCAGCAGGGCGGCGGCGAGGAATAGGCGCATGCGCAGACGCTAGCCGACCGCCGCCGACCTGTCCCGTCCGGAGACGCCGCGCCGCAAATTTTGCCGCAAATGACGGGAGAACGGACGTAAAAGACGCGCAGGGTGCAACCCGCGGTCCAGGGGGCCGTGGGGAAAAGCTGCGCGCGCAGCGCGGGCACGGGGGGTGCGTGATGAAGATATTGGTGGTGTCGAGCCTGTACCCGAATGCTGTCCAGCGGCGTCACGGGATATTTATCGAACACCGTGTCGGGCATGTCGCCGGGCCCGGCGACGAGGTGCGCGTGGTGGCGCCGATACCGTGGTTTCCGAGCCGTCATCCGCGGTTCGGGCGCTATGCCGACTTTGCCAGCGCGCCGAAGATGGCGGTCCGGCGCGGGGTGCCGATCACGCATCCGCGCTATCCCGTCATCCCGAAGATCGGCATGGCGTCGGCGCCGTGGCTGATGGCGGCGGCTTTGTACCCCCGGATCGCGCGGCTTCGGCGCACGTTCGATTTCGACGTGATCGATTCTTATTATCTCTATCCCGACGGTGTCGCGGCGGGGTTGCTCGCGCGGTGGTTCGACCGGCCGTTCGTGATGAGCGCGCTCGGGTCCGACGTCAGCCAGATCGCGCAGCACCGGCTCGAACGGGGGATGATCCTGTCGGCGATCGAGCGGGCCAGCGCGACGACCGCGGTGGCGGCGGCGTTGCGCGACGCGCTGGTCGGGCTGGGGGCGCCCGCGGACCGGACGTGCGTGGTCGAGCATGGTGTCGACCTGACCCTGTTCTCGCCGCCGCAGGACCGCGCGGCGCTGCGTGCGCGAATGGGGATCGCCGCGCCGACGATCCTGTCCGTGGGCCATCTGATCGACCGGAAGGGCCACGACTTCGCGATCCGGGCGATCGCGACCTTGCCGGACGTGCGGCTGATGATCGCGGGCGATGGCCCGCGCGAGCCGGCGTTGCGCGCGCTCGCCGCGACGCTGGGGGTATCCGGACGCGTCGATTTCCTCGGCCATGTCGACCAGCATCGCCTGCCCGATCTATATGCCGCGGCCGACGCGACGGCGAGCTGTTCGGACCGCGAGGGGATCGCCAACGTCCTGCTCGAATCGCTCGCCTGCGGAACGCCGCTGGTGGCGACGCCGGTATGGGGATCGCCCGAGGTGGTCCGCGTGCCCGAGGCGGGCGTGCTGACCGTGGATCGCTCCGATGCGGCGATCGCCGACGGGATCGCGCGGCTGCTGTCCAACCTGCCCGATCGCGCCGTGACGCGTACCTATGGCGAGCGCTACGACTGGCGCGAGACCGGGCGGCAGCACCGGGCGCTGCTTGCGGCGGCGGTCGCCGGGCATGTCGCGAAGGGGGCACGAGAACAAAAGGTGACGAAAGCGCGCGGGATGCTTTGATCGTTACGCGCGCGGCTGCTATTGCTGCTCCCAATGGCAACCAGCGACTTCAAAGATCCCTTCGACAGCATCGTCGACGCCCCCTTCGATAGCGCGCTCTCCGAGCGGTATCTGGTCTACGCGTTGTCGACGATCACCGCGCGATCCTTGCCCGACGTACGCGACGGGATGAAGCCCGTGCATCGCCGCCTGTTGTGGGCGATGCGGCTGCTGAAACTCGATCCCGCGCAGGGGTACAAGAAGTGCGCGCGCGTCGTCGGCGACGTGATCGGCAAATATCATCCGCATGGCGACCAGTCGGTCTACGACGCGATGGTGCGCTTGGCGCAGTCGTTCGCGATGCGATACCCGCTGGTCGACGGGCAGGGCAATTTCGGCAATATCGACGGCGATAACGCGGCCGCCTATCGCTATACCGAGGCACGGCTGACCCAGGTCGCGATCGACCTGATGGACGGGCTCGACGAAGACGCGGTCGCGTATCGCCCGACCTATAATGGCGAGGATCACGAGCCCGAGCTGTTCCCGGGGCTGTTCCCCAACCTGCTCGCGAACGGCGCGAGCGGGATCGCGGTCGGGATGGCGACGAGCATCCCGCCGCACAACGCCGCCGAGCTGCTCGAGGCGGCGATCGTGCTGATCGACACGCCCGACGCCGACGATGCCGCGATCCTCGAGCATGTGAAGGGGCCGGACTTCCCGACCGGTGGGCTGGTCGTCGATCCGCCCGCGGTGATCCGCGAATCCTATGCGACCGGGCGCGGCGGTTTCCGCGTCCGCGCGCGCTGGGAGACCGAGCGAGAGAAGGGCGGCGGCTGGCAGCTGATCGTTACCGAGATCCCGTACGGCGTGCAGAAAGGCAAGCTGATCGAGCAGATCGCCGAGCTGATCAACGCCAAGCGGCTGCCGATCCTCGCCGACGTACGTGACGAATCGGATACCGAGATCCGCATCGTGCTCGAGCCGCGCAGCCGCACGGTCGATCCGCAGATCCTGATGGACGGGCTGTTCCGGCTGACCGATCTCGAAACACGCGTGAGCCTCAACCTCAACGTGCTCGACAAGGATCGCACGCCGCGCGTGATGAGCTTGCGCGAGGCGCTGGCGGCGTGGGTCGATCACCAGTTCGTCGTGTTGCGCCGGCGGACCGAGCATCGGCTGGCGAAGATCGCCGACCGCGTCGAACTGCTCGACGGCTATCTGATCGCGTATCTGAATCTCGACCGCGTGATCGAGATCATCCGTACCGAGGATGAGCCCAAGAAGGTGATGATCGCGGAGTTCGCGTTGACCGATCGCCAGGCCGAGGCGATCCTGAACATGCGGCTGCGCAGCTTGCGGCGGCTCGAAGAGTTCGAGATCAAGACCGAGCGCGACAAGCTCGACAAGGAGCAGGCGACGCTCGCCGCGCTGCTGGCCGACCCGAAGAAGCAGCGCGCGCGGATGAAGCGCGACATGGCCAAGATCCGCGATCGCTATGGGCTGGAGACGGTGCTCGGCAAGCGCCGCACCACGATCGAGGAGGCCGCGCCGACGCGCGACATCCCGCTCGAGGCGATGATCGAGCGCGAACCGATCACCGTCATCCTGTCGCAGCGCGGCTGGATCCGGGCGATGAAGGGGCACAATGATCTCGCCAGCCCGGAGGCGTTGAAGTTCAAGGAGGGTGATGGCCCTGCGTTCGCGTTCCATGCGCAGACGACCGACAAGCTGCTGCTTGCCGCGGAAAGCGGGCGGTTCTACACGCTCGCGGCGGACAAGCTGCCGGGCGGGCGCGGCTTTGGCGAGCCGGTGCGCGCGATGATCGACCTCGACGGAAGCATCGGCATCGTCGCGCTGCTGCCCGCGAGCCGGCATCCCAAATTGCTGGTGGTGGCGACCGACGGGCGTGGCTTCTCGGTGAGCAGCGCAGAGGTGATCGCCGAGACGCGCAAGGGCAAGACGGTGATGACACCGCGGCCCGGCGCGCAGCTGAAGATCGTGCGTCCGATCGGGCCGAACGACGACTATGTCGCGGCGATCGGCGACAATCGGAAGATGCTCGTCTTCCCGCTTGCCGAGCTGGTCGAGATGACGCGCGGGCAGGGGCTGCAGTTGCAGCGCTACCGCGATGGCGGGTTGGCGGATGCGATTACGTTCGTCTTTGCCGACGGGCTGAGCTGGGCGATGGGCGGCGGGACAGGGCGTACAAGGACCGAACCGGACCTGGGGCCATGGCGTGCGGCACGCGGTGCGGCAGGAAGAATGCCGCCGACCGGTTTTCCCCGCGACAATCGTTTCGGCTAACAAAATCGCTTAGCACGCTGTAAAACCGGGGAATTGGCAAAAAGTGACAGTTTACCGTCCTTTTTGGTTCCTTCAGGCCGTCTTAACTAAGACGAACTAGGCACGGGGTCATGGCAGTGATGGCCCCGGACGCTATAGAGCAAACCCTAGTTGCGACCGATCTGGCCGCACGTGCGCTCGAGCTCATCCCCATTCCCGCGGCGCATCTGGTGCTGACCGGCGGGCAGTTCGAATTGTTCGCGATGAACCGCGCCTATCGGCTGGCGGGGTTCGGTGTCGTCGCGGAGCGCTCGGCGATGATCGCCGATCTCGGCCCGCGGATCATCGCGTTCCTCGAATCGCAGCTGATCCGGTCCGATTTCGAATGGGTGTTCGGTCAGACGATCGACTGTCGCTATTACCGGGTCACGATCGCGCGCGCGTTCGCCACCTTCCATGATCGCTGCACGATCAGCTTCGTCGACCAGACGTCGCAGATCCAGACCGAGCGCAGCCTGCGCCGCGAGATGACCACCGACAGCCTGACCGGTCTGCCCAACCGCGAAGGGTTCGAGGACCTGATCGAGCAGGGCAAGGACCGCAGCAAGACGGCCGTGCTCGCGATCGATATCGACCGGTTCGGCCGGTTGAATTCGTGCCTCGGCTCGCTGGCGGGCGATGAGCTGCTGATCACCGTGGCGCGGCGGATCAAGGGTGCGCTGCGGACGCGCGATACGCTGGCGCGGCTCGGCGGCGACCAGTTCGGTATCCTGATGACGATCGACGGCGATCGCGACGAGGCGCATGCGCTGGCCAAGCGGATCCACCGGACGCTGACGACGCCGTTCCGGTTGACCGATTATGAGATCAGCGTCGAATGCTCGGTCGGGATCGCCTATGGCGCCGACGAGGCCGACGACGTCGCCGAACTGATCCGTCACGCGCAGTTCGCGGTGAAGCGCGCCAAGGCGAGCGGCCATGCCGAGAGCTATTTGCCGCAGGATCTGGCCATCGCGCGCGCGCAGTTCAGCATGGAGACCGCGTTGCGCCGCGCGATCGAGAATCGCGAGTTGCGGCTGGCGTATCAGCCGATCTGCGACCTCGCGACCGGACGGATCGTGTCGTTCGAAGCGCTGGCACGCTGGACCGATCCGCAGGGCAATGTCCATTGTCCGACCGATTTCATTCCCGTGGCCGAAGAATCGGGGCTGATCGTGCCGCTTGGTCGCTGGGCGATCGAGGAGGCGGCGCAGACTCTGGCGCTGTGGGATTCGCGATACGGCGGCCCGTGCGGCGTCAAGGTGGCGGTCAATTTGTCGGCGATCCAGTTGCAGCGCGACGCGATCGCGCCGGTGCTGGGTGCCGCGCTCGATTCGACCGGGCTGACCGGCGACCGGTTCACGCTCGAACTGACCGAAAGCGCGATCGTGTCCGACCCGGACCGGATCGCGGGGACGATGCATGCGCTCAAGGCGCTGGGCACGACGCTGGCGATGGACGATTTCGGCACCGGCTATTCCAACCTCGCCTATCTCCAGAAGCTGCCGATCGACATACTGAAGATCGATCGCAGCTTCGTGACGGGGATGCTCGCGGATCGCGACAAGGTGTCGATCGTCCGCGCGATCCTAAGCCTGGCGCAGGCGCTGGGCATGAAGACCACCGCCGAGGGGATCGAGACGAACGAGCTCGCGCAGACTCTCGCCGCGCTCGGCTGCACCTATGGGCAGGGCTATTTCTACGCCAAGCCGCTCGAGGCGGATGCCGCGTTCGCGATGATCGGGACCGGGGTGAGCGCTTAACCGCGCATCACCCGGCGCCGCATCAGCCCACCGCGCCGGCCACCATCTCGTCCGCGATCGCGCCGACGCGGGCGGCATCGGGAAAGCCTTCGACGATCCACTGCGTTTCGACCCGGCGCAGCATGGCGGCGACGTCGGGGCCCTTGCGAAGACCGCGCTCGACCAACGCTCCCCCGGAGAAGGGGAAGGCCGGCGGCGTCCAGTCCCTGACCGCGGACACGTCTTCGCCGGCAATCAGCAGTCGGTCGATCGCGACGGTCGATCCGGCGCGATAGACGAGCGCCTTGGCGCCTTCGGTCCCGGGGCCGGCGGTGGCGGCGATCAGGCGTTTGCGGTCGGTGTTGGACAGCTTCAGCCGCGCGCCGACGGCTTCGGCGGCGGCGGGGGCGATCGTCATGGCAAGCCGGCGGATCGGATCCGCGGCGATGCCCGCCGCGGCCTCGCGGTCGGCGAGCAGTGCGAGACGGTCTGCGCCGGCGGCGTCGATCTCGGGCAGCACGGCGCGGAAGATCCCGCGCTCGACCATCAGCGCGACGACGGGCACCGCATTGGCCGCGACGAGCAGTTTCAGCACTTCGCTCGCGACGCGTTCGCGCGACAAGGCCATCAGGTCGTTCGCGCGCGCGGTGCAGGCGTCGAGCCCGGCCTCGTCGATCGTCGACCCGAAGCGGGCATGGAAGCGGAAGAAGCGGAGGATGCGCAGGTGATCCTCGGCGATCCGTTGCAGCGGATCGCCGATGAAGCGCACCCGCCGCGCCGCGAGATCGTCGAGCCCGCCGAAATAATCGAAGATCTCGCCCGTCGCCGGATCGGCGTAGAGCGCGTTCATCGTGAAATCGCGGCGCGCGGCGTCTTCGCGCCAGTCGTCGGTATAGGCGATGATCGCATGGCGGCCGTCGGTCGAGACGTCGCGGCGCAGCGTCGTCACCTCGACATGGCCGCCCGGAGTGACCGCGGTGACGGTGCCGTGCGCGAGGCCGGTCGGGACCGCCTTGATCCGCGCATCCTGCAGGCGTTCGATCACCTCCTGCGGCGGCAGGCGGGTGGCGATGTCGACATCGGCGACGTCGATCCCGAGCAGCGTGTCGCGCACCGCGCCGCCGACGAAGCGCGAGTCGCCGTCCGCCGCGCCCAGTACCTCGGCCAGGGGTTCGAGACCGTCACGCAGGCGCCACGGCGCGACCGGGAGTATCAAGACCACCTCAGGCGGCGCGCGAGGTTGACGATCATCGCCGCGGTCGCACCCCAGATCCGGCGGTCGTTCCACATGATCTCGTAATAATGCCGGTCATGGCCCTGCCATTCGAGCGTCGCCTCGACATGGTTCGCCTCGTCCAGCAGGAAGGCGAGCGGGACCTCGAAGACGCTGGCGACCTCGGCTTCGCTGGGGGTGAAAATCAGGTCGGGGGGGATGATGCCGATCACCGGCGTCACCTGGAACCCGGTGACGGTGCGATAGCTGTCCGCCTCCCCGATCACGGTGACGTGGCTGCGCGGCAGCGCGATCTCCTCCTCGGCCTCGCGCAGCGCGGCGGTGACGATGTCCTCGCCGGGATCGATCCGGCCGCCGGGAAACGCGATCTGGCCGGGATGGCGGCTCATCGTGTCGGTGCGCTGCGTCAGGATGACGCCCGGATCGGCACGGTCGGTGACCGCGATCAGCACCGCCGCGGGAAGCAGCGTGTCGGTCGCGGCGAGATCGCCGTCATGCTGGTCGCCCGTCAGCAGGATCATGTGCGCGCCGGCGCCCTTGGCCAGCGCCGTCGCCAGCCGGTCCTTAAGCATCATGCGGCGAGATCCGGTGCGGCCGGCTCAAGCGCGAAGAACGCGCCGTCGCTCCAGAGCCCCGGCGGCGTCGCACCATCGGCGATCGCGCGCTCGGCGAGCTCGTAATAGACCGAGCGAACGACCAGCGCTTCCATGCCGCCGCGCACGACCAGATAGGGGCGCGGGCCATCGGCATCCTCGACGAACCGCAGCGCGTGGTCGGGGCCTGCGGTGACGAGATCGCCGGTGTTGAGGCGGAAGGCGAGCCTGGCGTCGCGGCCGCTGCCCTCGGCCTTCATCTCGACCGCGGTGAAGGGGGCGTCCTCGACCGCGATGTCGAGCTTTTCGACCGGGGTGACGAGCACGTGGCTGCCATCGGGTTCGCGGCGCAGGATCGTCGAGAACAGCCGGACCATCGCCGGGCGCCCGATCGGCGAGCCCTGATGATACCAGGTGCCGTCGCGCGCGATCCGCATCTCGCTGTCGCCGCAATGCGTCGGATTCCATTTTTCGACGGGCGGCAGTTTCGCCTCCTCGACCAGGCGGGCGATTTCGGCGAGGCTCAACGAAGCGATATCGGGGATGGGATCCATGGGCATCGCGGCGGACTAGGCGGGCAGGGGGCTTAGGTAAAGCGGTGCCTTATACGGATGCGGTGACCGGCATCGTCTGCGCCATCCGCGGACCGAGCATGCCGGCCGTGTCGGGCACCGCATCACCGCGTGCGAGCAGGCGGTGGCGCTCGACCGGGCCGGGGGCATTCCAGGACGCGGTCCGTGCGGCCGAGAAGCCGAAGAAGCGGCCATAATAATCGGGATCGCCGATCAGCATCAGCGCATCGTCGAGACCGTTTGTCGCCGCGGCGTCGAGCGCCTGCTCGACGAGGCTGCGGCCGATCCCGTCGCCCTGGCGCGTGGGGGCGACGGCGACCGGGCCGACCATCACCAGCGGGGTCTCGCGCGCATCGTCGATCAGCGCGATCGGCCAGCACTGGATCGAGCCGACCAGCGCGCCGTCCTCGATCGCGGCGAAGCTGAGTGCGGCGAGCGGCGTGCCGGTGCCGCGGATCCTGTACGCGGTGCGGGTGAAGCGATCCGGACCGAACGCGGCATCGAGCAGCATCTCGACCGCGGTCGGGTTGATCGTATCGAGGGGGACGAGCGTGATCACCGGCATCTCCTGCCCCGGATGCGCCGCGGGGCGACGCCGCGCGGATATTGGGGCAGCGCGCTTTAGCCGTGGCGAGGCTGAACGCAAGGAGAACCGGACGGGTGCGAACGGCGAAGACCCGACTTTCATCTGGCCGCGCGTCTGCTAGAGGCGCGGCGATGGAAGACAGTCTTCAACTCGAAGTCCACGATCTCGAAGTGCAGGTCCTGACCGGCATCTATTCGGAGGAGACTCACCTGCCGCAGCCGCTGCGGATCTCGCTGACGGTGGACATGGTGTGTCCGACGCGGTTCGACCCCGACACGCCGTTGTCGGCGTCGAAGAATTACCTCGACCTGAAGAACGCCGCGACCACATCGCTGCCGCAGGGCGTGCACTTCACCCTGATCGAGGGCGTCGCGGATCATATCTGCGAGACGCTGTTCCTGCAGGACGCACGCGTGCTCCGCGTGAAGGTGAAGATCGTGAAGCTGGCGATCGCCGAAGCGGACGAGGCGATCGGCGTGACGCTCGTCCGCCATCGCCGCTGACTCGGTGCGACTGACGCTCGAACCGGGCGGCGACGTCGCCGCGCTGGTGCGGGGAGCGACCGGCGACTCGCGGGTCGTGGTGATTCCCGCGACGCTGGACGCGCTGGCGATGGCGCAGGCGAGGGCCGCGATCGGGCCGCTCGCGATCGAGTCGGCGCCGGCGACTCGCGTCAACGCGGTGGTTCCGGCGGAGGGCGCTCATGCCGCCGACGTGGAGGCGGCCGTCGCGTTCCTCGAACAGGCGCGATCGACGACGGGGCAGGTGATCGAGATCCACCAGCGGCAACGCTGAACGACTTTCCCCCGGCGCAGGCCTGGCCGGGGCGTTGCTAGATCTTGCGCGTGCGCCCGCAGGGGCCGAGCGCGGCGATCACGAAGGCGTAATCCTCGCGCGCGATCGCCGCGTCGGCGGCCTCGAGTGAGCCGGTGCTCCGCTCGGGCAGCGTCGGCGGCAAGGCGCAGGCCATCCGGTACCAGAGCAACGTTTCGGGGGCAGGGGGCGCGGCCGACTCGTCGACGATCTCGCTCAGCGCGACCGCCCAGCGGGGCTGCTCGCCGGGACGGCGCAGCACCGACAGCGACACCGGGCGCTGGTCGGCGGTCGTCAGGAAAATCTGCGTCTCGCCTTCGCCTGGCAGCGCGCCCGCGACATGGAACGCGTTGCCGATCCCGGTGATGACGGGCGGCGCATCGCTCGCCAGCGCATCCTTGGCGATTTTTCGCGCGCGCGCATCCGCCGACGGCGTCCAGTCGATCTGCGCATCGGGCGCGACGAGCTGGACCTGGTTACCCGCGCCCGCCACCGGCCGCGCGAAGAGCAGCACGCGCGCTTTCTTGAATTTGGGCACCCGACCCGCCGAATCGGGTGCGACGTCGAGCAGATACCCGATTCGCGGCGGCAGCCCGTCCGCGCCCCGGATCAATGCGGTCACATCGACCTCGACATATAGTCGGACAAGACCGGGTGCGAGATTCGGCGCTTCGGCCGGTTTGATTTTTGCGGTCGATCGTACCGTCGCATCGGCGATCACCGGTGCCGACAAAACCAGATCCGCGATGTCCGCATAGCCCGGGCCGGCGAGCGAGTCCTGCTGTACGGCGGCACCCGAAACGGCGCCGTTGGCGTAGGAATTCTGGGGGCGTACGGGCATTTCGCCGGCGCAGGCGGGGAGCGCGAGCAGCGCGATCGAAAGGGCCGAAGCCGTAACGTGTAACGATGAATTCATGGCTTCACGCTACGCGACCCAAGCTGAACGATACAGAAATAAATCTGTCATGCCGAGGTTGTACGTTTGTTGCGTCCGACAAAGCGTTTGCGTGTCGCATGACGTGGCGATAGGACTCGGCGACTGCCCCGTGGTTATTCCGGCCAACGGCAGACGCATGCGTCGCGTACCGAGTACGAACCATGCGTACGGAGCAGGCAGATTAAGGGAGTGTCGTTTCTGAATGGCCTATACTGACCAGAAGATGTCCGGAGGCAAAATCGTCGCGATCGTGATCGTCGCGCTGATTCATGCGGCCTTGGGCTACGCTTTCGTCACGGGCCTCGCGTTTCAGTACGTGAAAAAGGCCCAAGAAAAGATGACGACGTTCGACGTGGAGCCGCCACCGCCGCCGCCTCCGCCCGACGAGCCCCCGCCGCCGCCACCTGACCAGCCAAACCTGCCGCCGCCGCCGACCACGGTCGTCACGCCGCCGCCGGTGGTTGTCACGCCTCAGCCGGCGCCTGCCTTGCAGACGTCGAACATCATCCCGCTCAGCCAGCCGACGGCTCCGCCAGCGCCTCCCGCGCCGCCGGCTCCGCCAGCACCGGCGCCAGCGCCGAGGGTGTCGCAGGCTGCTGGTCTGAAGGGCAACCCAGGGCAGTATTTCGGCGCGGACAACTATCCGCCGTCGGCGCAGCGCGAGGGTGCACAGGGTCGCGTATCCGCGAAGCTGACGATCGGTACGGATGGTCGGGTGACCGGCTGTACGGTGACGACGGGCAGCGGCAACACGACGCTCGATGACGCGACGTGCCGCATCTCCAAGGCCAAGGTGCGTTTCACCCCGGCCAAGGACGAAAGCGGCAACCCGATCGCATCGTCGTACCAGTTGAACGTTCGGTGGGTCCTTCCAGAGGATTGATCCCACCTACCCTAACCGCACCAGATAAAATTCAGTCAGAGGACTAAACCGACCATGATCACCACCATCCTTGCAGCGGCAGGGACCGCCGCTGCCGACGCCAACCCGTACGGCCTGCAGGCAGCACTCCGCGAAGGCGGCCTGATCTCGCAGACCGTGTTCGGCATCCTCGTGCTGATGTCGGTCGTGTCGTTCTACATCCTGTTCTCGAAGCTGTTCGAGCAGCAGAAGATCATCGGCCAGGGCAAGCGCGTTCGTCAGGCCTTCTGGTCGTCGAACAGCCTGCGCGAGGGTTCGGCCAAGCTCGAGAAGAACTCGGCCTACAAGCAGATCGTCGACGACGGTCTGGCCGCTCAGGAGCAGCATTCGAAGCTGACCGACCCGGTCGAGGCGCATGACTGGCTGCACGGTTCGCTGGCGCGTTCGGAAGCCGCGATCAACTCGAAGCTGGGTGGCGGTCTCGCCTTCCTCGCGACGGTCGGTTCGGTTTCGCCGTTCATCGGTCTGTTCGGTACGGTTATCGGCATCTACCGCGCGCTCGTTAAGATCGGCGCATCGGGCCAGGCATCGATCGACAAGGTCGCAGGCCCGGTCGGTGAAGCCCTGATCATGACCGCCCTCGGTCTGGTCGTCGCGGTTCCTGCCGTTCTGTCGTACAACTGGCTGCAGCGCCGCAACAAGTCGATCGCAGAGGACCTGTCGGCCTTCTCGAACGACGTGCTCGGCTTCCTCGCTTCGAACGGCGCCGTGCGTCCGTCGATCGCATCGGGTGCCAAGCCGGTTCCGGCCAAGCCTGTCTCGACGACCACGACTGCCGGCCAGACCGGTGGCGTGCCGCGCGCCAACTAAGACGCGAAAGGCGGGGCTGCTGTTCGCAGCGGCCCCGCTTCATTGCCGCCGGCGGTTCCGGTGGCGATTATATGGATAGGATAGTTCGCACATGGCGATGAGTGTTGGTGGCGATTCCACCGAGAGTTCGATATCGGACATCAATACGACGCCGCTGGTCGACGTCATGCTCGTGCTCCTGATCATCTTTCTGGTGACCACGACCGTCGCGGTCCAGGCCGTGCAGCTGAAGCTCCCGGAGGTTCGCTTCGATCCGACGATGACGAAGCCCGAGAACGTCTCGTTGTCGGTGACGACCAAGCCCGACGGCAGCTGCGCCGTCTATTGGGGCATGTCGCCCGTCACCTCGACCGAGCTGCTCGATCGCGCCGTGGTCAAGCTGAAGGCCGAGATCGATCGTCAGGGTGGTCCTGGCGCCGCTGGTCTGGAATTGCCCGAGGCGCATATTCGCGGCGACGTGAACACGCCGTACAAGTGCATCGGCGGCACGATCTATACGATGCAGCGCGCCGGCTTCGCCCGCGTCGGCTTCATCTCCGAGCCGCCCCCCGGCGGCACCACCGAACGCTGATGCCGGACACTGATGGACGCTCGGACGTATTTAGGAGTAGCATAGAATGGCAATGAGCGGCGGCAAAGAAGATGGCGCGCCGATGATGGAAATGAACATGACGCCGTTGATCGACGTCCTGCTCGTTCTCCTCATCATGTTCATCATCACGATCCCGATCCAGACTCATGCGGTCAAGGTCGACCTTCCGGTCAACAGCCCGAACCAGCCGCAGAACCCGGTCAATCCCGAGAAGAACAAGATCTCGATCGATCCGGCGGGTGTCGTGGCATGGAATGGTTCGCCCGTCGACGAGGTCACGCTGCGCCAGTATCTGGATCAGTCTGCCGGCATGACGCCCGAGCCTGAACTCCACTTCCAGCCTGATCCGCAGGCGCGGTACGAAGTGGTCGATCGCACGCTGGCCGTGATCAAGCGGTCCGCGATCACCAAGCTCGGCTTCATCGGCAACGAGCAGTATCGCAACGACTTCTAAGTCGCCTGCCTACAGTTTCGTACGTCCAAAGGGCGGTCCTCCGGGGCCGCCCTTTTTCGTTGTGCGCGGTCGCTACTCGACTGCGGATCGTCAGGGCGTTCGAGGGGGCGGCGCGCGCGTTGACTAAAATCGGGTCTGCGCGATCGGAATTGATCAGTGTTCTTGTGCCTCAGTCATGGAAGTGACACACCGTTGTCACAAAAATGAAACCTTCGGATCATCGGAGGGCAGAGGAGATTAGAGATGCGCAAGACCGTCCTGTTCGTTCTCGCAACCCTGGGCGCTGCAACGCCTGCGCTGGCAGCACCGTCGGCGACCGTGGATCGTACCGGCTACAGGGCGATCGCGGCGGGGGACCTTGCGACCGCGGAACAGCGCATCGTTGCCGAGCGGCGGATCTTCCCCCAGCGCCCCGAGCTGATGCTCAACCTGGCTTCGGTCTATGCGCGTACTGGGCGCGACTCGGAGGCGCGGGCGCTGTACACGGCCGTTCTGGCGCGGCCGGCGGTGGCGCTGGACCTGCCATCGGGCGCGGTCGCATCGTCGCATGACCTGGCGAACCTTGCGCTGCGTCGGCAGGCACAGCAGATCGCGACTCGCTGAGCGGCTGCTTTGCGTCGATGGTCTCGTGGTGATGCTTTTCGATGTGCTGCGGGCGCAGCGGGGCATCCGGAGCCTTTAAAGCAATTTCGAAGCTAGCGGCCTGCGACACGGGCGTGGCTGTCCTCGATCGCCGACCGGCAGGCCCGACCTTGCGGGGCGCTTTGAGGGGGGCGAACGATCGCGGTCGCCGTGTCTCCGCCCCCTCCGTCAGGCTTCGCCTGCCACCTCCCCTGGCGGGGGAGGACGAGAGGGGGAGCTGGGTTTAGCGGGGTATCTGGCCGCGGTATCGGCGCGGATCGTGCGTCCGTATCCCTCCCGGCAGCGGGAGGTGCTGCCGAAGGGGTCGGAGGCGAGGGATGCTCCGCGATCAATGGCGACGCGGCGGCGGTTCTCGATGGATCGCCCTTAGCGATAGTTCGCGAAGTTTCCTGATCCGGACGTAGCCGATCTGCGCCGTGACTGACGTGCTTTTGGCGGAACAGCCGTGACGGCCATGCGCGCACCGTCCCCGCTATGGTCGGTCGAACCGGGATGCTCCTCAGCCCGGCGCGATATTGGTCGCGGCCTTACAGCCGCGGCAAGGTCACCCCGCGCTGCCCCATATATTTGCCTGCGCGGTCGGCATAGCTGACCTCGCACGGCTCGTTCCCCTTGAGGAACAGGAATTGGCACGCGCCCTCATTCGCGTAGATCTTCGCAGGCAAGGGCGTGGTGTTGGAGAATTCCAGCGTCACATGCCCCTCCCATTCGGGCTCCAGCGGCGTCACGTTGACGATGATCCCGCAGCGCGCATAGGTCGACTTGCCGAGGCAGATCACGAGCACGTCGCGCGGCACGCGGAAATATTCGACCGTGCGCGCCAGCGCAAAGCTGTTGGGCGGGATGATGCACACGTCGGTCTTGCGATCGACGAAGCTGTTCGCCGCAAAGTCCTTCGGATCGACGATCGCGCTGTCAACGTTGGTGAAGATCTTGAACTCGTCGGCCACGCGCGCGTCATAGCCATAGGACGACAGCCCGTACGAGATGCAGCCATCCCGGCGCTGCGCCTCGTGGAACGGTTCGATCATCGCATCGCCGAGCGCGCGCTCGCGAATCCAGCGGTCGGACATGACGGACATGGTAGCTCCTCTTCGGCGAGCGCTTTCGCGCGGATGATCCGCCGCGGCAAGGGGATCCAGGGCCCCCGGTGCATCGCGCGCAAAAATGGCGTTGCCGGAAAAGTTCGCTATTGTCATGGGGGCTTCATGGAGATGTCATGAACCCGTCGCAGCACGTCGAAGCGCCTTTCGCTCCGTGGTCCCGTATCCCGGAGGCTGCGCTGAGCGTCACAAGCGATGGCGCGAGTCGGACACGCCGCCGGCGTTCGCGCCGCCTGATCGCGATAGCGGGATCGCTGACGTTGCCCGTCGCGCCCGCATCGGCGCAGACGGTACAGGACCTGCAACGCCAGATCGACGAACTCAAGGCGACGATCGCCGAGCTCAAGGCCGCGCAGGCGGGGCCAACCGGGCGTGCCAGTCGCGAGGCCGCGCTGGCCGTCCCGGCGACCACGCCACCAACTGAAATGGCTCGCCGCGTGGAACCATCGACCACCGCACCACCGGCTCAGCCCGCCCCGGCACCGCTGCTGGCCTCGGCGCCGGCCAAGTCCAAACCGGCCTGGTATGATCGCATCACGCTGCGCGGCTATACGCAGTTGCGCTTCAACGAGATCCTGTCGGGCGATCGCACCGCGCCCGAGGGTCGCTCGCGGCTGCGGTCGGTGCATGACGGGGCGATCGGCGACAATAACAACTTCTCGCTCCGCCGCGTCCGCGTCGTGCTGCAAGGCGATCTGAGCGACCGCGTGTCCTTCTATCTGCAGCCCGATTTCGCGGTGAACGTCAGCAACCAGTCGTTCGGCGAACGCCGCGAGGGCTTTGCGCAGCTCCGCGACGCCTATGTCGATACGTTCCTCGATGCGGATCGCTCGCTACGGCTGCGCTTCGGCCAGTCGAAGGTGCCGTTTGGCTGGGAGAACATGCAGTCCTCGTCGAACCGTCTGACGCTCGACCGCAGCGACGGGATCAACAGCGCGGTGCCGGGCGAGCGCGACCTCGGCATCGTCGCCTACTACACGCCGCCACAGGTGCAGCGGGTCTGGGATCGGCTCGAGGAGGACGGGCAGAAGCTGTTCGGCAATTACGGCGCGTTCGGGGTCGGCGTCTATAACGGGCAGGGCATCAGCCGGACCGAGAATAACGACGGAGTGGCGACCGTGGCGATGGCGACATGGCCGTTCGCGCTGGACGGCCTGGGCGGGGCATTCGCGGGGCAGGTGTTCGAGGCGGGCGGGGCGGCGATCCGCAACCGCGTGCAGGTCGAGCAGCGCAGCGGCGGTGTGAGCAGCGCGGCGTTCGCCGACGAGCGGTTGGGCATCCATGCGATCCTCTATCCGCAGCCGATCGGCTTCCAGGTGGAGTGGAACTGGGGGCGGGGCCCCGAATATGATCGCGCGTCGCAGTCGATCCGGACGAAGCCGCTGAACGGGGGCTATGTCCAGACGATGGGCCGGGTGAAGGCGTCGCCGCTGGGGCCGTTCATGCCCTATGCGCGCTGGCAATATTATCGCGGCGGGTGGAAGGCGCTGCCCAACGCGCCGCGGCTGGAGACCGATGAGCTCGAGCTCGGAATCGAATTCCAGCCGACGCCGCCGATCGAACTGACGATCGCCTATTCGCGGATGAAGCGCCGCGAGGCGGACGAGCGGCGCGAGGGCCGGGCCGACGGCAACCTCATCCGCACGCAGCTGCAATGGAACTACTGAGCGGGACGGCTCAGCGGATTCCCAGGTCGGCCGGGCCGAACGCGTCGGGGAGCAGTTCCGACACGGTGTAGGTGCGGATCGCGTCACCCTCTGCCGCGCCGCAATGCACGGGCAAGTCGCGGCCGCCCATCTGCGCAGCTTCGTTGATGACCTGGCGGCAGCGGCCGCAGGGGCTGACGGGCGCGGTGCCCGTCGCGCGGCCGTCGGCGTCCATCGCGCCGCCGATCACGCCGATCGCGACGATATCGCGGAGACGGCCCGCGGCGCTCGCGGTGGCGATCGCAACCGTCTCGGCGCACAGCGACAGGCCGTAGCTGGCGTTCTCGAAATTGGCGCCGGTTATCACGGTGCCGTCGTTGAGCAGCACCGCTGCGCCGACCGCGAACCGCGAATAGGGCGCGTGCGCATTGCGTGAAGCGTCTCGGGCTGCGGCGACGAGCCGTGTTGCGTGTTCAGTCATGATGCCACTACGTCCCAATTTACCGGTCCCTCGACCCCGTCGATGCGGCGGAAATCGCTTGCGCGCCACATCCGCCACGGCCGCGCGGTGTAGTCGGGTTTGAGTACATTCTCCACCGCCCATAGCGGCCGCGGCACCGCCTCCGACAGGCTGTATTGCGTGTCGACCGCCTTGCTGATCCGCAGCATCACGGGCTGGCGGGTGTGCGTCTCGACCATCGTCACGAACTGCGCGACGTCGGCGATCAGCGTGGCGCGATTCGGGCGCGCGGTGCAGTCGTCATGGAAGGCGATGTCGACGGCGGTCGGCAACGCATCCGCGGTTCGCGGCACGAAGGTGTTGAACGCATTGGCTTGTTCGTCCGCACGCTGGCACAGCGAATAGACATGCACCGCACCGCGCCTGAGACCGGCCTCGGGCAGCGCCGCCCAGTTCGCCTCGAACCCCGGATCGCGCCGGTCGGTGCCCGACGTCGCGACGAGATAGGCGAAGTCGGCGCCGCGTGCGCGCACCGTGCCCCATTCGACCGGGCCGGGATTTTCGGCGAGGTCGATGCCCTGCAACGGATACTGCTTCACATCGGGGTGCCAGCCGGTGGCGGCGGTCCAGCCGCAGATGCCGACAAAGCCGGTCGCGGCCAGCGCGGCCGCGAATTTCAAAAGTCCGTAAGCCATGGGTCTTCTAATTGCGGATGTGGAGGACGCAGATCAGCGTGAACAGCCGTCGCGCGGTGTCGAAATCGACCTCGATCTTGCCATCGAGGCGTTCCTTCAACAGCTCTGCAGCTTCGTTGTGGATGCCGCGGCGCGCCATGTCCACCGTCTCGATCTGCGCCGGGGTCGATTGCCGGATCGCCTGGTAATAGCTGTCGCAGATCGCGAAATAATCGCGGATCGGCCGACGGAACCGCCCGAGCGCGAGCACCAGAGTCTCGAGATGCGTATCGTCCTCGCGGTGGATATGGATGCCGAGGCGCCCTTCCTCCGACTGGAGCTTGATCTTGAAGGGGCCGGCATAGCCATCGGGATAGGCGCGCTGTGGCGCGAAGTGATTGCCCTCGATCAGGTCGAAGATCGCGATCCGGCGTTCCTGTTCGACGTCGGGCGAACGCCAGCCGAGACTGGTCTCGTCAAGCTCAACATCGATGATCCGCGGGTCGGCCATGATTGTGCGATAGCGGGGCGCGTTCGGCCTGTCACTTATCCCCAGCATTCCGGCGCGAGCAGCTTGGACGCGCGCGCGCGCATGGCGTAGGTGCGGGGGATGGCAACTCTCGCATTCCCCGTTCCCGCTGTGGCCGAACCGCAGCAGCTTCCCCGCAACGTCGAAGCCGAGGCCGCGATGCTCGGCGCGATGATGATCGACAACCGGCTCGCCGACGATCTGGTCGACAAGCTCGAGCCCGGGCATTTCTTCGAACCCGTCCACGGGCGAATCTTCGCGGCGATCAAGACGCTGCGCGGCAACGACATGCTGGTGACACCGGTGACGCTGCGGCCGATGTTCGACGCGGACGAGGGCATGCGCGAGCTTGGCGGGCCGGCGTATCTGGCGGGGCTGACGGGCAGCGGCGCAGGCCTGATCGGTGCGCGCCAGTTCGCACAGCAGATCTATGACCTCGCGATGTTGCGTGCGCTCGTTTCGGTCGGGCGGACGCTCGTCGACCGCGCGATGGACACGTCGGAAGAGGTCAATCCGCGTGCGCAGATCGAGCTGGCCGAGGAGGAGCTGTTCAAGGTCGCGGCCGATGGCGGCTCGGAAAATTCGGTGAAGTCGTTCGCGCAGGCGACGACCGCGGCGGTCAAGATGGCGGAGCGGGCGCTGAACTCGGGCGGCAACCTGTCGGGCGTCACGACGGGTATCGATTCGATCAACGCGAAGATCGGCGGCATGCATCACAGCGATCTCATGATCCTCGCCGGGCGTCCGGGCATGGGCAAGACGTCGCTCGCCACCAACATCGCGTTCAACGCGGCGCGGCGCTGGATGCGCGACATGGCCGACGGGATCGCGCCGAAGGATTCGGTTGGGGCGAAGGTCGCGTTCTTCTCGCTGGAAATGTCCGCGGATCAGCTGGCGACGCGTATTCTCGCCGAGCAGTCGCAGATTTCGTCCGAATCGCTTCGCATGGGCAAGATCAGCCGCACCGAGTTCGCTCAGCTCGCGGCTGCCGCTGCCGAGCTAGAGAATCTGCCGCTGTTCATCGACGATACCGGCGGTCTCTCGATCGGCGCGCTGCACACGCGCGTCCGCCGGTTGCAGCGTCGCCATAACAACGAGATCGGGCTGGTGGTGGTCGACTATCTCCAGCTGCTGTCGGGGTCGGGCAAGAGCAAGGATGGCAACCGAGTCCAGGAGATCTCGGAGATTTCGCGTGGGCTCAAGACGCTGGCGAAGGATCTGAACGTGCCGGTGCTGGCGCTGTCGCAGCTGTCGCGTGCGGTGGAATCGCGCGAGGACAAGACGCCGATGCTGTCGGATCTTCGCGAATCGGGGTCGATCGAGCAGGACGCCGACATGGTCTGGTTCGTGTACCGCGAGGATTATTACGTCGCGTCGAAGGAGCCCAAGCGCCCCGCCGAAGGCGACAGCGCGAAGATCTTCGAGGATCACGCGTCTTGGGCGGCGGAGATGGAGCGGGTGTATGGTCTGGCCGAGCTGATCATCGCGAAGCAGCGTCACGGTGCGACGGGCAAGGTGCGGATGAAGTTCGATCCGACGATCACCAAGTTCTCGGATCTGGCGGAATATTGAGTGCGTCTCCCTCTCCCCTCCGGGGAGAGGGAAGGGGCCCGCGGCGCTTGCCGTGGGAAGGGAGAGGGGCGTGGGGCTCGGGACGGCTCATCCCAACGCCCCTCTCCCTTCCGTCGCCTACGGCTCCTCCCTCCCTCTCCCCGGAGGGGAGAGGGACCTGAGTCAGATCATCGGGTCGTAATCGGTGGGGGCGTGGATGCCGCATTCGACCTTGTCGAAGCTCCGCCACCGGCCCGCGCGCGGATCTTCGCCAGGGGCCACCTTCGTCGTGCAGGGCGCGCAGCCGATCGAGAGATACCCCTGCGCCTCGAGAGGATGCCGGGGCAGGTCGTGCTCGGCGAAATAGGCGTCGAGCCTGGCCTTGTCCCAATCCGCCAGCGGGTTGATCTTCAACCGGCCTTCGTCCTCTTCGAAGCGGGGCAGCGCGGTCCGCGTCCCCGACTGGAAGCCCTTGCGGCCCGAGATCCACGAATCGAACGGCGCCAGTGCGCGGCGCAGTGGCTCGACCTTGCGCAGGTCGCAGCAGCCGTCGGGATCGTAGGACCAGCGCAGCCCGGTCTTGTCCTTGATCGCGAGCAACCGCGGATCGGGCCGGAACACGCGCAGGTCGGTAAAGCCGAGCTTCTCCGCCAACTCGTCGCGATACGCCAGCGTCTCGCCGAACATCTTCTGCGTGTTGGTGAAGACCACCGGCACATCGACATCGACCTGCGCGACCATGTGCAGCAGCACCGCCGATTCGGCGCCGAACGACGACACCGCCGCGATCCGCCCGCGCAACTCGCCCGCCAGCAGCTCGCGCAGCATGTCCTGCGCGGACACGCCTTCGAACCGCGCCTGCATCACCTGCGCATCCACGCGGGTGAAGGCGGGCGTGACGTCGATCATGTCGAGTATGCGCGCGGGTTCACCCATGGCGCAGCTTCCACACCGGCACCGCACCGTCCGCTGCCTTCTGGTACGGCGTGTCATAGCGCTCGAGGCTGGCGCGCAGCACGTCGATGTCGATCGGCGCTTGCGGCGCGAAGCTGTCGAACCCGCAGCGCCGCATCAGCGGGATCTGGTCGACGAGCACGTCGCCCTGCGCGCGGAGTTCACCCGTATAGCCCGCCTCGCGCAGGATCCGCGCGGACGAATAGCCGCGCCCGTCGCGATAGCCGGGAAAGCTGACCTCGATCAGCGCGAGCTGGTCGATCTGCGGCAACAGCGCGCGCGCGTCGTCGCCCGCCTCGAGGCGAACGGCAGCGGCGTTGCTCTGGCCGATGAACGAGTCGAGCGTCACCGCAGGCTCGTCATGCGGCTCGTCGTCGCGGAAGCGGAGCAGCGTCTGGTCCGGATACTCAACCATAGATCGCCTCCTTGAACGTCTCGAAGCCGACTCGGCGGTAGGTGTCGAGGAACCGCTCGCCGGGGTCGCGCACCTGCAGATAGCGGTCGGTGACGCGTTCGATCGCGTCGACCACGCCGTCCTCGGAGAAGCCGGGGCCGGTGATCTTGGCGAGGCTCACATCCTCCGCGCCCGATCCACCGAGCGACAGCTGGTAATTCTCGGTGCCCTTCTTGTCGACGCCGAGGATGCCGATGTGGCCGGCATGATGATGCCCGCAGGCGTTGATGCAGCCGCTGATCTTCAGCTTCAGCTCGCCCAGGTCGCGCTGGCGATCGAGGCTGCCGAAGCGCGTCGCGATCTTCTGCGCGAGCGGGATCGAGCGCGCATTGGCGAGGCTGCAATAATCGAGACCGGGGCAAGCGATGATGTCGCTGATCAGGTCGAGATTGGCCTCGGCCAGACCCGCCTCGTTGAGCGTCGACCACACCGCGTGCAAATCGGCGATGCGGACGTGCGGCAGGACGATGTTCTGCGCATGCGTGACGCGCAGTTCGTCGAAGCTGTAGCGCGTGCCGAGATCGGCCATCACGTCGATCTGGTCCGCCGAGGCGTCGCCGGGGATGCCGCCGACGGGCTTCAGGCTGATGTTGACGATCGCATAGCCGGGCTGCTTGTGCGCCTTCACGTTCTGGTCGAGCCAGACAGCGAAGTCGGGATCGCTGCGGTCGATTTCGGTGGACGCGTTGTCCTCGAATGCGGGCGCGCCGAAATGGCTCGTGATCCGCTCCAGCTCGGCACGCGGCGGATCGAGGCCGAGGCCCTTTACCGCGGCGAATTCCTCCTCGACCTGGCGACGATATTCGTCGGGGCCGATCTCGTGCAGCAGGATCTTTATCCGCGCCTTGTAGATGTTGTCGCGGCGGCCGTAGCGATTGTAGACGCGCAGGCACGCCTCGAGATAGCTCATCAGGTCGTCCGCGGGGACGAAATCGCGGATCTCGTGGCTGATCATGGGCGTGCGGCCCATGCCGCCGCCGACATAGATCTTCGCGCCGAGTTCACCGTCGCGGACGTGCAGACCGATGCCGATGTCGTGCAGCCGCATCGCCGCGCGATCCTCGTCCGCCGCGATCACGCAGATCTTGAATTTGCGGGGCAGGTAGGTGAATTCGGGGTGGAACGTCGACCACTGGCGGATCAGTTCGGCCCAGGGGCGCGGATCGGCGACCTCGTCCGCGGCGGCGCCGGCGAACTGGTCGGAACTGATGTTGCGGATGCAGTTGCCCGACGTCTGAATGGCATGCATCTCGACCGTCGACAGTTCCTGGAGGATGTCCGGGGTCTGGTCGAGCTGGATCCAGTTGAACTGGATGTTCTGTCGCGTCGTGAAATGCCCGTAGCCGCGATCATATTTGCGCGCGATGTGGCCGAGCATCCGCATCTGCCGGCCGTCGAGCGTGCCGTACGGCACCGCGACGCGCAGCATGTACGCGTGCAGCTGGAGATACAGACCGTTCATCAGCCGGAGCGGCTTGAACTGGTCCTCGGTCAGCTCGCCCGAGAGGCGGCGGCGGACCTGATCGCGGAACTCGTCGACGCGCTGGTCGACGATCGCCTGGTCATATTCGTCATATTTGTACATGTCAGATCACCCAGCTGCCGGCATCGGGGTCGGCGGGTTTGAGAGTCAAATCGGGTCGCATCGTCGGGCCAAGCGCGCGGATGCGGTCCTTGATGTGGGCGGGGCGGGGGCCGTCGTCGGTCTGGGTCGCCTCGATCAGATAGGGGACGTTGACGCGGCGCGCGCCTTCCTCCGCCTGGAGGATCGATTCGCCCGCGACGCCGACGTCGACCGCATCCTCGATATGGCGCGACCAGCCTTCGCCGGTCCACCAGATCACGTCGCCTGTGGGAAGGTCGTTTCCGGTCAACAGCTTCATGCGGCGGCCTCTGCAATGCGTCCCCAGCGGGCGAGTTTGTCTTGCGCGTCGGACAGTTCGACGACTTCGCCGACGACGATGATCGCGGGGCTCTTCACGGCTTCGCGAGTCACCATCGCACCGAGATCGGCCAGCAACGTGCGGATCGCGCGCGACCCCTGCAACGTGCCGCGTTCGAGCACCGCGACGGGCATGTCGGGCGCGACGCCGTCGGCCATGAGCTTGTCGGCGATGTCGGTCGCGGTCGCGATGCCCATGTAGATCACGAGTGTCCGGCCCTGGCCGGCCAGCCCGGCCCAGTTCTGCTCGTCGAGGCCCTTGCACTGGCCCGCAACGAAGCTGACCGCGCTCGAATGATCGCGGTGCGTGAGCGGCAGCATCGCCTCGGCGGCGCAACCCAGCGCAGCGGACACGCCGGGGATGACCTCGACCGGCAGCCCTGCGGCGCGGACGGCTTCGACTTCCTCGCCGCCGCGGCCGAACACGAACGGATCGCCGCCCTTCAGGCGGATCACGATCGCGCCGGTCTTCACATGCGCGATGATCAGTGCGTTGATCGCCTCCTGCGGCAAGGTGTGCCGCGCGCGCTGTTTGGCGACGGAGATGCGCTGTGCAGACGGTGGCGCGATGTCGAGCACGCGCGGGTCGATCAGGCCGTCATGCACGACGACGTCGGCGGTCTTGAGCGCCTCGACCGCGCGGACGGTGAGCAGGCCGGGATCGCCCGGGCCCGCCCCGACGAGAATGACGCGCCCGCGGGCGGTAGGGTCTAGGAGACTTGCCATGCGATGGGAGATGGGCGGCAACGCGCTGCGCTGCAACCGAATGATGCTTTGGCGGGGGGTAGGAGAGCTTTTGCCGACCGGATTTGAGAGCCCGGAAGATTCAGCCGTCACCCGTCTGCCAGGCCGATGCCGATGCTGGCGCGCGCGCTTTCGGATTCGCTGCTGACGACCGGATAGGCGCAATAGTCCGCCGCGTAATAGGCGCTCGGCCGGTGGTTGCCCGACCAGCCGATGCCGCCGAACGGCGCGCCCGAGGAGGCGCCGTTGGTCGGCTTGTTCCAGTTGACGATGCCCGCGCGGATATTGGCCCAGAACCGGTCGTACAGCGCGGGCGTCTGGCTGATCAGCGAGGCGGACAGGCCGTAGCGCGTGGCGTTGGCCTCGGCGATCGCGGCATCGAAATCGTCGACGCGGACGACCTGCAGGATCGGCCCGAACAGTTCGACATCGGGCCGGTCGGCGACGTCGGTCACGTCGATCAGCGCGGGCTTGAGGAACGGCAGATTCTCGACCGGGCGTTCGAGATGGCGGATCGCGCGGCCGCCGCGCATCAGCAGCGCGAGAAAGCTCTCGGTCAGCTGGTCGGCCGCGTCATTGTCGATCACCGGGCCCATGAACGGCGCGGGGTTGGCGTGCGGTTCGCCGACGATGATCCGGCCGACCATCTTGTCGAGCGTCGCGATGAGCGGCTCGTATAATCGGGTATCGACGATCAGCCGCCGGGCGGCGGTGCAGCGCTGGCCTGCGGTGGTGAATGCCGACTGGATGATCAGGATCGCGGCGGTGTGGAGGTCGGGCGTATCCCACACGACGATCGGGTTGTTGCCGCCCATCTCCAGCGCGAGAATCTTCTCGGGCTTGTCCGCGAACGCGCGGTTAAGCGCGAGGCCGGTATGCGCCGAGCCGGTGAACAGCAGCCCGTCGATATCGGGGTGCGCGGCGAGCGCCTTGCCTTCGTTCGGACCGCCGATCACGAGCCGGATGCACTCGGCGGGCACGCCCGCGGCGCGGAAGCATTCGACGAGGAATGCGCCGACCGCGGGGGTCTTTTCCGATGGCTTGAAGACGACTGCGTTGCCGGCGATCAGCGCAGGTACGATGTGGCCGTTGGGCAGATGCGCGGGGAAGTTGTACGGCCCGAGAACGGCCAGCACGCCGTGCGGCTTGTGGCGAACGGCGATGCGCGAGCCCATCGTTGCCTCGAGCCGCCGCTGGGCGGTACGATCGGCATAGGCGCTGACCGAGATGTCGACCTTGGCGATGACGGTCTCGACTTCGCCGCGGGCTTCCCAGATCGGCTTGCCGGTTTCGCGCGCGATCAGATCGGTGAACGCGTCGTTGCGCTGGCGGACGATGTTGGCGAAGCGCCGCATCGTCTCGATCCGGAAGGCGAGCGGCTTGGACGCCCAGCTCGACCATCCGGCCCGGGCGCAGGCGACTTCGGCATCGACGTCGCCGATCGGATGGCGCCAGAGAATCGCGCCGGTGGCCGGTTCGTAGGAGATGATCTCGTCGGACATGCGCTGCTTTTGCCTCAAATCAGACGTGATTCCAATTATTCGGCGAGCGCCTCGCCCATCGCGCGGATTGCAGCGACCTTCGTGTTCAACAGCGTCCAGTCGTCATGCTCGGCGATCGGGGCCCAGATCGCCTCGACCTCGTCGATCAGCATGCTGCACGGTTCGCCCGACCAATAGACGTGCGATCGATCCTTGCGCGGTTCATAGGACGCCAGCGCCGCGCGGACCTCGGCCCAGGGTTCCGCATAGGTCTCGGGCAGGTCGCCGCCGAACGCGTCGAAGAAGAAGCGGTCTATGCCGACGCCCGAGGTGCGGAGCGCGCGTTCCGTGGCTTGTACCAAGTCGCGGTCGGTGTCCGGATCGCGCGGGCGGACGCCGAGCCGCCAGAGGATCGCCTGCGTGACTTCGGGTTGATAGCGCGGCCCGAACTGGTCGAGCGCGGCCACCAAGGGCTCGCTCTCGGCGATCGGGCGGAGCGCGATTGCGAGCTGCATCACGTCCCAGTGGATCGCCTCGGGCTGGCGGCCGAACGCGTACAGACCCTGATGATCGAAATAGGCCGCGGTGAAGGCGGGATCCCAGGTCGGGGCGAAGCGCCACGGGCCGTAATCGAAGCTCTCGCCGGTGACGTTGATATTGTCCGAATTGAGCACGCCGTGGACGAAGCCGGCGGCCATGTAGCGTGCGGCTAAACGCGCGGTGCGGCCGACCACGAGGTCGAGCAGGCGGACGGGGTCTTCGCTGTCCTCGTCGTACAGGTTGCGCAGCGTGTAGCCGACGAGCGTGCGCAGGCCCGCCTCGTCGCGCTCATAGGCCAGGCGCTGGAAACTGCCGATGCGGACATGGCTGTGATTGAGGCGGACGAGCACCGCGGAGCGCGTCGGGCTGGGCTCGTCGCCGCGCTGTAGTTCTTCGCCCGTCTCGATCAGCGACAGCGTGCGCGAGGTCGGGACGTTGAGCGCTTCGAGCATCTCGGTCGCGAGGATCTCGCGCACGCCGCCCTTTAGCGTCAGGCGACCGTCGCCGAACCGGCTCCACGGCGTCTGGCCCGATCCCTTGGTGCCGAGATCCATCAACCGGTCGCGATCGTCGCGCATCTGCGCAAAGGTGAAGCCGCGACCGTCGCCGATCTCGGGGTTATATTGGCGGAACTGATGGCCGTGATAGCGCAGCGCGAGCGGCTGCGGGAGCGTGCGGGGCAGCGGCACGAACCGGCCGAAATGGCTGGCCCACGCCTCGTCGCCCAGCGCTTCGAGCCCGATCTGCCGGGCGGCGCGATCGTTGCGGAAGCGGAGCCGAGTCTCGGGAAAGTCGGCGGGGACGACCGGATCGAAGAATCCCTCTCCCAGCGTCAGAAGGCGAGTCTCCGGGCGATAGCGAGCGGAGCGGAAGGCTTGCGGGTCGATGGGCATGCGGCGATATGGTGGCCGCTACCCGAAGGACGCAACCATGGCCGCTTACGAAAACCTCTATTGGTGGTCCAATGACGGGCTGAGATTGCACGCGCGCGACTATCCGGGCGGGGCGGAAGGCCAGCCGCCGATCCTCTGCATGGCCGGGCTGACACGGAACGCGCGCGACTTCGATGCGCTGGCGGCACGGCTGGCGGGGCGGTGGCGGCTGATCGCGGTCGATTTCCGCGGCCGCGGCGAGAGCGCCTATGCGAAGGATCCGATGTCCTATGTCCCGCTGACCTATGTCCAGGACGTCGAGGCGCTGCTGACCGAGCAGGGGGTGGATCGCTATGTCGCGTTCGGCACGTCGCTCGGCGGGATTGTCGCGATGCTGATGGCGGGGCCATCGCGCGGGCGGATGGTGGCGGCGCTGCTCAACGATGTCGGGCCGGAGGTCGATGCGCAGGGCCTGTCGCGGATCCGCGGCTATGTCGGCAAGGCGAGCGTCTTCCCGACCTGGATGCACGCCGCACGCTGCGTCGCGGAGAATAACGGCGACGTCTATCCCGACTGGGGGATCGAGGAGTGGCTGGCGATGGCCAAGCGGCTGTACCGGCTCAACAGTTCGGGGCGGATCGTGCTCGATTACGACCTGAAGATCGCCGAGCCGTTCCGCGTGCCGGGGAACGAGGCTGGGCCGGACATGTGGCAGGCGCTCGCGTCGCTGCGGGACGTGCCCACGCTGATCGTGCGCGGCGGGCGATCGGACCTGTTGTCGGCGGCGACCGCGGAGCGGATGGTGGCATCGCTCGACCGCGCCGAACTGGTGACGGTGCCGGGCGTCGGCCATGCCCCGACGCTGACCGAGACGATCGTACAGGCGCCGATCGACCGGCTGCTGGCGCGTGCGCTTGAGGGGGCGGCGATCCGCGCCTAAGCCCGCCCGATGCTGCGCACTGCGCCGATGCACCAGGAAATTTCATGACCGACCATGCCGAGCTTCATACCAGCGCACGCCCCCTGAAGGGCCGCCGCGCGATCATCACCGGGGGGACGACCGGGATCGGCCGGGCGATCGCGGTGATGCTCGCGGGGCAGGGGGTCAGCGTCTATATCTGCGGCCACGACGCAGGCCATCTGGAGGACGCGCTGACGCAGATCCGGGCGGTCGGCACGGGCGACGGCATGGTCACCGAACTCGCTGACCCGGACAAGGTGCGCGCGTTCTTCGACGCGGGCGAGGCCTATCTTGGCGGGTTCGACATCACCGTGATCAACGCGGCGGTGGCCGCGGGCGGTCTGACGCAGATGGACGAGGACGCGCTGCGCTATGCGATCGCGGTCAATTTCACCGCCTATCTGCTCAGCGCGCATCACGCCGCGCACCGGATGACGCCGATCGGCGACATGGTCCTGATCGGCTCGCTCAGCGCGCATATCCTCGGGCCGAGCTCGACGGTTTACGCCGGCATCAAGTCGGGGATCGCCGGTTTCTCGGAGGCGCTGCGGCGCGAACTGGGGCCCAAGGGTATCCGCGTGTCGCTGGTCGAGCCGGGCAAGGTCGGCTCGAACATGCAATATCCGGACGTGCCCGACGAGAAGCAGCGCGCGATGATCGCGGCGGAGCAGATGCTGCGCGGCGAGGATATCGCCGCGGGCGTCGAGTTCCTGCTGACGCAGCCGACGCGGTCGGTGATCCAGCAGATCGTCATCGTCCCGCGGGCGTTGGAGGGGGAATAACGCAGCCGGGTTGGCGGTATGCCATCAGGCGCAAACCCTCCCGTCATCCTGACGAAAGTCAGGATCCAGAGTTACGGTGAGGCGTCCTGCATGGCTCTGGATCCTGACTTTCGTCAGGATGACGGGGCAATTGGGGCGAAGTCCCGGACCCAAACCAAGGAGAATAGCATGTTCGATCAGCTCGTCTTCACCCCCGCGGACATCGACCTGTCGCGCTCGCCGCTGGCGGGGAAGGTGGGCGCCGAGACCTATGTGCTCGGCGCGTTCAACCCAGGGATGACGCGGCTGGCGAACGGCAACCTGCTGCTGATGGTGCGCGTGGCCGAGGCGCTGCGCCAGCCGATCAAGGGCGGCAACGTCCATGCGATCCGCTGGCAGGATGGCGCCTATCTGCTTGATGCATGGCCGTTGCAGATGGTCGACACGAAGGATCCGCGGAAATTTTTGATCCCCGGCGGGGGGTGGAAGGTGATGGCGCTGACGTCGCTGTCGTGGCTGTTGCCGGTCGAGCTGGACCCGGAGGGGCGATCGGTCGTGGCGGTGCATTACGACAAGGCGATCACGCCGCGGACGTCGTACCAATGCTATGGCGTCGAGGATGCGCGGATCTCGAAGGTCGGGGATCGGTATCTGATGACCACCTGTTCGGTGAGCCCGGAGCGGCATTCGACGACGCTGTATTCGTCCGCCGATGCGCTCGACTGGCAGCTCGAGGGCATCGTGCTCGATCACCAGAACAAGGACATGCTCATCTTCGAGGGGCTGATCGGCGGGCAATATTGGGCACAGACGCGGCCGCTCGGCGACCTGTACTTCGCCTATCCGCCGGGCAGCGAGTGGCGCGCCGGCCCCTCGATCAACCTGTCGCGCTCGCCCGACGCGCTGCACTGGAAGCCGCATGACAAGCCCGGCATCCGGCCGCACGCCGCCACCGTCTCGACCGCGCGGATGGGGGGCGGTGCGCCGCCGATCCTGACCGATCGGGGCTGGCTGACGCTGTGGCACGGCGTCGAGCCGTCGGGCGTTGTCGGCATCTACCGCACCTATTGGTCGATCCTCGACAGGGACGATCCGTCGATCACCGTCGCGACCGAGCACAAGGCGCTGCTCGAGCCGAACCCGGCACTGACCGAGCCGCTCAAGGACAGCCTGTATCTCGACAATGTCGTGTTCACGACCGGCATCGCGGACGCGGGCGACTTCTATGTGGTGGCGAGCGGCGAGGCGGATCTGGCCTGCCGGATCACGCATATCGACAAGGCGGTGTTCGCGGGCTGAGCGGGACAGAACGAGGTCGCGGCGGTACGCGTGATGCGTGCCGCCGCGACCCGGTCGGTTCAGCAGAAGCCGAAGGTCTGCTGGACGATGACCTTGCCGGCGACCGATACATAGACCTTGATGCCGGTGGGAACGCCCCAGGTCGTGCAGATGTCGAGACACGCTTGTGCCGCGGTGCCGTTCGGGAAGATCGCGGGGATCGGCAGGCAGACCGAGCCGAAGCCGAATGGCAGGTTGAGGCACACCTTGCCGTTGTTGACGGTCACGCTGATGCAGGTGGCTGCCAGCGTAAGCTTTCCGCCGGACGACAGATCGGTCGTGTGGTTGGCCGCGGTCAGCCCCGCTGCGTCGTGATGCCCCCTGGCTGCTTCGAGCACGCCGTCGATTGCTTTGCTGTCGAAGTCATAATAGGTCATGTCGGCTATCCTTCCCGTTTTTGCTTGGGACTTACAGATACCGCTCGCCGCGACCGAAATCTCGGGGATCATGATCCATATCGATAGTGTCATGATCCGAAACGAAGCCATCGACTCTATTGTTCGGCGTGTCGGCTATTGACGAATCAGGAGATGCGTATCTTGGGCTGAACTTGACAGGAGTCGCCGGAGGGTCGCGAAAGCCGTCGCGGCGCTGTGGCGGGCGGCGTCTCGAAAGGCAGGGCCTTGAAAGCCGGGCCGGAAATCGGCATCGCTCGGACATGGCTGCACCCGTCAACATCCTGCATCTCCACTCCTCGTTCAGCCTGGGCGGCAAGGAGGCGCGGGCGGTCGCCTTGATGAATGCGTTCGGCGACCGGGCGAAACACACGATCGTCTCGGGCGTGCCCGATGCGCTGGATGCGCGCGATTCGATCGCCAAGGGCATCCGCTACGAGATCGCGCAGAACCCGCCGCCGCTGACCGGCAAGCCCTCGGTCAAGCGCTACGAGGCGATCGCGCAGTATATGCGGCGGTTCGACCTGGTGCTGACCTATAATTGGGGTGCGATCGACGGGGCAATGGCGCGCCGCGCGTTCAGCAAGGGCGCGCCGCCGCTCGTCCATCATGAGGACGGGTTCAACGCGGACGAGGCGGGCGGCCTCAAGATCGAGCGCAACATCTATCGGCGGCTCGCGCTGGGCGCCGCGCATGCGCTGGCGGTGCCGTCGGAGGCGCTCGAGGCGATCGCGCTCAACACCTGGAAGCAGCCGCGCGCGCGCGTCCACCGGATCGTCAACGGGATCGGCACCGCCTATTACGCGCAGAAGCCCGAGCCCAAGGCGATCCCGGGCTTCGTGCCGAACGCCAAGGAGGTCGTGATCGGTGCGCTGGCGGGCCTGCGCGAGGTGAAGGATCTCACTGCGCTGGTCCGCGCGGTCGGTGGCGTTTCGGGGCGGGTGCGGCTGGTGATCGTCGGCGAGGGGCCCGAGCGCGCGAACATCGTGCAGGCGGCTGCGGCGATGGGGATGGCGGACAAGCTGGTGCTGCCTGGATTCCTCGATCGGCCCTATCGCTACATCGGCCATTTCGACGTGCTGGCGGTGTCGTCGCGCAGCGAACAGTTTCCGATCTCCGTGGTCGAGGCGATGGCCGCGGGCCTGCCGATCGCGAGCTATCCGGTCGGCGACATCAAGCGGATGGTCTCGCCCGAGAATCTGCCGTTCGTGACCGACATCGCCAACGAGGTGCGGCTGCGCGACGCGCTGCAGGCGCTGGTCGCGGATCCGACGCTCCGCGCCTCGGTCGGGCTTGCAAACCAGGCCAAGGCGCGCGCAGAATTCGACGAGGCAATGATGATCGCGCGCTATCGAAGCCTGTACGAGAGTGCACTGGGACGACCCGGTGCGCTAACCTAGGTCTTAATTTGCTCGCGCGCTGCGTCCTTGCGATATAGGGGGCCGTATTTTCCGGGAGAGGTGACGTCGTGTTCAAGGGCCTGAAGCCTATCGTCTATAACGGTCGGGAAGTCTGGCCTCTGGTTGAGGGCGGCAAGGGCGTTGCCGCGACCAACCACGCGTCGGCCGGCGCCTGGGCTGCGGCCGGCGGTATCGGCACGGTGTCGGCGGTCAACGCCGACAGCTATGATCCCGAGGGCAAGATCATTCCGCAGGTCTATGCGGCGCTCACGCGACGCGATCGGCACGAGGAGCTCGTCCAGTACGCGATCGAGGGTGCGGTTCAGCAGGTCGAGCGCGCGTACGAGATCGCCGACGGCAAGGGCGCGATCAACATCAACGTGCTGTGGGAAATGGGCGGCGCGCAGCGGATCCTGCACGGCGTGCTCGAGCGGACACGCGGCAAGGTGGCCGGCGTCACCTGCGGCGCAGGCATGCCCTACAAGCTGAGCGAGATCACCGCGTCCTACGGCGTCAGCTACCTGCCGATCGTCAGCTCGGGCCGGGCGTTCCGCGCGCTGTGGAAGCGCGCCTATTCGAAGGCGGCCGAATGGCTCGCCGCGGTTGTCTATGAGGATCCGTGGCTGGCGGGCGGGCATAACGGCCTGTCGAACGCCGAGGACCCGTTGAAGCCGCAGGATCCCTATCCGCGCGTCAAGGAACTGCGCGACGTGATGCGCGAAGGCGGCATCAGCGACGCGGTGCCGATCGTGATGGCGGGCGGCGTCTGGTACTTGCGCGACTGGAACGACTGGATCGACAATCCCGAGCTCGGCACGATCGCGTTCCAGTTCGGCACGCGGCCGCTGCTGACGCGCGAAAGCCCGATCCCCGCGGACTGGAAGAACGCGCTGACGCAGATCGAGGAAGGCGACGTGCTGCTGCACAAATTCTCGCCGACCGGCTTCTATTCGTCCGCGGTGCGCAACCCGTTCCTGCGCAGCCTTGAGGCACGTTCCGAGCGCCAGATCGCGTTCTCGACGCAGGAGGCGGGCGACCACATCTTCCAGCTCGACGTCGGCGTGAAGGGCAAGAATTTCTGGGTCACGCGCAACGACCTGCTGCGCGCGCGCCAGTGGTTCGGCGAGGGCTTTACCGACGCGCTCAAGACGCCCGATAACACGCTGGTGTTCGTCAGCCCGAACGAGAAGGGCATGATCCGCAAGGATCAGGCCGATTGCATGGGCTGTCTGTCGCAATGCTCGTTCTCGAGCTGGGCGGATACCGAGACGAACTCGACCGGACGCCTCGCCGATCCGCGCAGCTTCTGCATCCAGAAGACGTTGCAGGACATCGCGCATGGCGGCGACATCGACCAGAACCTGATGTTCGCCGGCCATGCCGCGTACAACTTCAAGAAGGATCCGTTCTATTCGAACGGGTTCGTGCCCAGCGTCGGGCAGCTCGTGGACCGGATCCTCACGGGCGACTGACGCTGCGGACAGGGTGATTTCGGCGCGCGCCGGGGTCACCCTGCCGGTTTCGCGGTCTGCGCGATCACGCACTTGAGGGGCAGGGGGCAAGGATGACGCTACACGCCTGGTGGCTGTTCCTGGGTGCGGTGTTCCTGCTGTGCGGGACGCCGGGGCCCAACATGCTGCACGTCATGACGCGCAGCATTGCGTTCGGTGCGCGACGCAGCATCGCCGCGATGGCCGGCTGCCTGACCGCGCTGGTGCTCGTGCTGGCGGCGTCGGCGGCGGGGGTGTCGGCGTTGCTGGCGGCCTGGCCGCGCGTGTTCGATGCGCTACGCTATGCCGGTGTCGCCTATCTGATTTTCCTCGGGATCAAGGCCTGGCGCGGGGCTGGATCGCCGATCGACGTGGGCGACGATACGTCGCCGGTCACGCGCATGCCGGCCGCATCGGCGGCGCGGCTCTATCGCGGCGGGTTCGTGATCGGGATCAGCAACCCCAAGCTGCTGCTGTTCGCGGCGGCGTTTCTCCCGCAATTCGTCGATCGTGCCTCGCCGCAGGGACCGCAGTTCGCGATCCTCGTCGCCACTTTCGCAGTGGTCGAAAGCTTCTGGTACGGTGTGTACGCCGCCGGTGGACGGACGCTCGCGCGGTATCTGACTCGCCCGGCGATGCGGCGTGCGTTCGACCGGCTGACGGGGGCGATCTTTGTCGGTTTCGGGCTCGCGCTGTTGCGAGTGCGAACCTAACGCGTCGGCCGCCATTGCCGATCGGGGCGATAGCGCGCATACCCGGCGCATCGCGGCGCTTCATACGGGCAGGCTGTGACTGAGAGATGCTTTGCGCTCCCGCTCCGAGCCGGGAATGCCGCATGACGATATCTTCTTCCATCGTGACTTCAGGACGCATTTCGTGACGACCGAGGTGGACACGGTCGTACCGATCTCACGCGCGGTGAACGTCAGCGTCGAACAGCCGCAGGTCGTGGCGATGTGCAAGAAGCATGATGCGATCATTAGCGCGATCGAGAGCCTGCCGTCGGGGGGCACGCGCGTCGTCCTGATGAACAGCGCGGATGCCGCCAGGATCATCAAGGCGTTCGGATCGAAGGTGCTGACGGGGAACGTCGCGCGGACGCACTGGATGCGGGCAGTCTGAGACGGCCGCTACGATTCTTCCCCTTGCGGGGGAGGATAAGCCCCGGGCGCGTTCGACACGCTGCCCGGGGTCTGGGTCAGGTCAGTCGGCCACGGTGCCGACGACGGCACCCCCTGCGCCGCCAACGGCTGCGCCTTTCTCGACACTGCCGCCCGTTGCGGCAGCGACACCTGCGCCACCCGCTGCGCCGATGCCTGCGCCCTTGAGCGTCGAGCATGCACTCATCGAGACGGCGGACGCGAGCAGCAGGGCGGAAACGGCAAACTTCTTCATCTTGGATACTCCTGTCTCTCCGGGGGTATCCAACAAATGCTGCATCGCGGTAACGGTTCCGACATCGTGCTGCGGATCGCTCAGATCCAGCCGTCGAGCACCTGATCCGGCGGGCGATGGCCGTCGGCCCACATGCGGATGTTCTGGATGACCCGCTCGCCCGACGCCATCCGGCCTTCGAGCGTGGCGGAACCCATATGCGGCAGCATCACGACGTTGGGGAGCGCGAGCAGGCGCGGGTCGATTGCCGGTTCGTGCGCCCAGACGTCGAGCCCGGCGCCGGCGAGGCGGCCGGCCTCCAGCGCCTCGACCAGCGCGGCCTCGTCGACGATCCCGCCGCGTGCCGCGTTGATGAGATAGACGTGCGGTCGCATCAGCGCGATCCGGCGCGCGTCGATCAGGTTGCGGCTGTCGGGATTGAGCGGGGTGTGGATCGTCACGATGTCGACCGCGGCGAGCAGTTCGTCGAGCGAGTCGTGGAACGTCGCGGCCAGCTGTGCCTCGCGTACCGCGGGAAGCCGCTGGCGATTATGGTAATGGATGGTGAGCCCGAACGCGCGCGCTCTGAGCGCGACCGCCTGACCGATCCGTCCCATCCCGACGATCCCGAGCGCCTTGCCGCCGATCCGGTGGCCGAGCATGCCGCCCGGGCTCCAGCCCTTCCACTGGCCCGATCGCACCAGCTTCTCGCCCTCCGCGAGCCGCCGCGGGACCGAGAGGATCAGCGCCATCGTCATGTCCGCGGTATCTTCGGTGAGGACGCCCGGCGTGTTGGTGACGATGATCCCGCGCGCGCGGGCGGCCTTCAGGTCGATATGGTTCACGCCCGCGCCATAGTTGGCGATCAGCTTGAGCCGGTCGCCCGCGCCCGCGATCAGCTCTGCGTCGATATCGTCGGTGACGGTGGGGACGAGGACGTCGCACTCTGCCATCGCGGCGGCGAGTTCGGCCCGCGTCAGCTTCGCGTCGGCGCGGTTGTTGCGCGTATCGAACAGCGCCTCCATCCGGTCCATCAGCGTATCCGCGAGCTCGCGCGTGACGACGACCTTGGGGTTCGGACAGCGGCGTGTGTCGGTCATGGAGACGGCTTGGCGAAGGGCCGTGCGGTCGTCAACATCGAGACTCCAACTTCGGTTGAGGAAAGCGATTCATCGCGATAGGAGGTCGGCTCGCCAGTTAGGACATGACCATGCGCATTCTCGCCGCAGCGCTTTCCGCCGTTGTTTTTACCGCGCTGGTGTCCGAGCCGGCGGCGGCCGCCGACGCGACGAAGCGGGCAGTGCCCTATTACGCGTCGATCTCGGCGTCGCGCGCGCGGATGCGGACGGGGCCGGCGCGGACCTATCCGGCGAGCTGGCTGTATCAGCGGCAGGACCTGCCGATCAAGGTCGTCGCGATCTTCAAGGAATGGCGCAAGGTCGCCGATCCCGACGGGACCGAGGGCTGGATGCAGGCCAATCTGCTGAGCGGCACGCGCACCGCGATCGTCCGCGGGGCGAGCCCGGTCGAACTGCGCGACAAGCCCGCCGCGTCGGGTCGCGTGCTGTACCGTGCGGCGCCCGGCGTGGTCGGGCGGCTGGCGCAGTGCGGCAATGGCTGGTGCCGGTTCGACGTGAAGGGGCAGGCGGGCTTTGTCGACATCGGCGCGCTGTGGGGCGTCGAGGCGGGCGAGACGCTGCCCTGATCGGCTAGGCGGGCAAGCGTACCCCCTGCTCGCCTAGGCGGGCAAGCGTACCTTCGCCGGGGCGGGGTTCGAGAAGCGCATCGCGTCGTCGATCGAGCCGAACTTCAACGCCATCAGGTCGAGCGCGTAATTCTGGTTGAGCTTCCACGGCTTGCGTTCGCCCTGCGCGGGCAGCGCGGCGGCGGCGCGCTGGACATAGCCCGACGAGAAATCGAGGAACGCCTCGCTCTTCATCGTCGGGTCGTCGTTATGCGGCGTCGCCTGGCGAAGCCCGCGCTTGGTCATCGTGTTGAGCAGGCGGCAGACATAGACCGCGGTCAGGTCCGCCTTCAGCGTCCACGACGCATTGGTATAGCCGAAGGTCGAAGACAGGTTCGGGATGCCGTCGAACATCATGCCCTTGTACTGGAGCCGGCCGGCGAGCTCGATCGGTTGCCCGTCGAGGCTGAACGCGACGCCGCTCATCAACTGCAGTTCGAGCCCGGTGGCGGTGACGATGACGTCGGCGGGCAGGTCGTTGCCTGAATCGAGGTGGATGCCCTCGGGCGTGATCCGCGCGATCGTGTCGGTGACGATCGAGGCCTTGCCGGCGTTGATCGCGGTGAACAGGTCGCCGTCGGGCACCAGGCAGACGCGCTGGTCCCACGGATTGTAGCGCGGCGTGAAATGCGTCGCGACGTCGTAGTCTGGGCCGAGATGATCGCGGACCATGCCGATCATCCGCTCCTTCACCTTGGCGGGGCGTTTGCGCGCGAGGCGGAAGAAGACCATCCCCATCAGCACGTTCTTCCACCGCGTGATGCCGTACGCCGCCTTGGCCGGCAGCTTCCCGCGCAGCCAGTTCGCGACGCCATCCTCGCCGGGGCGCGCGACGATATAGGTGGGCGAGCGCTGCAGCATCGTCACATGCGCCGCGGTCGCCGCCATCGTCGGCACCAAGGTCACCGCGGTCGCGCCGCTGCCGATCACGACGACTCGCTTGCCGCTGTAATCGAGATCCTCGGGCCAGAATTGCGGGTGGACGATCTGCCCGGCGAAACTTTCCGCGCCCTCGAACTCGGGCGAATAGGCCTTGGCGTAGTTATAATAGCCCGCGCACATCGACAGGAAGTTGCAGGTGAGAGTCACCGGCGCGCCATCGGGCCCCGTCGCCTCGACCGTCCACCGCGCATCCTCGGTGGACCACGCGGCCGACTTGACGTGATGACCGTAGCGGATCTTGGCGTCGATCCCGTATTCCCTCGCCGTTTCCTCGACATAGGCGCGGATCGAGGGACCGTCGGCGATCGACTTGGCCGCGGTCCAGGGGTGGAAGGCGAACCCCAGCGTGTGCATGTCCGAGTCGGAGCGGATGCCGGGGTAGCGGAACAGGTCCCACGTCCCGCCCATCGCCGCACGCCCCTCGAGAATCATGTAGCTGCGGTCGGGGCAGCGGGTCTGGATATGGTAGCCGGTTCCGATCCCGGAAATCCCGGCACCCACAACGATCACGTCGACATGCTCGGCCATGCTGCATCCCCTCGCCCCGGCGTTACGCCATAGGTGTCATAACCGAACTTATCCTGTTGTGATCTTTACTCAATAGTCCTTCGTATATTTGACGCTGGCGCTTTGCCCGCCGCTCGATCCCGCCGCCGACAACAGGCTGAGCGCCCTGGTCAGCGCGATCTCGAGCTGCGTCGAGGTATAGCCCTTCGCGTCGGTCACGATCTCCACATAGATGTTCTTCGTGATGTACTTGCCCGCGGCGAGGCTGGTGCCGCGCCCACTCGCCTCGTCCGCGCCGAGGACGCGCAGCCGGTCGAACCCGGTCGCCGAGCGCAGCTTGCCGAGCGGGTTGAGGCCACCGCCGCCAGACCCGCGCAGCGAGTTCAGCGCAGACGCGAGCTGGATCGCCTCGGTCGCGGACAGGTTGGCCGGGCTGGACCCGAACAACAGGCGGCTGAGCACCTCGTCCTGCGGCAGAGTCGGCGTCGAGGTGAACGCGATCTGCGGACGCTGGCCGGTCCCCGTGACGTTGATCGTCACGGTGATGTCGCTGGTCGTCGTGCTCGCCTGGATGTTGATGTCCGGATCGGTCAGCGCACCGCCGCGGAAGCGGATCTGCCCCTTGGTGACTTCGAACCGCTTGCCCGAGAAGGAATAGGTGCCGCGCACGATATCCATTCCGCCGGTGACGATCGGCGCGGCGGACGTACCGCCGATCCGCATGTCCATCTCCCATTCGGATTCGAGGCCCATGCCCGACACGAACAGCTGGTTCGGCGCACGGACGCGCAGGTCGAGCTTGAACTTGCCGACTGCGGGCACCTGCGACCGGTCGGTCGAGACCGGCGTGCGGATGTCGCTCTTGCGGCGGACGCCGGTCAGTTCGGGGACTTCGGCCTGGCCCTGGCGGATGATCTGGTAGCGCGCCTCGGGGATCTGGAGATCGCCCTGGATGAGCCCGCCGTCACGCCCGTTGGTCAGGTGGATCGTGCCCGTCGTGGTGGCGCTGATCGCATCGCTCTTGGCGAGCTGCGCGTTGTTCAGCGTCGCGCGCAGATCGATCGGGAAGCCGCTGTCCGCCGCGAACCCGATCGAGCCCTGCGCCTGCACGGTACCGTCGCCGGCCTTCGCGCTGAGCTGCGTCAGTTGCAGGTCGGTGTTCGAGAACCGGCCGGCGATCCGCATCTGTGACAGGCGGGTCCCATAGGTCTCGTTGTCATAGGTCAGGTTGTCGGCACGGACGACGCCGTTGAGCTGCGGTGCCTGGAGGCGCCCGGAGAAGTCGGCGGCGACCGCGATCGGCCCCGACAATTGCTGGTTCGGAATCGCGGCGAAGCTGAACAGCACCGCGGACGGGCCGTTATAGCGGATCCCGCCCGACAGCGGCGCGGCCATCAGGCGCTCGCTCCACGAGCCGGTACCCGCGGGGAGTGGGCGCAGGTTCGCGACCATCCGGCCGATCACCGACGTGCCGCGACGGACCAGCGCACGACCGGTGCCGCCTTCGCCGCCGAGCGTGCCTGCGAACACGATGTCGACGGGATCGGAGACCGCGGCGAGACCGGATCGGGTGAAGTTGGTGACAGTCATGCGCGCGTCGGCGGTCGGCAACGCGGCCGAATTGGCCTGCGTGAAGTCTAGGCTGCCGGTGGCCTTGCCGCCGATCCCGAGATTGGGGACGAGCGCGGACAGGGTCGACAGATCGAGGCGATCGAGCCGGACCTGCGCGGTCGTGCCGCGGCCGTAAACGCCCGCGAAACGTGCCGAGCCGCCGCCTGCGCCACCAAAGTCGATCCGGGTCGGCGACAGGCGGTATTCGCCCTTCACCGCCTGGATGCGCGCCGGGTTGACGGTGCGGAAGTCGATGCCGTTGGCCTGGCCCTGCGCCGCGACGAGGTAATTGTTCGGGCTGAGCTTGGCGTTGACCGCGAGACGGAAGGGGACGCCGTTCGAGCCGGTCAGCAACGCCTGCGCGGTGCCGTTGCCGCCGACATAGTTCACCTTGGCGCGGCCTGCGGACAGGACGATCGCGCCATAGCGCATGTCCGCCACCTGCGCGTCGGCGACGATCTGCGGCGTCGGCGTCAGGACCGCGGTCGCGTTGATGATCGCGCGGCCGATCGTGAAATCGACCATCCCGGGGATCCGGGCGCCATTGGCGCGCGCGGCGACGTCGGCACGCTGATACCCGCCCTGATTGGCGAGACGGACATTGCCCGACAGGCCCTGGCCCGCGAACTGGAGCGCGCCGGCGAACGGACCTGCGGCGGTCTGGACGATCCGCCCGCTGCCGACGATCCCGGCGAACACCACGCGGCGCACGTCGACCGCGAGCTGCGTCCCCGGCGTGACGAGCACGTCGGCGGTGAACGGGCCGTAATTGGTGCCGCCACTCGCGGTGACGGCATAGGCGCCGCCGCGGCCGACGATGCGCGCGTTGAGGTTGACGAGCCCGACGCCGACGCCCGGACGCGGTGCGCGCAGCACGACGACGGGGGCGGTCGCGCTGCCCGTCACGCGTGCGGACAGCGGGCCGTAGACCGTGGAATAGGCATCGGCATTGACCAGCACCGCGCCGGTCGCCGGATCGAACCGGCCTTCGCCGCGGGTGACTCGGAACTGCGGCGCGTTCATCCGCAAGTTGCGGAAGGTGACGATGCCCTCGGGGCTGTAGCCGATATCCGAGCGGACGATCGCGTTGCCGCCGAGGAAGCTGCGCGCGCCTTCGTTGAAGATCTGCGAGGTCTGCGCGACGACCCGGCCGGTGATCCCGAAGCCGCCATTGGGGCCCGGTACCAGCTTGGCGTCGGTCGTCAGGTTGACGATGCCGATCCCGTCGACGCGGTAATTGTTGACCCGCCCCTTGAGCGCGCCGGTGTAGCGGCCGGTCGCCATGTTCGCGATGACGACCGCGGTCGCGTCGATCTTGTCCGAGCGGATCTTGAGGTTGTCGGACAGCACGTTGACGCCCGAGATCGCGAAGTCGCCGTCGATCGCGACGTTGGTGGCGAGACCGCCAACCGCGGCGTTTAGCCCGGTCACGCGGCGTGCGCGCGCCTTGACGGGGACCAGGATACGGTCCGCATTGATGCGGGCCAGACCCTCGGCATAGAGGTTCTCGACGCCCATGTCGCCGAACGCGATCGTCGCGGCGCGAACCTTGTAGTCGACCGTCGGCGTCGCGAACGCACCGTCGAGGACGACGCGCGCCGTGACGTCACGGCCGCGCAGGTTGGGGAGGATCGCGCCGGGGGTCAGCAGCTTTGCGTTCACCGCGAAATTGCCGAACCGGCTGTTGGCGAGATCGATGAGGCCGCCCGCGTCGACCGCGAGCGCGTCCGACTTCAGCGTCATCCGCGTATCGGCCTTGCGATCGTTGAGCGTCGTGTCGATCGCGACGTCGAGCTGCGGTGAGGTGAGACGCTCGACCGGACCTTCGAGATACAGGCCGGGACGCGTGGAGCCGCGCACTTCGATATGGCCGTTCTTCGCGGTCAAGGCGAGGTTCGCGAGCTGGCCACCGCCGAGCGTCGCGACCGCGCGGCCCTGCCACGCAGCCCAGCTGCCGCGACCATCGACGGTCGCGGTCAGTGGTGCCTTGAACGATCCCATCGTCGAAACGACGCCGCCGACCGGCGCGGTCAGCTTCACGTTGACGTCGAACTTGTTCTGGTCGGGCACCGCGTCGAGCTTGAGCACGAGGCGATCGCCGCCAGCGATGCCGGGGCCGGTGAGCGCGGCGGCGTTGGTGGTGAGCTGCGCGCGGCGATCGGCGATGTGCACGGCGCCATCGATCTTCACGATGTGCGTCTGGCCGGTCACGGGCTTGGCGATCACGAAGCGGTCGATCACCAGACGGTTCACGTCGATGTCGAGATCGGGGAGCAGCGGCGCGTTCGGATCGGTCGGCGTCGCGTTAAGTACCGGGCGGCGCTGCAGCGTGACGAGCGGAGTCGTCAGCGAGCGCACGTCGACATGGTTCTTGGCGAACGCGAACGGGCGCCAGTCGACCGCGAGCTTCGGGCTGGTCAGGAACACGCCCTTGGGATCCGACACGCGGACGTCGCTGAGGGTCATCGCGCCGTAGATCGAGCCGTCGATCCGGCCGACCTTGATGTTCAGCCCCGAGGCGGTGGTGTAGCCGCCGATCTGGTCCGCGACGAGCCGCCGGCCGGGATCGGTGTTGATGCCGAAGAGGACGATCAGGACGAGCGCGACCAGGCCGAGAACGGCGATCGCGATCCATTTGAGGATACGCTGCCACAAGGGACGGCGCGCGACGATATCGGTCTGCTCGACCGCAGGGGTGCCGTTTTCGGCCATCAGAATGCCTGCCCGATCGAGATGTAGAGCGCGATCTTGCCGTCGCCCTTGCGTGGGTTCAGCGGCGTCGCGACATCGAAGCGCATCGGGCCGAAGCTGGTGTAGAAGCGCCCGCCGATGCCCGCGCCGTAGCGCAGGGACGACAGGTTCGGCGTGCTGCTCTCATAGCTGTTGCCCGCGTCGATGAACGGCACGATGCCGAAATCGCCGAACCGGTAGCGCGCTTCGAGTGCGAATTCGTTGAGCGACCGGCCGCCGACCGGGTTGCCGTTGGGATCGAACGGCCCGAGCCGCTGATAGCCATAGCCGCGCACCGATCCGCCGCCGCCGCCATAATAGCGCCGCGAGGGGGCAAGGTCGTCGCGGTCGACGCCCTGGATCGAGCCGGCCTTGGCGCGGCCGGCGATGACGATGCTGCTGGAGACGGGATAGTAGAACGTCCCCTCGATCATCGTCCGGATATACGGCTTCACCGATCCCTGCACCGATGTTTCGGGGCTGAGGTTCAGCGTCAGGCGATAGCCCTTCGTTGGATTGAGCAGGCTGTCCGAGCGATCGAACTTTACCTGGCCCGGCAGCGCGACGATGCCGTAGGTGCGGCGGACGTCCTTGCCCTGTGCGAAGTCGTAGACGCTCTCGTTCGTGCCGACGAGTTCGCCGCCGTAATAATAGGTCAGCGGCTTCTGCCAGATCGGCGTGGAGTCGTAGCTCCAGCGGACACCGACGCTGGTCGTGAACGCGTCATAGGCGTCGTAATTCGAATGGTTCGCGCCCGCGGTCAGGCTGAACGTGCGGTCGCGGCGGCCTGCGTTGGCGCGGCGGAACGTGCCCGACAGGCCCTGTTCCTGCGTACCCGCGATCACCGATCCGATCAGCGCACCCTCATAGGGGAACAGGTTGCGGTGCTGCCACGTGCCCTCGGCGCGGAAGCCCTGGCCGGTCGAATAGCCGACATTGCCGCCGAGCGAGCGGGGCTTGCCCGCGCTCTGGCGGACCAGCAGGTCGACCTGCTCGGTGCCGTCGGGGTTGACCGTGCCGGTGCGGACGGGCTCAACCGACACGGTCGAGAATTGCGACGTCGCGACCAGCGCGTCGCGCAGGTCGTCGGTCATCCGGTTGTCGTAGAGTTCGCCCGCCTTGAACCGCGGGAAGAGGCCCAGATGCTCCAGGTCGAACACCGGATCGCCTTCGGTGCGAAGCTGGCCGAACGACGCGCGGGGTCCCGTATCGACCGGCAACGTGTACGCCCCCGTCGGTGTCTGATCGTCGAGCAGGATGTCGCGTTCGCCGACCTTGACGAACGGATAGCCCTGTTGCGGCAGCGTCAGGCTGACATTCGCCTCGGCGCCCTGGATCCGCGCGGCCTCGATCGGGTCACCGACCTTCAGCGGCAATTGCTGGCGGACCAGATCGGGGGGCGTCGTCGCATTCGCCTGCACGGTGATCGACGACAGCGAATAGAGCCGCCCCGGCTGCGCGCTGACGGTCGCCTTGAGACGCGTGGGCTTGGTCTTGTCGGCGTCGGGGATCGTCTCAATCGTCGAGATCGCGGTGGCGTCGTAATAGCCGAGCGACTTGAGCAGGCGCACCGCCAGTGCCTCGTCCTCACGCCCGCGCGCCGCGACCTGCGTGGCGTTCGCGGCCTTGCCCTTGCCCTCGGCGAGCGCGGACAGCGCCTTGTATTCGGCCTCAAGCCCCGAGCCAGCCTTGTCGAGCCCCTTGGTCGCGGTCTCGTACCGGATTTCGGGCGCGTCCTTGTCCTTGATGTCCGCCGCGGTCTGGAGCGGGGTCGTGTCGAAGCTCGACAGCGGGATCAGCGGTTGCGCGAGTTGCGGATCGGCGGGGCCGGTCGGCGGCAGGACGTCACCCGACACCGTCGTTGCGGACGTCGTCGCGGTCGCGGGGGTGGCGGCGACCGCGGGCGCTGCGGACATGGGTTCGAGCGGTGCGTTCAGGTCGCTGCTCAGCGGCGGCAAGGCGCTGTCGAACTCGGCATCGGGGACGATCGGCGCGTCGGAGCGCGGATCGGCCGATTGGGTTTGATCGCCGGGCTTGGGGGCATCGGGACCCTTGGCAGGGGCGGTGCCGGGCTTTGCCAGCTGGGCGGAACAAATGCCCGCAAACCCCGTATTAGACGCTACCAACGCCAGAGCGAGCCAATGATGCCGGCTGTTCGAAGCTGTCACACGATTCCCTTTTACCGGCAGCGATCGTGTACGATTCACCCCCATCTTCGCCCACGTAACGCACGGAGGGCGGTTTGGTTTCACGAAAATTGACTCAAACGCAGCCGATGAGCCCACCGACCGGCATGACGACGGTATCGCGCCCCGGGCGGTCGATCCGTAGCGTTGCAGACGTGACCGTCGCGCCTGCCGATATGTCCGCGCGCACCGCGACGGCCATGTCGACCGTCGCGGTGACGTCACCGCCGCGATACTGGGTGACGCCGCCAAAGCCGAAGCCGATCGCAGGCGATTGCGTCGCCATCGCATAGTCGGTGGTCTTGCCGTCGATCGCCAGCCGGATCTGAGCGGGGTCGGCGGTGGCCATCGCGACAAGCTGGCGCCCGGCGTCCATGCTCCAGAGATAGGCGGCGCACCCCTTGGCAGGCAGTTTCTGCTTGCCGATCGCGCCCAGCGGGCCGGGTCCCGGATTGGCCGCGGCTTGCAGTGCGAGGAGAAGAGCGAGCGATATCATGGCGTCAGGCCTATCATGAAGAGCCATGCGGGATAAGCCGCCAATGCCAGCAACGCGCCGAACGGAAGCGCGGTGTCCGCCGCCATGCTGCGTCCCTTGAGGTGCGCGGCTAGGACGACGCCGAGCCCGATCATGCTGGCGATCAGCAGAACGGCGGGCAACATTTGCCATCCGAGCCACAGCCCGATCGCGCCGAACAGCTTGGGATCGCCGCCGCCCATCCCGTCGCGCCTGCGCAGATGCCGATAGCCGAACGCGACCAGCCACAGCGTGCCGAACCCGGCGATGCCGCCGATCACCCGCGCGATAATCGGCGGGTCGATCCCGACTGCCCCGCTGATCATGCCGGTGCCGGCGAGCAGCAGCGTCAGCCGGTCGGGCAGCCAGAACGCGATGAGATCGAGGCTCGCCAGCGCCAGCAACAGCCAGCCGAACACCGCGCCTGCCACCCCGACCGGTCCGGGCGCGACGATCCCGGCAGCAACGCCGATCGCCACGCCCGCCAGCTCAATCCGCCAGTGGACCGGGCTGATGGCGGCGTGACAGCCGCAGCACCGTCCGCGAAGGATGAGCGCACTCAATAGCGGCACCAGGTCGACAGCGCGGAGCGTCCGCCCACAGTGATCGCAGGCCGAGCGTCCGGTCATCACCGATCGCCCGTCCGGCCAGCGCGTCACCAGCGCCGCGACGAAACTGCCAAGGATCGCGCCGAGCACGCCCAGCAGCACCGCCCAGACCGCCGCCTCAGACACCCGTCTTGCGCACCAGATAGCGATACACGCCGAGGAGGTTGATCCCGAACAACACGATATTCTGCGTGCCCAGCGCCCAGTCCCCGGTCAAGGCCGCACCGCTGAGCCAGGCGATCGACGAGCCGACGAACAGCACGAACCCCCAGCCGGTCACGCGCCGCCCGAAATCGAGCGACACCATGAACGCGGCGATCACCCCTGATGCCGCGGCACACCATTTGAGCGTCGTGATGAGTGTTTCCATGTCGACGGGTCTAGGCGCATCCCGCGCTGCTTTGTATTGCCGCGGATCAACCCCAGATACCGGGGGCATAAGACTATATGGAGAGCATAAGTGGCCGTCGATCGAGATCCCGTCGTCATCCTGTCCTACGCGCGTACGCCGATGGGTTCGTTCCAGGGGGCGCTCGCGGGCGCGACCGCGACTCAGCTTGGCGCCGATGCGGTCCGCGGTGCGGTCGGTCGGTCGGGCGTGTCGGCGGCGGATATCGAGCGGATCTACATGGGCTGCGTGCTGCCCGCCGGGCTCGGCCAGGCGCCCGCGCGACAGGCGGCGATCAACGCCGGGCTTGGCGACCATGTCGAGGCGACGACGGTCAACAAGATGTGCGGATCGGGGATGCAGGCGGCGATCCTCGCGGCCGACGCGCTGGCGGCCGGGTCGGTCGACCTGCTCGTCGCGGGCGGCATGGAGAGCATGACCAATGCACCGTATCTGTCGAAGAGCCACCGCGGCGGCGCGCGGATCGGGCATGACCGGATGTTCGACCATATGTATCTCGACGGGCTCGAGGATGCGTACGAACCCGGCAAGCTAATGGGCAATTTCGCCGAGGATACCGCGCACGACTACCAGTTCACGCGCGCGCAGATGGACGACTACGCGATCGAATCGCTGCACCGTGCGCAGCGCGCGCAGAAATCGGGCGCGTTCGATCGCGAGATCGTCCCGGTCGAGATCACGGGACGCAAGGGCACGACGACGGTCGCACTCGACGAACAGCCGGCCAAGGGCGACGTCGCCAAGATCCCGACGCTGAAGCCTGCCTTCTCGAAGGAGGGCACGATCACCGCCGCCAACGCCTCGTCGATCTCCGACGGTGCCGCTGCGCTGGTGATGACTCGCGCGAGCGTCGCCGAGCGGCTCGGGATCACGCCGATCGCGCGGGTCGTAGCGCACGCGGCGCATGCGCATGCGCCGGCACTGTTCACGACCGCGCCGGTGTTCGCGATGCGCAAGGCGATGGAGAAGGCGGGCTGGTCCGCGGCGGACGTCGATCTGTTCGAGGTCAACGAGGCGTTTGCGGTCGTCGCGATGATCGCGATGCGCGACCTCGGCCTGCCGCATGACAAGGTGAACATCCATGGCGGCGCCTGCGCACTGGGGCATCCGATCGGTGCGAGCGGCGCGCGGATCCTGGCGACGTTGCTGTCCGCATTGGAAACCACCGGCCAGAAGCGCGGACTGGCATCGCTGTGCATCGGCGGTGGCGAGGCGACCGCGATGGCCGTGGAGTTGATGCGCTAAGGCCGAGCGTTCGGGGAATGGCGCTCGTTCGCGCCGTTCCCCCAATGGCGGGCGGTGACCGGCCCGCATTCCTTTTCAGTATCATGTGCAGCACCCGGCGACCCGTTTCGCCGAGACGATCGCGCGCGTCCGCGGAGTGGCGGTCGGCTGCGGGGAGGGTGAGTTTGCGTCGGGAGCGCGGCATCGATGGCGCTCGACCGGCGACTTTATAGTGTCATGTTACAGCAGTGTTGCTGACCGATCGGACTCGTTGCCGGCTTAACCAAGCAACGCGCCTCGTGCCGTTCCACGCTAGTCATCATGGGTAAAGTGTCGGCCCGATCACCGTGTTCGCCATATAGGGGCGAACAGCGTTGATCGAGCCGACGTCGGCATTCACCAGGGGCGAATGCCGGTATAGATCAGCGAGATGATGAGATTCAGCATGTTTTATGCTCCCTTATTGACACCCAACCGGGTGCGATTTCGGCTTAATGGATAACAAAACGTTAAACAATGCGATTTGTATTTTGTTAACCACGTTTTGCGGCCAACGGTGTGTGTTGTGCTTAAGAGTATGTTTAGGCGTGTCCGATATCGCGGAGGCATGAGGGAGTTTCTGCAGTCACGCGTTGCCAGCAGCGTCCAGGCCGACGACCCGGTCGGCGCGCTAGGCCCTGTAAGTCAGGCGGTAATTCCGGCGCGTCCGCACCGTGCCATCGCCTGGCAGTTCCTGATCCTGGCCGAGATCGAGAATTTCGGCGTGCTCCGCCGGCATCTCGGGCGCCCGCGTGCCGATATGCTGGTGATCGACGTCGCGGCGCGAATCAGTTCGGTGTTGTCCGACGCACGAATCGTTATCGCCGGTCGCGACATGGTCGAGATCGCCTTTGAGAGTGAGGCACGGCTTGCGCTCGACGTGGCGATCACCGCGCTCGAGGGCGCGCTCGACCTGCCGTTTGACATCGATGGCGAACAGCACAGGGTGCATGTCCAGTTCGGCGCCGCCGCCGGTGCCACGATCGGCGATCGCGACGAGGTGCATCTGGTCGAGGAGGCCGAACGCGCCTTGGCGGACGCGCGCAGCGAGCGGGTCGCGGTCGCCCGCGACGTGAACGCGGGCGCGGCGTCGATCGACCGGGCGCAACTGGCGAGCGACCTGACGATCGCGATCGATGCCGAGGAACTGTTCCTCCAATATCAGCCCAAGGTCCATCTCAGGCGGCAGGAGATCACCAGCGTTGAGGCGCTGGTCCGCTGGAACCATGCGACCAGGGGGCTGGTGCTGCCGAGCGATTTCATCCCGATCGCAGAGGAATCGCGCGATATCGTCGCGCTCACGCTGTGGACGATCCGCCGGTCGATCCGCGACCAGAGGACGCTGGCCGCGCACGGCCATGAACTGCGGATCTTCATCAACATCGCAGGCGTACTCCTGGCCGACGCCCGGTTCGTCCGGACGGTCTGCGCGCTGGTCGAGACCAGCGGCGCGCGGCTCGGATTCGAGATCACCGAGACGTCGGTCATCCGCGATCCCGAAAGCGCGATCGCGAACCTCAAGATCTTCGCCGATATCGGTATCGTCATCGCGATCGATGACTATGGCGCGGGGCTGTCGTCGCTCGCCTATCTCAAGCAGTTGCCTGCGCGCGAACTGAAGATCGACAAGCTGTTCGTCACGCAGCTCACAAGTTCGAACCGCGACCCGCTGATCGTGCGCTCGACGATCGACCTTGCCCATGCGCTCGAGATGGAAGTGGTTGCCGAGGGCGTCGAGACTCAGGCGGCGATGGCGTTGCTGTCGGTGATGGGGTGCGACATGATCCAGGGGTTCCTAATCAGTCGTCCGATCAACCTCGACGCGCTGATCCACTTCCTCGCCGAGGAAAAGCACCTCGCGATCGCAGCAGAGGCGCGCGCGCCGTTCAACCGGCTTGCGACCGTGTGGAAGCGCGGATGAGCCGTCTCTCCGCACGCTGGATAGGCCTGGTCGTCGGCTGCGGAATTGCGCAATCATGTTCGGCGCAAGGTGTCGCTGCGTCAGGCGCGACGCGGTTTGATCGGTCTATCGGTGATGCGAAAGCCACGATGCTGATCGATCCTGAGGCCGCGCAATCCAAGGCTGCTGCAGCCGAGCATCTTGCGGCGACTATCGAAGAGCCCAAGGCCCGCGATATATCCGTCGCTACGGCCCAGTGGTTGCAGGGCGAGGCCTATCTGCGAACCGGAAACCCGGCGAAGGCCAGCGCGCTTATCGGCAAGGCACTGGCTAAAGTGGTTGTCAGGGCTCCGCAGTCCAAACTCTACGCGGACATATTGTTGTCGCGAGCGGGAGCGGAAAGTGGCCAGGGGCGCGTCGGTGCGGCACTGGTCGATTATCAGTCGGCTTTTGCGCGATATCGCCATCTTGGCGATGAGCGCGGCCAGGCTATGGCGTTGATCTTCATTGCATGGCTTTACACCGAAGCAATGGATCAGGCGACTGCACTCAAATATTACGACCAGGCTATCGAAACATATCGTACCGATCCCAGCCTGTCCGTGTCGATCTATAACAATCGCGCGACTGCGTTCAGCGAGCTCGGAAAGTATAAGCAGGCGCTCGCAGAGTTTAAAACTGCCTTATCCCTCGCGAAGGATCTAAGAAGCGCGCCATTAATGGCACAGATCTACGCCAACATGGCATTGCTCCAATTGGCTATGGGCAATCTGTCGGGCAGCGAGCAGGCAATACGAGACGGCATGCGCCTGACCGATAACCGCGAGACATCGGGTTTCCGCGCCGGAATCATGGCGATCTCGGCAAAATTGGCGTTGCGGCGAGGGCAGGTCCCGCGTGCCGTAGCGTTGATTACGCAGGCTTTGGCCGATTTGGGGCCGAAGGGGACGAGCATTTCCTTGAAGGACATCCACCAGACCGCGTATGACGTGTTTCTTGCGGCCGATGATCCCAAGTCGGCGCTGGTCCATCTCCAGGCGCTGAAACGGATCGACGACGCCGCGACGAAGGTTGCAACCAGTACCAAGTCGGCGCTGATGGCGGCGCGGTTCGACTTTGCGAACCAGGAGCTGAAGATCAGCCAGTTGCGCGCCGACGAGCTGCGTCGCGGCATCGTGTTCGAGCGTGCGCGCGTGCGGACGCAGCGTTATGTGTTCTTCGGGATCGCGGCAGCGGTCGCGATCGTGATCGCGTTGCTGGCGATCGGGCTGTTCACGATCCGGCGCAGTCGCAACATGGTGCGCGCGGTGAACGCCGATCTGGCGATCACCAACGGCGCGCTCGGCAAGGCGCTCGCCGCCAAGACCGAATTCCTCGCGACGACGAGCCACGAGATCCGCACGCCGCTCAACGGCATCCTCGGCATGACCGAGGTGATGCTGGCGGACGAGAAATTGTCGCCGCTGCTCCGCGATCGGCTGGATGTCGTGCGCGGCGCGGGGATCACGATGCGTGCGCTGGTCGACGATATCCTCGACGTCGCCAAGATGGAGGCGGGCAACCTGACGATCGAGGCGGTGCCGTTCGACCTGTGCGCGACCGTCATGGACGCGACGCGGATGTGGCAGGAACAGGCGCGCAGCAAGGGGCTGTCGTTCGAGATCGACCTCAAGGGCTGTCCGGCGATGATCCTGGGCGATGCCGCGCGGATCCGTCAGATCGTGTTCAACCTGCTGTCCAACGCGCTTAAATTCACCAAGCGTGGCCGCGTGATGCTCGCGGTCGATGTCGGCACGGACGGGCGGTTGCGGATCGCGGTGACCGATTCCGGGATCGGCATTCCCGCCGACAAGTTCGAACAGATCTTCGAATCCTTCGCACAGGCCGATGCGGGCACCACCCGCCAGTTCGGCGGGACCGGGCTTGGGCTGGCGATCTGCCGCAACCTCGCCCGCGCGATGGGCGGCGATGTGCTGGTCGCCAGCGTCGAGGGGCAGGGGACGACGTTCACGCTGGTGCTGCCCTTCGTCCGCGCGGTCGACATCTTGCCGGTCGCGATCCCCGCAGCCGACGACGTCGCGGTGACGCTGGTCGTCGATCGCAATCCGATCACGCGCAGCATGTTCAAGACGCTGCTCGCCCCGCATGCCGGCGAGATCGCGTTTGCCGGATCCGCCGACGCAGCCGTCACGCGGCTGGGGGAGGGCGCCATCGCGCACGTGCTGATCGACGATGCGACGGTGCGGCTTGGCGAGGATCCGCTCGCCGACCTTCGCCGCATCGCGGACGCGGCGGGTCTGACGCGGGCGGAGACGAGTGTGTTGTGGCCCGTATCGGCCGGGCAGGAGCAGGATGAGTTGCTGGCGACGGGCATCACCAGGGTCATTGCAAGACCGGTCAGCGGCGCCGCGCTGGTGCAGGCGATCTATGGCGAGTCGACACCGCAAAAGGGCGTTCATCCCGTCCTTGTGTCGGACGCTGCATAAAGCGTAGATGCACGATTATGTCGGCCGCATTTCCCTCGCATGTCCCGCTGTCGACGAGACGCTGGTGAACGTTCTTTTCATCGAGGACGACCGGATGAACCGGCGGGTCGTGAAGGACATGCTCGACGTCGCCGGCGTGACGATGGTCGAAGCCGAAAGCGCCGAACGCGGGCTGGAAATCATCGACGAACAGGATTTCGCGATGATCCTGGTCGACCTGCGGATGCCCGGTATGGACGGCGTGACCGCGATTCAGCACATTCGCGCGCGCGACGATCGCAAGGCGCGTGTGCCGATCATCGTCGTAACCGCGGATATCGCCCCCGACCTGCGCGAGCGCTGCATCCTCGCGGGTGCGGACGACGTGATCTTTAAGCCGGTGGCGATGGATTCGCTGTTCGATGCGATGGGCCGTATCCTCGCGCGCGATGCCGAGGGCGATGGGATGATCGGCTAGTCTCTCGCCTTGAGCGCGTCCGTCATCGAGGCGGTCGCGCTGCCGCGTCGCGCGGGCTTGGGCTGCGACGGGTCGGGGGACCACCCGGTCAGGAACACGATCTGGAACGTCTCGTGCGTGCGGCCGCGATCGTCCGCCGCGGCGGCGAACGCCGCGATCGTCCGGCCCAGTATGTCGCGTGACATCGGCTGGCGCTGGTTGAGCAGGTTGCTCGCCCCCATCCCGCGGAGATCGCCCAGCAGCCGACCGAGATCGCGGTAGCCGACGTCGAGCGTCTCGACGTCCGCCACGGGGAGCGCGAAACCTGCGCGCATCAGCAGGTCGCCGGCGGAGCGGACGTCGATCTGCGGATGGAGCCGGGCCGCGGGCCGGTCCGCTTCGGCGATGCGCAGCGCGGCGCGCAGGGCGGGCAGGCTTCCCGCGCCGACGAACGCGCCGAGGAACAGCCCGTCCGGCCGCAACACGCGGCGGATCAGCGAAAGCGCGCCGGGCAGGTCGTCGATCTGGTCGAGCACGCCTGCGCTCACCACCAGATCGAAGCTCGCATCGGCGAACGGCAACCGGTCCTCGTCAGCCTGTACGCCGTGCGCGGCGGCGGCAAAGGCATGGCCCGGGTCGCACCGCGCGATCCGCGCACCGGGGGGGGCGGGCAGCGCTGCGTCGAAACAGCCGAGATCGAGGATGTCGGTAAACGACCGGGTTACCGCCGAGAGCCGCTCGTCGATGCCGTCGAGCATCGTCGCGCGGAGAAAGTCATGCTCGGCATAAGCGGGGGCGGCGCGATCGCGGCGCCGGCGGCGGGCGGCACGGTCGAAGATTTGGGGCGCTTGATCGGACACGGGGGCGCTTGTGCCGCGCACCGGCATCGCCGACAAGGGGTAGGGCGCAAACAGTGGTACCGCGCACGGCAAGAACGGGTGCGGGCACGGGTGCGGGGAAAGGGGGTCGGTGTTGAAACTGCCGGCCGTGCTACGCCATGTCGTCGACGCCGCGTTGCCGCCGCGCTGCGCGGGGTGCGGTATCCCGGTCGCGCAGGATCATCGCTTCTGTGCCGCCTGCTGGAGCAGCCTGCGGTTCATCGCGCCACCCTGGTGCGCCGGATGCAACCTGCCGTTCGCGTTCGATCGCGGCGACGATGCGCGGTGCGGGGCGTGTCTGCGCGAACCGCCGCGCCATGCCGGTGTCCGCGCGGCGGTCGCCTATGGCCCGGTCGCGCGGAGCCTGGCGCTTCGGCTGAAATATGGCGGGCGGACCGCGTTTGCCGAGACGATGGCGTTGCGGATGCGGTGGCTGCTCCCCGCCGATACAGAACTGCTCGTTCCGGTCCCGCTGCATCGCCGGCGGATCTGGTCGCGCGGGTTCAACCAGGCCGCGTTGATCGCCGAGGCGCTCGCCAGCGCGGCGGGCGTCCCGCACGACCGCGATGTGCTCGTCCGGCCGCGTCGCACGGTCGCGTTGCGCGGGCTGGGACGGCGACAGCGCGCGGCGGTGGTGGCGGGCGCCTTCGCGGTTGCGGCACCGGGCCGTGTCCGCGGCAAGGCCGTCGTGCTGGTCGACGACGTCTATACCAGCGGCGCGACCGCGGAGGCTTGTACGCGCGTGCTGTTGCGCGCAGGTGCCCGCTCCGTCACGATTTTATGCTGGGCGCGCGTGCTGCCCGCGGACCGCGACGATTGACAATGGCGACCCGCAACCACATTTCCATCGAATGGCTAAAGTTGAAATCTACATCAAGCAGTTCTGCCCCTATTGCTCGCGGGCGCTGAAGCTTCTCGCATCGAAGGGCGTCGAGCCCGAGACGTTCGACGTCACGATGGGCGGCCCGAAAAAGGCGGAGATGGTCGAGCGGTCGGGCGGCCGCATGACCATGCCGCAGGTCTTTATCGACGGTAAGCATATCGGCGGCTCGGACGATCTCGCCGCGCTCGATGCAAAGGGCGGTCTCGACCCCCTGCTCGCCTGATGCCTCGGATCGGCGTCCTTCAGATGACCAGCGGGATCGATCCCGCGGTCAATGCAGCGACGCTGACCGATGCGATCGGTGCGGCGGGGAAAGCGGGTGCCGGGATGCTGTTCACGCCCGAAATGTCCGGGCTGATCGATCGCGACCGGTGTCGGGCCGGAGAGGCGATCGTTGGCGAGGACCAGGACATCGTCCTCGCCAGCGTCCGCGATGCCGCGGCGGCTGTGGGGATCTGGGTACATCTCGGGTCGCTCGCGATCCGCCGTGACGATGGCAAGTTCGCCAATCGTGGGTTTCTGATCGACTCTTCGGGGACGATCCGGGCACGCTACGACAAGCTGCATCTGTTCGACGTCGATCTTCCGTCGGGCGAAAGCTGGCGCGAGTCCGCGGCCTATGTCGGCGGCGAGACCGCGATCGTGGTCGATACGCCCGCGGGGATGGTCGGCGCATCGATCTGTTACGACCTGCGGTTCGCCGCGCTCTACAGCGCGCTTAGCGATGCGGGCGCGACGTTACTGTCCGTGCCGGCCGCGTTCACCCGGCCCACCGGCGCCGCACACTGGCATGTCCTGCTGCGTGCGCGCGCGATCGAGGCGGGGGCCTATGTCGTCGCCGCCGCGCAGACCGGCATCCACGCCGATGGTCGCGCTACCTATGGGCATTCGCTCGTGGTCGATCCGTGGGGCGAGGTGATCCTCGACATGGGGGAGGAGGCGGGCCTTGCCTTCGGCGATCTCGATCCCGCCAGCGTCGATGCGGTCCGGTCGCGGATCCCGGTGCTGCAGCATCGGCGGCTGATACCTGCCGTTACGGTCGTGCGATGATCGTCTTCGACCTGAAATGCGGCGCGGCCATGTCTTCGAGGCCTGGTTCGGATCGACCGCGGCGTATGAAGAGCAGCGCGCCGCAGGACAGGTCCGGTGCCCGCTGTGCGACAGCGGCGACGTCACCAAGGCGCTGATGGCGCCCGCCATTGCATCGAAGGGCAACCGCAAGCCCGATGCGCCGACGCCGGGTGCGATCAAGGCGGTGATGCAGCGGCTCGCGAACCAGCAGGCCGAGGCGCTCAAAACGTCCGAATGGGTCGGCACGGCATTCGCCGAACGCGCTCGTGCAATGCATCTGGGCGAGGAAAAACAGGCGATCATCCACGGGCAGGCAAGCGTCGCCGATGCCAAAGCGCTGGTCGACGAGGGCATCCCCATCGCACCCCTGCTGCCGACCACCGCGCCAAAAATGCTCAACTGAAGGGGGTGTCACGTCGCCATGGTCTGGCGGAAAAGCTGGTGCCCCCGGCGAGATTTGAACACGCGGCCTACGGTTTAGGAAGACGTAGCGTGCCACCCCCGGGAATGGCGCAAAAAGGGCAGAAACGCGCGGTTTCATCAAGCGTTCGCGGCCTCGAACCGTGGGGAGTGTGCCCCGCGCTGTGCCATCACCGACTTGGCGCTCTTCGCCTGGTCAGGTGTAAGAAACGCGAGATAGCGCTCGGTCACGGTGATCGTGCTGTGGCCTAACTCGCCCTGTAGATCGTAGATCGAGCCGCGTCCCGACCGGAGGTACTCAACGGCGAACAGGTGACGAAAGTCATGGTGACTGAAGCGGTGGAACTCCACCTCTTCGCGTGCCGCTTTCTGTGCCACCCGCCGTGTCAGATCGCCGAGGCGCGACGATACCTCCGTCAGGCGCTGTCCCTTGTCCTTCCAGAACACCCACGGCTTACCGATGTAGCGCGGCTGCCGATCGATGATTGCCTCCGCAATTTTCGTCAGCGGTACGACGCGCAGCTTATCGCCCTTGCCCTTCTCGACTGTGATCGTCCGCTCATTGCGATCGATCGACGCGTGGCGCAGACCGGTGACCTCGTCGAGGCGCAGACCGGTTTCGCGCGTAAATTCGCATAGGTCACGCACACGTGGGACGAGGCGCGGGAAGACCATCGCGATCGAGGCGTCCTGAGGCAGGACGATCCGCTCGGTTCGCTCCGGCACGATTCGACGTCGGTTCAGTCCGACCGCCGGATTATCAGAGATCCAGCCTTCGTCGGCCGCGTTGTCGAGCACGCTTGAAACCGCCGTAAGATCGCGGCGTATCGTCGCGTTCTTCACCCCGGCGCGTCGACGCGCCTTGATGAGGTCCTTCAGGATGTCAGCCGAGATCTGCTGCACTGACAACTGGTCGAAGTGCCCGCGGACCTGGCGCAAGCTGCATAGGTAGCGGGTGTAGGTTTGAGCACCGACGGCTGTGGAAATGCGCTGGCTCCAGCTCACCACGGCATCAGCCCAGCTTACAGGGCCGGCGACGCCGAAAACTGACTCGTCCTCGACCTGCTCACGTAAAAGCGCCAGTCTCTTCACCGCGACCCGCTCAGAACGCGTTCGTAGGCTTTCTCGGTATTCGACACCGCGGACCTTGAAGCGCGCCCAGTAGATGCCCGCGCGGACGTATAGATTTTTCGGCATGAAGGCCTCTTCGTTGTACGTGTGACCCAAGCGCGGAGTTCGACGACGGCAAAGAGCCAGCGCCCTGCCGGCTTGCTCGCGCCGGGAATCGATGGCGCGAGGTCCTGCAGGGTGCGGCGGGACAGGCCGGTGATCAATACGGCACCGGCAATCCCGACCCGTTCGGGGGAGGCGACCGTCATACGTTCTCCCGCGCAGTATTCATCGCGTCGACCTGCAAGATTACGAACGTCACGACGGCAGCGTTCCTACGCAGCATCAGTGTTGCTCCTGGGGGCGCTGCCAGCGCATGCGCTGCAGCGATCGTCTGAGATCCACAAGCACGGTCCGGCAAGACCGACACAGCGGTCTGCTTCGCTGCAGGCGCATACGACGCACAAGCGGGGAGCTTCGACACCCTTCGCTGACAGAGCGACCAGCGCGCCGAGGTCGAATTGCAGCACCTGGTGAAGCACGACGATCGTGTTGAACGACGCAGGCATCTGGTCGCTCTCGATCTGCGCAAGCCAGCCGCGGCCGAGATGTTGTGCCCAGCGCGGCGCAGTTGCGATCCGCTCGGCCACATCGGCGATCGATAGTCCTGCCGCCTCGCGACGTGTCCGCAGGTATTGTCCAGGGGTCAGCGTCATGCCGCGACCTGCTGGTCGAGGTTCCCGCCGGCTGCGACATCAAGGTGATCAATGGCGTCGAGCAGTAACCGCATGCTTTGCGGGATGTCATCGTCGGTGAGCAGATTTAGCGCCTGCAGAGTGCTAGCCTGCCACCGTAGGACCTTCGATCTGTTCGTGAGGGCTTCGCGTCGATCGAGCATGGGGAGAGTCCAGGCAGCAGTTTCCCGCCCCGGGAATCATGATGATCGCGGGCGGGTCGGGGGCGGCGGTGTTAGGTGAGCGGCGGATGGGGGTTAGGGTGGCGCTTCCGGTGGAGAGCCGATGTGCTCGAGTTGGTAGCGTAGCTTGGCGGTGGCGCGTTCGAGATCAGCGATGTGATCTAGCGCTGCCTGGGCCTCGCGAGGTGTCACCTTCGCACCGTCCTCGCCGGTGCCGGCAAGCGCGTCCGACACGGCGCGAGAGACGTCGCCCACTTCGATGCTGAGCGCCATCACGCCAGTACGCAGACAGGGCTCTGCCCCATCGCGCTCCGGTAGCATGATCACGACCGCGCCCAGCAGGCTCGCCATCGCGCTCAGAATGTGAGGATGCCCATCCTCGCGAGCGCCGATGCCGTCGATCCGAACGGCGTTGCGGATTGAGATGCTGGCGCGATCGTTCTTTGAGCAGAAGCACGAGATCCGTGTGTCCGAGAGCCCGGTCTCGTCCTCGCACACCTTTCCACCGCCTGCGGCCTGCACGGCCCGCTTGGTTGCCTCGGCGAGCCGACGCTCTGCGACTGGCAGCTGCACGTCACCCATGACGGGAAACACCAGTTTTGATTCCCGATGCGCGCCGCGCTTGGCGCGGGCAAATATGCCGCAATGAGGTGTACGTCGACGGCAACCGGGGGGAGGAATGCCGTCGACGCTCGCCGCCAACGTAGCGGCCGAGAGAAACTGGTGATGGGGCCCGCGTCATCGAGCTGGCTCGATGTTGCCGGACAAGGGCTGTGCGGCTGGCTCCGGACCGAACAGGTCAGGACGAAGCTGCTCTTTAGAAAAGCCGAGTTTCGCTTGGTCAACGAGGATCGTTTCCTCAGCAGGAAGCGGCTTTCCGTCTCGCAGAAGCTTGTAAACGTAGGACTGGCTACGCTTGATGATCCGCGCAAACGCCGACTGTCCATCTGCAGCACGAACCGCTCGTGCGAGCGGTGATTCGATGTGATGCTCGATAGCCATGACAACGACCTATTCTATATAGAATACATCGTCAATTGCGAATCGATGCTACCGGCCTATTCTAATGCGAATAGAACGTGCTGATGCGGATAGGTCAGCGCATTGCTGAAAGGCGGAAGGCGAAAGGGCTTTCACAGGGCGCTTTGGCGAAGCGCTCGGGCTTGTCTCAGCCGACGATCGGAAAGTTGGAGGCTGGGATCAGTTCTGGCTCGTCTTACATGCATCGCATCGCGCGCGCGCTCGATACGACGTCAGCATACCTTACCGGGGAAACTGACGATCCTGATCTGAATGCCGCCCCGCCAGCAGTGCCATCGCCCCATCAGGTTCTGCTGCCTGTATCACTCCCGAGTGAGAACGCTTTGGCAGATATGTTTGAGGGGCTTCTACTGGCGATACACGAGTTCCGGCCAATAGAGGGATGGCATCTGGACGAACTCGGGCGTGAGCTCGCTCAGCTGCTGCCCACCGGGCTGTCGCAGCTGCAAGGGCGACTGATCGAGCTTCCTCGGCCGCCTCGCCTGCGGTCCAGCCGATCGGTCCCGCCAGCAGATTCTGAAGCCCGTTCCAATGACGATCGCGAACTGCAGCGATGACAGCGCAATGCGAATCGCAGGGTATGCATCCCGTCCTACATCCGGGGGTGTCCCGGAACACCGATTTATCCAAACCGACTCAGCCCTCCTGTTCCTTATATGTTCTATATCAAGCCGAACTGGGGAGCGCGAGTGGGTGACTGACTGTGAACCGGACGCTCACACGGAATGCAGCGCTGCGAGCATGATTGTTCGGTACCGTCTACTGATCTCTCCAAACCGTCACAGCCTCTCGTTCGTTTTATGTTCTTAATTAGGCCTGCAGGTGGGAAGCGAATCGATGAGTGATGACGGCTCTAAGTTGGCGAAATTGCAAATTCGGGCAGTCTTGCTCGACTTAATTGACGGGCTAAACGCCCATCAACAGGTCTTAGGTCATATCTTGTTAGACGAACGACCGAAGGCCATCGCCCAGCTTGCCGTCGCTGGCGATGCCATTGCGGCTGCTGTCGAGCGCATCGCCATCATGATTGAGACGGACTGATGGCCTCGAACCTTGATGAACGGCTGAAGCATCTGCGTCAATTAGAAGAGGCGGCGCGGGAGCGGGACGCACGGGAGCGCTTGAAGGGCGGCAGCGGCGATGGCACATCAGGCGGGATGACCGACGATTGGAAAGAAAGCGTCAACGGACAGCTGAAGCAGTTGCACGACGATGTGCGTCGGTTGACCGGCTGGATTATTGCTGGTGCGATCACCCCGTTCGTCGCCATCATTGGTCTGTACGTATTCACTAGCTTAAAGTCCGACAACGTCGGCAATCGGATCGTGGCTGTCGAAAGTCGTATGACCGCGTTGCAGGTTGAACAGGCGAAACAGGGCGGCAAGCTCGATTTGCTTTTGGAACGTAAGGCTGCGCGGACGACCCAGTAGGCTGGGGTATCGTCGGGGTACGTTGCCCTAAACCGGCATCAAAAACCGCGCTTTTCCGGGGGTCTTTATACGCCGCGGCGGAGGGATCCTCCGCCGCAGTCGCACCAAAAAGGGGAGTAATGCACGCTTCGGTAACTTGGCTCGGCTCCGCCGTGGTCGCGATCGCATGGTAGTATCCGTTTGACTATCAACACTGAAACTCCGGGCTCAATCATTTTATCGCCGTGAACGTCACCGTCTCGCAGCGGTGCGCTCCCTCTCACTTTCTGGTTTGCGCAAACCCTGGGTGCATGATCTTAATTGTCTTTGCGCGCTTTCTTGCCTAGGCTTCCTAGGAATGAGTGCATGCAAACGCATTCTGAGGGGTTGGACATAATACTATGATCACCAGTTGGAAGATTTCTAACATTAAGTCTTATAACGGCGACCATGATGTTCCGCTTAGCATGATTAATCTCGTGGCCGGCGCTAATAGTAGTGGTAAAAGTACACTTATACAAAGTATCTTATTGCTAAAACAGACTCTTCAGTACGGCGCCACTGACCGAACGCTATTGCTGAATGGGCCTCTGTTGCGTCTGGGGTCGGTAGATGAGGTGATTACATCGACAGGTAGCCCAGAAAATTTTATAATTGGCTTCCGCATGTCATTCAGCCAGTCGGCTATGCGCACAATAAGCCAGCAATGGGTGGGCAAGGCTCATGCGCAATTTTTTGGCCTTAAGCAGGAATCTTACCTAAGCGAGATTGTAGTTCAGGCTAATTGGACAAAGTCTAAGGAAGCTAAACGACATTCCGCTCCACAAAGTCGCTTCTCACCAGATCTCGATAGTTTGGCAATCGATATAGTCAAAGTTGAGCAAAGTGGACCGCAGCGTCAAAATCTAAACATGGTGGCTCCTAAAGGCCCGAAACATCAGGCCGTGTTACCTTTTGCGGTAATACTTGATCCGCTTTCAATAGATGAATTGAGCAAAGATAAGCCAGGCTGCCAACTAATCGGCGCGTCGCTTGATCGATTTCTACCAGCGTATGTCGGCATGAGTTATGATGCCTCGGCAAAACGGGCCGCTGAGATTGCCAAGTTCATATTTGATCGAAGATTCTTGGGCATTCAATCGGCTTCATCTTTTTCTAATGATACTTTGCCTGCTGAAGCGACAAAGATCGTATCAGATTGGCTCGTAAAGCATCAAGAGGCCCCGCTGCCGGTAGGCAATTTGACAGTGGAGCAAGTGAAATCGGCGGTTGAGAAGATTATTCCACCATTTGATTTTATTATTACTGCGAGGACTGCGCCTAAAGTTGAAGCAGATATTAGTGAATTAAAAACTATATTTACCCGCCTCCTCGCGGAAGAATTGCCTAGTAAGCAAGACTTCGATTTTTCTTTGCCAAGTAATTTGCGTCTTGCCACGCAGGTCATTCAGGATGTTTTTAAGGACGGGCTGCGATATTTAGGGCCTCTCCGAGACCCGCCGCGACCGGTGTATCAGTTAGAAGCGCTCCCCAGTTCAACCGACGTTGGTTACCGTGGAGAGCATACCGCCGCAGTGCTTGATCTAAATAAAGATAAGTACATTAATTACTATGCACCCCCCTCCGAAGATCTAAAATCCGATTACATATCAGAATCGTCCAAGAAGTATGATCGTCTGCAGGTGGCTGTAATATCGTGGCTTCAGTACTTGGGCGTCGCTGAATCGGTTCGCACAGCGGACGAGGGGGTCTTTGGTAATAGGCTACGCGTATCCACCGCGGGAAGTAAAGACTTACACGATCTGACAAACGTTGGTGTAGGAGTGAGCCAGGTATTGCCAATCGTAGTAATGGCACTTTTAGCACCCAGTGAAAGCTTTCTGATCTTTGAGCAGCCTGAACTTCATTTGCATCCTAAAGTACAAGCTCGGCTGGCTGACTTCTTTCTGTCCCTAGCCCTTCAGCAAAAACAGGTCCTCGCTGAGACTCATAGTGAATATATGATCGATCGAATGCGTCTTCGCGTTGCGTTGGCATCTGACGATACACTACGATCTATGCTGAATATTATGTTTTCAGAGCGAAAATCTGGGGAAAGTAAGTTGAGGTCTATTGCCTTGACCGAATATGGATCCGTTGTCGATTGGCCCGCTGAGTTCTTCGATCAGTCTCAAAGCGACGTCGCCAAAATCCTCAAGGCCGCATCAGCCAAGCGCGCTGCGAGACGATCGAAGCAATGATCTCATTATTTGTGGACACGGCAGTGTTGGCGATACCTAACTACGGTGTTGATTCAGATACAGCTGAAGAAATCATAGCGCGCGCCTTCTCAATGTCGGAGGTAGCGGCGTCCGATCTTCCAATTCAACTATTGCGGCGAGAGGGTGGAGACGATGTTCTTGGTGCCATCGGATGTGGACTAGATTTTGATATTATTAGTCAGTTTCTAGAAATCCTGGAACTCGACGGCATATATTCCGCGATGGACGTATATAAAGCCTACGGCACCCTGTCAGACCGATCCGCTACCGTTTGTACTGAGCAGTTGCTATCAAGCCTGGACTCGTTCGTGCTTCGGCCGGATCATGTTCGTAATATGGCCCCCGTTGAACTTGCTGACGAGAGTAAGCTTTGCCTCCTAACCGCCTCAAAAATGCATGACTCTAACGATTGCGTGGGATTCGTTCCCGGTTGGGCGGGTGAGGACCACAATCTAATCGAAGTCAGTCGCGAACATTCCCAGTCCGGGGAATCGAAATCTTTTGAGACTAAAATTCCACTGTTTCGTGCTTTATCGGACTTGTCTAAACATCGCATGGGGCCAAAACTATGGGCCGATGCAAATTGCGCAAGCGACATTTGCTTGGCAATTGCGGTAAGAGCATCGGAGATGCTAATAAATGCCGGTAAGGAGGTAATAGACGGTGCGTTACTGCCCTTCGCGGTGGGGTCTGAATTCTTTGAATCCCTCCAACGATGCCAAGCGGCGGGAAATCAACCCTTCGCCCAGGTGTGCCTCGACAACTGTGCGCAAGTAGTTGCCGACGTCGTCGCAAAGTTTGTCCGGCCAATGGGGGCTAAGCATCATGAGAAACGTGACAGAGACAAGGCTGGCGCTTTCCGCCTTCACGTCACGGAAAACAAGCAAGGCCTTAGATTAATGTATTGGAAGACTAAGAATGAAATCGAGTTTGCTAACGTGGGGCCAAAGAAAGAAGAGGTAATTCTTTCAGGAAAGGCTGTCGGTATAACAAAGATCGACCTTTCCGCACTCATAAACTGAAGATGTCTAAATATAAGCGTGCACGATCTCGCCAGATGTCTGGCATGCGAACGAACGGCACATTTTGAAATTATTATTTTAGTTCGCGAATTTTGCTTATGGGCGTTTTAAGACGGGTGTCGCCGGGGGTAGATCTCCGCATTGCCTGCGGCAGAATGCAGCATTGCGGCGGGATCTGCCCAGGCGCGGCGGAGGCTGTCTCGCCCCCGGGAATGTCTGATGTGGAGAGGAAAGCGGACGTCAGACGTCGCCTGCCAGCCACGCAAAGAGGACATAGCCGCCAAACAGGACGATCAGGATTATTCCTGCGACTACAGGACCAAGGAATGTCCGGCTGCGGTCGATCGGCGCTTCCATGCCTAAAGGACGAGCACGGACGCATGATTCATCTTTGACCGCGCTAACTGTTGAGCGCTGCCTGCCTGGGGTATCGTTGGGGTGCATCGTGGGATAGCCTGCTCGCAAACCGCAGGTTTCTGCGGGGTGTGATCGGCTGCGGCGGAGGGTTCCTCCGCCGAACGACGTGCCATTGCTACTAGTCTGCTGAGCATGCCATATCTTTCGGGTTGGGAAGGAAAGCGTACGTTGCCGCGTCTGGCTAATTACTATCTGCTCGAGGTCTTCACCCGGCGTTTTTAGGCCGACAGCCCGAATCTAGCTCAAGCGGCGCTTGAGCGCTCAACATCTCACTTCGAGTTTGCTCGAGATGATTATTGAATTTCGGATCGACCGTATCCGGCACGTTGCGAGGCTCTAGGCATTCGAGGGTGTATATGACCATCGCGCACTGCTGATCACCTCCTGCCTTAGATCGTAGCCATCTTACATCTCGACTTCGATAACGTGACTCTGATTTGCACCAGTTCATTGACGCATTCTGAACCCTCACATACTCCCAGAGCGGGTCTTTCATCTCGGCTTTAGTGAAGTATCCGAGACTCACGACATAGCCCAAGCTCCCACTCACCGCCCGGTAAGCGATACCTAAGTTCTCCGGAGGCGGTGGAACTGATACGCACGACGCGATGGGCAGGCCTGCGAGAAGCAGCACAACTGTGGTTAGAAGCCTGGGCATTCTCGCGTTGTGCTCATACTTGCCGTAAACCGCAACCGAAGCTTTCCGGTAGTCTGTCTCTAAGAGGCCATGTCCGCTATTGGGCGTTTTGTACTGGGGTATCGCTGGGGTACAGTGTGAAAGCCGGCAGATGGAAGCGGCGCTTTCCCGCGGGTTGGGAAAGGCTGCGGCGGAGGGTATATCCTTCGCGGCAATTTCTGGTTTGGAGAGGGAAGCGGTCTTACGATCGTTGGCAGCTGTCACCAAAGGATGTGGTCGGTGATCACGCCCGCCCTTACGAGGAAGCCCAGCGCCGCCCCGATGCAAACGATCGCTCCATACACAGCAATAGCTCGCGTTCGGCTGCGATAGTCCGTCTCGTAGCTCATGCTTGGTTACCTCGTGGCCTGAATGAGCCACAAAGGTGCACGATCGTACCCATGTCTGCAATTGGACGGAAGCGGATGACCGCTTAGGCACGATACGTCTTTGATTGAGCTAGCTGTCGAACGCTGCCTGCCTGGGGTATCGTTGGGGTACATCGTGGCATAGCCTGCTCGCAAATCGCAGGTTTCTGCGGGGTGTGATCGGCTGCGGCGGAGGGTGTATCCGCCGCAGCCGGTTAGAATTACATAGCTTATGCCCGGGAGGCGGTTGCATCCAGGTGAAGATATCGGCTGTTGAAACCCGCCTCGGAAACCAATGCCCCCCAATCAGGAATTGTCACGCCTCGCTTGCTATGGCCGATCAAGCCGTCCTGCACGAGGGCCTTGATGGTCCGGTTGATATGAACAGTCGTCAAGCCGAGGGCATCTCCCATTTGCTCCTGGGTCATGGGTAGTTCGTATGGCTGACCATGCGGTAAGCCTCGCTTGTCGAGTCTGTAGGCAAACTCGCAGAGAAAATGAGCAGTACGGGTGCGTGCATCGCGGCGCCCGATATTCAGTGTCCATTCCCGCGACATTGATAGTTCAACGATTGTCAATGCGAACAACGCGTGTGCCACGGAAGGTCGTTCAGATACTAGCGTACGCAGTGCGTCATGCGATATCGTAGCAACCTCGCAACGTATTAGAGACTGTACGTTACTGTCTGCAGTAGAGAGATGCAGCTGCTGCAGGTCGTATACTTCACCCGCAATAAGTATCGAAACAATCTGCCGGTGGCCGTCCGAGTTGATTTTATGGCGGTAGGCAAACCCAGATACCAGCATACTGCACCGGTCAGGCTTGTCGCCCTCGCGAAGAAGATAGCTTCCGGTATCGTAGGATCGTAAGTCGTAAGGAAGATCAAGTAGCCCGAGCCGATCCTCAGCCGAAAGCGGCGCATGAAGAGCAAGCTTTTCAACCAGTCCAAGTAGTGGACTGATGCTGCCTAATTTCATTCGCAATCCCTCAAAAATGCAGGGCAGGATTGCGCGCATTTGACCGTGAGGCAGATATCTCATGCCGTTAACGTCGGTACCACGCTAAGTAATTAGGTGCAACCACCGTTAACAATTGTTAATACGAGCGATAAGGCCTTGAGGTGGGATATTGATCATTTTATAATATCTCGTCTCCAACATATGATAGCTTTCGGTAGCGACGGTGGAGGGGGACACCGCCGCAAAACAAACTTGAATAGGGTAACACAGTGCAATTTCGTGTGATCGTAGCTGGAGAGAACGCCGTTTATGTCCATACAAGAACCACGGCTTTAACCGCTGGAGACAGGTTTAAGATCGCTTCCGACAGCCCCGAGGAGGTCCGCGTCCGGCATTTCGCATTCGATCCTGTTGGTTCCGACAGCCCTGAGATGCTGATCATCGCGGATCGGCTCATGTAACGATCAACCCAACTGCCTGCGGCGGAGGGGACCTCCGCCGCATTGCGCCTGGCTAATGCAGAGTGGTCGGGATGAGTCCGATCGCCGCCTTTATGAGCGCTCCAACAACCCTCAGGTCCAGCTGGATCGCTAAGGAACGCAAGGCCCATAAGCCCTCAATTATGTCCTAGACTGATCCTCGCTCATTGCGCCGCATCGCTGAAACTTGCAGCTGCCAATGGGGCTGTCGACAATCAATGGTTGGATACAGGGCCTAACATTTGACCATCACTCCCGTCGTCAGGCTGTGTGAATCCTTTAGGGTGCGTTCCAACATGAAGTGCCCGTCATGGATCTAGCGCTGAATCGGGATTCTCCCTATGTTCTCCCTGGGGGACGCGGGGTATTAATGGGCGTATATTCAGAGGTTCTACCGGCGCGAGCGAGCCGTAAGCAGCAGGCGCTCGATTTCATATCCGAATACATTCTCGAGCACGGCCGCAGTCCCGCGATGCGCGAGATTGCGCTGGCTCTCGACGTCAGCGACACCCGGGCAAAGGCGCTGGTGAAGAAGCTGGCGTTCGAGAAGATGATCGAGCGCGCAGCCGGCGCGCAACGGGCTATCACCGTGCCCGGGTTGCTTGAGCGGCAGCTGATCGGGCGGATGCGCCAGCTGGGCGTCGTCGTGAACGAGGATTTCGCGAACATCGATCGCGTGCGGCTGTTACCACAAGGTCATCTCCCGCTCGTGGCGATCCTCGAGCATATCCCTGACGTCGACGCCGGGGATCTCCATGCCACACCTACCTACTGACCAGGCAACGCCTGCTCTCACAACCGAACGCGAGCAACAGCGCGTAGCGCACTTGGTGCTTGGCGAGCCGCGTCCGAAACCAAAGGGCGCCAACCGGCGCAAGAAAGGCAAGGCGCCGGCGGTTACGCTCGTGCCTGGCATCGAAGAGCGCGTGCAGCTGCGCGAGCGCTGGTCGCACAAGACAAACGGCACGGCTGAGACGCACGAACACGCTGCTGCGCAAGCGCGACGCGAGGGTTCGCTCGCCCGCCTCGTCGGTACCGGTGCGATCGACGCGCACCAGCTCGCCGCGGCGGATCAGATCGCCGAGGCGTACCATTCCATCACGGCCGAGGTTGCGGTGCGCACTGCGAACTTGGAGCCGCGCAGCTCGGGTGGCGGACCGCACAGCGCTTCACACGCGCCAATCGCTGCCGTGATTCGTGAGCGCGCATACGCCCGTTGGCGTGAGGCGGTCGCTCCGCACGGTGCGATGCTACTCGCGATCATCGTCGACGATATGGCGCTAACGACGGCCGCGCGGGACTGGCGGCTTTCCAACCGACGGGCGCGATCGCTCCTGGTCTCGGCGCTGGATAGCTGGAAGCGCTGCTAGGGGTGACCTTTGGGGAACTTCCCACAAGGTCACCTCCCCAAACGGTCACCTAACTCGCAAATCGACCCCGCCACAGCTGTATCCGCTGGACGCCGCCCGCCCCCCTTTGTGCGTGCGTCCTACGTGAAGGGAGATCTGATATGCATCACGATGTTCCCCGATCCGGTGCAGGGGCCGCCCAGTCGAACTCGAACCTGGCCGATCAGCTCGAACGCATCACACCGCGGTTCGATGAGCTGACCCAACGAGTGCGGCTGGGCGTTGTATCTTCGGACGATTACAACGTCCTCGAGGAGCAGGCGCAGGGCATCGCCCGCGACCTGCTCGCCGCCTTCCGGGGCAGCGTCACCCGCGCTGCCCGGCCCCCCCTCTATGTGAGTGCCGATGGCACGAAGGCCGGTTGGTGATGGCAATCCCTCGCGAAGCGATTCAGCGCGCGGTCGACGCCGGTCATCCGGATCATGCCCTGGTCGGCGTCCCGGTGAGCCTATTGCGCGAGATCCTCAGCATCCTCCCGGTCGCGACGATCGCCGCGCGCGTCGCGCCACCCGCCAACCAGGGCGCACCAGCATGAGCACCGCCAAGCACCCCGCTGCGGTCGACGTCGCCGGCACCCCGTATCTTCGTGACGCCAAGGGCAGCCTGGTCCCGCTCGCCGCGGTCAAGCCGGTCGACCTGCTCATGGACGAAACGGTGCGTGCCATCCTGACCGATGCGCGCGAACTGTCCGCCCTCATTGCCGCGTTCAAGGCGCGGACGTTCGAGCGCGTCGGCGCGTTCCAAGCGCTGCTCGCGCAGGAGTACGGCACGACCGTCGGCGGGAAGAAGGGCAACATCACGCTGCTCACCTTCGACGGCCGCGAGCGCGCCCAGGTGCAGGTCGCGGACCTGCTTGAGTTCGGCCCCGAGCTGCAGGCCGCGAAGGTGCTGATCGACGAGTGCCTTATGGGCTGGGCAGGCGGCTCGCCGGTCGAGCTGCAGGCGATCGTCAACGGCGTCTTCCAGGTCGACAAGGAAGGCCGGATCAACCGCGCTGAGCTGTTCCGCCTGCTCCGGCTCGACTTCACCGACCCGCGCTGGCTGCGCGCCATGGAGGCGATCAAGGACTCGATCCGCGTCATTGGCTCGCGCACCTACGTCCGCTTCTACGACCGGCCAGCGCACGACGCGCCGTGGCATCCGGTCACCATCGACTTGGCATCCGCGTAACCACCGTGGGGAAGCTCAAGGCCGTCGGCAGCACGCTCGCCAGGCTCAAGCCGACGATCGGCTCCCTTGCGCCCGTCGAGCGCAGCGCCGACGCCGACCGCCGCCTCTTCAAGCCCTGGCACAAGTGGTACAAATCGGCGCGCTGGCGTGCGCTGCGCGTGCTCGTGTTCACTCGCGACCTTTACACCTGCCAATGGCCTGGCTGCGGCTTCACCTCGGCCGACACGTCGCGCCTGGTGGCGGACCATTGCGAACCGCACCGTGGCGACGAGCGTCTCTTCTGGCTGTTCACCAACCTGCAGACGCTCTGCAAGCCGTGCCACGACAGTCGCAAGCAGCGGGCGGAACGCGCAGCGCTCCTAGCCTGAACGTGCGGGGCAGGGGGGTGGGTCGATCCCTAACGGGGGCCGACCCGCTGGACCCCTATGGCTCCCACGCGGAGATTTTTTCCTCCTGGGCGATCCTGGGTGCGTACTTTCGGGGCGGGGGGCTGAGCGATGGCAACCCGCAAAACACCTGACGAGTGGGCGCAAATCGAGCGCGAATACTTGTCGAGCGACGACTCGATCCGGGAAATAGCTGACCGTTACGCAATATCTGAAGCGGCTATTCGTAAGCGCGCGAAGGCCAAAGGTTGGGAACGGCCGGTCCGCAAGCGCGAACCGGTGCGTACTTTGCTTCCCGCGCCGCGCGCCGCGCAGGCGGCGACGGTCGAGCCGTCCGAGCCGATCGACGCAGCTACGATCGCCGAAAACGGCCGCCAGCTGGCCGCCCGCATGCTCGACGAGCTCGACGCGATGACGAGCTACCAGGGCGAACTCGAGGAGGCGATCGAGATCATGACCGCCAACGACGAGGACGAGAACCGGCGCAACGCGATGATGAAGGCGGTGTCGCTGCCGGCGCGATCGCAGATCCTCAAGAACCTCGCCAGCTCGCTCAAGACAATCAACGAGGCGGGCGCGCCGGCCAAGGGCAAGAAGGCGCAGGCGCAGGATCGTGCCGCGGCGGCCGGCCGTAAGTTCGGCGCGATCGGCGCGCCGACCCGGACGATCAATTGACCGTTCCTATCTGGTCGACGGCTTGCCTCGACTGGAAACGACGGATCCGCGATCGCCGCACGCTGATCCCGTTCACACCGCTGTTTCCCGCCTCGGCCGAGGCGAAGATGGCCGTATTTTGCGCGCTGCGTATTGCGGATCTTGGCATCAACCCGGCGACCGACGAGACCTGGACGATCGGCGAGAGCGCGGACGAATGGCTGCTCGATTTCGCAGCCGCGATCTTCGGTGCGTACAACGCGGAAACGGGCGAGCAGATGATCCGCGAGGGCATGCTGCTGGTGTCGAAGAAGAACACCAAGTCGACGATCGCGGCCGGGATCATGCTGACCGAGCTGATCTGCGGCTGGCGCCCGTCGGACGAGAACCTGATCCTGGCGCCGACGATCGAGGTGGCGGGGAACAGCTTCAAGCCGGCCTGCGACATGATCCGCGCGGACGAGGAGCTGACCGACCTGCTCCATATTCAGGAGCATGTGCGGCTCATCACGCAACGGGAGACCAAGGCTACCCTGAAGGTCGTCGCGGCCGACGCGGCGACGGTGTCGGGCAAGAAGGCCAGCCGCGTGCTGGTCGACGAGCTGTGGCTGTTTGGCAAGAAGGCCAATGCAGACTCGATGTTGCGCGAGGCCACCGGCGGCCAGGTGTCGCGTCCGGAGGGTTATACGCTCTACCTGACGACGCAGTCGGACGAGCCGCCCGCCGGCGTGTTCAAGGAGAAGCTGGCCTATGCTCGCGACGTCCGCGACGGCGTCGTCGAGAACCGCAAATTTCTGCCGGTGCTCTATGAGTTCCCGGAGGAGATGCTGAAGGCGGACGAGCATCTCGATCCCGCCAATTTCTACGTCACCAACCCGAACATCGGTCGCTCGGTCAGCCAGACCTGGCTCGAGGATGAGTTCGCGAAGATCCTCGACGCCGAGGACGGCACCAAGCAGGTCTTCTACGCCAAGCACCTCAACGTCGAGATCGGCGTCGGGCTGCGGCATGATGCCTGGATCGGCGCGGTATATTGGGCCCAGGCGAAGGCGGCTGTCGAATTGTGGGACGGTTCGCTCGAGGGCTTCCTCGAACTGGTCGAGGTCGCGGTCGCCGGCATCGATGGCGGCGGGCTCGACGATCTGTTCGGGCTGGCGCTGCTCGGGCGGCTGAAGTCGGATCCGCGCACCTGGCTGATGTGGAACCGGGCATGGGCGCACCTGGACGTATTCCAGCGCCGCAAGGATATCGTCAGCAAACTGCACGACTTCATGGCCGAGCAGACGCTGGTCCGCTGTGACGAGCCGACGCAGGACCTGGTCGAGGTCGCGGATCTGCTCGAGCGGGTGAAGGATGCGGGCCTGTTCCCGGCCGAGGCGGCGATCGGGCTGGATCCGCAAGGCGTCGCCGCTCTGGTCGACGAACTATCCGGCCGCGGCTTCACCGCCGAGCAGCTGGTCGCGGTGCCGCAGGGGTTTCGCCTGACCGGGGCGATCAAGGGCACCGAGCGCAAACTGAAGGACGGCACGCTGAAGCATGCCGGCCAGGGGCTGATGAGCTGGTGTGTCGGTAACGCGAAAGTCGAGCCGCGCGGCAGCGCCATCTTGATCACCAAGCAGGTGTCGGGGACGGCGAAGATCGATCCGCTGTTGGCGGGCTTCAACGCCGTGGTGCTGATGACGCGCAACCCGCGGACCAACACCTTCGAATATACGGGGATCTGAGCATGTCGATCAGCGGATATCAGCTGTCGCAACGTGCGGCAGAGGCCGAGGCGCGCCGCAGCGCCGGCACGTCGGTCGTTCCGGCCGCGCCCTCGGTCGAGGCGAGCGCCGACGGCATGAGCGATACCGGCGGCTTCACCTTCCTCAACCTGCTGGGCGGCACGCGCGGCGCGCCGATCGGCGAGCAGGCGGCCATGTCGTCACCGGCGGTGCTGCGCGCGCTCGAGGTGCTGACCGGGCTCTTCGCGATGGCGCCGCTGATCTATTATCGATCGGAAGGGACGGGTAAGGTCCGCGTCGACGACGCGCCGCAGGCGATGATGCTGCGCACGCGCACGAACGACGTGCAGAATGCCTTCCTGTTCAAGGAGGTCATGCTCGGCGACCTGATCATGACCGGGCGCTTCGCCGGTTATATCCACCGGGATCCGCTATACCGCGCCGGGAAGCTGACCCGCGTAAATCCACACGGCGTCACGCCGGCGTCGAGCTGGGACAAGGCCGATGGGCTCGAGGTGTTCTATGACACGCACCTGCCGAACGGCACGTTCGAGCGACTGACGCGCAACGATCTCTGGTACATTCCCGGCTTTTCGCGTGACGGCCTGGTCGGCATCGATCGGCTGAAGATCCTGCAGGATACCTTCGAGGCCGCGGCTGCAACGTCGTCGTTTGCCGCGCGCTTCTGGGAGAACAACGCGCAGCCGTCGACGATCCTGACGTCGAAGGCGAAGATGGAGCCGGGCGACAAGACCAAGCTGAAGACCGATTGGCAGAGCCGCTTTTCGGGTCCGAAGAACGCCGGCCAGGTCGCCGTGCTCGATCAGGAGATGGACGCCAAGTTCCTCGCGCACGACAACGCCAAGAGCCAGTATATCGAGGTCCGCGCTTTCTACGTCGTGGAGATCGCGCGCGCGTTCGGTGTGCCCCCGCATATCGTCTTTGAGCTGAGCCGCGCGACGTTTTCCAACATCGAGCAGCAAAGCCTCGAGCTGATCCTGTATTCGATGATGGGGCATTTCGAGCGTGTCGCCGCAGCCGCAACGCACCAGTTCGCCGAGCCCGGTCACTTCTTCGAATTCCTGCCCGATGCGCTCCTGAAGGGCGACATCAAGAGCCGGTACGAGGCTTACGGCGTCGCGATCGACAAGGGCATCCTCAACCCGAACGAGGTTCGCCGCATGGAGAACCGCAACGATCGCGAGGGCGGCGATGAGTATCGCCTCGGCTCCGGATCGACGGTCGAAGGCGAGGCAAAGCCCGCCGATCGCAAGCTGCCACCCCCCAACCGAAGCGAGGACGACGCATGAGCGATCGTATTCTAGCGGCCATCTGGTCCGTGCCCTGGGCGATCATGCCCGGCTATCTCGAGGCGATCGAGGCCATGGCGACGCGCGCGCTTGATCACCCGGCCGTCCAGGCGGTCGCCGGCGACGGGCATATCGAGCGCCATTCCGAAGCGATCGCGCAGATGGGCGAGCGTGCGGCTGGGACCCGCTCGGCCGCGATCCGCGACGGCGTCGGCGCCCTGCCGATCTTCGGCCCGATCCTGCCGCGAGCAGCGATGCTCTCGCCCTCGGGTGGCGGCGCCGTCGCGCTCGATCACCTGGCGGCCGACTTTCGTGTTCTTCAGGCCGACCCGGCCGTCCGCAAGATCCTGCTGGTCGTCGACAGCCCGGGCGGCGTCACGACCGATATCGCGCAGTTCGCGCGCATGGTTGCGCAGTCCCCCAAGCCCGTTGTCGCGCATGTCACCGGCATGGGCTGCTCGGCGGCTTATTGGATCATCAGCGGCGCTAAGGAGATCTCGATCGACGCGACCGCGATGGTCGGCTCGATCGGCGTCATGATGGGCGGCAGCGTCCAGGAGAACCCCGACCAGGCCGGCCGGCGCGATATCGCGATCGTCAGCAAGAACGCGCCGAACAAGCGCCCCGATCTCAGCACCGAGGAAGGCCGCGCGGTCATCAGCGGCACGATCGACGCGCTTGAGGACGTGTTCATCGCGGCGGTCGCGCGCGGTCGCGGCGTGACCGAAGCGGTCGTGCGCAGTGATTTCGGCCAGGGCGGCATTCTCGCGGGCGGTCCGGCCGTGAAGGCCGGCATGGCCGACCGCGTCGAGGCTGACGGCCTGAACGGCGCGATCAGCCGCCTTGCGACCCGCAACCCCTCCACCCGGCGCACGGCCGCGGAGAATAACCTGAAGCTTGCGCACGCCCGCGCCGGCCTCTGAAACCCCAGGAGACGAACCTATGCGCATCACCGCGCTCAAGATGAGCCTTGCCGGCGTGCTGGCTGCTGCCACGCTGATTACCACGACCGCGACGGCCGATGGCGACCGCGACCTTACCGCCGAGGAGCAGGCAGACTTCGACGCCAAGATGACCGAGGCAGCCGGCCTTCAGACGAAGATCGGTCGCGAGGAGCAGCTGCTCGCGCTCAAGTCGTCGGCAGCGGTGCCGATCACCGTGCCGGGCGGCACGCAGGGCAACCAGCCGGGCACCGTTCCCGCTGCTGCCGCGACGCCGTTGCCCCCCGGTACGATGTTCACCCGCATCACCATGTCGCTTGCCGCGTGCAACATGGATCAGCGCGCCGCTGCCGACCATGCCGAGCAGGTTTGGGGCACAGAGACCGGCCAGATCGTCGCCAACCAGGAGCAGTCGACCAATGTGAAGGGCGGCTTCCTGGTCAACACCGCCTACAGCTCCGATTTCATCGACCTGCTGCGGCCGCGTGTCGTCGTGCGATCGCTCGGCGCGCGCTCGATCCCGATGCCCGATGGCAACCTCACCATGCGCAAGAAGACGAAGGGCACGAACGCCGGCTATGTCGGCGAGCGTCAGCCAGCGCCTACGACCGACGTCGAGGTCGGCACGATGTCGATGTCGGCGAAGACGCTGCGCGCGCTGGTGCCGATCACCAACCAGCTGATCCGCCGCGCCTCGATCGGCGTGGTGCAGATGGTGCGTGACGATCTGCTCGAGGGCGTGGCGGTCAAGGAAGACGCGCAGTTCATCCGCGGCGTCGGCGATGACAACACGCCGAAGGGCGTCGCCAGCCTGATGCCGGTCGGCAACAAGATCGCCGTCAGCGCCGAGACCACGCTGAAGACGGTCACCGCGGATCTCGCCAAGGTGCGTCTGCGCGTCATCAATTCGAACGTGCCGATGATTAGCTGCGGCTGGATCATGACGCCGCGTTCGAAGATGTTCCTCGAGACGCTGCGCGACGGCAACGGCAACATCGCGTTCCCCGAGATCGCCCAGGGCAAGCTCTATGGCTACCCGATCGGCATGACGACTTCGGTACCGGACAACCTCGGCGCCGGCGGCAACGAGTCGGAGATCTACTTCGGCGACTTCTCGCAGCTGCTGATCGGCGACACCGAATCGGTCACGATCGCGAGCTCGGATACCGCGGCCTATGACGACGAGGGCGTCATGCGCTCGGCGTTCTCGAACGATGAGACGGTGATCCGTCTGATCGCCGAGCACGACACCGGCACGCGTTACGCGGTCGCCTTCGCCATGCTCACCGGCGTCACCTGGGCACCCGGCAACGACTGAGCCGGTCCGCGGCCGACCGGTCGCTGATCAATCGACACCTGCAAACGGGCGGCTTCGGTCGCCCGTTTGCGCATCCGGAGAATACGCATGGCGGTAAGATTCCTCATGGCCCACACGCACGGGTCGCTATTCGTGAAGGGCGATATCGCCAAGTTCGACGCCGAGACCGAAAAGGACTTGGTCGAGCGCAAGATCGCCGAGACCTACAAGGCACCCGCCAAGTCGGCACCGGCCGCCTGATATGGTTGACGTGGCGGCGATCGATGGCGGCGTGCTGACGATCGCCGCTGCCCGCAACTTCCTGCGCGTCGGTACCAGTGTCGACGCGCAGGTCCTCGAGCTGCTGCCGGCAGCGCAGGGACGTATCGAGAGCTTTCTTGGCCGCGAGCTGGTCGGCGCGACCGGCTGGCCTGCGGTCGACCAGGTGCCGGCGATCGTCGTGCATTGCGTAAAGCTGGCGCTGTCGGACCTGTACGTGAATCGTGAGGGGCCGCAGCTGACCGACGACCAGCTCCGCCCGATCATCGGCCGGTACATGGCGGTGTCGGTCGCATGATCGTCGTTCGCCCGGGCGAGCTTGAGCATTTCGTGCGGCTCGAGCGCCGGATCGAGAGCACCGACTTCGGCAGTGCCGGCAGCGAGACCTGGCAGCTGGTCGACGAGATCTGGATCGGCATCCGCGATTCACTGCCCAGCCGCGGCGAGCGGACCGAGGGCGGGTTTACGACGTCGACGCGGCCGGCGCGGGTGCGCATGTATTGGCGCGACGACGTCGAGACCGGCATGCGCCTGGTCGAAGGCAGCCGGATCATGCAGATCGTCTCGGGCCCGGCCGAGCTGGGGCGCCGCGGTGGCCTCGAGTTGATGGTCGAGGATTACAACCCGGGTACGGCTGCCGCCTGATGGCGACGAGCCGCGGCGGTGCTGCAGTCCGGCGGCGCATAGCGCAGCTGCCGGCCGAGCTGGAAAGGAAGGTCCTGCGCGGTGCCGCGCGCGCCGGCGGCCGGATCATTCTCGACGATGCGAAGGACCGGTCGATCTCGTCGGACGTCGACGAGGCGCTGGTGATGCGCACCAAGGCGGAAGCCGGCCGCATCACCGTCAAGATCACGATCCGCAAGGGCTGGGGCCGCGCGATCGCCAACTGGCTTGAATACGGCACCGACGCGCATTTCGTCACGATCGCGAAGGACGAGCGCGGCGGGAAGAGCGTTGCCCGGTTCAACGAGACGACCAAGCGGTCGATGATCATCGGCGGGAAGTTCGTCGGGGAAACCGTCTTTCATCCCGGTGCGCGACCGCATCCGTTCCTCCGCCCTGCGCTCGACATCAAGGGCGCCGAGGCGATCGCCGCGGCGCAGAGCTTCATCAACGCGCACGTCACCCGCTCGGGGATCGTCGCCAGCGCCGAACCCGAGGGCGATGACGAATGACCGGTGTCGATATCATTGGTGCGCTGCTGGTCGTCGATCGCGCGGTCACGGACATCGCGCCGGCGGTGCGGATCAAGGCGGGCGCGCTGCCTGACAATGTGGTGTTGCCGGCCTTGCTCGTCCGACTGGTCAGCAGCGTCGAGAGCCAGCCGCTCAAACGCCGCGGCACGATCCGGACGGTCGACCGGGTATCCGTCACGATCCGCGCCACGACCTATGCAGAGCAGACCGCCGCGATCCGCGCGGTCCGCAGCGCTTGTGCAGGTCGTACCGGCGACATCGCCGGCGCCACCAACGCCTCGATCCTGACCGCCGGTACCGGCCCCGATGCGCGCGGCCCCGGCAACAGCTTCGAACAGACCCAAGATTTCCGCGTCAGCTTCGACGCTCCCGCCTGAAGGAGACCACCATGTCCGACACCAAGACCAAGCGCGCCAAGATCGTCCGGGATTTCACTGACGCCGGCACCGAAACGCAGTTCACCGCCGGCGCGACTGTCGAGATGACCGAGGGCGCATTCGCAAACTACCAGGCGTGCGGCCTAGTCGAGCCCGCTGCCGACGAGCCCGCCGCGCCCGCCGCGCCCGCCGGCCGCAAGGCCAGCTAACCAGCCAGCCCGCTCGAGCGGGTTGTTTCAGCCGGCAGCGCCGGCACCCAGCACCAGGAGATCACCATGGGTTCCAATACCGCAGTAGGTTCGTCGCTCGCCGTTTCGGCCGCGACGCCTGCTACCCTCGACGCGGCCGGGTATGGCGCGCTGACGTTCGTCGAGGTCGGCCAGGTCGAGAAGATCGGCGCGATCGGCGCGAGCTTCGCGAAGGTCGAGTTCCAGCCGCTCAAGGGCGCAAAGCAGAAGTTCAAGGGTTCGGCCGATTACGGCGCCCTGACGCCGTCCTACGCGATCGATCCGGCCGATGCCGGCCAGACGCTGCTTCAGACGTCGGCCGACGACGAGAGCCAAAAGCTCTACTCGTTCAAGGTCACCTATCAGGATGGGTCGAAGCGCTTCTTCCAGGGCCGCAACTTCGGCGCGCCTGAGACGACCGACAACGCCGACTCGATGCTGACGGGTGCGCCCACGATCGAGATCTGCACCAAGATCGTCCGCGTCGCCGGCGTCTGATCCTCTTTCCGGCGCCGGTGTTTCTGGCGCCTGATCCCCCCTCCCGGCGCCCGCGACGCCGGCTCTCCCTTATGCATCGACCGGCCTCGCTATCGCGGGCGCGGGGCGGGTCGGTGCACCATCCTCCCGCGAAGGATCCAACATGACCAAGCTTTTGAACATCGCCACGCTCGCCGTTGCCGCGACCGCCTCCGTTCACGTCAAGAACGCTGCCGGTGAGCTGCTGTACGCCGATGCCGAGCGCACGCTGCCCGTCCGCATTCACCTGCATGGCCCTGGCAGCCAGGTCGCCGGCGTCGTCGAAGCCCGCCAGTCGGCCCGCGCGCTCAAGCGCATGCAGGACAATGACGGCAAGATCACCGCGGCATCGCGTGAGGAGCGTATCGCCGAGACGTCCGAGGATCTCGCCGCGCTGACCGCGTCGTTCGAGAATTTCGAATATCCCGCTGCGGACGGCGTCACCGGTGACGCGCTGTTCCGCGCGCTGTACGCCGACCAGTCGCTCGGCTTCGTCACCAAGCAGGTCATGAAGTTCTTCGGTGACTGGGGAAACTTCAGCGCCGCCTCGAAGGCGGCCTGACCCTCTACGTCCGGCAAATGGCGTGGCTGCATGCCACGCCGAAACCGGACGAACGGAGCCGGCGGGGCAAGGCTGAATCGGATGCCCCCCGGCGTAGCCGGATCGATACGCTCAAACGCAAGAAGATCGATCCGCAAATGCCGCCTAACCCGGCGCCGCACATCACCACTTGGCTGATCGAGATCGGCCTGAGTGAGGCGGCCGGCATGGGCGCCGCGCCGCTCAGCTCTCGCGAGATCGCGGCGTGGCAGGACAACACCTGCGTTCGGCTCGAGCCATGGGTCGCGCGGCTGCTGCGCAAGCTGTCGGCCGCGTACCTTGCCGAAGGACGGCGGGCCGAAGCGGAAACCTGCCCGCCGCCATGGCGGGCGCCAGTGACCCAGCGCGAGCTCGAGGTCGCTGAAGCCGAACTGCGCAACGTGCTCGGCTGATCGGGGAGGGATATGCCCATGGACGATTCCTCCCCGGCACTCGAAGTCGGCTTCATCATCGATACCGGCCTTTCCGCAGACGAGCTTTTCCGTCTGCAGGCCACGATGGACTCGACCGAAGCCAAGGTGCTTGCCGACGCCACACGCATCGAGCGGGCAACCCGGGGCATGGTCGACGTTTCGGCCGCGACGTCGAATATTATCGCTTTCGGGAATGCTGCCACGCGCGAGATGGCAGCGAGCCGTCAGGCGATGGCGCAGGTCGAGAAGGCCGGCGAAGCCTTGGTGCGTTCGCTTGAGCGTGAGGCCGCGGCGTATGGCAAGACCCGCGAGCAGCTGCGCGAGGCGCGCGTCGCCGAGCTGGCGCTAGCAGCCACCAAGCAGGGCAACACGGACTTGTCCGCCCGTTTGGTCGCCGCAGAGGCCGCGCTGTACGATAAGCGGTTCGCTGCGACGCGTAAGGCTCGTTTCGAAACCGAGGCGCTCGCCCAGGCGCAGGACCTGGCCGCCAGTCAGGCGGTAGCGGCGGCAGAACAACAGGCGCAGGCATTGCGCTCGGCCGCGTTCGCCCACGATCTTTTCGAATCGGCGGCGCGGCGGGGCATCGCCGCCATGCGCGAAATGGAAGCTGCGGAGAAGGTCGCGGCCGCGACGGCAGAAGCAACGCGGATCCGTGAAGCGGCGCATGCTTACGACCTGTTCGAATCGGCAGCGCGCAAGGGCGCCGCAGCCCAGCGCGAATTTGACGCAGCTCAGGCAGCCGGTGCACGGGAGGACGAGGCGCAGCGCCTCCGGTCGGCCGCCTTTGCGCATGATCAATTCGAAGCCGCAGCGCGTCGCGGTGCCGAGGCTCTACGTGCGGAAGAGACGGCTGCTGCTAGCGATTCTGCGGCTCTCGCTCGCCTGCGCGCCATGATCGATCCGGCCGCGGCCTCACAGAACCGCTTGAACGCTGAGCTGGCGGAAGCCCGGCGCGTGATGACGGCGGCCGGTGCATCGGCGGCCGAGTTGGGCCGCGCTGAGGCCGCGCTGATCGAGCGTAGCAACGTCGCCGCACAACGTCATGACCAGATGGCCGAATCCGCGCGCAGGAGCGGCGGAGCGTTGAAGACCATCGCGGTCCAGCTGCCGGATATTACGCAGGGGCTCCTCACCGGCCAGAAGCCTATGCAGGTGTTCATCCAGCAGGGCGCACAGATCTTCCAGGTCGCACAGATGAGCGAAGGCGGGTTGCGCGGTTTCGGCAAGGAAGTCGGCGCGCTCGCTCTCCGTTTCTCTCCCCTCCTGATCGGCTTTGCAGCGGTCGGCGCGGGGTTCGCCCTGTTCAATCGTTGGGTCAACGACGGCGTAAAGTCGGACCAGCTGACGCGCGACCTCGGGAAAATCACCGGTGGCGCCAACGCAACGAAGCAGGAACTCTTCAAGCTGAAGGACGAGACGGTCACCTGGGCCGACACGTCCAAGGCACTGTTCAGTGTCGTCGGCAAAGATATCTCGGATTACTTCGTCGGTGACATGAAGGGCATGTCTAAGGGCGTGAAGGGCGTTCTCGACGACCTCACCGGTTATATGCGCCAGGCCATGGCGGGCATTTATGCCGGCGTCGCTGGTACCAAAGCCTATCTCGGCGAGATCGAGAAGGGTGGCGTCGTTGGCCTCGGCAAGATGCTGATCGGGCAGGGCGATCCGAAGCTCCTCGAGAAGACTTATGGCGCTGCGTACACCGCGGCCGACCAGTACCTGACCAAGCTCGGCAAGCGGGTGAAGGTGGCGGCGATCGACAATGCGCGCGAGCGCATTGCCAAGTCGATCGGCTACAATAATTTTCCGAAGCCGAAGACCGATAAGCACGCCGATCAGCTGGCGCGCGACGCGGAAGCGACCGAGGCGCAGATCCGCAACCTTTACAAGCTGGCGGAGGCTTACGGCGTGTCCGGTGCTGCGGCGCTGATCGCCGAGGCGCGCGTGAAGGCCGAAAGCAAGGCGATCAAGCAGCAGGCGGATATCGAGGCGGCTGTGAACCGCCAGATCCGGCTCGAGGTCGCGCAGCGTGTCTCGGACTCGGCGAAGTCGGCCGCTTCGCTGCGCGACCAGGCGCGCGTCCAGACCGAGGTCAATACGCTGATCGCTGCCGGCAACGTCCCGGCCGAGCGCGCCGCTGAATTGGTCCAGGACCGTATCGCCGATCTGCCGCTTCTGGCGGCGATCGAGGTGGCGCAGCAGCGCGGACTGAAGGAAGAGGCCGAGAAGGCAACCGCCGCGCTGAAGGCGCAGCAGGACGCTCGCGGTGCTGTTAAGGCAGCGGAGATCGGCACATTCTACGCTGGCGCCGATCAGCAGGCTGATCGCCAGCTTGCTATGCAGCGGGAGGAACTCCGGCTCGTCGGTGCAACGGATATGGCCCGCGCGCAGGCCATGGCGAAGCTGCAAGCCGAGCAAACGCTTCAGGCGAAGGGCTACGAGCTCGGCACCGCGTATGCGAAGACCTACATCGACAAGCAGGTCGAGATCGCGACCGGCGCAGAGACCAACCGGGTTGCGCAGGACGCGTGGAACGCCTCGCTGACGGCGACGGCCGACCTGTTCGATACGATCGACCAGACCGCGCAGAGCGCCGCCCAGGGCATGGCTGACGCCTTCGGCAGCGTCGGCTCGGCGATCGGCGACGCGCTGACCGTGATGACCGGCTATTATGCCGACCAGGCGAAGCTGCAGGAGGCGCACGACGCAGCCATCCGCGCGGCCGGTAAGGATCAGCAGCGGATTGATCGCGAGAACCGGCTGTACTCGCTCCGGTCGTCGTCGCAGCAGATCGGCGCGTTCGGCGATATGGCAGCGGCTGCGAAGGGCTTCTTCAAGGAAGGGTCGCAGGGCTACAAAACCCTCGAAACCGCCGAGAAGGCATTCCGCCTGGTGCAGTTTGCGCTGTCGGGCCGCGCGATCGCGCAGGATGCGATCGAGACCGGTACCAAGATTGCCAACGGCGCTGCGCGCATCGCGGTCGGTGCGACCGAGGCGGTCGTCAATGCGATCAAGAGCCTGCCGTTCCCGCTCAACATCGCTGCCGGCGCCGCGACCGTCGCCGCGCTAGCGTCGATCGGCGTGTCGATCGCCGGGTCGTTCGGTGGCGGCGGCAAGAACACGCTGGCGCCGACCAACTCCGGTACCGGTACGGTTCTCGGCGATACGTCGGCCAAGAGCGACAGCATCAAGAACGCGATCGATGCGCTGAAGGAGGTCGACACCTTGACCAACACCTTCGCGCGCGAAATGTCGGCATCGCTGAAGTCGATCGACAACCAGATCGGTGGCGTCGCCAGCCTGGTCGTGCGCTCCGGTAACATCGACGCGTCGAGCGGCGTGACCGAGGGCTTCAAGGCGAACGCCATCGGATCGGTGCTCAGCAAGATCCCGGTCATTGGCGGGATCCTCGGCGGCCTGTTCGGCTCCAAGACCAGCGTGATCGGCAGCGGTCTGTATGGTGGCGCGCAGTCGGTCGGCGACATCATGAACGGTGGGTTCGATGCGTCGTACTATTCGGACATCGAAAAGAAGAAGAAGCTGTTCGGCCTGACGACCAGCACGAAATACTCGACGCAATACACTGGCGCCGATGCCGGGCTCGAGAATCAGTTCACGCTGATCTTGCGATCGTTCAACGACGCGATCGCGTCGGCGGCCGGCCCGCTCGGCGTTGCCACCGGCGACGTCCAGGCGCGGCTCAACAGCTTCATCGTCGACATCGGCAAGATCAATCTCAAGGGCCTCACCGGCGAGCAGATCCAGGAGAAGCTGTCGGCCGTGTTCGGTGCCGCGGCCGATGGCATGGCAGCGGCAGCCTTCCCGGGGCTCGAGCAATTCCAGAAGGTCGGCGAAGGCGTGTTCGAGACGCTGGTGCGGGTCACGTCGACCGTTGAGGCGGTTGGTGCATCGCTCGACATGCTCGGCACCAGCTCGCAGTCGATGGCGATCGGCGTGAAGTTCGCGCTAGCCGATCAGTTCGACAGCGTCTCGGCGCTGACCGATGCCGCCAGCGCCTATTTCGAGACCTTCTACTCGAAGGAAGAGCAGGCGGCCGCCAAGACCGCGCAGCTGAACGGCGTGTTCGCCAGCCTCGGCACCTCGATGCCGGCGACGCTGTCGGCGTTCCGCCAGCTCGTCGAGGCGCAGGATCTGACGACGTCGGCCGGCCAGTCGGCCTATGCGACGCTGCTGAAGCTCGCGCCGGCGTTTGCGGATCTGCAGGCATCGATGGAAGGTGTGAAGAGCGCGGCCGACATCGCGAGCGAGCGTCAGGATCTGCAGCGCCAGCTGCTCGAGCTGCAGGGCGACACCGCGGCGATCCGTGCGCTCGACCTGGCCAAGCTCGATGCGAGCAACCGCGCGTTGCAGCAGCAGATCTATGCGATCCAGGATGCGCAGGCGGCTGCAACGGCCGCCAAGACGCTGGCGGATGCGTGGACGTCGGTCGGCGACAGCATCATGGACGAGGTGAAGCGGATCCGCGGCCTGACCGACGTCGCCGGCGGCAACAGCTTCGCCAGCCTGCAGGGCCAGTTCAACGCCGCGACCACGGCCGCGCGCGGTGGCGACCAGGATGCGGCGAAGAACCTGCCGGCGCTGAGCCAGGCGCTGCTGACCGCGGCGGCCGAGCAGGCGACCAGCCGGCAGGAGCTGGCGCGCGTCCAGGCGCAGACCGCCGCCAGCCTCGAGGCAACCTATGGCGTCGTCACCGCCCTGGCGAAGGGCAGCACGTCGACGAGCACGGCCGTCACCACCGACGACCTGGCTACGGCGATCAGCGACGCGCAGACGTCGACGTCGCCGACGGCCGCCAACGATGACCTGGTGAGCGAGATTAAATCGCTCCGCGAAGAGGTGACCGCCATGCGGAACGAGAATAATTCCGGCCATGCCGCAACCGCGGGCAGCGCTGGGCGCATCGATCGTCGCCTTGAGGCGGTGACGTCGCTGAGCGGTGGCGATGCGATCAGCGTGGCGAGCGCGGCATGAAGGTCACCACCTCCGCCGGCGACGTGATTGAGCTCGGCCCGATCGAGACGGCGCCGACGATCGGCATCGTCGACTATAGCCGTCGCGTCACCGACGATTACGGCGTCACGACGGTCGTCGAGCGCGCGTTCTCGCGTCGCATGTCCGTGCGCCTGGCTGTGCCGTTCGACGACACCGGCGCGCTTCAGCGCCAGCTTGCCACGTTGCGCGCGACGCCGGCGACGTGGACCGCGGACGACCGGTTCGCCAGCCTGTCGGTGCGCGGCTTCTACAAGGAGTTCGAGGTCGATCATGCGGTACCGCCGCTCAGCTATTGCACGCTGACGGTCGAGGGCCTGGTCGAGACCGCGCCGATCGCCGACGCCGGCGGGGATCCCGCGGTCGCCGGCACGTCGACGCTGCGGCTGCTCCAGCCGGTCAAGATCACGAACGACCAGCTGGTCAGCAGCAGCGTTCCCGAAACCGATGCGGCCGAATGGTCGGCGTCGACGACGTACCCGCTCGGCGCGCGCGTGATGCGCGCCGCGTCGCACCGCGTCTATGAATCGGCGATCGCCGGCAATGTCGGCGACGATCCGATTGCCGCCTCGGGCAAGTGGATCGACGTCGGCCCGACCAACCGCTGGGCGATGTTCGACCAGGCGCTCGGCTCGCTGACGTCGGCCGCGAACGCGATCACCGTCACGCTGACGGCGGCAGCGATCCAGGCGGTGGCATTGCTCGACGTCACCGCGGCGACCGTGCGCCTTCAGGCGACGGGCTATGACCGCACCATTGCCGCCAGCGCCGGCGCAACGACCTTCCTGGATCTCCCGGCCGGCACCACGCGCGTCACCGTGACGATCGCCGGCGGATCCGTGTCGGTCGGCACGCTGCTCGCCGGCAAGCTGGTCGGGCTGGGCGTGACCGAGGGATCGCCGACATCGGGGATTACCGACTATAGCCGCAAGGACGTCGACGACTTCGGCGCGGTGACGATCGTCGAGCGCGCCTGGTCGAAGCGGATGGCGGCGAAGTCGCTCATCACCACCGCGTCGATCGACGTCGTCGCCAACCGGATCGCGGCCGTGCGCGCCGTGCCGTCGCTCTGGATCGGCCTGGACGGGCTCGACAGCCTCACGGTCTATGGCTTCTTCAAGGAATTCTCGATCGAGGTCGGCGAGACGACCAGCAAGCTGTCGCTTTCGATCGAAGGGCTGAGCACGGCGGGCAAGATCGAGCCGCTCGGCGCGCAGGTCAACTGGCCTGACATTGCCGATCCGACCGGCACGAAGCCGGCCGACAATGCCGACGTCACCGGCGAACATACCTCCAAGGATACGAATGCGGTCGGCGGTCGATCGGCGGCCGAGGTTACGGGCGGGATCGATCGCGCGATCACCGGCGTCGCCGACCTGATCAAGACCTATGGCTCGACCGATAGCGCAGCCAAGAGCGCGGACGCCGCATCGGCAGCCGCAACGGCCGCGCAGACCGCGCGCGATCAGAGTTCGGTGGCGCGCGATTCTGCAACCCAGGCACGGACCGCGGCCGGCGATTTTGCCGGGCAGGCCGATACCGCGCGGCGTCTTTCCGAGAATGCCCGCACGCTTGCCGACCAGGCAAATACCGCAGCATCCGCCGCGCGTGATGCAGCCGTGCAGGCTCGGGACGGTGCAGGCACCGCCAATGTCGCGGCGCAGGGCGCGCAGCGTGCCGCTAGCGAGAATGCGGAAGCCGCGCGGGTCAGCGCGACCGGCGCGAGCGGATCGGCCAGCACGGCGAGCGGGCAGGCATCGATCGCCACGCAAAAGGCGGATGCGGCAGGGCAGAGTGCCGCAACCTCGAGCGCGCAGGCCGACATCGCCACGACGAAGGCCGGCCAGGCGTCGACGAGCGCCTCGCGCGCGGCGACCAGCGAGAGCAATGCTGCGGGCTCGGCAAACGCCGCCTCGTCGAGCGCGCAGGTGACCGCATCGGTGCGCGATGCCGCACAGGCCCTGTTTGAAAAGCAGTATCCGCCGACGCTCGATCCCATCGGTCGCACCGCCTATTATTCTTTCGGCGCGATCGCCGGCCCATCGGCCGAATGGCCGCAGCCCTATGCCACGCAGGTACCGGCCAACGGGCTGACCGCGGAATGGACGCACCGCTTCAACAAGCCGATCGAAAAGGTCGTCGGCCGGCGGTATCGGTTCACCGCCTGGGTCTATTCCTACGCCACGAACCTGTTCTTCTTCGCGAGCACCTATGACGGGCCGAACGCTGGATCGGTCAACCGCTGGAACGGCATCAAGGGCACCGCGATCACGCCGGTCAGCCAAGGCTGGAACAAGATCGTCGGCGAGTTCGTCGTCGACGACGGGTTCCAGCCCTTCATCTGGCCGTCGGTCAATATCCAGCCGCAAAACGGTCCGAACAACGGCCAATATCACATCACCGGGATCGTCCTCGAGGACGTCACCAGCGAGGTCGCGGCGCAAGGCTATGCAACCGCCTCGGCAAGCTCGGCGTCGACGGCGTCCGCCAAAGCCGACGCCAGCTCGCAGTCTGCGACGGCAGCCGACACCGCGCGGGCCGCAGCGGCGACCGCCAGTGGCCAGGCCGAGGCATCGCGCAATCAGGCGGCCGCCAGCGCCAGCTCGGCGTCGGGGTCGGCGAACTCGGCAACATCTAGCGCCCAGGTCGCGGCGAGCGCCAAGGATGCCGCCCAGGCGTCCGAGGGCAAGGCGTCCGGCTCTGCCAGCAGCTCGGCGCAGAACGCTTCGAGCGCCTCCGCCAGCAAGGACGCGGCTGCGCAAAGCGCATCGGCATCGCAGACGTCGGCCGCGAACGCTGCGACGAGCTCGGGGCAGGCCGGCACGTATCGCAACGAGGCTGCGCAGTCGCGCACGGACGCGCAAGGTTTCTCGGCCCAGGCTGCATCGAGCGCCGGCGTGTCGAGCAGCTCGCGCGATACGTCACAGGCGATCGTCAACCAGCTGCGCCCCGCGACGCTCGCCCCGATCCAGCGCGACGCCTATATGCTGACCGCACCGCAGGTCACGATCTCGGGCCCGGGTAACGGCTGGCCGCAGGCTTACATAAGCGCCACGCCAGCAAACGCGTTCAATTACGAAGTCTATGTGATGTTCAAGCGGCGCCTGCCGCGCAACGCGGGCAAGCGCTACCGCGTGACAGCCTTCGGTTATTCCTATGCCACCAATGTCGTGTTCTTCCTCGGGCTCTACGGCGCGACCGGCGAGGAGTCATCGACCACTACTGCCGACAAATACTTTGGCACCATGGCGACTAATACGCCCAAGGCGACCGGCTTCTTTCAGCTGTCGGGCGAGTTCAACGTCGACGACAATACGGGCAGCCCGTTCTTCGATCCGCGCATCGTGATAAACACGACGGATGGGAAGGTGAACAACGGCCTGGTGCACACCACCGGGCTCATCGTTGAGGACATCACGCAGGAATATGCCGCTCGGCAGCAGGCGACCGCGTCGGCGACCAGCGCGTCGGCCGCGTCCGCGAGCAAGGATGCCGCTTCGCAAAGCGCGAGCGCGGCACAGACGTCGGCGACCAATGCCGCGACCAGTGCCGGCCAGGCGCTGACCTATCGCAACGACGCGTCGACGTCGGCGAACACTGCGGCCGGATCCGCATCGAGCGCCGCTCAGCAGGCCGGTGTCGCAGTCAGTGCGCGGAACGACACCGCGGCGCTGCATGACGACACCGGTGCGCTGCGCAACAGTGCGGCGGGCTTTGCCAATGCGTCATCGGGTTCGGCGTCCCTTGCCTCGTCGAAGGCGGACGCCAGCGCACAGTCGGCATCGGCCGCGGACGCATCGCGCGCCGCGGCCGTCACCGCCAAGGGGCAGTCGGAGGCATCGCGCGACCAGGCGGCCGCCAGCGCCAGCACCGCATCAGGCTCGGCAAATTCGGCGTCCTCGAGCGCCAATGTCAGCGCGTCCGCGCGCGACGTCGCGATCATCAACACGGCGCTCTCGGGGCAATCCACCTTTGAACAGGGCGGGCTCTACTGGCAGGACGATTGGACGGGCGCACCTGATGCGCGCACCGATCGCGCCAATACGTCGAAGAGCTACCGGGTCGAAAACACGCGGCCGGTCTGCACGATCGCGCCGAATGTGCGCGTGCACCTTTGCCCGAAGCAGGCCTTTCCGAACACCGCCGGTCGGACCTACCGCGTTGAGATCGTCGGCTACCCGACCGAGGCTGCGGGCGGGCAGATCTGCCTCGACATGATCGGCTTCAATGCCGACTATGCCGGCGCGGGGCTGAACCTGACGGGCGAATATGGCCGCCCGGTGCAAACGCCGCTGACCAGCTACAAGCTCGACTATACCTGCGATGGAAGCCGCGCGCTGCTGCGGCCGCGGTTGGTCTGCTATGACGATCGCCGGGGCAGCTTCAACGTCGTGTCGTTCACGATCGAGGACGTGACCAGCGAGAAGGCCGCGGGCAACTCCGCCACGGCCGCCTCGACGTCGGCGGCCTCGGCCGCGGCATCGAACGACCAGGCGGGGCAGAAAGCCAGTGCCGCAAACCAGAGCGCGACCAACGCTGCGACCAGCGCCGGCAATGCCAGCACGTCGGCAGGGCAGGCCGCGACCAGCGCGTCGACCGCAGCCGGCTCGGCCAATTCGGCGACCTCGAGCGCGAACCTTGCCGCCAGCGCCCAGAGCGGCGCCGTAGGAGCCCTGCAATCGCTGCGACCGACCTCGCTCGCGCCCGACGCGCGCAGCGCCTGGTCCTACAACGGCAAGATCGTTGGTCCCGATAGCAACTGGCCGACGCCGTATCTCACGCAGGTCGACTCCGGGCAGCAGAACTTCGAGAGCTATGTGCGGCCGAACAAGCCGCTGCCGAACGTACCCGGCCGTACCTATCGCCTGACCGCCTATGTCTTTTCCTATGGGACCAACGTGCGCTTCTCACTGGCCGGCTATGACGGTCCGAATGAGGCGACGATCAACGGTTTCATGGGCTTTGCGGCTGGCGCCGAGCAGTCCGTTACGCCGCAGTCGACGGGCTTCCGCAAGATCACTGGCGAGCTGACGGTCAGCGAGGCCAACCAGGCGTGCATCTGGCCGAGCGTCGTCATCAACTGCGACGGTGGACCGAACAACGGGGCCTATCATTGCGGCGTTCTCGAGATCGTCGATATCACCTCGGAGAAAGCCGCGCAGGGTGCCGCCAACGCGTCTGCGTCGAGCGCCTCCGCTGCGCAGGCGTCGTCGACGAGCGCCGGTCAATCGGCCTCCTCGGCGACGCAAAGCGCGAACACCGCCACCACGGCAAACGGGCAGGCGCAGCAGGCGGCATCGGCGGCTCAAGGCTCTGCCGCGGCAGCCAACGCCAGCGAGGCGTCGGCGCGCACCTTCTCGACGATCGCCTCGAGCTATTCGGCCAACTCGAGCAATAAGAACGACAAGTTTGCCGCATGGCCGGACGGCGCTGCCAATCCTGATTCCTGGAGCACATGGGTTGCCGAGGGGAATTACCGTACCGCACGCCAGGCCGGGATCGGCAGCCAGTATGCCATCCAGACACTGAACGACACGCAGGATGCGGCAAGCGGGTTTGTGCAGAGCGTTCCGGTGTACGACGGCTATTGGATGATCGAAGCGACGGTCCGCCTCGACGCGAACGTCTGGGTCGGCGCCGGCGTCACGCTGTCCGGGGTGCCCGGCCTCAGCCTCAGCTTCTCGACCGAGGTCGACAGCAACCAGGTGATCCGCGCCGATGGGCAGGGGATCACGCGCAGCTGGTCCAAGATGGTCAAGATCAGCGGGCAGACCACGTTGAGCCTGCACGGCATGCATGGCTGGGGCGGCTTCGGCGTCGGTATCGCCGCCAAATATCTGACGTGGTTTCGTCTGAGCCTGCGGCCGGCCAATGCCCAGGAGATCGCAGCCGGTCGCGCGCTCGATCTCGCCAACGCCAACACGGCCGCGATCTCGCAGGAGGCCAGCACCCGAGCGGCGGCAGATAGTGCCGCCGCAATCACCGTGCAGAACCTCACCGCGCGGGCCAGCGGCCTTGAGGGACGTATGACGACGACCGAGGGCGTCGCGGCCGATGCCGCGCGGAAGGTGTCGTCCGCCTGGTCGGAAAAGACGGCGAGCGTTCCTGGCGCCACGGCCGCGCTGATCTTGCGGGCATTGAACGACAACGGCGTTGCGACTTCGGACGTCGCGCTGGTGGCGTCGCAGATCGCGCTGCTCAACGTTGCCAACGGCAAGGTCATCCCGGCGCTCGCGGTACGCGACGGCAACATCTACATCGCCAACGACCTGATCGGCGGCGCCGGCCGGATCGTCATGAAGTCGGCAACGCACATGAAGGTGATCGGTACGGGGTTCGGATCGAGCAACCAGTTCGTCGAGTGGTTCGGCCCGGTGAAGAACAGCCTGGCGGAATGCACCGAGGCGCAAGCGATCTCCTATCAGCGCACTGACGGGCAGGAATATCGCGGCGGCCTGGTCGGCGAGGGCCAGCTGCGCAGTCAGAAGACGACGTTCGACACCGGCTTGTCACAGGTGGCGATCGGGCCCTTCGTGACCAACGGCAAGCAACGGTTCTTCGTCGTCAGCATGTCGTTCCAGAGCAGCGGTACCCGCACGTCGAGCTATCAGGACAGCGGCGCGGCCACTGCCAGTTTCATCCTGGAACGCCTCAAGTCGGATGGCACCTGGACGTCGCTCGGCACGGGGCAGCTCGGCGGATACCGCTACGAAAGCGGCAACAACGGCTATGCCAGCGCCAGCGAGCCGGCGACTTTTACGAAGAGCGCAACCGGCACGATCCAGATCACCGACACGACGGGCGGCACCGATCCGATCCAGCTGCGCACCCGCATCACCGCCATCAATACCCCCGGCGTGACGGGTACCGCCCCACGCGCCGACCAGGTCACGCAGATCCTCCAAATCACCAGCTACGAACCGTGAAGGAAAAAGACATGGCTGACGCACAGAACGACATGGTCATCACCTCTGACGAGCAGGCGGCTGCAATGGAGCGCGCTGCTGCGGCATACCGTGCCGAGAAGGCCGCGGCGGAAAAGGCGGCTCGCGACGACAAGCTCGCACCGCTGCGCGCGATTGTGAATGGCGACGGCTATGCGGCCGTCGTCGACGGGCTGGCCGCGATCGTGCGCGCCGGCACGTTCGCGGACGACGCCTCGATCGACGTCCACCTGCGCGCCGTCGCGCAGATCATGCCGAACCTGAAGTCGGCGGTAGCCTGAGGTGAGCCGCAACCGTGACCGCGAGGGCCTCGACCTGAACGACATCGCGTCGCTCATTGCCGCTACTCGCCCGCCTACCGCCCATGTTGAGGAACGCGGACTGGCAAAACACGCAGCGACGATCGTCGTCGCGATCATCCTGGCGCTATGCCTTTGGGTCGGCGCCAGCGTCAGCTCGCTCGGCACGATCGTGACGCGCATGTCGGCCAATGTCGACGCGCTGCAAAAGGGTATTGCCGACCTCCAGGCGAGCCAGGGTTCGGCATCGCTCCAGCTGTCCGATACCAAAGCGACCAATGCGCGCCAGGACGCCCGCGCAGATGCCATGGAAGCCGACGTCGTTCGTGTGAAGGAACGCGTCCGGATGCTCGAAGGCCAGCGGCCAATTCATATTCCGGCGCCGAACGCCGAGTAGTCCGCCGGCGGCCGGCTGCCGCCATCTCCGGAGAATATCATGAACCTGATTCCGAACTGGCGCCATGCGTGGCGCCTGGCGTCGGTGCGCGTCGCCGCGATCGGCGCGATTGCAACCTCCGCTGCGGCCGCTTCGCCCGATACCGCGCTGTCGATCTGGCAGTCGTTGCCCGAGGAGCTCCGGGCGATCGTGCCGGGCCCGGTCAGCCGGTGGGTAACGCCGGCGCTCTTCGTCGCGACGCTCGTCGCACGGATCCTCAAGAAACGGGATGCTACCGATGGCGAATAAGAAAACGCTCGCCAGCGTGATCGGCTCGGTCGTCGCGGCCGCGGCGCTGTTCGTCTCGATCCCGGCTGAGGAGAGCGGCCGCAAGGTTGAGGCGACCGTGCAGAAGGACGGCTCGATTGCGGTCCGCCACATAGCCGGTCGCCAGTATCTGAAGGCGTATCTCGACATCGTGAAGGTGCCGACCGCGTGTGACGGGGTCACGAAGGGCGTTCGGATGGGCATGACCTTCACGGAAGCGCAGTGCAATGCGAAGCTCGAGGAGGAGCTGATCGCGCACGCCGAGCCGATCATCAAGTGCATCCCCAAGCTCTACGGCCGATCGAACCAGACAATCGCGGCGGTCGGCCTTGCGTACAACATCGGTACGGCCGGCGTCTGCGGATCGAGCATCGCGAAGCTTTGGAATGCCGGCCAATGGCGCGCGGGCTGCGAACGCTTCCCCTTGTTCGTGAAAGCCGGCGGGCGGGTAGTCGCCGGTTTAGTGAAGCGCCGCGAGCGTGAGCGGGTAATCTGCCTGAAGGGGTTGCCCGCGTGATTCTGGCCGTGGCATAGCTCGGGCGCTGCTCCGAGCATAGGTTAGCTGATCATCCGCAACAGGTCTGCGCGATCAGCTTAGTGCTTTGACTCGGAAAACCCCGCCATCTTCGTGCTTTCGGGTATGAAGGGGCGGGGTATCGCCTACCTAAAATCGGGGTACATGCCCCGCCGAAACTCGCGGAAATGCGTCGTTGCGGCGGAGGGTTTCTCCGCCGCGGCAATGTCTCATCTTGGTGGCTAGCTGCCGTCCGTGAACAGTGGCTTGTCGGCAGAGAAAGGAACCATGCTTCGGGGTTCAGCTCCCTCTGACCTACGCTGATACTCTTCTGCCATATCTGCGTGGATTTTGCGTATCGCCGGGTCTGATGCTTCGGAAGCCGATATGCGTTCCGTCGCGGCACGTCGAGCAAAGTAGGCGCGGTCCTGGGCATCGAACATGGTAACCTCCTAACACCCAAATTTCACCATTGCGGTCAGTCTGTTGTCAAGAGGCCCTCCGGAGCGGGCATTCTGGCCGCTTTTGGGCGAAAGCCGCCGGGGTATCGACCGGTCAAATCGGAGGTATCGTCGCGGTTAGAACCGGCAGGATAGCGTCACTGCGGCGGAGGGAACCTCCGCCGTCATCAAGCTTTGGCCTGTTTCGGATTAATCGGGCGAAGCAGATCCATAATTTCGTGTAAACGAGCAGCGACGAGCTCCATTTCTAACCTATCGGCTTCTACGGCACCGCTCTCAAGGATACTTAAAAGCTTGGCTGCTCGTGACAAAGGCGTTCTTTCCATCAGCGCTTCTCACTGTTTACACTTGATCCGTCGACAACCGTTATGGGTCGTCAAAATACAACCTGTGTTAAACTGAGCCACAATTACGGGTCGACCACCTATCGCCGAGTTGGCCGGTGCGAGCGGCGAAGCGTTCGACTCAATGCAAGCTAGTAGAGCGTTTGTCGTCGTCGACCGCAGAGCTCAAGGCGTCCAGCATGAGCGGAAGCACTCGCTTCATCTCTGAGATTAGAGCGGCGTCAGCGCGATCCTGGCTATGCGGCGATCCGCTCATGATCATGGCGATGGGGTGATCGCCGCTATCATCGGCGTCGATATAGATCGTGCCATCAACTTCCGCGACAGCCCAATCGCCGGGCGTAGCTGCGCTCAATAGATCCCGCAGGCGCTTGATTTGCGGTCCTAACTTTTTCCTGTCTACCATCGGAGCCTCCTATGCTGACCAACGCCGCGGTGAAAGCCGCGCGGCCGCGCGCGGCCGCCTACAAGCTGTTCGACCAGGGCGGCCTGCACCTCTACGTCGCGCCGACAGGCCGGAAGTCTTTCCGGATGAAGTTCCGCCTCGGCGGGAAGGAGCAGCTGCTGACGATCGGCGCGGTGCCCGAGGTGACGCTCGATGCCGCCCGGGCCCGGTGCAACCAGGCGCGCGAGCAGCTCGGCCGCGGCGAGGATCCCCGGACCTGCGATGTTGCGCAGATCGGCAAGGCTCGTGCTTTCGAGCACGTCGCGCGCCAGTGGCACACCCACATGCGCCCGCGTTGGACGGAAGTGCATGCCGGCGACGTCCTCGGCAGCCTAGAGCGTGACGTGTTCCCGGCGATCGGCGCGATGCCGATCGGCGCCGTCACCGTGCCCGTGATTCTGAACGCGCTGCGCGTCATCGAGGAGCGCGGCAGCCTGGTCACCACCGGTCGCGTACGTCAGCGAATCTCGGCCGTGTTTGCCTATGCGATGGCGGAGGACCTGGTCGACCAAGATCCGGCGGCGATCGTCAGCCGCGCGCTCACCCCGCCCGCGCCGGCACAGCATCATCCCGCGTTGCTCGAGATCGAGGACGCGCGCGCGCTGCTCGCCGCGGCCGAGCTGGTCGACGTCGCTCCGGTGGTGAAACGTGCGTCGCGATTCCTGGCATTGACCGCGGTCCGTTTCGCCGCGGTACGCGGCGCACGCTGGGAGGAGATCGAGGATCTCGACGGCGCCGCGCCGCTTTGGCGGGTACCGGCCGCGCGGATGAAGCTGGCGGCAGCAAAGAAGCTCGATGCGAAGAATGATCATTTGGTGCCGCTGTCGCGCCAGACGGTCGAGCTGCTGCGCGAATTACGCGGGGATATGCATCAGGGCGGCGAGAATATGTATCAGCGCGATGCAAATATGCATGATCTGATCTTCGATTGCGGCGGGGGGCGGATGATCGGCGAGAAGTCGATTGGCGCCCTCTACGATCGCGCGGGGTTCGAGGGGCGGCATGTCCCGCACGGCTGGAGGGCGTCGTTCTCCACGATGATGAACGAGAAAGGGGCAGACGGCGCCGATATCGAGCGGGCTCTGGCGCATACGCCGAAGGACAAGGTCAAAGCGGCGTATGATCGAAGCGCTCGCCTTCAGCGACTGCGCGACCTGTTCCAGGAGTGGGCGGATCTGTTGGTCGACATTTGATCAGCGCCGCATACGCAACGCAAGAAAAGAACAACGGCTTTCGTTCACTCCCCCCTCGACAGCCCGGGGCGGCGCAAGCCGCCACGTTCCGACAGCCGGGTCTTGGCGGTCGGGTCTTTGAGCCATGCCGTTTCGGCTTTGGGGGAGAACAAATTTACGCCGGCTTCGCGTTCAGCGAAGACGTTCCTTGTTCATTATAAACCTAGAAGCTTTCATACTCGGGCACGATGTCCGTCTGAAGCAAGAAGGGAGGCGCCGAAGCCGGCAATAGTGCGGCGAAGTTCAGCGACGTCCTTTGACGGAGCGGGCTGCACGGCCTGCTCAGGCTTGGCAGCGGCCTTGGTGATCCCGAACCGCAGGCGCCGTCGATCGCGCAACTGGACGAAGCGCTGGTAGACCCGTTCGGCCATCCGCTTCTTCAGGTCGAGAAAATACGCGTGGCTGGTTTGCATCCGCTGCTTCACCGCGGGATCGCTCCGCCGCGACTTCGTAGTGCTGCGGCTGATCCAGGCGAGCAGGCCGTGATGCCCGAGGCGGCGCAACGCGCGACCGACGCTCTTCTCACAGCACCGCGCGGCGTGCGCGATCTTCGCCCAGGACGGAAACCAACGTCCCGAGCCCGCGAAGCACAGGAAGTTGAAAACCGCCTCGTACACCGCAACGTCAGTTCGGGTGATCCCAAGCGAATGCTTCTCGAGGTCCGCCTTTATCGCGGCCAGCGCGATCCGGATAGCGGCGGGGCGGCCGATCGGACGATCGGCGGCGGGGCGGCCCATCAATTCCTCCAGCTCAGCTGATAGCATCTTACGATCATGCTTGAGCTTCTGCTTCGTGCCCCGTGGAAATTCCGCGGCATGTTCCGCCTGCAACTCCTTCGCTACCGCCACCAGGGACTCGACGGTCGAGATCCTTTCAGCGGTCGACCCGAATCGGTTGCGCTCCCACGGTTGCGCTGCTGGCGCTGCCTCATCGACGCAGCCGCGGCGAACCTGCGCGTCGGGTCCGCGATCGCGGACTGATCCGTCCGCAGCTTTGGCGATGGTGCCTGCGATCTGGCCGAAGCCCCGCAGCGTAGGTGTGGAAGAGAAGGTAAGCGACATCGTGTCGGCTCCCGATGGGAAGTCGATGGGCGCACGAAAGCGCCAGCTGAATCGGTGTTCTCAGCCGCGCGGACGTGTTTTGGGGTGGTGGTGCGCCCGTCAGAACGGGCGCTGGAGCCTCATCGGGCTGGCCATCGGAGGGCGGAGCACGCGCGACCCGACGGCGCCGTGCTGTGGCACGACGGCGGAACGGGCGGAGAACAGAATGTGCCGCCGACTGTGTCGGGGCGAACCGTGGCTTGTCGCGCGTTTCGCGCTTTGCGTAGGACCAGTTTTTGGCGGAAATCCGCGGAAAAGCTGGTGCCCCCGGCGAGATTTGAACACGCGGCCTACGGTTTAGGAAACCGTCGCTCTATCCGGCTGAGCTACGGGGGCATCGGGTCGCGCAATACCGCGGTCGTTGGCGACTATCAAGCGTGGGGCAAGCTTGGGGATCGCGCGGACGTTAAACCGGGCGCGAGTTGGTCAGGGTCGGATCGACCCGGTATCAAGGGCGGCGGGTATCGCGTGAATCCCCGCCGCCGCTTGTCGTGCAGTGCCGGCGGTTAGGCCTTGACGTGCTGCGAGATGTACTTGTTCATCTCGAACATCGTGCACTTGTCACGCCCGAAGACCTTCTTCAGCTTCTCGTCCGCGAGGATCTCGCGCTTGTTCTCAGGGTTCTGGAGGTTGTTGGCCTTGATGTAGACCCACACCTTGCTGATCACTTCGCTGCGCGGCAGCTTGTCGTTGCCGACGATCTCGCCGAGCTCGGGAGAGGGCTGAACGGGGGCGTGGATGCCGCCGGTCTTGGGAGCTGTAGCCATAAGCATTCCTTCCTGTTGCGCGCGTGCGTTTGGCACTGCGCGCGTGGTCACGCCTTGGAGAGCGCGTCCGCCTTGTGCGCTGCCTTGCCGCCCTTGTCACTCTTTACGATGAACTGCGGCTCCTCCTTGGAGGCCTTGACGGTGTGGCCCTTGATCGTCGTGTCGCTGGTCTGTTTCTTTTCGACGGTGCCGTGCGCTTCGCCGCCGTGCGATTTCCAGGTCACCTCGTCGCCCTTCTTTGGATCCTTCATCGTCGCATCTCCTTGATTTGCAACGATCAACCGCGGGACTGCGTGATTGGTTGCATCGGCGGCGGGTTGCGAAGGGGCGAGCCGCGGGGCATCAGGGCGGCAATCAAGGAGACCGACCGATGAAGACCCGCGCCGCCGTTGCGTTCGAGGCAAAAAAACCGCTCGAGATCGTCGAACTCGACCTCGAGGGACCGAAATCCGGCGAAGTTCTCGTCGAAATCATGGCGACGGGCATCTGCCACACCGACGCCTACACGCTCGACGGGCTTGATTCGGAAGGGTTGTTTCCGAGCGTGCTGGGCCATGAAGGCGCCGGCATCGTGCGCGAAGTGGGCGCGGGCGTGACCAGCGTCGCGGTCGGCGATCACGTGATCCCACTCTACACGCCCGAATGCCGCCAGTGTAAGTCGTGCCTCAGCGGCAAGACCAATTTGTGCACCGCGATCCGCGCGACGCAAGGCAAGGGCCTGATGCCCGACGGCACGACGCGGTTCAGCTACAAGGGCCAGCCGATCTTCCATTACATGGGCTGCTCGACCTTCTCGAACTTCACCGTGCTGCCCGAGATCGCGGTCGCCACGATCCGTACCGACGCGCCGTTCGACACCAGCTGCTATATCGGCTGCGGCGTGACGACGGGGGTCGGCGCGGTCGTGCACACCGCCAAGGTCCAACCGGGCGATACCGTCGTCGTGTTCGGGCTCGGCGGGATCGGGCTGAACGTGATCCAGGGCGCCAAGCTGGCGGGCGCCGGGATGATCGTCGGTGTCGACATCAACCCCGACCGCGAGGAATGGGGCCGGCGCTTCGGCATGACGCATTTCGCCAACCCGAAGGAGGTGGGCGATATCGTCCCTCATATCGTCGCGCTGACCGACGGCGGTGCGGACTTCACCTTCGATGCGACCGGCAACACGACCGTGATGCGCCAAGCGCTCGAGGCGTGCCATCGCGGCTGGGGCACGTCGATCGTGATCGGCGTGGCCGAGGCGGGCAAGGAGATCTCGACGCGGCCGTTCCAGCTCGTCACCGGGCGCAACTGGCGCGGGACCGCGTTCGGCGGCGCGCGCGGGCGGACCGATACGCCCAAGATCGTCGACTGGTACATGAACGGCATGATCGAGATCGACCCGATGATCACGCACCGTCTGACGCTCGACGAGATCAACAAGGGCTTCGACCTGATGCACGCCGGCGAGAGCATCCGCTCCGTCGTGATCTACTGAGGAGCGGCCATGTTCACGCACATCATGCTCGGTGCCGACGATATCGCGGCATCGAAGGAGTTCTACGACGCGGCACTCGGCGCGCTGGGCGTGCCGGCGGGTGTTACCGACGAATGGGGGCGGGTGATCTACGCGCATGACGGCGGCCGCTTCCTGCTGACCAGGCCGATCAATGGCCAGCCGGCCAGCCACGGCAATGGCAGCACGATCGGGTTCGCCGCGGCCTCGACCGACGCGGCGGACGCGTGGCACGCGGCCGGCCTCGCGCATGGCGGTACCGCCTGCGAGGATCCGCCGGGCGTGCGCGAGGCGACCGGCGGGCGGAAGCTGTATCTGGCGTATCTGCGCGATCCGTCGGGCAACAAGATCTGCGCGCTGCACCGGGTCGCGTGATGAAGACCGTCTCCACCAGCAAGGCCTATGGCGGCACCCAGGGCGTGTACCACCACGCCTCGACCGCGACCGGCACCGACATGACATTTGCCGTCTACGTCCCGCCGCATGACGACGGCGCGCGGTTGCCGGTGCTGTGGTTCCTGTCGGGGCTGACCTGCACGCATGCCAACGTCATGGACAAGGGCGAGTATCGCCGCGCCTGCGCCGAGCTCGGCGTGATCCTGGTCGCGCCCGATACCTCGCCGCGCGGCGACGACGTGCCTGACGACGAGGCGTATGACTTCGGCAAGGGTGCTGGTTTCTACGTCGACGCGACTGAGGCGCCCTGGGCGGCCAATTTTCGGATGCGGTCCTATGTCGAAGACGAACTGCCCGCGCTGATCGCGGCGCAGTTTCCGATGGCGGATATGGGTCGGCAGGGGATCATGGGGCATTCGATGGGCGGCCACGGCGCGCTGACGATCGCGCTGCGCAATCCGGATCGGTTCAGGAGCGTCTCCGCGTTCGCGCCGATCGTGGCGCCGTTGCAGTGTCCGTGGGGCGAGAAGGCGCTTGGCGGGTATCTTGGGCCGGATCGGATGGCGTGGCGATCGTATGACGCGTGCGCGTTGATCGCGGATGGCGCGCGGGTGGCGGAGATCCTGGTCGATCAGGGGGACGCGGATGGTTTCCTTGTCGAGCAGCTCAAGCCGGAGTTGCTGGCGGACGCGTGCGCGGCGGCGGGGATCGAGCTGACGCTTCGAATGCAGCCGGGCTATGATCACAGCTACAACTTCATCTCGACGTTCATGGGTGAGCATGTTGCCTGGCATGCCGAGCGGTTGGCGTAGCGGCGGGTCGGGCTGAGGGCTTGGGGTAGTCCTCGGGCCATTTGCAGCCCCACTCCGTCATCCTGACGAAAGTCAGGATCCAGAGCCAAGCAGCGCAGCATGCGTAACCCTGGATCCTGACTTTCGTCAGGATGACGAGGAGGCAGTGGCGTAAATCCTCCCCCGCCAGGGGGAGGTGGCTGGCTCTTGCCAGACGGAGGGGGAGGGTAGGGAAACCCCCGTTGCGTGTCCGCCCCCTCCGTCGTTTCGCGCCACCTCCCCCTGCGGCGGAGGATAGTCAGCGGTTTGAGCGGTTGCTCCCTCCCACTCCGTCGTCCTGACGAAAGTCGGGATCCAGAGCCAAGCAGCGCAGCATGTGTAACCCTGGGTCCTGACTTTCGTCAGGATGACGAGGGGGCGGTGGCGGATGATCCTCCCCCGCTAGGGGGAGGTGGCTGGCGCTTGCCAGACGGAGGGGAGGGCAGGGAAACCTGCGTTGCGTGTCCTCCCCCTCCGTTGCTTCGCGCCACCTCCCCCTGGCGGGGGAGGATTGTTAGAGCCGCAGCCGGCGGGCTTGCACCGTCAGAACTTGAACCCGGCCGCTACGCCATACCGCCGCGGTTCGATCGTGAAGATGTTGGTGAACAGGCCGGCCGACTGGTCGGTGACATATTGGCCTGTCGTCGCGTTGTTGTTCGCCAGGTTCTGCACGAAGCCGCGGACGTAGAACCGGTCTTCGCGCGCGTTGAGCTGGATCTGCATGTTGACCACCGCATAGCCCGGGATGCGATCGACCGCGGTGTTGAAGATGCTCGCCGCGAATCCGCCCGTATAGTTGAGGTCTGCACGCGGGACGAGGTTCACGCCGTTGGCGAAGTCGATCGTGTACTGCGCGCCGACCGACCATTTATAGGTGGGCGCCTGCGGCAGGCGGTTGCCGCGGATGTTGGTGGTCACGCCGTCGAGCACCGATACGCCGCTCGCCGCCGCATTGGCCTGCAACACGCTGCAGATGCCGAACGCGCCGGTCGCCGCGACCGTCGGGATCGCGGTGGGTGCGCGCAGGCCGACCGCGCGATTGACCACCGCGACATAGCCGTTCGACAGCGCTGCATTGCCCGCCACGTTGGGCACGACGACGCAGTTCGATGCGTTGGTGATGTCCTTGATGATCACCGCGTCCGCACGCCCGCCCGATACGTCGCGCGGGTTGACGAGGAACTTGTCGCTCGACACCTTCGAATGCAGGTAGCTCGCATTCATGTTGACCACGAACGCCGGGATCGGGCTCATGATCGCCTCGGCTTCGACACCGTAGATATCGGCGTTGACGTTGTCGTTGACCGAGGTTCGCGCGACGATCCGGCTCAGCTGCAGGTTCTTATACTGGTAATAGAAGCCGGTGAGGTTGAGCCTGAACTGGCCGCCGCCAAAGGTGTTCTTCGAGCCGATCTCGTACGCGTTGACCTGTTCCGGCTCGAAGGTGCTGCTGACGTTGAACAGCGGCAGCAGCGGCGGGTTGATCCCGCCCGATTTATAGCCGCGCGAATAGGACGCGTAGAGCAGGTTGTTCTCGGTGATCCGGTAGTCGAGCACCGCACGCCCGGTCAGCCGCGAGAAGCTGACCTGCGCATTGGCGAATTCCTGCCGGCCGGGCAGGTTGGGGTCGAAATCGACCGTGCCGTAATTCAGACCCTGCTCGATGCCGGTAGCGCCGATCGGCGTCAGCACGTTGAGCGCGAGGTTGCGCGCCTGGTCGGTCTTCTTGTCGTGATTGTAGCGCAGGCCGACGGTCAGCTTGAGCGCGTCGGTGAACTTGAAATAGGTCTCGCCGAAGATCCCGTACGACTTCAGGCGGAACTCGGTATCGCTGTTGCGGTAGAACGGCGTCGACAGGAAATAGCCGTTGCCCGCGGGCAGCCCGAGCCCCGCGGCGTTCGCCGAGCCGAGGATGCCCGAGGCGTAGTCGAGCCCGAAGGCGTTGACGAAATAATCGGTGTTGGTCGATTTGCTGTCGACATAGATGCCGCCCAGCAGGAAGTTGAACATCCCGTCGAAGCTGCTGTCGAGATGCGCCTCGGCCGAATATTGGCGGTTCTTCTGTCGCGAGCGATCGAAGTCGAGGCTCTGGGCGTAACAGCCGATCGAATTGCCGCCATAGACGCCGACATTATCGGGGTCCGCCGCCGACTGGCAGACGCCGCCCGCGGGGCCGTTGGGGATCAGCGTCTGCCGCACGCCGTTGAGGAACGCGAATGGCGAGCCGGTGCGGGCGAGCGCGTTCAGCGTGGCGAGCCCGGCATTGTTGGTGAGCGAGTTCTCGACCGCAAGGTTGTAGTCGGTGCCGCTGTCAACGACGTTGCGCGTATAGCCGCCGGTGAAGTTCAGGCTGACCGGGCCGAAATCGTGGAAGATCTTGGCGGTATATTGCTCCTCCTCGGCGAAATAGGTCGGGCTGTAGTCGAGCGATACGGTGCGGACGTCGGCCGGGTTGACGACGCCGGCATAGGTATCCTGGCCGTAGAGGCTCTGCAGGCCGAAGCGCGCGAGCGCGGGGTTGTTGACCGCGAAGAACTCGCTCGAACTGAGCACCGCGGCGAGCGTGGCATTGCCGTTGGCGGTTTCGTTGGCGAGCCGGTCGGGCAGGCAGCCGAGGATCCCGGTCGGGTCGCGGTGGCACAGCTGCTTCTGCAACCGCGAGCGATCGTCCTTCTCGCGGAAATACGACCCGATCAGGTCGATCCGGGTCGCGCTGGTCGGCTCCCAGGACAGCGTACCGCGGACCGAATAGAGATCGCGCCCATCGATGTCGCGGCCGTCATACAGGTTCTTGGTATAGCCGTCGCGGTTGAGATAGGTGCCCGCGACGCGGATGCCGAGCGTGTCGGTGAAGGGCAGGTTGAACATCGCCTTCACGCGCTTCGAATCATAATTGCCATATTCGAACTCGGCCGCCGAATGGATCGCGGAGAGATCGGGCTTGGCGGAGATGAAGTTGACCACGCCCGAGGTCGCGTTGCGGCCGAACAGCGTGCCCTGCGGCCCGCGAAGGACCTCGATCCGTTCGAGATCGAAGAACTCGCTTTCGAACAGGCGGGTCGTCACCAGCGGCATGTCGTTGACGTGGATCGCGGTCGCGGTGTCGCAGGTCGCGCCGGTGCACAGGTCGCCGATCCCGCGGATCGTGAAGCTCGACGTGGTGAAGTTGGTCTTGGTGAAGGTGATGTTGGGCAGCGTCTGCTGGAGCGCGCTCGGGTTGACGATCTGCTGCTTGGCGATGTTGTCCGCGGTAAAGGCACTCACAGCAATCGGAACGTCTTGCAGACGCTGCGATTGGCGTTGCGCGGTAATCACGATATCCTGCGAGGCGTAGGCGCTGGATGGGGTGTCGGCCGGGGCGGTCTGCGTGGAGGGGGCTTCCTGCCCCGGACCGTTGGTGGGCGCGGTGTTTTCAGCGGACGTGGTGGTCGCGGTCTGCGCCATTGCCGGCGCAATCGACAGGAGTATCATCGCCGATGCGGCGAGCAATTCGAACTTTGCCATGGCAGTCCTCTCCCCGATCGTGCCGGTCTTTGCCGATTCACGATTTAGTTTTTCAGGTATGGCGAAGTAACGACTAAAAAAATCAGCCGTCAACGCTTTTTGAGGCCTGTTTTACGGGTATTTACGCGGCGTTGCTCAAATGAAACAGTTGCAAAAGAGGACCCATTTTCCGATGTTTGGGTATGTAGATAAAGGGTGTTGCGATGCGGGATGAAACGGACGGGACGGAGGATTGGTCCGCAGTCGCCGGCCAAGTCGGTCCCGATGGCAAGCCGATTGTGCCCGAAGACGTAGCGTCGGCGATCCGCACGCTCATCCGCTGGGCGGGGGACGATCCGACCCGCGAGGGGCTGCTCGATACGCCGCGGCGTGTTGCACGTGCGTGGAAGGAATATTGCGCGGGCTATGGCGATGATCCCGCCAGGCATCTCGAACGCGTGTTCGAGGAAGTCGGCGGCTATGACGAGATCGTGCTGCTCAAGGACATTCCGTTCCAGTCGCATTGCGAGCATCACATGGCGCCGATCATCGGCAAGGCGCACATCGCGTACCTGCCGAAGAACCATGTCGTCGGCATCTCGAAGCTCGCGCGCGTGCTCCACGGCTTTGCGCGGCGGTTGCAGGTGCAGGAGCGGCTGACCGCGGAGGTCGCGGATTGCATCTGGGACAATCTGAAGCCGCAGGGCGTCGCGGTGGTGATCGAGGCGACACATGCGTGCATGGCCGCGCGCGGGGTGCGGACGCCGGGGGTGACGATGGTCACGAGCCGGATGATGGGCGTGTTCCGCGACGATGAGCGCAGCCGCAAGGAAGTGCTGTCGCTGATGGGCGCGCGCGCGTGAGCCGAACCGTCTTGGTGACGGGCGGGGCGAAGCGGCTGGGCGCGGCGATCGCCCGGCGGCTGGCGGCGGACGGGCATGCGGTGGTCGTGCACCAGGGGCATTCGCCTGGCGAGGCTGCGGCGCTGGTCGACGAGATCGTCGCGACCGGCGGGCGGGCGGCGGCGGTCGAGGGGGATCTGGGCGATCTCGGCGCGATCGGCGACCTGTTCGCGGCGGCGCGGGGTGCGATCGGGGGGCCGATCGACGGGCTGGTGAACTGCGCGTCGAAGTTCGAGTTCGACCGGCCGCCGGCGGTCGATCCGGTGCTGTTTGCGGAACTGGCCGCGATCAACTGCGGGGCGCCGGTGCTGCTGGCCTCGGCGTTGGCGTCGCAGGAGGACGTGCGCGACGGCGCGATCGTGAATTTGCTCGACCAGAAGGTGGCGAATCTCAATCCCGACTTCTTCTCCTATAGCTGCGGCAAGATCGCGCTGGAGGGGGCGACGGTGATGCTGGCGCAGGCGCTGGGGCCGCGGATCAGCGTCAATGCTGTGGCGCCGGGGCTGACCTTGCCGAGCGGCGACCAGACCGATGCCGAGTTTACGGCGGTGGCGAGCGACAATCTGCTGCGGCGGCCGGTCGGTGCGCAAGCGGTGGCGGACGCGGTCGCGTGGTTGCTGGGCGCGCAGGGCGTGACCGGGCAAACGGTGTTCGTCGATTGCGGCCAGCGGTTTCTGGTGCGTGATGGCGACGTGATGTTTGAGGGGCGGCATGGCTGAGTTCACGACGATCCTCGACGGGCTCGAGGTGATGATGCGGCTGGGGATTCATCCGCACGAGGTGGCGCCGCAGCGCGTGGTCGTCTCGGTCGAGATGACGGTCGTGTATCCGGGGCCGCTCGGCGAGGATACGATCGGCGAGGTGCTCGATTATGATTTCGTCCGCGAGGGGATCCTGGCGATGGCGGCGGAGCGTCCGTTCGCGTTGCAGGAGACATTGTGCGAGGCGATCGCGGCGCTGTGCCTTGGTGACTCGCGGGTGAGGCGGGTCGAGGTCGAGACGATGAAGACCGATATCTACCCCGACGCCGCGATCGGGTGCAGGATCGTGCGGGAGCGCGCGATCTAGTCGAAGCGATAGTCCCACGACCGGACGTATTTGGTTTCGGTGACCGGCGCCGATCTCAGGGCCGGTTCGTTCCCTCCCCATACCCCCCCTTATCCGGAGACTTATGGTGAACATTCTCGTCGTTCTCACCTCGCATGCCGATCTCGGCGATACCGGCCACAAGACCGGATTCTGGCTCGAGGAGCTTGCCGCACCCTATTACGTGTTCAAGGACGCGGGCGTTGCCATCACGCTCGCCTCGCCGGCGGGTGGCCAGCCTCCGCTCGATCCGAGCAGCGCGAAGCCCGACGCGCAGACCGATGCGACTCGGCGGTTCGAGGCGGATGCGGAGGCCAGCGCGGCGCTCGCCGACACGCGGAAACTGTCCGAGATGAAGATCGCCGATTTCGACGCGGTATTCTATCCGGGTGGTCACGGCCCGCTCTGGGATCTGGCCAACGACCCGGCGTCGATCGCGCTGATCGAGACGACCATCGACGCGGGCAAGCCCGTCGCGCTGGTCTGTCATGCGCCCGGCGTGTTGCGCGACGTGAAGGCGGCCGATGGCTCGCCGCTGGTGAAGGGGAAGACGGTCACCGGCTTCACCAATACCGAAGAGGCGGCCGTCGGGCTTAGCGATATCGTGCCGTTCCTTGTCGAGGACATGCTCACGCAGCAGGGTGGCCGCTATTCGAAGACCGCGGACTGGGGCGTGCATGTCGTCGAGGACGGCTTGTTGATCACCGGGCAGAACCCCGCCTCGTCGGAAGACGCGGCAAAGACGTTGCTGGCGAAGCTCGTCTGAGAGAACGGCCACCGGCTTGCCCGGTGGCCGCCTTTCTGGGTGTCAGGCGCGGTTGGCGGCGCTGAGGACGGCGCGGACCGAGGCGGTCGCGATGTCGGTGTCCATGCCGACGCCGAACACCGTTTTGCCAGCCGCGGTCCGGCATTCGACATAGGCTGCAGCCTGCGCATCCGCGCCGTGGCCGATCGCGTGCTCGTTGTAATCCACGACGTCGAGCGTGGGACCGGTCGACTCGGCGATCGCCGCGATCACGCCCGAGATCAGGCCGTTGCCCCGGCCGGAGATCGACCGTTCCTCGCCATCGATCGCGACGCGGCCGATGAAGACGCGCTGGCCCGCGGTGCCGCTTTCCTCGTAATCGCGCAAGGTCACCCGGTCGTCAGCCTGCGGCATGTAGGTGCGCTCGAACAAGCCCCAGATGTCCGCCGCGTTCAGTTCGCGGCTGGTCTCGTCGGCATAGGCCTGGACGTGGCGGCTGAAGTCAGCTTGGAGGCGCTTGGGCAGTTTCAGCCCCTTGTCCTGCTCGATCACCCAGGCAACGCCGCCCTTGCCCGACTGCGAATTGACGCGGATCACCGCCTCGTAGCTGCGTCCCAGATCGGCGGGGTCGATCGGGAGGTAGGGGACTTCCCACAGCGTGTCGTTCTTCGCCTCCTGCGCGGCGAATCCCTTCTTGATCGCGTCCTGGTGCGACCCCGAAAACGCGGTGAAGACGAGGTCGCCCGCGTAGGGCGTGCGCGAGTGGACGGGGATGTTGGTGCAGTAGTTGACCGTGTTCACGACGCCGTCGATGTCCGACAGGTCGAGCTTCGGATCGACGCCTTGCGTGTACATGTTGAGCGCGACGGTCACGAGATCGCAATTGCCGGTGCGCTCGCCATTGCCGAGCAGACAGCCCTCGACGCGGTCCGCGCCCGCCATCATGCCGAGTTCGGCGGCGGCGACGCCGGTGCCGCGGTCGTTGTGCGTGTGCAGGCTGATTGCAACTGAATCGCGGTTGCGGATGTGGCGGCCGAACCATTCGATCTGGTCGGCATAGATGTTCGGCGTCGCGCACTCGACGGTGGCGGGCAGGTTGAAGATGATCGGGTTCTCGGGCGTCGGCATCAGCACGTCCATCACCGCCTCGCAGACCTCGAGGCTGAACTCGAGCTCGGCGGTCGAGAAGGTCTCGGGGCTGTATTCGAACTGCCAGCGGACGTTCGGCTGTTTGGCGGCCTCATCGCGGAGCACCTTGGCGCCGTCGATCGCGATCTGCTTCACCTGCGCGCGGTCCATGCCGAACACGATCTTGCGCCAGGCCGGCGAGACCGCATTGTAGAGGTGGACGATCGCGGTCTTCGCGCCGACGAGGCTGGCAAAGCTCGTCTCGATCAGGTCGCGGCGCGACTGGGTCAGCACCTGGATCGATACGTCGTCGGGGATGCGGCCGGTCTTCACCAGGCCGGAGATGAAGTCGAATTCGGTCGCGCCGGCGCTCGGGAAGCCGACCTCGATCTCCTTCAGTCCAACCTTGCAGAGCAGGTCGAAGAAGCGCGTCTTCTTCTCGGCATCCATCGGGTCGATCAGCGCCTGGTTGCCGTCGCGAAGATCGGTCGACAGCCAGCGCGGCGGCTTGACGATGGTCTTCGACGGCCATTGGCGGTCGGGCAGGTCGATTTGCGGGAAGGGTCGGTATTTGGTCGATGGGTCGCGCAGCATGGCTCGTGTCTCTCGTGATCGGGAGCGTTCGGGTCAGCCCTTAGGCGCGAGGCGCGGGGGCTGGCCACCACGCAAACGATCGGCGCGCCTAAGGGCGCGTAAGTCGAAGCAGCAGGAGGCGACCGTGAGACATTGCGTCTTCCCTATCGCGCGGACACGCTAAATGTCCAGCGCGATAGGGCAGGGTTACGTATTATTGCGCAGCGAAGGCCGCGTTGATCGTCAGGTCGACCCGGTCCGACACCACCGGGGCATAGGCACCGATGTTGAAGTCGCTGCGCTTGATCGAGGTGGTCGCACGGAAGCCGAAGTTCAGCTTCTTGTTCATCGGGTTGGCGCCTGCGCCGACGAACGTCGCCTGCAGCACGACCGGCTTGGTGACGCCCTTGAGCGTGAGGTTGCCCGTGATGGTCGCCTTGTCGCCGGCCGCGACGACCTTGGTCGAGACGAACTTGGCGGTCGGATAGGTCGCGGCGTCAAAGAAATCCTTCGACTTCAGATGGCCCGCGAACGGCGCCGACGTGACCGACAGCTGGTCGATCGCGAAGTTGACTTCGACCTTGGTCGCGTTCGGCTTGGCGGGATCGATCGTGATGCTGCCGCCCGACGCGCCGAACTGCCCTTCGAGCATCGAGAAGCCCATGTGGTTCACCTGCCACGTCACCTGCGTGTGGTTCGGGTCGACTGCATAGGTGCCGGCGGTGACGCGTGCCTTGACGGGAGCGCCGGGGACGGCGGCGGTCTGCGCCAAGACTGGCGCGGCGGTGAGGGCGAGGATCGTGGCTAGGACTAGGCGCATGCGGGGTCTCCTGTTTGATGCGCGATGCTGGCCGAGCGGCTGCGCTGCGTCAAACGGCGTTATGCCAACGCTGTGTTTCGGATTTGGGTCGGTGGGGGGGGGAGCTTGTTCCCCCGCGGATGCGGGGGCCCAGCTAAACCACGATCACCGTCCGAGACCCTGGGCCCCCGCCTTCGCGGGGGAACTAGAGTGCCTGGGGAAGAGGGTAGCGGGAGCGAGGGTAGCAGGGAACGGGCGTGGTGTAGGAGGAGGCGGAGTGCAGGAGCGGGAGTGGTGGGGGAGAGGAGCGCTTACCCCCAAAACGCCACCACCCCGGCGAAGGCCGGGGCCCAATTGGGGGACGTCGGTAACGGAGGATCATTCTCCGTTACTACAACCTTTCCAATTGGACCCCGGCCTTCGCCGGGGTGGAGTGAGGGTCTTGTGGCGAGCAAAGCGCGTTCTCCACGCCCGCCCGTCGGCCACGGCGAGGCCGCGCCCTGTGGGCGGGCTCCGTCGTGCCGGCCGCGCTCACGCGCTATCGCGCGTTCGCGTTAGTTCTTCGCCTTGTCGACCAGAGCATTCTTCCCGATCCACGGCATCATCCCGCGCAGCTCGCTGCCGATCTTCTCGATCGGATGCGCCAGCGCCTGCTTGCGCGCCGCCTTCAGCTCGGGCTGGCCGGCGCGGTTGTCGAGGATGAAGTTCTTCACGAAGCGGCCCGACTGGATGTCGGCCAGCACGCGCTTCATCTCGGCCTTGGTCTCCGAGGTGATGATCCGCGGGCCCGTGGTGATGTCGCCATATTCAGCGGTGTTCGAGATCGAATAGCGCATGTTTGCAATGCCGCCCTCATAGAGCAGGTCGACGATCAGCTTGGTCTCGTGCAGGCACTCGAAATAGGCCATTTCGGGCGCGTAGCCGGCTTCGGTCAGCGTCTCGAACCCGGCCTGGATCAGGTGCGTGATACCGCCGCAGAGCACCGCCTGCTCACCGAACAGATCGGTCTCGCATTCCTCACGGAAGTTGGTCTCGATGATGCCCGAGCGACCGCCGCCGACGCCCGACGCATAGGCGAGCGCGATGTCGTGCGCGTTGCCCGACTTGTCCTGGTCGATCGCGATCAGGCAGGGGACGCCGCCGCCGCGGACATATTCGCTGCGCACGGTGTGGCCGGGGCCCTTGGGTGCGATCATGATGACGTCGAGATCGGCGCGCGGCTCGATCAGGCCGAAATGGACGTTGAGGCCATGAGCAAAAGCAATGGTCGCACCCTGCTTGAGGTTGTCGTGCAGGTCGGTCGCGTAGATCGTGGCCTGATGCTCGTCGGGCGCGAGAATCATGACGATGTCGGCCCAGGCCGCCGCCTCGGCGTTCGACTTGACCGCGAAACCCGCCTCGATCGCCTTCTTGGCGGTCGGCGAGCCTTCGCGCAGCGCGATCGCGACGTCCTTGACGCCCGAGTCGCGCAGGTTCTGCGCATGCGCATGCCCCTGCGAGCCGTAACCGACGATCGCGATCTTCTTATCGGTGATCAGGTTCAGGTCGGCGTCGCGATCGTAATAGACACGCATTGGGAGAGTCCTTTCTTGAAGCGTTGCATTGGGAAGCGTCGACGCCCGCACATCCGTCATACCAGCGAACGCTGGTATCTCATGCGGCTCTTGGGGGACAGGAGCCGCATGAGACCCCAGCTTTCGCTGGGGTGACGGAGTGGGGGCGGCGCGCTTCGGTAAAACTCGTGGGGTAAATTCAGGCCGGTTCTTTGCCGCGGGCGATCGCGACGATGCCGGTGCGGGCGACTTCGATCAGACCGACTTCGCCCATCAGCTCGACGAACTTGTCGATCTTGTCGATGCCGCCGGTAACCTCGAACACGAAGCTCGACGTCGTCGCGTCGACCACGCGCGCGCGGTAGACGTCGGCGAGGCGGAGCGCCTCGATCCGATGGTCGCCGGTGCCGCGCACCTTGACCAGCGCCAGCTCGCGCTCGACATGCGCGCCCTGTGCGGTCAGGTCGGTGACCTTGTGGACGGGGACGAGCCGGTCGAGCTGCGCGAGGATCTGCTCCATCGTCGCGGGCGACGCGCTGGTGACGATCGTGATGCGGCTGACCGCCTTATCGGCGGTGATCTCCGACACGGTCAGGCTCTCGATATTATAGCCGCGTGCGGTGAACAGCCCGGCGATCCGGGCGAGGATACCTGGTTCGTTGTCGACGATGACGGCGAGCGTATGCCGCTCGGCCTTTTCTTGGGAAATATGCATGGTTTAGTCTCCCCCCCTACCGCTTGCGGGAGGGGGTAGGGGGTGGGCCCGCAGATGACCGCAAGCGATGCCGGTCGGGGTTGAGCGCGAGCCCACCCCCGGCCCCTCCCGCATGCGGGAGGGGGGAAGAAGTGACCCCGCCATCACACCAGCGCCTTCGCTTCGTCGTCCATCGTGCCCGACACTTCGTTCGCCTGCAGGATCATGTCGGTATGCGCAGCCCCCGACGGAATCATCGGGAAGCAGTTGGTCAACTGCGACACGCGGCAGTCGACGATCACCGGGCCGTCAGAGGCCAGCATCTCGGCAATCCCGCTGTCGAGCTGGTCGCGCGTCTCGATTAGGATGCCCTTCCAGCCATAAGCCTCTCCCAACCGGACGAAATCGGGCAGCGAATCCGAATAGCTCTCGGCATAACGGCTCTCATAGGTGAGCTCCTGCCACTGGCGGACCATGCCCATATACTGGTTGTTGAGGATGAAGATCTTCACCGGCAACCGGTATTGCGAGGCCGTCGCCAGCTCCTGGATGTTCATCTGGATCGACGCTTCGCCGGCGATGTCGATCACCAGCGCGTTCGGGTTGCCGAGCTGCGCGCCGATCGCGGCGGGCAGGCCATAGCCCATCGTGCCGAGACCGCCGCTGGTCAGCCACTTGTTCGGCTTTTCGAAGCCGAAATGCTGCGCGGCCCACATCTGGTGCTGGCCGACCTCGGTCGTGATGATCGGGTTGCGCGCGTGCGTCGCGTCGAACAGCGCCCGGATCGCGCGCTGCGGCATGATCTCGTTCGGGTCGTTCTCAGGGAAGTCGAGGCACTTGACCGCACGCCAGCCGGCGATCCGCCGCTGCCAGTCGGTGGTGTCGGGCTTGGGATGCTGACGGCTCTTCCAGATCCGCACCATGTCCTCGAGCGCATGGCCGACGTCCGCGATGATCCCGAGATCGACGCGCACGGTCTTGTTCACCGACGAGCGATCGATGTCGATATGCACTTTTCGCGAGTTCGGGCTGAACGCGTCGAGCCGGCCGGTCACGCGGTCGTCGAAGCGGCTGCCCAGCGCGACGACCAAGTCGGCTTGGTTCATCGCCATATTGGCCTCGTACGTGCCGTGCATGCCGAGCATGCCGAGCCACTGCTCGCCGCTCGCCGGATAGGCGCCGAGGCCCATCAGCGTCGACGTCACCGGTGCGCCGGTGATGCGGACGAGTTCGCACAGCAACTGGCTCGCGGCGGGGCCCGAGTTGATGATGCCGCCGCCGGTGTACAGGACCGGGCGTTCGGCCGCGGCGAGCATGTCGACGAGCTGCTCGATCTGGCTCTGGTCGGCCTTCACCTGCGGGCGATAGGTCTTGTGCTGGATCGGGCCGGGCTTGGTGTAGCGCGCGGTGGCGACCTGCACGTCCTTGGGAATGTCGACGACCACCGGCCCCGGGCGCCCCGAGGTGGCGATGTGGAACGCCTCGTGGATCACGGCGCCCAAGCGGGCGGGGTCCTTCACGAGATAATTATGCTTCGAGCAATGGCGCGTGATGCCGACGGTATCGGCCTCCTGGAACGCATCGGTGCCGATCAGCGCGGTCGGCACCTGGCCGGTGATCACGACCATCGGGATCGAATCCATCAGCGCATCGGTGATCCCGGTGACCGCGTTGGTCGCGCCGGGGCCCGAGGTGACGAGCACCACGCCGGGCTTGCCGGTCGAGCGGGCATAGCCCTCCGCCGCGTGCGTCGCAGCCTGTTCGTGGCGCACCAGGATGTGCTTGATCCGGCCGCTGCGAAACAGCGCGTCGTAGATCGGCAGCACGGCACCACCCGGATAGCCGAAGACGACCTCCACGCCGAGATCGCACAGCGCCTCGATCAGGATATCGGCTCCACTCTTCTCGGTCATCACGTCAAAATCCTTTCGAATGCGCCGCCTTTAGCGCCTCGTGGAGGGGGCGGCTACCGATATAAAAGATGCGTGTCAAACATCATATGAGCAATATAGTTTCAAATTGCTGCAGGCGCGTTGGAAAATCGAGTGCCTCGGTGCGCGTCCAGCCGGCCGGGGGCTGGTGTCGGAGCCACGTATATTGGCGCTTGGCGTAGCGCCGCGTGGCGAGTGATCCGGCGGTGATTGCGTCGGTCTCCGACGTCTCGCCGCGGACGAGCGCGGCGATCTCGGGGACGCCGATCGCGCGGCGGATCGGCGCGTCCTGCGGGATGTCGGTGCGGGCGAGGAGTGCGGCGACTTCCGCTTGGCTGGTCTCGGCCATCTCGGCGAACCGCTGGTCGATGCGCGCGTTCAGCCAGTCGCGGTCGGGGATGAGGATGAGCGCGCGGACGTCGAGGCGGTCGCCGATCCCGCCAACGCGTTCGGTCTGCCAGTCGGCGAGCGTGCGGCCGGTGCCGCGGACAACTTCGAGTGCGCGGGCGACGCGCGTGGTGTCGGCGGCGTTGAGTCGAGCGGCGGCGGGCGGGTCGAGCTGCGCGAGCGCGGCATGTGCCTCGGCGACGGGGAGCGCGCGGATCTGCTCGCGAAGGGCCGGATCGATTGCGGGGACGGGGGCGATGCCGTCGAGCAGCGTGCGGACGTAGAGGCCGGTGCCGCCGACCAGGATCGGCAGTCTGCCCTCGGCGAGCGTGGCGTCGATCGCGTCCGTCGCCTCGGCGCCCCAGCGCGCGGCGGAATAGCTCGCGTCGGCGGCGTCGACATGGCCGAACAGGCGGTGCGGGGCACTCGCCTCCTCTTCGGCCGAAGGACGCGCGGTGAGGATGCGGAGATCGGCATAGACCTGCGCGGAATCGGCATTGATGACGACGCCGTCATGGCGCGCGGCAATGGCGAGCGCGAGCGCGGACTTGCCGCTCGCGGTCGGCCCTGCGATGAGCGCGACCTTCGGGAGATTATTCATGTTCACGGCAACGCTTATAGCCTCGGGCACGCTGACCGCAGGCGATATTTCGACCGCGATGGACCGGCTGCGCGATGCCGGCTGCGCACCGGGCGCGAGCGGCTGGATCGACGAGGGCGATGCCGCCGACCTGATCTTCGGGATGGCGCCGGATGCGGCTCGCAGCGCGCTCGAGGGGGCGTTCGCGAAGACCGATGTCGTCGTGCAATCCAGCCTCACGCGGACCAAGACGCTGCTGGTCGCCGACATGGATTCGACGATGATCACCGTCGAGTGCATCGACGAACTCGCGGATTATGCCGGCATCAAGCCGCAGATCGCGGAGATCACCGAACGCGCAATGCGCGGCGAGCTCGATTTCGAGGCGGCACTCGATGCGCGCGTGGCGCTGCTCAAGGGGCTGGCGGAAAGCGACATCGAACGGTGTCTCGCCGAGCGCGTGACGATCATGCCGGGCGCCAAGGCGCTGGTGCGGACGATGCGGTCGCGCGGGGCGCTGGCGGTGCTGGTGTCGGGCGGGTTTACGCGGTTCGCGGAGCCGGTGGCCAAGGCGATCGGCTTCGACCGCGCGATCGCCAATGTGCTCGAGGTTGCGGATGGCGTGCTGACGGGGACGGTGACGAAGCCGGTCGTCGGGTCGGCCACGAAGCTGACGACGCTCAACGCGGCGATCGCGGAGCGGGGGATTGCGGTGGAGGAGTCGCTCGCGGTGGGCGACGGCGCGAACGATCTGGCGATGATCGGGGCGGCGGGGTTGGGCGTCGCGTATCACGCGAAACCGATCGTCGCGGCGGCGGCGGCGGCGCGGGTGGATCATGGCGATCTCACCGCGCTGCTCTTTGCGCAGGGTATCGCGCGGCGGAACTGGATTGTGGACTGAGGCCGGTCATCCTGACGAAAGTCAGGATCCAGAGCCACGGACGAGGTGCTGCGTGGCTCTGGATCCTGGGTCGAGCCCAGGATGACGATAGAATGATGCGTCAGTGCTGGGTATCGGCGTTAGTCAAGAACGCCGATTACATGGCCTCAACCCTTGGCCAGCGGCGTGCCGCTTGCTGCGCAGACATAGGTCGCCAGTTCCTCGCGCAGTGGCAGGCCCTTGATCGGGCGTAGCGGGCCGTCATGCGCGATGTTGGTCTCCACCAGCGCGCGGTTCGGGCCGACTCCGAGGACGTGGAACAGGCGGTTTGCACAATCGGTCTCGGTCCGCGCATAGGCGACCTTGCCGTCATGCTCCTGGCGCAGGATCGCGATGATCGTGCCGCTTGCCGCTTTCCGCTCGCGCAGCAGGAAGTGGCGCGACGTCGGGTCGGACGGGGTGGGGATCAACCGGCCCTTGACCGTCAACTGCTCGGGCTTGGGGACCGCGACGTCGGTGTCGGCGAGGTTGCGCAGCGAGACGCCATTGTCCGCCAGTGTGTCGGTATTGGTCGTTGCAGACTGCTGGCCAGAACAGGCGGCCAACAGAGTTGCGCCGGCAAGTGCCAGCGCCAAGGTCTTCGAAATCATCCATCTAGCTCCCGGTCGATGTCGAAACGAAACGACCGGTTCGGCTATTTGATCCCTGCCACGGCGTATCCGACTTTGGCCTCGGGGGGCCTTCGGGCTTTCTCAGCGCGCTTTCTTGTCGGTGGTTCGGTCCGGACGCGCCGGGCTTCTGGCCGGCACGCAGATGCGGCGCGTCGACTGGCAGGCGATGCCCACCGTCGAGCAGGCGCCCGCGCTCCCGCCGGTCGGGCAGGCGCGACATTGCTGCTTGATATCGGTGCAGGTCGGCGACGCGGACGCCAGGGCCAAGATCAGGAACAGCATGCGGACATCCTCATCAGGAGCAGTCGGCTACGCGACCATGCGCCGGTCCTGGCGCTTGCAGGTCAGGGCGCGATGATCACGCAAGGGACGCGTGCTGCCGAGCAGGCGCGTGTAGCGTCCGCCTTGGAGGCGAACCCGCCGGCCTGTAGCCGAGTCACGCCGCCGGCCTTGGGGTAGAAGGGCTGGGCGCCGCGAAGCTTGCCGCGGACCGTGTTCCACAGCGTCTCGGCATTGTTCTGATCGCGGAATGCGCCGAGCTGGACTCGCCAGTTGCCGGTGGCTTTGACGGGGGCAGGCTTGGGGGCGGGCTTTGCCGCGACCACCTTCGCGGGGGCTGGCTTTGCGGGAGTTGGCTTGGCTGGCACAGGCGTCGCACTCGGCGACATGCGCGTCGGCCGCGGCGTCTCGGCGATCCGCGAGGGGGGCACGTCGATCCGTCCGCTCGCCTGTCCACCGGTCTTCGCCGCCGTCTCGCGCGGCGGCGTGGCCGAACTTGCCTGCAACGCGTAGCGCTGCGCGAGCGCGGTGCCCTTTTCGCGATCGGTGGGCGAGATATACTGGTCCATCTGCGCCAGCGTCTGCGCGGCGGATTGCAGGCCCGATGCCGAGGCGCGCGTCATCAGCGCATAGGCGCGGGGGAAATCGCGCGGGATGCCGTCGCCGTTGAACAGCATCGTGCCGAGCACCAGCTGCGTGCGCGGTTCGCCGCGTGCCGCGGACTTTTCGAGCCAGGGCAGCGCATCGGTCTTCTTGCCTGCCTGGAACAGCGCGAGGCCGTAATTGTCGCCGGCCTGGAGATGGCCCTGCAACGCGGCCTTGCGGAACCAGCTTTCCGCGAGCGCGGGATCGAGCGGAACGCCGCGGCCGAGCTTGTACGCCTGCGCCAGGTTGAACTGCGCATCGGGATCGCCGGCGATCGCGAGCGGGCGCCATTCGGTGATCGCACGCGGGAAGTCGCCCTTGGCCCAGGCGTCGACGCCGGCCTTGACGTCGGCCAGCGCGGGAGGGGCGACCAGCGCCCCCGCCACCGCGATCGCACCCAGGAAAAGCTTGCCAACCGTCATCATTCCAACCCCATCGCGCCCGCCGCCATCAACTCGTCCACACCATGCCGTCGTTCGTCGCGCAAGGCAAAGGTCACGGCACGCTCAAGAACAGACGTGGGTATCGCGACGCCGTCCTACCGAGACACCGCCGCGCGCACATCATGAAGCGCCGTTAACCGGTTCTTAGACCACCGCATGGCACATATGCGTCGATTGCCAGGGGGTTGGGGACTTATGCGCGTTCTAGCGTTCGCATCGCAGAAGGGGGGATCGGGGAAGACGACCCTGACGGGTCATCTCGCCGTCCAGGCGGAGCGGGCGGGGCATGGACCGGTGGTGCTGATCGACATCGATCCGCAGGGCTCGCTGTCCGACTGGTGGAACGAGCGCACCGCCGAGGAGCCGGCGTTCGCGCAGACCACCGTCTCGCGGCTCGCGGCGGATCTCGAAATCCTTCGGCAACAGGGCTTCAAGCTGGCGATGATCGATACGCCGCCTGCGATCACGATGGCGATCCAGAGCGTGATCCAGGTCGCCGAGCTGATCGTCGTGCCGACCCGCCCGTCGCCGCACGACCTGCGAGCGGTCGGTGCCACCGTCGACATGTGCGCGCGCGCCGGCAAGCCGCTGATCTTCGTCGTCAACGCGGCGACACCCAAGGCGCGGATCACCGCCGATGCGACGCTGGCCTTGTCGCAGCACGGCACCGTCGCACCGGTGATCGTCCACCAGCGCACCGACTTCGCGTCGTCGATGATCGATGGCCGGACGGTCATGGAGCTGGACGCGAGGAGCAAGTCGACCGCCGAGATCGAGGCGCTGTGGACCTATGTGTGCGACCGGCTCGAGAAGAATTTCCGCCGGACCGTGTTCAGCGTGCCGACCGCGGTCGGGCAGCGGCCTGCCGCCGGTGGGTTCGGCCGCCGCGTGGTCGGCTGACGTCATGGCGCAGCCCAAACGCACCGTGTCGCTGACCTCCTCGCTGCTGGCGCGAAAGGGCACTGCGCGCCCGGCGATGCGGCCGCAGGACCTGACCGTGCCATCGACCGATGCGCTCGACGATCTTGGCTGGAACGACATGGGCGCTGCGCCGCCGCCGGTGCTGGTCGAGCGCGCCGCGCTGAAGGTCGAGATCGAGCGCCCGGTGGCGATCGCGCCCGTGTCGGCGGCGACCGCGGCACGGATCGGGCGCGAGAGCCTGGCCAAGGCCAAGGGCGCGAAGGTGGCGTTCACCTTGCGGCTCGAGACCGAGCGGCATCTCCGGCTGCGGCTGGCGAGCGCGGTCACCGGCCAGTCTGCGCAATATCTCGTCACGCAGGCGCTCGACGCCTTTCTGAACAGCTTGCCGGAGGTCGATGCGCTGGTTGCGCAGCTGCCGCCGGCCAAACGCAAATGTTGAAACAGGGATACTCCGCGATGAACACGCGCGCACTTCTCCTCGGCGGTATCTCCGCCCTTCTCCTCGGTGGGACGATGGTCGGCTGCGCCGCCAATGGCGGCAGCCTCGCCTCGGCCGGCGACCGCAGCGGCGTGGCGGCGGCCAAGGGCGCGGCGACCAACGCGGGCAAGGCACAGACCGCGCTCGCGCGGCGCGATGGCGGTGCGGCGATCGGCTATGCGGAAGGCGCGGTGGCGCTGATGCCGCAGTCGGCGGAGTATCGCATGCTGCTCGGCCAGAGCTATCTGCAGGGTGGGCGGTTCGCGTCCGCCTCGCAGGCGTTCGCCGATACGCTCGCGCTGTCGCCGACCAGCGGCAAGGCGGCGCTGAACCTTGCGCTGGCACAGGTCGCGACCGGCGACTGGCAGGCGGCACGACAGACGCTGGCGACGCAGGCGGCGATCATCCCGGCGCTCGATCGCGGGCTCGCGCTGTCGCTGGCGGGTGACACCGCGGGCGGGATCGCGCTGCTGACCGAGGTCGCGCGGTCGCCCGAGACGAGCGTGAAGGTGCGGCAGAATTTGGCGCTGAGCTTCGCCCTGGCGGGTCGCTGGCAGGAGGCGCGCGTGGTCGCGGCGGCGGACATGGCGCCGGGGGATGTCGATGCGCGGCTCGAGCAATGGGCGCTGTTCGCGCAGCCGGCCGCGGCATCGGACCAGGTGGCGAGCCTGCTCGGCGTGCGGGCGGCGGCGGATTCGGGGCAGCCGGTGGCGCTGGCGCTGAATGCGGCGCGGGTCGCACCGGGCGTTCCGGCGCAGGCTTTGGCGTCGGCGGATCCGGTCGAAGCCGCCCCGGTCGAGCTCGCCTCGGCGCCGGCCGCGGGCTTTTCGAAGGTGACGTTCGGACCGCGGCAGGAGGTCGTCCAAGCGCTGCCGGCGATGATGCTTCGCCCGGCTGGGGGGGCGATCAAGCTCGCAGCGACGTCCGCGCCGGCGGCTGCCTATCCGGTGAAGGCGCAGGCGACCGGCAGCTGGTACGTGCAGCTCGGCGCATTCGAGAGCGCGGGCGTGGCGAAGGATGCGTGGGGCCGCGCGTCGCGCCGGTTCGCGGTGCTTGCCGGCCATGCGCCGAACGGGATGAGCTTCAAGGCCAAGGGCGAGGATTTCTACCGCCTGTCTGTCGGTGGATTCAGCCGTTCGGCGGCGGACTCGATGTGCCGTCAGTATCGCGCGAAGGGCGGGTCGTGCTTCGTTCGCCAGGGCGCGGGTGACATGATGGCGCAGTGGCTGCGCAGGCCGGGCGTGCAGATGGCTTCGCGGTAAGCGGGGGCGGACATCCGGTCCAGAGCTACCACCCCGGCGAAGGCCGGGGTCCAAGTGGAAAGGTCGGCGTGACGGAGGGGAGCGCTAAGTCGGCGACGTTTCCCAATTGGGCCCCGGCCTTCGCCGGGGTGGTTGGGGTAAAAGACTAGCGCCTTACCGAACCTCGCGCCCACCCTTCCACAATCGCAGCACGCGGCCCTGCACGGGCAGTCCGTCGAACGGCGTATTGCCCGCCTCGGCCTTGAAGTCGTCGCCGACGATCTGCCACGGCGCCTGGCTGTCGAACAGCATCAGGTCGGCGGGCTTGCCCACCTCCAGCGTCCCCGTATCGAGTCCCAGCACCCGCGCCGGGTTGCACGCCAGCAGCGCGAACAGCCGTTGCAGCGTCAGATGCTCGTCGCGCACTAGCATCAGCGCGAGCGGCAGCAGCGTTTCCGCGCCCGCCATGCCGCTGGTCGCGTCGGTGAACGGCAGCCTTTTCTCCTCCGGCCCGCGCGGTTCGTGGCCCGAGCACAGCACGTCGATCGTCCCGTCGGCGATGGCGTCCAGCGCCGCGCGGCGATCGCTGTCCGCGCGCAGCGGCGGCGACAGCAGCGCGAACGAACGGAAATCGCTGACCGCGATCTCCGACAGATGCAGATGCGCGGGCGTGATCCCGCACGTCACGGCGACGCCGCGGCGCTTGGCCGCGCGGATGAGGTCGAACCCGGCGGCGGTCGTGACCCGGCGGATGTGCAGCCGCGCGCCGGTATCCTCGGCGAGCATCAGGTCGCGCGCGATCGCCAGCGCCTCGGCGACCGCGGGCGCGGCGGGCAGGCCGAGCCGCGTCGCGGTCTCGCCCTCGGTCGCGACCGCGCCGGCGGTGAGCCCGCCATCCTCGGCATGCGTGACGACCGTCACGTCGAGATCGCGCGCATAGGCGAGCACGCGCCGCATCACGCCGCTGTCGGCGATCCAGTGCCGTCCGGTGCCGACCGCCTTCGCGCCCGCCGACAGGCAGATCGCCATTTCGGCAAGGTCGTGGCCTTCGAGGCCGCGCGTGGCGGCGGCGATCGGGTGGATCCAGAGGTCGGGCTTGCCGATCAGCGCGGCGCGCTGGACGATGCCGGGATCGTCGAGGACGGGCGACTGGTCGGGCATCAGGCCGATCCGGACGATGCCGCCCGCGCGGAACGCGGCGCGATCGACCTTCGCCACGCCGAGATCGACGATTCCCGGCGCGACGGTCTTGCCGCCGCAGTCGACGACTTCGGCATTGGAGGGGACGTCGACGATCCCGGTCGCGACGATCACGCCGTCGCGGACCAGCAGAGTGCCCGTCGTCACGCCGCCGACCGGGCAGGCGAGCGTGGCGTTGGTGAGCGCGAGGATCATGCCCAACCCTCCACGCCGCGCGCTCTTCGCGTCAGCACGTCGAGGCACGCCATCCGGACCGCGACGCCCATCTCGACCTGTTCGGTGATCGCCGAGCGCGCATGATCGGCGACCGCCGAGTCGATCTCGACGCCGCGGTTCATCGGGCCGGGGTGCATCACCAGCGCATCGGGCGCGGCCTTGGCCAGCCGATCGAGCGTCAGCCCGTAGCGCAGCCGGTATTCGCGCGTGGAGGGAACGTACGCGCCGTCCATCCGCTCGTTCTGGAGCCGAAGCATCATCACCACGTCCGCCCCCTCCAGCGCCGCGTCGAAATCGGTGAAGGCGGTGACGCCCATCCGCTCGATCATTGCCGGCATCAGCGTCGATGGCGCGCAGACGCGGACCTCGGCGGCCAGTGCGGTGAGCGCGAGGATGTTTGATCGCGCGACGCGGCTGTGCAGCAGGTCGCCGCAGATGACGACGCGCTGGCCGGCGATCGCACCCTTGCGCCGCCGGATCGTCAGCGCATCGAGCAGCGCCTGCGTCGGATGCTCGTGGCGTCCATCGCCCGCGTTGAGCACCGGGCAGCCGACCTTGTCCGCGATCAGCCGCACCGCGCCCGACGACATATGCCGGATGACGATGACGTCGGCGCGCATCGCGTTGAGCGTCATCGCGGTGTCGATCAGCGTCTCGCCCTTCTTCACGCTGGACTGCGCGGCGTGCATGTTGACGACGTCGGCGCCGAGCCGCTTGCCCGCAATCTCGAACGAGAGGAGCGTGCGCGTGCTGTTCTCGAAGAACGCGTTGATCTGCGTGAGCCCGGCGAGCCGCTTGTCGGGCGTTGCATGCGTGCGGTTCGCCTCGACCCAGGTTTCCGCCTCGTCGAGCAGGAACGCGATCTCGTGCGGCTGGAGCCCGTCGATACCGGTGAGGTGCCGGTGCGGGAAGACGGCGCCGCCTTCGATGAGGGCGGCGGGGCGGTGATCTGAGGTGCGCATTAAAAGCGCGGAATAGTGGCGGCGGGGGCGAGGGGCAAGCGTCCCGCCACACTTCGCGTCGAACCACATGGTTAACCTGAATTTAGCGCGGCCATGCGATGCCCTTTGCGGACAGGGGGAACGATGTACGAGGCGGGAGCGAAAACGGTAGACTGTCAATGGTGGGAAACGCCGTGGTTTGCCCTGGTGATGATCCTTGCCGCCGCCGTCCCGCTGCTGTGGCCGGCGCTGCCACCTCTTAGCGACCTGCCGGGGCACATGGGCCGGTGGCACATCGCTACGGCGTTGCCGACGTCCCCCGATCTCCAGCTTTATTACGCCTATCAATGGGCGCTCGTGCCCAATCTCGGCATGGATTTGCTGGTCCCGGGGCTGGCGCGATGGCTCGGCCTCGAACCGGCGACCAAGGTAGCGGTGACTGCGATCCCAATGCTGACGGTCGCCGGACTGCTGTGGACGGCGCGCGAAGTGCACGGTCGGATACCGCCGACCGCGATCTTCGCGCTCCCGCTCGCCTACGCATGGCCGTTCCAGTTCGGCTTCGTGAATTTCGCGCTGTCGCAGGCGTTGGCGTTCTGCGCGTTCGCACTGTGGATACGCCTCGGGCGACAGAATCGAGTGCTGCCGAAAGCGGTCCTGTTCATGCCGATCGCCTTCGTGGTGTGGATCGCGCACAGCTTCGGCTGGGGCATGCTTGGACTGATGGCTGCAGCGGCGGAACTGGCGCAGATTCGCCGCGACGGACGGCGCTGGCTCCCTGCGTTGGTGACGGTGGCGGTTCGCTGCCTGCCGCTGGCGTTGCCGTTGATCGTCATGATCGTCTCGGCATTGCAGGCACCTGCCGGGGGCGGAGCGGTCGGGCTGGGTGCGGCCAACTGGTTCGACGGAACCGCCAAGCTGCTTTGGGCAATCTCGATCCTGCGAGATCGCTGGCTGCTGTTCGATGTCGCCTCGGTCATGCTGTTCGTCGCGGTCTTGTATGTCGCGGCACGTAGCCCGAAACTGAGCTTTTCCTCGGTACTCGGTTGGCCGGCGCTTGCGTGCCTCGCGGCGTTCGCGATACTGCCGCGACTGATGATGGGCGGCGCCTATGTCGATATGCGAATGGCCCCCGCGGTAGTAATGTTGGCCGTTCTCGCCATCATGCCGCCAACCGGCGACTTGCGATTCGCGAAAGCGCTGGCGATCGCCGGAACTGCATTCCTGGCGCTACGGCTGGTTGGCACGACCGTTAGTTTCGTCGAGCGATCGGGCGAGCAGCAGCGCGAACTCGCGGCGATCGCGCGTATACCGCACGGAGTGGCGGTCCTTTCGCTGGTCCAGCGGCCGTGCGGTAATATGTGGTCGGATCTGCGACGCGACGCGCTGCCGGGCATGGCGATCGTCCGCCGCGACGTCTTCACCAATGCGCAATGGGCGTTGGAGGGGCAGCAACTCCTTCACATCCGCTACGTACCGGCCGCGCCGTACCTCGCTGATCCCTCGCAGATCGTGTTGCCGAAGCCGTGCCGCACGTTCGGATCCGATTTCGACGCGGCCATCGCCCGTTTTCCACGCGACGCGTTTTCGTATGTGTGGACGATCGGCTTTCCGCCTGGCGCGGCGAAGGCTTCCGACTTGCGCGTGTCATGGACCAACGGCGAGTCGACGCTCTACCGGGTGGTACGCTAAATCTGCGCGGTTACCAGCGCATCGATTGCGCCCTGGAGGATGTACGCCGCCGCCATCTTGTCGACGAGTTCGGCGCGCTTGGCGCGGCTGGCGTCCTGTTCGATCAGCGTGCGTGTGACGGCGACGGTCGACCAGCGTTCGTCCTGGAGCAGGATCGGCAGCCCCATGTCCTTGAGGTTCTGCGCGAACGCGCGCGTCGATTGCGAGCGCGGGCTTTCGCTGCCGTCGAGGTTGATCGGCAGGCCGATGACTAAGCCGACGACGGCCTGCGCCTTGATGATCTCGGCGAGCGCGGCCTTGTCCTTCTGGAACTTGGTGCGGCGGATCAGCAGCGCGGGGCTCGCGAACGACCAGCCCGCGTCGCACAAAGCGGTGCCGATCGTCTTGGTGCCGACGTCGAGGCCGATCAGCCGGCCGCCATCGGGAAGCGCGTCGCGGAACTGCGCGGCGGAGAGCGTGATCATTGCGCGAAGGCCTTCAGGCGGCGGTTGGCATCGGCGCGGACGTTCGCCCAGAACAGGCTATAGTCGTAGACGTGGTAATTGTTGCCCGGCAGCACATAGGGCCCGAGGTTCGGGCCGTCGCCGATCAGCAGGAAGCCGCGGTCGGCGCACCGTGCGGGCACGCTGCCGACCGCCATCGTCGCGGTCGCGAGATCGGCGGCGGGGACCAATGTGCCGAGGTTGGCGGTCGCGGGTGCGGCGGCGTCGGCGGTGCCGGTCAGCGGGTTGGTGCAGACGATCGGCGTGCCCTTGCGCGGGCGGCCGTCGAACCCGATCGTCGCGTCATAGGCGTCGACGATCAGCGATGGGTCGGCGGGCTCGGCGAAGCTTTCCCAGGACAGGATGCAGCCGGTCTGCTCGGCCGTGCGGCATTCGGGCAGGCCCATGCGCGGCAGGTCGGTGGTGCGCGAGACGGGCCAGCCGACGACATAGGCCGCGACGATCCGTGCACGCAGTGTCGGGTCGGTGGCGATCCGGTCGCGGAGCAGGCGGGTGAGGTGCGCGCTACCCTGGCTATGGCCGGCGAGGATGATCGGGCGCGTCGGGCCGACTTCCTTGAGGAAGCGGTCGAATGCCGCCGACACGTCGCCGTATGCGAGCGCGAGCGCGCGTTCGCTCTCGGCGGCGCTGGTCAGGAACGCGCCGAACGTCGCCTGGCGATAGCGCGGCGCCCAGATGTCGCCGGCTTCGTTGAACGCGCTCGCCTGGCCGCGGAGGAAGAGTTCTGCGCGCGCGTTGGTCTCCGGATCGTCGATCGGCGCGTTCCAATGGTCGCGGTTGATGTACGATGTCGGGTGGATGAAGAAGATCGCGGCGCCGGTGCCGCGCGGGCCGGGCGCGTAGCCGGGGGGCGTCCAGAGCGCGGGGTTGCCGGGCTTGTCGGGGCGCGCGAGCCACAGGATCTTGCGCGCATAGATGTTGCGCGGGGCTTCGCTTTGCGCCTCGAACGACGCGCGCGGGACCATCGCCATGCGGATCATGTCGGTCCCGAACAGGCGGTAGGCGAGCAGCGCGGCGATCGCGAGGACGATCATCACGGCGACGAAATAGAGGAATTTGCGGGCCAAGCGGGACCTTCCGTGCAGGCGGTGTGGCTCCCGTGCCGCAAGCCGGGGGCGGTTGCAACGGGCGCGTTTCGTCGAAGTCCGCGGTTCCCCCGCGGAGGCGGGGGCCCAGGGTCTCGAGCGGCGGCGCCCGTAATCCTGGACCCCCGCCTCCGCGGGGGAACTAGAGGGCGATCAATCCTCCCCCGCCAGGGGGAGGTGGCAGGCGGTAGCCTGACGGAGGGGGAGGAAAGGGAAACGCCTGTTGCGTGTCCGCCCCCTCCGTCGCTGCGCGCCACCTCCCCCTGGCGGGGGAGGATTAGATCTCGCACGGGAAACATATTGCGCGTCCGCGCCGCGCGGTGCTAGCCGAGCGGCATGTCCGTAGATACTGCAACCGTGAAGCGGATCGCGAGCCTTGCGCGCATCGCGATCACCGACGAGGACGCCGCCCGCATGGCGCCGGAACTCGGAAACATCCTTGGCTGGATCGAGATGCTGGGCGAGGTCGATACGACCGGCGTCGAGCCGATGACCGCCGTCATCCCCAACACGCTGCGGCTGCGCGACGACGTCGTCAACGCCGACCCGCTGACCGGCGGCAATATCCGCGAGCAGGTCCTGGCCAACGCGCCCGTAGCTGAACACGGCTTCTTCGCCGTGCCCAAGGTGATCGAATAATGACCGACCTTACCGATCTCGGCATTGCCGGCATCCGCGACGGCGTGCGCGACGGCAGCTTCACGGCGCGCGACGTCGCCGACGCGTTCATCGTCAAGGTGAGCCAGGCCAAGGCGCTCAACGCGTTCCTGGTCGAGACGCCCGAGCATGCGATCGCCGCCGCCACCGCCGCCGATACCGCGCGCGCCGCCGGCGAGACGCTCAAGCCGCTGGCCGGCGTGCCGATTGGCATGAAAGACCTGTTCTGCACCAAGGGCGTCACGACGACCGCGGCGAGCCATATCCTCGAAGGCTTCACGCCGACCTATGAGTCGACCGTCTCTCAGAACCTGTGGGATGCGGGCGCGGGGATGCTCGGCAAGCTGAACATGGACCAGTTCGCGATGGGGTCGTCGAACGAGACCTCCGCGTTCGGCAACGTCATCTCGCCGTGGAAGCGCAACGATGGCGGCAACGCCTCGCTCGCACCCGGCGGGTCGTCGGGTGGCTCCTCGTCGGCGGTCGCCGCACGGCTGTGCCCCGGCGCGACCGGCACCGACACCGGCGGCTCGATCCGCCAGCCCGCCGCCTTCACCGGCATCAGCGGCATCAAGCCGACCTATGGCCGCTGCTCGCGCTGGGGGACGATCGCGTTCGCCTCGTCGCTCGACCAGGCCGGGCCGATGGCGCGCGACGTGCGCGACTGCGCGATCCTGCTCGAGGCGATGGCCGGGTTCGATGCGAAGGACGGCACCTCGCTCCAGCTCGACGTGCCGAAATGGGAAGCGGGTCTGTCGGCCAGCCTCGCCGGCCTGCGCGTTGGTATTCCCAAGGAATACCGCGTCGACGGCATGCCCGAGGAGATCGAGGCGCTCTGGCAGAAGGGCATCGACTGGCTGAAGGATGCCGGCGCGACGATCGTCGAGGTCTCGCTCCCGCACACCAAATATGCGCTGCCCGCTTATTACATCATCGCACCCGCCGAGGCGTCGTCGAACCTCGCGCGCTATGACGGCGTGCGCTACGGCATCCGCGACCTGCCCGCGGGCTCGGGGCTGCAGGACATGTACGCCGCGACCCGCGCCGACGGCTTCGGCCCCGAGGTGAAGCGCCGCATCATGATCGGTACGTACGTGCTGTCGGCCGGCTACTACGACGCGTACTATACGCAGGCGCAGAAGATCCGGACGCTGATCGCGCGCGATTTCGAAAAGGCGTGGGAGACGTGCGACGTCCTGCTCACCCCGACCGCGCCTTCCGCGGCGTTCGCGCTCGGCGAGAAATCGGCCGATCCGATCGCGATGTATCTGAACGACGTCTTCACCGTGCCGTCGTCGCTGGCGGGTCTGCCGGCGATGTCGGTGCCGGGTGGTCTCGACAAGCAGGGGCTGCCGCTCGGCTTGCAGATCATCGGCAAGCCGCTCGACGAACAAGGCGTGCTGAACGCAGGGCTCGCAATCGAACAGCGGGCAGGATTTACGGCACGGCCAGAGGCTTGGTGGTAACATGAGCGATTACAGAATCCAGGGCGAAACCGGCGAGTGGGAGGTCGTGATCGGCCTCGAAGTCCATGCGCAGGTGACGTCGAACGCCAAGCTGTTCTCGGGCGCGGCGACCGCGTTCGGGGCTGAGCCCAACACGCAGGTCAGCCTCGTCGATGCGGCGATGCCCGGCATGCTGCCCGTCCCGAACCGTGAGTGCATCCGCCAGGCGGTGCGCACCGGCATGGCGATCGAGGCGCAGATCAACAAATGGTCGCGGTTCGACCGTAAGAACTATTTCTACGCCGATCTGCCGCAGGGCTATCAGATCAGCCAGCTCTATCATCCGATCGTCGGCGAGGGCGCGATCGATATCAGCCTCGACGAGAAGAACCCCGATGCCGCGGGCAAGCGGATCGGCGTCGAGCGCATCCATGTCGAGCAGGATGCGGGCAAGCTGATGCACGACCAGCATCCGACGCAGAGCTATGTCGACCTCAATCGCTCGGGCGTCGCGCTGATGGAGATCGTGTCGAAGCCCGATCTCGCATCGCCGGCGGAAACGGGCGCGTATCTGCGCAAGTTGCGGTCGATCCTGCGCTATGTCGGATCGTGCGACGGCAACATGGAAGAGGGCTCGATGCGCGCCGACGTCAATGTCAGCGTGCGCAAGCCCGGCGACGAACTCGGCACGCGGACCGAGACGAAGAACGTCAATTCGGTGCGCTTCGTGATGGCGGTGGTCGAGCAGGAGGCCAAGCGCCAGGTCGAGGTGCTCGAGGCCGGCGGCAAGATCCAGCAGGAGACGCGGCTCTACGATCCCGACCGCAACGAGACTCGCTCGATGCGATCGAAGGAAGATGCGCATGATTACCGCTACTTCCCCGATCCGGACCTGTTGCCGCTGGTGCTCGACGATGCGTTCCTCGAGGAATGCCGTGCGTCGCTGCCCGAACTGCCTGACGCAAAGCGGGCGCGGTATGAATCGCTCGGGATCACGGCGTATCAGGCAACGGTGCTGACCGCCGAGGTCGAGGCGGCGCGCTGGTTCGATGCGTTGCTCGATGCGGGCGTGAAGCCGGCGGCGGCGGCGAACTGGACGACGTCGGAGCTGTTCGGTGCGCTCAACCGGACGGGCAAGGATATCGCCAACTCGCCGGTGTCGCCTGCGCAGGCGGCGGAACTGCTGGGGCTGATCGCCGACGGTACGCTGTCGGGTAGCCTTGCCAAGCAGGTGTTCGAGGTCATGCTCGAGACCGGCGATGGCGCGGCGAAGGTCGTCGAGGATCGCGGGTTGAAGCAGACCAGCGATACCGGCGCGATCGAGAAGGTCATCGCCGAAGTGATGGCCGCGAATGCGGACAAGGTCGCCGATTACCGTGGCGGCAAGGACAAGCTGTTCGGATTCTTCGTTGGGCAGACGATGAAGGCGATGGGCGGCAAGGCGAACCCTGCCGTGGTGAACGAGGTGCTGAAGAGCGCGCTCGGGGAGTCGGTGGCGCCGTAAGGCCTCTGTTCTCCCGCGAAGGGGGGAGCCCAGGGTAACGGCGCGCAGCGCTGCTTGATTCCTGGGCCCCCGCCTTCGCGGGGGAACGAGAACGTTCGGGAGCGTCAACAATGCCACCACCCCGGCGAAGGCCGGGGCCCAGTTGGGGGACATTGCTGGTCAGGGCGGTGCGTCCCGTTACCTCGACCTCCCAACTGGACCCCGGCCTTCGCCGGGGTGGTATGGTCGTAAGCGTTACACGCCCACCTTCTGCGGATGATGCGGGACGAGGATCAGGACATTGTCTTCGACCCGCCACGACGCGAGTCGCGACAGGAAGTTCATCCCCAGCACGTTCGTGTCTCCAAACGCAGGCGACACCACCACCTGCAGGTCGCGCGCGACGATCGCGCCGAGCTTCAATTCGCGGATCCGGCCCGATTGCGCGGGGATCGCGCCATTGGCGGTCTGGAGCACGATCGGCACGACGCTGGTCCGCGCATCGATCCCTGCCGCGTCCGCCGTCTTCGTCGACAGCGCGGTGATCGTCGCGCCGCTGTCGATCAGCAGCCGGCGTTCGATGCCGTCGATCCGAGCCCGCGCCCAGAAATGGCCGTCTGCCGCCATGCGGATCCGGACCTCGCCGCCGACGACCTGCTGGTCCTCGATCCGCAGCAGTTTGGCGATCTTGCCGAGATAGGGATCGAACTGGCTGCGCTGGCCAATCGCCACGAAGAGCAAGCCGACGAGCACCAGCGTCATCGCGAGATTGACGAGCGTCCGGACGATCGGGATCCGCTGCGCGATGACGAACACCAGTACTGCGACCCCAAGCGCCACGTACAGAGTCTGATGCTGGGCCAGGTCGGGGAGCAGCTCCGAAAGCGGGGTGCCGGCGGGCGTGGAAATGGGCGGTTCCTGCAGGAAGGGGGTGGACAGCCTATGCTATCCGCCCCCGGATTTATGGTTGCTGACCGGTGCTGCTTACTGAGCGTCGCCGTCCTGGTTTTTCGTTACGCCACCCGTGCCGCCGACGCCGTCCGGCATGCCCGTATCGGTAAACGTCTGGGGCTCGTCACCGCCTTCGCCGCGCTCGACCGCATCGGAGCGCGACTGCACCGCCTGCTCAATGTCGCTGCGCGGGTCCGCGTCACGATCCTCGGGACGCGTTTCGGGATTGGTGCCTGCATGGGGATCGCTCATCGTCACACCTCCGGCTGGATGGGAGCGGGATCGGTCGAGGGGCCGCTCGGATCGGGATAATCCACGTCGGGTGCGGGCGGATTAAACTCCGGCGGGGGCGTCGTCGGCTCGGCAGGCGACGAGGGCGTCGGGAATTCTGCGGGGGGTTGGGTAGCCATGATGCTCTCTCCTTCTCCCGCATCAACGCGTGCGATCACGTGTAGTTGCCTTGCGTGCTTGCCCCGGCATACAACGTTGGTATAGACGCGCCCGCTACGGCGATGTCCTGTGCGGGCGTGGCGGAACTGGTAGACGCAGCAGGTTTAGGTCCTGCCATCGCAAGATGTGGGGGTTCGAGTCCCTTCGCCCGCACCACTCCGCCGCTCGGGCGGGGCGACACCCAGACGAATTTTTCCCGAATGCTCTTTTAGACAAAGGCCGGACATGCAGACTGTCGAGACGTTGAACGAGGGCCTCAAGCGCGCCTACACCCTCACCATCACTGCGAAGGATATCGATGCGAAGGTCGATGTCGAGCTGAAGCGCCTCGCGCCGCAGATGAAGATGCCGGGCTTCCGTCCGGGCAAGGTGCCGGCGAACCTCATCCGCAAGATGCACGGCCCGGCGCTGACGCAGGACGCGGTGAACGCGGCGATCCAGGAGGGCGTCCAGACGCTCGTCGCCGAGAAGCAACTGCGCCCCGCGATGCAGCCTTCGGTCGAGCTGGAAGACGGCTACGACATCGGCAAGGATGCGGTCGTCAAGGTCGAGCTGGAAGTCCTCCCGCAGGTGCCGGCACCCGCGATCGACGGCCTGAGGCTCGAGCGCCTGACCGTGCCCGTCGCCGACGAGGCGGTCACCGAGCAGCTCCAGAAGTTCGCCGACCAGCAGAAGAAGTGGGACGACGCCGCTGACGATTACGTCGCGCAGATGGGCGATCTCGTCACCGTCGATTTCGTCGGCAAGACCGCCGACGGCGTCGCGTTCGACGGCGGCACGGGCACCGACATGGGCGTCGAGCTCGGCGCAGGGCGTCTGATCCCCGGCTTCGAGGATCAGCTCGTCGGCGTGAAGACCGGCGACGACAAGGTCCTGAACGTGACCTTCCCCGAGGAGTATCAGGAGAAGTCGCTCGCGGGTCAGCCGGCCACGTTCGACATCACCGTCAAGTCGGTAAAGACCGCGGGCGAGAGCGCGATCGACGAGGATCTGGCCAAGTCGCTGGGTCTCGAGAGCCTCGAGCAGCTCACGGGCCTGCTCAAGGGTCAGATCGAGCAGGAGCATAACGGGCTCACGCGCACGCACATGAAGCGCAAGCTGCTCGACCAGCTCGCCGAGGGTCACGACTTCGAGGTTCCGCCGTCGATGGTGGAAGCCGAGTTCAACCAGATCTGGCAGCAGCTCCAGCACGAAGCCACGCACGAAGCCGATCCCGAGGCCGCAATGGCCGAGATGGAAGGCGAGCGCGACGATTACCGCAAGATCGCCGAGCGTCGCGTGCGTCTGGGCCTGCTCCTGTCCGAGATCGGCCAGGCGAACGGCGTCGAGGTTTCGAACCAGGAAATGCAGCGTCTGCTCGCGCAGGCTGCGCAGCAGTATCCGGCCGAGCAGCGTCAGCAGTTCATGCAGTATGTGCAGTCCGAGCCGATGGCCGCTGCCCAGCTGCGTGCGCCGCTGTACGAGGACAAGGTCGTCGACTTCCTGTTCGAGAAGGCCGAGATCACCGATCGCGAAGCCACCCGCGAGGAGCTGGAAGCTGCGATCGAGAGCGAGGATGGTTTCGCGAGCGGCACGCACGTGCATGACCACGACAACCACAAGCCCAAGAAGAAGGCGGCTGCCAAGAAGGCCAAGCCTGCGTCTGACGACGCTGCTGCGGACGAGACCGTGACGGACGAGGCGCAGGTTTCGGACGCGGCGGACGAGGCCAAGCCCGCCAAGAAGGCGCCTGCCAAGAAGAAGGCGGCACCGGTCGAGGCCGAGACCGCGGTGACCGAGTCGTCGCCGGTCGCGGCCGAGAATGCCGAGGGCACCGAAGCCGCCGACGCACCGGTAAAGAAGCCGCGCGCCAAGAAGGCGCCGACCAAGACCGAGGCGTAACGCCGATCGGAGTGCCTCGTCGCTGAGGCACTCGCCCCGTTTTCGGGACACCTCCCCGGCGGAGGCCGGGGTCCAGTTGGAAAGGCTACTATAACGGCGCGTAAAGCTCCGTTATGGACCTTCCCCGACTGGACCCCGGCCTCCGCCGGGGATTTGCGTTTCAGGGGGTTCGGTGGCCGAAAATAGCATCTGCAAGGCAGCCTCCGGCACGATAGGGCAGGGCATGACCGAACCGAGAATCGCCGTCCTGCTGCCGTGTTACAACGAAGCGGCGGCGATCGCGCAGACGGTGGCCGGGTTCCGCGCCGCGCTGCCGGGCGCCACCATCTACGTGTACGACAACAACAGCGCCGACCAGACGGTGGAGGTCGCGCGCGCGGCGGGTGCCGTGGTGCGGACCGAGCGGATCCAGGGCAAGGGCGCGGTCGTCCGCCGCATGTTCGCGGATATCGACGCCGACATCTACGTGATGGCCGATGGCGACGCGACCTATGACGCGGCCTCCGCCCCGGCGCTTGTCGCACGTGTGCTCGACGAACAGTTGGACATGGTGGTCGGTTCGCGTATCAGCCAAGTGCAGGAGAGCTACCGCCGCGGCCACCGGTTCGGCAACGCACTGCTGACGGGGATGCTCGCGCGGCTGTTCGGGCGCAGCTTTACCGATATCCTGTCGGGCTACCGCGTGTTCTCGCGGCGGTTCGTGAAGAGCTTCCCCTCGCTCTCCGCCGGGTTCGAGATCGAGACCGAGATCAGCGTCCACGCGCTTGAGCTCAAGATGCCGATCGGCGAGGTCGAGACGCCCTATTATGCGCGGCCCGAGGGATCCGAGTCGAAGCTCAGCACCTATGGCGATGGGTGGCGGATCCTGCGGACGATCATGACGCTGTACCGGATCGAGCGGCCTTTGTGGTTCTTCGGGGTGATCGGCGGCGCGTTTGCGATGCTCGCGCTGATCCTCGGTATCCCGTTGGTACTGACCTATATCGAGATCCACCAGGTCCCGCGCTTCCCGACTGCGATCCTGATCACCGGCCTCGGCATCTTCGCCGCGCTGAACGTCTTTACGGGGCTGATCCTCGATACGGTCGTCCGGGGGCGGCGCGAGGTGCGTCGGCTGGCGTATCTCGCCTATCCCGCACCGGGGATCTGAGTCCCTCTCCCCATCGGGGAGAGGGAAGGAGGAGCCGTAGGCGACGGGAGGGTGAGGGGCGGTTGGCGGATCCCAACTGCCCCTCACCCTCCCACCCGCAAGTGCGTGTGGGCCCCTCCCTCTCCCCGGAGGGGCGAGGGGAAGCGTCGGATGGGCTTGAACTCCCCGTTGCGAGCGCCGATGTTGGCGGCTCACTGGGGCATAAGAGAGATTTCCATGCACAATCCGTTCGAGACCGGCGACTTTGCTAGCCCATTGGCCAGCGCCGGGCTCGGCCTGCAGCAGACGCAAGCAGGCCTGGTTCCCATCGTCATCGAGCAGTCGAACCGCGGCGAGCGCTCGTTCGACATCTTCTCGCGCCTGCTCCGCGAGCGCATCATCTTCGTGACCGGTGGCGTCGAGGACGGCATGGCCTCGCTGATCACCGCACAGCTGCTCTTCCTCGAGTCCGAGAACCCGAAGAAGGACATTTTCATGTACATCAACTCGCCGGGCGGTGTCGTCACGGCGGGCATGGCGATCCATGACACGATGCGGTACATCCGCCCGCGCGTCGGCACGGTGTGCATCGGCCAGGCCGCCTCGATGGGCAGCTTCCTGCTCGCGAGCGGCGAGCCCGGCATGCGTGTCGCGATGACCAACGCACGCATCATGATCCATCAGCCATCGGGTGGTGCACAGGGCATGGCCAGCGACATCGAGATCCAGGCGCGCGAGATCCTGCGGATCCGCAAGCGCATGAACGAACTGTACGCGCAGTATACCGGCCAGCCGATCGAGGAGATCGAGCGCCGGATGGACCGCGATACGTTCCTCGAAGCAAACGAAGCGAAGGATTTTGGCCTGGTCGACGAGGTGTTCGACAAGCGTCCCGCCCCTGCGGACGACACGGCGAAACCTGCGTAAAGCCCGCTCAAGCGGGGCCGGCACGGGGCGAATCGTAAATCCCGCCGGTTTATTTGATTGTAGGAACTCCGGGGTACGTTACGGTAGCGGCCCCGGAAACGGCACGTGCACCGACATGCGCGAGAGGTGATTGAATGACGAAGCTGAGCGGTGGCGACTCGAAGAGCACCCTCTATTGCTCGTTCTGCGGCAAGTCGCAGCACGAGGTCCGCAAGTTGATCGCCGGGCCGACGGTCTTCATCTGCGACGAGTGCGTCGAGCTATGCAACGACATCATCCGTGAGGAGACGAAGTCGGCGCTGGTGTCCAAGAAGGACGGCGGCGTGCCGACTCCGCAGGAGATCTGCGACGTCCTTGACGATTACGTTATCGGCCAGAAGCGGGCCAAGCGCGTCCTGTCGGTGGCGGTGCACAATCACTACAAGCGGCTCAACCACGGCGCCAAGGGTGCCGATGTCGAGCTGTCCAAGTCTAACATCCTGCTCGTCGGGCCGACGGGTTGCGGCAAGACCCTGCTCGCGCAGACGCTCGCTCGCATCCTCGATGTGCCGTTCACAATGGCCGATGCGACGACGCTGACCGAGGCCGGCTATGTCGGCGAGGATGTCGAGAACATCATCCTCAAGCTGCTCCAGGCGTCGGACTATAATGTCGAGCGGGCGCAGCGCGGGATCGTCTATATCGACGAGATCGACAAGATCAGCCGCAAGGCCGAGAACCCGTCGATCACGCGCGACGTGAGCGGTGAGGGCGTGCAGCAGGCACTGCTCAAGCTGATGGAGGGGACGACCGCTTCGGTTCCTCCGCAGGGCGGTCGCAAGCATCCGCAGCAGGAGTTCCTGCAGGTGGATACGACGAACATCCTGTTCATCTGCGGCGGCGCGTTCTCGGGTCTCGAGAAGATCATCGGCGATCGTCTGCAGGGCAAGTCGATCGGCTTTGGCGCCTATGTCGCCGGGCCGGACGAGCGCAAGACGGGCGAGACGTTGAAGTCGGTCGAGCCTGAGGATCTGCTCAAGTTCGGTCTTATCCCCGAGTTCGTCGGTCGTCTGCCGGTGATCGCGACGCTCGAGGACCTCGACGTCGACGCGCTGGTGAAGATCCTGAAGGAGCCGAAGAACGCGCTGGTTAAGCAGTACCAGAAGCTGTTCGAGATGGAGGACGTCGCGCTCGGTTTCACCGACGACGCGCTAGTCTCGGTCGCCAAGAAGGGCATCGAACGCAAGACCGGTGCGCGCGGGCTTCGTTCGATCCTCGAGAGCATCCTGCTCGACACGATGTTCGACCTGCCCGGCATGGACGGCGTCGACGAGGTGATGATCGACAAGGACGTAATCGAGGGCCGCAAGGAGCCGATCCGCGTCTATGCCGAGAAGAAGAAGACCGGCGACGCGGCTTAAGGTTTAGTCGGTTCGAGATTGGGAAAGGGCGTCGAGCGATCGGCGCCCTTTTTCGTTTGGGGTGAAACTCGCCGCTTAAACCCCCTCCCGTCATCCTGACGAAAGTCAGGATCCAGAGTACCGAGCGTCGGTCTTTGGGCTCTGGATCCTGACTTTCGTCAGGATGACGGTGGGGGCAATGGTGGTGAATCGGACCCTTACCGCCTTGGAAAGGGTGGGGACGGGTTGGCCGCTAGGGTTGCGTGGCCAGCAGCCGGATCCGCTCATAGTCCTTCGGACGCCCGAACAGCCTGAGTATCTTGGCCAGTTCCACGCGGTCCGGCACATAGATGGTGGCCTCTTCCACCTCGATCGGCACGCGCGTTTTCGGAAGCACCTCCGTCCACCCCGCCGGGGTCGCGACATGAAACCCCGCCATGATCTCGACCATGAGTGGCGGCGCCGTCCACTGGCCGAACACCGTGGAACGGAACATCGGGCTGGCCGACTGCTTCGCCGGCCCCACTCCCACTCGTGTCATCGTGCGCCGAGCATCCGCGATGCTCGTCACCACGTCGACGTCGGCGACGGTGATCGGCACCACCCCGTGAAGCGCGACCGCCGCGCTGGAAATCACCCACCACGGATCGCGTGCGTCGCGCATCGCCTGCGCCACCATGACGAGCGTTTGGCGGAGATCGGGGGGCAGCATCCGGCCAATCTACCCGAACCCGGCCCCTGCACAATCGCCCGCACTCGGACCCTTATCGGCCGTCACGCATTCGTTGGGTAAGTGAAACGAGGGAGCTTGCATGACGATCGAAGTGGCCGACCGACCGAACGCAGACGTGACGGAGACGATGCCCGACCGTCTGGCGCTCCCGATCTGGACGCTCGTCGCGCCGGGGCTGGGGCTCGTCGCGATCCTCGTCGGGCTGGCCAAGATGGGCGCGCTCGGCACGGCCGCCGCGGTGATCGTGCTGATCGGCAGCGTGCTGGCGGCGGTGCATCATGCCGAGGTGATCGCGCACAAGGTCGGCGAACCGTTCGGCACGCTCGTCCTGGCGATCGCGGTCACGGTGATCGAGGTGTCGCTGATCGTCTCGTTGATGCTGTCGAATGCGGGCGACGCGACGACGCTCGCGCGCGACACGGTGTTCGCGGCGATCATGATCATCCTGAACTTCATCATCGGCCTCTGCCTGCTGGCGGGCGCGGTGCGGCATCACGAGCAGCGCTTCACGCTGAAGGGCATGACCGCCGCGCTCGGCGTGCTCGCCGCGATGGCGGTGCTGTCGCTGGTGCTGCCGAACTACACCTCGTCGACCTCGGGTCCGACCTATGCGGCGTCGCAGCTGATGTTCGTCGCGGTCGTCTCGCTGATCCTCTACGGGACGTTCGTGCTGGTGCAGACGGTACGCCACCGCGACTATTTCCTGCCCTCGACCGACGACAAGGACGATCACGCCGCGCCGCCGTCGCGGCGTGCGACGGGGATCGCGTTCGCCGCGCTGCTGGTGGCGCTCATTTCGGTGGTGCTGCTCGCCAAGACGCTGTCGCCGACGATCGAGGCGGCGGTGCTCGGGGCCGGCCTGCCGCTGACAGTCGTCGGCGTAGTGATCGCCGCGCTGGTGCTCGCACCCGAGAGCCTGGCCGCGTACAAGTCGGCGCGGCGCAACCGGTTGCAGACCAGTCTCAACCTCGCGCTCGGCTCTGCGCTGGCGACGATCGGGCTGACGATCCCGAGCGTGGCGATCGTGTCGCTGGTGCTCGACCTCCCGCTCGCGCTGGGGATCGACGCGAAGAGCATGACGCTGCTCGCGCTGTCGCTGTTCGTCGCGACGCTGTCGCTCGGCACGGGGCGGACGACGGTGTTGCAGGGCGTCGTCCATCTCGTGATCTTTGCCGCGTATCTGTTCACGACCGTGGTGCCGTGATGCGTCAGGGCCCCTGCGTCGCCAGATAGGCGATGACGTCGGCGCGGTCCTTCGGGTCGGCGAGCCCCGCGAACCCCATCGTCGTGCCGGGGACCATCCGGCGCGGGTTGGCGAGCCATTGGTCCATCCGCGCCGCGTCCCACGTTCCGCCGAGCGCCTTCAGGCCGGCGGTATAGGCGAAGCGCGGGCGGCGCTCTCCGACGGGGCCGCCGAGTACGCCGTAGAGATTGGGGCCATCGGTATCGCCTGCATAGCGCCCGATCGTGTGGCACGCGGTGCAGCGGCGGAAGACGCGCTCGCCGCGCGCGATCTGGCTGGTCGAGGGCGCATCCGGCGTTGACCCGCATCCTGCGAGCGCCAGCGCGAGCAAGGACCAGCCCGCGGTTCTCATGGTCTTTGCCGTGCCGCCAAGGCGAGGCCGGCGGCGATCTGCACGACCGCATAGAGGCGGCGACGGCCGGGGCGGTCCACGAAGGGCGACACCAGTTTTTCGGTGCCTAGCGCATCGTCTTTCCAGAGATCGACGTGGCGGCGCGGCTGGAGCAGGCCGATCAGGCCGTCGCCGACCATGAAGATCGCAGCCATCTCTGCCGCGCGGGCTGGCCAGATGTTCTCCTGCGCACGCAGGAGCCCAGGGTCACGCGCGTTGGCGTCTGTGAGCCTAGGGGCCCCGCCTTCGCGGGGGAACGCGTTCTGGTCGGTCATTGCGGTTTGCCCTTTGCGGCTTGCGCGGCTTTCCAGGCGGCCACGTCTTCGAGCGCGAGACTGCGGCGGAGGACCAGCGCGTCCGGGTCGATCACGACATGCGCACCCGCCGGGACCGACAGGCTCGCCTTCCCGCCGGTCATCGGGAGCGTCCGGACCTTGCCGTCGACCTGTACCTCGACCGGCAGCGGGAACGCGCCGTTGCCCGGCACCTTCCACGCCAACGTCAGCATGGTGCCGGTCCGCGTCTCGACCAGGTCGGGGAGGGCCGCCTGGCGCAGATACACTTCGAAGAACCAGCCGTAATTCTTCCCCGTCACTTTGCGGACGAGCGCTTCATACTCCTTCGTCGACCCGAACCGCGGCTTGAAATTCCCCGGCTTGGGGTCCGCTCGCCCGTATACCGCCAGCCGCGTGACATCGAAAAACGCCTTGTCGCCGATCAGCGACCGCAGCGTGTGGAGCATCCACGAGCCCTTATAGTAAATGTCCTGGCCCGCGCCGCCCTTGTCGAGTTCGTACACCTCCTCCTCGGTGGTGACTCGCTGCTGCGTGATGGGCTTGAGGTTCATGATCGAGGTCCGCTCGCCCTGCATCATCGCCGCATAGCGCGCACGCCCCTCGCGCCATTGGCCGTAGAGCGGCTGCATGTACGTGCCATAGCCCTCGTGCAGCCAGTAATCGTCCCAGTTCGCCGCGGTCAGCTGATTGCCGAACCACTCATGCGCGAACTCGTGCTGGAACAGCCAGTCGAACCCCTCGGGTGCCTTTGCGTATTCGTTGCCATAGGCATTGATCGTCTGGTGCTCCATGCCCTTGTGCGGGGTCTCGACCACGCCGAGCTTCTCGTCGCCGAACGGGTAGGGACCGATCATGCTCTCGAAGAAGTCGAGCGTCGGCGCGAATTCGGCGAACAGCTTTTCCGCCTGCGCTTTTTCGCCCGGCAGGTACCAGTAATGCATCGGGATGCTGTTGCCGTAGCGGCTCTTGTACGTGTCGCTGATCTCCTCATACGGCCCGACGTTGAGCGCGATGCCATAGGTATTGGGATGCTTGGCGCGCCAGTTCCACGTCGTCCGGCCGTCGGCCAGCGTATCGACGCCGAGCAGCACGCCGTTCGACGGCGCCTTCAATCCCTGGGGCACGGTGATGTGCAGCGTGACCAGCGCAGGCTCGCCGGTCGGGAAATCGAGGCACGGCCAGAACAGGTCGCAGCCATAGCCCTCCGCGGTCGTCGCGAACCAGGTGCGGCCATCGGGCGTCTTCGACCAGACCATCCCGTCGTCCCACGGCGCCTTCACCGCGACATGCGGCGTGCCGCCATAGGTGATCTTCGCGGTGACCTTCCCGCCGGCCCCGACCGGCCTGGGGAGCGTGATCGTCAACCGCCCCTCGGGATTGGTCCAGGCCGAGGGCGGCAACGGAGTCCCGTCGATCATGATCGCGCTGACGGGCAGGTTGCGGTCGAGGTCGATCGGCAGGCGGGTGAGAGGGGCCTTCGCGGTGAAGACCAACGTGGCGACGCCGTTCAGGCTCTGCGTATCGGGAAGCACCTCGAACGCAAGGTCCGCGCTGTCGAAGGTGAGCGCGGTCTGCTCGGCGGTCAGCACACCGCCGGACCGCTGCGTCTGCGCGGTGATCGCCGGTTCGCCCTTCTTCGGGAGCGGCGCGGCGGCGAGGAGCGCGGTGGCGCTGGCGGCGAGTAGAAGACGCGAAATCATCCGTCACTCTCGCGCCGGACGCCGTCCGTTACAACCCCGCGGGCCTGGGCAGCGTGATGCGACGGAGGGCTAAGGTCAGGCTTACGTGCGCGATGTTCGTGGCTCCGGCCGTCCGCGCTTGCGCGAAATGCCCGGACTTGGCGCGAAGCGACACCGCTTAACCGCACCAACCAATTGATGGACGCTTCATCCTCACCATATAAGACTCAATAATGCCCTCCATGCAGGCACCCACCGGAGCGTTCATGACCCAGTACCCCGTCCTTCCCCTTCGCGACATCGTCGTCTTCCCGCACATGATCGTGCCGCTGTTCGTCGGTCGCGATAAGTCCGTTGCCGCGCTCGAAGCGGCGATGGCGGCGGACAAGGAGATTTATCTCGTCGCGCAGGTCGATCCGGCCGAGGACGATCCCTCGCGTGACGACCTGTACTCGATGGGCGTCACCGCCACCGTGCTGCAGCTGTTGAAGCTGCCCGACGGCACCGTTCGCGTGCTCGTCGAGGGCAAGCAGCGCGCGACGCTGGAGACGCTGGACGAGAGCGGCGAGTTCCTGACCGCGACTGTCGAGCCGGTCGCCGATGCCGAGGTCGAGGGCGCCGAGGTCACCGCGCTGATGCGCTCGGTCGTCGACCAGTTCGAGAATTACGCCAAGCTCAACCGCAAGCTCGCGTCTGAGACCGCGGTGCAGATGTCGGAGATCGAGGACGCGTCGAAGCTGTCCGACGCGGTCGTCGCAAACATCGCGATCAAGGTCGCCGAGAAGCAGGCGATGCTGCTCGAGACCAACCCGTCCAAGCGTCTCGAAATGGCGATGACGGCGATGGAGGGCGAGCTAGGCGTCCTGCAGGTCGAGAAGAAGATCAAGAGCCGCGTCAAGCGCCAGATGGAGAAGACGCAGCGCGAATATTACCTCAACGAGCAGTTGAAGGCGATCCAGCGCGAACTCGGCAACGAAGATGGCGAGGGCGAAGGCGACGAGATCGCCGAGCTGACTCAGAAGATCGCGACGCTCAAGATGAGCAAGGAAGCGCGCGGCAAGGCGACCGCCGAGCTGAAGAAGCTCAAGACTATGGCACCGATGAGCGCCGAGGCGACCGTCGTGCGCAACTATCTCGACGTGCTCCTCGGGCTCCCCTGGGGCAAGAAGTCGAAGATCAAGAAGGACATCGCCGCCGCGCAGGGGACGCTGGACGAGGATCATTACGCGCTCGAGAAGGTCAAGGACCGGATCGTCGAGTATCTTGCGGTGCAGGCGCGCACCAACAAGCTGAAGGGGCCGATCCTGTGCCTCGTCGGCCCTCCCGGTGTCGGCAAGACCTCGCTCGGCAAGTCGATCGCCAAGGCGACGGGGCGCGAGTTCATCCGCCAGTCGCTCGGCGGCGTGCGCGACGAAGCCGAGATCCGTGGCCATCGCCGCACCTATATCGGCTCGCTGCCGGGCAAGATCGTGACGAACCTGAAAAAGGCCGGCACGTCGAACCCGCTGTTCCTGCTCGATGAGATCGACAAGCTCGGCCAGGATTTCCGCGGCGATCCGGCATCGGCGCTGCTCGAGGTGCTCGATCCGGAGCAGAACGGCAAGTTCCAGGACCATTATCTCGAGGTCGATATCGACCTGTCGGACGTGATGTTCGTGTGCACCGCGAACTCGCTGAACCTGCCGCAGGCGCTGCTCGATCGCATGGAGATCATCCGTCTTGAGGGGTATACCGAGGACGAGAAGGTCGAGATCGCCGAGCGCCATCTGGTCGAGAAGCAGATCGAGGCGCACGGGCTGAAGCCGGGCGAGTTCACGCTGACGCAGGCGGGGCTTCGTACGCTCATCCAGCAGTACACGCGTGAGGCCGGTGTCCGTACGCTCGAGCGCGAGATCGCCAAGCTGTGCCGCAAGGCGTTGCGCCAGATCCTCGAGAACAAGACGACGAGCGTCACGATCACGCCTGAGAATGTCGGTGAGTATGCCGGCGTGCAGAAATATCGTCACGGCCTTGGCGAGACCGAGAATCAGATCGGTGCGGTCACCGGGCTCGCCTGGACCGAGGTCGGCGGAGAATTGCTGACGATCGAGAGCGTGACGGTCGCGGGCAAGGGCCAAGCCAAGCTCACCGGCAAGCTCGGCGACGTGATGAAGGAATCGATCGAGACCGCATTCAGCTTCGTCAAGGCGCGCGCGCCGAGCTACGGGATCAAGCCGAGCCTGTTCGCGCGCAAGGATATCCATATCCATCTGCCCGAGGGTGCGGTGCCGAAGGACGGCCCGTCGGCGGGGATCGGGATGGTCACGTCGATCGTCTCGACGCTGACCGGCGTGCCGATCCGGCGCGAGGTGGCGATGACCGGCGAGGTCACGCTGCGCGGCCGCGTGCTGCCGATCGGCGGCCTTAAGGAGAAGCTGCTGGCCGCGCTGCGCGGGGGAATCGAGACGGTGCTGATCCCGGCGGAGAACGAGAAGGACCTCGCGGAGATCCCGGCGAACATCAAGGAAGGGCTGAAGATTATCCCCGTTTCGCATGTCGACGAAGTGCTGCGTCTTGCGCTGACCGAGCCGCTTGAGGCGATCGAGTGGACCGATGCGGACGAGCTTGCGGCACTGCCGCCGGCACCGATCGCACCCGTCGGGGGCAGCCTGCACCACTAATCCATGTTTGGATTCTCTGCGGTGATGCGGCGGTTTCGTTTGACAGCAGACGAGGCCGCCGCATTATTGCGCGCTGACTGCGGCCGTGATTCTATCGCGGCCGAATTGTGACTTTCTCGGGGGATTTTATGAACAAGCAGGAGCTGATCGCGACGGTCGCCGACACGTCGGGGCTCGTCAAGGCCGACGCAGTAAAGGCGGTCGAGGCGGTGTTCGACGCGATTGAGGCATCGCTGAAGAAGGGCGACGAGGTTCGCCTGGTCGGCTTCGGCACGTTCTCGATCTCCAAGCGCAAGGCGTCGACGGGCCGCAACCCGCGCACCGGCGAGCCGATGACGATCAAGGCCTCGACCCAGCCGAAGTTCAAGGCCGGCAAGGGCCTCAAGGACGCGGTCAACTAAAGCCGTCTTTGATCCGCTCCCGTGAGGAGCAGGATCGAAAGGGCTGGACAGGCGGGCGCTGTCTGCCTAAAGGCCCGCTTCCGAACGAGTTTCGGGCGCGTAGCTCAGCGGTAGAGCACACCCTTCACACGGGTGGGGTCACAGGTTCAATCCCTGTCGCGCCCACCAGATTTACGCCGGTTTCTTCGCAGAAGAGGCCGGCGTTTCTGTTTTTGGCGACCATCCGACGTCGCGATGTTCCCGCACGCGGTAATCCAAATACGCTGGCATCCTGACGAAAGTCAGGATCCAGAGCCACGCAGGATCAAGGCTGATTACCCTGGATCCTGACTTTCGTCAGGATGACGGCTCGCGGGTGATAGCTAACGGATGACAGCGGGCGGCAGCGATTTGGTACGTGTCGCAGATCATGACGTTTTGTTCATTAGGCCCGTTCGTTCGATCGAACTAAACGCCGCCGCGTGGTCCAGTCCCGACTCCTAGACATCGCGATCAGCGAATTCGGCGCCAAGGGCCTCGAAGGCGCCAGCACGCGCGGGATCGCCGCGGCTGCCGGCACTGCGATGTCGTCGATCACCTATCATTACGGCGGCAAGGAGGGGTTGTACCTCGCCGCCGCCGACCGGATCGCCGAGCGCATGGCTGCGGTGATGGGCGAGCCGATCGACCTGTCGCCAGAGATCGCCACCGACGACGCGGCCGGTGCGCGCGCGCGGATCCACCGCATTCTCGGGCGGCTGGCAGACAAGATGGCGAGTGCCGAGAGCGCCGACTGGACGCTGTTCGTGCTGCGCGAACAGATGAAGCCGAGCGAGGCGTTCGAGCGGATCTATGGCGGCGTGATGGGCCAGATGGTCCGTCAGCTCGGCGATCTCGTGTGCATCGTCACCGGGCACCGCAACGTCCGCTCCGCGCGGATCGCGACGATCACGCTGCTCGGGCAGGTCGTGGCGCTGCGATCGAGCCGCGCGACCTGCCTCAAACTGCTCGAGCGCGACACGCTCGAGCCTTCCGACATTCTCGATATCAAAGCGCGGATCGACGCCAATATCGACGCCATTCTCGATTCGATGCGTGCTGAAGAACAGGGCCAGGCATGACCGACCAGACGAACCATTCCGACACCGACCATGACGACGAGGACCGCAAGCGCGATCCGAACGGCGAGGATCAGCAGTCCGATACCGAACAGCAGGATGAGTCCGACGAGTCCGACGACGACAAGAAGCCGTCGGTGTTCCAGAAGCCGCTGTTCTGGATCATCCTCGTCATCGTCGTCGGCGCGCTGATCATCGGCGGCGTGTGCTACTGGCTGCATGCGCGGCAGTTCGAATCGACCGACGACGCGTTCGTCGACACGCACATCGTCCGGCTCGCGCCACAGGTTGCGGGGACGCTGGTGCAGGTCGCCGATATCGACAACCGTCATGTCGAGGCCGGCCGGCTGCTCGCGGTGATCAAGGCGTCGGGTCGCGACGCACAGGTCGCCGAGGCGCAGGCCAACGAGCAGCAATCGCGCGCGCAGTTCGCGCAGGCGCAGGCGCAGGTCACCGCCGCCGAGGCGCAACGCCAGCAGGCAGCAGCGCAGGCCCGCGTGCCGATGGCGGCCGCGGTAAAGGCGCAGCAGGATCTCGCGCGCTACGAAGCGTTGCTGCGGCTGGATCCGAGCGCGGTCGCAGGCCAGCAGCTCGATCAGGCACGCGCCACCGCCCGCCAGACCGCGGCGGATGCAGCACAAGCCCGCGAGCAGATCGATACCGCGACCGCGCAGATCACGGTCGCGCGGAAACAGGTCGGCGCGGCGAAATCGGTGATCGACGCCAAGCGTGCGCTGGTCGATCAGGCGAACGTCAGCATCAGCGACCTCCGCCTGACCGCGCCGGTCGCGGGGCAGGTGGTCAACCGCTCGGTCAATATCGGTTCCTATGTCGCGCCGGGCACGCAGCTGATGGCGATCGTTCCGGACACGATGTGGGTGACGGCGAATTTCAAGGAAACGCAGCTGACGCTGATGAAGATCGGCCAGCCCGTCGATATCAAGGTCGACGCGTATCCGGGCGTTGAGTTTAAGGGCCATATCGATTCGATCCAGCGCGGCGCAGGCCAGGCGTTCGCGCTCCTCCCGCCACAGAACGCCACCGGCAATTACGTGAAGGTAGTCCAGCGCGTCCCCGTGCGGATCGTGTTCGACGTCAAGAACGGCCCCGATCCGAAGCGCTATCCGATCGGCCCCGGCATGTCGGTGGTGCCGACCGTCAAGGTCCGCTGAAGTGGCAAAGGCCGCTAAGGTCGATGCGGGCGGCGGTCACACCTGGTCGCCGAGCCGGTCGGCGGCGGGCAAGTACAGCCCGTGGCTGATCGTCGCGATCATCTCGATCCCGACCTTCATGGAGGTGCTCGACACCTCGATCGCCAACGTCGCGCTCGATCATATCTCGGGCGGGCTGTCGATCACCACCGATCAGGCGACCTGGGTGCTGACCAGCTATCTCGTCGCCAACGCGATCGTCATCCCGATCTCGGGCTGGCTGTCCGACGCGATCGGGCGGAAACGCTATTTCCTGCTCTCGATCGCGCTGTTCACCTTCGCCTCGCTGCTCTGCGGCCTGGCACCGAACATCGGGACGCTCGTCGTCGCGCGCGTGCTGCAGGGCATAGGCGGCGGCGGCCTCGCGCCGGTCGAGCAATCGATCCTCGCCGATACCTTCCCGCCCAAGCAACGCGGCATGGCGTTCGCCGCGTTCGCGATCGTCGTGGTCGTGGGGCCGGTGCTCGGGCCGACGCTCGGCGGGTACATCGTCGAATATTCGAGCTGGCACTGGGTGTTCCTGATCAACGTGCCCGTCGGCATCCTCGCCTGGTTCCTCGTCGAGGCGCTGGTCGACGAGCCGGACCAGGTGAAGAAGGACCGCGACGAGCGCTTCAAGCACGGCCTGACGATCGACTATATCGGCGTCGCACTGGTCGCGCTGGGTCTCGGCTTCCTCGAACTCACTTTCGATCGCGGCGAGCGCGAGGACTGGTTCGCCAGCGGCTTCATCGTCATGTCGGCGATTATCGCCGCGGTGTCGCTGATCAGCCTCGTGGTCTGGGAATTGAACCACAAGGACCCGGTGATCGACCTCAAGCTGCTGAAGAACCGCAACTTCGCGCTGACGATCGGCGTGATGGGCGTCACCGGCATGATCCTGTTCGGCACGACTCAGCTGATCCCGCAGATGCTGCAACAGGTTCTCGGCTACAGCTCGCTCGACGCCGGGCTCGCGCTGACCGCGGGCGGTCTGGCGACGCTCGTCATGGTGCCGTTCGCGGGGCGGTTGAGCGGGCTCGTCGACGTTCGCCTGCTGCTGTTCCCGGCGTTGCTCGTCCAGGCGTTCGCGCTGTGGAACATGAGCCATCTGAGCGCGGACATCGCGTTTTCGGATGCGGCGTTCGCGCGGCTGTTCCAGGCGATGGCGCTGCCGTTCCTGTTCGTGCCGATCAACGCGATCGCCTATGTCGGGCTCAAGCAGACGCAGACCGCGCAGGCGTCGAGCCTGCTCAACGTCTCGCGCAACCTCGGCGGGACGATCGGCATCTGCTTTGCGCAGACGCAGCTTGCGGGCGGGTTGCAGCGGCACCAGTCCGAACTGACGCAGACGCTCAACCCGCTCGATCCGAACTACAACGACTGGATGCAGAAGGCGGCGGGCGCGTTTGCGGGGCAGGGCGATCCGTCCACCACGCCGCTCGCGGTGCTCTACAGCCAGATGCAGCGGCAGGCGACGATGCTCGCTTTCCTCGACGTGTTCCGCGCGATGATGGTGGTCGTGCTGTGCGTCGCGCCACTGGTATTATTCATGCGCTCCGGCAAGACCGGCGGCGCCCCCTCGGGAGGGATGCATTGATGCGTGCGCGGTTCATGGTGGTTGCGGTCGCGGCCCTGCTCGCGGGGTGCACCGTCGGCCCGAATTACGTCGCGCCCGAGATGGCGGTGCCGCCGGCGTTCGTCAGCCCGCAAGCCACGGTCGGTGCGACCGTCGATCCAGCGCGCTGGTGGTCGGCGTTCGGCGATCCGCAACTCGATGGCCTCGTCGAGCGCGCACTGAAGGGCAACCCCGACATCGCGATCGCCGCCTCGCGCGTGCGCCAGGCGCGGTTACAGGAGATCGTCGCGCGGTCTCAGGGGCTGCCGAGCGTCAATGCGAACGCCAGCCCGAGCCATGTCGAGTTCAGCAAGAATGCGGGCCTCTCGCAGATCGCACGCGCGTTCAGCGGCGGCACGGGGGCGGGCGGGACCGGCTCGACCGGTGGCATCGCGTTGCCCGGTAGCGGGATCACGACCTATTCGGTTGGGTTCGACGCGAGCTGGGAGCTCGACCTGTTCGGCGGCGTCCGGCGCAGCACCGAGGGTGCGCGGGCGCGGACCGAGGCTGCGGTCTGGTCGAAGCGCGACGCCGCGGTGACGCTGGCGGCCGAAGTCGCACAGGCCTATTTCGCGCTCCGACTCGACCAAGTGCAGATCGCGACGATCGAGAGCGAGATCGCCAACCAGCGCCGTGCGCTGACGATCGCGGGCAACATCGCCAAGGTCGGCCTCGTTCCGCCGATCGACGTGACGCGCCAGCGCGCGTCGATCACCTCGACCGAGGCGCGCGCCGAGCCGGTCCGCGCCGATGTCGATGTCCGCATGCACGCCTTGGCGATCCTGCTCGGCGAGCCGCCCGCGACGTTGATGGCCGAACTCGCTGCACCGTCGGTTGCGCCACTGGGCGTGCCGACGATTCCCGCGGGCTTGCCATCGGAGCTGCTGCGCCGCCGCCCCGACGTCCGCGCGGCGGAGCGCGATCTCGCGGCCTCGACCGCGGATATCGGCGTCGCGGTGGCGGACATGTATCCCAGGTTCAGCCTGACCGGGATGGGCCAGCTGATCTCGACCGCGCTCGGCAATCTGTTCTCGGGCGACAGCCTGCAATTGACCGCGAGCGGTGCGGCGCAGTTTCCGCTGCTCGACTGGGGCCGCCGCAAGGCAACTGTGAAATCGCGCGAGGAGGACCGCGAGCAGGCGTATCTGCGCTATCGCTCGACGGTGTTGCAGGCACTCCGCGACGTCGAAGACCCGCTCGCGCAGATCGCCGCCGAACGCCGCCGGAACGCAGCGCTGCAGCGCGCGGTCGTCGATGCGCAGAGCAGCGCGCAGGCCGCGCAATCGCAGTACCGGACCGGGTTCGTCGCGCAGGATACCGTGCTGAACACGCAGACCGACGTGCTCGCCGCGCGCGAGCAGCTGGTAGCGAGCGATGCACAGCTGCGGCAGCTGACCGTGGCCTTGTTCAAGGCGCTCGGCGGGGGCTGGGACCAGGCGGAGTGACGGGGGTCGACCTCGGGCGTAGCTTCCTCCCGACGCGGCGCGCCAACCTGCATTAAATTATCGTCACGTCCGTTCCGACATATCGCTGCAACATATCGGCGCGAAAGAGAGTGCGTCGCCGCCCCTCTCCCCCTGTGGTCGGCGACCTGACCGGGTCTCCCCTGTCCCGGTCTTCTCCCTGAACTACGGGGCGACCATCGAGGTCGCCCCGCCTTTTTCGGTTCGGGAATAGCGCGCCACGTGCCGCGCGGGGATCAGTCTCGAATATCGCCGTCCAACCGATCCTCCCCCGCCAGGGGGAGGTGGCAGGCACTTGCCTGACGGAGGGGGAGGTTAGGGAAACCGCCGGTCCGTGTCCGCCCCCTCCGACGCCTCCGGCGCCACCTCCCCCTGGCGGGGGAGGATCCAATACACGTCATCCCAGCGAACGCTGGGATATCCCTCGTGGTGGGCGACATGGGCCTCACGGGGATATCCCAGCTTTCGCTGGGATGACGGTAGTGTTGGGACGTCGGTAAAGCTGGGACGTCGGTAGCTTGGGTCGCTGAAGGCAGCCCCGTCGTCCCGGATCGCTCCGGGACGACGCCAGTCGCTTACGCGGCCAGCTTGCGCAGGACGTACTGGAGGATGCCGCCGTTGAGGAAATATTCCAGCTCGTTGACGGTATCGATCCGGCACTTGGTCTCGAACGTCTCGCTCGTACCGTCTGCGCGGGTCATCTTGACCGTCACGTCCTGACGCGGGCGGATGCTCGCCACGTCGAGGATCGTGAACGTCTCCGAGCCGTCGAGGCCGAGCGTCTTGCGATCGGTGCCCTCGGCGAACTGGAGCGGCAGCACGCCCATGCCGACCAGGTTCGAGCGGTGGATACGCTCGAAGCTCTCGGTGATGACTGCGCGCACGCCGAGCAGGTTGGTTCCCTTGGCCGCCCAGTCGCGCGACGAGCCGGTGCCATATTCCTTGCCCGCGACGATCACGAGCGGCGTGCCGTCCTGCTTGAAGCGCATGGCGGCGTCGTAGATCGCCATGACCTCGCCGTCATACTTCGACATGCCGCCTTCGACGCCGGGGACCATCTCGTTCTTGATGCGGATGTTCGCGAAGGTGCCGCGCATCATCACGTCATGGTTGCCGCGGCGTGCGCCATAGCTGTTGAAGTCGGCCTTGCTGACCTGATGCTCCTGGAGGAAGCGGCCGGCGGGGCTGTCGGCCTTGATCGAGCCTGCGGGCGAGATGTGATCGGTGGTGATCGAATCGCCGAGGATCGCGAGCGGCTTGGCGTCGATGATGTCCTGCACGGGGGCGGGGGTCATCGACAGGCCGTCGAAGTACGGCGGGTTGGCGACATAGGTCGACCCTGCACGCCACTGGTACGTGTCCGACCCCGTGACGTCGATCCCGCGCCACTTCGAATCGCCCGCATAGACGTCGCCGTAGCGTGCGCCGAACATCGACGCGTCGATATTGGCGTCCATCGTGCTGCGGACTTCCTCGTTGGTCGGCCAGATGTCGCGCAGATACACGTCCTGGCCGTCGGAGCCCTGACCCAGCGGCGTCTCGATCATGTCGGTCGTGACGGTGCCCTTGATCGCATAGGCGACGACGAGCGGCGGCGAGGCGAGGAAGTTGGCGCGGACGTCGGGCGAGACGCGGCCCTCGAAGTTGCGGTTGCCCGAGAGGACCGAGGCAGCGACGAGGTCGTTCTCGTTGATCGCCGACGAGATCGCCGGCGCCAGCGGGCCCGAATTCCCGATGCAGGTCGTGCAGCCATAGCCGACGAGGTTGAAGCCGAGCGCGTTCAGGTCGGCGGTGAGGCCGGCCTTGTCGAGATAGTCGGTAACGACCTGCGAACCAGGCGCCAGCGACGTCTTCACCCAAGGCTTCGACTTGAGGCCGAGCGCGTTTGCCTTGCGGGCGACGAGACCGGCGGCGACGAGCACCGACGGGTTCGACGTGTTGGTGCAGCTGGTGATCGCGGCGATCACGACGTCGCCGTCGCCGATGTCATGCTCACGACCCTCGACTGCAACGCGGGCGGGCTGCTCCTTGTGGTACAGCTTGTGGAGGTCGCTGTTGAACACCTCGTCGACCTTGTTGAGGCTGACGCGATCCTGCGGGCGCTTCGGACCGGCGAGCGATGCGACGACCGAACCCATGTCGAGCTCGAGCGTGTCGGTGAAGACGGGGTCCTCGGCATTCTCGTCGCGCCAGAAGCCGTTGGCCTTGGCGTACGCCTCGACCAGCTCGACATTCTCGTCCGAGCGCGCGGTGAGGCGCATGTAATCGAGCGTCTTGTCGTCGATCGGGAAGAAGCCGCAGGTAGCGCCATATTCCGGCGCCATGTTGGCGATCGTCGCGCGATCGGCGAGCGTCATCGACGACAGGCCGGGGCCGAAGAACTCGACGAAGCGGCCGACCACGCCCTTGGCGCGCAGCATCTGCGTGACGGTGAGCACGAGATCGGTGGCGGTGATGCCCTCGTTCAGCGCGCCCGTCAGCTTGAAGCCGACGACTTCGGGGATCAGCATCGACACGGGCTGGCCGAGCATCGCGGCCTCGGCCTCGATCCCGCCGACGCCCCAGCCGAGCACGCCGAGACCGTTGATCATCGTCGTGTGGCTGTCGGTGCCGACCAGCGTGTCCGGATACGCGATCATCGTGCCGTCGCCATGGTCGCCCGAGCTAGCCGACGACCAGACGGCCTGGCCGATATATTCGAGGTTCACCTGGTGGCAGATGCCGGTGCCGGGGGGGACGACCTGGAAATTGTCGAGCGCCTTGCTGCCCCACTTCAGGAACTCGTAGCGCTCAATATTGCGCTCATATTCGAGGTCGACGTTATCCTCGAACGCCTTGGGCGTGCCGAACTCGTCGACCATCACCGAGTGATCGATGACGAGGTGGACGGGGACCTGCGGGTTGATCTTCTCGGGGTTGCCGCCGAGCTTGGTCATCGCATCGCGCATCGCGGCGAGATCGACGACGCAGGGCACGCCGGTGAAATCCTGCATCAGCACGCGCGCGGGGCGATACTGGATCTCGCGGTCGCTGCGACGCTCCTTCTGCCAGTCGACGATCGCCTGGATGTCGTCGCGCGTGACGGTCACGCCGTCCTCGAAGCGCAGCAGATTCTCGAGCAGCACCTTCATCGAGAAGGGCAGGCGGCTGATATCGCCAAGCTGCTCGGAGGCCTTGGCGAGGCTGTAATAGTCATACGACTTGCCGCCGGTGGAGAGGCTCGTGCGGGTCTTTAGGGTGTCCTGGCCGATGGCAGTCATAGGGGTCCTTCCCGTGGGCGTCGGGCCACCGGGCGCCGAGGGGAAAGCGGCCATATAGGCCACGCGGGCGCACCGGGAACCGAGCAAAAAATGCTGTTACCGAGGGGGCCTTAGCAAGGGGGAGCGGATCGGGGAAGGGCGCGGGTGGCCCGGCGGCGCGGATAACTGCGATTGCAGCCGGCCGGGACGGCGCAGGTCGACCAAATCCGCCTGTCGCGGTCGCCGGAACAGGGTAAGACGGACGGATGACGAACCCCGATCCCGACCTTCGCGCTGTCCGCCCCGCAGCCGCCCGGCTCTTTGTCGGTACCTATGCCGGCGGTGGCGGCGAGGGGCTGTATCCGCTCAACCGCGACGCCGATGGCGGGGAATGGGCGATGCATGCGGCGGACGGTGCGGGGCAGAACTGCTCGTTCGGCGTCTATGCCGGGCGGACCGGTCTTCATTATCTCGTCGACGAGCATGGCGGATCGGTCGGGGTGTTCCGCGACAGTGGCGACGAAAACGACGGCTGGACGTGTCTTGCGCGATGTCCGGCTGGCGGTGCTGCGCCCTGTCACATCGCGCTCGATCGCAGCGAATCCTGGTTCGCCGTCGCCAATTACGCGGGTGGCAGCATCATGCTGCAGCGGCTCGATCCGCAGACGGGGTTGCCGCTCGATGCGCCGATCGTACGCGCCAATGCCGGGTCGGGGCCGAATCCCGATCGGCAGGAGGCGCCGCACGCGCACTGGGTCGGGTTCAGTCCGGACAATCGCTGGCTGTATGCGACCGATCTGGGCACCGACCAGGTGCTGGCCTTTGCCTTCGATGCGGGAAACGGCACGCTCGGCCCGCCGATCCTGGCGTTCGACGCGCCGCCGGGATCGGGGCCACGCCATCTGCTGTTGCATCCGCATCGGCAGGGGTTGGCCTATCTCGCCTGCGAATTGACGAGCGAGCTGATCCTGCTCGATGTCGCAGGTCCGGCGTTCGTCGCGCGGACGATGGTGTCGACTCTTCCTGCCGACGCGGCGGCGGGGTCGATCGTGGCGCATATTGCCGCCAATGCCGCGGGCGACCGGGTCTATGTTTCGAACCGGGGTGACGACAGCATCGCCGTCTTCGCGCTCGATGATCGCGGCGAACCGCGTCTGATGGAGCATGTCGCCAGCGGCGGTGCGTCGCCGCGCTTCTTTCTGCTGCTCGAGGACGAGAAGCAGATGGTCGTCGCGCATGAACGCGATCACCGCGTGACCCGGCTCGATATCGGGCCGGACGGTACGCTGTCGCCTACCGACACCGGAATCGTGGTTCCCGGCGCGGCCTTCGTGCTCGACGCGCGGCCTCGGTCGCGCGTCGAGCCAGCAGTCGGCTAGCTCACGCTGGCGATCAGCAGCGTCAGTTCTTCACGAACCGGGTTCCGCTCGATCCGGATCGGCCGAATGGCGCGGCGCTTGCCCGGATAGGCGGCGCGGACGGCTTCGCACAGGTCACTGACGGGGACGCGGATGCACGCCCCTTCGTCGCAAACGAGTCGCGGCCTGACGGCGGCGGTGCCGCAAACCGGCCCCTCGCCGGCGAACGCCGGTGCGGTAGTAAGGAAGAGACATGCGGCTGCAATCCGCAAAACGGGTGTAGTATTCTTCATAGGTCTGGCCCCCCACAGGCGTTTGAACTTGGTAAGTGGATCGTTAGGCTCAAAAAGTTTCGGTATCGTTTCGATCGCGGGCCGGTCGACACGAAAGCCGCGGAGGATCCGCGACCCCCGCGCCCCTGGCCGATTGTAAGGGTCAACTATTGGCCCCTCTCGGGCGCTCCGCGTAAGATTAAAACCAACATGATCTTAATGGAGATGCTGTCCGGCAAATGATGAGTTGCCGAAGGGTGCCGGATCACGTCTGCGATACTGTCATAGGTGACGGCAGTTGAAGCATCGCAATACTTTAAATCGCGCTGGGGGGCGGGGTGATGACGGGGCTGCTGAAGGGGGAGGCGCGAATACTGCCGTTGTCGCGGACCGCGGCATCCGCACTTCGTACGCTGGCGATCACGTCGGAAGGGCTCGAGGCGCTGTTCGACCGCTTCGGTGACGGCCCGTTTCGCGATGCCTTCGAACGGCTGGTGCAGCAGATCTATCGGCTCCGCGGGCGCGTGATCGTCACGGGCATGGGCAAGAGCGGGATCATCGGCCGCAAGCTGACCGCGACGCTCACCTCGACCGGCACCCCCTCGATGTTCCTGCACCCCGCCGAAGCGGGGCACGGTGATCTCGGCATGATCACCGACAAGGATCTGGTGCTGATGATCACGCTCTCAGGCGAGAGCGCCGAGCTTGCCCCGATCATCACCTATTGCAAGCGGTTCGGTATTCCGACGGCGGCGATCACCTCGCGTGGGCAGAGCATGGCGGGGCGGGCGGCTGACGTGCTGCTCAACCTGCCGGCCGTCCGCGAGGCCTGCCCGATCCAGCTGACGCCGACCACTTCGACGATGCTGCAACTCGTGCTGGGCGATGCGCTGGCAATGGCGCTGGTCGATCTGCGCGGATTTTCGGCGGACGACTTCTACAAATTCCACCCCAATGGCCGGCTCGGCGCGCAATTGCTCAAGGTGCAGGACTTGATGTCGACCGGCGCGGACGTGCCGAAGGTCCGCCGCGACGCGACGCTGCTCGATGCCACCACCGAAATGACCCGCGCACGGTTCGGCGGAACCGCGGTCGTGGACGCAGACGACCGGCTGGTCGGCGCCTTTACCGATGGCGATCTGCGGCGGACGATCACCGGTGGCGGCAACATGGGCGCGCGGGTGGGGGCGTGGATGACGCCCAACCCGATCGAAATCGCCCCGAACGAGCTCGCGTCCGAGGCGCTTCGCAGGATGCAGGCAAACAGCGTGACGATGATGTTCGTCGTCGAAGCGGGCTATCTCCTTGGCGTCATCCACATGCACGATACGTTGCGCGCGGGGATCGCCTGACTATCCTGGTCGCCATTCCGGCCCGCGGCGGCTCCTCGCGGCTGCCGATGAAGCCGCTGCGGACGATCGCCGGTCTCAGCCTGCTCCATCGGACGATCGGGCTCGCCCGCCGTGCGATCGCGCAGCTGGACGATGTCGCGCTGGTGGTCGCGACGGATACGCCGGAAATCGCGGCGCATGCCCGCGCAATCGGGTGCGAGGCGGTGATGACGCGGGGGGCGATCACGTCGGGATCGGGACGCGCGCTCGCCGCCGCGCTGGCCGCACGGCCGCGGGGGAGGGGCCGGCCCGGAATCGTCGTCAATCTCCAGGGTGATGCGCCGTTTCAATCGCCCGGCTCGGTGGCCGCGGTCGTATCCGCGCTGTCGGCGGGCAGCGCGGATATCGCGACCTCGGTGGTGCGGCTCGACTGGTCCGCGCTCGATGCGCTGCGTGTGCACAAGCGCACCGCGCCGTTCAGCGGCACGACCTGCGTCCGGACGGCCGCGGGGCGCGCGCTGTGGTTCTCGAAACAGATCCTGCCCGCGATCCGCGACGAAGCGACGGTGCGGTCGCAATCGACGGCGCTCTCTCCGGTGTGGCGTCATACCGGGCTCTACGCGTACCGGCTCGCGGCGCTGCAGGCGTTCGAGGCTGCGGCGCAGAGCGATCTCGAACGCTATGAAGGGCTTGAGCAGCTGCGGTTGCTCGAGCTTGGCCTGACGATCGACGCGGTCGAGATCGCGCCCGCGCGGTTCGACATATCGGGGATCGATACCGAGGCCGATATCGTCCGGGCCGAGGCGCTGATCGCGGCGCATGGCGACCCGCTGGATGATCCATGATGGCGCGCGTCTTCGTCGTCCGGCATGGCAATACGTTCGCCGCGGGCGATGCGCCGCGGCGGATCGGCGGTCGTACCGATCTGCCGCTGGTGGTCCACGGCCGGGATCAGGCGCGCGCGCTCGGCCAGGATTTTGCGCGGCGGGGGATCGTCTTCGACCGCGTGGTCTGCGGTCCCTTGCAGCGGACCCGACAGACCGCGGACATCCTGTTGGCGGCGGCGGGGCAGAAGTGCGCGGTGACGATCGCTGAATGGCTCCGCGAGATCGACCATGGTCCCGACGAGGATCGCTGCGAGGCAGCGGTCGTTGCGCGGCTCGGGCAGCGGGCGCTCGATGCGTGGAAGACGGATGCGATCCCGCCCGCCGGCTGGCGGGTCGATGCCGATATGCGGCGTACCGCCTGGCGCGAGACGCTGGCGAAGGCCGTCGGCACGCTGCTGATCGTCACCAGCAACGGCAGTGCGCGGTTCGCGCTGCCCGACGCCGCACCACTGCGCACCGGTGCCTATGGAACGATCGCGGTCGCGGCGCATGCCCCGCCGGTGGCGATCGCGTGGGACGTGCGTCCGTAGCGCGGCTAGCCCTTCACGACCGCGTCGATCGCGACCAGCTTGGCCAACAGCGGCGCGATCCACTCGAGCGGCAGCATGATCGCGCCGTCCGACGGCGCGTTGGCGGGATCGTCATGCGCTTCGGCGAAGATCGCGGCGACCCCCGCCGCGACGGCGGCGCGTGCGAGCACTGGCGCGAAGCTGCGGTCGCCCCCGGAGGAATCGCCAAGGCCACCGGGCGCCTGTACCGAATGAGTCGCGTCGAACATCACCGGATAGCCGGTCCGCGCCATGATCGGCAGCGCGCGCATGTCCGACACGAGCGTGTTGTAGCCGAAGCTTGTGCCGCGGTCGCACAGGACGATCCCGGTGTTGCCGGTCGACTCGATCTTCGCCGCGACTGCGGTCATGTCCCACGGGGCGAGGAACTGGCCCTTCTTGACGTTGATCACGCGCCCCGTTCGCCCCGCCGCGAGCAGCAGGTCGGTCTGCCGGCACAGGAAGGCGGGGATCTGGAGGATGTCGACCACGTCCGCCACCGCGGCGACCTGATCAACCGCGTGGACGTCGGTGAGCACCGGGCAGCCAAACGTGTCGCGAACATCGCCAAGGATGCGGAGTCCCTCGTCGAGGCCGATGCCGCGCCGGCCGAGCCCCGAGGTTCGATTCGCCTTGTCGTAGGATGCCTTGAACACGAACGGTACGCCGGCGGTTCGCGTCGCGGCGGCCAGATGCTCGGCGAGCCGCAAGCTGTGGTCGCGGGATTCGATCTGGCACGGTCCGCTGACGAAGACGAACGGAAGGTCCGCAGCGAACGTCACCCCGCCGACGGTCACACGCCGGGCTGGAAGCGCTGCGGTCATCACGATGGTGCCTTCACGAAGCGCCGCAGCATCTGCCCGCGCCAAAGCCAGCAACCTGTATGGTAGTTGAAGAAAAACCAACCAAAGCCGAGACATACGATCAGTGTCGGAAGCGCCATCGGGTCCTCCTGCTCGCGCATTCTTCGGTAAAGTGCAGTATCGGCAGCCCAACGAACCCGTTCACTACCGCCTCCGGCAATACCATACGCATTGTCGTGCAATTGGCAGCTGCGATTGCGATTATATTTGCGGTGGTCCAGGAAGTGGCAATAGTTTCGCTCGGGCGGTATCTGGTCGGTCGGCATACGGGAAGTAGGCGGCGATCGTGACGACATTCAAGCGTAAAGTCTTTTACCTAGGTGGGTTTGACCCGCGCGGTGTGCGATTTTATTACAATCTCGCCAAGGAACAGCTTGGTCGCTACGCCGACAAGACCGGCGAGACCGTCATTGTCTCACCGCGCAGCAAGTCGTCGCCGATCCGCAGCGACTGGACGGTGCGCAACGACACCGCGGACGTGACCACCGACTATAGCGTCCTGCGGTGGGAGGACATCGTCCGGCAGGCGTGGATCCGCAATCCTGTGCAACTCGGGATCCGTGCCGCGCGCGTGTACCGCGATCACGCACGGCTGTACGATTTCGCGACTGTCAGGGCGCTGGCGATCGGCCCGTTGGTAACGATGCTGTATCCGCCGATCCTGAGCTTGGTGTTGCCGCTGCTGCTCGCGCTGCCGGTGGTCCTGGTCGCGCTGGTCTGGCTGCCGTGGTGGCTCGCGCTCGGTCTTGGCCTCGTCATCGGCGGTGCGGGTGCGATCCCGGTGCTCGACGCGATCCGCGCGCCGTGGCTGCTGCGGTTCGCCGTGTTCAACGGCGAGTTCGGCGACGGCGAGGGCAGCCCCGCGCTCCAGGCACGGCTCGATGCATTCGCTGACGAGATCGCACGCGATCTACACGCTGATCATCACGAGGTGCTGCTGGTAAGCCACAGCAACGGCTCGATTCTCGCGATGCTGCTGATGGCGCGGCTGCTCGAACGCCATGGCGGTACGCTGCCGGCGAATTTCGTGCTCGTCACCTATGGCCACTGCATCCCGCTGATCGCCTGCCGCCGCGATGCGACGGGGTTCCACGCAACGCTCCGCTATCTGTCGGCGCAGGATTTCCGCTGGATCGACATCGGCTCGCCACCCGACGGGGCGGCGTTCTTCGGCGCGAACCCGCTGCTGCTGGTCGGCCCGTCGCCGCGCCCGCGGATCGAAATGCTCAGCCCGCGCTTCCACCGCTTCTACACGCCCGAAACCTATCACAAGGGCTGGCGCAACAAATACGAGATCCACTTCGATTACCTGCGCGTCGGCGATCGGGTGAGCCCGCTCGACCTGCCGAGTCTCACCGCCTCCGCGCGCGGCATCGAGGCCTCGGTCCTTGCCTTCCGGGCGATCGTATGACGGTCCGCTTCACGCCGCCCTATCCGCAGCCGCACGCCACCCGATCCTCGCTGCTCAAACGCTTCCTGCGTGGCTGGAATTCGTGGATCCACGTGCTGTTCGACAAGAGCTACACGATGAAGATGGGCGAAATGCATCTGCCCGCGCTATCGTTCTACATCGCTAACGAGCCGCCGCTGGTCCGCCGCATCCTCGAGACCGATGCGGAGATATTTCCCAAGCACGCCTTTCTCCACGACCTGCTGGATCCGCTGATCGGCAATTCGGTGTTCTCGTCGAACGGGCAGGACTGGCACGACCAGCGGGCGATGGTGAACCCGGCGTTCAGCCATACCGCGCTGAAGCGCGTGTTCCCGATGATGGCCGCGGCGGTCGACGATCTGCTCGCGACGATGCGCGCGCTCGATCTGTCGCAGCCGGTCGCGATCGACCCGTTGGCGACGCATGTCGCGGCTGACGTGATCTTCCGGACGATGTTCTCGCGTAAGCTGGATGCCGATGGTGCGCGCGAGATCTTCGATGCGTTCCACGAGTATCAGAAACAGGCGCAGCGCCATTCGATGCTCCGGCTCTATCGCCTGCCGGGGCTCGGCTATCAGGGCCGGGCGCGTCGCGCCGCGCGACGGATCCACGCGGTATTCGCGGGGATCGTCGCCGCGCGCTATGCCGCGACGCACGAGCGGGGCGAGGATATCCTCCAGTCGCTGATCGATGCGCGCCATCCACAGACCGGTGCGGCGTTCACCGAGCGGGAGGTGATGGAGCAGATCTCGACGATCTTCCTCGCCGGGCACGAGACCGAGGCGAGCGCGATCACCTGGGCGTTGTACCTGCTCGCGCGCGACCCTGCCTTGCAGGACGCAATCCGCGCCGAGGCGGGCGATACACCGCTGACCTACGACTCGCTCAAGGGGCTGACCGTCACGCGCAACGTCTTCCGCGAGACGTTGCGGCTGTATCCGCCGCTCAGCTTCCTCGTGCGCAGCGTCACTTGTCCGGTCGACATGCGCGACAAGCATCTCGAGCCCGGCGCGATGCTGGTCGTCTCGCCGTGGCTGGTGCAGCGCAACCGCGACAATTTCCCCGAACCGCACGGCTTCGATCCGGATCGGTTCGACGACCCGGCGCAGGCGCAGGCCTGTCGGCATGCCTATCTGCCGTTCGGCAAGGGCCCGCGCGTCTGCATCGGCGCGGGGTTCGCGCAGCAGGAGGCGCTGCTGACGCTGGCGGGGATCGTCGCCAGCTTCGATCTGGCGACGATCCCCGGCGACGATCCCGAGCCGATCAGCCGGCTGACGCTGCGCGCGGGCAACGGCGTGCGGCTGCGGCTGACCCGGCGATGACCCGCCTCAGTCCGCCGCGATCGGGCCCTTGGGCGGATCGGGCCGGCGGGTGAACCAGACCAGCACGATCAGCGCGAGGCACAGCCATGACGACAGCCGGAACAGGTCGGTCGAGGCGAGCAGATAGGCTTGCCCGACCATCTGCCGGGTGATGACCGCTGCCGCTTGCACTTCGGTCAGCCCCATCCGCGCAAGCCCCTCGCGTGCCATCTGATAGGGCGACGCTGCGCCGACCGCGTCCGACAGCCGGCTCTGGTGCAGAGTCTCGCGACGGTCCCAGGCGGTAGTGATCAACGATGCCGCGAAGCTGCCCGCGGTGATCCGGACGAAGTTCGAGATGCCGGTAGCCGACGGGAGCCGTTCGGCCGGGATGCGATCGAACGAGATCGTCAGCATCGACAGGAAGAAGGTGCTCATCGCGATCCCCTGCACCAGCATCGGCAGCATCAGATCGTAGAAGCTCGCATAGGTGGTGTAGCCCGAGCGGAGGTAATAGGAATAGCCGAACGCCGCGAACGCCACGCTGGCGAGGATGCGCGCGTCGAACTTGCCCGCGAGCTTGGCGACGAACGGCGTCAGGATCACCGCGACCACGCCGCTGGGCGCCGCGACCAGCCCGGCCCAGGTCGCGGTATAGCCCATCTGAGTCTGCAGCCAGAGCGGCAGCAGCAGCGTGTTGGCGAAGAACACCGCATAGCCGAGGCAGAAGGCGGTGGTGCCGATCGCGAAGTTGCGGTTCTTGAACAGCGACAGGTTCACCGCGGGGTTGGCATCGGTCAGCTCCCAGATCAGCCAGCCGACAAAGCCGATAGCGGCGACGATCGTCGCGATGACGATCCGGTCCGCGGCGAACCAGTCGTCGTTCTTGCCGAGATCGAGCACGATCTGGAGCGCGCCCACCCACACCACCAACAGGATCAGCCCGACCTGGTCGATCGGCAGCTTCCGCGTCGGCGTGTCGCGCTTGCCCAGCTTGTTCCAGCACACGAAGCCGCAGAACATCCCGAACGGCACGTTGATCAGGAAGATCCAGCTCCAGTGATAATTGTCGGAGATGTAGCCGCCGAGGATCGGCCCCATGATCGGCGCGACCAACGTCGTCATCGACCAGATCGCCAGCGCGGTGCCGCGTTTGTGCGCGGGGAAGATCGCGATCAGCAGCGCCTGGCTGCCCGGGATCATCGGCCCGGACACTGCACCCTGCAACACGCGAAAACCGATCAGCGAGGGCAGGTCCCACGCGATGCCGCACAGGAACGAGGCGATCGTGAACAGGACGACCGAGGTGCAGAACGTCTTCACGACGCCGAACCGGCCCATCAGCCACCCGGTGAGCGGTACCGCGACGCCATTGGCGACTGCGAAGGCGGTGACGATCCAGGTCGAATTGTCGCTGCTGACGCCGAGATTGCCCGCGATCGTCGGCAGCGACACGTTGGCGATCGTGGTGTCGAGCACCTGCATGAACGTGCCGAGCGCCAGCGCGAACGCGGTCAGCGCGAGCGATCCGCCGACGAGGGGGGCGGGGCCGCTGGTGGAGGGGGCGGCCATTAGTTGGCGGTCCGTAGGGCGGAAAATAGTCCCACCAAGGCACCACCCCGGCGGAGGCCGGGGTCCAGTTGGGAAACGTTGCTAATGGGGGACAGCACGCTGTTACGACCACCTCTCCATCTGGCCCCCGGCCTCCGCCGGGGTGGTGTTAAACAACCACTCCGGCGCTCCCCCATGGCCCTACCTAACCCCGCGATCATCACCGGTTCGCCGCGATGATCTGGCGGATCTTCGCCTCGACGGCGGCGTCGCCGGTGCCCGTCGCGAGCCCCTTGTACGCAGCCTTGGCGGGCCGGCCGACCATCGTGCCGGACGTGTCCGCGGTTTCGACCGTCGCGGTCACCGACAGTCCGACGCGCAGCGGGTTGCGGCGCAGTTCGCCCTTGTCCAGCGCGATCCGGACCGGCACACGCTGCGTGATCTTGATCCAGTTGCCGCTCGCATTCTGCGGTGGCAGCAGCGCGAACGCGTTGCCGCTGCCAGCCCCCAGGCCGACGACATGACCGTGATAGACCAGATCGTCGCCATACATGTCCGCGGTAACCGTCGCCGCCTGTCCGATCCGCAGATCGCGTAGCTGCGTCTCGCGGAAGTTCGCATCGACCCATACCCGGTCGAGCGGCACGACCGCCATCAACGGCATGCCCGCCGACACCTGTTGGCCGAGCTGCACCGTCCGCTGCGCGACCACGCCGTCGATCGGCGCGACGACATGCATGTGGCTGCGCGTGATCGCCGCGCGACGATAGGCCGCGATCGCCGCCATCACCGCGGGGTTGTTCGACACGGTGGTGCCCGCGACGCCGCTGCGCGACTGCGCCTGCTGGCTGCGCGCGAGTTGCAGCGTGGCCGCGGCCACCTTCACCTGATCCGCCGCATGGCTCAGCTCCTCGCCCGAGATCGCGCCCTCGGCCGCCGCACCCCGCCTGCGCGAAAGGTCGTTGCGCGCGCGCGCCAGCTCGGCCTCGGCCTGCACGACCGCGGCCCCGGTCTCGTTCACCCTCGAAAAGTCCGACCGGGTCGAGCGCACCGCGCGGGCGAGCTCCGCCTCTGCCGACGCGACGCCGACGTCCGCGGTTGCCGCGTCGAGGTCGATCAGCGGCTGGCCCGCCTTCACGACCTGCGTGTTGTCGGCATGGATCGCGGTCACCTGGCCCGGATCGCGCGCGGTGATCGCGACGACGTCGCCCGCGATATAGGCGTCGTCGGTCTCCTGCTCGGGTGCTGCGAGCAGGAAATGGAACACCGCCCACACCATCGCGCCGATCGCCACGATCACGCCGAGGATCGTCAGCGCGCGCTTGCGGCCCTGCGGATTGCCGGAGGGCGCATGCTCGGGGGCAGGGGTCTGCGTATCGGTCATCGTGTCATATCCTGAAAATCAAAGCCGCCGCCCAGCGCGAGCACGAGCTGGACCCGCTGTTGCGCGGCATCCGCGGCAAGATCGGCATCGGCCTGTTCGGCTGCGAGCAACCGCACGTCGTTGTCGACAAGGTCGAGCCGGCTATCGAGCCCGCTCGACACGCGGATCGCGTTCAGCCGCCCGGTCTCGGCATAGCCGCGCACGACCTCGCCTTGCCGCGCGCGATCGGCGTCCAGCGCGCCGATCCGCGCCACCGCATCCGCTGCCTCGCGCACCGCGCCGACCACGCGGTCGTTGTAGCTCGCGGTGGCGAGATCCAGTGCGGCGGTCGCGCCCGCCAGATCCGCCTTCAGCCGGCCATTGTCGAACAGCGGCAGATGGATCGCGGGTCCGACGCCGATCGTCCCCGCATCGAGCGACAGCAGGTTGCCGAGCCCGACCGCTTGAAACCCCGCCAGCGCGGCGAGATTGACGTTGGGATAGAAGGCGCGCCGCGCGACCTGGCGCCCGGCCGCCGCCGCCTCGATCCGTGCCTGCGCCGCCGCGATGTCGGCGCGGCGCGCGAGCAGGTCGGCGGGCACCGTGGCGGGCAACGGCAACACCGCATCGAGCTTCAACGCGGTCGCGTGGATCGTCGCGGGATAGTCCACGCCCCGGCCCGCCAGCGCAGCGAGCGCGTTCTTGGCGAGCACTTGCCCGGCCTGCGCGCGCAGCAACGCTTGGCGCGCCTGTGCGAGCAATGTCGTCGCCGCCTGCGCATCGAGCTTGCTGCCGAGCTTGTTGCGGATCCGCACGTTGACCAACCGAAGCGTATTCTCACGCGTTGCGATCGTCCGCGTGGCGATCCCCGCCTGCGCTTCGGCGCGTTCGAGATCGATATAGGTCTGGACCACCGCGCCCGCGAGCGCGAGCCGCGCCGCCGCCACATCGAGCGCCGCCGCGCGCACCGACGCGCGTGCGCCCGCGATCGCCGCCTTTTGTCGGCCGAACAGATCGAGGTTCCATGACAGGTTCGCCGCCGCGGTGCCGACGAACCGGGTTGTCCCGGCATAGGGCGGCGGGATTGTGTAGCGCCCGCTCAACCGCGCGACCTGGGCCTGCGCGTCGAGCGTGACATCGGGTCCTAAGTCCGCCCGGTTGGTCGACAGCACCGCCTGCGCCTGCGTGACCCTTGCCAGCGCGGCATCGAGCGACGGGTTGCCCGCCACCGCATCCGCGACCAGCCGGTCGAGCTGCGGATCGCCGAACCCTCGCCACCAATCCGCGGCGATCACCGTCGGGCGGGGATCGGACAGGCCAAGCGCCGGCGCTGCGATCGGCGTTACCGTCGTTTGCGACGCGGGCACGGCACAGCCGGCGAGCAATCCCGTCGCGACCAATGCGGCCGTCGTCGTCGCGGTATGCGGTTTCATGCGGATCATGCCCCTCGGTCCTCGATCGCTGCCGATTCGAGAGTCCCGCGCAGCTTCTGCATCAGCGCGATCAACGTCTCGACGTCGCTGCGATCCCAGTCCGCCAGCACGCGGTTCCAATAGTCGATCGCCAGATCGCGACACTCCAGCGTCACCGCCGTGCCCGCGGGGGTCAGCATCAACTTGACGACGCGCCGATCGTCGGTCGCGCGGGTGCGGGTGAGCCAGCCCTGCTGTTCGAGCGTATCGACGAGCCGGGTCGTCGCCCCCGGATCATGCGCGAGGTCGCGGGCCAGGTCCGCGCTGGTGCTCGCCCGTCCGAACCAGATCGACACCATCGCCGACCACTGCGTCATGGTCGGCCCGGCCTCGGCGAACAGCGGCTCGAGTGCGCCCTGTACGCCTTGGTGCAGACGCCGGGCGAGAAACCCCAGCGAGCAGTCGGGGCCGAATGCCTCTTTCGTGTAAAAGTCCATATCACTGCATTGGCAATGATTGCCTAGGCAGTCAATATCGCGCCGGTTCCGGTAAGGATCACACGCTTGCGCAACCTTCCGCCACAGCTATGGTATCGGCGGGGGTGTAGCGCTGGCCGGCAACCGTCTCACCGGCCTGATCGGACACGCGGGGGCGGGAAGGCCTGACTATCGGAGCGTTCCGGACCGGCCGGAACCGCGCGCGTGCGAGTTCGACCGCCTCATCATCTGCGCCACCAAGAGGCCATCCGAACTATGACCGTCGAGACCATGTTTATCGATTCCGGCGTCGTCGTCGCCGGCAAGATCGTCCTGACTGGGTGGACGGTGGGCGAGGACGATCCGGTGACCTTTCGCTTGGAGACCAGCGATGGTCGCGTCGGCGAGGCCAGGGTCGAATGCTGCGTCCGGTTCGACCGCGCCGACGTCGCCGAGCTTTACGGCCATGCGGCGATCGATGTCGGTTGCGCGATCGGTATCGCGGTCGAGCCGTTCGCGGGGCTCGATCTGTTCGCGGCCCCACTGACGCTGACGGTGCTAGATGCAGCGGGCGACGTCGTCCACGTGCAAGCGTTCGCGATGGCGAGGCTGGTGGTGGGGGCTGATGGGGTCGCTGCCGACCAGCGTTGGCCGATCGACCTCGTCATCGGCGGCGCGCTGTTCGCGCCCGCCGTCGCGCGCGCGCTGCAATGGGGACTGGACGGCGGTAGCGCGGTCGAAACGCCGCATGCCTTCCTCGATAGCTGGGCGCGGGTCGGTGGCGGCGTGATCGTCAGCGGCTGGATCGAGAATGCCGGCACGCGGCAGCTCGTCGTCGTCACCGACACGCTCGACGCGGCACGCGCGGGCAGCGATCTGGCGACCTTCGACCGTCCCGACGTCGCGGACGCGATGCGACGCCGTGGGGCGGCGGTCGAGACCTCGCATCACGGGTTCCTGACGACCTTGCCGCTGGTGGATCGCGAGAACGCGCGGCTGTTCGTGCTGTCCGACGATGGTGGAAGGACGCACCCGCTCGGCGCGCTCGCGCTGGGCGCCGATCGGATCGACAGCGTCGAGAACGCCTTGAACAATTTCACCACCCATTTCGGCGGCGGCGCGCTGCCGTCGCCCGCGGTGATGGTGCGGCATGTCAGGCCGTTGCTGACGGGCCAGTCTGCCCCGGCCGTCACGCATGAGGTGCTGTGCCTGCGCGAACCGACCGAGCTGCCGCGGCTGTCGGTGATCGTGCCTCTATACGCGCAGCCGTTCCTGCTGCGCGCGATCCTCGCCAACCAGGCCGCCTATCCGGCGGGCACCGAGTTCATCTATGTCAGCGACGATCCGCGCCAGCATCTGGTCGTCCGCAATTACCTGGTCGACCGACGGGGCCTGATCGATCGACCGACGACGCTGGTCATCAACGGCGGCAATTACGGGTTTTCGGTCGCCAACGCGATCGGCGCCAGAGTCGCGTCCGCGCCGCTGCTGCTGTTCCAGAACTCCGACGTGTGGATCGAGGACGGGCAGGCCCTGATGGTCGCCGCCGCCGATCTGGACGAGGGACGATTCGGGATCGTCGGGTTCCGCCTGCTATACGAGGACGATACGCTGCAACATGACGGGATGGTCGTGCGCAGGGGGCGCCACGTGCATGACCTGTTCGCCGCCGAACATCTGGGCAAGGGATTGCCGCCCGAGCCGATCGCGGCGGACGCGGCGATGACGATCGGCGTACCCGCGGTCACCGGGGCGATGATGATGATCGCGCGGGACTGGTATGATGCGCTAGGCGGGTTCGATCCGGGCTATGTCCGCGGCGATTTCGAGGATGCGGATTTGTGCCTGCGGTCCGTCGCGGGCGGTCGTCCGGTCGGTCTGGTCCGGACCGGTGGGATGCGGCACCTCGAACGCCAGTCGCTCGTCCACAGCGGCGGCGACGCGCTGCGCAGCGCGATCACCTATCTGAACTGCATCCGCTTCAACGCGCGCTGGCACGAGGATCTTGCAGCGTGACGATGCGTGTATTGATCCTCGCGCACGGGTATCCCGCCTTCTCCACCGGCGGCGGCGAACAGGCCGCGCACGCGCTGTATGCACGCCTGCTGGAACGCGACGACGTTGCGCCGGTGCTGGTCGCGCGCGCACCGCGCAGCGCGATCGGTCACGATGCGTCGTTCGGGGCGTTTCAGGGCAGTCCGACCGAGATCCTCGCCGATCCCCCCAAGCAGGACCATTTCTCGCTGGAAAGCACGCAGTTCGCGGTGCTGGAGGCGATGGTCGGGCAGTTGCTCGAGCGCTTCCGCCCCGACCTCGTCCATATCGAGCATCTCGCCTATTGGAGCATCGACATCGTTGAGCTTCTCGCGCGGGCGGGCGTGCCGATCGTGCTGACGCTGCACGAATTCCTGCTGATCTGTCACCATGACGGGCAGATGATCAAGACCGACGGCCGGCTCTGCAGCGCCGAGTCGCCAGCGGCATGCGCGGCCTGTTTCCCGCACCACAGCGCGGGCGAATTCTATCTGCGCAAGCGGATGATTCTCCAGCGCCTCGCCCCTATCGCCAGGTTCGTGTCGCCGAGCGCGTTCCTTGCCGACCGCTTCGTCGCCTGGGGTCTCGACCGCGCGCGCATCACGGTCATCGACAACCCGCTCTCGCCCGATGTGATCGCCCAAGGCAACGCGCCCGATCGCGGGGTGGCGGATGACGAGAATCGCCCGGCGATCCGGGTCGGGTTCTTCGGACAGGTCAATCCCTACAAGGGGTTGGACGTGCTGCTTGGCGCGGTCTCGCAGATCCCCAAGCCGCTGCGCGCGTCGCTGTCGGTCGGGATCCACGGCGCGAACTTCGATGCACAGGGCGGCAATTTCCGGGCGAAGATTGCCGCATTGCTCGAGGCGAACGCCGACGTGGTGGCTAATGAGGGGCGCTACGCCAATGGCGATGTCGTCGCGTTGATGCGCCAATATGACTGGATCGTGGTGCCCTCGATCTGGTGGGAGAACTCCCCCGTCGTGATCCAGGAGGCACTGGTGGCGCGCCGACCGATCCTGTGCAGCGCGATCGGCGGGATGGCGGAGCGGGTCGCGCAGGGGGTCGGCGTCACGTTCCAGCCGGGCAGTGCGGTCGATCTCGCGCGGACTCTCGTCGCGATCATCACCGGGCGGATCGTCGCGCCCGATATGACGGCGGCCTATGCGCCCGACGCCGAGGAAGCGCGTGTCTCCCAATATGTTTCGTTGTTTGCGACGGCACTCGCTGCAGGACACGCGCCGGCGGAGTGAAGGGGACGGTCGTGCGGAACGCCACGTTCCCATCCTCCCCCGCCAGGGGGAGGTGGCTGGCTCTTGCCAGACGGAGGGGGTGGTAAGCGACGTCCAGCGTTGCTCTGAAGGTGGCACGCGGCGTCCGGTGTTGCACGTCCTCCCCCTCCGTCGCCTTCGGCGCCACCTCCCCCTGGCGGGGGAGGATGGGTGCTCGTCTCGACCAAACACGCAAAAAGGGCCGGGATCGCTCCCGGCCCTTTTCGATTTCAGCGGCGGGACCGGAGTAAATCCCGTCCTCGTCGGTCGCGGTTGCCCGCGCCGGCCGGCCTGTCGCCGCACGTGGCTAGCGTTCGCTAGCCACGTGCGGCTCGGGCTCAGGCGCCAGCCACTTCGGTCGTGTCGACCTTGATGCCTGCACCCATGGTCGACGAGATCGCGACCTTCTTGACGTACTTGCCCTTAGCGCCGGTCGGCTTGGCCTTGACCACCGCGTCGACCAGTGCGTCGAAGTTCGCGCGCAGATCTTCCGCCGGGAACGACGCCTTGCCGATGCCCGAGTGGATGATGCCGGCCTTTTCGACGCGGTATTCGATCTGACCGCCCTTGGCAGCTTCGACCGCGGCGGCGACGTTCATCGTCACCGTGCCGAGCTTCGGGTTCGGCATCAGGCCCTTCGGACCCAGCACCTTACCGAGGCGACCGACGATGCCCATCATGTCCGGGGTCGCGATGCAGCGATCGAAATCGATCGTGCCACCCTGGATGGTTTCCATCAGGTCTTCCGCGCCGACGACGTCTGCGCCAGCGGCGAGCGCCTCTTCAGCCTTCGCGCCGCGGGCGAACACGCCGACGCGGACGGTCTTGCCGGTGCCCTTGGGCAGCGTGACGACGCCGCGGACCATCTGGTCGGCGTGACGCGGATCGACGCCCAGGTTCAGCGCGACTTCGATCGTCTCGTCGAACTTCGACGTGGCGCCCGACCGTGCGAGACCGATAGCCTCGTCGATGCCGTGCAGCTTGACGAGGTCGACCGTGATGGCCTTCTGCTTCTTGCTCAGCTTAGCCATGATCTCAGCCCTCCACCACTTCGAGGCCCATTGCGCGGGCGCTGCCTTCGATGATCTTCGTCGCAGCGTCGATATCGTTGGCGTTGAGGTCCTTCATCTTCGTCGTGGCGATCTCGCTCAGCTGCGAGCGCTTGATCTTGCCAGCGACGACCTTGCCCGGCTCCTTCGAACCCGACTTGAGACCAGCGGCCTCCTTGATCAGGTACGAGGCAGGCGGGGTCTTGGTCTCGAACGAGAACGAGCGATCCGCATAGACCGTGATGACGGTCGGGATTGGCATGCCCTTCTTCAGTTCGCTCGTGCCGGCGTTGAACGCCTTGCAGAACTCCATGATGTTCACGCCGCGCTGACCCAGCGCAGGCCCGATCGGCGGCGCGGGCTTTGCCTCGCCTGCAGGCACCTGCAGCTTGATGTATCCGGTAATCTTTTTAGCCATGTCACTCTCTTTATGTGAGCCTAGCGGTGATGGCGGCCATCTCGCGACAGCCTCCCGCAATTCCAACAGTGAAGGTGGAAGCCGGCGCGCATAGCCGAAAACGTGCGGAGCGGCAACACCCTCCTGCGCCGCTATCCCGTAGTGATACCCGCCTAGTGATACCCAATCGTCACACGCCGTCGCACAAATTAAAACTGTAGCGAAACGGTCACCCGACTGTCGCCGCGCCGCCATAGGTGCCGCCCCGGGGAGTGATGATCGACCGATCTCGCTAGGGGTTTTCAAGAATGACGATGTTTTCTCGTACCGCCGCACGGCTGTTGTGTGGCGCTGTCGGCCTGGTCGCGGTCGGGTTCGTACCGGCCGCCGTGTCGGCGCAGTCGCTGGTCGCCAAGGACGCCGAGCCCGGCTCGCCCGCGCCGGTCGCCGCGCCCGAGCCCGTACCGGCCGCCGGTCAGGACGACACGATCGTCGTCACCGGTACCGCCACGCGCTCGGTCGCGCAGATCAGCGGCGTCGACATGCAGAAGATCCTCCCCGGCGTCAGCCCGCTCAAGGCGTTGCAGACTCTGCCGGGCGTGACGTTCCTGACCGCCGATCCATGGGGCAACAACGAACAGAACATCTCGCTGTTCGTCCACGGCTTCAACGCGCAGCAGCTTGGCTACACGCTAGACGGCCTGCCGCTGGGTGATCAGAATTACGGCAATTACAATGGCCTGTCGCCGCAACGTGCGATCATCTCGGAGAATGTCTCGCGCGTGACGCTCGCCAGCGGCGCGGGCGATCTGGGCACCGCATCGACCAGCAACCTCGGCGGCACGATCGACACCTTCTCGAGCGATCCGCGCAAGGACCTCGGCGTGCAGGTCGACCAGACGCTCGGCAGCCATTCGACCTCGCGGCTGTTCGCGCGGATCGACAGCGGCACCTTCGGCAACGGCAACAGCTTCTACATCTCGGGCTCGCGGCAGAAGGCGAAGGCGTGGGATTTCGACGGGATCCAGGGCGGGTATCAGGCCAATGCGAAGTTCGTCCATGACGATTCCAACGGCAAGCTGACGCTCTACGCGGCCTATTCGGACAAGACCGAGCCGAACGAGGATTCGACCGTCATCACCACCGCGACGCAAGCCACCGCGCCGTATGTCCGTCCGTTCAAGTTCCCCGATTTCCAGGGGATGCTCAATTACCTGAACTCGGGCGCGTACAAGGCCGACGGCTCCAACTACAGCAACTATTACGGCGTCGCCGCGCGGACCGATTATCTCGGCTACGTCAAATATGACTGGAACGTCAGCGACCGCGTGAGCTTCTCGAACCAGGCCTATTACCATCACAATGACGGCGTTGGGATCATCGGCGGCCCGATCGACGTCGCCGGCCTGCCCAAGCTGTTCTCCTTCTATTATCCCGGGCAGAACCTGACGACGGTGTTCGGCGGATCGGGCCTGGCGACGCGCACGACCGAATATCGCATCGCCCGCGGTGGCCTGGTGTCGACGGTCGGCATCGATCTCGGTGCGCATCACATCGAATTCGGCGCCTGGTACGAGCATCAGAGCTCGTCGGCCTATCGCCGCTGGTATGCGTTCCCGGTCAACGACCCGACCACGCCCTATCAGCGCCCCCGCGACTCGCTGACTCCGCTGATCACGCAATATCATAGCGAAGTGCGCGTCGACGAATATCAGGCGCACATCCAGGACAGCTGGAAGGTGCTGCCGACTCTCACGCTCCAGGGCGGCGTCAAGAGCACGTTCCAGAACGCGTCGCAGCGCGTACCGACGCAGCCGATCCCGGGCTCGTTCACCGGTTCTGTCGCGCTGCCGGTCGGCAAGATCGACACGCACAAATATTTCCTGCCGCAGCTCGGCGCGCTGTGGGATGCGACCGACACCGAGCAGGTGTTCGTCAACGTCCAGAAGAACATCCGCCAGTTCCAGACCAGTGCCGCCGCCGGCCTCTCGCCGTTCGCGCTCGGCAGCCAGGCCGCGTTCGATCTGTTCAAGGACGATGTCGAGCCCGAGACGAGCTGGACGTACGAGGCGGGCCTGCGCTCGCATCACGCGCTCAGCCTTGGCCCGATCACCGGGTTCGAGGGCCAGATCAGCGTGTATCACGTCGATTTCAGCAACCGCCTACTCGGCATCAGCCCGACGCCGGTGGTCACCGCGGTCGTCAGCGGTGCGGCGATCATCCAGAATGTCGGCGCGGTGAAGACGGACGGCGTCGATGTCGCGGGCACGATCCGGTTCGGCCCGCACTTCTCGTTCTACGATGCGCTGTCGTACAACAACTCGCGCTACGAGCAGGACTATGTCAGCGGCACGACCACGGTCGGCACCGCGGGCAAGAAGGTGCCGGGCAGCCCGGATTGGCTCAACAAGTTTACCGCATCGGCCAATTACGACATTTTCGACGCGCAACTCATCGGCGATTATATCGGCAAGCGGTATGCGACCTATACCAACGACCTTTCGGTAAAATCCTACTTCACGCTGTCGGGCCGGATCGCCGCGCGCGTGCCCTTGTCGGAAGGGCAGATCGTCAAGACCGCGACGGTCAGCCTCAACGTGACGAACATCACCAACAAGCGCGCCGCCTCGACGCTCAGCATCGGCGCGGCGAGCGGGACGTTCAACCAGTTCCCGGTCGCCCCGCGCCAGGTGTTCGGCACGATCAGCGTCGGCTTCTGATCCCGGTCGAGTCCTCCCCGGGGCGGGGAGGGCTCGACACTGCGGTGCAGCCGCGGCGGGTCGATCACGAGGTCGCAGAGGCGTGCCGGTCATGGGGGCATGACACCGGCAGGTATCGATCAAACCCGATCCAATAATCTCCGAGTGCGAGCCATATTGTCGGCTAGCATCGACCGCGATCGGATCGAGCATCCGACGATATCGGGGGGATCATGCTCAAACCATTTCGCACGCTGCTTGCCGCGTTGTGCCTGTCGCTGCTCGCCGTTGCGCCTGCCTTTGCGCAGGAGAAGACCGGTGCGAAGCCCGGCTTCGTGCTCAAGCCCGGCACTGCGCGAATCGTGCTGATGCGGCCGTCGATCCGGGTCGGCGCGCAGTCGACGGGTGGGATGTTCGAACCCAATGCCGACTGGACCGATCAGGCGAAGGAAAACCTCGCCGCCGCGCTCGCCACCGCGCAGACCGGGCTCGGCAACAGCGTAGTCGCCTATGCAGAGCCGGTCGGTGCGGACTCGGCGCGGGTGGCGGAGTATCAGGAGCTGTTCGACGCGGTCGCGTCGTCGGTGATCGAGTATCAGTTCTTTGCGGGAAACCGCCTGCCGACCAAGAAGCGCAAGGACCAGTTCGAATGGGGACTCGGCCGCGCGGTCGGCGCGCTGCCCGGCCTGGCCAATGCGGACTATGCGCTGTTCATCTCCACCGAGGATCATTTCGGTTCGACCGGGCGAAAGGTCTTGCAGGTCTTTGCCGCGATGGCGCGCATCGGCGTCACCGCGGGCGTGCACAAGGGGTTTGCCGGGCTCGTCGACCTGCGCACCGGCGACCTCGTCTGGCTGAACGCCGACATGCAGATGGGCGGCGACGTCCGCGATGCTGCGGGCGCGGGAAAGCGTGTCCGGCAGTTGCTCGAAGGCTTTCCGGGCAAGCCGGTGGAGGCGCCCGCCGCCGCCGACCCCGCTGCGGTCCGCTGATATGCGCGCTCTCATGGCAGCGCTGCTGCTAGGCGCGACGGTTTTCGCGAGCGGCGCTGGCGGCGCGGCGGTCGCCGGCGAGACGGGGCGGCTTGCGCTGCCGACCTATTCGCAGGCCTATGCCCCGACCACGGTCGATGAACGCGGGGCCTGGATGGAGGCGGACGAGGACGAGCGAAGGTTGCGCGAATCCCCATCGGTTATCAGGGATCCAGCGCTCAACGCCTATGTCCGCGGGGTGCTGTGCCGCACCGTGGGGGACGATCGCTGCCGGTCCGTGCGGATCTATATCGAGCGGGTTCCCGCGTTCAACGCATCGATGAGTCCGAACGGGACGATGATCGTCTGGTCGGGGCTGCTGCTCCGCGTGCGGAACGAAGCCGAGCTCGGCGCCATTCTGGGCCATGAATTCGGCCATTTCGAGCTGCGGCATAGCGTGCTGGGCTTCAAGAACCAGCGGAGTGGCACCGATCTGATGGCATGGGCGTCGATCCTCATCCGCAACAGCGGCGACATCCAGTACGCGACGATCGGCCAGATCTACGCCTTCAATCGCGCGCAGGAGCGCGAAGCCGACCTGATCGGATTCCAGTATCTCGCGCGGTCTTGCTATCCGGGCTCGGCCGCGGCCGACGTCTGGGACCATATCATGGGCGAGTCCGACGCGACCGCGCTGGGGCGCAAGGGCAGGGCGCAGCACAAATATGTCGCGGGCTTCTTCGCCTCTCACCCGACCGAGCTTGCGCGGGCCACCTATCTGCGCGCTGCATCGCTTGCCGTCGCCGAGGCCAAGCCCGTCGTCGTCGATGCGCATCAGGCGGCGATGGCGGCGTGGTTGCCGATTTTCCTCAACGACCAGATCAAGCTCAACGATTTCGGCGGCAGCGAATATATCCTGGCGAACCTCGCCGCGGGTAGCGGCTGGACGACGCCGCTGCTCTACGCGCGCGGCGAACTGTACCGTGAACGCGGCAATCCCCGCGATCTCGTCAGCGCGGCGCAATTCTACCAGGAGGCGATCGGTCGCGGCGATGCTCTGGCCGAAGCGTATCGCGGGCTCGGCCTCGCGCTGCTGCGCAACCAGCAGTCCACCGAGGGGCAGGCCGCGCTCGCCACCTATCTCCGCCTAAAGCCGGCTGCGCCCGACGCCGCGCTCATCGCCACCCTGGTCTCGCAATGAGGAAGATCATGTCCATCACGCATCGCACCGCGCTCGCGGCCCTGGCCGTGTTCGCGTTCGCCGCCCCCGCCATGGCCGGCAACACGCTCATTCCACCTGGCGCGCGAGTCGCGGTCGCCAAGTCCGCGATGACAGTGGTGCCGAGCATCGAATGGAACAAGCTGGGCGCGCGTCCGGGGCGCAATTCGGAAAGCTGGACGCAGGACGGCGACGATTTGAACGACCTCACCTTCTACGGCGGGATCGAGGCCGGCCGGCCGCTGTTTCGCGAGATCGACAAGAAGAACCAGCCCCTGCCGAAGGTGTCGGCGACGATGCTGATCACCGACATCCCGGTGCTGCTCGAAAACAGCTACCGCGTCGCGCTGGGTGCGGCGTCGTTCAAGGTCGACCTCGTCGAGCCACTGGCCTTTGCCGGCAGCAAGGGGGTGCGTTTCACCTACAGCTTTTCGAAGCAGAACGAGACGCTCCAGCGCCGTGGCGAGGCGCGCGGGGCGGTGATCGCGGGCAAGCTTTACCTGATCACCTATGAGGCGCCGGGGCTCTATTATTACGATCGCAGCGCCGCGGCGTTTCGGGCGGTGGCGGAGAGCGTGAGGCTGTAACGGGCCGGGTCGAGGCGGCCTGGTGCGGCCCGCCTACTAAGGCCCTATTGGCGCGGCCCCCAGACGTGCCGGCAGTACCATCCGCTCTGTAGCTAACTGCGGACTACTCGGCGCGCATCCCGCCTCCCGTCATCCTGATGAAAGTCAGGATCTCAAGCAGTTAGGGACGGTGTCAGAGGTGCAGGTATGTACTGAGCCGCGCCGCGAGCGACAACGCCCGACGCGGGAGTAAATCCCGCGTCGTCGGCCGGGCCGTTGGCCCGCCGGCTGGTCGAGGCCGTCTCAGGATTAGCTCGCGCCGATCCTGGGCGGCCGCAAGTAACGCTTTGCGCGTTACTTGCTTCTTTCGACCTGCTCGAACTCGAGCTCGACCGGCGTCGCACGACCGAAGATCGACACCGACACCTTGACTCGGCTGCGGTCGAAATCGAGTTCCTCGACCAGGCCGTTGAAGGTCGCGAACGGACCGTCGAGAACCTTGACCTGATCGCCGATCTCGTAGTCGACCTTGACCTTCTGCTTGGGCGCCGCGGCGGCCTCTTCCTTGCTGTTGAGCATCCGCGTAGCTTCCGCCTCGCTGATCGCCTGCGGCTTGCCCATGCTGCCGAGGAAGCCGGTGACCTTGGGCGTGTTCTTGACGAGGTGATACACGTCGTCGTTCATGTTCAGCTTGGCGAGCACATAGCCCGGCATGAACTTGCGCTCGACCGCGATCTTCTTGCCGCGGCGGGCCTCGGTCGTGGTTTCGGTCGGGACTTCGATCTGCTCGACGAGCTGTTCGAGACCCATGCGGGTCGCCTCGGCCATGATCGAGTCGCGGACCTTGCCCTCGAAGCCCGAATAGGCGTGAATGATGTACCAGCGCGCCATGACGGAACCTTGCTTACTGAGCGAGTTTGAGGAGGGCGGAGACGATCGCTTGCAGGATCGAGTCGACGCCCAGGAAGAACAGCGCGAGGATCGTCGTCATGATCACCACCATCACGCCGGTCATCACCGTTTCGCGACGCGTCGGCCACGTGACCTTCGCGGTCTCGTTGCGGACCTGCTGGATGAATTCGAGAGGGGACGTTTTCGCCACGATGTTCTTCGAACCCGCTGATTGAGGAAATTGAGATGCGAGACATAGACCCACTAGCCGCTCCCTGTGAAGGGACGCGGCGGCAGGTCCGTCCTCGCTGTCGGAAGCGCCGCAGATAGCTTTGGTGGGCGGGTAAAGCAAGGGTGGGCCGGGAGAGGGCTATAGCACCTGCCGCGAGACCCTGAGATGAACCGGTTGGGCGGCGGCTGGAGAAGTGGCGGGGGAGAGCGCTTGGGTCGCTCGATCCCCCGCACGATCGTCTTGCCGGTGCCGGTTTCACCGGCGGCTCCGCTCCCACGGTTTCTATTTATCGTTCGGCCCGACGACAGCGTCCGATGTGTACGCGTAACGCAGGCGAAAAAAAAGGCCGGTACGAGACCGGCCATGAAAGTTTTTAGGAGAGGATGCCTGAAAGGCCTGATCGTTGTGCATCGCAGCACTCGATAGGGCAAATGCGAAAATTGCATTATCAAATGCAACTTCTGCAATCGTAGCGGACGCAACAAAGCGCCGGTCAGGACGCTGCCGGTGTTCAGACGATCAAATTCGAATTTAAAGGGGGTGGCAGGAGTGCTCGGATTCGAACCGAGGGCCTTCGGTTTTGGAGACCGACGCTCTAACCAACTGAGCTACACTCCTACGCGGTCGCGCCCCATACCCAGCGGTTTCGAGAAGGGCAAGCGTCTTGCGCGGATTTCGTCGACATAAGGATGATACATTGCGTCCCGTGGCGCGGGCCCGGTATCTCGCCCGCTAGGCCTTGGCCAACCAAGTGCATGTTAGAAAGCGTAATGATATGAAGGCAGGACTGTTGCTGGCGCTTCCCATCGCCGCGCTCTTGATGGGGGCGGGCCCCCTCCCGCAGGTGCCCGATCTTGGCCCGCAGCTCGAACGCTTCACCTATCCCTGGCCCGTGCAGACGATGGAGGTCGATATCGTCGGCGCGCCCGCACAGATGGCGTTCATGGACATCGCGCCGCAACGGCCCAACGGACGCACCGTCGTTCTCCTGCACGGCAAGAACTTCTGCGGCGCGACCTGGGGCAGCACTGCGCGGGCGCTAAGCGAGACCGGCTACCGGGTGATCGTTCCCGACCAGATCGGCTTCTGCAAGTCGTCCAAGCCGCGTGCGGCGCAATATAGCTTCGAGATGTTGGCGACGTTCACCAGGCGCCTGCTCGAATCGCGCGGCATCACGCGGGCGACGATCGTCGGGCATTCGATGGGCGGCATGTTGGCGATGCGTTATGCAATTCTCTATCCTGCGTCGGTCGAGAGGCTGGTGCTGGTCAACCCGCTTGGCCTGAAGGATCGCGGTGAGGAAGGTGTGCCCTACACCGATGTCGACACGCTATGGGCGAACGAGAAGAAGACGAGCTACGCGTCTATCAAGGCGTACCAACTCGAGAATTACTATCACGGCGTGTGGAAGCCATCCTATGATCGCTGGGTCTGGATGCAGGCGGGCATGTATCAGGGGGCAGGGCGCGATACCGTGGCGCTCGCGCAGGCCAAGACCAGCGAGATGATCAAGACTCAGCCGGTCGCACACGAGCTCTACCGGATCACCCCGCCGACGACGCTGATCGTCGGGACGCTCGACAAGACCGCCTTCGGCCGCGCGCAGGCCCCGGCGAACTTGCGCAAGTTTCTTGAACCGGTTCCGATGGTCGCGCCGCGGGCGGTAAAGCAGATGCCGAATGCGACGCTCGTCATGCTCGACGGGCTGGGTCATTCGCCGCAGGTAGAGGATCCCGCTCGATTCGAGAGGGCGTTGCTGGCGGCGATCGGCCCGCGACCGCGCTAACGGGGGGGCGCCGCAAACCGATTCCGGCCCGTTGACCCGAGCCGCGTCCTGGCATATAGGCGCGCCCTGTTCTTCGGGAGTCTTTCCCGCCGGGCATGCTTGAACATTGCTGGATGCATTCCAGGGCCTGAGGAGCGGTTTCGCTTCCTAGGGTCCTTTTTGTATTCTCAGGCGCCTCAATGGCTCCAGCAAAGTAACCACTTGAAAGGTGAAGGCTTCAATGCCGACGATCAACCAGCTGGTCCGCAAGGGCCGCGATCCGCAGAAGGCCAAGTCGAAGGTCCCTGCGATGGAAGCAAATCCGCAGAAGCGTGGCGTTTGCACGCGCGTCTACACGACGACCCCGAAGAAGCCGAACTCGGCTCTGCGCAAGGTGGCCAAGGTTCGCCTGACCAACCAGCGCGAAGTCATCAGCTACATCCCGGGCGAGGGCCACAATCTTCAGGAGCATTCGGTTGTCCTGATCCGTGGCGGTCGTGTCCGCGATCTTCCCGGTGTTCGCTATCACGTCCTGCGCGGCGTGCTCGATACACAGGGTGTGAAGGACCGGCGTCAGTCGCGTTCCAAGTACGGCGCCAAGCGTCCGAAGTAAGCCGGTCGATGCCAACCGACGCAAGTCGGCACTGGTATGATTCGATCACTAAGGCTGAAGTTTAGAAGGAATATAAAATGGCACGTCGTCGTCGTCCCGAAAAGCGGGTCATCCTGCCTGATCCCAAGTTCGGGGATGAGGTTCTGTCGAAGTTCATGAACAGCGTCATGCTGGACGGCAAGAAGTCCGTCGCAGAACTGATCGTGTACGGTGCATTCGAAACCGTCGAGCAGCGTGCCAAGCGCGACCCGATCGGCGTTTTCCACGATGCGCTGAACAACGTGAAGCCGGGCATCGAAGTCCGTTCGCGTCGCGTCGGTGGTGCAACCTACCAGGTTCCTGTCGAAGTGCGTCCCGAGCGTGCACAGGCGCTGGCGATCCGCTGGCTGATCGGTGCGGCACGTTCGCGCAGCGAGAACACGATGGCCGCACGGCTGTCGGGCGAGCTGATGGATGCTGCCAACAACCGCGGCAACGCGGTCAAGAAGCGCGAAGACACGCACCGGATGGCCGAAGCCAACCGTGCATTCTCGCACTACCGCTGGTAAAAGCGGGCTTCGAAGCCTAGCATTGGTAACCGTGTCACGGGTGGTCTTTCGCCCGTAACGCAAACACCTATATATTGGGGAGCCGGCACGTTCGGCTCCCCATATCCTTAAGGAAGCACGATCATGGCCCGCAGCCATCCGCTCGACCGTTACCGCAACATCGGCATCATGGCGCACATCGACGCCGGCAAGACGACGACGACCGAGCGCATCCTCTATTACACCGGCAAGTCCTACAAGATCGGCGAAGTGCACGAAGGCACCGCGACGATGGATTGGATGGAGCAGGAGCAGGAGCGCGGGATCACGATCACGTCGGCTGCAACCACCTGCAAGTGGCGCGCCGAAGAAGGTAAGGGCGAAGAGCACCTTATCAACATCATCGACACCCCGGGCCACGTCGATTTCACGATCGAAGTCGAGCGTTCGCTGCGCGTCCTCGACGGCGCGGTCGCGTGCTTCGACGGTGTTGCCGGCGTCGAGCCGCAGTCCGAGACCGTGTGGCGTCAGGCCGACAAGTACGGCGTGCCGCGCATGTGCTTCGTCAACAAGCTCGACCGCACCGGCGCCGACTTCTATTTCTGCGTCAACTCGATCATCGATCGTCTCGGCGCGCGTCCGGCGGTCCTGTACCTGCCGATCGGCATGGAAGGCGGCTTCAAGGGCCTCGTCGACCTCGTTGAGAACCGTGCGATCATCTGGCTTGAAGAGAGCCTGGGCGCGAAGTTCGAATATGCCGAGATCCCCGAGGACATGGCCGAGAAGGCTGCGAAGTATCGCAGCGAGCTGATCGAGATGGCCGTCGAGCAGGACGATGCTCTGATGGAAGCCTATCTCGAGGGTAACGAGCCGAGCGTCGCTGACCTCAAGAAGCTGATCCGCAAGGGTACGCTCAGCATGGCGTTCGTGCCGGTTGTCTGCGGTTCGGCGTTCAAGAACAAGGGCGTCCAGCCCCTGCTCGACGCCGTGGTCGACTATCTGCCTTCGCCGCTCGACGTTCCCGCGATTCAGGGCCTGAAGCTCGACGGCGTGACGCCGGACGAGCGTCCGTCGTCGGACGAGGTTCCGTTCTCGGCACTGGCGTTCAAGATCATGAACGATCCGTTCGTGGGCACGCTGACCTTCGCCCGCATCTATTCGGGCAAGCTGGAGACCGCATCGCAGGTCACCAACTCGGTCAAGGACAAGAAGGAAAAGGTCGGCCGCATGCTGCTTATGCATGCGAACAGCCGTGAGGACATCCAGGAAGCCTTTGCTGGCGACATCGTCGCGCTCGCAGGCCTCAAGGATACCACGACGGGCGACACGCTCTGCGCGATGAACGCGCCGATCATCCTCGAGCGGATGGAATTCCCCGAGCCCGTGATCGAGCTGTCGGTGGAGCCGAAGACCAAGGCCGATCAGGAGAAGATGGGCGTCGCGCTCAATCGTCTTGCACGCGAGGACCCCTCGTTCCGCGTGTCGTCGGACCCCGAGTCGGGCCAGACCATCATCAAGGGCATGGGCGAGCTCCATCTCGAGATCCTGGTCGATCGCATGAAGCGTGAGTTCAAGGTCGAGGCCAATGTCGGCGCTCCTCAGGTCGCGTATCGCGAGTATCTGAAGAAGCCGGTCGACGTGGACTACACGCACAAGAAGCAGTCGGGCGGTACTGGCCAGTTCGGTCGCGTGAAGGTCAAGGTCACGCCGGGCGAGCGCGGTTCGGGCATCACGTTCAAGGACGAGATCAAGGGCGGCAACATTCCGAAGGAATATCTGCCGGCGATCGAGAAGGGCTTCCGCGAAACCGCTGCGTCGGGTTCGCTGGTCGGCTTCCCGATCATCGATTTCGAGATCGTGCTGTATGACGGCGCGTATCACGACGTCGACTCGTCGGCACTGGCGTTCGAAATCTGTGCACGTGGCGCCATGCGCGAAGTGGCACAGAAGTCGGGCATCACGCTGCTCGAGCCGGTCATGAAGGTTGAGGTTGTCACCCCGGAGGATTATCTGGGCGACGTCATCGGCGACATGAACAGCCGTCGTGGCCAGATCCAGGGCACCGACAGCCGCGGCAACGCGCAGACCGTCGAGGCGATGGTGCCGCTGGCCAACATGTTCGGTTACGTGAACTCGCTCCGCTCGTTCACGCAGGGCCGTGCGCAGTACTCGATGCAGTTCTCGCATTACGACGAAGTGCCGCAGAACGTCGCCGACGAAGTGAAGGCGAAGCTGGCCTAAGGCGCACGGAGCCAGGGCAACCTGGCTCCGAGACGCCGAAAGGCCGGCCGGCTTCGGTCAACGACCGAAGTCCGACGACGCGGAATTTACTTCCGCGTCGGCCTCTCCGTAAGGCAGGGGCTGGCGCAACGCTTTAACAGCCGCTATTGGGCCGCGTTCGCGCGGTTCCCGGGGTGGCACCGGAATACGAATCAGAAGGTAGGAAACAATGGCCAAGGCAAAATTTGAGCGGAACAAGCCGCATCTCAACATCGGCACCATCGGTCACGTCGATCATGGCAAGACGTCGCTCACCGCTGCGATCACGAAGGTTCTGGCAGAGACGACCGGCGGTACCGCTGTCGACTTCGCCAACATCGACAAGGCTCCCGAGGAGCGCGAGCGCGGCATCACGATCTCGACCGCACACGTCGAGTACGAGACGGCCAACCGTCACTACGCGCACGTCGATTGCCCGGGCCACGCCGATTATGTGAAGAACATGATCACCGGCGCAGCTCAGATGGACGGCGCGATCCTTGTCGTTTCGGCGACCGATGGCCCTATGCCGCAGACCCGTGAGCACATCCTGCTCGCACGCCAGGTCGGCGTGCCTGCGATGGTCGTGTTCATGAACAAGGTCGATCTGGTCGACGACGAGGAAATCCTCGAGCTGGTCGAGATGGAAATCCGCGAGCTGCTCAGCTCGTACGACTTCCCGGGCGATGACATCCCCGTCATCAAGGGTTCGGCAACCTGCGCGCTGTCGGGTTCGAACCAGAAGCTCGGCGCCGACGCCGTCACCGAGCTGATGCAGGCTGTCGATGACTACATCCCGCAGCCCGAGCGTCCGCTCGATAAGCCGTTCATGATGCCGATCGAGGACGTGTTCTCGATCTCGGGTCGTGGTACGGTTGTCACCGGCCGCGTCGAGACCGGCATCGTCAAGGTTGGCGAGGAAGTCGAGATCGTCGGTATCCACCCGACCGTTCGCAAGACCACGGTCACGGGCGTCGAGATGTTCCGCAAGCTGCTCGACCAGGGCCAGGCTGGCGATAACGTCGGCGCGCTGATCCGCGGCGTTGCACGCGACGAAGTCGAGCGTGGCCAGGTGCTCTGCAAGCCGGGCACGATCAAGCCGCACACCGACTTCAACTCGGAAGTGTACGTGCTGTCGAAGGAAGAGGGTGGCCGTCACACGCCGTTCTTCGCCAACTACCGCCCGCAGTTCTACTTCCGCACGACGGACGTGACCGGCACCGTCGAGCTGCCTGAGGGCACCGAGATGGTCATGCCAGGCGACAACGTGTCGCTCGGCATCAAGCTGATCGCCCCGATCGCCATGGACGTGGGCCAGCGCTTCACGATCCGCGAAGGCGGCCGTACCGTCGGTGCAGGCGTCGTGAGCCAGATCGACAAGTAAGCATCTTCTCCCTCGGGAGATGATCAAAAAGAGCCCGGCTTCTCGCGAGAGAGGCCGGGCTTTTTCGTGTTTGGAGCGGGGCGGATAGTCAGACCATGCCGGTACCAACCGCTACGCCAGCTTGCCAGCATCCTCCGTAGTCTTAGGCGACGCGAACCGAACCGTGCTGATTGAGAGGCTCGTGAGCGTGCGGAAGCGCTGGGAGTACCTAATCAGGGTCTGTTTCCCACCCGAGCGCTGCCGTCCTTCCGACTGCTGGCGCGTTGTGGCATAAGGTCGATGGAGAAAGCATCATGGCATCCATCAAGATATCCCTGCCCGAATCGGTGCACGACTATGTGCAGGCGCGGGTCGATCGTGGACAATACGCCAGCGCCAGCGAATATGTTCGGGATCTGATCAGTCGCGATCAGGGGGGCGTCGAGAATGAACAGCGCTGGTTACGTGAGTTAGACCTGTCGGTATCCGATACGCTTGCGGAGATGAACGCGGGCGGGGGCGTCGACCTGGATACGGCGTGCGATGCTGCATGCGCCGACATCGGTGGGCTGGCAAGGTCGTCTCGCGTTTGAAGGTCGTTCTGTCGTCGCGTGCCGCGGACGATCTCAAGCAAATCTCCGGCTTTATCGCTTGCGACAAGCCGGTCCGTGCCGTCTCTTTCGTTGGCGAACTGCGCGAGGTCGCATTGCGACTCGCTGACATTCCTCTCGGCTACCCCTTGGTCCCTCGTTACGAAGTGCACGGTATCCGCCGACGATCATGGAAAGGGTACGGGATACTGTACTCTGCCTTGCCAGGCCGTGTGTTCGTCCATCGCATCCTCGGCCCCGGTCAGGATTATGACCGCGCGTTGAGCTTGGTCTGATCTGATTGGGGTGGGGAGGGGCGGGCACTATCTGTGCGCGTATGTTGCACCCGGTCTCCGAAAACCAGCAACCGCCGGTTGCATTTCACCCGACTCTCCCGTAATGGCCCGCCTTCGGTTTAAACATCAACCAGCAAGAGCCCGGAAACGGGCCCGCTCTTTCGCATCGGTAGGGACTATGGACAGCAATATCCGCATTCGTCTGAAGGCGTTCGATCACCGTGTGCTCGATCAGGCCACTGGCGACATCGCCGACACCGCACGCCGCACCGGCGCGCTCATCCGCGGTCCGATTCCCCTTCCGACGCGCATCGAAAAATTCACCGTGAACCGCGGCCCGCACATCGACAAGAAGTCGCGCGAGCAGTTCGAGGTGCGCACGTACAAGCGTATGCTGGATATCGTCCAGCCGACGCCGCAGACGGTCGATGCGCTGATGAAGCTGGACCTCGCCGCTGGCGTTGACGTCGAGATCAAGCTCGCCTAAGGGCGAGCGCGGCGCGGTCGACCGGTAACGGTCCCGCGCCGTTCGACATTGGGATACCGCCGTCGGTGCAAACCGACGGGGCAGCGTCCCCCGTCACGCTCCCGCATTCGCAGGAGCACCAGCCCGGGACGGGGGCGTTTCGTATTTACCGGGTTGATCCGACTCCATTCAGGGCTTTGGCCGGGAATGGGGTCAGGTGGATGCATCATGGAGCTTGCTCCGGACATGGTCCGCAAGCCCCCGAGGAATAGTCCGACGGGGCCTCTGTCTAGGAAGGGACAAGATCATGCGTACTGGCGTGATCGCGAAGAAGATGGGGATGACCCGCCTGTTCCAGGAAGATGGTCGGCACGTGCCGGTCACCGTTCTGGCACTCGAAGGCAATCAGGTCGTTTCTGTTCGCGAAATGGATCGTGACGGCTACACCGCCGTCCAGCTTGGTGCAGGTGTTGCCAAGTCGAAGAATGTCGCAAAGCCGCAGCGCGGCCATTTCGGCAAGGCCGAAGTGGAGCCCAAGGCTGTCGTCCATGAGTTCCGTGTGAACGCGGACGGCCTGCTCGACGTTGGCGCCGAGATCTCGGCCGACCATTACGTCGCAGGCCAGATCGTCGATATCCAGGGCAAGACCCAGGGTAAGGGCTTCCAGGGCGGCATGAAGCGTTGGGGCTTCGGCGGTCTGCGGGCAACCCACGGCGTGTCGGTCTCGCACCGTTCGCTCGGTTCGACCGGTCAGCGCCAGGATCCGGGCAAGGTCTTCAAGAACAAGAAGATGGCCGGCCACATGGGCGACAAGTATCGCACCCAGCAGAACCTCGAGATCGTATCGACGGACGTCGAGCGTGGTCTCCTGTTCGTCAAGGGTTCGGTTCCTGGCTCCAAGGGTGGCTGGCTCTTCGTCAAGGACTCGGTGAAGGTCGCGCGCCACGCCGACGCACCGTTCCCCGCCGGTCTCAAGACCACCAACAGCAACACTGCAGCAGACACGCCGGCCGAAACGACCGACGCACCTGCGGCCGACGGCCAGGAGGGCTGAGCGTGAAGATCAAGGTTTCATCTTTCGCCGGTACCGACGCTGCGGACATCGAGCTCAACGACGAGGTCTTCGGCCTCGATCCGCGCGCCGACATCCTGCACCGTGTCGTCACCTGGCAGCTCGAGAAGCGTCGCGAGACGGCTCGCGGCACCCGTGAGCGCGCAGACGTTGCGCGCACCGGCAAGAAGTTCGGTCGCCAGAAGGGCGGCGGTACGGCTCGTCACGGCGATCGTCGCGCACCTGTGTTCATCGGTGGTGGTAAGGCACACGGCGCCCGCGTCCGTGACTTCAACCCGTCGCTGAACAAGAAGGTTCGCGCGCTCGGTCTGCGGATGGCGCTCAGCAGCCACGCCAAGGCGGGTTCGCTGGTCATCATGGACAGCCTGGCTGTCGAGGGTGGCAAGACCAAGACGCTGCTCGGCGATCTCGCCAAGCTCGGCTTCGGCAAGCGTGCGCTCGTCATCGACGGCGACATGGTCGACACCAGCTTCGCATTCGCTGCGGGCAACCTGTACGAAGTGAACGTGATGCCGGCAGCCGGCGCCAACGTTTACGACATCCTGAAGCATGACACGCTGGTGCTGACGCGCGCCGCTGTCGAAAAGCTGGAGGCGCGCTTCCATGGCTAAGAAGCAGAAGGCGGGCATCGATAATCGTCATTACGACGTTATCCTGGCCCCGCACATCACCGAGAAGACGACGACTCTGTCGGAGCACAACGCGGTGGTGTTTAAGGTGTCCAACGACGCCACGAAGCCCGAGATCAAGGCGGCCGTCGAGGCGCTGTTCGACGTGAACGTCGTCGGCGTGAACACGCTCGTCCAGAAGGGCAAGACCAAGAAGTGGAAGGGCACGAACTACTCGCGCTCGGACATGAAAAAGGCAATCGTGACGTTGAAGGACGGTCAGTCCATCGACGTGACGACGGGGATCTGAGGCCATGGCACTCAAGCATTATAATCCGACATCGCCGGCACGCCGCGGTCTCATTCTGGTCGACAAGTCGTCGCTCTGGAAGGGTCGCCCCGTCAAGGCGCTGACCGAAGGTAAGCACAAGACCGGCGGTCGTAACAACAAGGGCCATGTGACCTCGCGCGGCATCGCCGGCGGTCACAAGCAGAAGTACCGCTACATCGACTTCAAGCGTCGCAAGTGGGACGTCGAAGGCACCGTCGAGCGGATCGAGTATGATCCCAACCGCACCGCGTTCATCGCCCTGGTCAAGTACCCGGACGAAGAGCTCGCCTATATCCTGGCGCCGCAGCGTCTGGCGATCGGCGACAAGGTGATCGCGGCCAAGAAGACCGACGTGAAGCCAGGCAATGCCATGGAACTCGGTCAGATGCCGGTCGGCACCATCGTCCACAATGTGGAGATGAAGCCGATGAAGGGTGGCCAGATCGCCCGTTCGGCCGGCACGTATGTGCAGGTCGTCGGTCGCGACAAGGGCATGGTGATGGTCCGCCTGAACTCGGGCGAGCAGCGCTACATCCGCAGCGATTGCATGGCGACGGTTGGCGCGGTCTCGAACCCCGACAACCAGAACCAAAACCTGGGTAAGGCCGGTCGTTCGCGCTGGATGGGTATCCGTCCGCTGACGCGCGGCGTCGCCAAGAACCCGGTCGACCATCCGCACGGCGGTGGTGAAGGCCGTACCTCGGGTGGCCGTCATCCGGTTACGCCTTGGGGCAAGCCGACGAAGGGTGCGCGTACGCGTCACAACAAATCGACCGACAAGATGATCATCCGGTCGCGTCATTCGACGAAGAGGAAGGGCTAACATGGCTCGTTCAGTCTGGAAGGGCCCCTTCGTGGACCTTCATCTGCTCAAGAAGGCAGAAACCGCCCAGGACACCAACGCGCGTTCGCCGATCAAGACCTGGTCGCGTCGCTCGACGATCCTGCCGTCGTTCGTGGGCCTCACGTTCAACGTGTATAACGGCCGCAAGTTCGTGCCGGTCTCGGTCAACGAGGACATGGTCGGGATGAAGCTCGGTGAGTTCGCGCCCACGCGCTACTTCCCCGGCCACTCCGCCGACAAGAAGGGCAAGCGCTGATGTCTAAGCAAGTCAGCCCGCGCAAGGTCGCGGACAACGAGGCGCTTTCGGTCGGTACGCAGATCCGCGGTTCCGCTCAGAAGCTCGGCCTCGTCGCTGCGCTCATCCGTGGCAAGAAGGTCGGCGATGCGATGAACATCCTCGCCTTCTCGACCAAGGGCATGGCGATCGAAGCCCGCAAGGTGCTGGCCTCGGCCATCGCCAATGCAGAGAACAACCACAACCTCGACGTCGACTCGCTGGTCGTCGCCGAGGCATCGGTTGGCAAGTCGATCACGATGAAGCGCTTCGCTACCCGCGGCCGCGGCAAGTCGACCCGCATCCTCAAGCCATTCAGCCGTCTGCGCATCGTCGTGCGCGAGCAGGAAGAAGCATAATGGGTCAGAAGAGCAACCCCATCGGTCTGCGTCTGCAGATCAACCGTACCTGGGATAGCCGCTGGTACGCCGAAGGCGCCGACTATGGTCGGCTCCTGCTCGAGGATCTCAAGATCCGCGCATTCATCATGAAGACGCTGCCGCAGGCCGCGATCTCCAAGGTGGTCATCGAGCGTCCGGCCAAGCTGGCCCGCATCTCCATCTTCGCTGCACGCCCCGGCGTGATCATCGGCAAGAAGGGTGCGGACATCGAGAAGCTGCGTTCGACGATCGGCAAGATGACGTCGTCGACCGTGTCGCTGAACATCGTCGAGATCCGCAAGCCGGAAGTCGATGCGCGTCTCGTCGCGCAGGGCATCGCCGATCAGCTCGAGCGTCGTATCGCTTTCCGTCGCGCCATGAAGCGTGCGGTTCAGTCGGCGATGCGTCTCGGTGCCGAAGGCATCCGCGTGAACTGCGGCGGCCGTCTTGGCGGCGCCGAGATCGCACGGTCGGAGAGCTATCGTGAGGGTCGGGTTCCGTTGCACACGCTGCGCGCGAACATCGATTATGCCGAGGCTACGGCGCACACGTCTTACGGCGTTTGCGGCGTGAAGGTCTGGGTCTTCAAGGGCGAGATTCTCGGCAACGATCCGACGTCGTACGACCGCATCATGATGGAGGCTCAGACCTCCGGCGTGCGGCCGCAGCGCGACGATCGTCGCTAAGGGGCAGGAACAGACATGCTGCAACCAAAAAAGACCAAGTTCCGGAAGGCCTTCAAGGGCAAGATTTCGGGCGATGCCAAGAGTGGCTTCTCGCTCAATTTCGGCTCTTACGGCCTGAAGGCCATGGAGCCCGACCGGATCACCGCACGTCAGATCGAGGCGGCTCGCCGCGCGATCACGCGTCACATGAAGCGCCAGGGGCGTTTGTGGATCCGCATTTTCCCAGACCTTCCGGTCTCGGGAAAGCCAGCCGAAGTCCGCATGGGTAAGGGCAAGGGCGCGCCGGAATATTGGGCCGCTCGCGTCAAGCCGGGTCGGATCCTGTTCGAGCTCGACGGCGTCGACGGCAAGATCGCCGCCGAGGCGTTCGAGCGGGCGGCCATGAAGCTGCCGATCAAGGTAAAGGTCGTTGCCCGCCTGGGCGACACCTCGCATCTGGGAGGCGAGTAAGATCATGGCTCGTATCGACGACATGAAGACCAAGAGCGACGACCAGCTGTCGGAGTCGCTCGGCGAACTGAAGCGCGAGCAGTTCAACCTGCGCTTCCAGGCCGCCACGAACCAGCTCGAAAAGCCGAGCCGCGTTCGTGAGGTCCGCCGCGACATCGCTCGCATCAAGACCCTGCAGGCTCAGCGCACCAGCGCTGAAGCCGCGAAGTAAGGAACACATCATGCCGAAGCGCGTGCTGACCGGTCTGGTCGTGTCCGACAAGGGCGACAAGACGGTGGTCGTGAACGTCGAGCGTAAGGTGAAGCACCCGCTCTACGGGAAGATCATCCGTCGCTCGAAGAAGTATCATGCTCATGACGAGAGCAACGAGTTCAAGCAGGGCGAGACCGTGCGGATCGAAGAGACCGCACCGATCTCCAAGCTGAAGACCTGGAAGGTGATCGAGCGGGTCAACACCCACGCGACGCCGGAACGGGCTTCGGCCGAGGGCTGAATCAAACATGAGGGCAGGGGGGCAACTCCCTGCGCTCTTGTTTTCGTAAACGGGAACGGCTAAGCGGCCGCTCCTCCCCGTTGCGGTTCTGCCGCGGCGGGGTGATTTTTTAGGCGGGGTTCGGTCGGTATCGACCCCAAAGAGAGAAGGGATACGGATCCATGATCCAGATGCAGTCCAATCTCGACGTCGCTGACAACAGCGGCGCGAAGCGGGTGCAGTGCATCAAGGTGCTTGGGGGTTCCAAGCGTCGTGTTGCAGGCGTTGGCGACATCATCGTCGTCAGCATCAAGGAAGCGCAGCCACGGGGCCGTGTGAAGAAGGGCGACGTTCACCGCGCGGTGATCGTGCGTACCGCCAAGGATATCCGCCGTGCAGACGGTACGGTCATCCGCTTCGACGGCAACGCCGCGGTGCTGGTCAACAAGAACGAGGAGCCGATCGGCACCCGTATCTTCGGCCCAGTCGTTCGCGAGCTGCGCGGCAAGAAGCACATGAAGATCATCAGTCTCGCGCCGGAGGTGCTGTAATGGCTAGCCAGCGTATCAAGAAGGGCGACAAGGTCATCGTCCTGTCCGGTAAGGACAAGGGCAAGACCGGCGAAGTCACCATGTCGATGCCGAAGGCCGACAAGGTCGTCGTCTCGGGCGTCAACATCGCCGTGCGCCACACCAAGCCGACTCAGGGTGACCCGCAGGGTGGCCTGATCCGCAAGGAAGCACCGATGCACGTTTCGAAGGTCGCGCACGTGACCGTCGACGGCAAGCCGACCCGCGTCCGCTTCGAGGAGCAGGACGGCAAGAAGGTCCGCGTGGCCGTCAAGACCGGGGAGAAGATCAATGGTTGATCAGAACACTGGCGCTGAGAACACCGGCACCGAGGTCGCCTACACGCCGCGCATGCGGAAGATGTACGACGAGACGATCATCAAGGCGATGGTCGACAAGTTCGGCTACAAGAACGTCATGGAGATCCCGCGGATCGACAAGATCGTTCTGAACATGGGCGTCGGCGAGGCCACGCAGGACAAGAAGAAGGTCGACCAGGCTGCTTCCGAAATGGAGCTGATCGCCGGCCAAAAGCCTGTCGTGACGAAGGCCAAGAAGTCGATCGCGCAGTTCAAGCTGCGCGAGGGCATGCCAATCGGCGTGAAGGTTACCCTTCGCCGTGAGCGCATGTACGAGTTTCTCGACCGTTTCATCACGATCGCTCTTCCCCGCGTCCGCGATTTCCGCGGGCTCAACCCGAAGAGCTTCGATGGCCGTGGCAACTATGCCTGCGGTATCAAGGAGCAGATCGTGTTCCCAGAAATCAGCTATGACCGGGTCGACAAGGTCCGCGGCATGGATGTGATCGTGACGACGACCGCAAAGACCGACGACGAGGCTCGCGAGCTTCTGCGTCTGTTCGGTTTCCCGTTCCCGATCGAAGACGACGCTGCCGACGAGAAGAAGGCAGCTTAACTACCAACCGCCGCCCCTGACCTCGTGTCACGGGCGGCGCTTCAGGAAAGAAAGAACTTAAGTCGATGGCGAAACTGAGTTCAGTCAACAAGAACGAGCGCCGCAAGCGCATGGTCAAGCAGTATGCCCCGAAGTACGCGGCACTGAAGGCAATCGCAGCGGACAAGACGCTCGACGATGGTGAGCGTCTGATCGCTCGCCTCAAGATGGCGGCACTGCCGCGCAACGCGAACCCGACCCGCATCCGTAACCGGTGCGAGCTGACCGGTCGCCCGCGCGCTTATTACCGCAAGTTCCGGCTCTGCCGTATTCAGCTGCGCGATCTGGCCAACAAGGGCCTGATCCCCGGCGTCACGAAGTCGAGCTGGTAAGGACTAATCATGGCAGTGACCGATCCCCTGGGTGATTTGCTCACCCGTATCCGTAATGGCCAGCGCGCGAAGAAGGACTCCGTCCTGACTCCGGCGTCGAAGCTGCGCGTCCGCGTGCTCGACGTTCTGCAGCGCGAAGGCTATATCCGTGGCTATAGCGAAGAGCAGATGGGCCCCGCGGCCGGCCTTCGCATCGAGCTGAAGTATTTCGAGGGCCAGCCTGCGATCAAGCATGTCGCGCGCGTCTCGAAGCCCGGCCGTCGCGTCTATTCCGGCTCGCAGGAACTCCCTCGCGTCCGTAACGGCCTCGGCATCACCATCGTCTCGACGCCCCGCGGCGTGCTTTCGGATTCCGAAGCACGCGAGCAGAACGTCGGCGGCGAAGTCCTCGCGGAGGTGTTCTGATGAGCCGTATTGGTAAGAAGCCGGTTTCGGTACCGGCCGGCATCACGCCGACCATCGCGAACAAGCAGCTGACCGTGAAGGGCCCCAAGGGCACGCTCACGATGCCGCTGCGCGAAGAGATCAGCTACACGATCGAAGACGGCGGCATCTCGGTGCAGCCGGCCAACGATACCAAGCGCGCGCGCGCGTTCTGGGGCATGCAGCGTACGATGGTGCAGAACCTCGTCACGGGCGTGTCGGAAGGCTTCACCAAGAAGCTGCTGATCACCGGCGTCGGCTACCGTGCCGCTGCCCAGGGTCGTAACCTCAAGCTGCAGCTCGGCTACAGCCATGACGTGAACATCGACGTGCCGGAAGGCATCGAGGTGAAGACCCCGGACAACACCACGGTCGAGATCTCGGGTTCCGACAAGCAGAAGGTCGGCCAGCTGGCCGCCGAAATCCGTCAGTGGCGCAAGCCCGAGCCTTACAAGGGCAAGGGTATCAAGTACGACGGCGAGTTCATCTTCCGTAAGGAAGGGAAGAAGAAGTAATGACCAAGGGTCTCTCTCTTTTCGCAAAGCGGCGTCGCCGCAATCGTACCGCGCTCCGCGCACGTGCAGGCACCCGTCCGCGGTTGTCGGTGCATCGCTCGGGCAAGCACATCTATGCCCAGGTGATCGACGATGCCGCTGGCACGACGGTCGCTTCGGCCTCGACGCTGGAGAAGGACGTGCGCGGCACGTCCGGCGCCAACATCGACGCGGCGACCTCGGTCGGCAAGCGCGTCGCCGAGGCTGCCAAGGCAGCGGGCGTGACTCAGGTCGTGTTCGATCGCGGCGGCTTCCTCTACCACGGTCGCGTGAAGGCTCTTGCCGATGCCGCGCGCGAAGCCGGATTGGAGTTCTAAGACATGGCTGACGAAAACAACACGCCAGCGGTAATCGCACCCGAGACGACCGCACAGGACGTCACGGCTCAGAACGTGCCGCAGAGCACCGGGTACCAGGGCAACAACGGCGGTGGCCGTGGTCGTCCCGGCGGCGGCGGCGGTGGTCGTGGTGGCCCCGGTGGCGGTCGCAGCGGTGGCCCGGGTGGCAACCGCGGCGGTCGTGACGGCGGTCGCGGTGGTCGTGACAATCGTGGCGGTCGTCCGGGTTCGGACGATGGCGGCGAAGAGCTGATCGAGAAGCTGGTGCACATCAACCGCGTCTCGAAGACGGTCAAGGGCGGCAAGCGCTTCGGCTTTGCAGCACTCGTCGTCGTCGGCGACGGCAAGGGCCGTGCAGGCTTCGGTCATGGCAAGGCGCGCGAAGTGCCGGAAGCCATCTCGAAGGCGACGGCTGCTGCAAAGAAGAAGATGGTTCGCGTTCCGCTCAAGGACGGTCGCACGCTGCATCATGACGGCAACGGTCACTTCGGTGCCGGCAAGGTCACGCTGCGGTCGGCGCCTCAGGGTACGGGCATCATCGCCGGTGGCCCGATGCGCGCCGTCTTCGAGTCGCTGGGCGTTGCAGACGTCGTGACCAAGTCGGTCGGCACGTCGAACCCCTACAACATGATCCGCGCAACGTTCGAAGCCCTTGGCGAGCAGACCTCGCCCAAGGCCGTCGCACAGCGTCGCGGCAAGAAGATCGCCGACCTGCTCGGCCACGGTGGGTCGAAGACCCCCGAGGCAGACGCAGCTGCGATCACGGAGTAAGCGATCATGGCTACCATCAAGATCACGCAGACCGGTTCGCCGATCCGCCGCGAGAAGGACCAGCGCGCAACGCTGGTCGGTCTCGGCCTCAACAAGATGCACAAGACCCGCGAGCTGGAAGACAGCCCCGAGGTCCGCGGTATGATCCGCAAGGTGCAGCACATGGTGTCGGTCGAAGGCTGAGTCTTCACGACCCACGTGACAAATACGGGAAAGGGGGCTAACGGCCCCCTTTCTTATTCCAGAATCCGTTTCCACAGCGCGTAACAAGCGAAAGCGAGTGCATTACCATGAAGCTCAACGAACTCCGCGATAACGAAGGTGCCCGTAAGTCCAAGATGCGCGTCGGACGCGGCATCGGCTCGGGCAAGGGCAAGACCGGCGGCCGCGGCCAGAAGGGCCAGAAGAGCCGCGAGGGCGTGTCCATCGCCGGCTTCGAGGGCGGGCAGATGCCGCTCCACATGCGTCTGCCTAAGCGCGGCTTCAACAACATCTTCCGCAAGGACTTCGCAGAGGTGAACCTCGGCGCGATCCAGCTTGCGGTCGATGCCGGCAAGATTGAGGCGAACGCCACGCTCGACCACAACGCGCTGAAGGCCGCTGGCCTGGCACGCGGCGGCAAGGACGGCGTCCGCCTCCTCGCCAAGGGCGAGCTGACCACGGTCCTCTCGTTCACCGTCGACGGCGCGTCGAAGGGCGCGATCGAAGCGGTCGAGAAGATCGGCGGCAAGGTCGAGGTGATCCACTTCGTCCCCGCGGCCGAGAAGGCTGCCGCCAAGAAGGGCGTGAAGTACAAGGAGCGTGCGGCGCACAAGGCGTCGTTCAAGGCCTGACTTTGAAAGGGGAGGGGGCGCCAAGTGCGCTTCCTCCCTTTTTCGTAGCTCGACCCCCTTCGTCTTCCGTTCGCCCTGAGCGAAGTCGAAGGGTGCTTCCTTCTCGGCGATGTCCTTTGACTTCGCTCAGGACGAACGGGATAGGTGGCGACCGGGATCTTGTTGGGCTCCGATAACCACGTCTCCATTAGACAAGCGCGCTCCTGCGCCTATATGAGCGGCGGGGGCGGTCATAACGCATCCCGCCTTCTTTGTTTCCAGGACGATCACACGCATGGCATCCGCAGCCGACCAGATGGCGCAAAGCATCAGCCTTTCGAAATTCGCGAAGGCGACCGACCTCAAGAAGCGGTTGTGGTTCACGATCGGTGCGCTGATCATTTTCCGCCTGCTCAGCTACGTGCCGCTGCCGGGTGTCGACCCGACCGCGCTCGGCCTGCTCTCGCAGCAGACGCAGGGTGGCGTGCTCGATTTCTTCAACACCTTCTCGGGTGGTTCGCTCAGCCGCATGTCGCTGATCGCGCTCGGCGTGATGCCCTACATCACCGCCTCGATCGTGGTGCAGCTCGCGACCTCGCTGTCGCCGACGCTCGCCGCCATCAAGAAGGACGGCGAATCGGGCCGCAAGCGCCTCAACCAGTACACGCGCTACGGCACCGTCGGCCTGACCGCGGTGCAGGGCTATTTCATCGCCGTCGGCCTTGAGACGCTCGGCGCGGCACAGGGCATCCAGGCGGTCATCGAGCCCGGCATGATGTTCCGCGTCGCGGCCGTCATCTCGCTGATCGGCGGTACGATGTTCCTGATGTGGCTCGGCGAGCAGATCACCAGCCGCGGCATCGGCAACGGCGTCTCGCTGATCATCATGGCGGGCATCGTCGCGCATCTGCCCGTCACGCTCGTCAACCTGCTCGAGGGCGGCCGTTCGGGTTCGCTCGATCCGATCAAGTTGATCGGCATCGTCGTCGCGGTGGTCGTGCTGATCCTCTTCATCTGCTTCATGGAGCGCGCACAGCGCCGCATCCTGATCCAGTATCCCAAGCGCCAGACTCAGCGCGGCATGCAGGCCGATCGCAGCCATCTGCCGCTTAAGATAAACACGGCAGGCGTCATCCCGCCGATCTTTGCGTCATCGCTGCTGCTAATGCCGCTGACGATCTCGCAGTTCGCGGGCCAGCGCGTCGCGGGTGAATCGAAGTGGGGCGATTTCATCATCACCCTCAACCAGTATCTGCAGCACGGCAGCCCTGTGTACATGCTGCTGTACGGCGCCGGCATCATCTTCTTCTCGTTCTTCTACACCGCGGTCGTCTTCAACCCCGAGGAAACCGCCGACAATCTGAAGCGCAATGGCGGGTTCATCCCCGGCATCCGCCCGGGCAAGAACACTGAGAATTACTTCGATTACGTGCTGACTCGCATCACCGTCATCGGTGCGGCGTATCTGACGATCATCTGCCTGTTGCCCGAATATCTGGTGACCGCGTTGCAGATCCCGTTCTACCTTGGCGGCACCAGCCTGCTGATCGTCGTCAACGTGACGATGGACACGGTGACGCAGATCCAGTCGCATCTGCTGGCCCACCAGTATGGCGACCTGATCAAGAAGGCGAAGCTCAAGGGCAATCGACTTCGTTAAGTTGCGGGGCTAACCCGGTTTAATTCCTGCACGAACGAGGGGAGTGCGTTTCGTGAATATCATCCTTCTTGGACCGCCTGGCGCGGGCAAGGGCACCCAGGCCGCCACGCTCGTCAGCGAGCGCGGCATGGTGCAACTTTCGACCGGCGACATGCTGCGTGCAGCGGTCGCCGCCGGAACCCCGGTCGGTCTTCAGGCGAAGTCGGTGATGGAATCGGGCGGTCTCGTTTCGGACGAGATCGTGTCGGGCATCATCGGTGAGCGGCTCGACCAGCCGGATACCGCGAACGGCGTCATCTTCGACGGCTATCCACGGACTGCGGCGCAGGCCGAGGCGCTCGACGGCCTGCTCGCCGATCGTGGCCGCACGCTCGATTACGTGATCGAGCTGGGCGTCGACGAGGCTGCGTTGATCGACCGCGTCGTGGGCCGCTACACGTGCGCCAAGTGCGGCGCGGGCTATCACGATCGGTACAAGAAGCCGGCCGTTGCGGGCGTGTGCGACGTGTGCGCTTCGACCGAGTTCAAGCGTCGTCCCGACGACAATGCGGAGACCGTCCACAACCGCATGTCGGAATATCGCGCGAAGACGGCGCCGATCCTGCCGATCTATGACGCGCGGGGGCTGGTCCACCGTGTGGATGGCATGGCCGATATCGCGCATGTCGGTGCGGCGATCGCGGGAATTCTCGACCGCAAGTGATCTGTTTCCCCGCGAAGGCGGGGGCGCAGACTGGGGTCCGGCCTTCGTGGGGGAGCAAGACGTCTGGGTCGGCGATCTAAATCGACCTGACGCCTGCCGGTCGGGTTAACGCCTCCGCCTGCTAGCGTCCCCCCCCTCCGTCATCCCGGCGAACGCCGGGAGCCACGGACGCGGCGGACCAGGCGAGGGCGTACAATCACCACCTGCTCCGCAACCATGGGTCCCGGCGTTCGCCGGGATGACGGAGGAGGGTGTGTATGGGTATCTCCACATTGCCCTGGAAGATGCGTGAGTCCCGTGCGCAAGCTTGGCTTCCGCTCTCCGTTGCGCTCATCACGAAACCCACACCAACATGACGCAATTGTCACCCGTCGGTCATCGCGCTGACCCCTGCCAGATCCTAGAAAGACCCCGTGGTCAGCAACGGCCGCGCGACTTTCCAGAGATCGGTGCCCGTCACTCCCGGGGGTACCGTGGGGGCCGGCGGGAAGACTTCTTTCCGCCGGCCTTTCCGTTTATGAGGACAGGAGATAGTGACCGATTTCGGTGGCAGGGAAGGTGATAGCGCGTTGAGCCGCAAGATTTTAATCGTCGAAGACGACGCCTCGACGTCCGCCTATCTTGCCAAGGGCCTGGCCGAAGCCGGTCACGCGATCGAAGCATGCGCCGACGGCCGTGACGGCCTGTTCCTCGCCAGCGAAGGCATCTTCGATCTCATCATCGCCGATCGGATGCTGCCCGGGCTCGACGGCTTGTCGATGGTCAGCGCGATCCGCGCCGCCGGCATCGCCACCCCGGTCCTGATTCTTTCCGCACTCGCCGCGGTCGACGACCGCGTCGATGGGCTGAAAGCCGGCGCCGACGATTATCTGTGCAAGCCCTTCTCGTTCGCCGAACTCTCCGCGCGAATCGAGGCGCTCGTCCGCCGCTCGGACCGCGCCGCAACCGAGCCGCAAAAGACCAAGCTGTCGGTCGGCGATCTCGAAATCGACCTGCTCGCCCGCGCCGTCTCGCGCGCCGGTCGCTCGATTCCGCTCGGCGCGCGCGAATTCAACCTGCTCGAATTTCTAGCGCGTCATGCAGGGCAGGTCGTCACGCGGACGATGATGCTCGAGAAGATCTGGAACTATCATTTCGACCCGGGCTCGAACGTCGTCGACGTGCATATCGGCCGCCTCCGTCGCAAGCTCGAGGACGGGTTCCCGACGCCGATCCTCCACACCGTCCGCGGTGCCGGATATCGTCTCGCCGTTGAGAACTGATTTGGCGGCGTGATTCGCCTTTCGGTCACGGCGCGGATCGCGCTGCTCTCGATCTCGCTCGCGCTGGTGTCCAACCTCGCGCTGGTCGGCTTCGTCTGGAAGACCACCAGCGCCGACGCGATCTACGCGATCCGGCGAGAGACGACCGAACAATCCGAAGCCTTGCGTGCGGTGTGGCGCAATGGCGGCCTCCCCGCGGTTCGGCAGGCGATCGATAGCGCGGTGGTGCCCGGCGACGTCTCGCTGGTGCTCGCGGTGATCGATCCCAAGGGCCGCGCGGTCGTCGGCATCTCGCCCGCGCGACTCGCCGTACCGCTGCGCGTCACGCAGTTCCGGATTGCGCGGCTTGGTTCGGACGAACTCTGGTCCGCGCGCGAGACGGGCTATGCGCTGCACCCGCTCGGCGATTACTGGCTCCTCACTGGTCGCAACCTCGACCTGATCGCGGCGGAAGAACGCGCGATCGAGCGCGCGCTCGCGGTCGCGGTCTTCCTCTCGCTAGCGCTCGGCGTGTTCGGCGGGCTCGTGCTGACCCGCTATGTCGGGCGCCGCCTCGACGGCATCGCCAAGGCGATCGAGGCGGCGGGCGAGGGCGACCTCTCCCGGCGCGTCGATATGGTGGCTGGCGGGGGTGACGCTTTCGACCGCCTTGCCGCACGGCTCAACGTCATGCTCGGCAAGCTCGAAGGCGTGATGGCGGAACTGCGGATCGTCACCGACAGCCTGGCGCACGACCTGCGTTCGCCTTTGGCCCGCTTGCGCACCAAGACCGAGCAGGCGGTGCTCATCTCCGACCCGGACGCGCGCGAGGCCGCGCTGGGCGGACTGCTCGTCGAGACCGATCTCGTCATGCGGATGCTGACGATGGTGATCGAGATCAGCCGCTCGGGCTCGGTCTCGCGCGATCGCTTCATCGAGGTTTCGCCGGCCAATCTACTTGAGGAAATTGGCGAACTCTACGCCCCCGTCGCCGAGGATGCCGGGCTCGTCTTCACGATCGCGATCGACGATCGCCCGCCGCCGATGAAGCTCCACCGTGAGCTTATCAGCCAGGCGATCACCAACCTGATCGACAATGCGCTACGCCACGGCGCCAGCGGTGGCGAAGTCACGCTGCGGATCGTCCACCGCACCGACGGCGTCGCGATCCAGGTCGAGGACCGCGGCCCCGGCATCGCCACCGCCGACCGTGCGCAGGCGCTGAAACGATTCGGCCGCCTCGACAGCGCGCGCTCCACCCCTGGTGCGGGCCTCGGCATGGCGCTGATCGAAGCGGTCGCGCGGCTGCATGACGGGCATTTCGAGCTGGCGGACAACGCGCCGGGCCTGGTCGCGCGGATCGTCCTCCCGATCTGATCCTCCCCCGCCAGGGGGAGGTGGCTGGCACTTGCCAGACGGAGGGGGAGGTCCGCGAAACGCCTGTTCCGTATCCTCCCCCTCCGACGCCTGCGGCGCCACCTCCCCCTGGCGGGGGAGGATTGGGGGCGGCAATCGGTTGACCGCAATCGTCGGTGCGGCGATGCCGTGCAGATGACGACCTTAGCCTCCAACCGCCGCATCCTCGCCGCCAGCCTGGTCGGCACCGCGGTCGAGTTCTACGATTTCTACATCTATGCGACCGCCGCCGCGCTCGTGTTCGGGCCGTTGTTCTTTGCCGGGCAGTCGGACTCCGCGCAGTTGCTGCTGAGCTATGCGACGTTCGGGCTCGCCTTCGTCGCACGCCCGGTGGGGGCGATCGTGTTCGGGCATTTCGGCGACCGGGTCGGGCGCAAGTCGACGCTGGTCGCGTCGCTGCTGCTGATGGGCGGATCGACCGTCGGGATCGCCTTCCTGCCGACCTATGCGCAGGTCGGCTGGATCGCGCCGGCGTTGCTGTGCCTGATGCGGCTGGGGCAGGGGCTCGGCCTCGGGGGCGAATGGGGCGGGGCGGCGTTGCTCGCAGTCGAGAACGCGCCGCCGCACCGCAAGAACACGTGGGGGATGTTTCCGCCGCTCGGGGCGCCGGTCGGCTTTCTCGCGGCGAACGGGCTGTTCCTGGTCATCGGCCTCGTGCTCGACGAAGCGCAGTTCGTCGCATGGGGCTGGCGCATCCCGTTTCTGTTGAGCGCGATCCTCGTCGGGCTGGGGCTGTGGGTGCGGCTGAAGCTGACCGAAACGCCCGCCTTCCTGGAGGCCGAAGCGACCGAAGCGCTGCCCAAGGTGCCGATCGCGACGTTGCTGACGCAGCATCTGCGCGCGACGCTGGCGGGGACGTTCGGGGTCATCGCGTGCTTCGCGCTGTTCTACCTCGCGACCGCGTTCGCGCTCGGCTACGGCACCAAGACGCTGGGCTATTCACGCGAGGCGTTCCTGGCGGTCGAACTGGTCGCGATCTGGTTCCTCGCGGGTGGCGTGATCGTCGCGAGCGTGCTGGCGGACCGCCATTCCGCCGCGCGGATGCTGGCGATCGGGTTTGCCGGATGCATCGGCGTCGGTGCGCTGATGGGGCCGATGCTGGGTTCGGGATCGCTGTTCACGGTGTGGCTGTGGCTGTCGGGCGCGCTGTTCGTGATGGGGTTCGCATACGGCCCGCTGGGTGGCTGGTTGCCGAGCCTGTTCCCCGCGGGGGTGCGCTACACCGGCGTGTCGATGACGTTCAACCTTGGCGGCGTGCTGGGCGGTGCGCTCGCGCCGATCGTGGCGGAGGCGCTGGCGCCGCGTGGCCTGTGGCTGGTCGGCGGGTATCTGATGGCGGCGGGCGTCTTGAGCCTTGGCGGACTGCTGATCCTCGGCCGCATGCCACACCGATAGAAATGTTCTCCCGCCTCCACGGGAGAACACCGGATCAGAGCGGACGGAGCAGGGTCAGTCGCGCCTTGCCGTGGACGCGAGTCGCGTCGACCTCGAAGCCCGCCAGTTCGACGACCTCGGCCTTGGCCGTTTCGAGGCTGATCCACGTCGCGGGACCGACCCAACCCAGCCGCGACAGCTTGTCGAGCGCAACCAGCCCGGCGCCGGTGTTGTACGGCGGGTCCATCAGGATCACGTCGAGCGGTGCGGGCGCGGGCCCGAGCGCCATCACCGAGGTTGCACGGACGTCGCCGCGAATCTCCAGCTTGGCGAGGTTGGCCTTCAGCGCATCGACCGCCAGCTTGTCCGATTCGACGAACATGCACGTCGCCGCACCGCGCGACAGCGCCTCGATCCCGAGCGCGCCCGAGCCCGCGAACAGATCGGCGACCGCGAGGCCCTCGAAGCTGCCGACGCGGCTGGTCAGCATCGAGAACAGCGTCTCGCGCATCCGGTCCGCGGTTGGACGGGTGGAGTCACCCTTGGGCGCGACGATCGGGCGTCCGCGCCATTGGCCTGCGATGATCCGCATCAGCGTTTCCCTCCCCGTGGTGCACGGGGCGGATGACCGCGCCCTCCCGACGGACCCTTGCCGGGTGCGGCGGGACGCGTGCCGCGTTCAGGCCGGGCGGGCGCATCGCGCATCGGCCGCGGCTCTGCGCCGGGACGACCGGCAGCACTGCGCGCGGCGCGCTTGTCGAGCGATCCGCGACCGCGCGAATCATCCGCCTGAGGACGGAAGCCCCGCGGCTGTTCCTGACGCTGCGGCGTATCGGCGCGGCGCGGCGTGGTCACCCCACCAGCCCCGACCCGTGACGGCGCGGCACGGTCGCGCGGCGGCTTGGCGGCGCGGAAATGCTTGATCTTGGGGCTGGTGCTTAGCTCCTCGCCGCGATCTGCCCGCTCCTGGCGCGCATAGGGCTTGGACGTCTCGCCGCTGGTGGGTCGGGCGTGATACGTCCCCGTCGGCCGAGCGGCATTGCGCAAATCCGGCCGCGCCCAGGGATCGTTGACATCACCGCGCTGCATCGCCGCGGTCGGGCGGATCCGCTCGGGCCGTGCAGGCCGCGACGAGCGCTCGGCCGGTGCGTTGGTGCTGGCGAAACCCGAACTCGCAGGCGCGCTGTACGGGGTGCGGGCAGGCGTACGCGCGCCGCCGGGCGCAGGCCGTGCGCCAAATGCCGGCCGCCCCGTCGACGCGGAATGCCCCGTCGATGCAGGACGGGCGGCGTTGCTCCCGCGCTGGCTCGATCGCGCACCGATCCCGGCCCCCGCGCCGGCACTCGCGCTGATCCCGATATTCGCCCGCGCGCCTGGACCCTCCGGGCGCCCCTTGGCGAGCTCCTTCTGGAACGCGACGACGTCATGCTGGAGCACCTCGCCGATCTGGCCGGGGGGCAGGTCGCCGAGTACGAACGGGCCATAGCGGGTCCGGATCAGGCGCGAGACCTGCAAGCCCAGATGCTCGAGCACGCGGCGGACTTCGCGGTTCTTGCCCTCGGTCAGGATCATCTCGATCCATACGTTGGCACCGGTCCGACGCTCGATATTGGCGTTGATCGAGCCATAGCGCACGCCCTCGATCTCGATTCCCTCGATCAGTTCCTCGAGCTGCGGCTGCGTGATGTTGCCATAGGCACGTGCGCGGTAGGCACGCTCGACACCGGTCGCGGGCAGTTCGAGCTGGCGCTTGAGCCCCCCATCGGTGGTCATCAGCAACAGTCCCTCGGTGTTGAGATCGAGGCGACCGACCGGCACCAGCCGCGGCAGATCCTGCGGGAGGCGATCATAGATCGTCGTGCGGCCGGCAGGATCGCGCTCGGTCACCAGCAGTCCAGTCGGCTTGTGGTAGAGGAACAGCCGCGCCGCGCTGGGCGCCTCGACGGGATCGCCGTCGACCGTCACCCCGGCAAGATTGCGCAGGATCGTCGCGGGTGTATCGAGCGTCGAGCCGTTCAGCGCGACGCGGCCCTCGGCGATCATCCGCTCGATATCGCGGCGCGAGGCGATCCCTGCGCGGGCGAGCAGCTTGGCGATGCGGTCGCCCTTTACCGGAGTGGCGGGGGTTGCAGGCGCGTCGTTCGACGGGCTGGCAGTCGGGTTATCGTCTTTTGAAGTCGTCATGGCGGGGCTGATACTATGGATCGGCCGCCAGCGCGAAAATATTTGCGACCGTTCGTGCACCGGCGCGTTAGGACCCGAGAGCGTAACGACCATTTCGCGCGCGACCGGGGGCCTTTCGGTAATGTTGTTCGGTAAGAAGAAGCGGCAGATCGTCCGGCTCCTCGTGGTCGAGGACGAGCCATTGGTAGCGTTCGACACCGAATATTTCCTGGCAGAGGCAAAATTCACGATCGTCGCGACGATCGACCGGGTGGCCGACGCGCTGCCCATCCTCGCCAGCGACACGGTGATCGATCTCGTGCTGGTCGATGTGAACCTCGCGGACGGTTCGGGGATCGACGTCGCGCGCGCAGCGCAGGCGCGCGGCGTGCCGGTGATGTTCGTGACGGGCAGTTGCCCGGTCGAGGCGACGACTCTCGCCGCCGGATGCCTGTCGAAGCCCTATGCCCCACGCGACCTGATTGCGGCGATCGAGGCGATCGAGGCCACGCGCGGCGGCATCACGCCGAAGCGCGTGCCCTACGGGTTCAAGTTGTTCGACGCGAAAGTCTGAGGTTTCCGACGGTCCATCGCCTGACGGGTAGCGCGTTTGCGATTTCCCGTTAGGGTTCGCGCAAGCGAGTGGGAGCGTAGGTGTAATGGATCGAACCGAAGACAAGCGGTGGAGCGACGGGTTCCGGCCGTATGTCGAGAAGGCGCCGCTGGCCGCTCTCGCGCTCGGCATCTCCTCGGGATTCCCGTATGCGATGATCGGCGCGACGCTCACGACGCGGCTGGCGGCGAGCGGTATCGACAAGAAGACGGTCACGGCGTTCAGCCTCGCCTTCCTTGTCTATAATCTGAAGTTCTTGTGGGCCTGGGTCGTCGATGGTGTTCGCCTCCCCGTGATCGGGCGGCTCGGGCAGCGCGTGTCGTGGCTGATCGTCACCGCCGCGCTGGTGGTCGCCGCGGTCGTCAATCTCGCCCTGGTCGATCCTGCGGCCAGCATCGCTGCCACCGCGACCGCTGCGATCCTAGTCGGCGCGGCGGGCTCGACCTTCGACATCGTCATCGACGCATTCCGCATCGAGACGCTCGAACCGCGCCAGCTCGGCGTCGGCTCGGGGATGAGCCAATATGGCTGGCGGATCGGGTCTGCGGGCGCCGGCGCACTCGCGCTCGTCGTCGCGGAACGCGCGGGCTGGAGCACTGCCTATCTGGCCTGCGCCATCTTCGCGCTGCCCGCGGTACTGGCGGGGCTGGTACTGGGTGAGCCCCAGCGCCGCCGCCCGCCGATCGAGCGCCGCGGTCTTGCGGAGGGGTTCCGGGCAATTTCGGGTCCGTTCGTCCAGTTCTTCTCGCGCGAAGGGGCGTTTGTCGTTCTCGCGTTTATCCTGATCTTCAAGGTCGGCGATACGCTCGCCAACCTGACGTTGCGACTATTGTTCGACGACCTCGGCTTCACCGGCGACGAGATCGCGTTTTACGATGTCGGGATCGGCTTCTTCGCGTATCTGGTCGGGATCTTCATCGGCGGCATCCTGTATGCGAAGATGGGGATGAAGCGCTCGGTGCTGTTGTCGCTCGTCCTGATGGGCGTGTCGAACCTGTCGTTCGCGGCGCTGGCGGCGGCGGGGCACTCGAACTTCGGGATGGCGGCGGCGATCGGCTTCGAAAACGCTGCCAGCGGGTTCGGCGGCGTTGTCGTGATCGCGTATTTCTCCGCCTTGTGCGATCTGCGCTTCACCGCGGCACAGTTCGCGCTGATCTCCGCCGCGGCGAGCATCGTCGGACGGATCGTGACGGGCACCACGGCCGGCGCCTTGATCGAGGCGATCGGCTATGTCGACTTCTACCTGCTGACGACCGTGCTCGCGCTGCCCGGCGTCGTGCTGTTCTGGTGGATGAGCCGGTCGGGAATGATCGATCGCTCGATCGGCAGTGCGGGCGTCGAGGGGGAAGGCGACGCCCGCGCCGGGGATCCGGTTTAACAGCGCGGCTACATCGTGACCGGTCGTCCTTCGTCGGCAAACGCGGCGGCGAGCGCCGCGGCGCTGGCGAGGACGCCATCGACCCGGCGAACGCCAAGCAGATCGACCATCAGATAGCGTGCGGTCTCGGGCGCGGTCTCGATCCGGGCGAGGATCGACAGCATCGCCGATTCCGCGGGCGTCATCCGGGCGCAGCAGCACGGCGCGATCGCGATCGTCCCTGCCGAGGTGGCCGCAAGGTCCGCCATCAACGCGCGCAACAGGACCAGCGGGCGGCGGAAGCTCTGCCCGAACGCGGTGAACATCGTGTGCGCCGCGCGCGCATCGGCAAGGCCGTTCGCGCCCATGCGGCGCATCGCGAACAGCGCGATCCGCGCGTTTTCACAAGGCGGTAGCGGATGCGGCAGCAGCGTCGTTGCGCTGGTGAGCGCATGGGCCGAGGCGGGCGTCGAACTGGGGCGGGTATCGGTCATTCACGCGACTCCGTGGTGGTGCCCACAAACTCGCCTGTTGGTTATTGATAGTCAATAGCAATAAGAAGTCAGTCCGGCGGCTGGTCGTTCGCGGCGAGCACTTCACCGGCGAGGTAGAGCGATCCCGCGATCAGCACGAGATTGGGCTGGTCGCTGCCGGCCGCGATCCGGTCGAGCGCGTCCGCCGGGGAGGGCGCGGTGTCCGCGGTCGTCCCGCAGCTCCGCGCGATCGCGGCCAGCGCCTCGGGCGCATGATGCGCGTGGCCCGGCACCGGGATCGCGATGACATGCTCGATCGAGGGCGAGAGGATCCGGATCACCGCGTCCGCATCCTTGTTGGCGAGCATCCCCAGGATCAGCGTCACCGGGCGGCGCTTCGCCAGCGTCCGCAGCGCGCGCGCGACGGGTTGCGCGGCGTTGGGGTTATGCGCGCCGTCCAGCCAGAGCTCGCTGCCACGCGGCAACCGCGCAAGCAGCGGTCCGTCGGACAGGCGCTGCATCCGCGCCGGCCAGTGCGCCCAGTCGGCGGCGGCGCGCATCGCGGCTTCGGGGACGTGCAGCGCGCCCTGATGCCGCAGCATCGCGATCGCCAGCGCAAGGTTGCGCGACTGGTGCGCGCCGACCAGCCGGGGGCGGTTGCTGACAAGCGAGAAACCCTGGTCCGCATAGCGCATCGTCGACCGCGCGGTCTCGCTGGTCCACGCCGCGCCGCGCGCAACGACAGGCGCACCGGCCGCCGCGGCGACCGCGGCGATCTTCGCGCGCAAGGCCTTGGGGTAATCCATCGTGACGAGCGGTACGCCGGGCTTGGCGATCCCCGCCTTCTCGCCGGCGATGTCCAGCAGCGTGTCGCCGAGGAACGCCTGGTGGTCGATCCCGAGCGCGGCGATACCGGTGACGACCGGGTTGGGGATCACGTTGGTCGCATCGAGCCGCCCGCCGAGGCCGACCTCGACGATCGTCGCGGCAGCGGGCGTGCGCGCGAACGCGAGGAAGGCGGCGGCGGTCGTGACCTCGAAGAAGCTCGCCTGCAGGTCGGCGGCGTGGTCGAGCACCTCTTCCAGCAACGCGGCGAGCAGGTCGTCCTCGATCAGCGATCCGGCAAGGCGGATGCGTTCGTTGAAGCGGACGAGGTGTGGGCTCGAATAGACGTGGACGCTGTGGCCGGCCGCCTCGATCGCAGCGCGCAGGAACGCGCAGGTCGAGCCCTTGCCGTTCGTCCCCGCGACGTGGAACACCGGCGGGAGCGACAGATGCGGATCCCCGAGGCGGCTCAGGAGCGCGCTGATGCGCTCGAGGCCGAGGATGTCAGCGCCGGGCGACAGCATGGTCAGCCGGTCTAGCTGAGCTTGTACGGCGGGCGAGGAGGAAACGGCGTGGTCGGGCATGCTAGCTCCCTCTCCCCTCCGGGGAGAGGGCTGGGGTGAGGGGCTGTTCCAGGCGCAGCATGGCTGGGCGGGGGGGGGGGGGGCCCCCCCCCCCCCCCCCCCCGCCGGGGGGGGGGGGGGGGGGGGGGGGCCCTGTTCCAGGCGCAGCATGGCTGGGCTGCCCCTCACCCCGACCCTCTCCCCAAAGGGGAGAGGGGGCAGAGATTACGCCGCTTCGCGCGCGCTCAGATAGCCGATGACGGTGCCGAGCTGCTCGCGCAGGTCCTTTCGGTGGACGACCATGTCGATCATCCCGTGCTCGAGATAATATTCCGACGTCTGGAAATCCTCGGGCAGCTTCTCGCGGATCGTGCTCTCGATCACGCGGCGGCCGGTGAAGGCGAGCGTCGCCTTGGGCTCGGCGATCTGCACGTCGCCGAGCATCGCATAGGCCGCCATCACGCCGCCCGACGTCGGATCGGTCAGCACGACGATGTAGGGCAGCCCCGCATCGTGGAGCATCTGGATCGCCACCGTGCTGCGCGGCATCTGCATGAGGCTGAGAATACCCTCCTGCATGCGCGCGCCGCCGCTCGCGGTGAAGATCACGTAGGGCACGCGGTCCTCGATCGCCGCCTCGACGCCGCGGACGAAGGCTTCGCCGACCGCGAGGCCCATCGAGCCGCCCATGAAGCCGAAGTCCTGCACGCCGACGACGACACGGTGGCCGTCGATCGCGCCGCGAGCGTTAATCAGCGCATCCTGCTCGCTATTGTCGGTGCGCGCGGCCTTGAGGCGATCGGTATAGCGCTTCTGGTCGCGGAACTTGAGCGGGTCCTCGGGGACCTTCGGCGCCGGGAGTTCGCTGCAACTGCCCTCGTCGAATAGCTGCGCGAAGCGGACCTTCGGCCCGATGCGGTCGTGATGATCGCATTTCGGGCAGACGTAGAGATTGTCCTCGAGCTCCTTGGTGAAGACCATCTGCCCGCAGCCCTTGCACTTGTGCCAGAGATTCTCGGGCGTCTCGCGCTTCGCGACGAAGGGCAGGACGTTGCGGACGCTGTTGAGCCAGCTCATGCGGGAACCTTTCGGGCCGAACCGACGGCGTCGGCGAGGGACTTGATATAGGCGCGGACGGGCTCGGCCGCAGCGGTGCCGTGCTGCGCGACGAGTTCGACGATCGCCGAGCCGACGACGACGCCATCGGCGACGCGCGCGACGTTGGCGGCCTGTTCGGGCGTGCGGATGCCGAAGCCGACCGCGACCGGGATGTCGGTCTGCGCCTTCAGCCGCGCGACGGCGTCCTCGATCGAGCCCTGCTGCGCCTGTTGCAGCCCGGTAATCCCGGCGACCGAGACGTAATAGAGGAACCCGCTGGCGCCATCGAGCACGGTCGGCAAGCGTGCGGCGTCGGTCGTCGGCGTGGCGAGGCGGATCAGGTCGATCCCCGCGGCGCGCAACTGCGGTCCGAGCGCATCGTCCTCCTCGGGCGGTACGTCGACGCAGATCACGCCGTCGACTCCGGCGGCGGCGGCGGCCTGCGCGAACCAGTCCGCGCCGCGGCGGAGCATTGGGTTGCCATAGCCCATCAGCACCAGCGGCACGTCCGGATGCCGCGCGCGGAACGCGGTGGCGATCGCCAGGATGTCCGCGGTGCGGGTCCCTTGCGCGAGGCTGCGGATGTTCGCGGCCTGGATCGCGGGGCCGTCGGCCATCGGATCGGTGAACGGCATGCCGAGCTCGATCGCATCCGCGCCGCCCGCGACGAGCGCGTCGAGGATCGGGGCGGTGGCGGCGGTCGAGGGATCACCCGCGGTAACGAACGCGACGAGCGCGGCGCGGCCGGACGCTGCGGTGCGCGCGAAGGTGGCGGCGAGGCGGCTCAAATCGCCACCCCGAGCGCTTCGGCGACGGTGAAGATGTCCTTGTCGCCGCGGCCGCACAGGTTGGCCAGGATGATCTGGTCCTGCCGCATCTCGCGCGCCTTCTTCGTCACGGTGGCAATGGCATGCGATGGTTCGAGCGCGGGGATGATGCCCTCGGTCCGGCACAGCAGCTGGAACGCGTCGAGCGCCTCGGTGTCGGTCGCGCTGTCATATTGCACGCGGCCGATGTCGCGCAGCCAGGCATGCTCGGGGCCGATCCCCGGATAGTCGAGCCCGGCCGAGATCGAGTGCGCCTCGGTGATCTGGCCGTCCTCGTCCTGCAACAGATAGGTCTTGTTGCCGTGGAGCACGCCGGGGAACCCGCCCGCCAGGCTCGCCGCATGTTGCTTGTCGAGCCCGTGGCCCGCCGCTTCAACGCCGAGCATCTGCACGTCGGCATCGTCGAGGAACGGATGGAACAAGCCGATCGCATTCGATCCGCCACCGATCGCCGCGACCAGCATGTCGGGCAGGCGACCGGTCCGCGCGAGCACCTGCGCGCGCGCCTCGGTGCCGATCACGCTCTGGAAGTCGCGGACCATCTCGGGATAGGGATGCGGGCCCGCGGCGGTACCGATGATGTAGAAGGTGTCGTGGACGTTGGCGACCCAGTCGCGCATGCCCTCGTTCATCGCGTCCTTCAGCGTGTGTGCGCCCGACGTCACCGGGCGGACTTCGGCGCCGAGCAGCTTCATGCGGAACACGTTGGGCGCCTGACGCTCGACGTCCTTGGCGCCCATGTAGATCACGCAAGGGAGGCCGAAGCGCGCGCAGACGGTCGCGGTCGCGACGCCGTGCTGGCCCGCGCCGGTCTCGGCGATGATCCGCGTCTTGCCCATGCGGATCGCGAGCAGAATCTGGCCGATGCAGTTGTTGATCTTGTGTGCGCCGGTGTGGTTCAGCTCGTCGCGCTTGAACCAGATTTGCGCGCCCATCCCCTCAGGGGCGGATTCACGCAGGGCCTCGGTGAGGCGTTCGGCGTAATAAAGCGGGCTCGGGCGGCCGACATAATGTTCGAGCAAATCGTCGAACTGCGCCTTGAACGCAGGGTCGGCCTTGGCGGCGCGGTAGGCCTCGTCGAGTTCGAGGACGAGCGGCATCAGCGTCTCGGCGACATAGCGTCCGCCGAAGTCGCCGAAATGGCCGCGCTCGTCGGGCTGGGCGCGGTAGGAATTGGGGGCGAGGGGAGCGTTCATGACTGGGCGTTTAGCACTTCCGAAATCGCTGTCACCCCTTCGGTTTCCGATACCTACCCCCGCGGCGAAGGCCGGGGCCCAAGTGGGAAGGTTTTAGTGACGGAGGGAAGGGGCAGTCACGGCCGTCTCCCAATTGGGCCCCGGCGTTCGCCGGGGTGGTGCTAGCGCGTGGCGACAGCCTTCAGGAACGCCGCGATCTTGGTTTCATCCTTCGTGCCGGGCGCGCTTTCGACGCCCGAGGATACGTCGATCAACGCCGCCCCCGTCCGCCGGATCGCCTCCGCGACGTTCGCCGGATCGAGCCCGCCCGACAGCGCCCAGGGCAGGGGGTGCTTGAACCCGTCGAGCAGGTCCCAGTCGAACCTGAGCCCCATGCCGCCGGGCAGTGCGGCCGAATCGGGCGTCTTCGCGTCGTAGAGAATGCGGTCGGCGATCCCGGCAAACCCGTACGCGGCGTCGAGGTCGCCGCGCGTGCGGACCGCGACCGCCACCCAGGTCTCGATCCCGAACTTCGCGCGGATCGCGGCCGCGCGCGCGGGCGTCACCTTGTGGAGTTGCAGCACATCGAGCGCCGCCGACTCGACCGCCTGTTCGAGCATCTCGTCCTCGGGATCGACGAACACGCCCACCTTGGCGACGTGACCTGGCACGCGGGCGGCGAGTTCTGCGGCCTTCGCGAACGTCACGTGGCGCGGCGAGGCGGGGAAGAACACGAAGCCGACATGGCTCGCCCCATGGCGGATCGCGGCGTCGAGCGTTGCGGGGGTGGAGAGGCCGCAGATCTTGGCGGTGGTCATGATGTTCCTTTGATGCTCTCTGCGAAGCCGGCGCAAGCTTTCCCCGCAACCCATCCGTCATCCTGACGAAAGTCAGGATCCAGAGTAACAAACGCCAACCTTTATGGCCCTGGATCCTGACTTTCGTCAGGATGACGGTGAGGGGGGCAGCCCGTCAGGACGGCGCGTCCCTACAGCGTCGCGCCGATCGCGCGGGCGGCGGTGTCGGGGTCTTCGGCTTGCGTGATCGGGCGGCCGACCACGAGGATCGAGGCCCCCGCGTCGAGCGCCTGGCGTGGCGTGACGACGCGCTTCTGGTCGCCGATCTGTCCGTCGGGCAGCCGCACACCGGGCACCACGAAGAATCCCTTGGGCCAGATCGCCTTCGCCGCCGCAACCTCCGCACCCGAGCACACGATGCCGTCGACGCCCGCCTCGCGCGCGAGTTCGGTCAGGCGAGAGACCTGGTCGTGCGCGCTGCCGGTAATCCCGGTGGCGGCGAGATCGGACGCGTCGAGGCTGGTCAGCATCGTCACCGCGATCACCTTGGTGCCGATCGGTGCTGCTGCCTTGGCGTCCTCGAGCATCGCCTGCCCGCCGCTCGCATGTACCGTGAGGATCGCCGGTTTCAGCGTTCCGAGCGCCTGCACCGCCTTGGCGACGGTATTGGGAATGTCATGCAGTTTGAGATCGAGGAAGATCGGCAGGCCGAGCTCGGCCATCGCATGGACGCCGGCCTGGCCGTGCGCCGAGAAGAATTCGAGCCCGAGCTTGATCCCGCCGACATGATGGCGAACGCGCGCGGCGATCGCCTTGGCGCGCGCCAGATCGGGCGTGTCGAGCGCGACGTAGATCCGGCTGCTCATGACGCGATCCCTGCCGGTGCGACGACGGGCGTGACGGGCACCGTCATCGGCGACGTCACCGATGGCTCGGCAGGCGCGACCGCAACTGGCTCGGGCCGTGGCGTCCGCAGTTCGGCCAGTTCGCGCTCGCACGTCGACAGGCGTTGCCGCAGCCGCCACCGGATCGCGTGATTGTACAGCATCGTCGGCACGAACCCGATCAGGAAGGTGACGAACAGCAGCAGCGGCAGGTTCACATCGGCGATCAGGCCGCCCCAGAGCTGGATCTGCACGGCATTCCAGTTCGAGATCGTGAAGACTGCGGCGATGAACGCCGACAGACACCAGAACAGGATTTTCAGGAACTGCATGCGGCCACCTCTATCGTCTCCCCCGATGCCGAAGCGCCGATGGGTGTGCCAGAGCTACCGCCAAGCGGCCGGTTTGGCCAGTCTTGTGCAGAACAAGCGCAGCGTCAGCCGATTTCGGTCCTGATCTGCGCGATCAGCGGGAGGATCGCGGTCAGCCGGGGCTCCTCCTCGTCGAGGATCGCGAGGAACGCCGCGCGCTTGATCGCCGCGACCCGCCCCGGCTTCATCCGCACGGTCTGCGGCAGCGTGGAGACGGTGATGTCGATCATCCGCTCCGCCCCGTGCAGCCGCCCCCAGAGATAGTCGTTCTCGCGATAGGCGCGGCTGAAGAACGCGCCGAACGTACCGAACTGGATCCCCTTCAGCGTCGCCTCCGCGCCCCCCGACCGGATCGCGGTCGCATCGTCGGGCGCTATCCGGTCGACCTTGATCGGATCGAACTCGTCGAGACCCTCGCCCTGCAACAGCGGCAGCGTCGCGGTGTCGAAATAGGGGAAGCCGAGATAGGCGAGCAGCAATGCGCGCCGTGCGGGTTTGGCCAGCGCGGCGAACGCGTCCGCCAGCCGCTGGTCGGTCTCCGCATCGAGCTGTTCGAGCGCGAACGTCTCGCCGAGCGTTTCGAGCACCGCGGTTGCATCGCCCTTCATCGCGCGCACCGCGTCGTGCATCCCGGCGTGCATCTCTCCGCGCAGCCGATCGAGATAGGGCGACAGCGATTCGTAGATCGCGTCGCGCATCGGGGCGAGTTCAGGCTCGTCGGCGGCGGTCTCGACCTCCGACAGGCGCCGCGCCATCAGCCGCAGCCGGCGGATGCGAAAGCCGATGTCGAACGTCCGCAGGAACGCGATCGACGCGGGACTGGCGCCGCCTGCAAACCCCGAACCGAGGCCGTCCGCGCCCGTCGCCACGACCCGCGCGACGATCGCGGCGCGGATCTGCACCAGTCGCCGCGGACTGTGATGCCGCCCCGCCTCGTAGAGAAGCGCTGCGATCGTCTCGATCACCGCACTGCGTTTGAGATGCCCATAAGCGACGAAGCCATAGCCCGAACTCGCCGCGGCAGCCTTTTGTGCGCGCCGACGCCAAGCGATCAGCCGCGGCGCGGTCGGCCGGTCGAGGAACAGCGTGTGGCCGAACAGCGATTCGACATCGGCCTCTACCTCGGGACGGATCGCGGTGACGATCCCGCGCATCCGGTCGATCCGGGCAGAGCGTTCGGCGATCGCCTCCAGATTGTCGCGGATCGGTTGCTGGCGCGGAATGTCGCTGATCGCGCCGATGATCGTCTGGAAGAATCCGGGCGTGCCTTCGGCGCGGTTGAGCCGCAATTTGATCCCGGGGGAGGGGTCGATATAGATGAAACGCCGGTCGATCTGGCGGCGCGCAGGGCGGTCCTTCAGCGCGTCGAGCGCGGGGCGGAACGGCGCGTTGGCGAGCACCGACCCATCGATCAATACTGCGCCTTCGGCCGCGTTCGCCGCGGTATGGCGGGGCAGCACCCGCGCCAGGAACCCGCTGCGTCCCGGCCACACGATCTTGCGTTGCGCCAGGACGCCGTCGAGTTCGGCGACGGTGAACGGCGGGAACGCGCCCGGAAAGCTCGACGTCGCGCGCGCCGCGAAGGCCAGTTCCGCAGGCGGCGCCAGCGTGTCGCAGGCGCTGCTATTCTCGGTGAAGTCGACCACCAGCCGGTGCTCGGTCTCGACGACTTCGGCGGGCGAATTGAGCTGAAGGCGCTCGGGATGCCCCGAAAAATCGGTCACCGTCACGAACAGGTCGAGCGGCTGGCCCGGCGGCAACAGCCGCGGCCCGCGCTCGCTCGCCGCCATCGCGTCGAACGCGTCGAGCAGCAGGTTGGTAAAGGTCTTCCCCCCGAACGGCGGCTCGAACCAGCGCGAGCGGATGAAATGCGACAGCTTGGTGCGCACCTCCTCGCGAGTCGGATCGTCGAGCGCGTCGACCTTGTCGGTGCTGCGTCCCGCGGCCATCCACGCCAGCGGCATCGCCCAGGCCTTCGAGAAGCGCGATTTGGGTGCCGCCTCGGTATCGATCAGCGCCTCGACATCGGCGGACGTCATCCACAGGTCGGTCAGCGGATCGAGGCTCTGGCCGGTCGCGATCGCCTGCGCGAGGAAGATGCCGTTGATCCCGCCCGCGCTCGCACCCGCGACGATATCGGCGAGCACGCGAACGCGGATCGCCGCGTGCGTCTCGATCTCCTGGAGCAACGCGTGATACACGCCCTCGCTGCCGGTCTTCGGTGCTTCACCATCGTGGAACGCCCGGCTCGCACAGACCAGCCGCCAGATCTCCTTGGTAATCCCGTGCATGTAGACCGCCAGGCTGATCCCGCCATAACAGACGAGCGCAAGGCGCAGCTCCTTCTCGCGCATTCTACATCCCGTCCTGCATTGTCGTTGCGGCGATTATGCGGTTTCCTCGATCATCGGCTCCAGCATAGCCCAGATCGGCAGATGATCCGATGCCTTGCGCGCCGCCGGGCTCGTATGCACGCCGCATTCGACCACGCCGAGCTCGCGCGACACCATGATCCGGTCTAGCCGTGCGATCGCGCGCCGTGAGTGAAAACTCGGCCCCGTCTCGGCAAACGCATAGTCACGGCCGAAATCGCGCAGGCAGCCCGAGCCCGCGCTCCATTCGTTGAGATCGCCCATCATCACGGTCGGATGCCGGTCCGCGCAGGTATCGACATGCGTCATCACCGCCGCCGCCTGCTTGCGTCGCCACAGCCCCGACAGGTCGAGATGCATGCCCAGCACGCGGATCGTGCCGCCCCGCAGCCTTACGTCCGCCATCACCGCGCCGCGCGGTTCGAGCGCGGGCAGGTGGATCGCGGTGCACCCCAGGATCTCGGCGGATTTGCGGACGAGGATGACGTTGCCGTGCCAGCCCATGCTGAGCGAGCGCAGGCCGAAATCGACCGGGACCCAGTCGCTATGCTCTTCGAGAAGATGGTGCGGGAGGACGCACGCCTTGGCGCCGAACCGGCGATCGGCCTCCTGCAAGGCAATGACATCCGCGTCGATCTCGCGCAGCACTTCGACCACGCGCTCGGGGTTGCGCCGACGGTCGAGCCCGATGCCCTTGTGGATATTGTAGCTGGCGACCTTGATCATGCGTGCGGCCTATAACGCCGCGGGGCGATCCCGGTTGCGGCCGGGCCGTTTATGGCCGGTCATTCGCTGCCGATCGAGCAGGCACGTATCAGTTGGCGTAGCATTTCTGCATGTTGACCATGCGGCCGCGGCCATCGGTGTGCGTCGCGTCGCCGGGAAAGTCGCGCATCGTCGCGCCGAGCTTGGCCAGATCGTCGGGCGACAGCCAGCCCTGGATCTTGCCCTGCTCTACCGCCCAGCAATCGGCGGCGGCCTCGCCCGGACCGAAGATCTGGTGCGCGCATTCATGCGTGTACCAGAACAACTGCTGCGCGCGCGGCAGGTTGAGAACGCGCGGGTGGAGGATGATCCGGCCCTTATAGGCAGCGGCAATATCGTCGATCGGCTGGATCATCGTATCGACCGGGCCACAGGTCGCGCGGTAGCCCGCGAGCAGCAACGCGCCGGGGAGGATGAGGCGCTGGGCAGCGGCCGGTTGCGGAACGAGGGCGAGCAGCGACGCCGCAGCGCCTGCGAGAATATTTTTGAACATGGAGATCCTGGCCCCGCGAAACGCGAGGACGAGCAAGAGTGTTGCGCGACGATCGGTCGCGAACTGGTCAGTGGCGCGGCGGGCTATGCCGGTGGGCGCCGCTACCCGAAATACAGGTACAGGAGGCCGACCCAGATCAGCGCCGACACGAGTGCCGCGGCCGCTGTCAGGCGTGGTGCATGATCCGGGCCGTACAGGGCGGGGGTCAGAGCGAGGCTCAAGGCAAAGGGGTTCGGATGCATGGTCTGTCTCCGCCGATATCGGTCAAATCGCGTCATTCGGTGCGCTCGCCGGCAGCGGCGCAGGGAATGTTTCCGAACTCTTTGGCTTGGTGCGACTTAGCGCATCCAAAAAAGCGGGGTGGTGGCGAAATTCGCTCAACCGAGCCTAACCTATGTTGGTCGTACTTGATATACGCATGATAGGCGATAAGGATGCGTCAACTAAAGATATAAACCTAGGATAAGTTTCTTATTTTCGGATACTATTGGCCCGGATGAACGAAGTGACCAAAATATGTCTGAATTTCTAGATACTGGCGCCTGGTCGACCGGCGGAACGCAAACCGCTCCGCCGCAAGCACCATCCTTGTCCGCGCTCGATTTGCGCGACGGCTATATGGAAGCATTGGGGCGTTCCGACTCCGCGGCGCGGGTTCGCGAACGGATCGTGCACTATCCCGGCGCCGTCCGGATCCCGGCAAGCGATGTCGAGCTCTACATCGTCCGCAACTTCCTATCGCTCGAGGAATGCGCGGCGCTGGTCGCGCTGATCGATGCCGATCGCGTGCCGTCGCCGGTCGTCGCCGACGACCCCGTGCCGTCCTATCGGACGAGCGAGACCTGCTATCTCTACCCCGGCCCCGATGCGGTGGCGGTGGTGGAAAGCAAGCTCGACGAACTCACCGGGATCGAATCGATCTTTGGCGAGCCGCTGCAGGGGCAACGCTATGCGGTGGGGCAGGAATTCAAGCCGCATCACGATTTCTTCGACACCACGCAGCATTACTGGCGAAACCAGGTGCCGATCGGCGGGCAAAGGACGTGGTCGGCGATGACGTTCCTCAACGAACCCACCGAAGGCGGTCGCACGAATTTCCCGACCGCCGGTGTGGTGATTGCGCCCAAGGCGGGCAATCTGGTGATCTGGAACAACATGGATGTGCTCGGCCGGCCAAATCCGGGCTCGCTGCATCAGGGCATGCCGGTCGAGCAGGGTGTCAAATACGTGCTGACCAAATGGTATCGCGAGCGGCCCTGGGGCTAGTGCCGATCCGCGGCTGAGCGCCTGAGTCTATCCGCTCGCTCCGTCTAGTTCGCGGCACCCGTCGGGATCGCGAAGACGCTGCGCAACGGCTTGGTCTCGGGCAGGATGTAGACAATCCCGACCGTGCCGGTGAAGAGCGGCTTGACCACGCCGTCATAGAAGCTGGGTGGCACGTTGACGCAGCCATAGGAGATCCGGTTGTCGCTCGGCGTCGGCGAGGCGAGCCGTCCCGCGCGGTTGTCGACCCGACGGCCGACGATCACCCGGTGGAGCGACAGCGCGGCGTCATAGTCGATCCACAATATGTCCTGCTCGAAATCATGGCCGAGCGAGGCCTTGAACCGACCCGCCGGGGTGGTGCGTTCCGCAGGCAGGATGGTGGCGAGCTTGCGCTGGCCGATCCCGGGTACGCTCGCATCACCGTGCGCCATGCCGAGCAGCGCGGGCGCCGTCCCGCGCAACCCGCCGCTGCCGTCAAACGCGAAGACGACCGCGTTGACCTTGTCGATGACGAGGAACGGCAGGCTTTGGTTGTCGTGCGACGTCGCCACCCAATCGGCGGTAGCGCGCGCGTCGTCGGAAACAATATGGGTCCCGAACCGTGCAGGCGTTGGCGCGGGGGCAGACGTGGGCGCGGGCGCAGACGTTGGCGCGGGAGCAGACTGGGCAGCGCCCTGGGACGTCGTTGCCAAGGCAACGAGTCCCATCGCCAGCGCCCTGCGCCACGGCCTACCGATCATATCAATGCCGCGCCTGCTTGCGGGGATAGTTGGGCACCGCCGGCGCATTGGGCGGTGTCGGCTGCACGAACGGACGATCGGGCACGGGCTGCACGGTCTGCGGCGGGACGGGAGTTTCGAAAACGGGTTGCACCGTCTCTGGCGTGCCCGGGTTCTCGACGATGACCGTGCCCGGACGGACGGGCGGCGGGAACAAGACGCCACCCTCGACGACATCGACCGGCGGCGGTGACGATACCCGCAGGGGAACGGGCGGCACCTCGAGGAACGGGCGCGCTGCGGTCGGCAGGTTGGGCACGGGTGTCGGCGTGACCACGATGGGCGTCGTAGGCGTCGGCGTAGGCGTCGGCGTCGGCGTTGGGGTTGGGGTTGGGGTTGGTGTTGGCGACGGTGACGGTGCCGGTGCTGGCGAGGGGGCCGGAGCCGGTGCAGGCGCTGGTGCCGGAGCCGGAGCGGGCGCTGGTGCCGGGGCAGGTGCCGGAGCGGGCGCAGGAGCCGGGGCAGGCGCTGGTGCCGGAGCGGGCGCTGGAGCCGGGGCAGGCGCTGGTGCCGGAGCGGGCGCTGGTGCCGGGGCAGGCGCTGGAGCCGGGGCGGGCGCTGGTGCCGGAGCGGGCGCTGGTGCCGGAGCGGGGGCAGGAGCCGGGGCAGGCGCTGGTGCCGGAGCGGGCGCTGGTGCCGGGGCAGGCGCTGGAGCCGGGGCGGGTGCTGGTGCCGGTGACGGAGCCGGCGCGGGTGCCGGTGAAGGCGCAGGTGCCGGAGCCGGTGCAGCGGTAATCGTCCCGGTCGTGCGGAACCCGGCGACGCAGCATGAGCTTGCCAGCGCATATTGGTCGGCGTTCGCGCCGGTCAGCGTGTAACCGCTATAGCTGACACCGATCCCGGAGCCGGCATCGGTGCTGTCGAACGTCGCGGTCGCGTTGGTGCCGGCGACCAGCGACACGCCCGTCGGGCTGCCCGAGGTGGACGTCGTGTTGAACCCGCTCAGCACCGCCGCATTGGTGCCGTCGGCCACCTTCTGCGCGGTCGGGAACAGCAGCATGCGCTGCGTGATCGCGGCGCCCTCGGTCAGGACGAACTCGGTCGAGAAGTCGGTGGGCGTGGTGTACGAGACGGGGTTGTAGTTGATCGACACCGGTGCCGCGGTCACCGTGGTCGGCGGCGACAGCGCGGAGAACACGATCGTGCCGCCGTTGACGCCCGGCCCGGTGCCGTCCGACCCGGCGATCAGCGTCAGCCCGACCGGCAGGCCCAGGCTCTGCGCGGGGATCGTCGTGCCGCGAGTGAGCGTCACCGCCGCGTCGATCATCACGTCGTGCCCTGCGCACAAGGCGATGTTGCCGTCGGTCGTCGTGATGGCGTGAAACACCTGCACGTTGCGCCCGGCGTTCAGCAGGATGCTGCCATTGGTCGTCGTCAGATCGGCGTTGACGTTCACGTCTCGGCCGCAGCACGCGACGATGTTGCCGTTGGTCGCCGTGATCGGCGCATTGATGTTGACGTCGCGGAAGGCGTTCATCGTCAGCGTCGTCGGCACGCCCGACGCGGTCCACGCGACCGCGTCGTTGACGAAGATATCGCCATTGCCCGTCGTCGTGTCACCCGCGGCGGGGATCGTGCTGATAGTGATGCTGGTTGTCACGAGCTGTGCCGACAACGTCGAGCCCGAGATGTTGCCGCCTGCACCGATCACGTAATCCTGCGGATCGATCAGCCACATGCCGGTCGCACCCGATGGTGCGAAGGTCGAGACCTGCGTGCCGTCGGCGACGTTGACAGTAGCGGCCGACGTCTCGACGAAGCCGCCATTGCCGCCCACGGGGGCGCTGGCGTCGAGCGTGCCGGCGAGGCTGAGCGTGCCGGTCTTCATGTCGCCTAGCAGCAGGATCGTGCCGCCGCGGTTCTGCAACGTGCGCGCCTCGACGATGCCGGTGTTGTTGACTGCGGTGTGGAGCAGGTCGCCCGCACCTTGCGCGGTCATCACGACCTTGCCGCCGTCCGCTCGGATCAGCCCGCCATTGCGGACCAGCGCGCCGACCGCGCCCTTGTCGACCGCGACGTTGAGCAGCCCGTCACCGGCCACGTCGAGCGTGATCGCCTCGCCGCCCGCCAGCACGACCGTGCCGAAATTCGCCTTGATCGTGCCGCCATTCCCGACGTTCGCGCCGAGCAGCGCGACATAGCCGTTCTTGGCGTTGATCGTGCCGTCATTCTGGACGCTCGCGCCGCTCGTGCCCGCAAAACTGTTTTTGCCGGCGAGGAAATTAGCATCGGAGATGTTCAGCGTCGAGGCGACCAGCCCGCCGACATTCACGTTCGCCGTCTGCCCAAACAGGATGCCATTGGCGTTGACCAGGAACACCTTGCCGTTGGCCGACAGGTTGCCGAGGATCACCGACGGGTCCGTGCCGAGCACGCGGTTCAGCGCGACCGAGCTGCTGGTCGGCTGGTCGAACACGACGCTCTTGCCCTTGCCGATCGAGAAGGACTGCCAGTTGATCGCCGCGCGGTCGCTGGTCTGCGTCACGGTCAGCGACTTGCCGCCGGTCGCGATGCTCGCCTGGCCCGCCACGACCTCGCCGCCGGTCGGCAGCGTCTGCGCTTCGACCGGACGAGTCGCCGCGGTGCCGGCCAGGCTGAACCCGATCAGCCAGGCGAACCGCGCAAGCCCGGTGGTGCCGAACAGACCGCCACGCCGCGTCCGCGAGATTGCGGGGACGGCAGGCGCCGATGCGGCCGCGGGTCGGCGGGTATTTCTGATCGATGACGGGATGGCGGTCATGGGCGGTATCCTCGGTAGCGGCGTCGGGCCGCAGAATTTGGTGTGGCCAGCAAACCTGGCAGCGCGGTCAGAAGCTTTTCGAAACCTGGAACCAGGCGCGGCCCGACTTGTCGGGCGCGGACGTCGCATCGGCATCGCCAAGCTTGCGCGCATAGGTTGCGCGGACCGTGAAGTCGTACGGTGCGCTCCACGCCAGGCCGGCGCCGTAGGCGCTGCGCTTCGCGTGGTTCGAGCCGGTGAAATACGGATGCTTGACGTAGTCGACCTCGCCGACATCGACGAAACCGAACAGCTGGAGCGCACCCGGCACGATCTGCGGCAAGGCCACCCGCGCTTCGGCGGTCGCGACATAGCCCTGGTCGCCGTAAGCCTCGCCCTCGGGATAGGCGCGCACGGCATAGGCACCGCCCAGCTCCATCCGCTCGGAGATGTCCAGGTTGCTGAACGCGATCTGCCCGCGCGCCGAGGCGAACAGCGAGAGCGGGCCAGCGATCGTCTGCAACCGCGCGAAGCTGAACTGCAGCTTCCCATAGCTGCCGTCGGTACGTGCGGTCAGCGCGTCGATCGACCGTTCATACGCACCGCGGATGTCGAGATTGCCGACCGAATAGCTCAGCGAATAGGCGCTCCAGCCGCCGCCAAGCAGCGTGTCGTGCTCGTCGCCGCTCAGCCCTGCGGTGATGACCTGCGCACGGCGATAGCTGGTCGTGTCGACGATGCCGATCCGATCGTCGAACCACTTCACGTCGCCGCCAACAGTCACGTACAGGTTGTTGTTGCGCGAGCGGATCAGCGGATAGCTTGCGTAGACGCTGGCGACATCGGCATTGCCGCTGCCGTCGAGGCTGTCGAATTCCTTGCCGAGCGAATATTCGAGATGCGCATAGGCGACGCCCAGCGTGACCTGGCCGATCGGCGCCTGATAGGCTGCGCGGCCATAGGCGAGGCCCGTGAACGACGTCAGCGCACGCAGGCTAAGCACGTCGCCCGAGCCGGTCGGGTTGTTCCAGTTGACCACGCCGCCGACGCGGTAGGCGCCAGTGTAACGGTTGCCGGCGTTGTCGGCATCGACGCTGCCGGTGATGCTGCGGCCTGGCGCGACGTTGACGAGCAGGTCGGATGTCCCGACCGCGGTGCCGGGGCTGAGTGTCGAGCCGACGCGCACGCCCGGCAGGTCCGACAGCATCAGCAGGCGGCGTTCGAGCGGCGCGGCCGCGACCGGATCGCCGACGTCGAGCCCGGCGAGGATTCCGTTCGCGACACGATCGGACAACCGCGATTCATTCTTCACGCCGATCGCGCCGAAACGCCCCTCGACGACCGCGAGCGTCACGGTGCCGCTCTGCACGTCCTGTTCGGGAAGATAGGCCTGCGCGACGAAATAGCCGCGGCTGGCATAATAGGCCGTGATCCGAGCGGCGAGCGTCTTGAGGTCGGCCAGATCGAGCTCGCTGTTCGGCGTGAATCCGGACGCAGCGATCAGGTCGGCTTCGGGAAACAGCGTCGCGCCGCTCACGCGGAGCGAGCGGACAAGCGTCTTGGGGCCGCCGGTTGCCGGAATCGCGACCGGCGTCTTGCGCTCGAACCCGAGTTCGGGCGCGGGCTTCTCGACGAGTGGAGTCGGCGGAATCTGCTGGAGCTGTCCGCCGGCACCGATGGGAACCTGCGCCTCCGCAGCCTGGGCCGAAACCATCAGGGCAGCCGGGCTCACAGCCGCAAGCGCGGCCGCCCATAGGGTCGACTTGAACATGAACACCTCGAAAGTCACCGCGGATGGAAGGCACGGGTCTCCCATCCGCAGCAGCGGGAGCCGTTAGAAGAAGGGTAGTGCGCCCGAAGCGAGGACGAAGCCTTAACGGATCGCAGCGGCCCGATCTGCGTCGAACTGCGCTGCCATCGAAATCAGATGGTCGAAGCGTGAATATCAGGCCCAAGCCCGTCGCGTTGAGTCGCGCTGGATAGGCTAACGTTGCGCGCTTAACCTATGTAAGTCTTCCATAATTAATACAAGATGGAAACATGCGATCGTTGTGAAAAAATCACACGTTAGCGGATATTTAACCAACTTAGTACCATATGTTACAGAGTAGCCCGCCGTGATGGATTCGCATGCGTGCGGTTTGACGGGTGAAACTGGATAACATCTTACGCCGTTACGATTATCTGTTCGGTGAAGACTCGCGCCGAGCCAGGCTGTTTCGAACCCGGTACGGATGGCATCATGGGTGCACCGAGCAGGCAATAGTTCGGCTAGGGGGCAGGGGGCGCCGGTATCCGCACTTGCTGTCCCGCATGTAGGTAATCCGCCGAGAAGCCGGCAATGTCGCGAAGGCCGTGCCAGTCCGCAAACCGGACGTGACGCCAGCTTCGCTCGACCAGCCCGGCGGTGTGGAGCGTCTTGAGCATCCGGTTGACATGGACTGCGGTCAATCCGGTCGCCTGCCCGATCTGCTCCTGCGACATCGGCAGTTCATAGCCGTCGTCGGGGGTACGGCCGGCGGCGTCGCTGCGTACCGCGAACTCGCAGAGGAAATGCGCGACGCGGCGTAGGCCGTCGCGCGCGCCGATATTGACCATCCATTCGCGCGTGATCGCGTGGCGGATCGCCTGATGGACCCCCAAAGCCTGCGCGATCGCCGGGCGGCGCGCGGCGATCTGTCGCACTACCGCCAGGGGAACGGTCGCGACGTCTACGGCGGTTAGCGCACGCGTGTCGTGATCTACCGTTCGCAAATAGAGATGCTCGAGCCCGATACTATCCCCGGTGATCGCCAGCGAGACGATCTGAGACTTTCCCTCGCCATCATCCTTCTGACCGTAGCAATATCCGTTCAGCACGATCGACAAGGCATCGCCCCGGTCGCCCTGGCGCATCAGATAGCTCGCGGCTGGATAGGTCTTCCGGGCGAACGGCAATTGGAACAGGTGATTCCGGTCGTCCTCATCTAGCGAGGCGCCGGTGGCAAGCGTGTCGAAGAAACGGGCAAGTGTCGTATCGATGTCGCAGTGTCTCTAAAACCAAGCAGGTTGGACTGACGGTCTAGATCGACGCCGCCACGCATATCCCGCCGAATTAGAGGCAGATACTGATCCTAATATTACGACATTACGGCTGTATTGGGAAGATAAGTTGTAAATATGTGCTTCGGGGGTAACGCTATGAATAGTTTACGTTTCCGTTTAGGTAAATGGCCGATGCGGGCATGATCGCCAGCGGATCTTGCGATCCGCCGGCTCGAATGCCGCGCCGTACCGCGCTACGATCTGGCTCGATCATGTCGCGGTACGGCCGTGCTCAGCTCGAGCGCGCCTGGCGTCCGTCGATCGCGATCGTACCGGCGCGCGCCTGCATGGGCACCGTCACCGTTGCGGTCGCTGCAGCGTCGTCGTTCACGACGGCGACGCGTGTCGTCTTCGCCGTCGCCGCGCCGGCGCCGGTCCAGTTATGAACGGTTACCGCGATGCTCTTCCACCAGGGCTTGAAGCCGCCCTCGGGCTTGGCGAAGTCGATCGACAGGCCGGTCGGCGTGATCGTGCAGCGCACCGTCTGGCGGAAATAGCCGCGGCGCGTGTAGGCCAGGCTTCGGCCATCGTCCTCGTAGAGCGTCCCCATGCAGTCCGCGCCGGGATAGACGTCGAGGCGCAGCGGACCGTTCGGGGTTTCGCTCGTGCTCTGGACCAGCGGCTGGCGGGGCAGGATCGTGCCCGCGCGCACGAACACCGGCAGGTGATCGAGCCGCGGCGTCTCGGTCACGCGGTCGCCGAGCGTCCGCGCGGTGGGTACCGCCTGCGTCGCCGACTGGATCGGCCCGGCGGCGGCGGGTTCGGGCGTGCCGACGCGCTGTCCGGTCCAATAGTCGTACCAGCCACCCGCGGGCAGGCAGACGTCATAGGTCTGCGGCGATTCGGGCTTCGGCGGCGGCGCGATCAACAGCGACTTGCCAAGCGTGAACGCCATCGACTGGTCGCACGACGCGGTTGCCGCTGCCGGATAGTCGTAGAAGACCGGGCGCATGATCGGATCGCCCAACCGCGCATTCTGATCCGCCAGCGCGTAGAAATACGGCATCAGCCGATAGCGCTCCTCGATGAAGCGGCGGCGGATCGCGAGATGGTCGGGGCCGTCGACCCAGGGCTCGACGCGCGGCGTGCCCGTCGCCGAATGGTTGCGGAACACCGGCGTGAACGCGCCGATCTCGGTCCAGCGCGTGAGCAGGTCGGGGCTGGGTCCGCCCGCAAACCCGCTGACGTCGGCGGCGCTGTAGCCGAAGCCCGACAGGCCGAGGTTGATGATCTGCTGCACCGACAGCTTCAGATGATCCCAGGTCGCGCTGTTATCGCCGGTCCAGGTCACCGCGTAACGCTGCCCGCCGGCGTAGCTGGCGCGCGTCATCACGAACGGGCGCTCGTCGGGGCGCAGCTTGAGCAGCCCGTCATACGTCGCGCGGGTGTTGAGCATGCCGTAGACGTTGTGCGCCTCGCGGTGATCGGTGATCCGGCCTGCGAAATCGTCGCTGTCGATCCGGTGGCGCGTGTCGAGCGGCATCGTCTTGGTCGGCGTCTCGAAGATCGCCGGCTCGTTCATGTCGTTCCAGAAGCCCGCGATCCCGGCATCGAGGAACCCCTTATACTGCTCGCCCCACCATGTCCGCGCGGCGGTCTTGGTGAAGTCGGGGAACACCGACGGGCCGGGCCAGACCGGCGCGACATAGGGGGTACCGTCCGCGTTCTTGATGAACGCATCGGCCTTCATGCCACTCTGGTACGGCGCATAGCCCTGCTCGACCGCGGCGATGTGCAGATCGGTGATCGCGACCAGCTTGATCCCGTCCGCCTTCATCTCGGTCGCCAGCTTGGGCAGATCGGGGAAAGTTTTGGCGTCGGTGGTGAAGGGGCGGTTGCGATCCTGATAGCCGATGTCGAGCCAGATCACGTCGGTCGGCACGCGGTCGCTGCGCAGGCGGGCGGCGATCTGGCGGACTTCGTCGGCCGAGCCATAGCTGTAGCGCGACTGCTGATAGCCGAGCGCCCATTTCGGCGCGAGCGGCGCATGGCCGGTCAGGTCGGCATAGCGCCGCGTGACCTCCGCCATCGAGGGGCCGGCGATGAAGTAATAGTCGATCGCGCCGTCGGGGCCGCCGAACGACAGCGTCTCGGCATCGCGGTGGCCGAAATCGAACCAGGTGCGATAGGTGTTGTCGAGCAGGATGCCGTAGCTGCCACCTGCACCGCCGCTGCCGATGAAGAACGGGATCGACTTGTAGATCGGATCGTCCGCGCTGCTGAACCCGAACGCATCGGTGTTCCAGTCGACAAAGCCGTGGCCGCGGCGGTCGAGCCCCTGAGTCTTGTCGCCGAGACCGTAGAAATGCTCGGTGATCGGCAGCGTCTTGGCGATCGTGAACGCCTTGCCGTCGGTGCTGACGGGGGCGGCATCGGCGGAGATGATCTTGCCGTCGAGCGTTTCGAACGTGATCGCGCCGCCCGCACCGATGCGGACGCGGACGCTGGCGGTCGTGAAGCCGTCGGGGGCGGCGGTCACCTTGGTTGCCTGCTTGCGGGTCGCAGCCGTCACCGCCCAGCTCGCATCCTCGGCGAACGCGCCGTTCTTGGCGACGCGCACGCGGACGAGCCCGTCGGTCATCGCGGTGATCCGCGTCGTCATCGCGCCGGCACGAACCTCGACGCCGTCATGGCGCGGGGTGAGCGTGCGGGCGGCGAGCGTGGTCGTCTGCGCCTGGACGGGGACGCTGCACAGGCCGGCGGTCGCGGCGAGCAGGAGGGCGAGATGTTTCATGCAATATCCTTGAGGTCCGCGAGGCGGAGACGAGAGGCGTGCGACCCGAAATTCATCGCGCATCGGGTCAGGAAATCGTCGATCCGGGTCATGTCGACCGGGTCGATATCCGCACCGGGCGGGATCAGCCGCGCAGGCTCGGGGAAGGTGCCGTAGCCCGCGAACAGGCAGTGCCAGCTGATCGCGGAATAATAGCGGGCAAGCCCGGCGCGATCGATCGCCGCGACCATGTCGGCGCCGGTGAACCAGGCGGACATCAGCGTCTTCAGGTCGTCGGACAGCGCTTCGATGCCGCGCGCTTGTGCCCAATAGCCGGTCGGATCGTCGTGGCGCTGGTTCAGCCGGTAATGCGCGACGATGTAATCGCGGACCCCGTCATAGCGTGCGGCGATCCGCGTGTTGAACGCGCTGCGCACCGCATCCGTCGCACCGCCCGCGTCCACCCCGTCGAGGAACGCCTCGACCGTCGCGATCACCAGATGCAGCGCGGTCGCCTCGAGCGGTTCGAGGAAGCCCTGCGCCAGCCCAACCGCGAGCGCGTTGTGCGACCAGCTGTCACGCACGCGACCGACGCGCATCTTGAGGTGGCGAGCTTCGCCGGCCTCGGTCCCGACATGCGCGCGCAGCTCGGCCTCGGCCTGCGCTTCGGTCAGGTGGCGGCTGGAATAGACATAGCCGTTGCCGTTTCGGCTGGTCAGCGGGATGTGCCACGCCCAGCCCGCCGACAGCGCAGTCGCGCGGGTCTGGCTGGGGATCGGCGCGCCGGGGGCGTGGGCGGTCGGCATCACCACCGCGCGGTCGTTGAGCAGCGCGTCGGCATAGCTAACGAACGGCACGTCGAGCGCCGCGAAGACCGTGCTGCGAAACCCGCTGGCGTCGACGAAGAAGTCCCCTTCGATCCGCAAGCCGTCGGTATCGATCAGCGCGGCGATTCTGCCGGTCGGGATGCGCTCGACGCTGGCGATCCGGCGCTGGAGATGGTCGACGCCGAGCGTCCCGGTCGCATGCGCGGCGAGGAACGCACCGACCTTGTACGCGTCGAAATGATAGCCGTAGCTCACCTCGAACGGGAAGCTCTCGGCGGGCTGTGGCGCGCAGTGCGCGGCGGCGAGGCGGGCGGGGAGCAGGAACCGGTCGGGATGCGCCTCGACATCGCGGCCCGTCCGAAGCGCGCGCGTGTTGTAGAAGAACTGCGACGCGGTGTGGCCGTCGAGCGCGGTGGGGAAGGGGTGGAAATAGCGCTCGTACCCCGCGCGGTCCGACCAGCCCTCGAACCCGATCCCGAGCTTGTAGGTCGCGTCGCACGCCGGCATCCACACGTCCTCGGCAATGCCCAGCGTGTCGAAGAAGTGCTTGAGTTGCGGCGTCGAGCCTTCGCCGACGCCGACGATGCCGATCTCCGGGCTCTCGACCAGCGTGACCCGCATGCCGCGCGCACGCCAGCGATGCGCGATCAGGCACGCGGTCATCCACCCGGCGGTGCCGCCGCCGAGGATGACGATGTGCTGGCCGAGCCCGTCGATCACCGCCGCAGCACCAGCCCCGACAGCGGCGGCAGGACGGTCGTGTCGGCGCCCTCGGTGGCGAACAGACAGTCGCCATCGGTCGCGATCCCGGTCGGCCAGTCGCGTGGCTGCTCGCCCAGATTGAACGCGCAGAGCAGGGTCTCGTCGTCGCATACACGCTCGAACGCGATCAGGACGTCGTCGCTGTGGACGATCCGCAGGTTGCCCGTCCGCAGCGCCGGATGCGCTTTCCGCGCCGCGATGAGTGTCCGCGTCCAGTGCAGCAGCGACGCCGTGTCTGCCTCCTGCACGTCGACTGCGATGGCCCGGTGATCCTCGCCGAACGGTAGCCAGGGCTGCGTGCTGCCGAATCCGAGATCCGCTGCCGCGCCGATCCATGGCATCGGCGTGCGCGCGCCGTCGCGCGACAGCGTCAGCGGCCAGTTGGCGATCGCCTCGGGATCGAGCAGGTCGGCAAACGCGATGTCGACCTGCGTGAGCCCCAGTTCCTCGCCCTGGTACAGGAAGATGTTGCCGCGCAGCGCGACCAGCAGCAGCATCTTCATCCGTGCGAACGCCTCGCGCCGGTCTGGCGTCGTCCAACGCGAGATCGCGCGCGGCGCGTCGTGATTCTCGAACGCCCAGCTCGGCCATCCGAGCCCAGGCGTATCGGGCCAGTTGCCGACCGCATCGACGATCAGCTCGGGCGTCAGCCGGTCCGCATACAGGAAGTCGAATCCGTATGCGCTGTTCAGCCGTCCGTTGCCGCCGGTGAACAGCTTCATCTCGCGGTCGCTGTCATCGCCGCCGACTTCGGCGACCGTGAACCCGGTGCCGTGTTCGTCGAGCATCGCGCGGATCCGCTCGATGAAGCCGACGATGTCGGGGTGGCTCTGGTTGTGCAGCTTCAGCTGGAAATCGAACGACCGCGTGCGCGCGCGATTGGTCGCGGGCGCGGGCGGATTGTCGGTCAGCGCCGGGTCGTGCATCGCGAAGTTGATCGCATCGAGGCGGAAGCCGTCGACGCCGCGATCCAGCCAGAACTTGGCCGTGCCGATCAGCGCGTCCTGCACCGCAGGGTTGTGGCCGTTGAGCTGTGGCTGGTCCTTGAGGAAATTGTGCAGGTAATATTGCCCACGCCTGGCATCCCAGGTCCAGGCCGGGCCGCCGAACACCGACTGCCAGTTCGACGGCGGCGTGCCGTCGGGCTTGGCATCCGCCCAGACATACCAGTCCGCCTTGTCGCTGCTGCGCGACGCGCGGCTCTGGCGGAACCAGTCATGCTCCTCTGACGTGTGCGAATAGACCTGATCGATGATGATCTTGAGGCCCAGCGCGTGCGCGCGCGCGATCAGCGCGTCGAAATCGTCGAGCGTGCCGAAGATCGGATCGACGTCGCGGTAATCCGACACGTCATAGCCGAAATCCTTCATCGGCGAGGTGAAGAACGGCGACAGCCACACCGCGTCGACGCCGAGTGCGGCGACATAGTCGAGATGCGCGGTGATGCCGTTCAGGTCGCCGATCCCGTCGCCATTCGCATCGGCGAAACTGCGCGGATAGATCTGGTAGATCGTGGCGCCCTTCCACCAGGGCGTCGTCGGTGTCTGGGTAGCGGTCATCGGTCTCGATCGTAGAAGGGGGGCGTCGGCGACGGTCATGCCGCAAGGCTCGGCGCGGCGGCGCAATGCTGGGCGACGAACGCCGCATGGTCCTGCATCTGGTTTGCCTCGCGCGCGTTCAGCTTGTCGATCGTGTCCATGAATTCGCCCAGGTCCGCGGTCGATATCGCGTCCGCCAGGGGGTGATGGCCGTCCGGCACGATGCCTTGCCCGGCCAGCACCTGCAGCCAGCCGACCTCGGTGAACAGCTCCTCATGCTCGCGCACGATGTGGCCGTTGCCGCGCCACAACGCGATCTTCGCGGCCAGCGTATCGGGCACAGCCATGTCGCGGCACTGGCGCCAGAACGGCGTGTCGTCGCGCGTCGTCGCCTTGTAGTGGAGGATGATGAAGTCGCGGATGCGCTCGTATTCGAAGTCGCTCTGGCGGTTGAACTCGGTACGATCGGCCTCGGCGATCACGCGGCCTGGCAGCAGCTTGAGCAGTCGCGCGATCGCCGACTGGATTAGGTGGATGCTAGTCGATTCGAGCGGCTCCATGAACCCCGCCGCCAGTCCGAGTGCGACGACATTGTGGTTCCACATCCGCTTGCGCCGACCGGTGCGGAACGTGATCGTGCGGGGATCGGCCATCGCCGGCGTGTCGAGCCCGCTCAGCAGCGTCGCGGTCGCCTCGTCCTCGCTCATATGCGCGCTCGAGAAGACGACGCCGTTGCCGGTCCGGTGCTGCAACGGGATCCGCCACTGCCAGCCAGCAGCGTGCGCGGTCGAGCGCGTGTACGGCGTCACCGCTTCACTCCGCGCCGACGGCACCGCGATCGCGCGGTCGCACGGCAGCCAGTGCGTCCAGTCCTCGTACCCCGTGCGGAGCGCCTCCTCGATCAGCAGCCCGCGAAACCCGGTGCAGTCGATATACAGGTCGGCGGCAACGGTCGTGCCGTTCTCGAGCACGAGCCCGGACACATCCCCGCTCTCGCCGTCGCGCGTCACGCGGACGATCTTCCCCTCGATCCGGTTGACGCCGCGCGTTTCCGCATACCGCCGCAGATAGCGCGCGTAGAGAGCCGCATCGAAATGATAGGCGTACGGCATCGACGCCAGCGCGCGGGACGTGCGTGCAGGCCCGCGCTGCATTCGCCCGGCCATCGCGGCATGCGTGTTGAGCGAGTAGGCACCCAGATCGCCGGCAAGCCCAAGCGACCGCGCGCGCAGCCAATATTGGTGGAACGGCAAAAGGCCGACGTCGCGCCCGACATCGCCGAACGCGTGCATGTAGCGATGTCCCGGCTTGAACCAGTCGACGAACTCGATGCCCAGCTTGAACGTGCCGCCGGTCGCGCGGAGGAACGCGTCCTCGTCGAGCCCGAGCGCGTCGTTGAACAGGTGGATCTGCGGGATCGTCGCCTCGCCGACACCGACCGTGCCGATCGCGTCGGACTCGATCAGGTCGATCTCGTATCCCGTCTCCAGGAAGCGGGCGAATGTCGCCGCCGCCATCCATCCGGCGGTACCGCCGCCGGCGATCACGATACGCAAAGGGTGATTGGCCATCGTCTGCGTCCCCGCCTCGAAACCGTCAGGTGCCGCCACTGCGGAGCAAGCGCGGGGCGGCATCAACCGCCCCGCAATCGGCATCAGAACTTGTAGGTGATGCCGACATAGTAATCGCGACCATAGCGCTGGTAATCGATAACCTGGCGCGGATCGTCGTTCTGGTACGTAACAAACGGCCGGTCGGTGAGGTTCTTCGCCTGCGCCAGGATCGCGAAGTTCGCGAGCGGCCCCGACTGGAACTCATAGCCGATCTGCGCATCCAGGATGCCCTCCGACCGCGCGGTGCGGTAGGTCGGGTTCGCCGACAGACCCGCGACCTCGGCGAGGAAGCTCGAGCGGTAGCGATAGTTCGCGCGCGCCTGGAAGCCCCATTTCTCGAAATAGATTGTGCCGCTGGCGGTGTATTTGGACAGACCGGGCAGCGTGATCGCCTCGGTCGGGTTGCTGCCATATTTGATCGTCGACTGCGTGTAATTGCCGCTCGCGAACATGCCGAACCCGTCGAGCGCGGACGTGATCGCCTTGAATGGCAGCGACAAGGTCGCCTCGACGCCGAGCACTTCGCCGCGACCGGTATTGGCGGGCGAGGAGACGTTGCCGGTCGTCTGGCCCGCCGCGATCACCTGCGCCTGCTGCGCCGCGGTCAGTGCGGGGAGCAGCGCCGAGAAGTCATAGGGCAGCGAGTTGTTCGGATCGACGAAGTCGGTCAGGTGCTTGAAATAGCCGGACAGCGCGACATAGCCGCCCCCTGCGAAATACTTCTCGAACGACAGATCGACGTTGGTCGACTGATAGGGCTTCAGATTGACGTTGCCGCCGGTCGAGGTGAACACCGGGAACAGGCCGGCAGGCGTCTGGCCAATATTGGTCAGGTTGATCGCGACGTCCTGCGTGACCCGCTCCTGATCGAGACGCGGACGCACCATCGTCTGCGACGCGCCGACCTTGACGAAGCCCAGCGGCACCAGTTCGACCGACATCGTCGCGGAGGGCAGGAAGTTGGTGTACTTCACCGACTGCGTCACCGGTGCGATCGTCACCGCGCCGCCGACGACGCTGGCGATCTGCCCGGTCGAGCTCTGGTCCGAATGCACCACCTGCGCGCCGATCGAGCCCTTGAGCGGTTTGTCGCCGACCAGGCCGTCAATCGTGACCTTGGCATAGCCGGTCCAGATCTTCTCGAGCACGACGTTGTCGCGGACGAGCGCTGAGGGACGGCCATCGAACGCCGAGGTCAGCGACTGGTTGTAGAGGTACAGCGGATCGAGCGTCAGCATCTGCGGGATGCCGAGATAGTCGAGCGCCACATTCGAGCCGAGCAGCGCCTCGCTGGGGACGTTGCCGCTGAGCGGCGTCCCGCTGGCGACGGTGCAGTTGGTGCCGCCGCCGCTCGGGCAGAGGAAGTACGAGGTGTACGCGCTGGTCTTCTTGCGCTGGCTGTAATTGGCGCCGGCTTCCCAGCCCTTGACGACGCTGTCCGAAAACTCGCCGTTGAGGCTGGCGCGCAGCGACTTCAGATCGTCCTTGAAGCTCGGCCGGTTGAGGAAGCCCGTCTGGACGACCGGCTGATTGCCGTTGTTGCCCCACCCCTGCGGATCGGTCAGCTTGAATATGTTGGTGTTGGTGTAGTCGAGCGTCGGCGCGAAGGTGTAGGTGCCATTGCCGTTCTGCTTGACCGTGACGGTGTCCGCCGCGCCGCTCTTGGCAAAGCCGGTGCCGGTGTTCGTTTCGAGCAGGAAGTCGGTGCGGTCCGCACGGCTCCAGCTCGCATCGACGTTGAGGTGGATCGTATCGGTCAGCTTGAGGTCGTTGTTCCAGCCGAACGAGTAATTGTCCGCCTTGCGCTGGTTATAGTCGTTGCGCTGCACCGCGAAGACGTTGCTGAACGTTGCATCCGTGGCAAAGCCGTTGCTGACGGTCACCCCGGACACGGTCGTGCCGTTAGGCGACGTCGGCGTCGTCAGCTGGCCAGCCAGCGGGAATTCGATGCCGCGCAGGATCTGCGTTTCCTCGAAATGCGAATACAGCGCGTCGAAGGTCGAATGGAACGTGTCGGACGGCTGCCACTCGATCGTGGCGACGCCGCCATAGCGCTTCAGCTTGTTCGACTGGACATAGGGCTTCGCGCCGTTGACGAGGTACGGGTCGCTCGCGGTGCCGGTGCCGCTATAGCCCCACGCATTGTAGCGCTCGTTCTGCGACGGCGTCTGCGTTGCGGATACGCCGATCGCGATGCCCAGCGTGTCGTTGGCGAACTTGTCGACATAGGTCGCCGACGCACGATAGCCGTAGCGCGTGCCGTCGGGATTGAGCTTGTCGATGCCGTTCATCTGCGCGCGTGCGCTGACCGCGATGACCCGGTGCGCCTGGTCGAGCGGACGCAGCATGCGCAGGTCGACCGTCCCGGCGACGCCCGCCGCGATCAGTGACGCATCGGCCGACTTGTAGACGTTGACGGTCTTGAAGAATTCCGACGGATACTGGTCGAACTCGACGCCGCGATTGTCGCCGGTCGTCACCTGTTCGCGGCCGTTGAGCAGCGTGGTCGAGAAATCGGGGCCGAGGCCGCGGATCGACAGGCGCTGGTCACGGCCTTCGAGCCGCTGCGCGGTCACGCCAGGCAGACGCGCGAGCGAATCTGCGATCGACACGTCGGGCAGCTTGCCGATGTCCTCGGCCGACACCGAGTCGACGATCAGGACCGACTGGCGCTTGATCTTGGCGGAGGATTCGAGGCCGGCGCGGATGCCGGTGACGACGATCTCGCCGCCGCCCGGTGCGTCGTCCTGCGCCACTGCCTCGGGTGCCGGTGCGTCCTGCGGGGCGGCCGGCACCGCGTCGGCGGGCTGCGGCGTCGGTTCGGCGGCGGTGGTCACCGCGTCGACCTGCGCTGCTGCGGTCGGGTTGGCGTTCGCAGTCCCCGGCGTCACGCTCGTCGGCGCGACCTGGGCGAAGACAGCCTGGCCGGGCAGGATCAGCGCGGCGGCGAGCGCGGTGGCGCTGACGCGGAGCGCAAGGCGCGTGTGCGTCGTCGGGCCGAACGTCGCGAGAGCGCGGTATGATTTAAAATTGCTCATGAAATCCCCTTCGGCGAGACGGGTCCCGCGCATCCTCAACGCTGTTTGTCAGTGTCCTCGACGTCGTTCAGGCGCGTCGATTGTCCTGGGGATGCTGTACCGCCCTCGGGGTCGTAACAGAAGAAACCAGCATACGTATTCACAGCGATGTCAGCGCTGTACGCGGCAGCGCTGCGCGTGACGTGGGCGCCCGCGCCCTCAGTCGTCGAACAGGAACAGGTTGAGCGTCAGCCGCCCCGCCAGTGGATCAGTGTGCAGCACGACCTCGGGCGGCAGATAGGCGCAGTGCAGGGTGTTCCCCGCATAGACGATCGCGCGATTGAAGACCGCGGGCTGCACCGCGATCCGTTCGTACAGCGGCGTATCGTCAGCGATATAACCTGCGTCGGGCAGACCGTGTGTCCGCACATCGGTATCGAGCGCGGCCCTGTACCGGTCGAGGCGCGATGCATCGACGGTCTCATAGCCCGTCGCGCGTTGCCGGTAGAAGGCGGTGCCGCCCTGTTCGCCGTGGCCGAGGAACAGTAGCACCGCGATGCGGCGCGGCTCGACTCCATCGAAATGCGGTAGCCGCTGGATCGGCGCGAGGTCGGCAGGGGCGGTGGTGACCAGCGAATAATAGCTTTCCGACACCGCCGGCGCGGGGTCGAGCGCGAAATGCTCGGCCAGCAGCGGCGCGATCCGCCGGCGCATCGTCTCCGCGAGGCGAGGCGGCACCGCCGCGCGGACGCCGGGATAATGCGGCCCGATGCTGGTCATGCGCAGGCTTGCGGCATCCTCGCGCAACGCTTCCGGATCCGGCCAGAAATCGTCGATGGCGATCAGCGGGCGTCGCTCGGTGCCCTGGTGGTGGATCGTGAACTTGGCGGCGTCGGTCATCGGCGTACCCATGCCGCTGTCGCCGGGCGAGGCAAGGGGGAAAGACGCAGTGCCGTCCCGTTCGCTGGCAACATCCGGACGGCATCGCTCGCCGCCGCGGTTCCAGCGTTGCGGCGGTGGCGAGCGTGGCCTAGATGTCAGAGGCTTAGCGACAATCGAGGCAGCCTTGACCGATACGACCGACACTGCTGCCCAGAACCCCCCGATCCTGACCGCCGATGCCGAGCGCATCGCGGCGCAGGTGCTGGGTCACGACGTCGGCACCGATCCGTTCGTCGCGGCGGTGCGGGCGACGCGGATGCCGATGATCATCACGAATCCGCGCTTGCCGGACAATCCGGTGGTGTTCGCCAATGACGCATTCTGCCGGTTGAGCGGTTATACGCGCGAAGAGATTCTCGGGCGCAACTGCCGGTTTCTCCAGGGGCCTGAAACCGACCCCGCGACGGTCGCCACGATCCGCGACGCCGTGCACCAGGTCCAGTCGCTCGAGATCGACATCCGCAACCACCGCAAGGACGGCGAACTGTTCTGGAACCGGCTGTTGCTGGCACCGGTCTACGATACCGAGGGCGTGCTCGCCTATTTCTTTGCGAGCCAGGTCGATGTGACGATCGAGCGCGACAAGATGCGCGGGCTCGAGACCAGCAACGCGTCGCTGATGGCGGAACTGACCGATCGACTGCGGCTGCAGAAGGAGCAGGAGCGCGAATTGTCGTTCACGCTCCGGGCGGCGCGGTTCGGCACCTGGACGCTCGACATCGTCAGCCACCAGTTGATCGCGTCGGAAACCTGCAAGGAGATCTTCGGCCGCCCGATCGACCAACCCTTCACCTATGAAGATCGGTTGCAGGCGATCCATCCCGACGACCGCGAGAAGAGTGCGGAGGAAGCGCGTCGCTGCATCGCCGAGGGCAATGACTATGACGTGGTCTACCGGATCCGCCGCCCGGACGGCGAGGTGCGCTGGATCGCGTCGCGCGGCCAGCCCTTCTACAATGCCAAGGGCGAGGCGTTGCGGATCGCGGGCGTCTCGACCGATATCACCGAACATCAGCGCAACGAGGTCATGCGCGCCGGGCTGGTCGAGCTGGGCGATGTGTTCCGCGATATCGACGAGCCCGACGACATCGCGTTCGCGGCGGCACGGATCATCGGCGGCACGCTGGAGGCCAGTCGCGCGGGCTTTGGCGAGATCGATCTGACCGCCGAGACGGTGACGATCGTTCGCGACTGGAGTGCACCGCAGGTCGCGCCGCTGACGGGTACCTTCGCGCTGCGCAGCTATGGGTCGTACATCGACGATCTGAAGCGCGGCGAGGAGGTGTGCGTCGAGGATGCGCGTACCGATCTCAGAACCGTCGCGACCGCAGCCGCGCTCGAGTCGCTCGACGCACGCGCGATCATCAACATGCCGGTTATGGAAAACGGCGCGCTCGTCGCGATGCTGTATATCGGCTCCGCCAGCGCGCGGCGGTGGCGGGCGGACGAAGTCGTGTTCATTCGCGAAGTCGCCGAACGGACCCGGATCGCGACGCAGCGGCGTCGATCGGAACGGGCGCTGAGCACGCTGGCCGCTTCGCTCGAACAGCAAGTCGCGGCGCGCACGAGCGAGCTCCAGACTGCGGAGGACGCGCTGCGCCAGTCGCAGAAGATGGAAGCGGTCGGCCAGCTGACCGGCGGCGTGGCGCATGATTTCAACAATCTGCTCACCGTGATTCGTTCGGCCACGGATCTTCTCAAACGCCCCGATCTCAGCCCCGAACGGCGCGAGCGGTATATCGACGCGATCTCCGATACCGCCGATCGCGCGGCCAAGCTTACCGGCCAGCTGCTCGCCTTCGCACGCCGTCAGGCGCTCCAGCCCGAGGTGATCGATGTCGGTCAGTCGTTGCGCGTCATTTCCGACATGCTAGGTACGCTGACCGGATCGCGGATCGTCATCTCGATCGATCTCCCCGAAACGCCGTGCTTTACCAGCGTCGACCCCAGCCAGCTCGATACCGCGCTCGTCAACATGGCGGTCAACGCGCGCGATGCGATGGACGGGGCCGGGCGGATCGATATCACGGTGCGCTCGACCGGGCTGATCCCCATGGTCCGCTCGCACCCCGCGGTCGAGGGCCGCTACGTCGCGATCGCGATATCTGACAGTGGCTCGGGGATCGAACCCGACGCGCTCGAGCGGATATTCGAGCCGTTCTTCACCACGAAGATGGTGGGGCAGGGAACCGGGCTGGGCCTCAGTCAGGTGTTTGGATTCGCCAAGCAATCGGGCGGCGACATCACGGTCGAGAGCGAGGTTGGGCGCGGTACGGTCTTCACGCTCTATCTACCCCAGGTCGATCAGGCGGCGCCGGCCGAGGTTGACGCTGCGGGCGAGGGCCTCGCCGATGGGCACGGCACCTGCGTCCTGGTGGTCGAGGACAATGCCGAGGTGGGCACCTTCACGACCCAGTCGCTCGCCGAGCTTGGCTACACGACGGTATGGGCGGCGGACGCGCAGGAGGCGCTCGCCGAACTCGCGGTCGATGCGACCCGGTTCGACATCGTCTTTTCGGACGTGATGATGCCGGGCATGAACGGCATCGAACTCGGCAAGGCGATCCGCGAGTCCCATCCGACGCTGCCGGTGGTGCTGACTTCGGGCTATAGCAGCGTGTTGGCGCAGGACGGCACGCACGGGTTTGAACTGCTGCACAAGCCCTATTCGGTCGAGCAGCTTTCGCGGATTCTCAGCCGGGCTGCGGGCTGATCGTCGGTGGAGATGCGGTGAACCGTCCCTAATCCGGATCGTTCGCGGATCGTAATGACGCCCGCGACGTTACCGACACGCTGCATCCCCGAACGAAGCTTTTCTAATCGAAGCTTTTTCGGCCCGTTAACATTCAAGGAGACGATCTATGAACACCGACACGCTCGCAGGCGCTGCAACCGATTTCGGCGGCAAGGCCAAGGAAACGCTCGGCACCGCAACCGGCGATACGGCGCTGAAGAGCGAAGGCGTCGCGGATCAGCTGAGCGGCACGGTTCAGAAGACCGTCGGCCAGGCCAAGGACGTCGTCGAAGAGAACGTTCGTCCGATGGTCGACTATGTCCGCCAGTTCTCCAAGGAGCGTCCGTTCGCGGCCGCTGCGGTCGCCGGCGTGCTCGGCATCGCGCTGATCAACACGCTTCGCGGCAAGTGATCGTGCGGCCGGCGGGGGATGTCCCTCGCCGGCCCGTTCGATACGTTAAAGACCGGTGATGCCGGGTGCCAGCGAGGCGCCGGACAATCGCCCTACCGCCGCGGAAAGAGGCCGCCCCGGATGGACTATAGCGACTACGACACGGAATTGGACGAACCCCGCCACCCGCGCGCCGACGAGGACTGGGAAGGCGTATGGGGCTCGGATGACCGCCCCCGCGAGCGGTCTCACGCGGCCGGATTGGCAATCGCGCTGGTCGTTGCCGCTGCCACCTTCGCGATATTGCGCACCGGATGGCGTGGCATGCCGTCTCGACCCGACCCCGTCGTACCCTCCGCGGCCGACATCTTCGTGCGGCCACCACCACCGCGTTGATCGCCGTTATGTCCCCGGGTTTTCATCCCGCACTGCGAGATCGGGATAGCGGTCGAGGATCGCGCTGGCGACGCCGTTGGTCCAGCCAAAGCCGTCCTGCACCGGATACTCGCCGCCGCCGCCGGGCGTGCGCTGTTCGATATTATATTTCTCCAGCATCTTGCCCGTCTCCGCATAGGCCGCGCCGACTGTGCCGATCCAGCGGCGCGCAATGTCCTTGGCGAGTGCCGGTTCGTCATTGGCGTCGAGCCCCGCGATCGCGATCCATTGCAACGGCGCCCAGCCATTGGGTTCGTCCCATTGCTGCCTGGTCTTGAGCGTCGTGGTGCGCAGCCCGCCTTCGGCAACCAGCGATCGTCGCACCGTCTTCGCAACCGCTTTGGCCTGCGCCGGTGACGCGAGCCCGACGAATAGCGGGTGCAGCATCGCGGCGTTGACGCTCGCGGTCGGCTTGCCGGTGGACAGGTCCCAGTCCGCATAGCGGGCGATCGTCGTCTGCCAGAGATAGCGGTCGATCGCGGTTCTGCGCTGAGTCGCGCGCGCTGTGAACGCGGTGGCGCACGCCACGTCGCCTGCGGTGCGGCAACGCACGGCGATCGCCCGTTCCATCGCGAACATCAGGCTGTTGAGATCGACGGGGACGATGTCGGTGGTATGGATTGTCGTCAGTGCCTGTGGATCGCGCAGCCAGCGCGAGCTGAAATCCCACCCGCTCTCCGCCCCGGCGCGAAGATCGCGCTGCGTTTCCGCGGCAGGGCGGGGTGCTGCCTTGGCGGCGGTTGCGACGTCCTCGGCATAGGATTCGTCGCGCGGCGTATCGCGGTCGTCAAAATAACGGTTGAGCACGCTGCCGTCGGGCATCCGCACGACGCGCAGGCATGCGCGCCTGCCGGTCGCGCAGGTTTCGCCCTTCATCCAGAAGGCGTATTCGGTGCGCAAGGCCGCCAGCCGCCGCTTCGCGATCGCCGGATCGGTGTTGGTCGAGAGATCGAGCATCAGCGCGTAATAAGGCGGCTGCGACCGACTGAGATAATAGGTCCGCGTCCCGTTCGGGATATGCCCGTACCGCTCGATCAGGCTCGTGAAATCTTCGAGCATCGATTCCACGAGCGGTTGCTGGCCATCGACCTTCAGCCCCAGCATCGTGAAATAGCTGTCCCAGTAATAGATTTCGCGAAAGCGCCCGCCGGGCACGACATAGGGGGCAGGCAAGGGCAACGCGGAGCTGCCCGCGACCGGTGCGACCGGATCGCGTACCAGTTGCGGCCAGAGCGCGCGGACATGCGTCCGTAGATCGCCCGAGCCGCGATCATTCTCGCCCGGCACGACGAAATTGGCGAGCACGAACGCCTTCAAGGCGGGGCCGTCAGGCTTGGCCCGCGCATAGGCTGCCATGATCGCGTCCGTTGCGCGCTTGGGCACGGCATCGACGAACGTCTTGCCGTCCGCGAAAATATGCTGCTGCTGCACCGCGCGGAACAGCGCGCCGTACACGTCCGCCGGTGATCGCGCGGTTGCAGTCTCCGCCGCAACCTTCGGTGCGAATACCGTCTGCGCCGGGGCCATCGCCGCGACCGAGGTGAGGGCGGCAAAACGGCAAAGAGTCTTTATCACGTCGCGATCATCCCGGGAGAGCGACCGATCTCGCCAACGCGGCGCGAACGATCGGCAAGGCGCATATCAGAAGTCGGTCGGGGTGCCGAACCCGATCGACCGTCCGCCGCCGTCAGCCGGCGACGGCGGTGCCATGGTCCGTTCCGGATCGGGCCGATACGCCAGTACGAAAGCGATCACCGTTTCGGCCGGCATCTCGCACGGGCGCAGCACCGGCCCGTCTGCCAGCCGATAGAGGTTGAAGCTCACCCGTCCGGTCCCGCCAAGCTGCTCGCCCCACAGCCAGCATCGCCGGCGATCCGCCGCCATGTCCAGCGTCACGCCCCAGCGATGCCCCGCATATCGGCCTTCGCTATAGCCGATCGGCAGCCGATCGAGCGCGGCGAGAAACTGGTCCACGGCGCTGTGCCTCCAGTCTCAGAGCGTGTCGAGCACACCGCCATCGACGCGCATCGCGGCGCCCGTGGTGGCGGAGGCGAGCGGCGAGGCGAGGTAGACGACGAGGTTCGCGACCTCCTCGACGGTCGCGGCGCGGCGGATGATCGAACTCGGGCGGTGCGTCTGCACGAACGCCGCGGCAACCTCGTCGATCGGTTTGCCCGTCTTTGCGCGTTCGTCCTCCAGCATCGCCTCGACGCCTTCGGACAGCGTCGGCCCCGGCAGCACCGAATTGACGGTGACGCCGGTGCCCGCCATCCGCTTGGCGAGACCGCGCGCCAGTGCGACGTCGGCCGTCTTGCTGACGCCGTAGTGGATCATCTCCACGGGCACGTTGAACGCGCTTTCGGACGACAGCAGCAGCAGGCGACCCCAGCCGTTTGTCGCCATGCCCGGCAGATAGGCGCGCGCCAGCCGCACACCGGCCATCACGTTGACCTGCCAGTGCCGATCCCAGGTCGCGTCGTCGACGTCGAAGAAATCGGCGGGCTGGAAGATTCCGAGATTGCTGACGACGATATCGGCGTTCGGCACCGCAGCGACGAGCGCGTCATGGCCCTCGACGTTGCCGAGGTCGGCCGCCACGCCGCGCGCATGCCCGCCGAGCTTTTCGACCGCCGCATCGACCTTCGCCTGGGTGCGGCCATTGACGATGACGGTCGCGCCCGCCTGCGCGAGCCCCTGCGCGATACCGAAACCGATGCCTTCGGTGGAGCCGGTGACGAGTGCGGTCTTGCCGGAAAGATCGATGAGCATGGCGAACTCCTGCTGCATGCGCACGCGTCGTGCGCGCGCAACTTGGCAATCAAATCCCCGAACGCGACAAAAGTGTCCGCGGGTGCCGCGCCAGCGCAGGGGTCAGGCCGGTGCCAACTCGACCATCACCACGTCGTGATCGCGCATCGGCAGGTCCAGCGTCGCCGTCCCGTCGGCACGGACACGCACCGTGCTGGTCATCAGCGGATCCAGCGTCGCCGCCTGCAGCCGCGCGAGTTGTGCCTTGGTCAGTACTGTCGGACGGCCCATCTCGAGATACGCGGTATAGGCGTCGTTCTGGCGAAAGCCCGTGCGGCGTACCGTCACGCGGTACGATCCGGGCTTCAGGCCGCGGACCTTCATATCGATCGGCGCCGCGCGCGCGGGAACGCGGACCTTGGAAAAGAACGGGCGATTGCTCACCGGCTGGTCGGGCAAAACGTCGCGCCACGCGAGCAGCTGGATCGTCCGCCCCTTGATCGCCGCGATGCTCTGGTCGTCGCCGGTCGGCAGCTCGCGGTCGCCCAGTTCGGCGAGGTATTTATACGCGAACCACGTCGCCTTGCGCACGCCCTGCGGCGTCATCAGCCCGAAGCCGCCCTCGAACGGTTTGGTCTGCGGGCCGGGTTCCTCGAACAGGTCGCTGAACGTCCAGTAGCTCATGCCCTGCGCGATACCTTCGGTCCGCTTCAGCTTGCCCAGGATATACGCCGCGCCGAGATAATCGTCGTGGATCGGATCGCGTGGATTGTAGCTGGTGCTCCACTCGGTGAAGAACAGCGGCAGCCCGGGCCGACCGGCGGCATCGATCTGCGCGCGCACCGCACGCACGTCCTTCACCACCGCATCGGGATCGCGTGACAGCTTGTTGTCGCCTTCGCCCTTCTCGTCGAGAAAACCGCCCTCGACGCCGTAGGTGTGCGTGCTGACGAAATCGACCGGCAGCGCCTGCGCCTTCGCATAGGCCAGGAATTCGGGGACCCAGGCGGCCCCCGCGGTCGAGGGGCCGCCGACGCGCAGCGCGGGGTCGATCGCCTTGATCGTGCGCACGGTCCGTCCGTAATAGTCGAAATAGGCGGCCTGGTCGCCATCCTGCCAGAAGCCGGCGAGATTGGGTTCGTTCCAGAATTCGAAATACCAGCTGCGGACTTCCTTCGCGCCGTAGCGGTCGACCAGATGTCGCGTGAACGCATCGACCAGCGCGGTCCATTTTTGGGGCTGCGGATGCGACGTATTGCCCTTCCAGTAGAAGATCGTCTGGTCGGACGTCTTCATCGCATCGGGCGTGAAGCCGAGTTCGATAAACGGCTTGAGGCCCAGCGCGAGCAGGCGATCGTACAGCGTGTCGATCTTGCGCCAGTCATAGACGGGCGCGCCGTTCACCTCGCGGTACACGCCCAGCTGGTCGGCGAACACGTTGTGGAAGCGGATATAGCAAAAGCGGAGTTCCTTCTGGACGGTGGCGAGTTGCGCCAGGCTGTCCTCGCGCTGCAGCGTGCCGGGGAAATCGGCACCGACCGACAGTTCCGCCATCCGGTCGCGCGGCGTGGTCGGCGCCTTCACATCGATCGTAATCGTCCGCGCATCGGCTGCCCAAACCGGGACGGTGATAATCGCGCTCAACGCTAGGGCCGCGGCATATCCGCATTTTGGTATCGACACCGTCATCCTCCCGCTCTTATCCATGTCTCTTGAGCGATAGCGCTACCAAGTGCAACGCGGAGGATGTCGGCAATGTCGTGGGGACCAGCAGGACCGGACCATCGTATGCCCGCGCCACCGCGTCGCTTGGCGGTCGACCGGCGCAGCGTCCTGATCGGCGGGCTGGCGATGATCGGCACCGCAGGACCGGGACTGGCGGCGGCGGCTCCGGCGGTCGTGCCGCGGATCACGCGGATGTCACCGGCGCTCGATCGGATCATCGCGCCCGACGCGGTGATCGAGACGATCGCCACCGGGATCCGCTGGGCGGAGGGGCCCGTGTGGGTGGAGGCAGGGGGGTATCTGCTGTTCTCCGATCCGGCCGCCAATATTGTCCGGCAGTGGCGCAAGGGCGGGCCTGCGACGTCGTTCCTCGATCCCTCGGGGGCCGCTGGATCCGATCCGGCCCGTGTCCGCGAGCCCGGCGCGAACGGGCTCGCGCTCGACCGCGAGGGCGGGCTGCTGATCGCCAACAGCGGCGGCCGCTCGATCGACCGCGTCGATCTCGTCACGCGGCGGCGCACCGTGCTGGTCGACCGGTACCGCGGTCGGCGGTTCAACAGCCCCAACGATCTGCACGTCGCGCGCAACGGCACGATCTACTTTACCGATCCGCCTTACGGGCTGGTCGGCGGCGATGCGTCCCCGGACAAGGAAATGGCCTTCAACGGCGTCTATCGCTGGACGCCGGGCGGCGGCGTCGACCTGCTCGACGACGGCCTCACCCGCCCCAACGGAATCGCGTTGTCGCCCGACGAAACCTGGCTCTACGTGTCGGTCTCGGACGAAGCGGCACCGCGCATCATGGTCTATGACCTGGAGTCCCGCACGCCCGACCTGTGGCTCGATCTCAAAGCGATGCACGCGCGGGGCGGCGCTGGCCTGCCCGACGGCATGAAGGTCGCGCGCGATGGCACGATGGTCTGTTCGGTGCCGGGCGGAATGATGATGCTGACGCCCGATGCCGAACCGCTCGGGCTGATTTCCACCGGGGCGCCGATCGCCAACTGCGCGTTCGGCGAGCAGGGGGGCGTGCTGTACTTGACCGCGAACGACCGTGTTCTCCGCCTGCCGTTACGCGCCGGCTGGCAGGGCTGAGTTCAGCGGCGAACCGGCAGCTTGGTGCCCAGCAGCACCAGTTTGCCACCCGTGATGCCGAACCAGTGCGGCACCCCTGCCGGGATCAGCATGACATCGCCGGGTTTGAGCGTCCGGGTCGTTCCGCCGATAATGCGGTCGCCCTCGGTCAGGTCCGGCTTGACGGGTTTCGCGGCGTCGAGCGTTCCGCCAGAGATCAACGTCCCCGCGCCGGCGATGACGATCGCATATTCGGCCTGATCGGGATGCACGGCCGGGCGCCCCGGTGCCTTCCAATATTCGAGCGCGGCGATCGTCTCGCCGTCGCGCACCAACGGGTGCCACGCAAAGCCTTGTCCCGGTTTCATCGCCTTCGCCATCGCCGCAACCTGCGCCGTCACGTCCGCACCCGACGCGAACGCGGTCGGATCGGTCGTCTGCGCCATCGCGGCGGTCGAACCGAACGCCAGCAGCGTCAAAAGCATCCGCGCGATCATGCGCGGCCATCCAGGCGAATGGTCCGTCCCTCACGCGCGGATCGATAGATCGCTTCGACGATCCGCATGTCGCGCAGACCCTCTTCGCCCGAAACGATCGGCTCGCGTCCGCTGTTCACGCATGTGGCAAGATGATCGAGCTGGCCCGCGAACTGTGTCTTGCCGGGGCCACCGGGCGGCAGGATCGCGCGCTCGCGGCCATCCTTCCCGACCCACATCTGGTTGCCGTTATAGCGCGTTGCCGGTTCAAGCTCGATCCGGCCCGCATCACCCATCAACAGGATGCGGTTCTGGTTGGCGCTGTACATCGACTGACACCCTGCCAGCGCGCCCGAGGGGAATTCCAGCGTCCAGTCGAGCATGTCCTCGACCTCGGTAAAGCGCGGATCCCTGCGGTCGGTAGATTCGCGCGCGGTCACCGCGATCGGCTCCTCGCCGATCATGTAGCGCGCCGCCTGTAGGCTATAGATGCCCATGTCCATCAGCGATCCGCCGCCGGACAGTGCGCGCTTCAACCGCCATTTCGCCGGGTCGCGTTGGACGAAGCCATGCTCGGACCGGACGTAGCGGATCTTGCCCGCCGCACCCGTGCGCGCCAGCCGCATCGCCTCCAGATTATAGGCTTCGAAATGGCAGCGATAGCCGATCATCAGCTTGCGGTTCGCAGCCTTGCACGCCGCGATCATCGCCTCGCATTCCGCGACCGAGACGGCCATCGGCTTTTCGCACAGCACGTGCTTGCCGGCCTTTGCCGCGCGGATCGTGTACGGCGCATGCAACGCGTTCGGCAGGCAGACATAGACGATGTCGATGTCGGGATTGTCGCGGATCGAATCGAATGTTTCGTAGGAATAGATCGCGCTAGCCGGCAGGCCATGCGCTGCGGCGACGCGGCGCGCCTTGACGGGGTCACCGCTGACGACCCCCGCCAGCCGGCTGTGCGTACAATTGGCGAATTGCGGAATGATGACGTCGAGCCCGTAAGACCCGAGCCCGACGATCGCATAGCCCAGCTTCCGATCGGGCCGGGTCGCGCCGAACGCCGCCGCGCTGCCCGCGCTAACTGCGAGAGCTGCGGCAGAGAGAATGAGGTCGCGTCGTGCAATGGTCATGGAGCGTGCCCCGGAATTAGAGAGTTGGAAATCCAGCATCAGAACCGTGCGCGCACGCCGATCCGATAGAATCGACCCAGTGTATCGTAGAGTGCAGGGTTTACGTCGAGCCCGGTATTGGTCTGCGGCGAAGGCTCGGGATCGTGATCGAACAGGTTGTCGACCTTGAAGAACATGCTGACCTGCTTGGTAACGTTCAACGCCCCGCCGATATCGAAGTAGAACGCGCCTTTCATCCTGTTGTAATCGATCGTCGGATTGTTGGCGGTCGACACCGGGCAGTTGCCGGCCTGGCAGACGAGATATTGGTGCCCGATCACGCCATCGCTGAACCAGCGCTGTTGGAGCGTGATGCTGAACCGGTCGGTGTCGTAGCTCTCGGTCGCAAGCCATTTCCAGTCGGGGGTCGCGCCGGAATTCGCGCCCGCCGTATCCACCGGAATCGTGCCGGGCAGGCCGGGATCGGTCACGAACTTGATGACGTGGGTGGCGAGTGCCCGGACCGAGAAGGTGCCGTCCATCCCCAGCGGCTGACGCCATTGATAGCTGCCCTCGATGTCGAAGCCTTTGGTCTTGATCGATGCCAGGTTGAAGGATTGCACGTTGACGAAGTTCGGTCCGGCCGTGTTTTGCAGATTGAACGCGCTGCAGGTGTCCGTATTGCCCTGAAAGCACAGGTTGACGATCTGCGCCGCCGACAGGCTGGACACGACGTCGTTCACCTTGATGTCGTAATAGTCGAACGACAGGCTGAGCCCCGGCAACCATTTCGGCCGCGACAATACGATGCCCGCCTCGGTGCTGCGCGCGATCTCGGGACGCAGCGCCGAATTGCCGATGGTGTTCTGGATGATCAGTACCTGCGTATTGCGGAACGGATCGGTGAAGTTGGGGACGGTCGTCGTGGTCGGTGCCGCAAACAGTTCCGACAGGTTCGGCGCACGGACGTCACGCGACGTCACCGCGCGCAGGCGGAACCCGTCGAGCGGCGTCTCCCATGTCCCGCCGACCTTCCACGCGTAGACGACACCCGAGGTCGAATAGCGCGTGGCGCGTCCCGCCCCATTGATGTTCGCGCGCCCCAGCGTTTCGGAATTGAGGATCGGAAGGTTGAGCTCGAGGAAGCTCTCGAGCACGGTGTATCGGCCCGTCCCGTTCTTGTAGTTGCCGGCGTACCAGTTGCTGCCGACGGTCGAGTTCAGGTTCGGATCGCTTGGATACAGCGCGGAATTCGGGCTGATGCTCGATACACCCGCGCCGTAGGGATCGGCGTTCACGCGGTAGAATTCGCGGCGCCATTCGATGCCGGCTGCCAGCGCGACGGGGCCTGCCCACAGCGTGACCGGTTCACCCGAGATGCTGCCGGCGGCGGCATCCTGCGTCTGCTTGGTATGCTGGAAGGGACCGGCCTCCGGCGTGATATACGCCAAGGCAGCGGCAGACGGCGTGGCGCCGCCGAAGATGTTGATCGGTTGGCAGCCGGCGGCACGTGCGACCGCATCGGCGCAGACGATCTGGCCGTTGAGACGCGTGGCATTGATCGCCTGGTTGTAGCGGCCGGTCAGGCTGACGTTATCGACGTTGATGTCGGTGATGTTGGTGCCGTGCTCGTAGGATGCATCATAGGTCCAGCTGGTCCCGATCAGATCGGCCTTGCCCTTCAGCCCCCCGACGAAGCGATATTGGCGGCGGTCGGTGTTGACCTGGATGTTCGGCAGGATCGCGTTGCTCAGGCCGTACTGGAACGTGGTGATGCCGTTCGCGGCACAGGCGGCCGATATCGAGGCGGGCAGATAGGGGTTCGTGCACTGGATCGTCAGTCCGGTCTTGGACGCGCCTGGGTTGGGCTGATTGTGCGTCTTCACCTGCGCGACGTTGGCGGTCATGTAGACCTCCATATCGGGCGCGACGTCATAGCTGATGCGGGTATAGCCGTTGAGGCGCTGGATCGCGGATTGCAGCGATGTGCCAGAGCCGACATGCCCCGACTGGTCGCCGCCGACGCAGAAGCCGACATAGCATCCCGTGACCGTCGCCGCCGCGTTCTTCGCGGGAACGCCGTTGGACCCGTATTGGAACGCGAAAGGCTGGCCGTTGGCGTCGAAGGCCGTGCCTTGCAGTGGCCCCGCGCTGATCAGGCCGTATTTGGTGTACTGATAGGCCTGGCCGTTGTCGCGGTACAGGAATTGGGGCGAACCATTGTTGCGGATGCCGGTGTCGACCAGGGTCGTCGCCCGGTACCAGTCCCGGCTGCCGGCAAGGTCTTCGCCGAAATTGCCGGGTCCGACACCTTGTTCCTTTGCATATTCGCCGCTCAGGATGACGTGCAACTTGTCGTTCGCGAAGCTCTTGCCGACCGCGGCCTGTACCAAGACCTGGCCATCGTCGCCATAGGTGGTCACGCCCGTCTGGACGTTGGCCTTGAACCCGGTGAACTTCGTGTCGGTGATGAAGTTGATCACGCCACCGACCGCGTCCGATCCATAGGAGGCCGAGGCGCCGCCGGTGACGATGTCGACCCGCTTGATGAGGAGTTGGGGGAACTGGCTGATGTCGGGAACGCCCGTCACATTGGCGCCGACGACGCGCTGGCCGTCGAGCAAAGTCAGCGTCCGGATCGTGCCGAGCCCGCGCAGAGAGAACGAGCTCAGCCCCTGCGACCCGCTCGACGTGCTGAACGTCCCCGTGCTGGCGCCGGTCGAGCCCTGGAGCGACGGCAACTGCGCCACCGTCGTGAAGATGTTGGGTTGCGCGTTCTTGAGGATCTGTTCCTCGCCGATCACCGTCGTCGGCGTCGGCGCGTTGAAGCCGCTCGATGTGATGCGCGTACCCGTGACGACGATGTCGCTGACGCTGGCCGGGGCAGGAGGGGGCGGCGTATCGGTCTGCGCGGTGGCCGGCGTGCACGCCAGGACCGTCGCAAGCGCCATCACGCTGACAGCGATACCATCCATCCGTCCGATAACCCGCCAGTCGCGTATGGCCCTCGTCATCCATCCATCCCCTGTGCGCATGATACGTGCCGGTTCTCCGGCTTTGTCCGTCCATCGTGTCGGCAGCGGTCTACGGCATTGTGATCCGCGCGGCATCTACGACCAAGGTCGCACTCCGCGCCGTATCGCCGCGTGCGGCCGTCTTTGGCGGTCGCGCGGGCTAGGACGACCGCGACAAAGGTCGTAATGGCCAAGCCCGCGCCGCCGCCCGATAGCGTTGGCGCGGAGCAGTCGATGAGGGCGCGTGGTGCAAGCAGAACGACATACTTCCGGAAACGCGCGCGGCATCGTCGTCATGGGCGTTAGCGGCAGCGGTAAATCGACGCTGGCGGCCTATCTGGCCGAGCGGCTCCACTGCCCTTTGCTGGAAGGCGACACGTTCCATGCGCCGGCCAGCATCGCCAAGATGCAGTCGGGTCATCCGCTCGATGATGCGGACCGGTGGCCTTGGCTCGATAGGCTTGGGATCGCGCTCGGCGACGCGGCGCAGACCGACAATGAAGGCCTTGCGGTGGCCGCCTGTTCGGCCCTCAAGCGCGCTTACCGCGAGCGTCTGGCAGCGGCCTCCGCTGTGCCATTGTCGTTCGTGTTGCTCGATACGATGCCAGCCGAGATTGCGCGCAGGCTTGCGACGCGGTCTGGGCACTACATGCCGCCAAGTCTGCTCGACAGCCAGCTCGCGACGCTCGAGCGGCCGACAGCGGACGAAAACGCGCTGACGCTCGATGCGGGCCGGACTCCGGATGCGTTGGGTGCCGAGGTTCTGGCGTGGCTGGGCATCGCCACCCCCGGGTCGGCGCGACCGCACGGCTGACGCGGCGTACCTGCACGCATCAGGGCATCAGGCGCTTGCGCCCTTGCGACAAATGCCAGCGCATCGCCAGCGCTGCCCCGTCTGCATCCTCCGCACGGATCGCCTCTACGATCGCGTCATGCTCCTCCATCATCGCACCGATCACTTCCGGCGGGCGCGAGCGCGAGATGTCGACGCCGGCGCGCAGGATCCGCATCACCTCTTCGTGGAGATGGTCGAACACCAGCAGGAACGCGGCGTTCGCGGTTGCCTCGACGATCGCGCGGTGAAGGATCCAGTCCTCGTCATGGGCGGGTGCATTCGACAGCAGCGCACCGCGCAGCGCCTCCAGCGCGCGCTCGATCGCGTCGAGTTGATGCTGCGATCGACGTGACGCCGCCAGCCGCGCGGCTTCCGCCTCCAGCACGAACCGCACCTCGTAGGTGCCGAGCGTCGTCGCGAGTGCATCCATCGGCATGTGCGTGCCGAGCCGCTCCGACGGGCGACGCTTGACGTACGACCCCGCGCCGCGCCGGGCCTGCGTGATCCCGTCCGACGCGAGCCTCGCCAGGGCTTCGCGGACTATGGTTCTGGAGATGCTGAACATTGTCGCAAGTTGCGCTTCGGAGGGGAGGCGATCGCCGACCGCCAACTTGTCGTCGGTGATGATCCGGACGATCGCCGTATAGGCGCGGTCCGCGAGCCGCAATTCGGTCATGAGCCACTCCTGGCTGAGTCAGACGACATGGCTGAGCGCCATCACGAGCGCGAGGCCGACGACCGAGATTGCCGTCTCGAGCAGCGACCAGGTGCGGAACGTGTCCGCGGTGCTGGTGCCGACATAGCTTTTCACCAGCCAGAAACCGGGATCGTTCACATGGCTGAAGAACACCGACCCCGCGCCGATCGCCAGCACGACGAGTTCGGGCAACACGCCGGAGCTTGCCACGACGCCGGGCATGATCCCGACCGCGGTGATCGTCGCCACCGTCGCCGAGCCCGCGGCGAGCCGGATCGCGACCGCCACAAGCCAGCCGAGCAGCAGCGGCGATATCGCGTACATCATCACCGTCCGCGCAAGCAGATCGGACAGGCCGGCGGTCACCAGCACCTGTTTCAACGCGCCGCCCGCGCCGATCGCCAGCAGGATCGCGCCGGCCGCGCCCATCGTCTCGTGCCAGACGGCCTCCTGGATCGCCGATTCGCGCAGCCGCCGGCCGAACAGCACCGGCAGCGCGAGGAGGTTGGTCAGGAGCAGCGCGACGACCGGATTGCTCGCCGCGACGAGGCCCGGTGCGCCCTTCCAGTCGGGGACCATCTGGCCGAGCTCGCCGGTGGCGATCAGCACGACCGGCAGCATCACGATCACCAGCGACAGCATCCGCGAGGGCGTCGCGATTCCGAGGCCCGTGTCGCGCAGGACGGGCGAGGCCAGCCGCACGCCGCGCGTCGTGAACTTCGCCAGCACAGGGCCCGCCACGATCGCGGTCGGGATCGCGATGAGGATCCCGTACAGCATCGTCAGGCCGAGATTGGCGCCCAGCGCCTCGACCGCGAGCAGCGGGCCGGGATGCGGCGGGACGAGCGCGTGCACCACGCCGAGCCCCGCGAGCGCGGGCATGATCAGCCGCAGCTTGGCCTGGTCGCGCGCGGCATCGCTCGTGCCTGCGGACATCGCCGACATTTCCTCCGCCGCCGCCACGACGATCGGCAGCAGCAGGACGAGCCCGGTTTCGAAGAAAAGCGGCAAGCCGATGACGATCGCGATGCCGAGCGTCGCCCAGGGCGCGGCGCGCGTGCCGGTCAGGTTCAGCGCGCCCCTGGCAAGCGACGCGGCGGCGCCCGAGAGATGCAGCATCGCGCCGAGCGACAGCCCAAGCGCGACGACCAGCCCCGTCCCGCCGACGATGTCGCCAACGCCCTTCTGCACAGCCTTGGCGACGTCCGGCAGCGGCAACCCGGCGAGCAACCCGACGGTGAACGCGCCGCACAACAGGCCGATGAACGGATGCAATCGCCCGCGGACGATCATCAGCACGGCGAGCAGGATTCCCGACAGCGCGGCAACGATCAGCCTCAGATCGCCGCCGATCATCGGCGCCTATCCCCAGTCCGTACGCGACGCTTGCATGGTGGCGACATCGACATCCTTCCCCGCGATCCGACGGCGTGTTCGCCTGTCGAGTAGAGTCAATCTGTAGGACAGCTATTCGTGAACTGCCATCAGAAAAGGCTTGATAGCGCTATAAAGAGCGGAGCATAGTATAAACCTGTCCAACCGAATCTGTAAAAAGCAGAATGGTGGATCGGGAGCTTGGACCTTGCTGTCGCGGCGTCAGACTGCGGAACGAAAAGCTGCGGCACGAGAGCCGAAACAGTGGAGGATGATCATGGAAGCGACTGTTCGGGATGCTTACCGACCCCTGCGCGCACATGCCGATACGGCGGCCGGGACGCGCGCCCCGGAACTGACCCCGACGCAGATCAAGGTTCTGCGCGGCGTGCATTCGGGGTTGCTCAACAAGCAGATCGCCTATGATCTCGGCATCGCCGAAGCGACGGTCAAGGCGCACATGACCGCGCTGATGCGCAAGCTGAACGTGCGCAATCGCACGCAGGTGGCGATCGTCGCCCAGACGCTGGTGCTGCGCTCCGCCTGAACGGCTCCGGCCACCGGACCTGCGACCGCTACATCGATTTTTCCGCAATCACCGCCCGCAATCCGGGGGACAGGATCACCATGACCATGAAATGGCTGCTGAGTGGCGCGGCATTGCTGCCGCTGATGTCTCCCGTCGCGGCGTTCGCGAAGACGAGTTCGGTCTATCTCACCCGCCCCGACGATCCGCGTGCGGTGACCGTCAAGGGCGTCGGCGACGGTCGCGCCGACGACAGCGTCGCGCTGCAGCAGGCGATCGACTCGGCGGCAGCCGGCGGGCAGGGGGGCGTCGTGTTCCTGCCGTCGGGACGGTACCGGATCAGCCGCACGATCTTCGTCAGGTCGGCGGTCCGGATCTTCGGCATCGGGCCGACTCGTCCCGAGATCGTCCTGGGCGATAACAGCGCGGGCTACGCATCGGGCGTCGCGGCGATGCTGAGTTTCACCGGCGAGGATCAATACAAGGTCGGCAAGGCGCCGGTTCCGCCCCCCACCAGCGTACCGTTCGATCCCGCGATCTTCGATGCAACCTCGAGCACCTTCTATTCCGCGCTGTCGAACATCGATTTCCGGATTGGCGAGGGCAATGCGGGCGCGGTCGCGGTACGCTTCCGCGTCGCGCAGCACGGCTATCTGCGGCACGTCGATTTCCACATCGGCTCGGGGCTTGCCGGGGTCTACCAGGCGGGCAACGAGTTCGAGGATCTGCGGTTCTTCGGCGGTCGCTACGGGATTATGTCCGAAAAGACCTCGCCCGCCTGGCAGTTCACGCTGATCGATTCCGAATTCCAGGGCCAGCGCGACGCCGCAATCCGCGAGCATGAGGTCGACCTGACTCTGGTCAACGTCGCGATCCGCGACACGCCGGTCGGCATCGAGATCGACCGCGGCTATTCGGATTCGCTGTGGGGCAAGAACGTGCGGTTCGAGAATGTCTCGCGGGCTGGCGTGATCGTCTCGGCGGAGAACAGCGTCTTCACGCAGATCGGTTTCGACAACGCCACCGCGGTCGATACGCCGACTTTCGTCCGGTTTCGCGAGAGCGGCAAGACGGTGGCCGGGGTCGGGCGGCGCTACCGCGTGGCGGATTTCTCCTATGGACTGAAACTTCCCGGGCTCGGCAAAATCGGCGAATACGCGACCGATGTGACGATCGCGCCGCTGGCACGCGTTCCGGCGCGAACCACGCCGGCGATCCGCGCGCTGCCGCCGGTCAGGGACTGGGCGAATGTCCGCGATCTGGGCGTGAAGGGCGACGACACGACCGACGACACCGCCGCGCTTCAACGCGCGATCGATACGCACCGCGTGCTCTATTTCCCCACCGGCCGCTACCGCGTGTCCGACACGGTGAAGTTGCGCGCCGACAGCGTGCTGATCGCGCTCCACCCCGGGCTGACGCATCTCTATCTCGTCGATCAGACGCCGGGCTATGCGGGGGTCGGCGCGCCCAAGGCGCTCGTCGAGAGCGCGCGCGGGGGCAATGCGATCGTCTCCGGGCTCGGCCTGTGGACCGGCGGCGTCAATCCGCGCGCGACCGCGTTGCTGTGGCGCGCGGGCGAGGCGTCGATGGTCAACGACGTCAAGATCCAGGGCGGCGGCGGCACCGCGCTGACCAAGGGCAGCCCGATCGGCTTCGGCGATCCGCGTGCGCGCTTCGACGGCCAGTCGCCGAGCATCTGGGTGACCGATGGCGGCGGCGGCACGTTTGCGGCGATCTGGTCGCCCAACACGCTGGCGTCGGCGGGCTTCCACGTGTCGAACACCAAGACGCCTGGGCATGTGTACCAGTTGTCTGCCGAGCATCATTACCGCGCGGAGATCGTCCTCGACCATGTCGAGAATTGGGAGTTCCTCGCGCCGCAGACCGAGCAGGAGGTGCGCGACGGGGTCGACGCGATCTCGACCGAGATCCGGGATTCGCGCAACATCCTGTTCGCCAATTACCACGCGTATCGCGTCACGCGGTCGATCAAGCCGATGGACGCCGCGGTGAAGCTGTACGGGTCGGGCGACATTCGATTCCGCAACGTGCACGTGAACGCCGAAAGCGGGTTTGCGAGTTGCGACGCGAAAGGCTGCGGCACGTATCTACGCGCGAGCAAATATCCGTTCGAAAACGCGATCAAGGACATGACCCGGCGGCAGGAGGTGCGCGAGCGCGAGTTTGCGCGGCTCGACGTGCCGCCGCTGCTCGCGAACGCTGCGCCCCTGTCCCCGCCGCCGGTGTCGCCGGGGATCAGGACACTCGCGGACGGCTTCTATTCGATCGGCGGGGGGTGTTGGTGGGGGAAGGACTTCTACTTCATCGACCGGCATTTCCAGCGGATCTACCGGTGGACCGACACGGGCGGGCTGTCGATCGTGGCGGATGCGCCGAGCGATGCGGTCAACCTTGCGGTCGATCGATCGGGACACCTGCTCGTGCTGTCGTCGGCCGGGCGCGATGCTACCGTCTATAGTCTCGATCCTGCCAGGCCGGACTCGATCCGGGTCATCGCGCCGACCGCCGTCTCGGGGATACCCGCGGCGACTTTGCTTCCGGGCAATGTGTGGGCGAACGGCGAATTCGCCGACCGGATCGATCCGGTGACCTATCACTATCCGACGATGGCCGAGCTGTTCGCGACCAAGATGGGCGAGGCCAAGCCGCAGGAATATCGCTCGCCCGACGGATCGCTGGCGCTGCCTGCGTTTCGCGTCTGGAACCAGGGGCCCGATGATCAGCAGGGTTGGCGCTGGTCGGACACGCTCGATGCCTATGGGCTGGTGTCGGCTGCGCCGGGGGCGCGCGTCGTCCTGACCAACGCGTCCGAGAACCGGACCTATGACGGTCTCGTCGGCGATCAGGGGCGAGTCACCGACCTGAAGGTCATCGCCGAGCGTGGCGGCGAGAGCGCGGTCCGCGACGGCAGCGGGCGGCTGTATGTCGCGAACGGGCAGGTGTTCGTCTATGCCGCGGACGGCACGCCGTTGCGCCGCATCGACATGCCCGACCGCCCGCTGCAGCTTGTCATCGGCGGCGAGGACGGGCGGACGCTGTATGTGCTGACGCATCACGCTTTGTATGCGGTGGCGATCTGAACAGCGCCAGCGGCACCGCCTCGCCCATCCGGCGATATCCGGCTTCGGAGGGGTGGAGGTGATCGCCCGAATCCACGGCGGGGTCGAGCCGGATGGGCTGCGCCGGATCGCGCATCACGCGGTCGAAATCGATCACCGCGTCGAACACGCCCGACGTGCGGACGAACGCGTTGACCGCCTGGCGATCGGCTTCGGTCGCGGGGCCGGGATGGTAATAGTCGTTGCCGCCAAACGGCATGATCGTCGCACCGATCACCTTGATGCCGTGCGCGTGCGCGCGCGCGACGAGTTCGGTGTAGCCGGCGGTGATCTGCGTCACGAGTGCCGCGTGAGCAGCCGGCGTGGCCGGGGCCTCGCGCGTTAGGACGCCGAGGTCGTTGACGCCTTCGAGCAGGATCGCCCAGCGGACGCCGCTGCGCGCGATGACGTCGCGATCGAACCGCGCCATGAGATTGGGGCCCAGCCCGTCGAGCAGGATGCGGTTGCCGCCGATCCCGGCGTTGACGACGCCGATGCCTCGCGACGCCGGCGCTTGGCGCAACCGTTCGGCGAGGACATCGGTCCAGCGTGTGTTCCGGTTCGGCTTGACGCCGTATCCGTCGGTGATCGAGTCCCCGATCGCGACGATCGCCGCTGCGTTTGCCGGGCCCGAGACTTCGAGATCGGCGAGCGCGTACCAGTGCGTGGTCTGCGCGGCGCCCGCCAGATCGGCGTCGGCGACGTGATCGCCCGCGAGCGTGTAGCTGATCGCGCGCGCGCCTGGATGGCCGGTCTGCGGCGCTGCGGCTTCGGGCAGATACAGGCTGATGGCGAGATCGGCGCCGGCCGCGAGCGGTAGCGCGACGGGATCGGAGTAGAGTTCGGCGCCTGCGGGAATGACGGCGTCGGCGCGGCCCGAGAAGGTCAGCCGCATGCCGCCGGCGATCTGGCTGGTCGCTGGCGCTACGCTCCGGGCGACGTGACCGGCGCCGATGACCAGCGGGCGAGTCCCGAACGCGTTGGACAGCCGGACGCGGATGCGAGTCCCGCCTGCGGAGAGCCGGATCACCTGGCGCAGCGTGATCGCGCGCGCGCGATCCGCGGGCAGCGCGTTGTCGCCGTCCGCGATCATCTGCGACGATCCCCAGCTTGCGATCCAGGGATGCGCGGTATCGCGCGCGTCCGCGCTGGCGGTCAGCAGGCAGGCGCTTAGAAGTGCTATCGTCCAGCGGCTCATCGGCGGTGTCCTAGGCCGTCGGCGACGGCGTTCGAGGGGGCCCGCATCGGGGCGGCGGCGAGCGCGGCGGCGATCGCCGCGTGCATGGGCTTGGCGACGAACCGGTCGTCATAGGGGCAGGGGCGTCGGCGCGCCTTGTCGGGGCGGGGCTCGAACCCCTCGATCCAGCTGTAGCGGTCGGACAGGCCCCATAGCAGGACGTCGCGGACCGAGGGGTAGGACAGCATCAGATCGAGATAATCGCGCGTGAAATCCGCCACCGCGCGGTCGCGTGCACCGATGTCGGCGGGGAGTGTGTTGTCGCGAACGTCCAACTCGGTGATGACGAGGCTGTACCCCATCGCGGTCACCGCATCGAGGAAACGACGCCATTCGCCCTCGAGCGCAGCCGTTGCCGCGCGCGTGTCGAGCCCCTGTGTGACGAGGTGCGACTGTACCCCGAGCGAGTCGACGGGGACGCCACGCCGCTTGAAGCCTTCGAGCAATGCCAGCACGCCGGCGCGGTGCTTCGCGTTGCCGGGTTCCCAGCTCATATAGTCGTTATAGACGAGTTCGGCGTGGGGGGCGGCGGTGCGCGCGGTGTGGAAGGCGAGGTCGAGCGTGGCTTCGGGCCCGCCCAGCGCGCGCGACAGCGCGGTCTGGTACAGCGTCGAGTCCGCCGGGTTCACCGCTTCGTTGACGACGTCGTAGCTGCCGATCCGCGTGCCGTAGCGACCGCAGACGGTGGTGATATGCTCGACGAGCAGCCGCGCCGCCGCCTGTGCGGGGTTCGCGCCGAAATCATGGTTCTCCTCCCAGCGCGGCATCCATTTCGGCTGATGCCATAGCAGGTTGTGGCCACGGACGGGCAGGCGCTTCGCCGCCGCCCAGGCCATGATCGCGTCCATATGGGTGAAGTCGAAGCTGGTCGCGCTGGGTCGGATCGCCTGCCACTTCATCTCGTTTTCGGGCACCAGCAGGCCGCAGTCGCGCGCCAGCAGCGCGGTATAGGCCGGGTTGGCGAACGATCCGCGATCCGCGCCCGGGCGGCCCCATGCGACGCAGGACCCGAGGCGCATGCCCTTGCTCGCGGCGATCGCCTGCAGGCCGGGCACGCTGCCGGCCTGCGCGAGCGCGCGCCCGGCGGTGCCCGCCGCGACGGCGAGCCCGCCCAGCATCGTCAACCCGTCGCGTCGCGTGATCTCCACCGAACTCTCCCTCTTCATAGTCGTCATCGTGGCTGTTCAGCGGCGGACGTCGAACCCGCCTTCACGGAACGTCGCCAGGTCGCGCGGCGTCGTTTCGCTCTGGTCGCCGGGCGTGGCGTGCTTGAGCACCGCCAGCGCGAGCCCGGTCTGCGCGGCGCGCTCCGCACCCTCGCCAAGGTCTGCAAGGACGCCCGCGGCGAAGGCGTCGCCGGTGCCGATCCGGTCGACGATCCCCGAGACCTCGATCGGATCGGTCTCGATGACGTCGGCCGGCGTGTCGATCCGCGCGCGCAAGATGTTGCATCCGGCGTCGCGGACCTCGCGCGACATCGAGGCGATGTGGCGCAGGTTGGGGAAGTGGTCGAACGCCGCCAACGCCGCGTCGCGACGGCCCTGCGGCGTGGTTCCGTCCATCGGGCGGCGCAGCAGCAGCGCGATGTCGCGGTGATTGCCGAACACCAGATCGGCGCGGTCGACGAGCGGGAGGAGGATGGCGGCGGGATCGTCGCACCATTTCGCCCACATGCTGGCGCGGTAATTGCCATCGAACGACACCGGCACGCCGACCGCGCGCGCCGCGGTCATCGCCGCGAGACAGACGTCCGCCATCGCCGGACCGATCGCCGGGTTGATCCCCGACAGATGCAGTCGCGCGGCGCCCCCCAGCAGCGCGTGCCAGTCATAGGCGGTCGCCGGGGTCGTCGCGAACAGGCTGTGCTGGCGGTCATAGACGATCGCCGAGGCGCGCAGCCCTGCGCCGGGCGCGAGATAATAGAGGCCCAGCCGTCCATCGCCGCGCAGGATCCGCGAGACGTCGACGCCGGTCCGGCGCAACGCATCGATCGCCGCGTCACCGACGACGTCGTCGGGAACCGCGGAGATGACTCCGCTGCCGATGCCGAGCCGCGCCAGCGCGACCGCGACATTGGCCTCCGCGCCGCCGAAATTCGCGTCCAGCCGCGCGTCCCGGAACAGGGGGCCATGCCCCGCCGGCGAGAGCCTGAGCAGCAGTTCGCCGAAACAGACTATCGGTCCATCGGTGCGTGTCATCGATCAGCCTTTCGCTCGGTCGCCGTGCATCCACTGGGCCGGCGGATCATTGCGGGTTGCCGGGTGCGTAGGGAAAGTGCTGCGCCTTGTACCAGGCCAGGTCGTGCGCGGGGGCTGCGGTGCCCGCGGGAAGCGGCAGGCCGTTGACCGACATCCAATAGGCGAGGCTCGCGTCGCGCCACCACTGCGCCTCGCGCTGCTGGACCGCAAGATAGGTCGCGGTCTTCGCCCAGCGCGCCGAGTCGATCGAGGGCTTCAGCGCATCCCATTGGCGGCGCATGCTCGCGACATAGCCCACCCCCTGATCATAGTCGCCGACCAGCTCCGCCCACAAGGTGCGACCCGAGGCCATCCGGCGATCCCATGCGACATGGTGGAACCAGAGAAGATCGCGTTCGGGGGTGGTCGCCGGGTTCGCGAGCTGGCGCGCCAGAGCGGGGCTGTACTGCGCGATCGCATCGCTGCCGGTCTTCGTGCGGTCGAAGCCGATGCCTGCCTTGTCGGCGCGGTGGTAATAGACCGGGTTCCATTCGGGGCGCTTGAGATTGGCCACCCAGGGCCCCGGACCATAATGATGGCCGGTCGCCATGACGTGCGCGAGCCCGAGCGGCGTCATGTAATCGACCACCGCCTCACGCGAGCCCATCATCATCGCGACGACCGGATCGACGATCTTAGGGGAGGGCGCGAAGGTCATCGCTGCCCATTCGCGCGCCACCGGGGCGGCACCGAGCGTCGGATCCCAGGCCATGCGGCCGAACGCATACCAGTTCGCCTGGTTGAAGGTGGAGCCCGCCCAATCGCGGTCGCGACCGATATTGGCGACTCCCGCCATGCCGGTCAGCGTATGATGCTCGACCGACCCGTCGACGACCTTGGCGACGGTCTCGCCCGGCGTCTGCATCGTCTCGCTGCCGAGCGTCTCGGCGAACATCGGCCCGAGATAGGCGAGGTGAGTCGCGAAGCCTAGATATTCCTTGGTGATCTGGAATTCGATCATCAGCGGGGTCTTGGGCATCGCACCGAACAGCGGGTGGAACGGCTCGCGCGGCTGGAAGTCGATCGCGCCGTTCTTGACCTGGACGATGACGTTCTTGGCGAACGTGCCGTCGAGCGGCTTGAACTCGGTATAGGCCTGTTTCGCGCGATCCTCGGGGTCGGTCTCGGCATAGACGAACGCGCGCCACATCACGATCCCGCCATGCGGCGCGACCGCGGCCGCGAGCATGTTGGCGCCGTCGGCATGGCTGCGGTGATAGTCGCGCGGGCCGGGCTGGCCCTCGCTGTTCGCCTTGACCAGGAAGCCGCCGAAATCGGGGATGCTCCGATAGATCTCGTCGGTCTTCGCCTTCCACCATGCCGCCACCTGCGGGTCGAGCGGGTCTGCGGTCTTGAGCCCGCCAAGCTCGATCGGGGCGGAGAAGCGCGCCGACAGATATACCTTGATCCCGTAGGGCCGGAACACGTCGGCGAGCGCGGCGGCCTTGGCGATGTACGGCGCGGTGAGGCTGTCCGCCTTCGCGTTGACGTTGTTGAGGACGGTGCCGTTGATCCCGATTGATGCGTTGGCGCGCGCATAATCGGTGTAGCGCGGATCGCGGAAATCGGGGAGCGTCCACCAGTCCCAGAGCGACGCGCCGGCATAGCCGCGCTCGACCACGCCATCCAGATTGTCCCAATGGTTGAGCACGCGCAGCTTGACGCGCGGGGTCGATGTCAGGTCGATCCGGTCGAGGCTGCCGCCGGTCTGGAGGTGACGCAGCAGCGCGAAGCTGCCGTAGAGCACGCCGCGATCGGTGTTGGCGGTGACGAGCAGGGTGCGGCCGTTGCCGAGCGTCACGTAGCCGACTCGGTAGCCCTCGTCGCCAAGCGCGGCGAGCGGGAGGTGGAGTGCGGCGACGTCGCGATCGGTGGCCGTCGCCAGCAGAATCGTCGGGGCTTTGGTGGCGAAGAGATTCGAGCGCCGCAATTCTTCGGCTGCCACGCGGAAGGTAGGCGTGTCGCCGCGTGCCTCGATCTTCAACGCACGGCTTGTCGTCGCGGGCGTCCGATAGCGCAGCCAGAGGTCGTAGCCGTCCTCGGCATGTGCCCGTCCGGTCAAACCAATTATCGCTGCACAGAGCAGCGCGAACTTACCGATCGATCGACCGAATGCCGTCATAATCCTCTCCCGCCGTTCCGCGCCACATTGACAGGATCGCGGATGATCAGCCATGTTATCGCTATCACGACGACGGCTTCGACAGCAATGCCGCGTTTAACATTAGGAGAGAAACGTGTCCGGCACGAAGACAATGACGACCGCGCCGGCCATCACGCCGACCCGCCGCGACCTTTTCGCACTGTTCGGATCGGTGTCCGTCGCGGGGCTTATCCCCGGTGTCGCGCAGGCCGCGGCCGCGCTCCCGATCTACCGTGATGCGCGCGCACCGGTCGACCTGCGCGTGCGTGACCTCATGGCGCGGATGACGCTGGAGGAGAAAGTTGGCCAGACCATTTCGCTATGGGCTACCAAGGCGGACGTGATGACGCCGGGCGGGCTCGAGTTCGATCCGGCGCGCGCAACGGCGGCGTATCCGGCAGGGTTCGGCCAGGTGACCCGGCCCTCGGACAAGCGCGGCGGCCCGGCGGTCGCAGCGGTCGCGGGCGGCACCGGCGCGCAGTGGCGCGGGTCGGCCTCGACGATCGCGTTCGTCAACGCGGTCCAGCGCTGGGCGCGTGGCACGCGGCTTGGCATCCCGGTGATCTTCCATGAGGAATCGCTCCACGGCTATATGGCGCCCGACGCGACGATGTTCCCGCAGGCGATCGGCATGGCGGGCGCGTTCGATCGCGACCTGATGCGGCGTGCGCAGGCGATCATCGGCCGCGAAGTGCGCGCGCATGGCAGCCACCTCTCGCTGTCGCCGGTCGTCGACATCGCGCGCGACCCGCGCTGGGGACGGATCGAGGAGACGTTTGGCGAGGATCCCTATTTGTGCGGCGAGATGGGCGTCGCCGCCGTCGAAGGATTGCAGGGCGACAGCCGGACGCTGGCGCCGGGCAAGGTGTTCGCGACGTTGAAGCACATGACCGGCCATGGCCAGCCGCAGGCGGGCAACAATATCGGCCCCGCGCCGATCGGCGAGCGCGAACTGCGCGAAAGCTTCTTCCCGCCGTTCCGGGCGGTCGTGACTCGCACCGGGATCGGCGCGGTGATGCCGTCGTATAACGAGATCGACGGCGTGCCGAGCCATGCGAACTACTGGCTGCTGGGCGACGTGCTGCGCGGCGAATGGGGATTCTCGGGCGCGATCGTCAGCGATTACGGCGCGATCGAGGAGCTCGACACGATCCACCATATCGCGCCCGACCTGGCCGGCGCCGCGCGGCTGGCGCTGGCGGCGGGCGTCGACAGCGCGCTGCCGGACGGGATCGCGTATCGGACGCTGCCCGCGCAGGTGCGTGCGGGGACGGTGCCGATCGCCGCGGTGGATGCCGCATGCTCGCGGATGCTGGCGCTGAAGTTTCGCGCGGGGCTGTTCGAGGAGTCGGCGGTCGATCCGCGCGTCGCGGCTCGATTGACCGGCAATGCCGAGGCGCGGGGCGTTGCGCTCGAGGGCGCGCGGAAGGCGCTGTGCCTGCTGACCAATGACGGCACGTTGCCACTGTCGCCCAAGGGCAGGATCGCGGTGATTGGCCCGAATGCGGCGATCGCGCGGCTCGGCGGCTATTCCGCGCCGCCGCGGCAGAGCGTCACGCTGCTCGACGGCGTGCGCGCGCTGGTCGGCAATGCGGCCACCATCGTCCATGCGCAGGGCGTCTTCATCACGCAGAGCGACGACCGGTCGCAGGACGCGGTGCTGCTAGCCGACCCGGCCAAGAACCGCGCGCTGATCGCCGAGGCGGTCGAGGTGGCGCGCGGGGCCGACACGATCATTCTCGCGATCGGCGATACCGAGCAGACCAGTCGCGAGGGGTTCTCGGCGAACCATCTCGGCGATCGCACGACGCTCGACCTGATCGGCGAGCAGAACGCGCTGTTCGAGGCGTTGCATGCGCTGGGCAAGCCGATCGTGGTGACCGCGATCAACGGGCGGCCGCCGAGCTGGCCGACTGTGATGGCGAAGGCGAATGCGGTGCTCGAATGCTGGTATCCGGGGCAGGAGGGCGGCACGGCGATGGCCGAGGCGCTGTTCGGGCGGATCAATCCGGGTGCCAAGCTGCCCGTCACGGTGGTGCGCGAAGTCGGGCAGGTGCCGTTCTACTACAACCGCAAGCCATCCACGCAGCGGGGCTATCTGTTTGCGGAGACCGCGCCGCTGTTCCCGTTCGGCCACGGCCTCAGCTACACGCGCTTCGAGGTCAGCGCGCCGCGGCTGTCGGCGGCGAAGATCGGCGTCGCGGGCAGCGTCGGCGTCGAGGTCGACGTCGCCAATATCGGGCAGCGCGCCGGCGACGAGGTCGTGCAGGTCTACGTGCGCGACCAGGTGTCGTCGGTGGCGCGGCCGGTGATGGAATTGAAGGGCTTCGAACGCGTGACGCTGGCGCCAGGCGAGCGGCGGACGCTGCGCTTCACGCTGGGGCCCGACGCGTTCGCGCTGTGGGACGTGGACATGCGCGAGGTCGTCGAGCCTGGTCTGTTCACGATCATGGCCGGCCCCGATTCGGCGCATCTGAAAACCGCCATCCTCGAAATCGCCTGAAGGACCCACGATGCCCAAGATCGTTTCCGCCCGCGTCATCGTCACCTGCCCGGGGCGCAATTTCGTCACGCTGAAGATCACCTGCGACGACGGTACGACCGGCGTTGGCGACGCGACGCTCAACGGCCGCGAACTGAGCGTCGCCAGCTATCTCACCGATCATGTCGTGCCGTGCCTGATCGGTCGCGATGCGCACCGAATCGAGGATGTCTGGCAGTATCTCTACAAGGGCGGCTATTGGCGGCGCGGGCCCGTGACGATGGCGGCGATCGCCGCGGTCGACACGGCATTGTGGGACATCAAGGGCAAGCTCGCCGGCATGCCCGTGTACCAGTTGCTCGGCGGTGCGGCGCGCGATGCGTGCATGGTCTATGCGCACGCCAACGGTACGACGATCGAGGACACGATCGCGGTCGGCAGGGCCGAGCAGGCTAAGGGCTATAAGGCGATCCGCTTGCAATGCGGCGTGCCGGGGCTCGCCTCGACATACGGCGTCGCCAAGCACGGTGCGCGCTACGAGCCTGCTGATGCCGACCTGCCGAGCGAGAGCGTGTGGTCGACCGAGAAATACCTCCGAATCGTCCCCGAATTGTTCAAGGCGGCGCGCGAGGCGTTGGGCTGGGACGTCCACCTGCTCCACGACATCCACCACCGGCTGACGCCGATCGAGGCGGGGCGGCTGGGCAAGGCGCTCGAGCCGTATAACCTGTTCTGGATCGAGGATCCGACCCCGGCGGAGAACCAGGAGGCGTTCAAGCTGATCCGCCACCACACCACGACGCCGATCGCGGTGGGCGAGGTGTTCAATTCGATCTGGGATGCCAAGGACCTGATCCAGAACCAGCTGATCGACTATATCCGGGCGACCGTGGTGCATGCGGGCGGGATCACGCATCTGCGCCGGATCGCTGCGCTCGCGGACCTGTACCAGGTGCGGACCGGCTGCCACGGCGCCACCGACCTGTCGCCGGTGGCGATGGCGGCGGCGCTGCATTTCGGTCTGTCGGTCCCCAATTTCGGCGTGCAGGAGCATATGCCGCATACGGAAGAAACCGATGCGGTCTTCCCGCATGCGTACAGCTTCGACGACGGCATGATGCATCCGGGCGACTCGCCAGGGCTGGGCGTCGACATCGACGAGGACCTGGCCGCAACCTACGACTATAAGCGGGCCTATCTGCCGGTCGCGCGTCTCGAGGACGGCACGCTGTGCAACTGGTGACCGCCGCCGCCGCGCCCGAGAAGCCTCGCGGGAAAGTCCGCTGGATCGTCTGTGCGCTGCTCTTCGCGGCGGTGGCGCTCAGCTATATCGACCGGCTCGTGCTGCCCGTGCTGAAACCCGAACTCCAGGCGCGCTACGCTTGGAGCGAGCAGGGCTATGCCGATCTCGCGATCGCATTCCAGGCGGCGTACGGCATCGCCTATGTGCTGTTCGGCCGGTTCGTCGACCGGGTAGGGGCCAAGATCGGCTACGCCGTCGCGGTGACGTTGTGGACGATCGGTCATGTCGCGCACGCGCTGTTCACCAGCGCCGGCATGATGATCTTCGCGCGCATCCCGCTGGCGATCGGCGAGGCCGGCGCCTTTCCCGCCGCGCTCGCTGCGGCCAATGAATGGTTTCCGCAACGCGAACGCGCTCTGGCGATCGGCATCTTCAACGCGGGCTCGAACGTCGGGGCGATCCTCACGCCGCTGATCGTGCCGGTGATCGCGGTGACGTTCGGCTGGCGGATGGCGTTCATCGCGACCGGCGCGCTGACGGTGATCTGGCTGGTCGCATGGCTCGCCTTCTACCGCACGCCGCGCAAGCACCGCCGCGTCACGCCTGAGGAACTGGCCTGGATCGAGGCCGACCCGGTACCCGGGGCCAAGCCCGTCCGCTGGCGCACGCTGCTACGGTTGAGGCAGACCTGGGCGTATATGCTCGGGCGGTTCCTGATCGATCCGGTGTGGTGGACGTTCCTGTTCTGGCTGCCCGATTTCTTCAACCGGCAGTACGGCGTGAAGATGCTCGATTTCGGGCCGCCGCTGGTCGCGGTCTATGTGCTGGCCGATGTCGGATCGATCGCGGGCGGCTGGTTCTCGTCGCGGCTGCTCAGCAAGGGCGCGACGCCGAACCGCGCGCGCAAGACCGCGCTGTTCGTGTGCGCGTTGTTCGCGCTGCCGATCATCTTTGCGGCGCAGGCCCCCGGGCTATGGTGGGCGGTCGCGGCGATCGGGCTGGCGTGCGCGTGTCACCAGGGCTTCTCCGCCAACGTCTATGCGATCCCCGGCGACCTGTTCCCGCGCGGGATGGGCGGATCGGTGATCGGTCTGGGCGGGCTGGCCGGCGCGTGCGGTGGCATGCTGATGGCCAAGTTCGCGGGCACGATCCTGGCCGGGGTCGGCAGCTATGGACCGATTTTCGCGGTTGCCGGCTGCGCCTATCTCGTCGCGTTGCTGGTTATCCACCTGCTCGTCCCGCACTACACCCCCGTCGATCCGGAACGCCTTGCATGACCCAGCCGCTACGCCTGCACCCAGACCGCCTTTTCCCCGCCGACGCCCGGACGCGCGACATTGCGCGCGCGCTGCATGCGGGCGTCAAGGACCTGCCGATCGTCAGTCCGCACGGCCACACCGACCCGCTGTGGTTCGCGCGCGACGAGGCGTTCAGCGATCCGGCATCGCTGCTGATCGTACCCGATCACTACGTGTTCCGCATGCTCTACAGCCAGGGCGTGCCGCTCGACGCGCTGGGTGTGCCGACAGTCGATGGCAGCCCTACGGAAAGCGATCCGCGGAAAATCTGGCGGATCTTCGCCGATAACTATCACCTGTTTCGCGGCACACCGTCGCGGATGTGGCTCGACTGGGTGTTCGCCGAGGCGTTCGGGATCGACGTCCGCCTCGAACCCGCGACCGCGGACCTGTATTTCGACACGATCGACGCCGCGCTCAAGACCCCCGAATTCCGCCCCCGTGCGCTGTTCGACCGGTTCGGGATCGAGCTGATCGCGACGACCGAAAGCCCGCTCGACCCGCTCGAGCACCATGCCGCGATCCGCGCGAGTGGGTGGCAGGGGCGGGTCGTCACCGCCTATCGCCCCGACCCGGTCGTCGATCCCGACACGCCGGGCTTTGTCGCCAACGTCCGCCGGTTCGGCGAGACCGCGAACGAAGACGTCGGCAGCTATGCGGGTTATCTGGCCGCGCACCGCTTCCACCGCGCGCGGTTCCGCGCGGCGGGCGCGACCTCCACCGATCACGGCCACCCGTCGGCGGCGACCGCGGATCTCACCCCCGCCGAAGCCGAGTCGCTTTATGCGCGCGTCATGGCAGACCCGACGGCTGCGGAGGCCGAACTCTTCCGCGCGCAGCTGCTGACCGAGATGGCGGCGATGTCGGTTGAGGACGGCATGGTGATGCAGCTTCACCCCGCCGTCTCGCGCAGCCACAATGCGCAGGTGCTGGCGCGGTTCGGCCGCGACAAGGGCGGCGACATCCCGCTGCCCGGCGAGTTCGTCCGCGCGCTGAAGCCTTTGCTCGACCGGTTCGGCAATGATCCCCGGCTCACGCTGATCCTGTTCACGCTCGACGAGGACACCTATTCCCGCGAGCTCGCGCCGCTTGCCGGGCATTATCCGGCGCTGCGGCTGGGACCGCCCTGGTGGTTCCATGACAGCCCGGAAGGGATGCGACGGTTTCGCGAGCGTGCGACCGAGACCGCGGGCTTCTACAACACGGTCGGGTTTAACGACGATACGCGGGCGTTCCTCTCGATCCCGGCGCGTCACGATGTCGCGCGGCGGATGGACTGCGGGTTTCTTGCGCAGCTGGTGGTCGAGCACCGGCTGGAGGAGGACGAGGCGCATGAGGTCGCGCGCGCGCTCGCCTATGATCTTGTCAAGCAGGCGTATCGGCTGTGAGGTTGTCGCAGGAGACGCTCGACCGGCTCCCCGCTGGCGTCGTCCGGCCCGGCTATGACCGGTCGCGCGTGACCCGCGGCGTCGTGCATCTGGGCATCGGCGCGTTCCACCGCGCGCATCAGGCGGCGGTGTTCGAGCAGGCGCTGGCGGCCGGCGACCTGCGCTGGGGAATCACCGGCGTGTCGCTGCGATCCGCGGGCGTGCACGATCAGCTCGCGCCGCAGGACGGACTCTATACGCTCGTCGTCCGCGACGGCGCGGGCGAGCGGTTGCAGGTGATCGGCGCGGTGATGGACGTGCTGGTCGCGCCCGAGGATCCGGCCGCGGTCGTCGCCGCCCTCGCGTCGGCGGACACGCATATCGTCACGCTGACGATCACCGAGAAGGGCTACAAGCTCGATTCCGCGACGGGGCTGTTGCAGGTCGGCGACGCTGACGTCGCGCACGACCTGGCCTCGCTCGATGCCCCGCGGACTGCGCCCGGGTTCCTGGTAGCGGGGCTGGCGGCACGGTACGCGGCGGGCCTCGGTCCGCTCACGATCCTGTCGTGCGACAATCTGCCGCATAACGGTACGCTCCTGCGCGATGCGGTGCTGGCGATGGCGGGGGCGCATGACCCGGCCTTGCGCGACTGGATCGCCGCTGCGGTGACGTTTCCGCAGACGATGGTCGACCGGATCGTGCCGGCCACGACGGCGGACGACATTGCTGCGACGCGCGCGACGCTGGGTGTCGAGGATCAGGCGATGGTGAAGGCGGAGCCGTTCACCCAGTGGGTGATCGAGGATCGCTTTGCGGGCGAACGGCCCGATTTGGCGGCGTTCGGCGTGCAACTGACCGACGCCGTGGCGCCGTGGGAGGATGCCAAGCTGCGGCTGTTGAACGGTGCGCATTCGGGGATCGCGTATCTAGGCGGGCTGGCCGGGTTCGATTTCGTGCACGAGGTGGTCGCGCGACCCGAGGGGCGGGCGTTTGTCGACGCACTGTGGGTTGAGAGCGCGGCGACGCTCGATCCGCCCGCGGGGCTCGACATCGCGCAGTATCGCGGGGCGCTGATGGCACGGTTCGCCAATCCGGCGCTCCAGCATCGCACGCGGCAGATCGCGATGGACGGGTCGCAGAAATTGCCGCAGCGGCTGTTGGCGCCGATGGCGGAGCGTTGCGCGGCGGGGCTGCCGGTCCAGGCGCTCGCGCTGGCGGTGGCTGCGTGGATGCGGTGGCAGTCGGGCACTACCGATGCGGGGGAGGTCTTTGCGATCGACGACCCGATGAGCGACCGGCTGGGAAAAGCGGTCCGCGATGCGGGGACGACGCAAGAGCGTGTCGACGGGCTGTTCGGGCTGCTGTCATTCAGGCCCGACCCGGAATTGCGCACGCTGGTTGTTGCCAAGCTGGCGGCGCTCGAAAGTTCGGGGGCGATGACGGCGATCAACGGGCTGCGCTGGGCGTAGCACCGTCGATCGGCGAAACGAAAATGGGCCGGGGTTACCGGCCCATTCGCTTAGTTGCTGTCAGAGTTGTTGTTGTCGTCTTCGTGATCGATGATCAGATAGGCGACGCCTGCGAGGATGCCTGCGCCGATGACGATCGGAACGATGCTCGACTCCTGGAGGCCGGCAAGCTTGCTCGACTTCGAGGTGGCGGTGCCGGCGCGCACCGACGACGCGACCGACAGCGACTGCGCGGGGTTTGCAGCAGGCGCTGCGTTGGCTGCGACCGGCAGTGCAGTCATAGCAACGGCGGAAACGCCGAGAATCCAAGATTTAATCATAAGTCACTCTCTCATGTATCAGCCGAAGCGGCTGCCCCTACTGCAACGGTTCGGAGTCGTGACCGTTCCCGCCGTCGATTCCGCGATGACGGGGAATCCGTAGGGGAAAGCGGGTAAGTGACTGTATTGGCTGCGAGTATTTGCTGCATTGCGGCATGAAATATTTTCCGCCGCCTACAATAGGTTGCGGGTCAGGTGCTGGGTTCGCGGGTGGCAAGCCCCGGTTTGGCGGGATCGATCGCGTCATGCTCTCGATCATCATGGTAGCGGACGGTCCATTGGGGATGTCCGGTCGGGCCCAGGACGATATCCGGCAGGCCGACCGGATCGCTGCCGGTCTCGACCCAGCCTGCGCCGTGGCACACATCGCAGGTCATGCGCCGGCAGCGGAAGCTGACGAGATCGATCTCGGTGTTCCATTGCCCGCGGCCGCGACAGACGGGACATGGTGCATCGAGTGTGCCGGTCCGTGGCTGGAGCGGGATCGTGTCAAACGCGTTGGGGCTGTCCGGACCGTCGCAAAAGACGATATTGCTGGCGTGGGGCATGCAACCTACTTGATCGAGAGGGGCCATTGGCGAGGCACCGCCGGACGGCAATCAGTCGCATCCATAGCAGCATTGTCCGGCAAGGCGCGGGGGATTGCCCCGCAGCCGTGCCGGACCAGGGTCATTTCTGTTATGCGGCGGACGCGATCAGCGCAGGCGTCTGCTGGTGCTGGACCACGCGCCATTCCTCGTGCTTGAGCCGGCGCATCGTCGTCGTGCAATAGGCGACATAGCCATCGGCGCCGTCGCGCTGTGCCTCGGCCTTGTAGGCAATCGCGATGAGTCCCTCTTGCGGACGCATGATCTGCTGCTCGCTGAACGTGACGCTCGACCAGCGCGGCGTCTTCGAGACTGCCTCGATCGCCTGCGCGCCGGTGAGGACGAAGGGCTGCTCCGGCAGCACCATGACGCACTCGTCGTCGATAAGTGCGTGATACTGGTCGGCGTCGCCCGTCCAGAGGCTCTCTTCGAAATTCCAAACCCGGTTGTCGTCCATCATGCGTCTCCTGTGTCGACTAAGGAGCGCCAGGGACTCGAATTCGTTCCTCGAACCGGACGAAAACACGCTTCAATGTAACGTAGGATAGCCGCGCGGTGTCGCCGAGACGTATCGGGGCGGCACACGGTGCTCGCTACGGCATAGCGCGAAGCTTATGCACACAAAATGCCGCCGGCACGCGAAGGGCGTGGGACGACAAGCGGGGGCGGATCGATGGATCCTGCCCCCGTCATTACATTCCCAGCGAGCGGCGAACCGCTCGGCTGCAGGACTTAATTGTCGCGTTCGGCCCGCTTGCGGTCTGCCTTGCGCGCACGGCTCACGGCAGCGGCATGCTCACGCGCGCGCTTTTCCGAGGGCTTCTCGTAGTGGCGGCGCAACTTCATTTCACGATAGACGCCTTCGCGCTGCAGCTTCTTCTTGAGAGCGCGGAGGGCTTGATCGACATTGTTGTCGCGAACGATGATCTGCATGGTAGAAAGGCTTTCGACGCGCAGCGGCGCAATGGTGAGTTGCCGTCGCTTTATGGCGCAGTGGCAAGGAAGCCAACCCCGGAAATGCATCGGAAAGCGCAGATAGGCGCTTCCGGGCACGATCCGACGCCCTCAATTCGGTAATTTCAGCGTTACCGGTCCCGCAATGGGCGGTCGCAGCCGATACCTGCTGGAACCCGAGTCGCCGATCCGAATCGGATCGGGCGCCGGTATCTCGCGGTTCTGCGTAATTCCCGAGGGGCACGTGGCCGATCGCGATCCGGTAGACCGGTCACGACTTTCCGAACTCCGATCCGCTGGTCGCCGCAGCGCGGGCGGAGCTTTCCTGCGAGGACGTTGCGATGATCGTCGATGAGCGAACTTCACCGGGCGGGGGCCATGCGGTGATCCTGTGCCACCCCGATCCGGCGAGCTTCAATCACGCGATCGCACGGACCTACCGCGATACGGTCGTCGCGGCCGGGCAGCGCGTCGTCCTGCGCGACCTGTATGCGATCGGGTTCGACCCCGTGCTGACGGCAGCGGAGCGCCTGACTTTGCCGAGCCCGGCCTGTCGCCAGGACGTGCTGGACGAGATCGCCGCGATCGACGGGTGCGACGTGTTCGTGCTGATCTACCCGATCTGGTTCGGGAGCGCGCCGGCGATGCTCAAGGGCTATGTCGAGCGGGTGTTCGGTGCGGGGGTGAAACCCGAGCCGATGCAGGGCCGGGTACGGACCGACCTGCTCGGGGGCCGGCGCCTGCTGAGCTTCTCGACGTCGGCGGCCAGCAAGACCTGGCTCGACGAACAGGGGCAGGGTCAGGGACTGAACGCTATCTTCGACCAATATATCGTCCACGCCTTCGGGATGCGGTCGCAGGAGCATCGGCGATTTACCCAGATCGTGCCGGGCCTGAACCCGTCTGCCGCCAGCCGGCACCTGCAGGACGTTGCCGCACAGGCGCGCCGGACCTGCGCGCAGATCGCGTTCGGCGACGAGGCGCTGTTGGCCGATCCGGGACTCGTCGCGCGCATCGCATGCTGAACTTCATGCCCATCAAAGGAAACCACATGGCCTACACATCGCGCTCCGCCGCCGATTGCGCGTCACGGCTGCGAAATCGGACATGAGCGATGCTGCAACGCTTGCGCCGACCAGGACTCACCCGCTGTCGCCCGACATGCTGCGCCGGATGGACGCCTATTGGCGCGCCGCGAACTATCTGTCGGTCGGGCAGATCTATTTGCGCGACAACGCGCTGCTCGAACGGCCGCTGACGATCGCCGACGTCAAGCCGCGGCTGCTCGGCCATTGGGGGACGACGCCGGGGCTCAACTTGCTCTACGTCCATCTCAACCGGCTGATCGTCGCGCACGACCTCGACATGATCAACATCATCGGGCCGGGGCATGGCGGTCCGGGGCTGGTGGCGAACACCTATCTGGAGGGCTCGTATACTGAGCGCTATCCCGCGATCGAGCGGAGCCGCAGCGGCATGCACCGGCTGTTCCGGCAATTCTCGTGGCCGGGCGGGATTCCGAGCCATGTCGCGCCCGAGACCCCGGGATCGATCCATGAGGGCGGCGAGCTCGGCTATTCGCTGGCGCATGCCTATGGCGCGGCGTTCGACAATCCGGACCTGCTGGTCGCGTGCGTGGTCGGCGACGGCGAGGCGGAGACGGGCGCGCTGGCGGCGAGCTGGCATTCGAACAAGTTTCTGAACCCCGCGCGCGACGGCGCGGTGCTGCCGATCCTGCATCTCAACGGCTTCAAGATCGCCAACCCGACGATCCTCGCCCGGATCGACGGGCATGAGCTCGACGCGTTGCTGCGCGGCTATGGGCATGAGCCCTTTTATGTCGGCGGCGGTGACCCCGCCGTCGTCCACCATCAGCTCGCCGCCGCGCTCGACAAGGCGCTGGCGAAGATCCACGCCATCCAGGCCGCGGCGCGTGTGCCCGGCGCGACGCCTGCGCGGCCGCGCTGGCCGATGATCGTGTTCCGCACGCCCAAGGGGTGGACCGGGCCGAAGATCGTCGACGGCAAGCCGGTCGAGGGCACGTGGCGCGCGCACCAGGTGCCGATCGCGGACTTCAAGAACCCTGAGCATCTGCGCCAGCTCGAGGACTGGATGCGCAGCTATCGCCCCGAGGAGCTGTTCGACGCGTCGGGCAAGTTCCTCGCGGACTATGCGTCGCTCGCGCCGACCGGGCACCGGCGGATGGGATCGAACCCGCATGCCAATGGCGGCGAGCTGATGGTGCCGCTGTCGCTGCCCGATTTCCGGGCGTATGCGGTGCCGGTCGAGGCGCCGGGCCAGGTGAAGGCCGAGGCGACTCGCGTGCTCGGCCGCTATCTGCGCGATGTGATGAAGCTCAACCTGGCGAGCGTGAACTTCCGCCTGTTCGGACCGGACGAGACCGCGTCGAACCGGCTTGCCGATGTGTACGACGTGTCGGGCAAGGTGTGGATGGCGGAGGTCGAGCCGGTCGACGAGCATCTTGGGCCCGATGGCCGGGTGATGGAGGTGCTGAGCGAGCATCTGTGCCAGGGCTGGCTGGAGGGGTATCTGCTGACCGGGCGGCACGGGCTGTTCTCGTGCTACGAGGCGTTCGTCCACATCGTCGATTCGATGGTCAACCAACATGCGAAATGGCTGAAGGTCACGCGCGGCATTCCGTGGCGGCGGCCGATCGCGTCGCTCAACTATCTGCTGACCTCGCATGTCTGGCGGCAGGATCATAACGGGCTGTCGCACCAGGATCCGGGGTTCATCGATCACGTCGCGAACAAGACCGCCGACGTCGCGCGGATCTATCTGCCGCCCGATGCGAACTGCCTGTTGTCGGTCGGCGATCACTGCTTGCGCAGCCGCGGCTATGTGAACGTGATCGTCGCGGGCAAGCAGCCCGAATGGCAATGGCTCGGGATCGACGCGGCGGTGCGACACTGCACCGCGGGCGTAGGGATCTGGGACTGGGCGGGCGACGATGCCGACCCCGACGTGGTGATGGCGTGTGCGGGCGACGTGCCGACGCTCGAGACGCTGGCGGCGGTGACGATGCTGCGCGCCTATGTGCCCGACATCCGGATTCGGGTGGTGAACGTGGTCGACCTGATGGTGCTGCAACCGCGGTCCGAGCATACGCACGGGCTCGACGAGCGCGAGTTCGATGCGCTGTTCACCACCGACAAGCCGGTGATCTTCGCGTTCCACGGCTATCCGGCGATGATCCACAAGCTGACCTACGCCCGCGCCAACCATGCGAACATCCATGTCCGCGGGTATAAGGAGATGGGCACGACGACGACGCCGTTCGACATGGTCGTGCTGAACGATCTCGACCGCTATCGGCTGGCGCTCGACGCGATCGAGCGGATCCCGCGGCTGCGCGATCGTGTTCCGCACGAGACCGCGCGCTATTGGACGACGATGGAGCGGCACAAGCTGCATATCGCCGAAGAGGGCGACGATCTGCCGGAGGTGCGTGATTGGCAATGGTCGCGCTAGTGGCGGGCGCGGTTGTCCTGGCGCTCAACAGCGGGTCGTCGTCGCTGAAATACGGGCTGTACGCGGTCGACGAGGCGGCGGTCCTGCAGGTCGGCGGGACGATCGAGACGACCGATGACCATGGCCATGTCTTCGACGCGATCGAGCGCGCGTTACGGGCGTGGCCGGCGCCGACGGTGATCGGCCACCGGATCGTCCATGGCGGGCCGCATCGTGACTCGCATTGCAGGATCGACGAAGCGGTGATGGCGGATCTGGCGATGGCGTGCGCGTTCGCGCCGTTGCACGAGCCGGCGTCGCTCGCGCTGATCCGCGCGGCGGCGGCGCGCTATCCTGGCGTGCCGCAGGTCGCGTGTTTCGATACCGCGTTCCATGCGGGGATGCCCGATATCGCCACGACGCTGCCGATCCCGTGCGTCTACCGGGCGAGCGGGATACGTCGCTATGGCTTCCATGGGCTGTCGTGCGAGTCGATTGTGAGGCAGCTCGGCGGCGAGCTGCCCGCGCGGTTGGTGATCGCGCATCTTGGCAATGGCGCGAGCGTGACGGCGGTACGCGATGGCCGCTCGATCGACACCAGCATGGGGCTGACCCCGACCGGTGGCGTGATGATGGCGACGCGGACGGGCGATCTCGATCCGGGCGTGCTGCTGCACCTGTTGCGCGAAACCGGGCTGGACGCGCCCGCGCTGGCGACGCTGGTCGATCATGCATCGGGCATGGCCGGGGTGTCCGGCGTGTCGGGGGACATGCGGGTCCTGCGCGCCACCGTGGCCGAGGACGCCGACCTCGCGATCCGGATGTTCGAGCGATCGGTGTGCAAGCAGGTCGCGGCGATGATCGCCTCGCTCGGGGGTGCGGACATGCTCGTGCTGACCGGCGGGATCGGCGAGCATGATGCGCCGACGGCGCGCGCGATCCGGGCGGGGCTGGCATGGGTGCCGGGGCTGGAAATTCGGATACTGCCCTCGCGGGAAGATGCGCAGATCGCGCGTCACGCCGCCACGCTCGCCTGACGAAACCCGGGGATTACGTGTTTTCCGATGCCCGACTCTATGGCCCACTCGCGATATTGTCTTGATGTGGATCAGCTCTCCAGACCCCGCATGGTGCGGCAGCGGGCGCGGACCAGCGGGGAATTTGCGATGAACGCTATCCAGACCGAGATGCTCTACGTCCAGCATCGCCTCGCTGCCACGCGCGCGATGGCCGATGCCGCGGCGGGGCCGTGCGCGCGTGCCGCACACGAGACGCTGGCGCGGCTGTATGCTGCGCGGCTCGACGCTCTGGCTGCAACGGTGCTGTGCCTGATCGCCGAGCCGGCGGTGGCGACCCCGCGGCGCGCGGTCTTGCCGGTCTTGGCACCGGCGTTGCGACGGGGGACGCTGCGGCCCCGGATGACGCTGAAGCTCGCCAGCTAGTCTACCCTCCGGGCCTCCTCACCGCGATCGAAGCGGCGATCGCGGTGAGGAGGGGGGCGTCGCCGGCGGCGCGGTCGAGCAGGCGGTCGCCATTGCGTTCGGCTGCGTGGACCAGTGCGGGCGCGGGGGCGGTGCCGAGCAGGATCGCCCCACCGCGCCAGCCCGATTGTCGCATCGCGTGGAGCGTGTCCATGCCGCTGCCGCCGATATCGACGACGATGCAGGCGACCGCGCGCGAGCGGGGATCGGCGAGCAGCGCCGCGCCGGTCGCATAGGAGCGCACGTCATAGGCTTCGGAGAGTAGCATGATCTGGCGCGCGCGACGGAGCGCGGGATCGCCGTCGACCAGCGAGACGACGATGCCGTCATGCGGCGGGATGGGGTAGTTTGTCATCGGGCGTCCTTGTCGGACCCTTCGATGCCATGCGCGTCCGCATACGTCTGTACGTAGTAGGCGAGGGGGTCAGCCAGGCTCGGCGGGATCGCCAAGCCCCGCCGCAAACGCGATGCGCAGGACATCCGACAGGCTGCGCGCGGCCAGCTTGTCCATCAGGTTGGCGCGGTGGACCTCGACGGTGCGCGTGGCGATGTCGAGGTCGAACGCGATCAGCTTGTTCGGGCGGCCGAGCACCATGCCGTCGAGCACGTCGCGTTCGCGCGGGGTGAGCGCGGCGAGCCTGATGCGCGCATCGACCGCGGCGAGTTGCTCCCGGTTCGTCCGTGCGGCATGCGCGAGCGCGGTCTCGATCGCGGCGAGCAGCGCGGTGCGCTCGAACGGCTTTTCGAGAAACTCGATCGCGCCCGCCTTGATCGCGCGGACCGCCAGCGTGACGTCGCCGTGCCCGGTCAGCATGATCACCGGCAGCGCGATGCCCGACTGGGCGAGCTGCGCCTGGACCTCCAGTCCGTCGAGATCGGGCATCCGCACGTCGAGCAGCACGCAGCCGCGAGTCTCGCGCGTGGCCGCCTTCAGGAACTGCGTGCCGCTGGGATAAATCTCGACCGCATAGCCGTCCTTGCGCAGGAGGAAGCCGATCGACTGGCGGATCGCCTCGTCGTCGTCGACGATGTGGACGATACGGGTCGGATCGGTCACCGGCGTTGCCCCTCGTCGGCTGTTTCAGAGGAATCCGGTCGGGCGGCGAGCGGCACGGTAAAGTGGAAGGCGGTGCCGCCGGTGGCGATGCCCTCCGCCCAGATCCGTCCGCCATGGGCCTCCACGATCGTCCGGCAGATCGACAGGCCGAGCCCCATGCCGTCCTCCTTGGTGGTCGCGAACGCTTCGAACAGGCGGGCGCGCACCCCGGCGTCGATCCCGGTGCCGGTGTCGGCGACGGTGATCTGCATGCAGCCGTCGCGTTCGGGCGCGGTGGCGATCGTCAGCACCTTGTCGGGCGAGGCCGCCATCGACTGGATCGCGTTGCGGATCAGGTTGACGAGCACCTGCTGGATCTGGATGCGATCGACCAGCACCATCGCGCCGCCCGGTGCGACGTGGGTGGAGACGGCGATCCCCGCCTCGCGCGCGCCGAGCAGGCCGAGGCTGGTCGCCTCCTCGACGAGCAGGTCGAGCCGTTCGTCGCGGAACCCGGTATCGCCGCCGTCGACGAACGCGCGGACCCGCCGGACGATCGCGCCGGCGCGCAACGACTGCGCCGCCGCCAGCTCCAGCGCCTCGGCGACGTCGGAAAGCACCGGGGCCGGTACCACGTCGTGGCTGTCGCCGATCATCGCCCGCGCCGCCTCCAGATAATTGGCGATCGCGGTCAGCGGCTGGTTGATCTCGTGCGCGAGCGTCGAGGCCATCGTCCCCATCGCGCTGACCCGCGAGACATGGACGAGCTCGGACTGCAGCTCCTGCAGGCGGCGTTCGGTCGCGTGGCGGTTGGTCAGATCGCGGATGAAGCCGGTGAAGATCCGTTCGCCGGCGATCGACGCCTCGCCGACCGCGAGCTCGATCGGGAAGGTCTCGCCGCCCTTGCGCATCGCGTGCTCGAGCCGGACGTTGCCGATCACGTGGCGCTCGCCCGTCTCGCGGTAGGTGCGCAGATGCCGGTCGTGATCGCGCGCCTCGGTCTGCGGCATCAGCATCGCGACGTTCCGGCCGATGACGTCGCTCGCCGCGTAGCCGAAGACGAGTTCGGCCGCGGCGCTGAACGACGAGACGATGCCGTTTTCGTTCATCACGATCATCGCATCGGGGACGGTGTTCAGGATCGAGCGGAGATGATGTTCGCGCCGCACGATCGCGGCCTCGGCGGCCTTGTCCTGCGTGATGTCGCGGATGACCTTGCCGAACCCGCGCAGCGCGCCCGCGTCGTCGTGGAGCGCGGTGATCGTCACGTGCGCGAGGAATTCGGAGCCGTCCTTGCGGACCCGCCAGCTCTCCTCCTCGATCCGTCCGCAGGCGTGCGCGCGTGCGAGGTCGGCGTGCGGCCTGCCCGCGGCGATATCGTCGGCGGGATAGAAGATCGCGAAGTCGCGGCCGATGATCTCCGCCTCGGCCCAGCCCTTGATCCGCTCGGCGCCGCGGTTCCAGATCGTCACGCGGCCCTGCGGATCGAGCATGTAGATCGCATAGGTCGTGGCGCCGTCGATCAGCAGCCCGAGCTCCTCCGCCAGCGTCGCATCGCCGCGCGCGACGGACTCCGGCGTCTCGTGACCCTGCCCAGATTGGGACGCGATCATGCGGGCGGTACGATTGCTCGTGGCGCGAGGCGGCAAGTCATTGAGCGATGGGCCCTGTTCGGCGAACGGTTCCGATCCGTCAGAACCCGATATCCCGGCCGCTGACATCGAAACATTACCCATGTTAGGCGAATTATCCACTATACGCCAATATTCCTTCGATCGCCGTAATCGCAAACAGGATCGTGCCGCCAATACCTAGTCTTGGATTTATTACTGCGAGCGTTCCCAGATACTTGCGGATTGCGCAGCGTGTCATCGCTCAATGCGACAACAGCGTGCAGCGCTGGCTGCGCAGCAGCAGGTCGCGCGTCACGCCGCCGAACGCCCATTCGCGGATCCGGCTGTGGCCATAGGCGCCGGCGACGACGAGGTCCGCCTCGACCTCGTCGGCGAGGGCTGCGAGCGTGTCGATGCTGGTGCCCTTCATCCGCGCGACGACCTTGTCCGCAGAGACGCCGTGGCGCGCGAGCCAGGCGGCGGCGTCGGCGATCGGCGCGCGCGCGTCGATCGCGTCGATCGCGACTTCGGCGATGACGACGCGGTCGGCGGCGCGGAGCATCGGCAGCGCATCGCTGATCGCGCGGCGGCATTCGCGCGTGTCGGTCCACGCGACCATGACGGTCGAGAAGGTCGCGGTGGCGGGACCGTCGGGAACGACGAGCACGGGACGGCCTGCGCGCAGGATCAGATCGCCGGTGTCGGCATGCGTCGCGAGGTCGGTCAAGCCAGGCCCGGCGCTGGTGATGACCAGATCGGCGGCGCGCGCCTGCTGCGCGACGACGTGCGCGAGGTTGGCGAGCGTCGGGAGCGACCGCCATTCGAGACTGTGCCGCGCGAGGCGCTCGTGCGCGTGGAACTCGGTCTCGGCGCGGGCGAGTTCGTCGGCGACCAGCTCGCGTTCGATCACCGCATATTCGCCGCCGAGATAGCCGTCGCACGTCGCGATCGGGATCGGTCGGCAGGCCGCGATACCGATCACCGCGGCGTCATACTGGTCGGCGAGCGTGGCCGCGACATCAAGCAGCGCGGCATTGGGGCGGCCACCATCGAGGTGCACCATCAGGGTCGAATAGGTCATGCGGGGTCTCCCTCCTTGCCGCCTTGTCGGCGATGGGGCGGGCGCGGAAAAGGATCGGGAATTACGCAAGGGGGCGATCTGCGTAGTTCCCGACACTGTCGGCTGACGACCGCGCCGATAGGATTGCGGGCATCGGTACGAGACTGCCCGTGCCGCGCTTTGGGAGAGTGTCATGTCGCACGACGCAAGACTGCAAAAGGCCGTGCTCGCCGAACTGAACTGGGATCCCAGCGTCCCCGCCGGGCATATCGGCGTGACCGCGAACAACGGCGTCGTCACGCTGAGCGGCCGTGCGGGCAGCTATGCGGCGAAATACGCCGCCGAACGCGCCGCGGCGCGCGTCGACGGCGTCAAGGCGGTGGTCGAAGCGATCGAGGTGCAGCTGGAGGACCGCTTCAAGCGCGGCGACGAGGCCATCGCCAGCGCGATCGTCGAGCGGCTGTCCTGGGATACGACGATCCCGCACGACAGCGTGAAGGCGCAGGTCGAGGATGGCTGGGTGAGCCTGCGCGGCGAGGTACGCTGGCATTTTGAGCGGGACGCCGCCGAGGCGGCGGTGCGGCCGCTGGCGGGCGTGGTCGGCGTGATCAACCACATCACGCTGAAACCGCGCGTCGACGTGACCGATGTCAGCAACGATATCCGGACCGCGCTGCACCGCTCGTGGTTCTTCGATGGTGACACGATCAAGGTGTCGGTGGATGGCGGCACGGTACGGCTGACCGGATCGGTCGACTCGCCGCACGACCGGATGGTCGCCGAGCGCACCGCCTGGGCGGCGCCGGGCGCGGTGAAGGTCGAGAACATGCTCGAGATCGTCTGAGGTGCGCGCGCTGTCGTCGCACCGCGAACGTCACGTCGCCGACCGGATCGGCTGGCTGCGCGCGGCGGTGCTCGGCGCCAATGACGGGATCGTCTCGACCGCGAGCCTGATCATTGGCGTCGCGGCGGCGTCGGTGCAGGCGGCCGGCCAGACGAGCGCCATCGTCATCGCCGGAACCGCCGGGCTGGTCGCGGGCGCGATGTCGATGGCGGCGGGCGAATATGTCTCGGTCAGCGCGCAGGCGGATACCGAGCGCGCCGAACTCGCGCGTGAACGGCGCGAACTGATCGACGATCCCCGCGGCGAACTGGCCGAGCTGGCGGCGATCTACGTCGCGCGCGGGGTGCATCCGGACACCGCCAACGCGGTCGCCACGCAGCTGATGGCCCGCGACGCGATCGGCGCGCATGCCCGCGACGAGCTCGACATCACGCCGGGTGCGCGGGCGCGGCCGGTGCAGGCGGCGTTCGCGTCGGCGGCCAGCTTCACGGTCGGCGCGGCGTTGCCGTTGCTGACCGTGTTCGTCGTGCCGCCGGGATCGCTGATCTGGGCGGTCGGCGCAGGGTCGCTGCTGTTCCTCGCGCTGCTCGGCGCGGTCGGCGCGAAGACCGGGCGCGCGACCGTCTGGCGCGGGACCGCGCGCGTGACCTTCTGGGGGGCGTTCGCGATGGCGGCGACCGCGGCGATCGGTCACCTGATCGGCGGCGCGGTGTGATCCGCGACCTTTAGCGCAGGTCTCCGGCCGGTGATTTCGCGACGACGCCGCGGTGCATGACGAAGGTCACGTGCTCGAGCTGCGTGACGTCGGTCAGCGGCGAGGTGGCGACGGCGATGATGTCGGCGGTCTTGCCGGGCGCGAGCGTGCCGATGTCGCTGCGGCCGAGCAGGTCCGCGGCGCCGACGGTCGCCGCGGCGATCGCCTGGGTCGGGGTGAGGCCGTTCTTGACCATCACCGCGAACTCGGTCGCGTTGTCGCCGTGCTTCGACACGCCGGTATCGGTCCCGAACGCAATCTTGACCCCGGCGGCGTAGGCGCGACGGTGGCTGGCGGCCATGGCTGCGGCGGCCTCCTCCGCCTTGACGATCGTCGCCGGCGGCAGCGCGCCGCTACGCGCCTGGGCGAGGGCGGCGACCGGCGCGATCTCGGTCGGCACGAGATAGGCGCCCTTGGTCTTGAACAGCCGGATCGTATCGTCGTCGAGGAACGTGCCGTGCTCGATCGAATCGACGCCCGCCTCCAGCGCTGCCCTGGTCCCCTCGGCCGCATGGCTGTGCGCGGCGACCTTGCGGCCCAGCGCATGCGCGGTCTCGATGATCGCGCGCATTTCCTCAGGGGTCATCGCGCGGCCCAGCCCGCCGCTGACGTTGGAGAGCACGCCACCGGTCGCGGCGAACTTGATGACGCGGGCGCCCATCGCCACCTGCGCGCGCACCGCACGGCGACAATCGTCGGGGCCGTCGCACAAATTCACTTCCTTGGCGTGGACCATCTCGGCGAACTCCTCGGCGAGGCCGTTGCCGCCATCGCCATGCCCGCCGGTCACCGAGATCATCTCGCCGGCGTTGGTGATGCTCGGACCCTCGACCGTGCCGGCGTCGATCGCGTCGCGCAGCGCGCGGATGCCGCGCGGGTCGCCGCCGAGATCGCGGACCGAGGTGAAGCCGGAGACGAGTGTCGTTCGGGCGTTGGCGACCGCGGTCATCTCGTCGTCGAACCGGTCGCGGTTGAGCGCCTCGAGCCGTGCGCGCAGCGGATCGCCGCCGATACCCCAGAGATGGACGTGCATGTCGACCAGCCCCGGCAGCACGAACGCGTTGCGCAGATCGACCAGCGTGGCGCCTGTTTCGGGGGCGACGAAGCCATCGCGCAGCGCGACGACCTTGCCGTCGCGAACGATAATCGTGGTGTTGCCGCGCGGCGTCTGGCCGGGCCGATCGAGCACGGATCCGGCGTGGATATAGGTGATCGTCGCGGGCTTGGCCTGGCCCAATGCCGGCATTGCGACGGTCATCGACGCGGTCATCGCAGCAGCGGCCAACAGACCGATCACACGTGCCTTCATGGTTATTCTCTCCCCCGTTTGCGCCATGGTTGCCGAAGCGCGACGCGGCCGCAAGGGGCGCGGGGAAGGTTAGGGGCCGTCCAGACGGGTGTTTCGACGAATAGTATGACAATCTGTCCTGCGGGCTGGGTCAGCGCGCCATCGCCAGCTTGGTGTCCTCCAGCGCGAGATCGACCAGCGTCCGCATCGCCGTGCTGGCCGCGTTCGCATCGCCCGCGGCGATCGCTTCATAGACCAGCATGTGATCGGGGAGCGGGTTGCGCGGGAGGGCGCGCCCGCGTTGCTTGAACTGCGTGGTCCAGTTGACTGCGGCGCCGATGCTGGCGCTCAACACGATCAGCGCATCGTTGCGCGTCGCGGTCAGCACCGCGTCGTGAAACTCGCGATCCGCCGCGCGGCCGGCTTCGGTGGCCAGCGTCAGCCGGCGCATCGCCGCGAGTGAATCCTTCATGACCTTCAGGTCGGTCCGCTCGCGACGTTCCGCGGCGAGCGCGGCGGCGGCGGGTTCGACGATCGCGCGCAATTCGAACAGCCCGCGCACGAAGGTGATGTCGGGTTCGCCCGCAAACGCCCAGGCGAGCACGTCGGGATCGAGCAGGTTCCACCGGCTGCGCGGCAGGACTCGCGTGCCGATCTTCGGGCGGCTTTCGACCAGCCCCTTGGCGGTCAGCACCTGGACCGCCTCCCGGTAGGCGCTGCGCGAAACGTCGAGCGTCTTGGAGAACTCGACCTCGCCCGACAGCGTGTCGCCGGGGGCATATTCGCCCGACAGGATCGCGGTGCCGAGCTTGTGCGCGACCGCGCCGTGAAGACGCCGTCCGGTGCCGCGGGGAACGCGCGCGATCGGCGTTTCGTCTGCGCCATTGCCCTCAATAATATCGATGTCCGTCATAGCGCGTGCTCCCTGAACTCGGCGTAACAGCCCCTGCGCAATCAAGGAACGACAAAGATTGCCAAAGCCCGGACGCGCTTATATGTCGGAGTATAAGGGCTTGGGGGCGACGGCGGCTCTGCTGCTTGACCGAAGGATCAAAGGCGAACCGTAACGACGGCGCGCTGCGGAGGAGAGACTGATGACCTTGCGCTTGTTGCAGCATGTTGGCGTCGACGGCGCGCGATCGGTGATCGCGGCCACCGAGACGGGGGCGGCGTTCGTCGCCGGCGTCGACAGCGTTCGCGCGCTGGCCGAGCGTGCGATTGCCGCCGGCAGCGATTTGGCCGCCGCGGTCGCCGCGTGCGGGACGTGGGCGAGCGTCGATATTGCTGCCGAGCTTGCCGCGGGGCGACTGACCTCGCCGATCGATCATGGCGATCCGGCGCATCTGATCATGACGGGCACGGGCCTGACGCATCTTGGCTCGGCCGAGGGGCGCGACAAGATGCACCGCGCCGCCGCGGACGCCGACAAGCAGACCGATTCGATGCGGATGTTCCTCGAAGGCGTCGAAGGCGGGAAGCCCGCCGATGGCGCGCGCGGGCAGCAGCCCGAATGGTTCTACAAGGGCGATGGCTCGGGGCTGGTCGCGCCGGGGGCGGCGCTGACGATGCCCGATTTCGCGCAGGACGGCGGCGAGGAGCCCGAGCTTGCCGGCATCTATCTGATCGGCCCGGACGGCACGCCGTTCCGCCTCGGCCTGTGCCTCGCCAACGAGTTCAGCGATCACGTGACCGAGCGGCACAATTACCTCTGGCTGGCGCATTCGAAGCTGCGCCAGGCGTCGCTCGGGCCCGAATTGCTGGTCGGCACGCCGCCTGAACATATCGAGGGTATGAGCCGGATCCACCGCGACGGTGCGCTGCTGTGGGAAAAGCCGTTCCTGTCGGGCGAGGCGAACATGTCGCACAGCATCGCCAATCTCGAGGCGCATCACTTCAAATACGATCTGTTCCGCCGTCCGGGTGACGTGCACGTCCATTTCTTCGGCACCGCGACGCTGTCGTTCGCCGACGGCGTGGCGACGCGCGAGGGCGATATGTTCGAGATTGAGGCCGCACCGTTCACGCTGCCGTTGCGCAACACGCTAACCAAGGCTGCGCCGCAGCCGGTCGTCGTGAAGGCACTGTGAGCATGGCCGCTATCCGCATCGCCGTTATCGGCATGGGCAAGATCGCGCGCGACCAGCATCTGCCGTCGATCGCGAGCAACGCTGATTTCGACCTCGTCGCGAGCGTCAGCCCGCGCGATCCGGGCGTCGACGGTATCGCCAATTTCACCTCGCTCGACGCGCTGCTCGCCGAGGGGCCGGCGATCGACGCGATCGCGCTCTGCACGCCGCCGCAGGTGCGGTACGAGCTGGCTTCGATGGCGCTCGCCAGACGCGTGCACGTCTTCCTCGAAAAGCCGCCCGGCGCGACGCTGGCCGAAGTCGACGCGCTTGAGCACCAGGCCGCCGAAACGGGAACGACGCTGTTCGCAGGGTGGCATTCGCGGTTTGCCGCTGGTGTCGCGCCCGCCAAGGCATGGCTTGCCGACAAGCGGATCGAGCGCGTGTCGATCGTGTGGCGCGAGGACGTGCGCGTCTGGCATCCGGGGCAGGCGTGGATCTGGGAGCCGGGCGGGCTGGGCGTGTTCGATCCGGGGATCAACGCGCTGTCGATCGCGACCGAGATCCTGCCGCAGCCCTTCTTCCTGACGTCCGCCACGCTGTCGACGCCCGCCAACCGCGCCGCGCCGATCGCCGCCGACCTGGCGTTCCGGACCGCTGCCGGCGCGCCGATGACGATGGATCTCGACTGGCGCCAGACCGGCCCGCAAAGCTGGGACATCGTCGTCGAGACCGATGCCGGCACGCTGAGCCTTGCCAAGGGCGGTGCGGTGCTGACGTTGCCGAGCGGCACGGTGCACAACGACGATGAGGAATATCCCGGCCTCTACACGCGCTTCGCCGCGCTGGTCCGCGATGGCCGAAGCGATGTCGACACGACCCCGTTCACACTCGTCGCCGACGCATTCCTGCGCGGCACCCGCAATTCGGTGGAGGCTTTCGATGATTGAGCCAAGAATGACCCGGACTCTGAAAAGCCTGGCGTGTGCGCTGCTGTTGTCGAGCGCGGGTATCGCCACCGCGCAGACGGCCGCCCCAGCTCCGGCCACCACGCTCACGGTGCACGCCGACACGCCCGGACCGACCTATGACCGGCGCATCTTCACGCAGTTCGCCGAGCATCTGGGCAACGGCGTCTATGGCGGGCTGTGGGTCGGTCCGAACTCGAAGATCCCCAACGTCCGCGGATTCCGCACCGACGTCGTCACCGCGTTGCGCGGGATCGCGGTGCCCGCGGTGCGCTGGCCCGGCGGCTGCTTCGCGGACGAATATCACTGGCGCGAAGGGGTCGGCCCCAGGGGCAAGCGCCCGGTCAAGATCAACACCAACTGGGGCGGCGTGACCGAGCCCAATGCGGTCGGCACGCACGAGTTCATGGACCTGGTCGAACAGCTCGGCGCGCAGGCCTATATCTCGGGCAATGTCGGCAACGGCACGCCGCAGGAAATGGCGGAGTGGGTCGAATACATGACCTCGCCCGCCGGGACGCTGGCCGACGAACGCGCCAAGAACGGCCACAAGGCGCCCTGGGCGGTGCCGTTCTTCGGGATTGGCAACGAGCTGTGGGGCTGTGGCGGCAACATGCGTGCGCCCTATGCCGCCGACGTGACGCGCCGCTATGCCACCTTCATCAAGGCACCGGCGGGGACCAAGGTCACCAAGATCGCGAGCGGCGCGAACTCGGCGGACTATGCCTGGACCGAGACGATGATGCGCGAGGCGGGCGATCAGGTCGATGCGCTGTCGATGCATTATTATACGGTCGCGGCGCCCTGGGAGCACAAGCTGTCGTCGACCGTGTTCGGCGAGGAGGAGTGGGCGCACGTCCTCGCCGAGACGCTGCGGATGGACGAGATGCTGACCAAGCACAGCGCGGCGATGGACAAATATGATCCGCAGAAGAAGGTATGGCTGGCGGTCGACGAATGGGGCACATGGTATGCGCCCGATCCGGGGACCAATCCGGGCTTCCTGCGCCAGCAGAACACGCTGCGTGACGCGATGGTGACCGCGGTCAACCTCAACATCTTTGCCAAGCATGCCGATCGCGTGAAGATGACCGCGATCGCGCAGATGGTGAACGTGCTGCAGGCGATGATCCTGACCGACGGCGCCAAGATGGTGCTGACGCCGACCTATCACGTGTTCGCGATGTACAAGCCGTACATGGACGGCACCGTCCTGCCGATCGACATCACGTCGCCCTGGTACAACAAGAACGCGTGGACGATGCCCGCGGTCAGCGCGTCGGCGGTGCGCGGCAAGGACGGCATCGTGCGGATCGCGCTGGCCAACCTCGATCCGAACAAGGCCACCAGCGTCTCGGCGACGCTGCCCGGCGTGACCGCGCAAGGCGTCACCGGACAGGTGCTGACCGCGTCGACGATGACCGCGCATAACAGCTTCGAGGCGCCCAATGTCGTCGCGCCGACGGCGTTCGACGGCGCGCGGTTGAGCGGCGGAACGCTGGCGGTGACGCTGCCGCCGATGTCGGTGGTGATGCTCGAACTGAAATGACCAGGCAGCGCCCGCCGGACTAGCCGGCGGGCGCTTGGCTAGCCCTATTGGCGCGCCGGCTTGAGAAGGTCGTGCATCGCCATCCAGCGTGTGAATTCGTCGAACCACCCCGTGCTCGTGGTCGTCTTGGGATACATGCCGAACCCGTGGCCGCCCTGCTCGAACAGGTGGAACTCGACCGGACGCTTCGCCGCGCGCCAGCTTTCGATCAGCCCGAACCCGCCGGTGCCGAAGAACGGATCGTCGGCGGCCAGCGCCACGAACATCGGGGGTGCGTCGGCGGGGACGGTCATCGCCGCGAGCGGGCCATAGATGTTGCCGATGAACGCGGGCTTGGCATCGCCGCCGGCGACCGTCGTCGCCATCGTCAGCATCGCGCCGGCTGAAAACCCGACCATGCCGATCCGCGCCGGGTCGATATGCCATTCGCCCGACCGGCGGCGCACCAGCGCGAAGGCCGCGCGCGCATCGGCGATCTGCGGCGCGAGGCCGGCGATCATCGCATCGGGGCGGAGGCGCGGCGGGCGGGCGCCGGGGGCGAACATCTCGGCCATCGACCGCTCGAACGCGGGCATCGCGACGGGCGTCGGGTTCAGCCGATATTTCAGGACGAACGCCGCCACGCCCTTGGCGGCAAGCGCGCGCGCGACGTCCCATCCTTCGTTCTGCATCGACAGCGTCTTGAATCCGCCGCCCGGCGCGACGATCACCGCGGTACCCGTCGCGGTCGCGGCATCGGGCAGGAACGGCGTCAGCGTGGCGAGCGTGACGTTGCGCGTGAATACGCTGCCATATTGACTGTGCCACGCTTCGGGCGCGGTCGCGTCGGGCAGTTTGCCGGTATCAAGTTCGATCGCATCGGGCTGCGCGGGCGCGGCGATCGGCACCATCTTGTCGTTTTGTGCGGAGACGGGCGCCGCCAGCAGCAGCGCGGCGGCAATCCCGATCCAGCCCAGCCCGGCGCGGGCATCCCGACCGGTCGCGGTGACTCTCATCGCACGAATCATGCTCGCTCTCCCTCGTGTTTTATTGTTGATGCGGACAATAAAGAGGGCGCTACCATTGTCCAATACTAAGCGTATCCGGCGCCAAACTCTTCCAGAATGAATGTGATTTCGGGATCCTGCTCTACGAGACCTCCATCAGAATGAAGAAGCGTGAAGAAATGGATGCATCTGCGCGTGGATGGTCCCAACCCGCGTGCAATGAGGCCTTACTGACCTAGGTGTGGAAGGCGGGGGCCATGTATTACCGTCAAGTATCGGACGACGTTCGTGCTGTTCCGGTCGACGGGGATAGTATCGCTATCGTCGGTATGGCGTGCCGCTATCCTGGCGGCTGTGACGATCCGGCGGGTTTGTGGCAGCTTCTCGATCGGCGTGGTTCGGCGGTACGGCCGGTGCCGGCGGGGCGCTGGCCAGAGACGCCCATCGCGACGAAGGACGTTGTGGGCCGGTTCGGCGGCTTCCTCGATGCGTCGTTTCCCGAACATTTCGATGCTGCGTTTTTCGATATGTCCCCGGCCGAAGCACGCGCGCTCGATCCGCAGCAGCGCCTGCTGCTCGAGGTCGGCTGGCGCGCGCTCGAAGCCGCGGGAATCGTCGCGGATCCAGAGGCCGGACGCGACATCGGCGTGTTCGTCGCGATCAGCACGGGCGATCAGCACGGGCGATCATCAGGGGCGCGGGTTATGGCATCCCGGCGCTGGTACCGATCCCTTTACCGCGACCGGGGCGTCGTTCGCGGCGGCGGCAGGGCGGCTGTCCTACAGCTTCGGTCTGACCGGGCCGAGCCTCGCGGTCGATACCGCCTGCTCCTCCTCGCTCGTCGCGCTGCATCTCGCGCGCCAGGCGATCCGCAACGCAGAGTGCGAGGCGGCGCTGGTGCTTGGCGTCAATGCCTTGCTGCGGCCCAATCTGTTCGCCTGCCTCGAAGCGATGAACCTGCTCGCGCCCGACGGCGTCTGCCGCGCATTCGATGCGGCCGCCAGCGGCTATGTCCGCGCGGAGGGAGCGGGTGCGCTCGTGCTCAAGCCGCTCGACGCGGCGCGGCGCGATGCGAACGCCGTGCTGGCGCTCTATCGCGGATCGGCGATCAACCAGGATGGCCGCACGGCAACGCTGACCGCGCCGAGCAGCGTTGCCCAAAGCCGGGTCATCGCCCGCGCGCTCAGGGACGCCGGGCTCGACGCCGACGATATCGACTATGTCGAGGCGCATGGGACGGGAACGCCGTTGGGCGACGCGATCGAACTCAAGGCGCTGACCGAAAGCTATGCGAAGACCCGCGATCCGGCGACGCCGCTGCTGATCGGATCGGTCAAGACCAATATCGGCCATCTCGAAGCGGGGGCCGGGCTGGCCGGCGTGATCAAGAGCGTATTGGCGCTGGAGAAGGGTGTGGTCCCCGGTCACCCGCACCTCGATGACCCCACGCCGCATGTCGACTGGGCGACGGTCGCGATGCGGGTCCCGTCGACGACGATGGATTGGCCCGCGCGCGATCGACCGCGCCGCGCGGGCGTCAGTTCGTTCGGTTTCAGCGGTACGAACGCGCACATCATCCTCGAACAGGCGCCGCCCGCACCGAACCGGGATGCCGCGGGGATGGCGGGGGTGGTGATCCTGCCGCTTTCGGCGCGAACACCCGCCGCGCTCTCGGCGATGGCCATCGCGATCGCAGACTGGCTGGAGGCGGCGCCGCGGACGTTGGTCGACGCGGCGTTCACCTTGGGGGCGGGGCGCACTGGCTTCCCCCATAGGTGGGCGGTGATTGGCGACGATGTCGCGGCGATCGTAACAACGCTGCGTGAGGGGGCCACGCAATCGCATGCTCAACCGGGGGAGGATCGCGCGCCGCTGGAGGGGCGGTTGCGCGCGCTCGCACTGGCTTGGGAGGCCGGGGATGCGGTCGACTGGCGACGGTTATATCAACCGCTGGGCGCGCGGTTCGTCGCGATGCCGGGCCACCCCCTGGATCCGCAGCGTCACTGGATCGATCTAGCGGGCGAAACCGCGCGCGCGCCGATGGTGGAGCGCCAGCCCGGGGATGGACCTGCCGGGTTGCCCGATCGCATCGACGACTGGCGGGCGCTGGTACGCGATCATGCGCGCACGGTGCTTGGCGGTTCCCCGGCGCTGGAGGAGGACGTGCCGTTGCAGGAGCAAGGCTTTACCTCGTTGCTGGGGGTCGAACTGCGCCGCCAGCTGGAGCGCGCGACGGGGCGGACGCTGCCGGTCGGGTTGCTCTACGACTATCCGACGCTCGCCCGGATCGCGGGGTTGCTTGCGGGCGAGGCACGCCCCGCCGCTACGCGCCGCGCCTTCGTCGCGCCGCCGGCCCAGCCCGATCGCGATTTCGAGTTTCTGGACGCGCTTTCCGCCGATGACTTGGCGGCCCTCATCGATCGTGAAGTGGACAGGCTATGACGGACATGACCGCCCAAGACACCAACGTCGACACGCTCAAGAAGACGTTCATCGCGCTCAAACGTGCGCAGGCGCGTGTCGCCAGCCTGGAGGCCAGACACGCGGAGCCGATCGCGATTGTCGGGATTGCGTGCAGGTTGCCGGGGGGGGCCAACGATCCCGATGCGCTGTGGTCGCTCCTGTGCCGCGGCGAAGACACCGCGGGTCCGATCCCCGCCGATCGCTGGGATGAATCGCAATTCTACAGTGCGGCGGCGGATACCCCGGGGCGGACGCATGCCGCGCAGGCCAATTTCCTGGACATCGCGGTCGATGCCTTCGACGCGCCGTTCTTCGGCGTTTCTGCGAAGGAAGCGCTGAGCATGGACCCGCAGCAGCGCTTGCTGCTCGAACTGGGGTGGGAAGCGCTCGAAGATGCGGGCGTCGACCCGGCCAGTCTGCGGGGCAGCGCGACCGGGGTGTTCGTCGGGATATCGAGCGACGATTATGCGCAGGCGCATCGTCATTCGGGGCGGCTCGAACTGATCGACGGCTATTCGTTGACGGGGACCTGCATGGCGCCCGCCGCGGGCCGTATCTCGTACACGTTCGGTTTCGAGGGGCCGAGCCTGGCGGTCGACACCGCCTGCAGTTCCTCGCTCGTCGCGGTCCACCTCGCATGCCAGAGCCTTCGCGAAGGCGAAAGCGACGTCGCGCTGGCGGCGGGGATCAACCTGATGCTGTCGCCGGTCTTCCACATCGCGTCGTCGAAGCTCGGCACGATCTCGCCCGACGGCTTGTGCAAGACCTTCGATGAGTCGGCGGACGGCTATGGTCGCGGCGAAGGCGGGGGCATGGTGGTCCTCAAGCGTCTCGCCGATGCACAGGCCGATGGCGATCGCATCCTCGCGGTGATCCGCGGGTCCGCCGTGAACCAGGACGGCAAGAGCAACGGGCTGACGGCACCCAATGGCCTGGCGCAGGAGCGCGTCATTCGCGAAGCGCTCGATCGCGCCGGACTGATGCCGGTCGATATCGATTATATCGAGGTGCACGGTACCGGGACGTCGCTGGGCGACCCGATCGAGGTCGAGGCGATCGGCCGGGTGATGCTCGACCGCCCCGTCGATCGCCCCGTGGTGCTGGGCACGGTCAAATCGAATATCGGGCATCTAGAGGCAGCCGCCGGGATCGCGGGGCTGATCCACGCGGTGCAATGTCTTCGCCACGGGGAAATTCCTGCTCACCTCCATCTCGACCGGCCGAGCCCGCACATCCCCTGGGGTCGCTATCCCTTCAAGGTCGTCACCGAGCGGACCGCCTGGTCGCTCGGCGATCGGCCGCGGCGCGCGGGGGTCAGCTCGTTCGGGTTCAGCGGCACCAACGCGCATGTGATCCTTGAAGAGGCGCCTTTGTCGGCGGACAAGGCCGGCGCCGTTCCGGACGTGGGCGATAGCGGGGGCGTGGGCGAGGCGCTGATCCTGCCGCTGTCGGCGCGCACCGCGGAAGGCCTGGTGGCGCTTGCAACGCGCTGGCGGGAATGGCTGTCGGCACCGACCGCGCCCATCGCGGCGGCTGCGGCGACCGCGGCTGCGGGGCGGCACCATATGGCGCAGCGCGTGGCGGTCGTCGGGCGCGATGCCGACGAGTTGATCGCCGGGCTGACCGCGTTCGTCGAGGGCAAGCCGGACCGCGCGGTCGCTACCGGGAGCGGTGGGGCGCGGCCGCGGATTGCGGGGCTCTTCACGGGGCAGGGATCGCAATATGCGGGCATGGGACGTGGTCTCTATGCCGGCGAACTGGTGTTTCGGGCGACGATCGACGCCTGCGACGCGGCGGTGGGGGATCGCCTCGGCCGGCGGCTGGTCGATCTGCTCTATGGCGATGGCGCGAGCGATGCCGAGCTTCAGCAGACGGGGTTTGCGCAGCCGGCGCTCTTCGCGGTCGAGCTCGCGCTGTATCGGCTCTGGGAATCCTGGGGCGTCGTGCCGCAGGTCGTGTGCGGTCACAGCATCGGCGAATTCGCCGCGGCGCACGTCGCCGGCATCCTGTCGTTCGACGCCGCGATCGAGATGGTATGCGCGCGGGGCTGGCTGATGCAGGCACTTCCCGACGGCGGCGCGATGGCCGCGGTCTTCGCCAGCGAAGACATGATCGCGCCGTTCCTCACATCCACCCCAAACGTTTCCCTCGCCGCGGTCAATACGCCCGACGATGTCGTCGTTTCCGGCCCGGCCGAGGCGGTGCGCGCGCTGCTCGCGGAGTTGGAGCAGCGCGGCATCCGGGCGCAGCAGTTGCGCGTGTCACACGCGTTCCATTCGACGCTGATGCAGCCGATGGTCGCGGACTTTGCAGGCGTCGCCGCGCGACCGTTCGGGAGCGCGAGCATGCCGATCGTCTCGACCGTCACGGGCCGCCGCGCTGGTCCCGACGAGATGGCGTGCGCCGACTATTGGACCGGGCAGATCGGCGCACCGGTGCGCTTTGCCGCCGCCGCCGCCGCGCTGGCCGAAGACGGCGTGTCGCATTTTCTCGAATATGGCCCGGCGCCCGTGCTGGCCGGGCTCGCGCAGCAATCGATCGATCCGGAGGGGCGTCAGTTCCTGGGGACGCTCGTGCGGGGGGCGGACGATGACCGCCGCTCGACGTTGCAGAGCCTGGCGCGGCTTTACGTCAGCGGCGTCGATATCGACTGGAAAGCGGTCTATCACCGCCATCGCGCGCGGGTCGCGGTGCCGACCTATCCCTTTCAGCGGACGCGTTACTATCGCGCGCCGATCGTCGATGCCGGACGCCATGCGCCGATCGTGAGTGCGGGCCATGCGCACCCGTATCTCGGGCAGCGCATCCATTCGCGACTCTTGCCGAGCGGGGCTGCGCTCTATCAAGCGCTGTTCACGGCTGAGGCGCCGTCGTTTTTGGTGGAGCACCAGATCTTCGGTGTGATCATCTCCCCTGCCGCCGCGCATTTGTCGATGGCGTTTGCCGCGGCGGGGCATGGTCGCGGGTTGGAGGATGTGTCGTTTACCGCGCCCCTCGTCATCGAGGCAGCCGCGTCGCGACTGGTCCAGCTTGGCATGACCGGGGACACCGCGCCGGTGTACACCGTGGCCAGCCAGGCCGTGGACGCACCGGGAGACGTATGGACCGTCCACTCGGAAGGCCGCATGACGGCGATGCCGGGCAGGTCCGATCGGGTCGACCTGGACGCGATCCGCCGCCGTTGCACCGCGCAAATGGCACCCGCGGACTTTTACGCGCTGATCGAGACGCTCGGCTACAAGACCGGCGAGAATTTCCAGTGTATCCGCGAGATCGCCAAGGGGGATGGCGAGGCGCTGTGCCGGATCGCCGCACCCCAGCCGATCGATGGCGAGGCGATCCATCCGGGATTGATTGATTCGATGCTGCAGACCGTTCTGCCGGCGTGTGAGCGATCCGCCGGCCATCTGCTCGACGGCGAGAGCGTGCTGATCCCGCTGCACATGGCCCGGGTCGGCCTGTACGGCAGCCTGGACCAGCCGCTCTTCTGCCACAGCCGGGTCGAGGTGGGCGGCGAAGTGGTCAAGGCCGAGATCCTGGCGTGCACCGCGCACGGCGAGGCGGTGCTCGCGATCGAGGGGTTCCTGCTCAAGCGGACCGATCGCGCGACGCTGTACCAGGAGATGCGCGACGACAACCGCGAGCGTGTCCAGCGGATCGCGTGGCAGCCGATCACCGTCACCGCCGACGCCGACCTGCACGGGACCGGCTGGATCGTCCTGTCCGGGGGCGACGCCGGCAATGCATGGGGTGGCGCATTGGCGGCGCATATCGTCGCATCGGGCGGCGAATGCCTCATCCTGGCACCGGGTGCCGATTTTGCGCGTGCCGTCGAGACATGGCTGGCGCGGCGGGCGCTGGCGCGGGTGACGCTGGTGTTTGCCGCGGAGGAGTCGGGCGCCGATCCGGTGGCGGAGACGCGTGCGACGTTCGCCGCGGTGCTGCCCGTGGTGCAGGCGCTCAACCGTGGCGCGATACCGGTGGAGGCGCGGTTGTGGCTGCTGAGCCGGCAAGCGCAGGCGGTGGTTCCGGAGGATGGGGGTGCGACCCGGCCGACGCTCCCGGGTGCCGCGCTTTGGGGCTTCGGACGCGCGATCGCGTCGGAAATGCCCGAATTGTGGGGCGGGCTGATCGACGTCGACCCGCGACCCAACGCCGCCGGCATCGCTGCGTTGGCGGCACTGGTCGCGCATCCCGGCGGGGAAGACCAGCTTGCGATCCGCCGCGGTGGGCAGGTCTTTGCCGCGCGGCTGGTGCCGTCCACGGATCGTCGGCAAGATACGCTGCCGAAGCTTGCCGACGGGCAGAAATACAGACTCGATCGGGGGCCGCTCCGGACGCTCGACGATCTGCGGTTTGCGCGGCTTGCGCGCGCGGCGCCCGGCAAGGACGAGGTCGAGATCGAGGTTCTCGCCGCCGGCCTCAACTTTCGCGACGTGCTGAACGCGCTGGGGCAATATCCCGGCGAAGCAGGGCTGCTGGGCTTCGAGGCGGTCGGCAGGATCGTTGCGCTGGGGAGTGCTGCGGGCGGACTGGCACTGGGCGATACCGTGATCGCGCTGGCGGCGCCGGGCTGTATCGGCAGCCATGTCACGGTCAACCGCGCGCTGGTCGTGAGAAAACCCGCGGACATGTCGGCGGTGACCGCGGTGGCGCTGCCCGCCGCGTTGCTGACCGCCTATTATGCGCTGCATCATCTGGGTGGCATGCAGCGGGGTGATCGCGTGCTGATCCATGCGGCGGCCGGTGGCGTCGGGATGGCGGCGGTGCAGCTCGCGCTGGCGGCCGGGGCCGAGGTGTTCGCGACGGTCGGCTCGCCCGAGAAACGCGCGGTGCTCGAAGCCATGGGCGTCACGCATATCATGAGCTCGCGCACCCTGGATTTCGTCGAGCAGATCCGACTCGCGACCGACGGCCGCGGGGTGACGATGGTGCTCAATTCGCTGAGCGGAAGCTTCATCGGGGCCAGCTTCGACGTGCTCGCACCGGGCGGGCGTTTCCTCGAAATGGGGAAGATCGGCATCTGGGACGAGGCGCAGGCGCAGGCGCGCGACCCGCACGCGCTGTATCGCCCGTTCGACCTCGCCGCGGTTGCGCTCGAGGATCCGGCGAGTCTGGTCGCGATGTTCGAGCAGCTTCTCGTCGAGGTGGCGCAGGGGCGGCTGGAGCCGTTGCCGGTCACGGTCTTCCCGATGGCCGAGGCGGAGGACGCGTTCCGGTTCATGGCGCAGGCGCGGCATATCGGTAAGATCGTGCTGAGCCGCGAAGACGAAGCCCGCCGCATGCGGCTGGCGCGCGACGGGGTTGTGCGCGGCGATGCGCAGTATCTGATCACGGGCGGGCTCGGCGCGCTTGGCCTGTACGTGGCACGGTGGCTGGTCGAATCGGGCGCGCGCCATCTGGTGCTGACCGGGCGCCGCGGCCCGACCGATGCGGCGCGGGCGGCGATCGAGGCGCTCGAGGCGGAGGGCGCGCAGGTGACGATCGTGGCGGGTGACGTCGCTGTGGCGGCGGATGTCGAGCGGATGGTGGCGGCCGCGGCGCACCCGCCACTGGCCGGGGTGTTCCATGCGGCCGGGCTGCTGGAGGACGGGATGATCGCCGACCTCGATCGCGCGCAGCTCGACCGGATCCTCGCGCCCAAGGTGACCGGCGGGTGGCTGCTGCACCAAGCGACGCGGCATCTCGATCTCGACCTGTTCGTATGCTTCTCCTCGGTTGCCGCGATGATCGGCAATCTCGGCCAGGGCGGCTATGCCGCGGCCAATGCCGGGCTCGACGGTCTCGCGCTGTATCGGCGACGGCGGGGGCTGGCGGCTGTCAGCGTGAACTGGGGGCCATGGGCGGAAGCCGGCATGGCCGCGACGCTGGAGACCGATCGCTTCATCCTGCAGGGCATCCACCAGATCGCGCCCGCGCAGGCGCTGCGGACGATGGCGCGGCTGCTCGCCGATCCACCCGTCCAGGCCGTCGTCGCGGATATCGACTGGGGGGCGTATGGGCGCGCGCACGGGCTCGACGATAGGGCCGGGCTGTTCGCGGCTCTGGTCGGCGCCAAGGAGACGGCAACGGTGCATGCGGCCGAGGACGCGGTCGCGCGCGATATCATCGCCGAGCTGGAGGCGGCGCTGGCCGGCGAACGCGAGGAGATGATGCGCCGCTACCTGCAGGACCTGGCGCGCCAGACGCTGGGGTACGCGCATGGCGAGCCGATCGCCGCGGACAAGCCGCTGGCCGACCAGGGGTTCGACAGCCTGATGTCGGTCGACATGCGCAACCGGCTCAATCGCGGGCTGGGGCGGACGCTGCCGGCATCGCTGCTGTTCGACTATCCGACGCTCGACCGGATCGGACGGCATCTGCTGGAGACCATGCTGCCGGTCGCGACGACGGCGCCGCCGTCCGCGCCGGCTGCCAGTGCCGAAGACATACTGGACGAGATCGAGAGCCTGATCGGGGCGACGCCTACCTACGAACCAGCAGCGGAATAGCCCTTGCCCACCACTCTTTTTGCCCTGCTGGCGCGGGAAGCGGCAGGGTCGCGGCGTGATATCTTCCTCGCCGTGCTGGTCTCGGCGGCGGCGAATACCGCGATCCTGGTCATCATCAACAATGCCGCCGCGGCGCTCGGCAAGGGGGCGCCCGATCTACGCGACGTCGGCCTGTTTCTGGTGGCGCTGGCGCTCTACGTGCTTGGCCTGCGCTACACGTTCGATTCGGCGACGCGCATCTTCGAGCAGATGCTGGCGACGATCCGGATCCGGCTGATGGCGCAGATCGGCCATGCCGAGCTGATGGCGCTGCAAAAGGTCGGCCGCGCGCGGATATTCCAGGCGATCACGCAGGACCTGGTGATCATTTCGGAGTCGCAGGGCTTGCTGGTCGCCGCCGCGCATTCGGCGGTCATGGTCACCTGTACCGGCCTGTACGTGCTGACGCTGTCCATGCCCGCGTTCCTGATCATCGTCGGCGTCATCGGCGCGGGCGTGCTGCTGTATCTGTCGCGCATGGCGGAGCTCAACCGCCTGATCACCGCGAGCACGACCGAGGAAATCGGCTTTATCGGCATGATGTCGGACCTGATCGACGGCGTGAAGGAAGTGAAGCTGAGCCATGCGCGGCGCGAGGCCCTGTTGGCCGAGATCCGCAGCATCGCGGTGCGCTTGCGCGATATCAAGATGCAGACGACCAGCGTCTACAACAGCACGGCGCTGTTTTCGCAGTCCTTCTTCTACATGCTGCTTGGCCTGATCGTGTTTGCGCTGCCATCGCTGGTGACCGGATTTGCCCAACATGCGCCGGAGATGGTGGCGACCGTACTGTTCATCTTCGGACCGCTGTCGACGGTGATTACGGCGGTGCCGGCGATCAGCAAGGCGGATCGCGCCGCGGGATCGCTGATCGCGCTGGAAGGCGAGGTCAGTCGGATGGTGACCGTGCCCGAGTCGATCCAGCCCCCCGCGCCGCTGCCCTTCCGGCGGACGCTGACGTGCAAGGCGATCGAGTTCAGCTATCCGGGCGAGGCGGGCGAGACCTTCCATATCGGTCCGATCGATCTGACCATCCGCCAGGGTGAGATCACGATGTTCGTCGGTGGCAATGGCAGCGGCAAGACGACGTTGCTCAAGGTGATGGCGGGCCTCTATCCGGCGCTGGCGGGGGCGCTACTGATCGACGGGAAGCCGGTGGCGCCCGGGCGTCGACCGAATTTGCGCGAGCTGTTCGGCGGCATCTTCAGCGACTTCCACCTGTTTTCGAAGCTCTACGGGGTCACGCCCGATACCGACGCGATCGCGGCGCATCTCGACCGGATGCGGATCGCCGACAAGGTGGGTTATGACGACGGCTTCACGACGCGCGACCTGTCGACCGGGCAGCGCAAGCGGGTCGCGATGCTCGTGACGTTGCTCGAGGATCGGCCCGTGTTGGTGTTCGATGAATGGGCGGCGGAACAGGACCCCGAATTCAGGCACTATTTCTACGAGGAACTGCTCCCCGAATTGAAGGCGGCAGGCAAGACCCTGCTCATCGCCACGCATGACGACCGGTATTTCGGCGTGGCCGATCTGGTCGTGAAGATGGAGATGGGCGTCGTCGCCTCGACCAGGCGACGGAAGGCCATGGCATGAGCGTCGACTCGATACGCCTGAACATCCTGCGCCTGCCCGGTCTGCCGCCGGCGCCGGCGATCGACGTGGCCGAGGCGCCTGCCGCGCCGGCAGGACTGTCCGCCTATTTCGGCATGTCGCGGCGACGGTTCCGGACGCTGCTCGGCGGGTTGCTCGCGCTTTTCCTGCTGCTCGTCCTGTGGCGCGATATCTTCATCCCGGTCGGGTCGGGCAATGCCGGGGTGTTGTGGTCGCGGTTCGGCGGCGGGACGGTGATGGACCGGCGCTATGGCGAGGGGGATCACGTCATTTGGCCGTGGGACCAGATGACGGTGTACGACCTGCGGCTGCAGGAGATGCATGGCGCGGTCCCGCTGCTGACCAGCGACGGGCTTCAGGTCTCGATGCGCGTCACCGTTCGCTATGCGCTCCGGCCGAACGCGCTGACCGTGCTGCACCGCGACGTTGGGCCCGGCTACCGCGCGACGGTGGTCTGGCCCGATATGGTCGCAGCGGCACGTCATATCGTCCGCCAGTTCAAGCCCGAGGATTTGAGCGTCGTGGGCGAAGCCGAACTGGCGGCGCGCGTCGAGGCGGCCGCGCGGTCCGCCGTCGCGCGCCACTGGGTGACGCTCGACCGGGTCCTGATCACCGAGATCACGCTGCCACCGCGGGTGCAGGCGCAGATCCAGGAGAAGCTCGCCGATGAGCAGAAGGCGCTCGCGGGTCCGTTCCTGCTGCGCCAGGCCGAGCTGAAGCGGCAGGCCTGGGCGATCGAGGCCGAGGGCGTCCGCGCGTTTGAACGGCGCGCGGGTGTATCGCTGGTGAAATGGCGCAGCGTCGATGCGATGGACAAGCTCGCCCAGTCCCCCAACAGCAAGATCGTCGTGCTGGGTGGCGGCGCGAACAGCCCGCTTCTGCTGGATCCGGGCCGCGACGATTCAGGCGCGGTCGGGCAGGCCAAACGCGTCGAGAAATAGTCCGAAGGTCAGCACCAGCATAAGGACGTCGGTGTCGAAGGTCGCGTTCGGGCGAGCGCCGCCCGACAGTTGCTGCGCGCGCAGGCGCTGGACGGCATCGGCATCGAAGTAATTCTGGCGGCGCAGGCGATCCGGCGAGAGCAGGTCTTCGACCCAGTCGATCTTCTGCTGCAACAGATAGGCGGCGCCGGGCGCGACGAACCCGAATTTCTCGCGCCGGGCGAGTTCGGGCGGTAGATAGCGCGCCGCCACCTGCCGCAGCAGCCATTTTTCGCTGTTGTTGCGGACCAGCAGGCCCGGGGGGATCGTCCGCACGAAATCGATCAGTTCGGCATCCAGGAACGGATAGCGCGCCTCGACCGAATGCGCATAGGCGACCCGGTCGCCATGATCGGCGAGCAGATGATCCGCCATCCGCAGCTTGAAATCGGCATAGGAGCGTTGGTGCAGTTTCGCGCGCCCCACTATCCGGCGGTGGTCGACCGCCGTCTCGCGCGTCGCATCGAACGTGGCGAGACCGGCGGCGAGCGTGGGGGCGTAGAGTCCGGCCTTTGCGTCGCGGAACAGGCAATAGTCGCGCTCGTAGAAGAAATTGGGATCGCCCCATAATCCGGCGCGCAGCTCCTCCTCGAGCAGCGCCTCGATGCCGTCGGTGACGCCGCGTGGCGATCCGCCCGCCGCGTCGAGCCGATAGCCGACATAGCCGCCGAACAGCTCGTCGGCGCCTTCGCCCGTCAGCACCACCTTGTGTCCAGCCTCGCGCACCAACGCGGAGAGCGCGAGCGAGCAGGTATTATAGGATTCCTTGAGCGGTGCCTCCGCCGCGATCACCGCATCGCGAAGTCGCCGGGCGATGTCGTCGGGCGAAAACTCGATCTCGTGATGTCGCGTTCCGAGATCGGCGACCATCCGGCGTTGCTGCGCGCGCTCGTCGATCGCGGCATCGGGAAAGGTGATCGAGAAGGATTCGAAGCGATGCCCCGGCGCGGCGCGCTTCGCGAGCGCGCCGATGAGGCCCGAGTCGAGCCCGCCGCTGATATAGAGCCCGACCGCTACGTCCGCCTGCAGCCGCCGCTCGACCGAGGCGAGCAATATCGTCTCCAGCCGATCGACATAGGGGGCCGGATCGGACTCGCGCGTCGTCGCCGCCTCGGGATAGACGAGATCCCAATATTGCGTGACCGCGATGCCGCTGCCGTCTGCCACGAGCAGGTGGCCAGGCGGGAGCGCGTGGATGCCCTCGAACATCGTCGTCGGGCTGCGCAGGCCGGGGAAGGTCAGGATCTGGTCGAGGCCGCGAAGATTGACCCGGCGTTCGACGCCCGGATGCGCGAGCAGCGCCTTGATCTCCGACCCGAACACCAGGGCGCCGCCCACCTGCGTGTAGAAAAGCGGCGCGATGCCGGTCTGGTCGCGTCCCAGGATCAGGCGGTGACGCGTGGAATCATAGACCGCGAAGGCGAATTGGCCGTTGAGACGGTTGGCGAGCGCGGTGCCGTCCTGTTCGTAGAGATGCACGAGCACCTCGACGTCGCACTGGCTGCAGAAGCGATGGCCATGCGCGGCCAGCTCCGCGCGCAGCGCCTTGTGGTTGTAGATCTCGCCGTTGCAGACCGAAACCACGCTCTCATCTTCGTTGCTATGCGGTTGGTTGCCGCCGCCGAGATCGATGATCGACAACCGCGTGAAGCCGAGCGCGACGCCGGGCGCGGTGAAGCTTCCAGCGTCGTCGGGGCCGCGATGGCGCAGCGTCGCGGCCATTGCCGCGCATGCCGTGCCATCGACGGACCGGGTGCGGTCGGCGTTGAAGATCCCGGCGATACCGCACATGCGCCTATCGTCTCACTTTGCCCGGAACGACCATGTCGGGCCGATCACGAGCTTGAGCGGCTGGCCGGGCGATGCATGCGTATCGACCCGCCAGTAATAGGTCGCGCCCGGCTTGACCGGGATCGTGGCGGTGACGTCGGTCACGGTCTTGCGCTGGACGCCGGCCTGACCCGATGCGCTCGCGGTCGTCACCGCGCGGGCGTTGGTGCCCCAATAGACATCGTAGCTGTCGCCATAAATGCGACCCGCCTGCCAGCGCAGGCGGACTTGCGCGCCCTTGACGCTGGCGGCGTTGGTGGGGCTCGGCGTGCTGACCGCCGAACTGACCATCGGCATGATCTGGTCGAGCAGGTTGACCTCATACTCCTGGTCCCAGTTGTTGATCGCGAGCACGAACGACGTCTTCTGGTCGTAGAAGTAATAGAGCAGCGTCTTGTAGCCGGGGAAGGCGCCGCCATGGCCGCGGGCGGTGCCGTAAGCGCGTTCCGGCTGCATCAGCCCGCCGACGCCATATTGCATGACTTCCCAGCCGGGATGGATGTCCGACGACACGAAGGTGAACCATTTGTTCTTGGAGCCGGCGTTGAGCAGATCGTCGCGCTCGAACATCGCATCCTCGAACTTGAGCAGATCCCACGGCGTTGAGACGATCGCCCCCGCGGTCCAGGCATAGCTTGGGTTGATCTGCGTCACGTCGCACAGTTCCTTGTACACCGGATGGGGGTACGGGATCGCGCCATATCGCGTGTAACCGTGCATCTGCGGCAGCATCTTGTCGGTGGTCGCGAAATAGGTGTCGTCCAGCCCGACGGTGTCGAACACCAAGGATTTCAGATATTTCTCGGGCGGCATGCCGGTGATCTTCTCAGCGATCATGCCGAGAAGGATGTAGCCGGAATTGGTGTAGGTCCATGCCGGATAGGGGGCCGGTTCACCCTGCGGCGAAGGCCAGGGCAACGGGTTCTGCGGAAAATTCGGATTGAGCACGCTGAGCCAATAGGGATTGGGATAGGTGGTGCCGGGGGCAAAATCCGGGCTGAGGGCCGGCGGCTTGCCCGAAAGATCGGCCATCAACTCAGACGGGGTGAAGGCGCGGCTCGGCGTGATCTGCGGCGAGAAGCCGATATTGGTGCCTTCGAGATAGTTTTTGATCCCCGAATTCATCTGCAACAAGTGCTTGACGGTGACCTTGTCGATGTCGGGAATGCCCGCCACGACCGGGTTGTCGCCGAGATATTTCAGTACCGGGTCGGTCAGGCGCAGCTTGCCCTGCTGCTCCAGTCGCAGGATCGCCTGGGCCAGGAACGCCTTGCTGACGCTGCCGACGCGGAACTGCATGTTGGGCGAGACGGGCGTGCCGGCGACGATGTTGGCCTTGCCCGCCACGCCCAAGCGGACGCCCCAATCGGGGGATTTGACGATGATGACGCCGCCCGGAATCTTGCCCTCGGCGACGTACGAGTCGAGCACGGCCTGCCATGTCGCGGGAAACGGGCTGTTGGGGAGCGCGTTGCGCGACTGGCCGCGCGGCGGCGATGCCGGGGGCGGGGGCGACTGGCATTTTGCCGGAGGATAGCCGGGGGGCGGCGTCCCTGCCGACGCCTGCGCAGAGACCAGGGGTGGCTGAAGCTTGCCCAGCAGCGGGCGGTTGGAATCGGCCCGACCCATTGGGGTCAGCTGCGCATCGGCCGCGAACGGCGTGAGCGTCATGGTGCTGGCAGTCAGTAGAATAGCGGTGCGGAATAACGGTGACGAACGGCGGGCCATGTCATGTTCCTTCCAATAGGCTCTCTGACGGCAGGAATACTGGCGCTGCCGCGCCTACATGGGTGATCGCGTCCAACAGCGTCTGCATGCGCGACGGCGTGTCGAGGTGCGGGGCGTAGCGGAGCGCGACGTGCAGCCTGCCGCTCGCCTGATGCGCTTCGATCTCGATGCGGCGAGTCCGGCGCAGGCCGCGGGTGGTGACGCCCGGCAGCATATCGCTGACGACCAAGTCGCTGTCGGCCGCAATCGTAATCTCGCCGAGATAATTGACGCTGATGGCGGGCTCGGCAGGGCTGGGCGGGGTCGCGGACAACCAGCGCAACACCATCCATCCGATACCGTGCGACGGGACGGCCGCGAGCGCTGCCGCGATCTCGGCGGCATCTGCGGCGGCGGCGACGATGAACGGATATTCGACGGAAAACCAACCGACGGTGCGACTGACGTCGATGGCGGGGACGAGCGCGTGGCGGCCATGGCCGGTGAGCGTGACGGCGACCGTGGCGCTGCCTTCGATGGCCGACAGTGCGTTTGCGATCCGCGCGAGCAGTGTCGCCAGGACGGCGCGGTCCGAGGTTCCGGCGGGGACCGGGCCGAGGTCGGCCGTCAGCAGCGCGGTGTCGTCATAGCCGTGCGGCGCAACCGCGTGGAGCTGCGGCATTGCGGCGATGACGGTTTGCCAATAGGGGCGTTCTCGCTCGGCGGCGGCAAGCGACGCTGCGCTGGAGAGCGTTCGAGCCCATTCGGCATAGCTGGCGGCGGGTGCGGGCAAGCGCGGCGGTGCGCCGGTGGTCGCTTGGGCCAGCGCCTGTTCGAGATCCTCGAGCAGCACGCGCCACGACACGGCATCGACCAGCAAGTGATGCGCGGACAGCAGAAGCAGGTCGCCCTTGTCGTGCTGGAAATGCGTGGCCGAGAGGAGCGTTTCGCCCGAGGCGGCGGGGGGAGGCTGGTGCGCGACGGCATCAACGGCGATCAGCGACGACGGGTCGGCCGCCGTGGCAAGATCGACCTGTCGATAAGGGGGCGCGGCTGTCGCTTCGGCGATCTCCGCGTGCCAGTCGTCGTCCCGTCCAAAGCGAAGCCGCAGCGAATCATGGCGCTCCCAGAGCGCGATGAGGGCCGTGCGGACGGCCGCCGGATCGAATGTACGGCCGGTTTCGAGAAGGACATGGTGGTTGAACCGGGCGGTACCATCCGGATCATTGGCGAAGTATCCGCGCTGGATCGGCGTCAGCGGCACGCGTCCATGGGCCGGGGAGGTGTCGCGGTCTTCGGAAGGGAATGCCATGCGTGCGATCGCGGCGACGCTGTCGGCGGCGAGCAGGTCGTTCAGCGCGATCGCCAGTCCGGCGCGGCGGAGCCTACCCATCAGGCGAATGGCACGCAGTGAATCCCCGCCGAGCGCGACGAAACCGCTGTCTCGCCCGACCGTCTCGCAGCCCAGCACCGCCTTGAACGCTTTGGCCACCATCGCCTCGATCGCGTCGAGCGGCAGGCCCGTCGCGACATCGGCCTTCGTACCCGCGAGCAGCGCGCGCCGATCGATCTTGCCGGCGATCGTTACGGGCAATTCCGTCAGCGGCGTGATCGATGCCGGGACCATCCATGCCGGCAAGACCTCGGCGAGACTGCGGCGTACCGCGTCGAGGTCGAGCGGCGCACGCGGCACGACGAACGCTGCCAGTCTCGGGGGATTGGCGGCGATCAGGACGACCGCCTGCGCCACGGCCGGGTGATCGCGCAGCCGCTGCTCGATCTCACCGAGTTCGATGCGGTGGCCGTTGAGCTTGGCCTGGGAATCGATGCGCCCGAAATACAGCATCTCGCCATCGTCCCGCAGCAAGCCGATATCGCCGGTGCGGTAGAAGCGCTCGTTATCGCGGGTCGGGAAACGGTCGGCGGTCAGGGCGGGCTGGCCGACATAGCCTTCCGCGAGGCCGGCGCCCGACAGCCAGATCTCTCCCATCGCGCCGAGCGGCATTCGTCGCCCGTCGCGATCCCGGATGCTCATCGCGGTATTCGCGATCGCGCGGCCGATCGGGATGCCGGCTGGATAGTCGCCATCGGGCGCGACACGGTGCCAGCTGGCGCAGACTGCATTCTCGGTCGGGCCATAGGCGTTGAACAGAGCAAGGCGGCGCGCATAATGACGGGAATCGGCGAGGTCGGGGGCTTCGCCCGCGGTGATCAGGACGCGTAACGGTTCCAGCTTGGCGTGCTCGAGCGCGCGCAGATAGGAGGGCGGCAGCGTGGCGATGGTGATGCGCTCGTCCGCGATCAGCCGCAGCAGCGCGTCGCCGTCGCGGATCGCGCTTTCGGGCGCTATGATCAGGCAGGCGCCGCGTAGCAACGCCATGAAGATCTCCGACAGCGAGGCGTCGAACGAGCTGGAGGCGAACTGGAGCACGCGATCGCCCGGTTCGATTCCGAAGCCTTCGATCTGCGCGAGGATCATGTTGACGAAGGCGTGATGCGCGACCGCGACGCCCTTTGGCCGTCCCGTCGAGCCCGAGGTGTAGATGATATAGGCCGTTGCATCGGCCGTCGCGCCGCTTGGGGCCCGATGTGTGATGGCGGGGGCCGCTAGGTTTTCGCCGATGGGCCCCTGGATCGCCTGAGTCCGCACCAGTCCGTCGGCGTCGGCGAGGACGCGCCGACAGGCCGAGTCCGCGATCATGTCGGCGATGCGGCGATCGGGCAGGGACGGGCTTATCGGCAGGTATGTCGCCCCGGCCTTGAGGATGCCGAGCAGCGCGACGAGCCGGTCCGCGCCGCGGGCAGCCAGTATGCCGATCACGTCGCCGTGCCCGATGCCGTTGCGCCGCAGACGGTCGGCAACGCCCTCGGCCCTCTGGTCGAGCATCGTGTAGCTGAGCCGGACGGCACCCGCGACCAGGGCAGGCGCGTCGGGGGTCCGGTCCGCCTGCTCATGCCATAGGTCGACCAGAGTTGCCGCGGGGGCGCGCTGGACGCGCGGACCGTGTTCGAGCGCCGCGAGGATGCGCTGCTCCGCGACGGGCAGCAGGTCGATCGCCGAGAGCGGATCCTCGGGCCGAGCGATCAGCGCGTCGATCAGCGTTCGCCACTGCGCCTCCAGCCGTTGCAGCATCGCAAGCGGCATGCGCGCCGGGTCGTGCTGGATCGTGAATTCGAGCCCGTCGCCGGATTGGACGATGATCCCGAAATCGTAATTCGCCCGCTCACGCGCGGTCGTGGCGGTGACGACGAACCCGGTCGTACCGACGTCGCTGGAAGCTGCCGGGAAGTTCTCGAAGACGAGCAGATGGTCGAACACCCCGGCCGGTAGCGCGGACTTGGCGTGGATCGCCGCCAGTCCGAGATGGTCGTGCTGCGCCGCGTCGAACGCCTGGCGTTGGAGTCGCGCCAGCAGCGTGCCGAGCGTGTCCGTCCGGCTCCAGGTCGCGCGAACCGGAATGGTGTTGATGAACATGCCTACCAGTCGATCGATGCCGCGCGCGGCGACCGTGCGACCCGAGGTCACGATACCGAAGACGACGTCGTCGCGTCCGACCCACCGCGCCAGGATGATCGCCCACAGCGCCTGCAGCACGATCCCCAACGTGGTGTCGTGCGTCGACGCCAGCGTGGCAAGTCGCTCGACCGGTGCCTGCGCGATGTCGAAGCGATAGCTCGCGAGATCGGGGGCAGAGTCCGATGCGCGCCGCGGCAAGGACGCAACCTCCTCATATCCCGCGAGCAACTGGGTCCAGTAGCGCGTGGCGGCGTCGTCATCGCGTGCCGCCAGCATCGCCATATAGCTGTCGGGGTCTGGCGCGGGGGGGAGCTGCGGCGGCACTTGAGCCCGCGCCCCCGCGTAGAGGGCGGTGAATTCTTCGGCCAGGATCGCGCCCGACCAGCCGTCGATCAGGATGTGGGGGTGCGTCCACACCATCTCAAAATGCGCCGGCCGGACCCGGAACAGCGCGACCCGGATCAGGCAGTCGCGCCGCAGATCGAAGCCGCGTGCGGCATCGGCGTGGCACCATGCCGCGATGCGGGCGGCCGCGTCGCAGTCTGCCAGATCCTCGGCGTGGAATTCGATCGTCCGGGTCTTCAGGATGATCTGCAGCGCCTGGTCCGTGCGCTCGTAATCGAACACCGCGCGCAACAGGGGGTGGCGGGCGAGCAGGCCGTTCCAGGCTGTCTCGCAGGCCTGCGCATCGACCTCACCCGAGATGGTGAAGGTGACTGCGCGGTAATAGGTGGCGACTCCCGGGGTCAGCAGGTCATGGAACAGCATGCCGGCTTGCAGCGGGCGCACGCGATAGACGCGTTCGACCGTCGAACGGTCGAGCTTTGGCGCGGGGCTAGCCATGACCGAAGAGCGCCTCGACATCTGCCAGATCGACGCGTGCGCTCGGCGCGGCGGCATCGGGGGCCTCGGCGAGCAGCGCGGCGATGCCGGCGACGCTCGGGTAGGTTAGGAACGCGCGCATCTCGATACCATGGCCGCTGGCGAGAAGCCGACCGATGACCTGGATCGCGCGGATCGAATCGCCACCGACCGCAAAGAACCGGTCGTGTCGGCCGAACTCGCTATGGCCGAGCACGCCGACCCACGCGGCGGCGACCAGCGCCTCGCGCGGGTCGTCGAAGGCGGTGCTTGGCGTGGGTCCAGCGGGCGTGTCGACGAGGGCCGCATAGTCGACCTTGCCGTTGGGCATCATCGGCAGGTCGGCGAGCGGCACCCAGCGGCTCGGCAACATTGCCGCAGGCAGGTGCTGCGCCAGTGCGTGTGACAGCGCGGCGGTATCGACGTGGCCATCGGGGATGACGAATGCGACCAGCTCGTCGTTGCTCGGGCCTGGGCGGAGAGCGACCGCCACCGCCGCAACGCCCGGCAGGCGCAGGATCGCGCGCTCGACTTCGGCGAGTTCGATCCGATGTCCGCGCAGCTTGACCTGGCGGTCGCGCCGCCCGGCAAAGCAAATCGTGCCATCGGTATCGACGATGCCGCGGTCACCCGTGCGGTACAGTCTTTCGCCGGGCGCGAAGGGATGGTCGACAAAGGCGGCGCGCGTGAGATCGGGGCGGTCGTGATAGCCACGCGCGAGCCCTGCGCCCCCGATATGGAGTTCGCCCGCAACGCCCAGCGGGGCGAGGTTGCCGAAGCGATCCAGCACGATCACCACGGCGTTCGCGATCGCACGCCCGATCGGGATCGCGCGGCTCGCATCGAGTCGGGCATCGACATGATGCCAGCTTGCGCAAACCGTCGTCTCGGTCGGGCCATAGGCGTTGACGACCCCCATCCGCCGCGCGAGCCGGGCCGCGCGTGGCGCGTCGGGGGCTTCGCCAGCAGTGATCAGGAGGTCCAGCGGCGCCAGCGCGGCATCGTCGAGCGTGGCGAGATAGGAGGGCGGCACCGTCGCGACGGTCACGCGAGTCTCGGCAAGACGGCGGGCGAACGCGCGCGGATCCCTGATCTGGTCGATCGTCACCACCACCAGGCAGGCGCCGTTCAGCAGCGCCATCACCATTTCCCACACCGATGCGTCGAAGCTCGACGGTGCGAACTGGACGATGCGATCCTCGGGTTCGATCTGTAGGCCGTGGCGTTGCGCAAGCGCGAGGCTGACCGCACCGCGATGTTCGAGCAGAACGCCTTTGGGTCGCCCGGTCGATCCCGACGTGTAGATGAGATAGGCCAGATCGTCCACCGCGGGTGGCTCGGGTTCGGCATTGCGATCGTCGCCGAGCGCGCGGATATCGAGAATCTCCAGCGCTTGCGTTGCCGGGGAATCCTCGACGTGCCCCTCGGTCAGCACCACGCGCGCCCCCGAATCCTCGAGCATGAACGCGATCCGTTCGGGCGGGTAGTTTGGGTCGAGCGGGAGGTAGACCGCGCCCGCCATCAGCACGCCCAGAAACGCCACGACCAGCATTTCGGAACGATCGAGCAGGGCCGCGACGACATGACCTTGCCCGATGCCGCGTCCGGCGAGCGCGCGCGCCAGTGCGTTCGCCCGGTCGTCGAGATCTGCATAGCTCAGGGTCGTGCTCAGCCCGATAACCGCGGCCGCGTCGGGATGCCGTGCGACCCAGGCTGCGAACTGGGCCGGAACCGTCGCGGGCTCGGGCAGGGCGATCATCTCGACGGGCGGCATCAGCATGTCGCGTTCGGCGGCGTCGAACAGGTCGAGCGTCGTTACCTTTGCGGTGGGATCGGTGACGGCGGCCTTTGCCAAATTCGCAAAATGCCGCGCCATCCGTTCGACCCGCGCGCGATCGAACAGGTCGGTGGCATATTCCACGTTGAGCGTGATGCCATCGTCGCGCTCGACGAATTCGAAGCTGAGCGGATATTTAGCGATTCCGGGATCGCGGCCGAAGGGCGTGACCGTCACCCCGTCAAAGGCGAAGACACGCTGCCCGGCGTCCTGGAACACGACCGCGACGTCGAAGACCGGCGGTCGACCGTCGTCCGTCGTCAGGTGAAGCTCCTCGACCAGCCGGTCGAACGGATAGGCGCGGTGGTCGATCGCGGCGGCGATCGTCGCGCCGGCATGCCGGACGAGCCCGGCGACATCGTGCCGATCGTCGAGTTCGAGGCGCAACGGCAGCAGGTTGACGTAGAAGCCGACCTGGCGTTCAAAGTCCGCATCGTCGCGGCAGGCGACGGGCATACCGAGCATCAGCGCGTCGCAGGCGGTGTGCCGCTGGAGCAGCGCCGCGACCAGTGCCACCAGTCCACCGAACACCGTCGTGTCCGCCGCGCGCGCCACGGCGCGCAGCGCGTCGACGGTGACGGTATCGATCATCACCGACACCCGGTCGCCGTCATAGCTGGGCATGGGGGGCGGGAGGCGATCGAACGGCAGGTCGAGCCGGTCGGGCATGGCGTGGAGCTGGGCGTGCCACCAATCGCGCGTTGCGGTCGCTGCCGGTGTCTGCAGCCACGCGGCTTCGGCGGCAGCCTGTTCCTTGAGCCGGAGGCGGAGCGGTGGCAACGCGGCGCCGCGGGCGAGCTGGACGATCTCCTCGACCATGATCGTCACCGATTCCGCGTCGCTGACGATGTGGTGCACGGCGAAGAGCAGGACGTGCCGGTCGGGCGCCAACGTTAGGAGCGTTGCGGCGAGCAACGGGCCGGTCGCGAGATCGAACGACCGCGCGGCATTGGCTTCGGCGAGTGCCAGCGCGGCCTGTTCGGGGTCTGCGGCCTCGGTCAGATCGGCGGTCGCCACCTCGAACGAAAGATCGGCGAGCGGGCGCTGGCGAACGCCGTCGGGGGTCGAGAGGAACACCGTCCGCAGCGCGTCATGCCGCATCGGCAGCGCCTCTATCGCCGATATCAGCGCGTCGGCCGCCAATGCTCCGTCGAGACGATAGGCGGCGGACAGGACATAGGCAGCGGGGTTGCCGCCGAGTTGCGCCAATACCCAGAGCCGGCGCTGCGCGTGGGAGACGGGATAGTCTTCGGCAAGCGGGACGATCGGAATCTGCGCGGGGGCTTTTGACGTGGGGGCGAGCGCGGCGGCCATCGCGCGCACCGTCGGCGCGGTGAAGAAGGCACCGATGCTGAGCGCTGCGCCAAACTCCGCGTTGATGCGCGTCAGCACGCGGATGGCCCGCAGCGAATCGCCGCCAACCTCGAAAAAGGGCGTGGTGGCGCCGATCCGCTTCAACCCGAGGACCTCGCTCCAGATCGTCGCGACGCGCGTTTCCACGGCTCCAGCGGGTTTGACGTGCGCGATACGGCCGGTGACGAGTTCCTCCGGCTTTGGCAGCGCGCGCCGGTCGACCTTGCCGTTCACGCCCAGCGGCAGCGCGTCGAGCGGGATGAGGAAGTGCGGCATCACCGGTGCAGGCAGTTCGAGCGCGAGCCGCGCGCGCAGCGCCGCCGCGTCGAGCGGGCGCTTGAGCGTGTAGTAGCAGGCGAGCGACAGTTCGCCGTCTTCGCGCTTGTGGGCGATAGCGACGGCGGCATCGACTTCGTCGCTCGCCATTGCGGCTTGCTCGATCTCGCCCAGCTCGATGCGCACGCCATTGACCTTGACCTGCCCGTCAAGGCGTCCGCAGACCTCGATTGCCCCGTTGGCGAGCGAGCGTCCGAGATCGCCGGTGCGGTAAAACACCCGTTCGCCCCATTCGGCGCGCGTGATGAAATGCTCCGCGGTCTTTTGGGTGTCACCGAGATAGCCGAGCGGCGCGAACGGCGGGGCGATATACAATTCCCCGATCGCGCCGGGTGCCGCCAGTCGATCATCCTTGACGATCAGCACCTGCGTGCCCGGCAGCGGGGCGCCGACCGGGATCGCCCGCGCGGGCGCAACGGGACCGTCGATCCGGTAGCAGCATTTGGCGAGAGTCGTTTCGGACGGACCGTAGAGATTGCGCAGCGTCACTGTGTCTCCGAGCGTGGCGCGCGCGCGCTCGACATCGGCGCCCCACAGCATCTCGCCGCCGAACAGCAGATGACGCAGGTCCGGGAGTGCGGTGGGGGCCTCCTCGATCGCTTTCAGCGCGAGGCGGAAGATGCTGGGCACGACATGCGCGACCGCGATCTTCTCCGACGATAGCCAGGCGACGAGCGCTGCGCCGTCGCGGCGGACGGCGCGGGGCGCGATGCAGGCGGTTCCCCCCGCCGCGAGCGGGAGGAAGATGTCGCGGAGTGACACGTCGAAGGTCGGCAGCGCGAGATTGGCAGCGCGGATGCCTGCGCCAATACCGAGTTCGGCGATCTCCCAATCGATGAAGTGGCGCAGACCGGCGTGGCTCGCGAGGATGGCCTTCGGGGTTCCGGTGGAGCCCGAGGTGAACATCACATAGGCGGCGTCGGTCGGCGTCGGGTGCAAGGCAGGGAGGTCGGCATCGGCGGCGGCCGGGACGGTGCCATCGGCGACCCAGGCTATGATGCGGTCGGCGGGCAGGTCGCTCGAGCCGGCAATGCAGTCCTTGAGTGGCTCGGTCGTCACCAGTGCGGCCGGTGCGATCTGCGCGACCAGATGCGCGAGGCGGCGCGCTGGTGCATCGATATCGAGCGGCACGAAAACTGCGGCGCATTTCCACACCGCGAGCATCGTCGCGATATGATCGGCTCCGCTTGGCAGGAACGCGGCGACCCGGTCGCCGCGACGGACCCCAATCCCGACAAGCGCCCTCGCGAGTGCGTCGGCGCGGCCGTCGAGCGCCCGGTAGCTGAGCGTGTCGGTGCCGTCGTCGACCGCAATAGTTTCGGGGTGATCCGCCGCCTGCTTCGCGAACAGGTCGAGCACGGTTCCAGCGGACGGCGCGGAGAGAGCGAGCTCGACCGCACCGCCCACGTCAATCGACCCGAGCGGTTGATCGGGTGCCTCCAGCAGCGCCGCCGCCAGCGCGCGCCATTGCGTTTCGATCCGGTCGATCTCGGCGGCATCGAGCGCGTGCCGATTATAGGTGAGCTTGATTTCCAGCGTGTCGCCCGGTTGCACGACCAGGCTGAAATCGAAATGCATCTGTTCGACTGCGCGCACGTCGCCAATGTGCAGCACGCCGTTCGATCCGTCCGCGAACGGATAGTTTTCGAACACCAGCACATGATCGAACACGGCACGGCGCGTGCCCCCTAAGCGCTGCATCGCGGCCAGCGGAAAATAGTGAAAGGGCGCGGCGTCGTTGGCGTCACGCTGCAGCCGTTGCGCGAGCGTGGCGATCGTATCGTCGGGGGCGATCCGGGCCCGCACGGGAATGGGCTGGAGGAACAGGCCGACCATCCGCTCGACATCGGCAAGATCGGCGGGGCGCCCCGACGCGATCGCCCCGAAGATGACGTCGTCGCTCCCGTTGAACCCCGCGAGCAACGTGGCCCACATCGCCTGGACCAGCGTGTTCAGCGTGATGTCCTGGCTCGCCGCCAGCGAAGCCAGGCTCCGGGTGGTCGATGCGTCGAAGGCGAAGGCCTGCTCGGCCATCGCGTAGCTGCGGCCGTCACCGGGGCGGATGCCGGGAATGGTCGAGGGCGAAGGCGCTTCGTGGAGGCGGGCGCTCCAGAACCGCCGCGCCGCCTGCTCGTCCTGCGCAGCGAGCCATGCGATGTGCCGCGACAGGGGCGGGGCGGGCGGCAGATCCGCGACCTGCCCGTCGACCTGCGCGCGGTAGAGCGCCAGCAGCTCGCCCATCATCACGCCGAGCGACCAGCCGTCCGAGATGATGTGGTGGAGCGTGAGGATGACGTCGGTTTCGGCTTCGCCAAGGCGGACGAGGACGATGCGGACGAGCGGATCGTGCGCGAGATCGAAGCCGGTGCGTTCCGCTTCGGCGAGCGCGGTGACGGCGGCGATGCGCCTGGCCTTGCTCAGCCGACGGACGTCCTCGTGCCGGATCGGGATCGGCCGGTCCTTCAGGATCAGCTGGCGCGGGGCGTCTCCAGGGGCGGCGGCGATCGCGGCGCGCAACGCCTGGTGGCGCGCGGTCAGCTGCTGCCAGGCGACGGCATAGGCGGTGTGATCGAGCGGACCACGGATGCGATAGGTGAATTGCTGGAGATAGGCGTGGCGGTCCCCGGTCGCGGCGTGGAAGTACATGCCCTCCTGCAGCGGGGATAACGCCAGCACCGTCTCGATCGCCGCCGGTGTCAGGTCCGCCGCGGCCAACAGCGCGGGGGACGCGATCTCGTGCGCGGCGGATGGGCTGAGCGCCTCCCGCATCGCGGCGGCGAATCGCTCGATCGTGGCGCGCGCGTGCAGGCGTTCGCCATAGCCGATCGCCATTTCGAGGCACCCGCCGATGATCGCGGCTTCGATGTCGAGCAGTTCGGGACGGCGCAACGTCGGCGCAAGCAAGCCGCCGGTCGGCTCGTCCGCCAGGTGGAAACCGCCCCCCAGCGCGGTGTCGAAATGACCGAGATAGTTGAAACCCAGCTCAGGCGTGGGGCCGAAGACCAGTCCAGCGCGGGCCGACGCGGGCGCCAGATAGCGCAACAGGCCATAGCCGATGCCCTTACGCGGGATGGCACCAAGCATGGCGGCGACATGGCGGGCGGCGCTCGACCGATCCTCGGCGGTGCCGATGTCGACGAGCGCGGGAAACAGCGTGGTGAACCACCCGACCGTCCGGCTCTGGTCGAGCGCGGGTGCGATCTCGGCGCGTCCATGTCCTTCCAGCCGGATGCGTAGCCGATCGAGCCCGAAGCACGCGCGGCACGCCAGCGCGGTGGCGGCGAGCAGGTGCGCAGCCATGCCCGATTCGTCTGCCGATGCGGCAGCCACGAGCCGGGCGGTGGCGGCCGCGTCGAGCGTGATGCGGACGGTCCGCGCGTCGCCGACGGCGTTGCGATCATCGTCGAAATCGCACGGGAGCGGCGCGATCTCCGTGGTTTCGATGGCTTGCCAATAGGCGACCTCGTCCAGCAGCGCGGGATCCTGCGCGGCCTCGGCAAGCGCTGCGCTCCACTCGGTCCAGCGACCAGCGCGGGGAAGCGCGATCGGCGCGCCCGTGCGCGCGGCGGTGTAGGCGCGGAGCAAGTCCTCGATCAGGATCCGCCAGGATACGCCATCGATCACAAGGTGGTGGCACAGGATCAACAGTCGTTCGGCATTGGGCAGGCGGTAGTGGACGAAGCGCAGCAAGGGTGCGTGCGCGACATCGAACCGGGTCTGCGCATGGGCGGCGTGCGCGGTGAGCTCCGCGGCGCTGGCGACGGTGATTTGCTCGATCGGGACGGCCATATCGCGGGCGAGCCGCACGCGCGGCGGCGTGACCGAGAGGTCGAGCGTCTGGTGCAGTCCTTCGTGCTGCGCCGTCACGGCAGCGACCGCCTTTGCCAGGGCATCGGTGTCGATATCGTCGGCGGCGAGCAAAGCGGAGTTGTTGAAATGGCCGCTGGCCCCGTGCGTTTCGACGAACCAATGCTGGATCGGCGTCAGGGACGCGCTGTCGCTGCTGGCCGCCACGTCAGCTTGGGGGCGGCTGCGCGCCACGATGGTGGCGAGTACCGCGACGGTCTTGGCGTTGAGCACCTGCGCCACGGTGGTGGCGACGCCGGCCTGGTGCAGCCGGCTGACGATCTGCAGCGCCTTGATGGAATCGCCGCCAAGCGCGAAATAGTTCTGGTCGATGCCGATCGTGGGGGGCCTGAGGACGTCCGCCCAGACAGCTGCAATCGTCGTTTCCATCGCGGTCGTGGGGGGCCGGATCGCCAGGCTCGGGATAGCCGATGCGGCGTCGGGGACGGGCAGGGCGGCGCGGTCGAGCTTGCCATTGGCGGTCAGCGGCAAGGCGGGGAGCGACACGAACTGCGCCGGGATCGCGTAGCCGGGCAGATGGTCGCCGAGATATGCGCGCAGCATGTCGGGTGCGAGATCAGCTGCGACGACGATATAGGCGACGAGCTGCGTGTGTCGGTCCGCATCCGCGTGCGCAATCACCACGGCCTGTTCGATGTGCGGATGCAGGACCAGCCAGTGCTGGATGCCCGCGAGCTCGATGCGATGGCCGCGCACCTGCACCTGGTGATCGTTCCGCCCGATATACGCGATGGCGCCATCAGCGGTTCGCCGGCCGATATCGCCGCTGCGATAGCGGCGTCCGCCGGGGGTATCGACAAAGCGCTCCGCGGTCAGGTCGGCCCGATTGCGGTAGCCGAGGCAGACCCCGCCGCCGCCGATCCACAATTCGCCGGGTACCCCGATCGGGGAGGGCAGGCCGTTCGCGTCGACCACCTCGATCGTGGTTTCGGGAAGCGGTCGTCCGATGATGCTGCGGCCCTGGTCGAGATCGGCGGTGGCGATGCGGTGCCAGCTGACATGCACCGTTGTTTCGGTAATGCCGTACATGTTGATCAAGGCGATGCGGTTGAGCGGATAGAGCGCCGCCCAAGGGCGCAGATAGCCGAATTCGAGCAGGTCTCCGCCGAAGATGACCGCGCGCAGATGTGAGGCCAGATCGGGGACCGGCGTGGCGCGGACGGCGTCGACGAAGCCGTAGAACGCCGCCGGGGTCTGGTTGAGGACCGTCACGCGATGCGCCTGGACGAGATCGAGCAGCAGCCTGGGATCGCGCGCGGTTTCGCCATCGGCGATCACCACCGATCCGCCATGCGCCAACGCACACCAGATTTCCCAGATCGAGAAGTCGAACGCGAAGGAATGCACGCACACGCCGACATCGTCGGGTCCGAAGGCGATCACGGGCCGGTCATTGGCGAGCAGGCGAACGACGTTGCGATGCGTGACGAGGCACCCCTTGGGCAGACCGGTCGAGCCTGAGGTGTAGATGCTGTAGGCCACGTCATCGGACGCGCAAGCGGGGCGGGGCGGGGCGTCTCCGGTGGCGGCATGGTCCAGCGCAAGCGCCCGGTGCGCCTCGGGCAGCAACGCTGCCGTCGTTGCTTCGGTGATCACCACGGCACAGGCGCTGTCGCGGAGGATATGGTCGAGCAGAGCCGCGGGTGCGCGCGGATCCAGCGGGACGAAGACGCACCCTGCGCGCAGGATCGCAAGCTCGGCGACGACGCACGCTTCCGACCGGGGCAGGAGCATGCACACGGACGCTCCGACGGGTGCGCGGTCTGCGATCGCCGCGGCGAGCGCCGCCGATCGCCGATCCAGGTCGGCATAGCTTAGCCGCGTGTCGCCGAAGATCACCGCGGTGCGCTCCGCATGGCGCGTGGCGCTCGCCGTGAACAGGTCTGCGAGCGTGACTTCGGGATAGCGTGCGGCGGTGGCGTTGACCTGCGCGATCAGGCTGCGCTCGCCGGGCGTCTGGAGGTCGATCCGGCCGAGCGGGCGATCGGGATCGTCGGGGAGCGCATCAAGCATCTGCAGGAAGGCATCGGCCCAGTGCTCGATCGTGCCGCGATCGAACAACGCGGTCGCAAAGGCAAAGCGAAGGGTCAGCGCACCGTCGAGCTCCGCGACGTCGAGCGCGAGATCGAACATTGCGGCCGTGATCGGCATATCGTGGCTGGTGAAGACCAGGTCGTCGATCCGGAAGGCGCGCGCGGTGGTGTTCTCATAGGACAGCATCGTGTCGAACAGCGCGTTGCGACCGGCTTCCGGACTGGGGGCCATCGCCGCCATCGCCTCGAACGGAAAGTCGCCATGATCATAGGCGGCGAGCGCGGCGGCGGTGACGGCGGCGAGATGCTGCGTGAACGGCATGTCCGCGCGCGGCCGGGTGCGGAACAGGATCGTGTTGACGAACATGCCGACCGCGGAGGCGGCGGCGACGGTCTCGCGCCCTGAACTCGCGCCGCCGATCATGATGTCGTCCTGGTCGGTCAGGCGGTGGAGGAACCCGCTCCACGCCGCCAGCAGCACGATGTACAGCGAATTGCCCGACGTCTTGGCGAGTGTCTTCAGCAAGGCGACGCGGTCGGCTGACAGAGCGCGGACCACGACGTCGCCGTTGAAATCGCGGTCGCGCGGGCGTGCGCGGTCGGTCGGCAAATCCAGTGTCGGCGGATCGGCAAGCTGGTCGCGCCAGAAGGCCGCATTCGCCGCACCACGCGCGCCCTCGCCGCCGGCATCGACCGCACGCCGCGCCGCGCGCGCGTCATACGCAACGGGCGCCAGCGCGCGCCCTTCATAGGCCGCCATCAAGTCCCCGGCGACGATATCGAACGACAGGCCGTCGACCGCGATGTGATGCGCATCCGCCATCAACAGGTGCCGGTCCGGCGCGAGCGTCGCGACCCCGACTCGCATCAACGGCGCCTCGGCGAGGTCGAACGGCCGGATGAAGCGCTGCAGGCAGCTATCCACCGCGGACGCGTCGATCGTCTCGCGCGCGATCGCAAAGCGCGGCTCCGCGATGCGCTTCGCCAGCGGTTCGCCGTCGATCGTCACGAACGCGGTGCGCAACGCTTCGTGACGCCGGATCACGGTGCGGAACGCCTCTTCGAGCCGGTCGATATCGAGGGGGCCGTCGATGACGAAGGCCTGCGGCAGATGATAGGGCAAGTCGCCGCCATCGCGCTGGGCGAGCGCATACATGCGCCGTTCGGGGGAACTGAGCGGCGTGAACTGCGGATCGGGATAGGCATCGATCGACCAGGCGAAGCCGCGCGCGCGGATTTCCTCGATCGCGGCGGTGATCACGGCGAACACGATCGCGATGTCCGCCTCGCTATGCGCGGTCGAGAAGAAGGAGATTCGCCGCTCCCACGTATAGACCCCGCGGACCATCATCGAGAGGTAGAGCAGCTCGAGTTCTATCGGCTCGCGATCCTGTACGCCGACGGGGACGATCCGCCATTGCGACGAGAAATACCTGGCGCGCAACGGCACGCGCTCGCGCTCGAACCAGTGGTTGAGGCGGTCGCAAAAGGCGGTGGTGCGCGCGGTCGTGCGCGCCTGCAGCGCCGGACCCTCGGCATGGAGGTGCGCCAGCGCGGCGTGCGTGGTGACCATCGTCGCCGGGTTGCGGCAGAAGGTGCCGCCGAAATAGATCATCGCCGATTGCGGGCCCGAACGATCCCCGTACGCCCAATCGCCGCCATCGATATAATCGAGGAACCGCGCCTTCCCCGCGATCACGCCGATCGGCATCCCGCCGCCGACGATCTTGCCGTAGAGCGCGATGTCGGCATCCACGCCGAACCATTCGCGCGCGCCGCCGGGCGCGATGCGGAAACCGTTGATCATCTCGTCGAAGATCAGCGCGGTGCCGGATCGCGTCGTGAGCTTGCGCAGCGCCTTGAGGAACCCCTGCGGCTGCAGATCGGGGTTGCGGCTTTGCACGGGCTCGACCAGCACGGCGGCGAGATCGTCGCCATGCGCGCGGATATAGTCGAGCGATGCGGGGGAATCGTAGGGCAGGATGACGAGGTCCTCGATCATCCCCTCGGGCGTGCCGAGCCCGATCGGCACGCGCTCGCCATCCTCCTCGGTCGCCAGGACGCCGTCGAAGATGCCGTGATAGGAATTCTTGAACAGCACTACGGTCTTGCGGCCGGTCGCGGCGCGCGCCAGCCGCAGCGCGACCATCACCACCTCCGATCCGGTATTGCTGAACGCTACCCGTTCGGTGCCGGTCAATGCGGTCAGCAACAGTGCGGCCTTGCTCGCGAAGGGCGTTTGCGTCCCCAGCTCGATGCCCAATTCGAGCTGCTGCCTGAGCGCGTCATGGATGAAATCGGGGGCGTGGCCAAAGAAATGGACGCCCATCCCCATCGCGATGTCGATATAGACGTTGCCGTCGATATCGGTGACGCGCGCGCCCTTCGACGCTGCCGAGACGATCGGGAACTTGGCCTCCTTCAGCTGCCCCCAGAAGGACAGAGTGTGCTTCCAGTCGGCAAGCACGTGGCGGCTGTCGCGCGTTATCGCTTTGGAGCTGCCGGCGCGGGCCAAGTGGCGGGTGATCAACTCATCGACGAACCGCTGCTGTTCCTCCGTCAGCCGGGCGCCTGCGAGATTGATGCCGCGGATTTGCGCGACCGGGATCGGGGCGGGGATGTTCGGGCGTGGCGGCGCGGGGGCTGCGACCGATGGCCTGGGCGCAACCACACTCGGCTGGGCGGGCGCGGGCGCGGGCTGCGCGGTGGCGCTGGCGAGTTGCAGCCGGGACAATTCGGCCAGGCCCCGCAGATGCTGCGCGGCGAGGTCGGTCATCGCCTGCAACTGTTGCTGGAACAGCCCCGACTCCGAACCGTGCGTGGCGAGGGGCGGCAGCGGGGCGGAGACGGCCGCGACCGGTAATGCGACGACGGGATCGGGCGCTGTGGCCGCCAGTGCGCCTTCGGGCTGGCGGGTCGCGCGGCCGGCAAGATAGCGGGCGATGTCGTTGAGCGTGCCGAGTTCGTTGAACAGCTGGCTCATCTTCAGCTCGACGCCGTAATCGCGCTCGACCGCCTGGCCGAGTTTGAGCAGCATCAGCGAATCGAGGCCCATGTCGGTGAGATGCTGGCTCGGGTTGATCTCGGCGCGATCGAACCCGGCGACCAGCGCCAGCGTCGTGACCAGATGATCGACAATAGGTGCGCGCGTCTCCATCCGATGTCCCTCCGTCTGCGTCGCAACGCCGGCCTGTTGCTGCTGCTGTTGCTGATCCGACCAGGCGGGCGGCCGCAACGGCCCGACCTCCAGCCAATAGGGTTTGCGCTGGAACGGATAATGCGGGGCGCCGACCGCGCGCGTGGGTTTGCCGTTGCGCGCCGACCAGTCGACCGCCACGCCGTCGCTCCACAGTGTCGCCGCGGTCGTCGCCATTTGCGTTGCGGCGTCGGTTCCGCGCCGCAGCGAGGCCAGCGCGAGGCGGGCGCCTGCCTGGCGCGCAAAGCCGGCCACGACGTCGCCCGGGCCGATCTCGAGAAATCGGTCGAACCCGTCGGCCTGCAACGCCGCCACCGCGTCTGCGAAGCGCACGGGGGCCGAGATCTGACGGACCCAGTAGTCGGCATCGAGCGGCGTGTCCGGCGCAAGCCGGGCGCCGGTCACTGTCGAGTAGACCGCGATGGTCGCCACCGCCGGTTTCTCACTCATCGCGGCAGCCCGGAACCCGGGCAGCATCGGCGCCATCAGCGGCGAATGAAACGCGTGGGAGACATCGAGACGGATGGCCTCGATTCCCGCCTGATGCAGCGCGGCGAGCACGGTTTCCAGCGCTACTGCGTCGCCCGACACCGTGACTGCGCCGGCGGCATTGATTGCGGCCACCGCCACTCGGTCTCCTTGCGAAGCCAGTGCCGCGCGCACCGTGCCGACATCGGCAAAGACGGCGGCCATCGCGCCACCGGTGGGCAAGGCCTGCATGCCCGCGGCGCGTGCGATCACCAGCCGCATCGCGGCTTCGGGAGACAGCACGCCGGCGACCGTTGCTGCCGCGAACTCGCCGATGCTGTGCCCGGCGACGGCATCGGGCAGCACGCCCCAGCTCGCCCAGAGTTCGGCCAGCGCCCATTGCAACGCGAAGGTCGCAGGTTGCGCAAACCCGGTCTGCGACAGTGCAGGGGCATCGTCGAGCAGGCCGAGCAACGACCCGCCTAGCAGGGCATCGGCAACGGCGGCACAGCGATCGAAGGCCGCGCGGAATATTGGCTCGGCCGCGTGGAGCGCTTGCCCCATCCCCGCATAATGGGCGCCTTGCCCGCTGAACAGGAAGGCGAGCCGCGGTCCTGGTGCCGGCGAATCCGGGTGCGGCGCTTCGATTGCGGCGAGTGCCTGCGCCAGCGCAGCGCGATCCGCCCCAATCGCCACGGTGCGGTGCGGGAGCGGGGTGCGGGCGGCGGCGGTGGCGGTGAACTCGGCAAGCGTCTCGGGATCGGCCAGGGCGATCGTCTCCGCCCATCGCGCCGCAGCCGCCGTCAGCGCAGCGGGGGAGGCGCCAGACAGCGGCACGACATAGGGGCGGCGAGGCGAGGGGGGCGCCCGCTCGGATACGGGTGCGGCGGTGACGATCACATGTGCGTTGGTGCCGCTGAGCCCGAACGAACTGACGCCGACGGCCGGATCATGATCGGTTTCGGGCCAGGCTGTTGCCGTCGCGACGACGGACAGCGTCGATCGGGCCCAGTCGATGTGGCGATTGGGCGTGTCGAAGTGGATGCTGGGCGGCAGCGTGCGATGGCGGATCGCCAGCACCGCCTTGATCACCCCCGCAATCCCCGCTGCCGCTTCGGTATGGCCGATATTCGTCTTGACCGAACCCAGTCGCAAACCCCGTGCGCGCGGCCGGTCCCCGAAGACCGCATCCAGCGCGCCGAACTCGATCGGATCGCCGAGCGGCGTGCCCGTACCGTGCGCCTCGACATAATCGATCCGGTCGGGGGTGAGCCCGGCATCCGCGAGCGCCGACCGCAGCACCGCCTGTTGCGCCAGTCCGTTGGGGGCGGTAAGCCCGTTGCTGCGACCATCATGATTGACCGCGGACCCGGCGAGGACGCCGTGGATGAGGTCGCCATCGCGCACCGCGTCGCTCAGTCGCTTGAGCACGACCAGCCCGCAGCCTTCGCCACGGCCATAGCCGGTGGCGGCATCGTCGAACGCCCGGCTGCGGCCGTCCGCGGCCAGCGCCTTGACCTTGCACAAGGCGACGCTGCTGTCGGGCGACAGCATCAGGCTGACGCCCCCGGCCAGTGCGACGTCGCAGTCCCGCTGGCGCAGCGCCGTGATCGCGGCATCGAGCGCGACCAGCGACGAAGAACAGGCGGTGTCGAGCGTTATGCAGGGGCCGCGCAGGTCGTAGAAATAGGACAGGCGCCCCGCCGCGGTGCTGAACATCACCCCGCTGCCCGAATAGGCGGTGATACGCGTGGGGTCGCCCGAATGGACGTGCGCCTGGATGTAATCATAGTTCGACAGGCCGATAAACACGCCGGTGCGACTGCCCGCGAGCCGACGGACGTCGATCGCGGCGTCTTCGAACGCTTCCCAGCTGACTTCGAGCAGCAGGCGTTGCTGCGGGTCGAGCGCTTCGGCTTCGGCTGGTGTGATCCGGAAGAAGCCGGGATCGAAGCTGCGGACGTCGTCGATCAGCGCGGCGTCGCGGGCGTAGATCCGGCCTGGCGCATCCGGGTCCGCGCTCCACCAGCGATCGAGATCGAACCGGTCCGCGGGTATCCCTGCCACGGCATCACCGCCGCGTTCGAGCAGGGCCCAGAATCGTTCGGGATCATTGGCGCCGCCGGGAAAGCGGCAGCCCATGCCGACGATCGCGATCGGCCGCTCCAGCGCGCACGCGGCTTGGTCCGCCGTCAGCGCCCTTATGTGCGCCGAGGCTTTGCGCAACGCTTCGACATAGTGATCGCGGCTCGCAGCATCCATGGCGACACAGCCCCTCCCTGAGACAAGGATCGATTCGGTGATCGGGCCGGTGCTTGACCGGGGTGCGAAAGGTGAAAGCGGGCTAGGCGCGCGATCGTCAGCCTAGCTGCGATCAAGGCCATGGGCTCTTCCTAGGTGGTGAGCCGTCCTACCCTGGCCAGCGCGGTCGATGCTACCGGCCAGGGGCAGGGGGGGCATTAGTTCGCCGTCTTGGGCGCGGTGCCGGGGTTCTTGGGCGCGTCGAAAGACGGCATGATGTCCCGGACGCTCGTCATCATGCTCGTACCGGTGGTCGCCAGCTTGTACGAGTTGATCCGCAGGCCGATGGCGGCGAGGCCGGCGAGAAGGGGGGAAAGCGGTGCGAGAACCGCGATCGCGACACCGGTGCCGACCAAGGTTCCGAGACCCGCGCCGATATTCCCAGCGATGATGTTGCTGGTGCCCGGAATCAGGACTTCCCCGGCAACCAGAGCAGTCCGCGCCAGGGCTGTGTTACCGTCCATTGTTTGCGTGCTAGCCATTTGCTGTCCTTTCAATAGGATAAACGCGACATATAACGATTCCAGCAACCGTAGCGGCTACTAATGACTTCGTATCATCGCGCTTCGAAGATGGCAGCATGAGTCGCAGTCAAAATAGATCGAAACGCCGCAGATATGGATGAACCAACGTGGGAAGTACTTGTGAATAGGGATCAAGTGCTACGTCTGCCACGCAAAATCATACTCACTTGAAAGTGACGGTGCCGAGCGGGCCTTCTGCGACCAATGCAGCCCTGTAGTCTGCCTCGCGCCACGTCATTACCGACCAGCGCCGTGCTGCTGAATCGTCATCCGGGTCACGTATCGTCTCGGCGCCGCCAAGCAATGCGCTGCATTCCAACAATGTCGGGGAGCGGGCGAGGCCTTCGCCCAGTGCCTTGAGATAGGCCTCCTTGCGAGTCCATGCGCCCAGGAAGAACGCGAGCCGATCGTCCGGCGTGCAATCCGTGAAGACGCGGTGTTCGGCCGGACTGAGAACGATCGCCGCGACCCCGTCGAGATCGTGCATCGGACGGACATGCTCGATATCGATGCCTACGGCGCGCTGCCGGGTAACCGCGACGAGCGCATGCTGCCCCGAATGCGCCACGTTGAACTGAACGCCGGTTAGGTGGCAGGGCGCACCCAGCTGGGGTTTGCCGAATGTGCCGGTGCAGAGCGGCACCCGATCCGCGGGGAGGCCGACATATCCTGCGAGGATATGGCGCAGCGCCGCGCGCGCGATCGTGAACGCGGTGCGGTCGCGCTCGAAGACGAACCGCGCGGCGCGCGCACGCTCCGCTGCGTCAAGCACGGCCGCTGCCGCAACGAGATCTGCACTGCCTGCGTCGAGCGATATCGTCCAGACGTCGATGGCGGAGAGTGCTTGTCCCGCCGCATCGGCGAGGATTGCGGCGCCAGGGGCGGGTGGCCGGAACGGCGTTGCGGATCGAAGCATACGCCGTCGCCCCTCTCAGTCCCCGCCCCGCGATAGGACGTCCTGCCGATGATGCCGCCAAGCTACAGGCGGCTGCATCGCAGAGTCTAGCCTGCCGGCACGGTATCGGTCCTGATTCATGCGGTGCCTACACCGTGCCGCTACCCCGGGTCACGATCGACGCGAACCATGGCGGCGAGTGCGAGTACGGCCCGACTGTCCGATCGACCCACCGACTGTTTCGTGAGAATTGAGGTAACGGCTTTCGGGTAGCCGTTCGCACTTGGGCGCGCGCGCCCTACGCTGGACGGGGGGCTGCACGTAGCAACCGCTCGGTAATTCATCGTTTAAGGAGAATGGTGGACGCACTTGGGCTCGAACCAAGGACCCGCTGATTAAGAGTCAGCTGCTCTACCAACTGAGCTATGCGTCCATTCCGGGGCGGTTTTTAGTGGCGCCCTGGTGTGGCGCCCCGCTGCTGGAGGCGCGCTGTTAGCAGACTCATCGGGGGCCGCAACCCCTTTTTCGTCGATCCGAGTCCGTTTTCGTCAAACTCGGCATATTTTTGCAGATTAAGCCGATTTTCGCGTCACCAGCCGACCGTTTTACGATTCTGCCGATCGATCGACATCAGGATGCCCAGGCACAGCAGCACCGTCATCTGCGCCGAGCTGCCGAAACTGACCAGCGGCAGCGGGATGCCCACGACGGGGGCGAGGCCCATCACCATCATCAGGTTGATCGCGACATAGAAGAAGATCGTCGTCGACAGCCCCGCCGCGGTCAGCCGGCCGAAGCGGGTCTGCGCGCGCTGGCCGACCTCGATGCCCCAGCGGATCACCAGCAGGAAGGCGAGGATGAGCAGGCAGCCGCCGACCAGCCCCCATTCCTCCGCCATCGTCGCAAAGACGAAATCGGTATGGCCCTCGGGGAGGTAGTCGAGATGGCTCTGCGTACCCTGGAGGAAGCCCTTGCCCCAGATCCCGCCAGACCCGATCGCGATCTTCGACTGGCTGATGTGATAGCCGGTGCCGAGCGGATCGCTCTCGGGATCGAGGAAGATCAGGATGCGGTTGCGCTGATAGTCGTGGAGCAGGAAGTTGATCGACAGCGGGATCGCGATGGCCGCGGTGATCGCGCCGCCGACGAACAGGCGCAGCGGGATGCCGGCGAGGAACATGACGGTCGCGCCGCCCGAACAGATCATCAGCGCGGTGCCCAGATCGGGCTGCTTCATCACGATCGCCGCGGGGACGCCGATCAGCAGCGCCGCGGGCCAGACGCCGCCGAACCGCCGCGTCTCGCCGGGCGGGAGCATGTCGTAGAATTTCGCAGCGGCCAGCACGATCGCGGGCTTCATGAATTCGGAGGGCTGCAAGCGGATGAACCCGAGATCGAGCCAGCGCTGCGAACCGCCCGAAACCTTGCCGAGGATCTCGACCGCGATCAGCGACAGCACGATCAGCGCATAGGCAGGCAGCGCCACCGCCTTCCAGCTGCGCTCGGGGATGTAGGAAAGGCCGATCGCGCCGGCGAGCAACACGAAGAAGCGGATCCCCTGCGACAGCGCCCAGGGCCGCAGCGAGCCGCCCGCGGCGGAATAGAGCACGACCTGCCCGAAACAGCCGATCGCGACGACCAGCAGGATGACGAGCCAAGGCAGCTTTGCGAGCGGTTCAGGGACGATCCGGTTCATCGGCGGCTGGTCATGGCTGGCGGTCCCTCGAATCGTCTTCGGCCACGCTCGCGCCGGGGGCGGTGAGCGCTTCCTGCGTCGCGTTGGCCAGGTCGGTCGCGTTCGCGACCGCGGGCGCGTCGCTCGGCACGATCGCGTCGGTCTTGGTGGCGATCGCCGCGGGCGGCGCGGACTGCGCCTTGCGATAGGTCTCGGCGGTCGCGGCCATGCGCGTGCGGATATCGCCGCCCCAGGTCGGTTCGACGTCGGCGAGCGATTTCAGCGCACGCTCGCGGTCGAGCATATACGTCATGATGTCGCGGCCGATCATCGGCGTGTCGAGATTGCGCACGGTATGGCCGTTATGCTCGAGCACCACCGCCAGCGCATAGCGGGGATTGTCGGCGGGGGCGAAACCGATAAACAGCGCGTGGTCGCGCATCTTGAACGGCAGCTGCCCGTTCTTGAGCACGCCCGAGCGTCGTTCGGCCATCGTGATGCGGCGGACCTGCGCGGTGCCGGTCTTGCCCGCGATCGCGACGCCGGGGATGAGCAGTTTCGCCGCACCACCGGTGCCGCCCTGGTTGATCACCCCGAACATCGCATCGCGGACGCGCGCGAGATGCTCGGAATCGATCGCGAGGGCAGGGGAGTCGCGGTGGACATGGTCGGCAAGGATGCTCGGCTGCAACGCGCGCCCCGAGGCCAGCCGCGCCGCCATCACCGCGAGCTGCAACGGATTGGCGAGCACATAGCCCTGGCCGATCGAAGCGTTGAGTGAATCCGCAACGGTCCAGTCGTGCTTGTACTTCTTCAGCTTCCACGCCGGATCGGGGACGGTGCCGTAACGCTGCGTCGAGAAGGGCAGGTCGAACTTCTGGCCGAGCCCCAGCGTCCGCGCGACGGGCGCGATCGCGTTGTAGCCGACCCGCCGCGCCATCTCGTAGAAATAGATGTCGCAGCTCTGCATGATCGCGTTCTTGAGATCGAGCGGGCCGTGGCCGCTTTTCTTGTGGCAATGGAACACGCTGGTCCCGAGCCGCATCGCGCCCGAACAATTGACGCGCGCCGAAGGATCGACGCCCGCGTTCATCAGCGCGAGGCCGTTCATCGGCTTGACGGTCGAGCCGGGCGGATAGAGCCCCTGCGTCACCTTGTTCATCAGCGGCACGTGATCGTCGTCGCTAAGCATCTGCCATTCGAGATGGCTGATCCCGTCCGAAAAGCTGTTCGGATCATAGGCTGGCATCGACACCATCGCGAGCATCTCGCCGGTGCGGCAATCGATGACCACGACCGACCCGGAGTTGGTGCCGAGACGCCGTGCGGCATATTCCTGAAGCCCTACGTCGATCGTCAGCCGCGCGGTCTTGCCCGGCACGTCGGGCTTGGTCGCGAGTTCGGCGACCAGCTTGCCGCGCGCGGTGACCTCGACCCGCTTGGCGCCGGCGACACCGCGCAGCTCGGTCTCGAGCATCTTCTCGAGCCCGTCCTTGCCGAGCTTGAAGCCGGGCGTGACGAGCAGCGGGTCGCGCGTCTTCTTATACTGCTCGGCATTGGGCACGCCGACATAACCGGTCAGATGCGCGACCGCGGCGCCCGCGGGATAGCTGCGTGCGAAGCCGCGGGTCGGCGCGACGCCGGGGAGTTCGGGCAGGCGGACGCTGACCGCGGCGAACCGCTCCCAGTCGAGATTTTCGGCGACCTGGACGGGCTGGAACCCAGCGGCGTGGTCGAGATCGATCGCGATCCGTTCGACCTCCTCGGGCGGCAGCTGGAGGATGCGGCCGAGCAAAGGCAGCACGCGCTCCTTGTCGCGCAGGCGATCGGGGATGATGTCGACGCGGAAATCGGTGCGGTTGTTGGCGATCGGCACGCCGTGGCGGTCGACGATCCAGCCGCGCCGCGGGGGCAGCAGCGTCATGTTCACGCGGTTGCTCTCGGACAGCATCGTGTAGCGCTCGTTCTGCGCGATCGAGAGCCACGCCATCCGCCCTGCAAGAAGCAGCCCGACGCCGCCCTGCGCCGCGCCCAGCATCCAGGCGCGCCGCGAAAAGCTGTATGCCTGCGACATCTCGGTGACGATCCGCGGCGTGCTCCTCATTCGGCACCGCGCTTGTTCTGGATCGCCGCGACGATGCGCGCGGCCAGCGGGAAGGTGAGGATGGTGACGGCGATCTGCGCGATCAGGATCGTGTCGACATGCGCGCCGACCGGGACCGCGATGAACCGGCCGACGATGATGCACAGCGCGATCAGCCCGCTCGCGATCAGCCAGTCCTGCCAATGGTCCCGAAAGGCGAGGCGCTGTTCGAGCATGTCGATCGCGACGAACGCGAGCGACCACATCAGCACCGCGCTGCCGAGCGGTTGGCCGCTGACGAGATCGTCGAAAAAGCCGAGCGGTGCCGCCGCCCAAGGACGGAACGCGAACCGTGCGAGCAGCCGCCAAGCCAGCAGCATGACGAACCCGAACGGGGGAAGCAGCGGGATCGTCGCGACCACCGGGATGATCGTGATCAGCGATCCCGCCATCACCGTCGCCCAGGGGATGACGCGTGCGCGGCTGGCCGGCAGCTTGGTCTCGAACGGCTTGTAATCGACGCTGTCGACGACGCGGGGGCGGCTCATCGCTCGGCGCTCACTGTTGTGCGATCGGGCGGGGCGGGGGGACGGGCATGAACACGTTCTCGACCAGCGCGAAATCGAGCGTGTCGGGATCGGCGAAGGTCCGTGCCATCACCGAATCCGAGCCCGCCTTGGCGACGCGGGCGACGGGTACGCCGGGACCGTAGATGCCGCCGGTGCCGGTCGTCACGAACAGGTCGCCCGCGTTGAAGCGCACGTTGGTCGCGTTGACCGAGCGGATGTCGACCATCCCGTCGCCGCGCCCGGCAGCGATCGCTGGCAGGCCGTCGCGCGTGCGGCGGACAGGGACGATGCTGTCGCCGTCGCTGAGCAGCAGCACGCGCGCGGCGTTGGGGCCGGTCTCGACGACGCGACCGATCAACCCGTCGGGGCCGCGCACGGGCATGCCGGGCTTCACGCCGCTCCACCGGCCCGCGTTGAGCAACGCGTAACGCCGACCGCTCGACGCACTCGAGCTGACCAGCCGCGCGGTCACGACGGGTTCCGCCGCGCGGTCGCGGATCGCGAGCAGGCTGCGCAGCCGGCGATTGTCATAGGCGATCGTCCGCGCGCGTATCAGCAGCGCGCGAGTCCGGTCGCGGTCCGCCCGCAGCGCGACATTCTCCTGCTTCACGAAGAAATACTGGCCGATCGCCTCGGGGATGCCGGCGATGCCCGAGCCGACCGTCGCAAGCCCCGTCGACACCGGCGCCGTCACGCCTGCGACCCCCATCCGCAGCGCGGAGAAGGCGGGCGGATTGAAGGTCGACGCGACAAGCAGCACCAGGCCCACCACCGCACCAGCGACGGCGAGCACATAGCCCATGAACACACCATATTGCCGGCGCCGGGAAAACCCCGTGCGCCGGTCGCGGGCTGGCGCCATGCGCCTGTCCCCCTGTCTCGGGCGCCGCCGAAGCGCGAAAGGATTTCCCCCCGCGACTCGGACGGCGCGATTTCGTGTCCGCGTGTCTTAAAGCAAAACCAACCTCTTAGCCGCTCATCAGTACGCCGCGGAACAACGGATCCTCGAGCGCGCGACCGGTGCCGAGCGCGACGCAGGTCAGCGGGTCCTCGGCGACCGTCACGGGCAGGCCGGTTTCGTCGCGCAGCACCTCGTCGAGCCCCTGCAGCAGCGCGCCGCCGCCGGTGAGCACGATACCCTGGTCGACGATGTCCGCAGCGAGCTCGGGCGCGGTGTTCTCGAGCGCGACGCGGACGCCCTCGACGATCGTCGCGACGGGCTCGCTGAGCGCCTCGGCAATCTGGCCCTGGTTGATCTGGATCTCTTTCGGCACGCCGTTGACGAGATCACGGCCCTTGATCTGGATGATCATGCCGATGCCGTCGACCGGTGGCTTGGCGATGCCGACCTCCTTCTTGATCCGCTCCGCGGTCGCTTCGCCGATCAGCAGGTTATGGTTGCGGCGGACATAGGAGACGATCGCCTCGTCCATCTTGTCACCGCCGACGCGCACCGACGTCGTGTAGGCGAGGCCGCGCAGCGAGAGCACCGCGACTTCGGTCGTGCCGCCGCCGATATCGACGACCATCGAGCCGATCGGCTCGGTAACGGGCATGTCCGCGCCGATCGCCGCCGCCATCGGCTCCTCGATCAGCCAGACCTGCGATGCGCCCGCGTTCGACGCGGCATCGCGGATCGCGCGGCGCTCGACCTTGGTGGAGCCCGACGGCACGCAGATCACGATCTCGGGCCAGCGCGCGAACTTGCGCGGCCCGTGCACCTTCTGGATGAAATATTTGATCATCTGCTCGGCGACGTCGATGTCCGCGATCACGCCGTCGCGCAAAGGCCGGATCGCCTCGATGTTGCCCGGCGTCTTGCCCATCATCATCTTGGCATCGTCACCGACCGCCTTGACGCGCTTGATCCCGTTGATCGTCTCGACGGCGACCACCGACGGCTCGTTCAGGACGATGCCGCGGCCACGGACGTAGACGACGGTGTTCGCGGTGCCGAGGTCGATCGCCATGTCGTGCGACATGAACTTGAAGAAACGCGAGTAGAAGGCCATTCAATCAGGGTCCCGTAATCCTGGCCGCCGGACGGGCGGCATTTCGCACACATCATCTCGCGGGACCCGCCGGTGGTTTCGAGCACCGGGTGCCTAAATAAGCGGGCGTTTGCGGGTCGCGGGATGCCGTCGCTTGGTCTAGACGGAAACCCATGTCAATACGGCGCCTCCCCGAGCATCTGGTCAATCGCATCGCCGCCGGTGAAGTGGTGGAAAGACCCGCCAGCGCGTTGAAGGAGTTGGTCGAAAACGCGATCGATGCAGGCGCGGGGCGGATCGCGATTCTCCTCGTCGAAGGGGGGACGTCGCGGATCGAAGTCGCCGACGATGGCTGCGGGATGACGCCGGCCGACATGGCGCTGGCGCTCGAGCGGCATGCCACCTCCAAGCTGCCCGACGAATATATCGAATCGGTCGTAACGCTCGGTTTTCGCGGCGAGGCGTTGCCCTCGATTGCGAGCGTCGCAAGGCTAACGATCGAAAGCCGGATCCGCGGCGCCGAGGGCTGGGCGCGGACCGTCGACAATGGCCAGGTCACGCGCGAAGGCCCCGCCGCGCTGCCGCCCGGCACGCGCGTCGTGGTCGAGGACCTGTTCGCGCGCGTGCCCGCGCGGCGGAAATTCCTCCGCTCGCCGCGCGCCGAATATGCCGCCTGCCTCGACGTCGTCCGCCGGCTCGCGATGGCCAGGCCCGATATCGGCTTCACGCTGGAGCATGACGGCCGCCGCGCGCTGTCGGCGGTGCAGGTCGAGGATCGGCCGGGCAGGGTGGCCACGCTCACCGACCGCGCGCTTGTCGACAATGCGGTCGCGATCGATTTGGAGCGCGAGGGCGTGGTGCTGGGCGGCGTCGCGAGTCTGCCGACCTACAACCGCGGCATCGCCGACCACCAATATCTCTTCGTCAACGGCCGGCCCGTGAAGGACCGCCTGCTGATGGGCGCGATCCGCGGCGCCTATGCCGAGATGCTCCCGCGCGATCGCCATGCGGTGGTGGCGCTGTTCCTCGACATCCCGACCGACCAGGTCGACGTCAACGTCCACCCCGCCAAGACCGAAGTCCGCTTCCGCGACCCCGCCATGGTGCGCGGCCTGATCGTCTCGGGCCTTCGCCGCGCGCTGGACGCCGCCGGCCATCGCAGCCAGCGCGCCTCCGAGTCCGCCCTCTCGATGTGGCAACAAGAAAACTCCTCTCCCCCCGGGGGAGAGGAAGGGGCCCGTCCGCAAAGCGGATGGGAAGGTGAGGGCACGCCCCAAAGGCTGCCCCTCGAAAACCGCCACTACGGCGCGGTCAACGATTCGCGCCCGACCTTCTTCGCAGCCCCCCCGCAAGCGCGTGCCGAGCCCGCCTGGACACCCCCGCCACAAACCGCATCCTTCCCGATGGGCGTCGCCCGCGGCCAGGTCGCCAAGACCTATATTGTTGCCGAGGCCGAAGACGGCCTCGTCCTGATCGACCAGCACGCTGCGCACGAACGCCTCGTCCTCGAGCGCATGCGCGCGGCGTTGATCGGGGGCACGATCGCGAGCCAGGCGCTGCTGATCCCCGAAGTCGTCGAACTGGACGAATCCGCCTGCGACCGTCTCGAAGCGCGCGCCGAGGAACTGTCGGACTTCGGCCTCGACCTCGAACGCTTCGGCCCGCACGCGATGCTGGTGCGCGCCACCCCCGCCTTGCTCGGCCAAAGCGATCCCAAGGGGCTCGTCACCGACCTCGCCGACGAACTCGCCGCCTTTGACGAGGCCTTGTCGTTGAAGGAGCGCCTCGACGCGGTGGCAGGGACGATGGCCTGCCACGGCTCGGTCCGCGCCGGTCGCATCCTGTCGGTTACCGAAATGAACGCGCTGCTCCGCGAGATGGAGATCACGCCGCACTCCGGCCAATGCAACCACGGGCGCCCGACCTGGGTAAAGCTCGCGCATGGCGATATCGAGAAGCTGTTCGGGCGGAAGTGAGGAGAAAGACGACGTGTGGCGTCGACGGTCGGGTGGCGTGAGGCGTGGCCGGTCGCTGACGGATCGCCGGTCCTATAGCGTTGCGCGCCCGACATGGCGTTTGCCGCCGGTTCGGGGCATGGGTCGGATATGGATGCTCTCTCGTTATTCGGTCTAGCCGCGGTCTCGTTCACCTTGCTATGCTATGCCAAGGAAGCCGGTTCGCACTGGTGGACGCTCGGCTTCGCGTTCGGGTGCGTGCTGGGGTCTATCTACGGGTTCCTCCAGGGCGCCTGGCCGTTCGGGGTGGTCGAGATGATCTGGACGATCGTCTCGTTCCGCCGCTGGCTCAAGATGCGTCGTACGTCCGCCCACGGAGCGGAACCGCTCGCTTGACAGCGCGTTGGCGCGCGCTTATTCGAACCCTCCCCGACACGACGGTTCCGGCGGCGCTTGTTTGCGTTCGTCGCTATCGTGCGTTCGGATCATCGCTAAGAGATGGGCTTCGTGCAGCCATGCCGAAGCTCGTGGAGCAGGAGAACCAAGTTCATGGCACGTATCGCGGGTGTTAATATCCCGACCAACAAGCGCGTGGTGATCGCGCTGACCTATATCCACGGCATCGGTTCGACCAAGGCCAAGGAAATCATCACGAAGCTCGGCATCGCCGATACGGCGCGAGTCCAGGACCTGACCGACCAGGAAGTCCTGCACATCCGCGAGACGATCGACGCCGATCACACCGTCGAGGGTGATCTGCGCCGCCAGACCTCGATGAACATCAAGCGCCTGATGGATCTCGCCTGCTATCGCGGCCTGCGTCATCGCAAGGGCCTCCCGGTCCGCGGCCAGCGTACGCATACCAATGCGCGCACTCGCAAAGGCAAGGCCAAGCCGATCGCCGGCAAGAAGAAGTAATCCACTTTTTTAATGGATTACTCCGCCGGCGCTGGTCCCAACGGGCCGCCCGGCGTCACGCAGATACAGGTCAGGAAATACACCATGGCACGCGAACCTCAGCGCATTAAGCGGCGCGAGCGCAAGAACATCACCTCTGGCGTCGCTCACGTGAATGCCAGCTTCAACAACACCATGATCACGATCACCGATGCCCAGGGCAACGCGATCTCGTGGTCGTCGGCCGGCGCAATGGGCTTCAAGGGCTCGCGCAAGTCGACTCCGTACGCGGCGCAGGTCGCAGCGGAAGACGCCGGCAAGAAGGCCGCCGAGCACGGCGTCCGCACGATCGAAGTCGAGGTCAAGGGCCCCGGTTCGGGTCGCGAATCGGCACTGCGCGCGCTGCAGGCTGTCGGTTTCCAGATCACGTCGATCCGCGATGTGACCTCGATCCCGCACAACGGCGTTCGTCCTTCGAAGCGTCGCCGCGTCTGATTCTCCGCCTCCCGTGCGCGGTTGATCGCGCCGCACGGGTGTATTTTCATGGTCGGCGGACACACCCGTTCGCCGGCCCCCAAATTAGGGGAAGCAAGTGTCTGTCAACGCAAAGAACTGGCAGGAACTCAAGAAGCCCAGCGGCCTGGAGAAGAAGGCCGGTGGCGACACCAAGCGCAAGGCGACCTTCGTCGCCGAGCCGCTCGAGCGTGGCTTCGGCCTGACGCTCGGCAACGCGCTGCGTCGCGTGTTGCTCTCGTCGCTGCAGGGCGCGGCCGTCACCTCGATCAAGATCGAGAACGTGCTGCATGAGTTCTCGTCTCTGGCAGGCGTCCGCGAGGACGTGACCGACATCGTCCTCAACGTGAAGCAGATCGCGATCCGCATGCAGGGCGAGGGGCCCAAGCGCCTCCAGCTGTCGGCAACGGGTCCGGGTGAAGTCAAGGCCGGCGACATCGCCGTCTCGGGCGACATCGAGATCATGAACAAGGATCTCGTGATCTGCCACCTCGATGAGGGTGCGACGCTCAACATGGAGCTGACCGCCGACATCGGTAAGGGTTACGTGCCCGCGACCGCAAACCGCCCGGCCGATGCGCCGATCGGTCTGATCCCGGTCGATGCGCTGTACTCGCCGGTACGGCAGGTGTCGTACAAGGTCGACCCGACCCGCGTCGGTCAGGACCTGGATTACGACAAGCTGACGCTGACGATCGAAACAGACGGCACGATCACCCCGGAAGACGCAGTCGGCTATGCCGGTCGCATCCTCCAGGACCAGCTCGCGCTGTTCGTCCACTTCGACGATTCGTCGGTGACGCGTTCGTCGGCCCCGATCGGCCAGGCAGCACCCGCTGCCGGTGGTGCGGAGCCCGCAGGCGACACGCAGCAGATCAATCGTTATCTTCTCAAGAAGGTCGACGAGTTGGAGCTGTCGGTGCGGTCGGCGAACTGCCTCAAGAACGACAACATCATCTATATCGGCGATCTGGTCGGCAAGACCGAAGCCGAGATGCTGCGTACGCCTAACTTCGGCCGCAAGTCCTTGAACGAGATCAAGGAAGTGCTGTCGTCGATGGGTCTTCGCCTGGGGATGGAAATCCCGGGCTGGCCACCTGAGAACATCGAAGAGATGGCCAAGAAGCTCGAGCAGGAAATCATGGGCTGATCTGGCACCGGTGCAGCCACGCTGCACCGGAGACCAGACAGCCCGGCCGGCGGGTCGGTTTCGACCGACCCATCCGACGACACGGCTTTGCCGGGTCGCCACTCGGCTGGAGAGAAAGCGGGCAAGGCGCGGGTTTCGTGATTGACGGAACCCGTCCTTGTCGTCTTTACGAAGGCATCGGTCGCCGGCCTTAACGGCGACCAGCTCCCGGGTACCTCATACGGCCCCTGAACGAACGAAAAGGTATTAAACATGCGCCATCGCGTAGGCGGCCGTAAGCTTCAGCGGACCTCGGCCCACCGTCTTGCTCTGTTTCGCAACATGAGCGCCGCGCTCATCAAGCACGAGCAGATCACCACCACCGTCGCCAAGGCGAAGGAACTGCGTCCCTACATCGAGAAGCTGATCACGCTTGCGAAGAAGGGTGGCCTGTCCAACCGTCGTCTCGCGCACGGCCGGTTGCTCGACGACGCGCAGCTGATCAAGCTGTTCGACGTTCTGGCGACCCGTTATGCGGATCGCAACGGCGGCTACACCCGCGTCATCAAGGCTGGTATCCGTATGTCGGACGCCTCGCCGATGGCCGTCATCGAGTTCGTCGATCGCGACGTCTCGGCGAAGGGCCAGGATTCGGGTCCGGTGATGTCGGACGAGGATTACAACGAAGCGGCATAATCCCCGCCTCTTGTTAGTCGAATTGCAGGCCGCGTTTCCCATCCGGGAGGCGCGGCCTCTTTCGTTACGGCCTCCATCCGGCTATGCGCCCGACATGGAGCACCCAGACAGCATTCTCATCGTCGATTTCGGCAGCCAGGTAACCCAGCTTATCGCCCGCCGCGTGCGCGAAGCTGGCGTCTATAGCGAGATCGCCCCCTTCCAGTCCGCCGAGGCCGCGTTCGACCGGATGCAGCCCAAGGGAATCATCCTCTCGGGTGGCCCCGCCTCGGTCACCGCTGAGAACTCCCCGCGCGTGCCGCAGCGCTTCTTCGAGGCGGGGATCCCGATCCTCGGCATCTGCTACGGACAGCAGGTCATGTCCGCACAGCTGGGCGGCAACGTGATCGTCTCGGGCGATGGCGGCGAGTTCGGCAGCGCGTTCATCGAGGTCAAGTCGGCCTGCGCGCTGTTCGACGGGCTGTGGGCCGAGGGCGAACGCCACCAGGTCTGGATGAGTCACGGCGACAAGGTCGACGCGATCCCGCCGGGTTTCACCCCCGTCGCCACCTCGACCGGCGCGCCCTATGCGATCGTCGCCGACGAGACGCGCCGCTTCTACGGCGTGCAGTTCCACCCCGAGGTCGTCCACACGCCCGATGGCGGCAAGCTGATCGCGAACTTCGCGCGGCACGTCTGCGGGCTCAGCGGCGACTGGACCATGGCCGAGTTCCGCGAGACCAAGATCGCCGAGATCCGCGCGCAGGTCGGCACGGGCCGTGTCATCTGCGGTCTGTCGGGCGGCGTCGACTCGGCGGTTGCGGCGGTGCTGATCCACGAGGCGATCGGCGAACAGCTCACCTGCGTCTATGTCGATCACGGGCTGATGCGCGCGGGCGAGAGCGAGCAGGTCGTCAGCCTGTTCCGCGGCGCCTACAATATCCCGCTGATCCATGTGAATGTCGAGGAGCTGTTCCTGAGCGGTCTCGCCGGGATCACCGACCCCGAGCTGAAGCGCAAGTTCATCGGCAAGACCTTCATCGACGTATTCGATGCCGAGGCGAAGAAGCTCGGCGGGGCGGAGTTCCTCGCGCAGGGGACGCTGTATCCCGACGTGATCGAGAGCGTCAGCTTCACTGGCGGTCCGTCGGTGACGATCAAAAGCCACCACAATGTCGGCGGTCTGCCCGAGCGCATGAACATGAAGCTCGTCGAGCCTTTGCGCGAGCTGTTCAAGGACGAGGTCCGCGCGCTGGGTCGTGAGCTGGGGCTGCCGGAGATCTTCGTCGGCCGTCACCCGTTCCCCGGACCCGGCCTCGCGATCCGCATCCCTGGCGAAGTCACGAAGGAGCGCTGCGACATCCTGCGCAAGGCGGATGCGATCTATCTTGAGGAGATCCGTGCGGCGGGGCTCTACGACACGATCTGGCAGGCGTTCGCAGTGCTGCTGCCGGTGCGCAGCGTCGGCGTGATGGGCGACGGGCGCACCTATGACAACGTGCTGGCGCTGCGCGCGGTGACGTCGACCGATGGGATGACCGCGCAGGCGTTCCAGTTTCCCGGCGATTTCCTCCCGCGCGTCGCGACCCGGATCATCAACGAGGTGAAGGGCATCAACCGGGTGACGTACGACTACACCTCGAAGCCGCCCGGCACGATCGAGTGGGAATAAGCGGGTAAGGTAGACGGGCATCTGATCCTCCCCCGCAAGGGGGAGGTGGCGCCGACGGCGACGGAGGGGGAGGATACGAAACCAATGGTAGCGCTGACCGCCCCCTCCGTCAGGCTGCGCCTGCCACCTCCCCCTGGCGGGGGAGGATCATGGCGCTTTCCCGTCAGATCCTTGATTGGCGCGCTTGGCATCGCCGCGACTGCTCCGCTGCTGCTCGGCGCGGCGGATCCGCCCGCCTGGACTCGGCCGCAGGCGCCGTTCGCGATTGCCGGTCCGATCACCTATGTCGGCAGCGAAGGGATCGCGGCCTATCTGATTAAGACGAGCGCGGGCGCGATCCTGATCGACGGGACGCTTGCCGAGAATGCGGGGATGATCGCGCGCAACATCGTCGCGGCGGGCGTCCGCCTGCGCGACGTGAAGCTGATCCTCGTCACGCACGCGCATTTCGATCATGCAGCGGGCGTGGCTACGCTCAAGCGCGCGACCGGCGCGCGCGTCGTTGCGGGCATCGGCGATGTCCGCGCGCTCGAAACCGGGATACCGCCGGGCGAGACGAACTACGGCGTCATCCGCTTCCCCGCGGTCGCCGTCGATCGCGGCGTTCGCGATCGCGACACGGTGACGCTCGGCAACGTCACGCTGACCGCACGCGCGACGCCTGGCCATACCCCCGGCTGCACGACCTGGACGATGAGGATCCCCTCGCGGCCGCGTGCGCTCGACGTGGTCTTTCCGTGCAGCGTCAGCGTTGCGGGCAATCGGCTGATCGGCAACCGCGCCTACCCCAGCATCGTCGACGACTATCGCCGCAGCATAGCGATGCTCGGCACGCTGCACGCCGACATCGTCCTGCCGTCGCATCCCGAACTCGCGGACGTGATCGCCCGCGGCCGGCGCCGCGCGGCGGGCGACGCGACCGCGTTCGTCGATCCAGCGTTGCTGCGCAGGATCGTCGCGAAGGCCAAAGCCGGGTTCGACGCCGATCTCGCCAAGCAGGCGCGCTAGAACGCTATGTTGGTCCTGTGCGGTATAGTGGTGATCGTTGCGGGCTTCCTGCTCCGGTTCAACCCGCTGCTCGTGGTCGCAGTCGCCGCGCTGGTCACGGGCCTTGCCGCGGGGATCGCGCCGCTCGCGATTCTCGCGGCGTTCGGCAAGGCGTTTAACGAGAACCGCTACGTCACCGTGATCTACCTAGTGCTGCCGGTGATCGGGATGCTCGAACGCCACGGATTGCAGGAGCGCGCGCGGCTCGCGATCGGCAAGCTCAGAGGCGCGACGGTCGGGCGGCTGCTGATCGGCTATCTGCTATTTCGCCAGTTGACCGCGGCGCTCGGTCTGACGTCGATCGCCGGCCCGGCGCAGAGCGTCCGCCCGCTCGTCGCGCCGATGGCCGAGGCCGCCGCCGAGGCGCAAGGCCTCCCGCCGGGCGGCGACCGCATACCGGCGATGGCCGCGGCGACCGACAATATCGGGCTGTTCTTCGGCGAGGACATCTTCATCGCGATCGGTTCGATCCTGCTGATGAAGGGCGTGCTCGAGGGCTATGGCATCGTCATCCAGCCGCTGCATCTGTCGATGTGGGCGATCCCGACCGCGATCGCCGCGTTCGGGATCCATGGGTTTCGCCTCTGGCTGCTCGATCGCCGACTGGCGCGCGCGGCGTGATCGGCACCGGCTTCATCTACGCGGTGGCGGGACTGATGTTCGCGGCGTTCGCAGTGCTGAGCGCGACCGATCGCACCAATCCCAAGCGCCTTGGCAATGCGGCGTTCTATGCGGTGCTGGCGATCAGCTTCCTGCTCGGCGGGCGGCTGGGCGATGTCGGCAATGGCGTCCTCGTCCTGGCGCTCGTCGCGATCGCAGGCTCGGGCGCGATGGGGCGGGGCGGGCGGCCGACCACCTCGCTCGACGCGCGACGGGACTACGCCGCGCGGCTCGGCAACCGGATATTCCTCCCAGCGCTGATCATCCCGGCCGCGGCGCTGGGCGGCACCGTACTGTTCCGCGCGGTCCCGAGCCTCGTCGATCCCAAGCAGGCGACGCTCGTCGCGCTGACCTGCGGCGTCCTGATCGCGCTGATCGCGATGCAGGCCTGGTTCCGCCCGCGGCTCGCCACGCCACTTGGCGAAGGCCTGCGGGTGATGGATGCGATCGGCTGGGCGGCGGTGTTGCCGCAGATGTTGGCGAGTCTCGGCGCGGTCTTCGCGCTGGCGGGCGTGGGGGACGTCGTCGGCGGGCTGGCCGGCCATGCGATCCCCGATAACAGCCTGATCGGTGCGGTGCTCGCCTATACGCTCGGCATGGCGCTGTTCACGATGATCATGGGCAACGCGTTCGCGGCGTTTCCGGTGATGGCGGCGGCGATTGGGATCCCGCTGCTCGTCCGGCACTATGGCGGCGACCCCGCCGTCGTCGCCGCGATCGGGATGCTCAGCGGGTTCTGCGGCACGCTGATGACGCCGATGGCGGCGAACTTCAATCTCGTCCCCGCCGCGCTGCTCGACCTCAAGGACAAGAACGCCGTCATCCGCGCGCAGGTGCCGACCGCGCTGCCGTTGCTCGCGGTCAATATCGGCCTGCTCTACTGGCTGGGCTTTCGCTGAGGCGTCAGCCCAGTTTCCAGTCCCAGCCGAGCGGATCGCCGTCCATGACCTCGACGCCCGCCGCCGCCAGTTCGTCGCGGATCGCATCGGAACGCGGGAAATCCTTCGCCGCGCGCGCCGCTCGTCGCTCGTCGAGGCGATCTGCGATCGTCGCCTCGTCGAGCGTCGCCGATACCGGGCGAACGCGCAGGTCCTCGCGGCGGATCGTCGCGAGATCGAGCCCCAGCACCGCGTCAAAATCGATCAGCGCAGTCAGCCGGTCCGCGGGCGCGACACGCTTGTCGCCGAGCATCTCGTCGAGGATCGGCAGCGCGCGCGGCGTCGACAGATCGTCCGACACCGCGGCGTCGAGCCGGTCGCGATAGGCAAACGCGCTGCCCGATGGGCCGCCCGCGGGCCGGCTGCGCAACGCATCGACCGTGATCGCCAGTCGCTTCAGGCGGGTTTGCGCCGCGGCAAGATTCTCCCACGAGAATTCCAGTTCGCTGCGATACTGCGCTTGGAGGCACATCAGCCGGTAGGCGAGCGGGTGGAAGCCCCGGTCGACCAGCGTCTTGAGCGTGGTGAACTCACCGCCCGACTTGGACATCTTGCCCGAGCGTTCGACCAGGAAGTTGTTGTGCATCCACAGCGTCGCGCCGGTATCGCCACAGTCGCAATGCGCCTGGTTCTGCGCGATCTCGTTGGGATGGTGGATCTCGCGGTGATCGATCCCGCCGGTGTGGATGTCGAACGTCGCGCCGAGATACTTCTTGCTCATCACCGAGCATTCGAGATGCCAACCGGGCGCACCGCGACCCCAGGGCGAGTCCCATTCCATCTGCCGGTTCTCGCCCGGCGCCGACGTCCGCCAGATCGCGAAGTCCTGCGGATGGCGCTTGCCCTCGACCGGATCGATCCGGCTCTCACCCGTGTCGTCGTGCGACCGGGCGAGGCGACCATAATCGGGCACCGTCGTCGTATCGAAATACAGGCCGTCGGGCAGGACGTAGCAATGCCGCTCGGCGATCGCCTCGGCAAACGCGATCATCTCGGGGATGTGATCGGTGGCGAGCGGAAAGCGGGTGGGCGCGCGGATGTTCAGGTCGACGAGGTTCTGCTTGAACGCGTCGGTATAGTGTTTCGCGATCGCCCAGATATCCTGCCCGCTCGCACGCGCGGCCGCCTCCATCTTGTCGTCGCCGACATCCGCATCCGACGTCAGATGCCCGACATCGGTGATGTTGATGATGTGCGTGAGCGGATACCCCTTCCACGTCAGGACTCGGCTGAGCGTGTCGGTGAACACATAGGCGCGCAGATTGCCGATATGCGCATAGTTGTAGACCGTGGGCCCGCATGAATAGATGCCGACATCGGCCGGATCGATCGGCCGGAAGGTCTCGAGTTCGCGCGAGAGACTGTTGTAAAGCGTGAGGGGCGTGCGGGTCATCCGCTGCTCCTAGCGGCACGTCACGCCACTCGCAAACGCGGCGATTCTGCCGGGCTGCGGAGGGCGCAGGGTTGAAACCGGGCCGATGCGCTGTTAGGGGGCACGGTTCATACGGCGCGGACCTGTTCGCGACGGCTAAACCCATTCGACCGGAGCTCAACGGATTTATGCAGATCATCGTACGCGACAACAACGTCGACCAGGCCCTTCGCGCGCTCAAAAAGAAGCTGCAGCGCGAAGGCGTGTATCGCGAGATGAAGTTGCGCCGTCACTACGAGAAGCCGTCCGAGAAGCGCGCGCGTGAGCGCGCCGCCGCGATCCGTCGCTCGCGCAAGATGGACCGCAAGCGCGCAGAGCGCGATGGCGCCCGCTAAGGGATGACCGGTCCCGCGGATCGATCGTCCTGGGATGATCGGCGCGGGATCCTTTGAGGTTCGGGGTTGCGATGGTCGCAGCCCCGGAATGATCCAGTCGCAAGACTTTACAAACGGCACGCGCGGCGCTCCGGCGTGACCAGATGACCGGGGCCTGATCCGATGTCGACCGTCACCGCCGTGCCGCTGCAGCCCACCAAGCGCAGCTATCTTGTTTATCTCTGGGTCGGGATCGCGCTCGCGTTGATCGCGGCTGTCGCGCTGGCGCGGCAGGGCGATGATCCGCTGGCGCGCAACGCGCGGGCGCGCGGCGTCGTCGTGACCGCGTCCGGCCTGCAGTACAAGGTCATCGCACCGGGCAAGCCGGGTGCCGCCAAGCCGACCGACGCCGACGTTGCGCTCGTCAATTACGAGGGCAAGCTGTTGAACGGCACGACGTTCGACAAGTCGCAGCAGCCGACTCCGATGCCCGTCACCGGCGTCGTTCCGGGCTTCTCGGAAGCGCTCAAGCTTATGCCGAAGGGCGCGAAGTATCGCTTCTGGATGAAGCCGTCGCTCGGTTATGGCGACAAGGCGACCGGGCCGATCCCGGCGAACTCGACGCTGATCTTCGACGTTGAGCTGCTCGACTTCCTGCCGCAGAGCGTCGTTCAGCAGATGCAGGCGCAGGCCCAGATGCAGCAGCGCGGCATGCCGGGCGGCGCACCGGGTGCACCCGGCGCAGTTCCCGTCCGTCCCTGACCGCGAACGGCCCGGTACGGTCCCGCCGTCGCGTAGGGTGAAGATCGGTACTGGGCCTGCTAGGGTCTTCTAGGGTCGACCGCGATACGCGGTCGAACGCGACGGGAGCTGTGATGATCTCGGGTAAATTTCTGCTCGGCCGGGGCCGGCACGAACTCAGCGACGAAGAACAGCGCGTCCTGGAGGACAGCATCGTATCGGTGCGGCATGTCGCCGCGCGCAAGCAGATCGTACGCGCCGGCGTGATCATCGACACGAGCACGCTGCTGCTCGAAGGGTTTGTGTGCCGCTACATGGACGACCGCGACGGGCAGCGACAGCTTGTCGCGGTCCATGTGCCGGGCGATTTCGTCGATCTCCACGCGTTTCCGATGCGGCGCCTCGATCACGACATCGCCACGCTCGGCCCGGTCAAGATCGCCTGTTACGATCACCAGACGCTCGAGACGATTACCGAACGCTATCCGCATCTCACGCGCAAGCTGTGGTTCAGTACGCTGCTCGACGCGGCGATGCACCGCGAGTGGATTTTCCGGCTTGGCCGCCTTGGCGCCGAGGGCCGGGTCGCGCACCTGTTCTGCGAGCTCAACGAACGGCTCGAGATGGTCGGGCTGGCGGCCGATGGGCGGTATATGCTGCCGATGACGCAGCCGGACATTGCCGAGGCCAGTGGGTTGACCGGGGTGCATGTCAACCGCGTGCTGCGCTCGCTCCGCGAGAAGAACTTGCTGACATTTAAGGCAAATGAGGTGTGCATCCTGGATCGTAAGGCGCTCGCAGCCGTTGCCGAGTTCGAACCACAATATCTGTACGGTTCCAACGGCTCCTGACTGCGACGCGGCAATTGGGCACGGGAAGCAGGGCGCGACCGGGAGTGTGATCATGTTAAGGCCCGAAACCATCGCAGGCGTCGCGGCGGCGCAAGACGGCTTCGTCACGCTCGACGGACGCGACGGACTGGCGATCACGATGACGCCAGAGGCAGCGGCGGAAACGGGCCGGCGATTGATTGCGGCCGCCGAGCTCGCGGCGCTTCAGCCGACCAAGGAACCGCCGCTGGAGTGAGCCGCCGAGCAGTCGGGCAGGGGCGCGTGGCGACCTAAATGGCCTGCACGCCTTCCTCTGTGTGACTTTATCTCTATGCTACCCGGGACATCGACCGGGAGATCCATGTGAAGTTTCTATACCTCGCCGCGAGCGCCGTCGCGCTGATGGCGTCTACCTCCGTCGTCGCGCAGACCGCGCCGGCCGCTACGCCTGCCGCCAATCCCTTGCTCGCCGACTGGATCGGCCCGATGGGCGGAGTGCCGCCATGGGACAAGGTTCGCCCCGAGCTATTCCCGCAGGCGTTCGAGACGACGCTCGCCGAACGCGCCGCGGAATACCGCAAGATCGCCGACAATCCGGCCAAGCCGACCTTTGCCAACACGATCCTGCCGATGCAGCTGGCGGGCAAGCGCTATGGTCGGGTGATGACGCTGTTCGGCGTGATGACGGGCAACATGAACACGCCCGCCTATCAGAAGCTCGATCGCGAATGGTCGCCCAAATTCTCTGCCGCGTCGGACGCGATCACCTTCGACAAGCCGCTGTTCGCACGCATTCAGGCGATCTACGACACGCGCAATTCAAGTGGGCTGACCGCGAAGCAGATCCGGCTCGTGACTCGGATCTACGACAGCTCTGTGCGGCAGGGCGCCAAGCTGAACGATGCGCAAAAGGCGCAGCTCTCGCAGTATAACCAGCAGCTCGCGACCGCCTTCTCGACCTTTGGCGAGAAGCTGTTGGCCGATGAGAGCAAGGCGATCTCGGTCACCGACGAAGCGCAGCTGGCCGGGCTTCCCGACAGCGTGAAGGCGGTGGCCAAGGCCGCCGCGGCCGAGCGGAAGCTGCCGGGCTTCGCGATCGTCAACACGCGCTCCGCGGTCGATCCGGTGCTGACCTACGCGACCGACCGTGGCTTGCGCGAGAAGGTATGGCGCGCGTTCGTCAACCGTGGCGACAACGGCGATGCCAACGACACGAACGCGACGATCGCGCAGATCGTCAAGCTGCGTGCCGACCGTGCGCACCTGCTCGGGTTCAAGACGCATGCCGATTGGCGGATGCAGGACACGATGGCCAAGACGCCCGCCGCGGCGATGGACCTGATGATGCGCGTCTGGCCCGCCGCCCGCGCGCGGGTCGTCGAGGAAGTCGCTGATATGCAGAAGGTCGCGGGCACGACGCTGACGATCGAGCCGTGGGATTACCGTTTCTATCAGGAGAAGGTGCGCAAAAGCCGGTACGACCTGGATCAGGCGCAGCTGAAGCCGTATTTCGAGCTCGGCAACATCATCCAGGGATCGCTTTACGCCGCCAACCGGCTGTATGGGCTGAACTTCAAGGAGATCACCGGCACCGTTCCCGTGTTCGAACCGAACATGCGGGTGTGGAGCGTGACGGACAAGGCCGGCAAGGATGTCGGGCTGTTCTACCGCGACGACTTCGCGCGGACCGGCAAGCGGTCGGGCGCATGGGCGAACACCTATCGCGGCCAGCGCGGCCTTGCCCCGGCGCAGCTCGTGCTGTCGTCGAACAACAACAATTTTGCCAAGGGCGCACCCGGCGAGCCGATCCTGATCAGCCTCGACGATGCGCAGACGCTGTTCCACGAGTTCGGCCATGCCATCCACGCGATGCTCCAGAATGTCGAATATCCGGGGCTCGCCGGCACGCCGCGCGATTTCGTGGAATATCCAAGCCAGGTGAACGAGCATTGGCTGCTGACCCGCGACGTGCTCGACAAATATGCGCGGCATTACCAGACCAAGGCCGCCATGCCTCAGGCATTGCTCGACAAGATCGAAAAGTCGCGGACGTTCAACCAGGGGTTTGCGACCACCGAATATCTGTCGTCGGCGATCGTCGATATGAAGATCCACACGGTACCGGACGGCGTGATCGACCCCGACAAGTTCGAGGCGGCGACGCTCGCCGAGATCGGTATGCCCAAGCAGCTGGTGATGCGCCACCGCGTTCCGCAGTTCCAGCATCTGTTCGCGTCGGACAGCTATTCGGCGGGCTATTACAGCTATCTCTGGTCCGAGACGATGGACGCCGACACCTTCGCGGCGTTCGAGGAAGCAGGCAGCCCGTGGGATAAGGCGACCGCGGAGAAGTTCGCGCGCGTGCTGCTGTCGACGGGTAACGAGACCGATCGTGCCGAGGCGTATCGCGCCTTCCGCGGTCGCGACCCCGATGTGAACGCGCTGCTCAAGAAGCGCGGGTTCGCCCCTACTCCAGCGACGCAGGACGTGAAGTAATGGCACCCGATCAGAAGACACGCCTGAAAGCGATCATCGGCGGATCGACCGGCAACCTCGTCGAATGGTTCGACTGGTACGTCTATTCCGCGTTCACGCTGTATTTCGCGCCGCATTTCTTCCCGTCGACGGATCGTACCGCGCAGCTGCTCAGCGCGGCGGCAATCTTTGCGGTGGGCTTCCTGATGCGGCCGATCGGCGCGTGGATCATGGGGGTCTATTCGGATCGCCACGGTCGCAAGGCCGGGCTCACGGTCGCGGTCACGCTGATGTGCGCTGGCTCGCTGATCATCGCCTGCACGCCGGGGTACGAGACGATCGGCGTGTTCGCGCCGATCATGCTGGTGATCGCGCGCCTGATGCAGGGGCTGTCGGTCGGCGGCGAATATGGTGCGTCGGCGACGTATCTGACCGAGATGGCGGGCAAGGATCGCCGCGGTTTCTTCTCGTCGTTCCAATATGTGACGCTGATCTCGGGCCAGCTCCTCGCGATCTGCGTGCTGCTGGTGCTGCAGTCGACGATGAGCGAGGCGGCGCTCGATTCCTGGGGCTGGCGCATTCCGTTCGCGATCGGGGCGGTGCTGGCCGTGGTCGTGTTCTACATCCGCCGCGGGCTCGCCGAGACGCAGAGCTTCGAGAATGCCAAGTCCGAGGCGGGCGACGGCAAGCCGAAGTCGGGCTTCCTCCAGCTCGTCACCAAGCATCCGCGCGAGACGATGACGGTGATGCTGCTGACTGCGGGCGGTACGCTCGCCTTCTACGCCTACTCGATCTACATGCAGAAGTTCCTGGTCAACACCAGCGGGTTCAGCCGCGAAGTGGCGAGCCAGATCAACGCGGCCACGCTGTTCGTGTTTATGCTGTTGCAGCCGGTCGCGGGCGGTCTGTCGGACCGGGTCGGGCGGAAACCGCTGATGGTCGCGTTCGGCATCGCCGGCGTGTTGTTCACCTATCCGATCTTCACCGCGCTCGAGACTGCGACCAACCCGATCTATGCCGGGTTGCTGGTGATGGCGGCGCTGGTGATCGTGACGGGCTATACGTCGATCAACGCGGTCGTGAAGGCGGAGCTGTTCCCGGCGCATATCCGCGCGCTGGGCGTCGCCTTGCCCTATGCGCTCGCCAACACGCTGTTCGGCGGGACCGCCGAGGTCGTCGCGCTCAAGTTCAAGGACGCCGGCTTTGAACGCGGCTTCTACTGGTATGTAACCGCGATGATCGCGGTGTCGCTGGTGGTGTATCTGATGATGAAGGATACGCGGACGAACAGCCAGATCCTCGAGGATTGACCATTCTGCTCCTTCTCCCCGCTGGGGAGAGGGAGCAGACAGACCTAGCGCGGCAGCTCGATGATCGCGTCGAGCCCGCCGCCCACGCGGTTGACCAGCCGGATCTCGCCACCGGCCTCGCGCACGATCGCTTGCGCCAAGGCCAGCCCCAGCCCGATCCCGCCCGTCTCGCGGTTGCGCGAACTCTCCAGCCGCGTGAACGCGTCGAACACGTCGCCCATCCGGTCCTGAGGAATGCCTGGGCCCTGATCCGCCACGACGATCGCGACCGTCTTCGCACCCGCCTCGACCCGCACCTCCGCCGCGACGCCGTATTTCACCGCATTCTCGATCAGGTTGCGCACCGCGCGCCGCATCAGCGACGGCCGCAACCGCATCCGCAACCGGTCCGCCTCGACGAAGCTCACCTCGCAGCCGAGATCGCGGAAATCCTCGACCACCGCATCGACCAGCGCGGCAAGGTCGACATCGGTCGGCGGCTCGCTCGGGCGCCCGAGCCGTGCCAGCGAGAGGATGTCGTCGAGCGTCCGGTTCATCTCCGCCACCGTGTCGATCATCTTGGCGCGGTCAAGATCGTCCTCGACCGACTCGATCCGCACGCGCAACGCGGCAAGCGGCGTGCGCAGGTCATGCCCGATCGCGCCGAGCATGCGATCCTTCTCGTCGAGCATGCCCGTCACGCGCAGCCGGAGCGCGTTGAACGCCGCGATCAGCGCGACGACGTCGTCGGGCCCGTGTGGTGGCACCGGCGCCCCCGGGTCGCCCGGCCGAAAGCTCTCCGCCGCATGCCGCAGATCCTGGAGCGGGCGCGAGATCCGGCGCACGATCCACAGCACGGGCAGCAGCACGATGATGTACAGGATCGCCGTCTGCGTCAGCGCCGCGAGCAGCAACCGCCAGCCGGGTTGCGGCCAGGGCGCGCTGATCGCCAGCCAGCCGCGCCCGGGCTGCTCGATCGCGATCAGCAGCGTAGGGCCTTGCCGGTCACCGCGGCGCAGTCCGTCGCGGCGATGCGCGTCGCTCGTTTCGTCGATTGCAGGGCGCAGTCCGGTATCGATCCGCCCGACGGTCAATCCCAGATCGGCGAATTGCCGGCGCAGTTCGGCGGCCACCTCGGGATGGCGCTCCATGATCGACCGCGCGATCGGATTGGTCGGCGTTCGCCGGACGCGACCGCGATCCGCAGTCAGCGGACGGCCGCCATGCGCCTCGCGGTCGAGCGCATCGGCGATCCGCGTCGCGACCGGTCGGGTGGCCTGGACGAGCCGGAATTCGGAACGATCATGCAGGATCATGCCGAAGTTGATCGCCTGCGCGACGAACAAGGCAAGCGCGATCAGCAACGCCATCTGACCCGCCAGACTGCGCGGCCAGGGGCGTGTCACAACCGCGTGACTTCGGCGGCCAATGTGTAGCCGCCACCCCAGACCGTCTTGATCAGTTCCGGCGTCTTGGCATCCGCCTCGATCTTGCGCCGCAGCCGGCTGACCTGATTGTCGATTGCGCGATCGAACGCGGCCGCCTCGCGCCCCTGCGTCAGGTCGAGCAGCTGGTCGCGCGTGAGCACCTGGCGCGGCCGCGTGACGAGCGCCAGCAGGAGGTTATATTCGCCCGTCGACAACGGCACCGAAACGCCCTCGCGATCGACCAGCGCGCGCTCGCCCGATTTCAGCACCCAGCCGGCAAAGGCATAGGCGTTCGCTTCGGGCGCATGCTGGCGCGCACCGCCCGCGGTCGCGCGCCGCAGGATCACCTTCACGCGTGTCGCGAGTTCGCGCGGCGAGAACGGCTTCACGACATAATCGTCGGCACCCATTTCGAGCCCGATGATCCGGTCGGTCTCCTCGGTACGCGCGGTCAGCAGGATCACCGGCACGTCGCTGGTCGCCGCGATATGCCGGCACAGCGACAGCCCGTCCTCGCCCGGCATCATGATGTCGAGGATGACAAGATCGATCGCATACGCCGTCAGCCGCGTCCGCGCGCTCTCCGCATCGCCCGCCTGCGTGACGCGGAACCCCTGTTTGGTGAGGTACGCGGCCAACGGCTCGCGGATCGAGCGCTCGTCATCGACGAGCAGCAGATGCGGCATGTCTCCCATCGGGGCAGTGTCTAGCATGGCGGCTGTCCAGGGGAAGCATCGGGGTTCGTCCGATGCTCCCCGTCTTCGCGTTATCGGGCGGGCGCGGGCGGGGTGGCGCCCTGGCGGCGTTCGCGCCGGTCGACATGGCGCATCTCGGCGGCATTCGCGCGCTCGGTCGCATCGATCATGCCGTCATGATTGGCGTCGATCCGGTCGAACCGCTTGAGTGCGCGCGCCTCGAATTCCTCGCGCGTGACGCTGCCGTCGCCGTTCGGATCCATCCGCCGGCCCATCCCGTCATGCTTGGCGCCACCCGGCGGCGGGACGGGGACATCGCGACCGCTCGCCACCATCCGGTCGTGCAGCGCGGTACGATAGGCGCGCATCTCGCCGGCGGTGACCCGCCCGTCACGGTCGGTATCCATCTGCGCAAAGCGCGCGTCGGCCTGCGCGATCGCCTCGGCGCGTGTCGCGACACCGTCGCGGTTCGCGTCCTGGCGGATCGGCGGGCGCGGGGGCGCGGGGGCAGGGTTGGTCTGCGCGGCGCCCGCCACGGAGGCGATCGCGCTGGCGGCGAACAGGAGTGGTGGGACGATCTTGCGCATGTCGGTCTCCGGCGGAGGGGTAAGAATTCCCATCGAATGCCGCTGGTCTACGCCTCGCTTGTCGCAGGGCTTTGCCGCCGCGTCGCGAATATGTCGCAAGATATGTCGGGCTCAGGCGAAGATCGCGACGCTCTGCATCTGTTCGGCGACCGGCGTGCCGTCGGCGTTCCAGATCGCCATCTGCTGGCTCGAACTGCCCTCGCGCGTGTAATCGGTGGTCGCGCGGAGCAGCCACCAGCCGTCGCGCGTCACCGGCCGGGGCCCGAGGATATTGAGCAGCCATGTCATCGAACTGAGCGGGGCAGGGCCGCCGAGCAGCTTGAGCGCGGCAGGTGGCAGGCAGTCGGCGATCGCGATTAGCTCGACCATCGGATCGAGCCCGTCGCGCTCCGCCAGCCGCGCCCAGCGCAGCCATTCCGACGGCCCGACGCCGTCGTCGCGGCGATCGAGCAGGTCGAAGTTGCGCGAGAACGCGACCGCGCTGTGACCGCGGAACGTCTGCGTGTCCGGCCCCGGCATCGGAAACTCCGGCGCGCCGCCGGTCTGGTGATCGACGCGCGAGGCGACCGGACCCATGAACACGAACGTCGCGCGCAGCCCGAGCCCGGCTGCGCTCTCGACGTCGACCTGGACGAACGCGGCGTTGCGCCCGCGCCGCAGCCGCTGCGCGCGGATCGTGATCTCGCCCGACAGCGGCCCGATGAACGACACCTGCGCGGACCGCAGCGGCGGCAGGTCGGTGTCGGACCGCTGCGCGGCGTGGAGCGCGAGCGCGGCGGAGAAGCCACCATAGGCGGTGCGCCCTTGCGTCCAGTTCTCCGGCACCGTCCCGCGCCAGCCGCCTTCGATCGGCTCCAAGGCGTCGATTGCCTGTTTGAGACTGGTCATCTTGGTCCTTTCATCCTCCGTCATCCTGGGGGCGACCCAGGATCCAGAGCCAAGGGGCGGAGCATTCGTGCTTCTGGATCCTGACTTTCGTCAGGATGACGGCGGGGGCGGGGGCGGGGATAGCGGAGACGCGCCGAGCCGGTCGCGCAGTTCGCGCTTAAGGACCTTGCCGATCGCGCTGCGGGGCAGCTCGTCGGCGAAGTGGAGCGCGGACAAGCGCTGCGTCTTGCCGAGTTGCGCGTTCGCCCAGGCCAGAATCGTCGCCCCGACGTCGGTCGCACCCGCCCGCGGCACGTAGAAGCCGACCGGCGTCTCGCCCCACGCTTCGGACGGCACCCCGACCACCGCGCAGTCCGCAACCGACGAGTGCTGCGCGAGCACCGCCTCGAGATCCGACGGATAGACGTTGAAACCGCCCGAGATGATCAGGTCCTTCTTGCGATCCATCAGCGTCAGGAACCCGTCCGCATCGAACCGGCCGACGTCGCCGTGGCGGATGTAGCGGTTGCCGTCCGCATCGTGCCATTCGGCCTCGCGCGTAGCCTGCGCGCGGCCGTGATAGCCGTTCATCATCGCCGGGCTGCGACCGACGACTTCGCCCATCTCGCCCGGCGCGACCTCGTTTCCCTCGTCGTCGATCAGGCGGATCTCGTGGCCGGGCATCGGCTGGCCGACGGTGTGCAGCTTGGTCGCATTGGCGGTGGCGTTGAGCGCGCAGCTCGCGCCGCCCTCCGTCATCCCGTAAAATTCGACGAGCACACCCGGCCAGCGCGCGACCACGTCGGCCTTCAGCGCGGCGGAGAAGGGCGCGCTGGTGCTGGTCTTGAAGCGGAACGCCGACAGGTCGAAGTCGTCGAAATCGGGGAGTGTCATGATCCGCTGATACTGCACCGGCACCAGCATCGTGTGCGTCGCGCGGTACCGCTGCGCCAGTTCGAGATACGCGCGCGCGTCGAATTTCCCCATCAACACGACGGTGCCGCCCCAGCCCAGAGTCGGCAGGAAGCTGACCAAAGTCGTGTTCGAATAGAGTGGCGTGGCGATCATCGTGACCGCGGTGTCGAACCCCGCGGCGGTATTGCGCGCGATATGCGCCCAGCGCATCGCGTGGCTCTGGACGATGCCCTTGGGCGTGCCGGTGGTGCCCGACGAGTAGATGATGTTGAACGGATCTTCGGGCGCGATGGTAACGGGGGTGGGCTTGGCGCCATCGGGCGAGAGCCATTGACCAAAAGCTTGTTCCCCCGCGAAGGCGGGGGCCCAGGCTGGGCTCCCGCCTTCGCGGGAGAACAAGACCACGCGCGCGGTAAGATGCTGACCCTCCAACGCCCGTGCATTCTCGACATCAAGGAGCACGATCGGCGCGCCGCTATCGGCGATCATCGCTGCGATCGCCGCCGGCGTGGCGGACGGCGCGATCGGCGTTGCGACGCAGCCGGCGCGTACCGTACCAAGGAATGCGGCGGCATAGTCGGTCGTCGGCGCGGCGACGATTGCCACCGCCGTGCCCGGCGCCACGCCATCGCGTTGCAGTGCCGCCGCGACGCGGTCCATCATCGCATCGAGCATCCGATAGTCGATGCTGCCCTGGGCGTCGGCTACCGCGACACGATCGCCGCGTTCGAGCGCGTGGGCGCGGATCAAATCGGGCAGGGTGGCGAAGCTCGTGGCGAGCATGTCTGCGGCGGTCGTCATCGCTGCATCGCTAGGCGAACGTCGCGGGCAATGCCATACGGTATATTCGAAAATCGATATCGAGGAGATGCCGATGCTGTTCTACGATAGCGCGCTGCCCGCGCCCAACCCGCGCCGCGTTCGCATCTTTTTGGCCGAAAAGCATGTCCGCGTGCCCATGGCGCAGATCTCGATCCCCAAGGCCGAGCATAAGTCGGACGCGTTCCTGTCGGTCAACGCGCTCGGGCAGACGCCCGCGCTGGCGTTCGACGATGGCCGCGTGCTGACCGAAAGCGTCGCGATCTGCCGCTATTTCGAGGTGCTCCACCCCGAACCACCGATGTTCGGGCATGGCGCACATAACATCGCCGAGATCGACATGTGGACCCGGCGGATCGAATTGCGCCTGATGACCCCGCTATCGATGGTCTGGCAACATACGCATCCTTGGACCGCGCGGATCGTGAGGCCGCAATATACCGAATTCGGCGAGAGCCAGCGGCCGCGCGTGCTGGCCGCGATGGCGGAGTTCGATTCGGCACTCGACGGTCGCGACTGGCTTGATGGCGAACGCTACACGATTGCCGACATCGTCCTGCTGACGACGATCGATTTTGCGACGTTTGTTGGTGTGCCGATGCCCGAGACGCTGACGCATTTGCGTGCGTGGCATGTACGGGCCTCTGCGCGGCCGAGCGCTGCCGCGTAGTCGAGTTCCGATCTGAATAGGTCGGCTCGGCCGTCGGCTATCGCGGCGGGGGACTTGTCGACGCCTGGCAACGGTCGGGCGGACGTTTTCAGGGTAAGTCGGTATTGCACGTAAAAGACGCTTTGCAATGTCGCGAATCTATGCGAGGGAGCCCGCATACCCGGTATTCAGATTGCCCGGGCGGTTCGCTGACTTAGAGATTGCGGACATGCGCCAGGCTACGACGTTGGAGAGGGGATAAGGCGGAAGAGCGACCCGAGCGAGGACGCATCTTCCGCCGTCCTTCTCACGATCCCCGGTCATACCCTTAAAATTACGAAACCGAGCTGTGCGGCGGCAATCGCGGTGCATCATGATCTTTGATCGATGCAGCTTTCGCTTGTCTGGTACGTCCGCCCTGTCCTAGCTTAGAGCCTGTTTCGATTTCGAGGTATTGTCGATGGCCACAGCGTATCAGTCCCATCCCGAGATCGCCGACACGCTGTCGATGAAGCGACGAGGCCTGACGCTCGCGCTGCTCACCTTCACGTATTTCTTCAGCTATATGGACCGCCAGATCCTTGCGATCCTGCTGGAGCGGATCAAGGCGGATCTGGTGCTGACCGATACGCAGCTCGGATTGCTGTCGGGGTTGGTGTTTGCGATCTTCTACGCGACGCTCGGCATCCCGGTCGCGCGGCTGGCGGATCGGACGAACCGGCGCAACATCATCGCCGCCAGCCTGACGATCTGGAGCGCGATGACCGCGCTGTGCGGGCTCGCGCAGAATTTCACGCAGCTGATGCTGTTCCGGATCGGTGTCGGCATCGGCGAGGCCGGATCGAGTCCACCCAGCCATTCGATCATCGCCGATCTCTATCCCCCCGAAAAGCGCGCGAGCGCGATGGCGGTCTATTCGCTCGGCGTGGTGCTCGGTGCGGGCTTCGGTACGCTGATCGGCGGGGTCGTGGCGCATTCCTATGGGTGGCGGATCGCGATGATGACCGTCGGACTGCCGGGAATCGCGCTCGCCATCCTCGTCCGGCTGTTCATGGTCGAGCCGCGCCGCGGGCTGTCCGACGCTGCCCGCGCGGCCGAGGCGACGCCGATGCCGAGCGTCGGCCAGGGCTTCGCGTCGATGTGGGCGAGCGCGCCGGCGCGGCATCTGGTGGTCGGCGTGACGCTCACCTCGATGATCGGCTATGCGCTGACGGGCTGGGGGCCGAGCTACATGCAGCGGTCGCTGGGCGTGTCGATGCTCGATATCTCGCGCTATATCGCGTTGCCGGGCGCGTTGTTCGGCGCGGTATCGGCGCTGGCCGGCGGCAAGATCGCCGACATGCTCGCCAAGCGCCACGGGCTGCATGTGCAGGCGTGGGTGGTGCTGGCGATGAAGGGGCTGTCGCTGCCGTTCGCGCTGGCCTTCTACCTGATCGACGCGCCCGCGATCGCGATCGGCAGCTATTTCGTGTCGCTGATCTTCGCGAATTCCTACCTCGGGCCGAGCTTTGCGCTGATCCAGCATCTGGCGCCGTTGCAGATTCGCGCGATGTGGGCCGCGATTACGTTGCTCGTCATCAACCTGGTCGGGTTGGGGCTCGGGCCGACGATGGTCGGCTGGCTCAGCGATCTGCTGAAGCCTGGGTTTGGTGAGGATTCGCTGCGCTATGCGCTGGTGATCATCGCGCTGATGACGCCCTGGGCGCTGTTTCATTACTGGCGCGCTGGGGTTCTTCTCAAGCGGGCGGAGGACGCGGTCAGGTAGGCGCGCCGTCGTCGTGGCGACCTTCGGGTGGTATCGCGAGGGCGGCGTTCGGAACCCTGGGTCCTGACTTTCGTCAGGATGACGGAAAAAGGGGGGGGGGCGTGCAGCGGCACAGGGCCCTTTGCGTCAGTGCGGCGCTGCGGCTGGCCCGTCCAGTATCCACGCGAGCGCGGTCGCGCGGTCGTCGAATACCGCCATGTCGTCGCGGACCGAGGCGATCCGCTTGACCTGCAATCGCGCGAGCTTGCCTTCGGTGTAGAGCGCCACCTTGCGCGACTTCAGCGGCATCGACACCGCTACGCGTTGCAGCATCGAGATCACCTCCTGCGGCTGGATCGCGGACTTCGAGAAGTTGCACAGCAGCAGGTGGCGCTTACCCGTCGCCAGCACGCGGCGCGCCTCGCGGTCCAGGTCGCGCAGGAAATTCTCGACATGCGGGATCGTCCAGAAACCCGATGCCTCGACCTCGATGATGCCCGTGTCGAGATCGGTCGTGATACTATGCATGGCGCCCTCCGTGGAGCGCCGGAATCGGCGGCAAGCCGTTAACGCGACGTAACCAATCCGATCCGGCTGCGAATGTGCGCCGATCCGGGGTCAGTCAGGTTTCACGCCTTGGCCACCTGATCGTCGAACAGCCCGAACATAAGCGTCGAGGCATACATCGCCACCGCGCGCTCGCGCGGCATCGTTGACGCCCATTTGCGCATGTCGAACGCCGCGTTCTGTAGCGCCATCAAAGCCTGCGCCGCGATCAGCGCATCGACGGCGCGGATCGAGCCCTCGCCGATCCCGTCCATCATCATGCCCGCATAGCGGCGCGCGATGCCGTTCGAACGATCGACCATCGCGTTGCGCACACCGACCGGCAGGCCGCTGAGTGCGGTGGTGCGCAGCAGCGGCCCGCGCTCGGCGAACTGCACGTCAAGCAGCGTCGCGACCGTGCTCGACAGCTTGTGCCAGTAACTCCCGCCCTCGGCCTCGCCGCGGCTTTGCGCATCGGCGATCGTGTCGAAGCTGCGCTGGTAGCAGGCGATGACCAGATCGTCCTTCGCATCGAGATGATGGTAGAAGCTGCCCTTGGTCACGTTCAGCTCGGATGCGATCTTCTGCACCGACGCGCCGCGATAACCGAGCTCGTTGATCAGCCGGGTGGCGGCCAGCAGGAACGCTTCGCGTCCCGGCTCAGCCTCGTCATGGCTGAGGTCGAGCAGCGTCGGCGACCATTTGGCGGCCTTGCCTGCGATGCCGTGCGCGAACACGTCCATCAGCCGCTCCTCGACGCGGCCATATTGGTCGGGCTCATACCGGGTCAGCCAGATCGGCAGCCAGAAGGTGTTCTCAAGCAACACGTGTGCGCGTGCGCCGTTGAGATCGGTCTGCGCGCGCGACGACGCTGGTCCCCAGAGCAGCCGCGTCCGCCGGAACACCTCGCGCCAGCCCGCCATCAGCCGGCCGCGCATCGGTTCCTCGGTGGCGCGCAGATCGGACAGGACCGCGAACGCCTTCTCCTCGCCGCGCTGGATCCGGTTCAGCCGATCCATGTTGAGCGCGAGATAGCGGCGGACGCGCGCCTCGGGCGTCGCCTCTTCCATCGCCACATCGAGCATCGCGACCAGGGATTCGAGCGTGTTCTCGAACGCCGCCGCCGCGAGGTCTTCCTTGCGCTTGAAATAATAGGTAACGCTCGTCGTGTTGAGCCCGACGCGCCGCGCCACGTCCGCGAACGTCATGCCCTTGGCACTCTGCTCGTTGATCGCTTCTGCCGCCGCGGCGAGGATCGCATCACGCTTCGCACGGAAGCGCTTGGTACCCTGTTCGCTCTCGTCGCTGGCCTCTGCCGGAACCTTCATCGAAACACCCTAACAGCTTCGATTTGAAGATACAGTGCTTTTTAGGCGCTTTCAGGGCGGACTTGAAAACATGCTTTCGGGGGCCCTCCACACGCTTTACCGAATACGCGGTATGGTTTAACCCGCGTCCAAAGCGATGACGAATGGAGAGCCCGCATGGATTTCAGCCTCACCGAACGAGAGACGTATTTCCGGGATCGGGTGCGCGATTTCATCGATCAGAATATCCGCCCGCGCCAGGCCGATTACGACGCGCAGGAGCATGAGGGAGAGCGCTGGAAGGTGCTCCCGGTGATCGAGGAGATGAAGGAAAAGGCCAAGGCCGCAGGGCTCTGGAATTTCTTCATGCCGCCGCATTCGGGGCAGACGCATGTCGACGATTCGTTCGAGTTCGAGGGGACGCAGCTCACCAATCTCGAATATGCGTTATGTGCCGAGGAGATGGGCAAGATCGGCTGGGCGAGCGAATGCTTCAACTGTTCCGCGCCCGATACCGGCAACATGGAGGTGTTCCACCGCTATGGCACGCGCGCGCAGAAGGAGGCGTATCTGGGGCCGCTGATGCGTGGCGAGATCCGGTCGGCGTTCCTGATGACCGAGCCGGCGGTGGCGTCGTCGGATGCGACCAATATCGAGACGTCGATGGTGCGGGACGGCGATCACTATGTCATCAACGGGACGAAATGGTGGTCGAGCGGCGTCGGCGACCCGCGCTGCAAGATCGCGATCGTGATGGGCAAGACGTCGTTCGAGGGATCTCGCCATCAGCAGCAGAGCCAGATCCTCGTGCCGCTCGATACGCCGGGCGTGACGATCAAGCGGATGTTGTCGGTTTATGGCTATGACCACGCGCCGCATGGTCATGGCGAGGTCGTGCTCGAGAATGTCCGCGTACCAGTCGAGAACGTGCTGCTGGGCGAGGGGCGCGGGTTCGAGATCGCGCAGGGTCGGCTCGGGCCGGGCCGCATCCATCACTGCATGCGCACGATCGGTGTCGCCGAGACCGCGATCGAGGCGATGGCCAAGCGGCTGCTGACCCGCGTCGCATTCGGCAAGCGGATCGCCGACTTCTCGGTCTGGGAAGAGCGCATCGCCACCGCGCGGATCGATATCGAAATGACTCGCCTGCTGTGCCTGAAGGCGGCGGACATGATGGACAAGGCGGGCAACAAGGCCGCGCAACTCGAAATCTCGATGATCAAGGTGGCGGCGCCCAACATGGCGCTCAGGATCCTGGACGACGCGATCCAGGCGCATGGCGGCGGCGGCGTGTCGGGCGATTTCCGGCTGGCACACGACTGGGCGGCGATGCGGACGCTGCGCTTCGCCGATGGTCCGGACGAGGTCCACAACCGCTCGATCGCGCGCAACGAGTTCGGGAAATACGGGGACTTTCGAAAGGGCGGCCTGTCGAGTGGGGATATCGGGGTGAGCCGGTAATTTCCCATTAGACCTGGGCCAAATTTCTCCCCTCCACGCCCGTCACCCCAGTGTAAGCTGGGGTATCCCAGTTGGCTGATGCCGCGACCCGGAACGGGGAGATCCCAGCTTTCGCTGGGATGACGGGTTGGGGGGGGCTCACCTCAAAGAAGCGAAAGGCAGACATGAAAGCCGCCGTCCTTTTCGAAGCCAACACTCCGCTCAGCATCGAGGACGTGACCGTCTCGAAGCCCGGCCCGCGCGAAGTCCTGATCCGGACGATGGCGGTGGGCGTCTGCCGCTCCGACCTGCATTTCGTCGACGGCGCCTATCCGCACGCGATGCCGACGATCCCCGGCCATGAGGCGTGCGGTGTCGTCGAGGCGGTCGGCGACGAGGTCGGCATGGTCAAGGTTGGCGATCATGTCGTCACCTGCCTGTCGGCGTTTTGCGGCCACTGCGAATTCTGCGTCACCGGCCGGATGGCGCTGTGCATCGACAGTTCGGTGCGCCGTCCCAAGAGCGCGCCGCCGCGGCTCATGCTTGGCGACCGGCCGATCGCGCAGATGCTCAACCTGTCGGCCTATGCCGAGATGATGCTGGTCCACGAACATGCGTGCGTCGCGATCGACCGCGACATGCCGATGGACCGCGCCGCGTTGCTCGGCTGCGCGATCACCACCGGGGCGGGGGCGGTGTTCAACACCACCGACGTGACGCCGGGCGAGACGGTGTGCGTGGTCGGGTGCGGCGGGATCGGCCTCGCGGCGGTCAACGCGGCCAAGATCGCGGGCGCGGGCAAGATCATCGCGCTCGATCCCGTTCCCGAGAAGCGCGCGATGGCGGAGAAGCTCGGTGCGACGCACAGCTTCGACGCGTTGTCGGACACGGCGGCGGACGAGGTCGTCGCGCTGACCAAGGGCGGCGTGCACCACGCGATCGAGGCGGTCGGGCGCGCGCAATCGGCGGCGACCGCGGTCAAGGTGCTCCGGCGCGGCGGCACCGCGACGATCCTGGGCATGATGCCGCTCGGCGAGAAGGTCGGGCTGTCGGCGATGGACCTGCTGTCGGGCAAGAGGTTGCAGGGCGGGTTCATGGGCTCGAACCGGTTTCCGGTCGATATTCCGCGGCTCGTCGACTTCTATATGCGCGGGCTGCTCGATCTCGACACGATCATCGCCGACCGGATGCCGCTCGAGCGGATCAACGACGCGTTCGACGAGCTCCGCCGTGGCGATACGACGCGCAGCGTGATCACCTTCTCGTGACCAACAGCATGGAGGGCACGATCGCGGTCGGCGACAAGGACCGGCTCGATCTTGATGCACTAGGCGCGTGGATGACGGCCAACGTGCCGGGCTTTGCCGGGCCGCTGACCTACGCGAAGTTCGCCGGCGGCCAGTCGAACCCGACCTATCGCCTCGATACGCCCGGCCGCGCCTATGTGCTGCGACGCAAGCCGTTCGGCCCGATCCTGCCCTCCGCGCACGCGGTTGACCGCGAATATCGCGTGATCGCCGGGCTCCACCCGACCGGCTTTCCCGTCCCGAAACCCTATGGGCTGTGTGAAGACCCCGGCGTCATCGGCGCGGCGTTTTATGTCATGGAGATGGTGGAGGGCCGGACGATCTGGGACGGTGCGATGCCCGACGCGTCACCGGCCGAGCGCACCGCGCATTACGAGGCGATGGTCGACACGCTCGCCGCGCTCCACACCACCGACTATGCGGCGGCGGGGCTCGGCGATTACGGCAAGCCCGGCAATTATTTCGAGCGTCAGGTTGGTCGCTGGACCAAGCAATATCGCGCCGCCGAAACCGAGCGCATGGAGTCGGTCGAGCGGTTGATCGAATGGCTGCCGCGCACGCTGCCCGAACAGACGCGGACCTCGATCGTCCACGGCGACTACCGCATCGACAACATGATCTTCGCGCCTGCGGAGCCGAAGGTGGTTGCCGTGCTCGACTGGGAGCTGTCGACGCTTGGCGATCCGCTCGCGGACTTCTCGTACCTGCTAATGAGTTGGGTCACCGAGCCCGAGGGGCGCTCGGGCGTCCTCGGGATGACCGGGCCGGAGACGGGGATCCCGACGATCGAGCAGGTCGTCGAACGCTATTGCGCCGCGACGGGTCGCGACGGCGTGCCCGACCTGAACTGGTATTTCGCGTACAACCTCTTCCGGCTGACCGGGATCGTCCAGGGCATCAAGAAGCGGATCATCGACGGCACCGCATCGAGCGCGCAGGCGGAGAAGACGGTGGCGAAGATTCACGGGCTTGCGGATGCGGCGTGGGGCTTTGCGGTGAAGGCGGGGGCGTGAGCAACGCTGTCGCTCCGGCCCTATCCGTCATCCCAGCGAAAGCTGGGATCTCCCCGTTGGAGTCGCGGCGCCAGCCAACGGGGAGATCCCAGCTTTCGCTGGGGTGACGGTATTGATGCGGGGGGAGTAGAATGACGCAGTTCGACCTGACCGGAACGGTCGCGATCGTCACCGGATCGTCGCGGGGTATCGGCCTCTCGTCCGCGCGCGAACTCGCCGAGCATGGCGCGAAGGTCGTGATTTCCAGTCGCAAGCAGGACGCGTGCGATACCGTCGCCGCTGAACTCAACGCCAAGCATGGCGACGGCACCGCGATCGCGATCGCGGCCAACATCTCCGACAAGGCGGGCTTGCAGAGCCTGGTTGACCAGACACGCGCGCGGTTCGGGCGGATCGACACGCTGGTCTGCAACGCGGCCTCCAACCCCTATTACGGTCCGCAGGCGGGAATTGCCGATGAGCAGTTCCGAAAGATTCTCGACAACAACATCGTCTCCAACCACTGGCTGATCCAGATGGTCGCGCCCGAGATGATCGCGCGGCGGAGCGGCAGCATCGTCATCATCTCGTCGATCGGTGGCTTGCGCGGCTCGCCGGTGATCGGCGCCTATTGCATCAGCAAGGCCGCCGACATGCAACTCGCGCGCAATCTCGCGGTCGAGTTCGGCCCTGCGAACGTCCGCGTGAACTGCATCGCGCCCGGCCTGATCAAGACCGACTTCGCGCGCGCGCTGTGGGAGGATCCCGATCGTATCGAGGCCGCCAACACGCGCGTGCCGCTGCGGCGGATCGGCGAACCCGAGGAGATCGCGGGCGCGGTCGTCTTCCTCGCCTCGTCCGCGAGCGCGTTCATGACCGGCCAGACGATGGTCATCGACGGCGGCGTCACGATCTAACCGGAGAACCCCCATGCGTTTCGAGAACAAGTCGATCATCGTCACCGGCGCAGGCTCGGGCATCGGCCGCGCGGCGGCGCTGTTGTTCGCGGCCGAGGGTGGCCACGTCATCGTCGCCGACAGGACCGAAGGCGCGGACGAGACCGCGCATCTGATCACGCAAGCAGGCGGCACCGCAAAGGCGATCCGCATCGACGCCGGGATCGAGGACGATGTGATCCGCGCGGTGACGCTCGCGTGCGACAGTTTCGGCGGGCTCGACGTGATGTTCGCCAATGCGGGCATCTCGGGCGGGATGGCGAACCTGTTCGATACCGACGTCGCGCTGATCACCGAGGTGCTGCGGGTCAACCTGATCGGCCCGTTCCTCGCGATCAAGCACGCCGCGCCGCGCATCGCCGAACGGGGGAGGGGTGCGATCGTCCTGACCGCCAGCGTCGCCGGGATCCGCTCGGGCGCGGGATCGCCCGCCTACTCCGCGTCGAAGGCGGGTGTCATCAATCTGGCCGCCGTCTCCGCGCAGCAGCTCACTGGCTCCAACGTCCGAGTCAACGCGATATGCCCGGGGCTCACCGAGACCGGCATGACCAAGCCCGTCTTCGATTATGCGCGCGAGGCCAACAAGATGGACCGAGTCGGCCGTCTCAACCCGCTCCAGCGCGGTGCACAGCCCGATGAACTCGCCAAGGTCGCGCTGTTCCTCGCCTCCGACGATGCGAGCTACGTCAACGGGCAGGCGATCGCGGTCGATGGCGGGCTGTCGTCAAGCCACCCCGTGACCCGCCAAGACTATGGCAGGACCGCGGCCTGATGGCGCGAGAAGCCCCGCTGTCGACGCCGGACGGGCGGTATATCGTCGTTCGCGGGCGGCTGTGGCGCAAGGCGAACCCAGGATTGTCGGACTCGGAGCGGGAGTCCTTCGTACATGATCTGATGAATGCGCGCCGGGCGGTTGGCCAGGCTCGACGTAGCGGCGATGAGTCCGCCGAGCACGCCGCGCATGCGGCGGTCGACATAGCGAAGCGCAAACTCGGCGAAAGAGGTCCGGTATGGTGGACGGACGGCGCCCCCGATCTGAACCGGCATATGGCGCGAACGACACCCTATGCGGCGTGGTTCTCCACAATAGACGCGTCGTGAAGATTTGGGGCCGACTCGCGTAACTCTCTACAGTCCGGCGATATTAACTGTAGCGCATTGGCAAATATCACCCCTTGTCGCGGCCGTAATCGCCTTAACCCACGGCAATGGGCGGAACACGCGGCGCCGCAAAGCGTCCTTGGTCCCATGGAAATCCAGCACTCATCCCTATTCCCCTGGCGCCACAAGGATCAGGACACGCACGTCGCGCTGCTCCGCGATCACATCGCTGAGGCCAGTTTCCCATGCGTCGGCGCCAAGGCCGCGGTCGCGAAGGGGACGCTCGAGGTGCTGTCGTGCAACCGGATCGATAGCGCGTGGGACGATGTGCGGATCCATGACGGCCTGCTGACCTTCGCGGCCGCGTATCGCGAGGATCCCGCGTTGTTCCGGAGCTTTGCCGTCGTGTTCGACGAACCCGTCACGTTCGACGAACCGACGTTCGAGCGGCATCTCTGGAACCGTATCCAGTCGCTGTCCGACAAGGATGTCTGGCGCGGCCAGGATTACGACGCGCGCGTGAGTGCGGATCCCGATAGCCCGCATTTTTCGCTGAGCTTTGGCGGCGAGGCGTTTTTCGTGGTCGGGCTGCATCCCAATGCGAGCCGCCCGGCGCGACAGTTCGCGCGTCCGACGATGGTATTCAATCTCCACGACCAGTTCACGATCCTGCGGGCGCAGGGCCGGTATGAGACGATGCGCGAAAAGATCATGGTGCGCGACGAGGCGATCGCAGGGTCGCGCAACCCTATGCTCACGCGTCACGGCGAACTGAGCGAGGCCCGGCAGTATAGCGGGCGCTCGGTGGACGAAGTCTGGCGTTGCCCGTTCTCCTACCAGGGATCATCGCAGTGAGTGGCATGATGCAGGCACCGACGATCCACGAGATCCCCGAGCGGAGTGGGGCCGCATTCCGGCTGGCGCGCGGCGAGATCCTGACGGTGATCGATCCCCGCGGCGAGCAAGTCGCCGATCTGCTCGCCTTCGCGGCGGACGATATGGATGAGGTGATGTCGTCGGGCCGAACGCTTGATTATGCCGAGACGATCTATCTGACGACAGGGCATAAACTTTATTCGAACCGGTCGCGGCCGATGTTGGAGATCGTTGCGGACGACGTCGGCCGGCATGATTTCCTGCTCACGCCGTGCTCCCACGATACGTTTCACCACTTCTATCCGACGCTCCCGCCGCATCGGGGCTGCTTCGGTAATCTGGCTGCGGCGCTCGAGCCGTACGGCGTGGTGCCCGACCGGATACCCACGGCGTTCAACTGCTTTATGAACGTGCCGATCGACGCCGAGACGGGGAAGCTTCGCGTGCTGCCGCCGATCAGCAAGGCGGGCGATCAGATCGTGTTCCGCGCGGCGATGGACCTGGTGATCGGCTTGACGGCGTGCTCGGCGCCGGACTCGAACGGCGGTACGTTCAAGCCGATCCACTATACAGTCGGCCCTAACCCGCGGCTCGACTAGGCATGGGTCGGGCGCGGGTTCCGCCGACCGTACGCTTGCGTAACGACTTTGTGGGGACCATTTGGGGGCCGCGGGCGTTTGACGTCCGACCCCATTCACGAAGGAGACTCCTGATGGCTTTCGAACTTCCGCCGCTGCCTTACGCCTATGACGCGCTCGAGCCGGTGATCGACCAGGAGACGATGAAGTTTCATCACGACAAGCATCACGCCGCCTATACCAACAAGCTGAACGAGGGCGTCGAGAAGGACCCCGCGCTGGCTGGCAAGACGATCGAGGACATCCTCGGCATGATCTCGTCGCTGCCGCCGCTGGTCCGCAACAATGGCGGCGGCTTCTGGAACCACGACTTTTTCTGGAAGACGATGGCGGCCAAGAGCGGCCAGGCGCCGTCGGGTAAGCTGGCCGAGGCGATCGAGCGCGATTTCGGCGGTCTCGACAAGCTGAAGGACGAGTTCAACACCAAGGGTGCGGGCCAGTTCGGGTCGGGCTGGGCATGGCTGATCGCCGACGATAGCGGCAAGCTGAAGGTCACGAGCACGCCGAACCAGGACAACCCGCTCATGGACGACGCCAAGGAGCCGGGCACGCCGTTGCTGGGTAACGACGTGTGGGAGCACGCTTATTACCTGACGTACAAGAATGATCGTCCGGGCTATCTGAAGGCTTGGTGGGACATCGTGAACTGGGACGTCGTCGGAGAGCGCTACGCAAAGGTCGCGGGCTGACTGTGACTTCCCCTCCCGCTTGCGGGAGGGGCTAGGGGAGGGGGCTACGTACGTACTGGCGTCCAGTGCGTTGGGTCAGGCCCTCCCCCAACCCCTCCCGAGCGGGAGGGGAGAAGTAGGATCACCCTTCGGGCGGCAGGTCGGTCACGGCTTTGTCGCCCGTTTGCAATCCGTGCTTCAGCAGCATCGGAATGTTCGCGAACGCGAAGATCAGCGTCAGCGGGATCGCGCCCCACAGCTTGAAGCCGACCCAGAAATTCCAGCCGGCGTCCTTGCCCCACGCCGCCAGCGTGTAGCGCCAGACGAATTCGTTCAGCAGCGCCATGAAGATGAAGAACACGACCCAGTTGCGCGTCAGCTTGTGCCATCCTTGCGCAGTAAGGCCGGGATAGGCGCTTTCCAGCAACGACTGTAGCAGCGGGCGCCCGGTCAGCAGCCCGAACAGCAGGATTGCGGCGAACATCGTGTAGATGATCGTCGGCTTCATCTGGATGAAGCGCTGGTCATGGAAATAGATCGTCAGCCCGCCGAACACGATGATCAGCGCGCCCGACATCCACAGCATCGGCGAGATGTGCCCCGCCTTCACCTTCGACACGATCATCGCCGCGACCGTGGCGATGATGAACGCGGTGGTGGCAGCGATCACGCGCGCGATCGGTACGCCCGGCGTGAGGAAGTTCACCGCGAAGAACACCGCGAGGGGGCCATAGTCGATCGCCATGCGGAGACCGGGGGACAGGAGGGATTTGGTGGAGGTCACGAGGTCAATCCAAAATACCGTTCGTCCTGAGCGTAGTCGAAGGACATGCCACAAACGGGCCAGTCCTTCGACTACGCTCAGGACGAACGGACAAAAGAGGGGCAGGGCAAAACCGGTCGCGTTACTTTCGAACGCTCTCCACGCCCGCGATGATCCGGCTCACCTCGTTCGCGTCGAACGGGCGCAGGTCGGTCATGCCTTCGCCGATGCCGATCGCATGGATAGGGAGGCCGTATTTCTCCGCCGCCGCGACCAGCACGCCGCCGCGCGCGGTGCCGTCGAGCTTGGTCATCACCAGGCCGGTGACGCCCGCGACCTCCTTGAAGACCTCGATCTGCTGGAGCGCGTTCTGGCCGGTGGTCGCGTCGAGCACGAGGACGATGTCGTGCGGGCTCTCGGGGTTGATGCGGCCGAGCACGCGGCGGATCTTGGCCAGCTCGTCCATCAGTTCGCGCTTGTTCTGGAGGCGGCCCGCGGTGTCGACGATCAGCACGTCGATGCCCGTCTCGGTCGCCTTCTTGACCGCATCCCACACCACGCCCGCCGCGTCGCCGCCCTCGGGGCCGGTGACGATCGGCACGCCGACGCGCTCGGCCCAGGTGCGCAGCTGGCCGATCGCGGCCGCGCGGAACGTGTCGCCCGCCGCCAGCATCACGCCGTAATCCTGCTCCATCAGCAGATGCGCTAGCTTGGCGATCGTTGTTGTCTTGCCCGAGCCGTTGACGCCGATCACGAGGATCACCTGCGGGCGCGGGAAGGCGTCGATCTCGATCGGCTTGGCGACCGTGGCGAGGACCTTCTCGACCTCCTCGGCGACGATCACGCGGATGCCGAGCTCTTCCATGTTGCGCTCGAAACTGCCCTCCGAAAGGCGATGGCGGATCCGGCCGGCGGTCTCGGGGCCGAGATCGGAGGCGATCAGCGCCTCCTCGATATCGTCGAGCGTCGAGTCGTCGAGCCGTGCGCCGCCGAGGCCGGCGAGGTTGCCGACGAGCCGGTCGGACGTGCGCTTGAAGCCGCCGATCAGCTTGTCGTGCCAGGTTGGGGTGGTGCTCATGTCAGTTCCCGTGTTGCGCGGAGGCGGTCATTGGTCGCGCCGGTGATCGTGATGCGGACGATGTCGCCGGGTATGGCGGGTTCGTCCAGTAGGACTTCGGCGAAATTGCAGATATGCCCGCGATCGCCGGGGCGCTCGACGAGCAGGTCCTGGCGCGTGCCGACCAGCGTCTGCAGCCAGCGCGCGCGCGCTGCCTCACCGGCTTGTCGAAGGATCGCGGCGCGATCGCGGCGTATCTCCGGATCGACCTGCGGCATCCGCGCGGCGGGGGTGCCGGCGCGGGGTGAATAGGGGAAGATGTGCGGGTGGACGATCTGGCAGTCGTCGATCAGCGCGCGCGTGTTGGCGAACATCGCCGCGTCCTCGGTCGGGAAGCCGGCGATCAGGTCCGCGCCGATCGCGATGTCGGGCCGTGCGGCCTTGAGGCGGTCGACCAGTGCGACGCTGTCGGCGCGCGAATGCCGCCGCTTCATCCGCTTGAGGATCATGTCGTCACCTGCCTGGAGCGAGAGGTGGACGTGCGGCAGGATCCGTCGCTCGGTCGTCAGCAGCGCGAACAGCCGATCGTCGATCTCGATGCCGTCGAGCGACGACAGGCGCAGGCGTTCCAGCGCAGGCACGTGGTGGAGGATGCGCTCGACGAGGTGGCCGAGCGTCGGCGCGCCGGGCAAATCGGGGCCGTAGCTGGTCAGGTCGACGCCAGTGAGGACGATCTCGCGGTGGCCCGCATCGACGAGCCCGGCGATCCGCTCGACGACCGCACCCGCTGGCACCGACCGGCTCGGGCCACGACCGAACGGGATCGCGCAGAAGGTGCAGCGGTGGTCGCAGCCATTCTGCACCTCGACGAACGCGCGAGCATGGGCGGAGAAGCTCGCGGCGAGATGCGGCGCGGTTTCGCGGACCTGCATGATGTCGCTGACGAGCACCGGGGCGGGGGCGTCCCACGCGGCGCTAGTCAGCTTGTCGGCGTTGCCGATGACCCGGTCGACTTCGGGCATCGCTGCGAAGCTGGTGGGGTCGATCTGTGCCGCGCACCCAGTGACGACGATCTGCGCCTCGGGGTGGTCGCGTTTCGCACGGCGGATCGCGACGCGCGTCGCCTTCACCGCGGCGTTGGTGACCGCGCAGCTGTTGACCACGACCATGTCCCGCCCGGCGACGAGCGCGCGGATGGTCTCGCTTTCGGCGATGTTGAGGCGGCAGCCGAGGCTGATGACCTCTGGCGCGGGGGCGGGTGACATGCGCGCGATTTAGGAGCCGGCGGGTGCGAAGTCCACGCCTTGCGTTCGGGGGCGGGTGCGGACGGTCAGCTGGCCAGTCGTGGCGCGATGCCGCGAGGCGGTGGCGAGTCGCGGTCCGGCCGCTGCGCCAACAGCCGCTTTTCCGCGAGCAACCGCCGGACCTGCGCCGCGCCGAGCGGTCGGCCGTAAAAATACCCCTGGCCCTTTGCGCAGCCGATGCCGCGCAGTCGCTCCTCGACCGCGGCATCCTCGATGCCTTCCGCGGTCGTCGGCAGGTTGAGGCTGTCGCCCAGCCGGACGATCGTGTTGACGATCGCCATGCTCTCGGGATTGTCGAGGATCGAGCTGACGAAGCTCTTGTCGATCTTGATCCGGTCGAACGGCAGCGCGCGCAGATGCGCGAGGCTCGAATAGCCGGTACCGAAATCGTCGAGCGCGAGACGGATACCCTGGTTCTTCAGGCTGCCGACGATCGACTGCGCGAGCGGAAGATTGTCGAACAGCGCGCTTTCGGTGATCTCGATTTCCAGCCGGCTGGCGGGAAAGCCGGTCTCGACCAGCGTCTTGATGATCTTCTGTGCAAGCCACGCGTCGCGCAGTTGCAGCGGCGAGACATTGACCGACAGGCTGAGCCCCGCGTCCCAGTCGCGCGCGGCGGCGAACGCCTGGCGCATGATCGACAGCGACAGCTCGCCGATCACGCCAATCTCTTCGGCGATCGGAATGAATATGTCGGGCGCGATTGAGCCCCTGGTCGGATGGTCCCAGCGGGCGAGCACTTCGAACCCGGTGATGCGGCCGGTGGTCAGGTCGATCTGCTGCTCGAAATAGGGAACGATCTCCTGCGCAGGAATCGCGTTGCGCAGGCCCGCCTCGAGTTCGCCGCGCAGTTTCAGCGAGCGTTCCATGGAATTGTCGAACCAGGCATGGCGCCCACGCCCGCCGGTCTTGGCGGCGTGGAGCGCGATATCGGCATTGCGCAACAGCGAGTCGACCGAGGTGCAGTCGACGTCCGACCGGGCGATGCCAATCGACACGCCCATATGGATATCGACGCCGTTGGTACGGAATGGGAGCGCGAGGCCCGCCACCAGGCGCTCGGCGATCCGGTCAGCGACACTCCGATGTGCGGAATCGAACACGAACGCGCAGGCGAACTCGTCGGCCCCGAGCCGCGCGAGCAGGCTAGTGCTTGGTGCGATCGCCGCGATCGTCTCGGCGACATAGGCGAGCAGCAGGTCGCCGATCGCATAGCCGTGCAGGTCGTTGACGCTCTTGAAATGGTCGATGTCGATCGTCAGCATGGCCATCGCCTTGCCGCGGCGGCGCGTACTGGCGAACAGAGTCGCGCCTTCCTCGGACAGGCTGCGGCGGTTGAGGAACCCGGTCAGCGGATCGCGCTGCGCGAGCGCCTGGGCGCGGCGACCGGCCTCGGTCAGGTCGCTCAGTTCGACCGCCAGCGCGCGATAGCGGAACCAGCCGAACAGGATCAGCGAGACGTTGAGCAGCATGGTCGCGATCAGCGTACGGTCGATCGTAGCGCCGCTGCCGTGCAGATGCGCCAGCGCCTTGACCAGTACCGTACCGCCGGTGCCAACGAACAGCAGGATCGCGGCACCCGTGGCGGCACCGGTCATGAATTCCCGACTGATGTTGCGGGGCGCACGCGTCGCCGCCGGCTTTGCGATCATGAGGGGTGTCCGGTCCTTGATTGGTATGTGGTGTGCCATGCGAGAGGTGTAGGAGATGTTAAGGCCGCGTTTAGCCGCGACGGGGCGTGGCTGGCGCGCGATTGGTTGCACAAGATTGGCTGCGGACTCGGGTCCGGTGAAGGATTGCCCTGCATCGAACGCTCGCTCGGATGGTCTGCTGCCACGAACGGCTCATGGCCCATCTTGCATCCGGTGCGGCATTCCAGTAGTGGGCGACCCACGTTCCGTTACGGGGCGCATATGACGAGCATCCAAGGATGCACGCTGGCCGGCGAGGTTTCGCCCGCCGGCGCTTTTGCGTTTGGTGGCGGTAATTGGGAGTATTTCGATGTTCGAAAGCCTGAGCGATCGACTTGGCGGAGTCTTCGACCGCCTTCGCGGCCGGGGTGCGCTGACCGAAGCGGACGTGCGCGCAGCGATGCGCGAGGTGCGCGTCGCGCTGCTCGAAGCCGACGTCGCGCTGCCCGTCGCGCGCGAGTTCGTCGAGAAGGCGACCGAGAAGGCCGTCGGCCAGAACGTGCTCCGCTCGGTCACGCCGGGGCAGCAGGTCGTCAAGATCGTCAGCGACGCTCTGGTCGAGATGCTCGGTGCCGAGGCCTCCGAGCTCGAACTGGGCGTCACGCCGCCCGCGGTCATCATGATGGTCGGGCTTCAGGGCTCGGGCAAGACGACCACCACCGCGAAGATCGCCAAGCGGCTCGCGGCGGGGCAGTCGGCGATCGGCGGCAACGGGCGCGAGCGCAAGAAGGTGCTGATGGCGTCGCTCGACGTCAATCGCCCGAACGCGCAGGAGCAGCTCGCGACGCTCGGCACGCAGATCGACGTCGCGACTCTGCCGATCGTGCAGGGCCAGCAGCCGGTCGACATCGCGCGGCGCGCGATGCAGGCGGCCAAGCTGCAGGGCTATGACGTCCTGATGCTCGACACCGCGGGTCGACTCCATGTCGACCAGGCGCTGATGGACGAGATGAAGGCGGTCGCCGACGTCGCGAACCCGGCCGAGATCCTGCTCGTCGTCGATTCACTGACCGGGCAGGACGCGGTCAACGTCGCGCAGAACTTCTCCGACCAGGTGCCGCTGACCGGCATCGTGCTGACCCGCATGGACGGCGATGCGCGCGGTGGTGCGGCGCTGTCGATGCGCGCGGTCACCGGCAAGCCGATCAAGTTTGCGGGCACCGGCGAGAAGCTCGACGCGCTCGAGGCGTTCCATCCCGAGCGTGTCGCCGGTCGGATCCTCGGCATGGGCGACGTCGTCAGCCTGGTCGAGCGCGCCGCGGAGTCGATCCAGGCCGAAGACGCCGAGCGGATGGCCGCCAAGATGGCCAAGGGTCAGTTCGACATGAACGACCTGCGCGCCCAGCTGGCGCAAATGCAGCGGATGGGCGGGCTCGGCGCACTGGCGGGGATGATCCCCGGCATGAAGAAGGCGCAGGGCGCGGTTGCTTCGGTCGGTGGCGAGAAGGTCCTCGTCCATATGGACGCGATGATCGGATCGATGACGATCAAGGAGCGCAACAAGCCTGAGCTGATCAACGCCAAGCGCAAGATCCGCATCGCCAAGGGCTCCGGCACCACGGTGCAGGAGGTCAACAAGCTGCTCAAGATGCACCTCGAAATGTCGACCGCCATGAAGAAGATCAAGAAGATGGGCGGCATGAAGGGCATGATGGCGATGCTCGGCAAGGGCGGCATGGGCGGCGGTCTCGGCGGCATCGGTAATGCGATCGGCGGACCGCAGATGGGCGACATGCTCAACAAGGCCGGCGCAGGCGGGCTTCCGGGGGGTAACTCCGGGGGGGGGCTGCCGGGTCTGGGTGGCAAGATGCCGCAGCTGCCGGCCAGTTTCGACGATTTTCTGAAGAAGAAATAACCCTCCGCGCCCCACCGTCATCCCAGCGAACGCTGGGATCTCCCGGCGAGAGTGCGGAACCTATCAACCCAAAGACCCCAGCTTTCGCTGGGGTGACGTTTAGATCCAGAAGGAAAATATCATGGCAATCAACATTCGCCTCGCGCGCGGTGGCTCCAAGAAGCGTCCCTATTACAAGATCGTCGTCGCCGATGCGCGCAGCCCGCGTGACGGCCGCTTCATCGAGAAGATCGGCAACTACAACCCGCTCCTCGCCAAGGACAATGAGCAGCGCGTGCAGCTCGACGCCGATCGCGCGAAGCATTGGCTGAGCGTCGGCGCGCAGCCGACCGACCGCGTCGCACGCTTCCTCGACCAGGCCGGCGTTCTCGAGCGTTCGGCACGCAACAACCCGAACAAGGGCAAGCCCGGCGAGAAGGCCACCGAGCGTGCTGAAGAGCGTGCGACCAAGGCGGCCGAAGCTGCCGAGGCCGAAGCAGCTGCAAAGGCGGCACCTGCCGAAGCAGAGGCACCCGCTGCCGAGACCGAAGAAGCCGCTTCGTAAGACTGCGGATGGGTCGGCTCCGATGGGGCCGATCCGTCTTTCTGCCGTCATTCCAGCGAAGGCTGGGATCCAGAGCCAAGGGCGGCAACGTCTGTGGCTCTGGATCCTGGGTCTAGCCCAGGATGACGGTTTGGGGGCGGCGACGTTCGCACCCGAATGGCGGTTCATGCGTTCTTTGTCGGTCTGTCACCCTCAAGGAGCGCATGATGACCCCCGATCCAGATCCAAGAACAGCCCCCGCACCCGAGGACATCGAAGATGCCAGCAATGAAGGCGTCTCCGCCGAAGACCCCGCCGAAGGCGCCGACGACAGCCCCGGACCCGACACCGGCTCCGCGCAAGGATAAAGTCACGCTCGCCGTCGTGATCGGCGCGCACGGCATCGGCGGCGAGGTGCGGCTGAAGGTCTTTGCCGAGAATTTCGGGGCTTATAAAAGCTTCAACGATGGCGCGCTGACGCTGAAGTCGGCGCGGGCTGGCAATAACGGCACGATCGCGCGCTTCGCCGAGGTTGCCGATCGCAATGCGGCCGAGGCGATGCGCGGGACCGAACTGACCGTGCCGCGATCGTCGCTGCCGCCGCTCGACGACGGCGAATATTATCATACCGACGTGATCGGGCTCGCGGTTGTCTCGACCGACGGCGAGGTGATCGGCCAGGTCGTCGCAATCGACAATTTCGGCGCGGGCGACGTGATCGAGATCGAGCGGCCCGCCGTGGACGAAAAGCCCGGCAAGCGGTTCATGGTGCCGATGCGTGTCGAGGCGGTGCCCGAATGGGATTCCGAGCGGCTCGTGGTCGAGGCGTCTTTCGCTACCGAATAATGCCCCCGGGGCTGCTTGTTCTCCCGCAAAGGCGGGAGCCCAGTCTGGGTCCCCGCCTTCGCGGGGACATAGGCAACGCTAGCGCCGGATCGGGCGCTGTTCCGACAGCATGTTGCGGATCGTCGTGGCGGCTACGCCGGCTTCGCCCATCGCGTGGCTGATCTGGTCGAGCCCCTTCACGACATCGCCTGCTGCGAACAGCCCGGGGATCGAGGTGCGTTGATGGTCGTCGACCTCGAGACACCCTTCGTCCGTCGCGCGTGCGCCGGCAGCGACGGCGAGTTCCGAGCGGATCACCGAGCCCAGTGCCGGATAGACACTGTCGAACGACAGCCGCGCCTCGACCGTGTCGAGGGCGAACCGGTCGCCTTCGATCGCATAGTTGCCGCAGGGGCCGCCGACACGGACGATCCCGGCATCGTCCAGCGCCGCCTCGCAGGCCGGATCGAGATCGTGGCCGCCGTCTGGCGCGATCAGCGTCACGTCCTTAGTGTAGCCGCGCAGGAACAGCGCCTCACGCATGCCGTGGTCGCCGGTGCCGATTACGCCGACACGCTTGTCCGTCACCTCATAGCCATCACAGATCGGGCAATAGCGGAACAGGCCGGCCTCGAGCGCTGCGTCATGGACCGCGTCGGGCATGGCGGGGCGGTTGTTCACCACGCCGGTCGCGAGCAGGACGCTCCGCGCGCGGGCACGGCGGTCGCCGAGGCGCACGGTGAAGCCGTCGTCCTCCACCTCGATCGCGTCGACGCGGACGCCTTCGCGGACCGCCCCATAGGTTTCGGCCTGCGCCAGCATGCGGGCGAGCAAGTCCGTCCCGCGGATCCCCTCGGGATAGCCGGCATGGTTGTGCGTGCACGGGATCAGCGCGGCACGGCTGCTGCCGCAGTCGAACAGCCGGATCGAGAGGTGGAACCGCGCGAGATAGATCGCCGCGGTCAGGCCTGCCGGACCGGCGCCGATGATGATGCAATCGTCCATCCCGCTATCCATCCGGGGCGAGCGTTTCGCCAGCGTAATTGTTCCGCCGGGCCGATCCGTATAAGTGCAGGGCGTCTTCGAGGACGCGCGCTGGCGCAAACGGATAGAGAATTGGACGCTGTGACCTTCGCTGCCACGATATTGACGTTGTACCCCGAAATGTTTCCAGGGCCGCTCGGCACCTCGCTCGCCGGGCGGGCGCTGGGGGAGGGGCGGTGGTCGTGCTCGCCGGTGCAGATTCGCGACTTTGCGACCGACAAGCATCGCTCTGTCGACCATACGCCGGCGGGGGGCGGGGCTGGGATGGTGCTGCGGGCCGACGTGGTGGCCGCGGCGGTCGACAGCGTCGCCGATGGCCGCCCCGTGCTCGCGATGACGCCGCGGGGGCGGCCGCTGACCCAGACGCGCGTGCGTGAACTGGCGCAGGGGCCCGGCGTCACGATCCTGTGCGGCCGGTTCGAGGGGTTCGACGAGCGGCTGTTCGAGGCGCGTGCTATCGAGGAGGTGTCGATCGGCGACTATATCCTGTCGGGGGGCGAGATGGGCGCGCTGGTGCTGCTCGATGCTTGCATTCGGCTGCTGCCCGGCGTAATGGGCGCGGCTTCTAGTGGGGATGACGAGAGCTTCGAAACGGGGCTTCTCGAATATCCGCATTATACCCGACCTCAGATATGGGAAGGGCGCGCGATCCCGCAGGTGCTGCGATCGGGGGATCACGCGAAGATCGATGCATGGCGCAAACGCCGCGCGGAGATCGATACACGGTCACGGCGACCGGACCTTTGGGAACGCCATGAGGGCGTTCGGGTCCAGTCGCCCTCTGGCGCGCAGCGACACGAGGACTGATTATGAACCTGTTGCAGACGATCGAAGCCGAGAACATCGCGAAGTTCCTGGCCAACAAGACGATCCCCGATTTCCGCCCCGGCGATACGCTGAAGGTCGGCGTGAAGGTCGTCGAAGGCGAGCGCACGCGTATTCAGAACTATGAGGGCGTGTGCATCGCGCGCTCGAACAAGGGCATGGGTTCGAACTTCACCGTGCGCAAGATGAGCTTCGGTGAGGGCGTCGAGCGCGTTTTCCCGCTCTACTCGCCGAACGTCGATTCGATCGAAGTCGTCCGCAAGGGCGCCGTGCGTCGCGCCAAGCTGTATTACTTGCGTGGCCGCACCGGCAAGGCAGCGCGTATCGCCGAGCGTCGCGACATGCGCCCCGCCAAGGGCACTGCCGCCGCCGAGTAATCGCGCGGCCCGGGTCTCCGGGTTGAGTTTGGAAAAGGGCGCGGGGGCGATGGTCCCCGCGCCCTTTTTCGTTGCGCGCGGGGCGGGGGAGGGGCGCCGCGCGCATGGCGTTGGAATGCGGCGGTTTATTCGGTCGCGGCGCGGATGCTCCCGGAGTGAAGTATAGGAAGTATAGACGCACGTGCGGCATTTTGCCGCGGGGGCGGCGCGCGCCTGTGCGTGCGGTATCGCGGACGAGGGGGCGGGTGCCAGCATGCGGGGACGGTGCGCTCGGGACGCGGTGTAGGACAGCGATCCGTGCTTCGGGGCGTGGCGGTGGTCTGTTCGCGTTCCCGTTCGAAAGGGCGGTTCTCCCGATCGGAGCTGTCAGCGTTAGTTACCGCAATCCCTGTCGCTTCCTTGTTCTCCCGCGAAGGCGGGAGTCCAGTCTGGGTCCCCGCCTTCGCGGGGAAACAGGCACGTTCGGGAGGACTCATCGTTCGTTGTGGATGCGGCGTAGCCGAGATTGGATTCACGCGAAGGCGCTAAGGCGCGAAGAGAAGGCAGCAGGGGCGGGAGCCAGGCCGGCGACGTCTCTTCGCGCCTTAGCGCCTTCGCGTGAACACCCCCTTCTCTCGTCATCCTGACGAAAGTCAGGACCCGGAGCCACAGGGGGCGCCGCTCGTGACCCTGGGTCCTGACTTTCGTCAGGATGACGGTGTGGGGAGGGCGGCGTTACGCTCGCCATCGCCAACGCTGCTCGTCCGAGGTGGGTAGCCGTAGGGTGTACGCGCTCCAGCTGGCTCGCACGCCGCCGTCAGCCCGCCGCGACCGCCCGTCAGGCGTCGCGCCACGTTCCGGGCGCCAGATCGGCCAGCGTCCACTCGCCGATGCTCCAGCGGACGAGCCGCAGCGTCGGGTGGCCGATCGCCGCGGTCATGCGGCGGACCTGGCGGTTGCGGCCTTCGCGGATCGTGATGCGCAGCCAGCAATCGGGGATGCTCGCGCGCACGCGGATCGGCGGGACGCGCGGCCAGAGACCGGGCGCGGCGATCCGTTCGACCTCGGCGGGGCGGGTGGGGCCGTCCTTCAGCACGACGCCCTCTCGCAGCCGGTCGAGCGCGGCCTCGTCGGCATCGCCCTCGACCTGCACGAGATAGGTTTTGGCCAGCTTGAACTTGGGATCCGCGATCCGCGCCTGGAGGCGACCGTCGTCGGTCAGCAGCAACAGCCCTTCGCTGTCCCGATCCAGCCGCCCCGCCGGATAGACGCTGGGTACGTCGACGAACTGCGACAGCGTCGCGCGCGGCGTCGGCGAGCCCGCGTCGGTGAACTGGCTGAGGACGTCGTAGGGTTTGTTGAAGAGGATCAGGCGGGGCATGGCGGGGCTTTAGAGGGATTGTCGGCCGGGCAAAACCAAGGGCATGGATGCGGGGGGCTGCCTGGTGGAGCCGAGGGGGATCGGTTAAAATCCCCGTAAGTACAGAAAAGCAAAGGATAATTATTTCGGCGTCGGGACCGTTGTGTTAGCCCTTTGTACTAGCTTAGGCAAGGATTTTACTTCTCCCACGATGGCGGCAATCTCACTCTCTAGGAGCGCCTCAGCGGCAGCTAACTCTTTCCTTGCCATGTCTTGATCGAGTATTTGCAGGATCGCCGCCTTCACCACCGGGAAATATTTCCTACACGTTTCCTCGTCCAAGCCATGAATTCCGATGCTCAGGATACTGTAGACCTTACGGTGCTTTACAAGCGCCGGAGGCAATACCGAAGCCAGTCCCTTAATCTTATCGTCCATATGAAGGCCGTCAAAATTAGGCACTGGCGTTCCCGCGTTTGCTAATGCTTGATGATGAACCGATATAAGCCGTTCAAAAATGCGCCGTAAGTAGACAAACGATCCAATCCCTATGCCGTGGGCAAAAAGACCTGAAGCCCTCTTCAATTCTGCGTAGTCAGCTTTACTAAGAAACTTTCGATATTTAACCAGATCGGCTGATCCGATATCTTCTAGCGAAGGATACTGACCTATTTTGGAAAAGCTCAGATTGGTTAGTAGGAAATAATACGTATACGACCGTGAGCAACGAACACAGCTTGCATTAAGGCCGAAATATCCCGGGTCAAGCGACGTAGATTGCCGAGATGCTCGACTCTCAGAAGCAATAGATTTTGGCACAGTATTAGATATAGAACGAAATGTCTTAAATATTGAGGCAGCGTTGCAATATATACAAAACGCGTCGATTTGGAAGTTTCCGCGTCGTAACGTATCGATTGCCTCAAGATCATCTTCGTTGACTGGCATGGCATCATACAAGGATCGATCTAGAAGAATTTCCTTTATGGAAGGCAGCGCAGTGATCGGCATATTCTCGTTAGTAGCTATCTCGTTACCTGCCACATCATCACCCTATGGTAGCCGTTCACGACCTAATTTTGATACAGATACGCGAGCGGGCAATCCAGACAAGGGTGAGCGCGGTTCTCCCCGTATGCCCGGTCCGCCCCTCACACGATTGGGACACGCCTAGCGCGACCTGCATTATCGCGCGCGGTTCTCCATCCCCGCATGACGCCTCACAGTCGCCAAACGATCCTCCGCTGTCACTGTCCAGCATAACCTAACGAGGTTCAGACGAAGGCTGCTAGGGCGCTGTTGCGCTTTCGACGCGTAGCGCGGTGTAAATGCCAACCTAAATTGGACGCGCCTAGCCGATAAAAAAGGCCGCGGTGTTTCCACCGCGGCCCGTTCGTTCTGTCAGGAATTCCGCAACCCTTACTGGTCGAGGAAGCTCCGCATTTTCCGGCTGCGCGACGGATGCTTCAGCTTCCGCAGTGCCTTCGCCTCGATCTGGCGGATGCGCTCGCGGGTCACCGAGAATTGCTGGCCGACTTCCTCGAGCGTGTGGTCGGTGTTCATGCCGATGCCGAAGCGCATGCGCAGCACGCGTTCCTCACGCGGGGTCAGCGACGCCAGCACGCGCGTGACGGTTTCCTTGAGGTTGGCCTGGATCGCGGCGTCCACCGGGATGATCGCGTTCTTGTCCTCGATGAAGTCGCCGAGATGCGAATCCTCCTCGTCGCCGATCGGCGTTTCGAGGCTGATCGGCTCCTTGGCGATCTTCATCACCTTGCGGACCTTCTCGAGCGGCATGGAGAGGCGCTCGGCCATCTCCTCCGGGGTCGGCTCGCGGCCCTGCTCGTGGAGGAACTGGCGGCTGGTGCGGACCAGCTTGTTGATCGTCTCGATCATGTGGACCGGGATGCGGATCGTGCGGGCCTGGTCGGCGATCGAGCGCGTGATCGCCTGGCGGATCCACCAGGTGGCGTAGGTGCTGAACTTGTAGCCGCGGCGATACTCGAACTTGTCGACCGCCTTCATCAGGCCGATATTGCCCTCCTGGATGAGATCCAGGAACTGCAGGCCGCGGTTCGTGTACTTCTTGGCGATCGAGATCACGAGCCGCAGATTCGCCTCGACCATTTCCTTCTTGGCGATACGCGCCTCGCGCTCGCCCTTCTGGACCATGTTGACGATCCGGCGGAACTCGGTGAGCGCCATGCCGGTCTGCTGCGTGATGTCGGCGATCTCGGCGCGGATGCGCTCGACCGCCTCGCTCTCGTTGGCGACGAACGCGGTCCACTTCTTGTCGACCTTGTTGACCGTCGCCAGCCAGTTCTCGTCGATCTCGTGACCGATATAGCGATCGAGGAAGTCCTTGCGCGGCACCTTGTGGCGCTCGGCGAGGCGCAGCATCTGGCCGCCCAGCGCGGTCAGGCGACGGTTATAAGCATAGAGCTGATCGACGAGATATTCGATCTTGGCGTTGTGGAACTGGACGCTCTCGACCTCGGCGGTGAGTTCTTCGCGCAGCTTCTGATACTTGCGCTCGTCGGCGGCCGAGAACTCGCCGCCGATGCCCATCGCGTCGACGCGCGATTGCTGGATCTTGCTGAATTTCTTGTAGAGCGCGGTGATGTTGGCGAACCGCTCGAGCGCGATCGGCTTCAGCTGCTCTTCCATCTGCGCGAGGCTGAGGGTGTTGTCCTCCTCCTCGTCGTCCGACGCGCGCGGGGTGCGGCGCTCGCCGTCCTCGTCCTCGTCGGCGGACGGCTCTTCGGGCTCGGCCTCTTCCTTGAACGAGGGCCCGGCATTCTTTTCGCTGATCTCGCCGTCGTCGGCCTCGCCGTCCTCGGCCATCGCTTCGGGCGCGGGGTCCTTCGAGAGCATCGCGTCGAGATCCATGATCTCGCGCAGCTGCATCGTGCCCTCGTTGAGCGCGGTCGACCAATCGATGATCGCGTTGAAGGTGATCGGCGATTCGCACAGACCCAGGATCATCGTGTCACGACCCGCCTCGATCCGCTTGGCGATGGCGATCTCGCCCTCGCGGCTGAGCAGCTCGACGGCGCCCATTTCGCGCAGGTACATGCGGACCGGATCGTCGGTGCGATCGACGGTCTCCTTCTTCTTCTCGATCGCGGGGCCGGTATCGGCATCCGCGTCGGTGCTCTCCGCCTCGTCCTCATCGTCCTTGGCGGGCTCGGTCTCGCCGTCTTCGCCGGCTTCGTCGTTCTCGACGATGTTGATGCCCATCTCGGACAGCGCGGCGCTGATGTCCTCGATCTGGTCGGACGACATCTCGCCCTGCGGCAGCGCTTCGTTGAGCTGCTCATAGGTGATGTAGCCGCGCTTCTTGGCGCGCGCGATGACCTTCTTGATCGACGCATCGTTCATGTCGATCAGCGGCGCATCGCCGGTTTCGTTCGTCTCGGCGGGTTCCGCCATGTTCGCCTTAGCCATCAATCGCCCTCGGTACCCAACGCTCGGGCGTCTTCGTTCGACTGTACAAGATTTGCAAGTCGGACTTCCAACGCCTGTTTCTCTCTTACCATAGCCACTTGTCGTTCGAACGCATCTTCGGTGAAGTGCGTCTGCATCGCCGCGGTCGCCTGTTTCAGCGCCGCGTCGACTTCCGGGCGTGCGACCATGATCGCGATCGCCTCGTCTAGGTCGGCGCGGACGCGGGCTGGATCGGCCGTGGTCTGCGTGAACGAGTAGGGCATCGTATCGGCTCTCAACAGGTCACTCGCGACTGAATTGAAACCGGACCTCGCCAATATGGTGAGAAGTCGCCCGCTATCAAGCTTCTGGTCCTCAAGTGCAACATCCACGACCGCTTCGAACAACCGGCCGAGCGCACCGTCGATGAGTTGCAGGGGGCCGAGCACCTCCATGTGCCGCGCGATCTCAACGGGATGGCGGATCAGGCCGGCGAGGACGGCCTTCGCCAGCACGCGGTCGATTCCAGTCGCGAGAAACGCTTTTGCGTCCTCGGTGACGGGGGCGGCGGGGGGCTTCCAGCCGCCTTTGGGGCGTTCTCCGCGGGGGACGAACGGCGCTCGGACGGGTTTGAAGTGCTTGTAGAAGCGGTCCTTGAACTCGGACTGGTATTCCTGCTTCACCGACGCGTCGGCGATGCCTTCCGCGAGCTCGTGGAGGCGGCGCTTGAGGCCGGCGCGCTGTTCGGGGGTGTCGAGTGCCTCGGCGGCGACTTCGGAGGCCCAGAGGCGCTCGACGAGCGGTTCGGGGTTCTTGAGCAGCGCCTCGAACGCGGCGGGGCCGCCCGAGCGGACGAGGTCGTCGGGGTCCTGGCCCTGCGGGAGCGTGACGAAGGCGAGGCTGCGGCCGGGGGCGAGCAGGGGGAGCGCGCGGTGGGCGGCGCGGAGGGCTGCCTTCTGGCCGGCGCCGTCGCCGTCGAAGCAGAGGAGGGGGACGTCGACCATGCGCCATAGCCGTTCGAGCTGCGCTTCGGTGAGCGCGGTGCCGAGCGGGGCGACTGCTTCGCTAAAACCCGCCTGGGCGAGGGCGATGACGTCCATATAGCCCTCGACCACGAGGACGCGGCCCGATTTGCGCGAGGCGGGGGCGGCCTTGTCGAGGTTGTAGAGCGTGCGGCCCTTGTCGAAGAGCGGCGTATCCGGGGAGTTCAAATACTTCGGCTCACCGCCGTCGAGCACGCGGCCGCCGAACGCGATCGTCCGGCCGCGCGGGTCGCGGATCGGGATCATCAGCCGGCCGCGGAACCGGTCGTACGGGTCCTTGCCCTCGACGTTGATGAGCATGCCGGATTCGACCAGCATGGGGTCGCCGTATGTTTTCAGCGCGGTCTTGAGTTTGCCGCGGCTGTCGGGGGCGAACCCCATGCCGAACGCGCGGGCAGTCTCGGGCGTGATCCCGCGGCGGTCTAGCAGCGCGCGGGCGTCGGCGCCGGGGAGGCCGTTGAGTTGCTCGGTGAACCAGTCGGCGGCGTCGGACATGACCTCGTGCAGGCCCTTGGCGCGTTCGGCCTTGGCGGCGGACTGGCGGTCCATCGCGGGCATGTCCATCCCGGCGGCCTGGGCGAGTTCCTTGACCGCATCCATGAACGGCAGGCCGCGCTGGTCGGTCATCCACTTGATCGCGTCGCCATGCGCCGAGCAGCCGAAGCAGTGGTAAAAGCCCTTGTCGTCGTTGACGTAGAACGATGGCGTCTTCTCGTTGTGGAACGGGCAGCAGCCCTTGTGCTCGCGGCCGGCCTTGGTGAGCTTGGTGGTCTTGCCGACCAGGGCGGACAGCGAGGTGCGGCCGCGGAGTTCGTCGAGGAATTGTGGGGTCAGGGCCATGGGGTGGCTTTTTCCGGCGTGGGGTGTGCGGCGCTGCCCTCCCCCGACCCCTCCCGCGAGCGGGAGGGGAGGAGAAGAGTTGCGCTCGCCTCGGCTGCGACGGTGTCCCCCTTCCGCTTGCGGGAGGGGTTAGGGGAGGGGCGTTCCGCAAGGACGCGCGCGATCTCGGCCACCACGCCTTCCAGCCGCTCCAGCACGTCGTTGTTCCAGAACCGGATCACTCGGTAGCCTTGGTTTTCGATGAAGCGCGTCCTTCGCGCATCGTCGTCGGATTGCCAGTCATGCTGCCCGCCATCGACTTCTATCACGAGCCTGGTGGCGCGCGAGACGAAATCACAGATGAACGGGCCGATAGGGACCTGGCGATTGAACCTGACGCCGGACGTCCGGCGCGCCGCGAGGTGTTGCCATAGCGCGCTTTCGGCGCGGGTGGGGGTGGCGCGGAGGGCTCGGATGCGGGTGCGTTGTTCCAATGCTCCGTCTCCTTTGTGGCGCTGCCCTCCCCCGACCCCTCCCGCAGGCGGGAGGGGAGCAGAAATTACGAGAGCGCCGCCTTTACCAGCCCGCTCGCCTTGCTCATGTCGAGCTCGCTCGCGTGGCGCGTCTTCAGTTCGGCCATCACGCGGCCCATGTCCTTCATGCCGGTCGCGCCGAGCTCGTCCTTGATCTTGAGGATCGCCGCGGTCGTCTCCGCCTCGCTCAGCTGCGCGGGCAGGAAGCGTTCGATCACGGCGACCTCGGCCGACTCCGCGTCGGCGAGTTCCTGGCGGCCGCCGTTCGAAAACATTTCGATCGACTCGCGGCGCTGCTTGACCATCTTCTGGAGGACTTCGACGACCAGCGCGTCGTCGCTCTCGGGGGCCTTGCCGGTGCGCGCTTCGATGTCGCGGTTCTTGATCGCGGCCTGGATCAACGAGATAGCGTTGCGGCTCTGCTTGTCGCCGGCCTTCATGGCGGTCAGCTGCGCAGCCTTGATGTCGTCGCGAATCATGTACTGGTCTTTCAGGCGGTTCGGGATAGCCCGACGGGATAGCGCGTCCGCCGCCCGTTTAACAGATTGACGCTGCGGCACGCCGGCCTTAGCGGACACCACTTAGCGACATCGTCAACGTAAAGAGAGTGCCCAGCCTGATGGCCGACGCCCAGCCTACACCCATGTCTTCGGCAAAGCCTGCCGGCGCCACCGGCGTGCTCGTCCTCGCCAATGGCGACGTGATCTGGGGTCGCGGGTTCGGCGCAGAGGGCCAGGCGGTCGGCGAAGTGTGCTTCCACACCGCGATGACCGGCTATCAGGAAGTGCTGACCGATCCGTCCTTCGCCGGGCAGATGATCTGCTTCACGTTTCCGCATATTGGGAACGTCGGCGCGAACCCCGACGATATCGAGGCGGACGACCCGCATGCGCTGGGCATCATCGTCCGCGAGGACGTGACGAGCCCCTCGAGCTTCCGCGCCGTCGAGGGACTCGATGGCTGGATGAAGCGGCATGCGCGGATCGGCCTGTCGGGGATCGACACGCGCGCGCTGACGCGGCGGATCCGGGTGGCGGGCGCGCCGAACGGGGTGATCGCGCATGCGGCGAACGGTGAGTTCGATATCCCGGCGCTGCTCGCGATGGCGCAGGGCTGGCCGGGGCTGGAGGGCATGGACCTCGCCAAGGACGTCTCGACCGAGATGCATTATGGCTGGGGCGACAAGGGGCCCGGCGGCACGTGGCGGCTGGGGTTTGGCTATGGGGCCTCGCAGGCGGAGGGCGGCGAACCTGCTCCCCTCCCGCTTGCGGGAGGGGAGCAGAAGACGGCGCGCCCGCATGTCGTCGCGATCGATTACGGCTCGAAGCGCAACATCTTCCGCAACCTCGTCGCGGCGGGTGCGAAGGTGTCCGTCGTGCCCGCCACTGCGAGCTTCGAGCAGGTGATGGCGCTTGCCCCCGACGGCATCTTCCTGTCGAACGGCCCCGGCGATCCCGCCGCGACCGGCGACTATGCGGTGCCGGTGATCCGCGAGCTGCTGGAGACGGGCAAGCCGCTGTTCGGCATCTGCCTCGGCCACCAGCTGCTCGGCCTCGCGGTCGGCGCGACCACGACCAAGATGTTCCAGGGCCACCGCGGCGCCAACCATCCGGTCAAGCGCCTGTCCGATGGTGCGGTCGAGATCACCAGCATGAACCACGGCTTCTCGGTCGAGCGCGACAGCCTGCCGGCGAACGTCCGCGAGACGCATGTGTCGCTGTTCGACGGGTCGAATGCGGGGCTCGAGCTGACCGACAAGCCGGCGTTTTCGGTGCAGTATCATCCCGAGGCCAGCCCGGGGCCGCAGGACAGCCTGTATCTGTTCGAGCGGTTTGTGGGTCAGCTGAGGAACGCATAATGCAGGCGCTCCCCCCTCCAGCTTACCATTGCGTGCAAGCGGCGGACGTAAAATCAGGGTCATCATTCCTAATAGTAAGCGGTGACCCGGCTCAGCTCTCTGCGTTTCTGACCGAAGCGAAGAAGCAGCCGCAATGGACGGTAGAGGCGGACGCTACTGCCAAAGGTATTCGGTTCGCCAGACTGCGCGCTGGTATAAACATTCCCTACCGATCTGTCGGTGGCCTGATCTATTCCGCCCAAACGCGTCATTTGGCCGTAGCGATGACCACTGACCCGCTAATTTGCGAGAATGAAGAGAAATAATGCCAAAACGCACCGACATCTCCTCGATCCTCGTCATCGGCGCAGGACCCATCGTCATCGGCCAGGCGTGCGAGTTCGATTATTCGGGCACGCAGGCGATCAAGGCGTTGAAGGAGGAGGGTTACCGGATCGTCCTCGTCAATTCGAACCCCGCGACGATCATGACCGATCCCGAGCTGGCCGACGCGACCTATGTCGAGCCGATCACGCCCGCGATCGTCGCCAAGATCATCGAGAAGGAGCGTCCTGACGCGATCCTGCCGACGATGGGTGGCCAGACCGCGCTCAACACCGCGCTCGCGCTGTTCCATGACGGTACGCTCGAGAAGTTCGGCGTGACGATGATCGGGGCGGATGCCGATGCGATCGACATGGCCGAGGACCGGCTGAAGTTCCGCGACGCGATGGACCGGATCGGCCTGGAAAGCGCGCGCTCGGTGATCGCACATACTGTCGAGGAAGCGCTGGAAGGTCTTGAGAAGACGGGGCTTCCGTCAATCATCCGGCCGAGCTTCACGATGGGGGGCTCTGGCGGCGGCATCGCGTATAATCGCGAGGAGTTCATCGCGATCGTCCGCAACGGGCTCGACCTGTCGCCGACCACCGAGGTGCTGATCGAGGAATCGATGCTCGGCTGGAAAGAATATGAGATGGAGGTGGTGCGCGATCGCAACGACAACGCGATCATCATCTGCTCGATCGAGAATGTCGATCCGATGGGCGTCCATACCGGCGACTCGATCACGGTCGCGCCGGCGCTGACGCTGACCGACAAGGAATACCAGATCATGCGCAACGCATCGATCGCGGTGTTGCGCGAAATCGGTGTCGAAACAGGTGGTTCGAACGTACAGTTCGCAGTGAATCCGAAGGACGGTCGCCTGATCGTCATCGAGATGAACCCGCGTGTCTCGCGGTCGTCTGCGCTGGCGTCGAAGGCGACGGGCTTCCCGATCGCCAAGGTCGCGGCGAAGCTCGCGGTCGGCTACACGCTCGACGAGATCGAGAACGACATTACCGGCGCGACGCCGGCGAGCTTCGAGCCGACGATCGATTACGTCGTGACGAAGATTCCGCGGTTCGCGTTCGAGAAGTTCAAGGGCGCGTCGAGCACGCTGGGCACCGCGATGAAGTCGGTCGGCGAGGTGATGGCGATCGGCCGCAACATCCATGAATCGATGCAGAAGGCGTTGCGCGGGCTTGAGACGGGGCTGAGCGGGTTCAACCAGGTCGATCATCTGGTCGGCGCGCCGCGCGCGGAGATCGAGGCGGCGCTGGCCATCGCGACTCCCGACCGACTGCTGGTCGCGGCGCAAGCGTTGCGTGAGGGCTTCACCGTCGCCGAGGTGCACGCGATCGCGAAGTACGATCCGTGGTTCCTCGAGCGGATCGCCGAGATCATCGCGGCCGAGGCCGAGGTGATGAAGGACGGGCTGCCGATCGACGCGACCGGCATGCGCCGGTTGAAGAGCATGGGCTTCAGCGACAAGCGGCTTGCGTGGCTGGCGCTGCAATCGGTCAATCTGCGCGGCATGAACCGCGGGATCGCGCGCAGCTCGGGGCTGATCCATGAGGTCGTCAAGGCGATGACCGGCGGCGTGACCGAGGAGGAAGTGCGCGAGCACCGCGTGAAGCTGGGCGTGCGGCCGGTGTTCAAGCGGATCGACACGTGTGCGGCGGAATTCGATGCGAAGACGCCGTATATGTACTCGACCTACGAGGCGCCGAGCTTCGGCGAGCCCGAGAACGAGTCCGAGCCTACTGATCGCAAGAAGATCGTGATCCTGGGCGGCGGGCCGAACCGGATCGGGCAGGGGATCGAGTTCGATTATTGCTGCTGCCATGCGTGTTTCGCGCTCGCGGATGCGGGCTATGAGACGATCATGGTCAACTGCAACCCGGAGACCGTGTCGACCGATTACGACACATCGGACCGGCTGTATTTCGAGCCGCTGACCGCCGAGGACGTGCTGGAGATCCTGCATGTCGAGGCGTCGAAGGGCGAGCTCGTCGGTGTGATCGTGCAGTTTGGCGGGCAGACCCCGCTCAACCTCGCGCGAGCCTTGGAAGCCGCCGGGATTCCGATCCTGGGGACGACGCCGGATGCGATCGATCTGGCGGAGGACCGCGAGCGGTTCGCGGCGCTGATCACCAAGCTGGGGCTGTTGCAGCCCGCCAATGGCCTCGCGCGCAGCCGCGACGAGGCGGTCGCTGCGGCGGAGCGGATCGGTTATCCGGTGCTGATGCGGCCGTCCTATGTGCTCGGCGGGCGCGCGATGGAGATCGTCGACACGCTTGGGCAGCTTGAGCATTATATCGCGACCGCGGTGCAGGTGTCGGGCGACTCGCCGGTGCTGATCGACCAGTATCTGCGCGATGCGATCGAGGTCGATGTCGACGCGATCTGCGACGGCACGGATGTCGTCGTCGCGGGCGTGTTGCAGCATATCGAGGAGGCGGGCGTCCATTCGGGCGATAGCGCGTGCTCGATCCCGCCTTACTCGCTGTCGGCGGAGATCATCGCCGAGATCGAGCGGCAGACGGTGGCGCTTGCGCATGCCCTGTCGGTCGTCGGCTTGATGAACATCCAGTTCGCGGTGAAGGACGGGCTGGTCTACCTCATCGAGGTGAACCCGCGCGCATCGCGCACCGTGCCGTTCGTCGCCAAGGCGATCGGTGCGCCGATCGCCAAGATCGCTGCACGCGTGATGGCGGGCGAGCAGTTGAAGGACCTGCCCAAGGTCGACCGGCATATTGATTATTACGCGGTGAAGGAGGCGGTGTTCCCCTTCAACAAGTTCCCCGGCGTCGACCCGGTGCTGTCACCGGAAATGAAGTCCACCGGCGAAGTCATGGGAATCGATCCCGATTTCACGATCGCGTTTGCAAAAGCGCAGCTCGGCGCGGGGACGATCCTGCCGACCAAGGGCAATGTCTTCGTCAGCGTGAAGGACGGCGACAAGGCGATGATCGTCGAGGCGGTGAAGGCCTTGGTCGACACCGGCTTTGCGATCGTCGCAACCGGCGGCACCGCGGATCACCTCGCACGCGCGGGGCTTCCGGTGGAGAAGGTCAACAAGGTCGCGCAAGGCCGGCCGCATATCGTCGACCGGATCAAGGACGGCGATATCGCGCTGATCTTCAACACGACGGAAGGGTGGCAGAGCCTGAAGGACTCGCAGCCGATCCGCGCATCGGCGCTGGGGCAGCGCATTCCGTATTTCACGACCGCGCCCGCTTCGCTCGAGGCGGCCAAGGCGATCGCCAAGCTTTCGACGCACAGCCTTGAAGTACGGCCCTTGCAATCCTATTATTCGCAGTCGCACAACTGATCCCGACATGAGCGTGATGTGTGGGCGGGGCTGGTACAGGGCCCCGCGCGGGGAAATGGATTTGGGGACGAGATAATGGCGACCGTCGAAAAGATGCCGATGCTTCAGGAAGGCTATGAGACGCTGACCGCGGATCTCAAGCGCCTGAAGGCCGAACGTCCGACGATCGTCGACGCGATCGAAGAGGCGCGCGCGCATGGCGATCTGAGCGAGAACGCGGAATATCATGCCGCGAAGGAGCGTCAGGGCCAGGTCGAGGCATCGATCTCCGACATCGAGGACAAGCTGAGCCGCGCGCAGATCATCGATCCGAAGGACCTGTCGGGCGACAAGGTCGTGTTCGGCGCGACGGTGACGTTGCTCGACGAGAACGACAAGCCGATCAAGTATCAGATCGTCGGCCAGACCGAGGCGAACGCCAAGACCGGTCGCATCTCGTACAACTCGCCGCTGGGCCGCGGGTTGATCGGGCGCAAGCTCGACGAAGAGGTCGAGGTCACGGTGCCTGCCGGCGAGCGTTATTACGTCGTCTCCAAGATCGAGTTCATCTGAACCCCATGAATTTTTTCGAGACGCGGGCGACGGCGATCATCACGATCGTGACGGTCATCGTCTCGGGATTTCTGGTGCTGAGCGGGTCGCTGCCCTATTGGGCGGTGAATGCCGGGTTCATTCCGTTGCGGATGACCGAGTTCGGCATTCCGAGCGATCATATGTTCGTGATCCCTGCCTGGGCGACGCCGCTGACCGCGACGCTGATCCATGGCGGCTGGGCGCACATCGCGCTGAACCTCGTGATGCTGGTGTATTGCGGCCAGTTCGTCGAGCGTGCGCTGGGGAAGGTCGGGTTGGTCGTGCTGTACGGGCTTGGCGCGTACGCGGCCGCCGCGGGGCACTGGGCGTTTGGGCCTGAGTCCGTTTCGCCGATGATCGGTGCCAGTGGGGCGATCTCGGCGGTCGTTGGTGCGTATGCACTGCTCTATGGCGAGCGCCGTGCCAAGGCGATCGGACCGGTGCCGGCTGGCGTCGTGCATGTCGTCTGGTTGGCGGCGGCCTGGATCGGTATCCAGTTGTTGATGGGGCTGGCCGGATTTGGTTCGTCGATTGGCGCCAACGGGCCGATCGCGATCGGCGCGCATATTGGCGGGTTCCTAGCGGGGCTGGTTTTGGCTCGGCCGCTGTTATTGTGGCGGTACCGCGCGGCCTGAAGCATTTGATGCGCTGCAGATTGCCCCGATACGCTCGTCATCCTGACGAACGTCAGGATCCAGGGTTGCTGGCGGTGTCGCTCTTGGCTCTGGATCCTGACTTTCGTCAGGATGACGGGGTGGGGTGGTCACGCGTGCGTCGATCGCACGACGTGGGTTTTACGCGGCGGTCTGGCCGGGCAGCGTTGGTTCGAGCATGCGCTGCAGTGGCACGACCACGAACTTCATCTCGGCATCGTCCACCGTGCGCTGCGCTGCAGCACGCCAAGCCTTTTCGGCGGTGGCATAGTCGGGGAAGACGCCGACGAATTCGATCCGGTTCAGATCGTTGAAATCGAGGGTGCGCGGGTCGCTGACGCGGCCGCCGAATACGAGGTGGAGCTTGCTCATGCGCTGCTTGTCCTTGGGAGGGAGGTTGCAGGTGCCCTAGCGTGTTCGACCCGCGCTTTGAACCCTTTGCCCGTGTCTTTTAGACAGCCGGCTTTTGCGAAACGGCCTTCGCACCTGCGGTACCCGCGGTGGTCAGTGCCTTGACGATGCCGTCGAGCAACCCGCGTGCCTGGCCGCGCGCATTGTCCTTGGTGAGTCCGAGCTCGCCGAGTTCCGACTGGCCCGCAGCCTTGGCAGCGGCAGTCGCGGCGACGACGGTCTCGCTCAGGCGCTTGCCGACGGGGGCGAGCAGTTCCTTCTCACGCGCCGAACGCGGGATCAGGGCACCGGCGATCGCGCCGACGGCAAGACCGCCGACGAGGATGCCGAGGGGGTTCGATTCGAGGTTGTTGACGACGCGCTTGGTCTTCTCGCGCGAGACTTCGAGGACCTCGGAGGCCTTGTCGCCGGCGTCGTGATATACCTTCGACGCGGTCTCGCGTACGGTGTCGAGACCTTCGCGGACGCGATTTTCGGTATCGTGAATGGTGGTCTTTGCGTCGGTCATGGGACGGTCCTTCTAATGGCAAGCTGCTCGTCTTTAAACGCGAGCCGGGACTTCATGGTTTCAAGGCTTTCAGCGGCCGCGGCGAAACAGGCCGACGATCCGGTGACGGGCGAGGAACAGCCCGGCGACTGCGGCAAACCCCGCGGTCGGGCCAGGATTGCGCCGCACCGTCTCGACACCCGCGTTCAGGGCGGCGGTGCCGACATCGGCGACATCGCGGCTGGCGTTGAGCGCGAGCTTCCGGGGATTGAGCCGATCCTGCAACTGCCCGAGCGTCATCATGACGCGCTGGCGGGCGAGGGCGGACTCGATCTCTGCGGCGGCGACTTTGGCGGATGTCATGATACGGGCTCGCTCTTGGTCTGAAGCTTCGACTTGCCGATCATCGCGAGGATGCCGGCGAGTGCCAGCACCGCCACGACGACGATCGCGGTCGACCATCCAGGCCCCATCACGGTTGCCAGCGTCAAGATCGCACCGACCAGCAGTGCGATCAGCGCGGCCAGCGCCAACACGCCGGCGACGGCGAAGAACATCGCCGCCGACTTGTACGCGCCCGCCGTCTCGCCGAACTTCGCCTTGTAGACAGCCACTTCGGCAGTCGCGAGGCTGCGCGTTTCGCTGGCCAGTCGGCTGACGATCGCGGACAGGCTCTCCTCCTCGCCGGTCAGCGTCGCCGGCTCGGACAGGATCGGCTTGGTCAAGGCCTCAGACCTTCGGGTTCGCGTCGACGCCCGACTGCACCAGTCGCGCGACGACGAACCCGATGGCAGCGGCCGCGCCGACTGCGATCGCGGGCGACTTGCGGACGAGTTCGCGTGCGTCGTCGAACAGCTCGTCGATATCCTTGGCCTTCACCTGATCGGCAAAGCCGGACACGCTGTCGGCCGCGTTGCGCGCGTAGCCGCCATATTGCGACCCGAGCTTCTCGTCGACCTGGCCGGCCGCGTCGGTCAGCAGCTGGGCGATCTGCTCAAGTGCGCCGCTTGCACGTGCCTTGCCGTCCTCGGCGAAGGTGCGCGCCTTGTCGGCGGCCTGTGCGCTGTACTTGCTGGCGCCATCCTTGATCGCCTGCTTGGCATCGGTGGTCTTGCCCGACAGGGTATCGGCCTCGGACTCGACGGTCTTGGCGAGCTCGTTGCCGACCTGGGTCGTGGTCGTTTTCAGGTCGTTGACGGTATCGTTTACGCTGGAGTCGGCCATGACGGTCCCTTTCAGAATTGTTACGCCCTCAACACCGCCGTCGAAGCGGGGTTCCCGATTCGTCGCGCGATTGCACGACACTGTCCCGGGCCAGTCGCCGGGCCCGGCTGTGGGGCAGTCGCGCGATTGCCCGGAATGGCGCGAGGCGATAGAGGCAGCGCGAACGACCCCGCCCCGGGATTTGTAGGAGCATCGTTACGTGACCGCAATCATCGACCTTCATGCACGCCAGATCCTCGACAGCCGGGGCAATCCCACGGTCGAAGTCGACGTTCTTCTCGAAGACGGCAGCTTTGGTCGCGCGGCGGTGCCGTCGGGCGCCTCGACCGGCGCACACGAGGCGGTCGAGCGTCGCGACGGCGACAAGACCCGCTGGGGCGGCAAGGGCGTCGACGGCGCGGTCGACGCGGTCAACGACGAGATCACCGATACCGTGCTGGGCATGGACGCGGAGGACCAGTCGGACCTCGATCGCGCGATGATCGAGCTGGACGGCACCGAGAACAAGGGCCGGCTGGGCGCGAACGCGATCCTCGGCGTCAGCCTCGCGGTCGCAAAGGCGGCGGCCGAAGCGCGCGGCCTGCCGCTGTATCGTTATATCGGCGGCGTGCAGGCGCATCTGCTGCCCGTGCCGATGATGAACATCATCAATGGCGGCGAGCATGCCGACAACCCGATCGATTTCCAGGAATTCATGATTGTGCCGGTCGGCGCGTCGAACATCCTCGAGGCGGTGCGCTGCGGCTCGGAAATCTTCCACACGCTCAAGAAGGGCCTGAGCGAGAAGGGCCTGTCGACCAGCGTCGGCGACGAGGGCGGTTTCGCACCGAACATCGGCAGCACGACCGAGGCTTTGGACTTCATCATGTCGAGCATCGAGAAGGCGGGGTATAAGCCGGGCGAGGACGTGATGCTCGCGCTCGATTGCGCCGCGACCGAGTTCTACAAGAACGGCAAGTACGACATTTCGGGCGAGGGCAAGATCCTCGAGAGCGGCGAGATGGCCGAGTATCTCGCCGACCTCACCCGCCGCTACCCGATCTTCTCGATCGAGGACGGCATGGGCGAGGACGATTGGGAGGGCTGGAAGATGCTCACCGACCTGATCGGCGACAAGGTCCAGCTGGTCGGCGACGATCTGTTCGTGACCAACCCGAAGCGCCTGAAGCGCGGCATCGACGGCGGCTATGCCAATTCGCTGCTCGTGAAGGTCAACCAGATCGGCACGTTGACCGAGACGCTCGAGGCGGTGTCGATGGCGCAGCGCGCGAAGTACACCGCGGTGATGTCGCATCGTTCGGGCGAGACCGAGGATTCGACGATCGCCGACCTCGCAGTCGCGACCAACTGCGGCCAGATCAAGACGGGCAGCCTGGCGCGGTCGGACCGGTTGGCCAAGTACAACCAGCTGATCCGTATCGAGGAAGAGCTGGGCGACGCGGCGCGCTACGCAGGCCGCGACATCCTGATCGGCGGCTGATACGCTCACTCCCGCGGAGGACGACATGGCACGCGTGACGACGAAGACCAGCAAGCTGCGGAAGACGATGCGCAAGGCCGCCTGGCCTGCGCTGGGGCTGACGCTGATGGCCTTTTTCGGCGCGTATGCCGTGCTCGGGCCTAACGGGATGTTCGCTTATGGCGATTACAAGCGCCAGCTTGCGAAGCGCGAGCAGGACTATGCCGCGCTCGATCGCAAGCGCGAGGTGTTGAAGAACCGGGTGGCGTTGCTCAACCCGGATCACGCGAACCCCGACATGGTCGACGAGATGGTCCGCAAGGAGCTGAACGTCGCGCATCCGGACGAGGTCATCGTTCCTCTGGGGAATTGAGACGTCGTCATCCTGGACTTGATCCAGGATCCAGAGCCACTCGCGATATCGCTTGTGGCTCTGGATCCTGACTTTCGTCAGGATGACGAGGGCGGATTACCGGCCCAGGAACGTCAGCAGGTCGTTCGTGAAGCGGTCGCTTTCGGTGATCGTCAGGCCGTGCGGTGCGCCGTCATATTCGACCAGTTGCGAGCCCGCGATGCCCTTTGCCGCGGCGCGGCCGGTGGCGTCGATCGGCACGGTCTTGTCGCTCGTGCCGTGGACGACCAAGGTCGGCACGCGGAACGCGGCTAGGTCGCCGCGGAAGTCGGTGTGGCCGAACGCTTCTGCACAGCGCAGCGTCGGATGCAGACCCGCCTGCATCGCCAGGCCCCAGGCCCAGTCGACGACCTCGTCGCTGACCGGCGAGGTGATGAACCCGACGCCGAGGAATTGCTGGAGGAACGTCTTGAAGAAGGCCGGGCGGTCGTCTTCGATCCCCGCGCCGATCCCGGCCAGCGTCTCTTCGTCGACGCCATCGGGATTGTCGTCGGTCTTGAGCATGTACGGCACGACCGAAGAGATCAGCCCCGCGGCGACCACGCCCTTGCCGTCGTAGCGGCTCATGTAGCGGGCGATCTCGCCGCCGCCCATCGAGAAGCCGACGATCGTCGCATCGGTGTTGGCGCCGGTGGCTTCCATCACGTCCGCGAGATCGTCGGTGAGCGTGTCATAGTCGTAACCGCTCCAGGGCTGGGCCGAGCGGCCGAACCCGCGGCGGTCATAGGCGATCGCGCGGAAGCCCGCCTGTGCCAAGGCCATCGCCTGCGCGTCCCAGCTGTCGGCGTTGAGCGGCCAGCCATGCGTGAGGATTACCGGACGTCCGGTGCCCCAGTCCTTGACGTAAATATCGGTACCGTCACGGGTTTTTATGTAGGGCATGAAGCTATCCTGTCTCTCGGGGGAGGTGTCCTTTCAACGGCTCATCGCGCGGGCCGTTCCGCATGCTGGTGTACCGACGCTTCGACTGGCAGCATAGCGCAGACGAATCGGGATTGGAGACAGGATGCGGATCGGACTTCTGACGACGGCGCTGGGCGTTGTACTAGCGCTCGACGCGTGTGGGCCTGCGCAGACCACGTCGAATACGCAGGCGGTGGCGCCTGCACCGACGCGGCTTGCGAAGAGCGACTGGGCCGGGTTCCGCGATGGCTTTATCGACGGTTGGTTCAAGATCGATCCGGCGAACGCGGTCTATCAGGGCAAGCACGATTATGACGGCGGGCTCGGCGACTGGAGTGCCGCGGGGCTAAAGCGGCAGGCGGACTTCCTACACGCTGCGATCGACAAGGCGGGGGCGTTCAAGGACCTGAAGCCGACCGAGGCGTTCGAGCGCGACTATCTGGTGCAGGTCGCCAAGGGCAAGCTGTTCTGGCTGGAAGACGCGGATCAGCCGCATCGCAACCCGGCCTGGTATGTGAGCGCCGGCCTCGATCCGAACGTCTATATCGCGCGCAACTATGCCGATGCGCCGACGCGGATGAAGGCGCTGACCGCGTTCCTGCAGAAGATCCCGGCGGCGACGGGCAACATCAAGGCAAACCTCAAGACGCCGATGCCGCTGAGCTTCGTCAATTATGGCGCGGCGGCGTTCAACGGCTTTGCGGACTATTATTCGGGCGACGCGGTGAAGGCGTTTGCGAGCGTCAAGGATGCCGCGGCACAGAAGCAGCTGAGCGATGCGGCGCAGGCGGCGTCGAAGGCGATGCGCGATCTGGGTACGTGGACCGAGGGGCAGCGCGCGACCGCAACTCAGGATTTCGCGCTGGGGGCTGAGAAATTCGCGCGGATGGTTTCGATGACCGAGGGCGTCGATACGCCGCTCGACCAGCTCGAGGCGGCGGGTGTCGCCGACCTGAAACGCAACCAGGCGGCGCTCGCGCAGGCGTGCGGGGTGTTCGCCAAGGGGCAGACGATCCTCGCGTGCATGGACAAGATGAACGCGAACAAGCCGGTCGGCGGGCCGGTCGCGGAGGCGCGGCGGCAGATCCCGAGCTTGCGCAAGTTCGTGATCGATCATGATCTGCTGACGATTCCGGGGACCGAGCAGGCGCTGGTCGAGGAATCGCCGCCCTATAACCGGCAGAACTCGGCGTATATCGATCCGCCCGGACCGTTCGAGACGGGCGTGCCGTCGATCTATTACATTTCGCCGCCCGATCCGAGCTGGACCAAGGCGGTGCAGGATGCGTTCGTGCCCGGCAAGAACGACCTGCTGTTCACCTCGGTCCACGAGGTCATGCCGGGGCATTTCGTCCAGTTCCTCCACGCGAACCGGTCGCCGTCGCTCTTCGGGCGGTTGTTCGTCGGCTATGCGTTTGCCGAAGGCTGGGCGCATTATGCCGAGGAGATGATGTGGGAGGCGGGGCTGAATGAAGGGGACCCGGAGACTCACGTGGGGCAGATCTCGAACGCGTTGCTGCGTGATTGCCGGTATCTGTCGGCGATCCGGATGCACGCCAAGGGGATGACGCAGGAGCAGTCGTTCCGGATGTTCGTCGACGACTGCTATCAGGACGAGGGCAATGCCCGGCAGCAGGCGGCGCGCGGGACCTATGATCCGGCGTATCTGAACTACACGATGGGCAAGCTGATGATCCGCAAGCTGCGCGCCGACTGGACCGCGAGCCGGGGTGGGCGGAAGGCGTGGAAGGCGTTCCATGACCAGTTGCTGAGCTATGGTGGTCCGCCGATCCCGTTGTTGCGCAAGGCGATGATGGGGGAGGCGAAGGCTAGCGCTGCTTTCTGATTTTGGCGCGTGCGGTTATCTAGCACCACCCCGGCGGAGGCCGGGGTCCAATTGGAAAGGTCGTCGTAACAGCGGACTTCGCTACGTTACCACCGTCCCCCAATTGGGGCCCGGCCTTCGCCGGGGTGGGGTGTGCGTTTTGAGCGAACGCGCCGCCAACCAAGCCTGTGTCCCCGCGAAGGCGGGGACACAAACTGGGCACCCGCCTTCGCGGGTGAACATACTACTGCTCCCGCTTCCCGCCGGGAAGAGGGAGACGCGGTCACCGCGTCTGTTGCGCGGGTTGCACGTCCTGCGTTTCCTCGGTCGGCGGATTGCGGATCGAGGGGCGGAGGCGGCTTAGGCTGCAGAGGCCAGCCACGAGCGCCAGCCCGGCGGCCACCAGCGGCGGCGTCGTGCCCGCGCCTACGCCCATGGCCAGCAGCGCTGCCACCAGCGTCGCGCCGGTGGTCTGCCCCACCAGCCGCACGGTCGAGACCAGCCCGCCCGCCGCCGCCGCGCGTTCGCGGGGGGCGGACCCGATGATCAGCCGCGCGTTCGGCGCCATGAACATCCCGAACCCCGATCCGCACAGCGCCATCCGCCACGCGATATCGAAATAGCCCGGATCCGCGGGCATGAACGCGAGCAGCAGCAACGCGCAGATCGACACGCCCATCCCGATCCCGCCGAGCAACCCCGCCGGATAGCGATCCGACAGCCATCCCGACAGCGGCGCGACGACCATGTTCGCGAGCGGCCACGGCGCGATCGCCGCACCGACCTCTGCCGCACTGAAGCCGTAGGCGTGCGTCAACCGGAAGGGAGTCGACAGCAGCAGCGTCATCTGCGCGATGAACGCGGTGTACGCGCCGATCGCCGACAGCGCGAGGACGGGCCGCGCGAGCAGGTCGATCGGCAGGATCGGATTGGCCTCGCCGCGCTCGCGCCGGACGAACACCCAGCCGATCCCGATCCCGGTAAGGACGATCGCGGCGGATACGATCGGGCTATCGCCGTGCACCGCGCTCTCCGCGCCGCCGATGACGAGCCCGATCATCGCCGCGCACATCACCGCGCCGAGCACGTCGAACGGCGCGTCCTGTGGGCGCGGCTCGGGCAGCGCGCGGCCGAGCACGAGGCTGAGCACCGCGAACGGCACTGCGCTGGCGAACACCCAGGGCCAGGGTGCGATCGCCAGCACGAGCCCGCCGATCGTCGGCGCGAGCGCGGCCGAACTGGAGACGACGACGCTGTTGATGCCGAGCCCGCGGCCGAGCTGCTTGGCCGGATAGATCGACCGGATCAACGCGGACGAGACGCTGAGCGCCGCCGCCGCGCCCAGCGCCTGCGCGGCGCGGACGACGAGCAGGAAGGGCAGGCTCTTGGCGAAGAAGCAGAGCAACGTGGCGAGCGTGAAGATCAGCTGGCCATATTGATACATGCGTTTCAGGCCGATCCGCCCGCCGAGCCCGGAAAAGGGGAGCAGCGCCATCGCGAGAATCAGCTGATAGACCGTGACGACGGTGACCACCGCGCTGCTGCCGACGTTCAGGTCGCGTGCGATCGTCGGCAGCGCGACGGTGGCGATGCCGCCATCGATGATCGTCAGCGCGGTGCCCGCCGAGATCGCGGCGATGGCGATGAAACGGCGGGGTTTGGGCAGGCCGTCGGCGGCCGATATCTGGTCCGGTTGCATTGCGCCCCGCGATAGACCCCGGCATGTAGCACGCCAAGCAAATCAGGGAGATACGGTGATGCGGGTTCTGGCTTCGATGCTGGCGGCGACGATACTCAGCGGGGGCGCCGGCCTTGCGAGCGGCACCGCGCTTGCCCAAGTCGCACCGATGACACAGACGAACACCGCCGCCGACCCCTATATCTGGCTCGAGGACAAGGATGGCACCAAGCCGCTCGCCTGGGTCGAGGCGGAGAATGCGAAGACGCTCCCGCGGCTCCAGAACGATCCGCGCTACAAGACCTTCTACGCCGAGGCGCTGGCAATCGCGTCGGCGAAGGATCGCATTCCGATGCCGAACCAGATGTTCGGGCGGATCTACAATTTCTGGCGCGATGCCGATCATCCGCACGGTCTGTGGCGCTGGACGAGCGCGGCCGACTATGCGTCGGCCACGCCGCACTGGACGACCGCGCTCGACCTCGACGCGCTCGGCAAGGCCGAGGGCAAGCAGTGGGTGTGGAAGGGGGCGACCTGCCTCGAGCCCGAGCAGCGGCTGTGCCTCGTCGCGCTGTCGGAAGGCGGCGAGGATGCGGTGACCTATCGCGAATTCGATCTGCAGACGGGTGCGTTCGTCGCCAACGGGTTCACGCTGCCCAAGTCGAAGCAGGATGCGACCTGGGTCGACAAGGATACGCTGCTGGTCGCGCGCGACTGGGGGGCGGGGACGACGACGCAGTCGGGCTATGCGTTCGTGATGAAGCAGTTGAAGCGGGGACAGCCGCTCGACGCCGCGACCGAGGTGTATCGGGGGGCTGCGACCGACCAGGGCGGTACGGCGGCGAACGTGCTGACGGACGAGAAGGGCAACCGCCTGATCGTGATCCAGCGCCGGAAAACCTTCTTCGGTGCTGACAAGCTGGTGTGGACACCAGCCGGCGCGCGACCGCTCGCCTTGCCCGACCGGACGTTCCCGGCGGGGATGATCGACGGGCAGGTGATCTTCTCGACGAGCGATCCCTGGGGCAAGATTCCCGAGGGCGCGATCGCGTCGGCACCGCTTGCCGAGGTGGAAAAGGGGGCGATCAACCCGACGATCGTGTTCGCGCCGGGGCCGCGCCAGTCGGTCGACGGCATGGGGCTGACGAAATCGAAGCTTGTGCTGGTGGTGTCGGACAATGTCCGCGGCCGCGCGTCGGTCTATACGCACGGCGCGGGGGGCTGGACCGCCAAGCCGATCGCTTTGCCCGACAACGCCTCGATCGACGTCGCGAGCACGACCGATCGTAGCGACGACGCCTATCTGACGGTGACGGGGTTCCTGACGCCGACGTCGCTCTATGCGCTCGATGCGGCGTCCGGCGCTGCACCCAAGCCGATCAAAACGCTGCCGCCGAAGTTCGATGCGTCGAACGACGTGGTCGAGCAGTTCGAGGCGACCTCGACCGACGGGACGAAGGTGCCGTATTTCGTTGTCCAAAAGAAGGGCATTACGCTCGACGGGACCACGCCGACGATCATGACCGCTTATGGCGGCTTCGAGGTGTCGATGACGCCGAGCTATTCGGGGAGCACCGGCAAGCTGTGGCTGGAACGCGGCGGCAGCTACGTGCTCGCCAACATCCGCGGCGGCGGCGAGTTCGGGCCGAAATGGCACGACGCGGGCCGCAAGACGAAGCGGCAGGTGATCTATGACGACTTCGCCGCGGTCGCCAAGGACCTGTTCGCGCGCAAGCTGACGAGCCCGGCCAAGCTCGGCATCTATGGCGGGTCGAACGGCGGGCTGCTGATGGGCGTCGAGTTCAACCAGCATCCAGAGTTCTGGAAGGCGGTGACGATCCAGGTGCCGCTGCTCGACATGATCCGCTACGAGGGGATCGCGGCGGGCGCGTCCTGGGTCGACGAATATGGATCGGTGAGCGTGCCCGAGGAAAAGGCGTTCCTCGAAAAGATCTCGCCCTATCAGAACATCAGGAAGGGCGTCGCCTATCCCGAGCCCTATATCTGGACGACGACCAAGGACGACCGCGTCGGGCCGCAGCATGCGCGCAAGTTCGCCGCGCGGTTGAAGGAATATGGCCTGCCGTATCTATATTATGAGGATACCGCGGGCGGGCATTCGGGCGATGCCGATATCGAGCAGGGGGCCCGGTTGCAGGCGTTGCAGATGACCTATTTCACGCAGAAGCTGGTCGGGCCGGCGAAGTAGGGGGCTGAGGAACCCCGTCATCCTGGACTTGATCCAGGATCCAGAGCCGCAAGGCTTAACGCCTGTGGCTCTGGATCCTGACTTTCGTCAGGATGACGGGGCGGGACGCCTCAGCGGCAGCGGACCTGGCTGTTGCTCTGGTCCACCGCGCGCCCGGCCAGGCCGCCCGCGGCCGCACCCAGCAGCGAGCCGACGATCCGCGAACGGCCGCCATCGATCACGTTGCCGAGGATACCGCCGCCAGCGGCGCCGATGATGAGCCCGGTCGTGCCGTCGTTGCGCTTGCAGTAATAGCGGCCATCCTGCCCGGCATAGACACGGTCGTTGGTCGCCAGCGTGCGCTCCTGATAGTTCGGCCCTGCGCGATAATAGCGCGAGGGGTCGTAATTGCCCTCGTCACGCTCGTCGGGATAGGCTTCCTGATACCCGCCGCTGCGATCGGGCGCCTGGCGATACCCGCCCTGCGGTGCATAGCCGCCGCGATTGCCGCGCACCGACTGGTAGCGATCGAATTCGGTACGGAAGATCTGCAGTTCGCTGTCGAGCCGCGCCTGGGCGGCGGCGAAGCGCGCATCGTCGGCACTGCTCTGTGCGACGGCTGGGGTGGCGACGGACAGGCAGGTGGCGGCGATCATCGCAGCCGTGCCGAGAAAACGCTTCATGATCAGGATCCTTTCAGGGTGTCACGACGAGGGCGGGCGGCAATATGCGACTGCCGCCCGCCCGATATCAACGGTCTATCTCAGCGGCAGATCTGCACGCGGCGGTGGTTGCGCCACTCGGTGCGGCAGCGACGGCTGTTGTTCCAGTTGCGACGGTCGTTGCCGCGGCCGCGATAGCGCCGGTCGTCATGGCGATCGCCACGATGATCGTTGCCGCGGAAACCGTGACGGTCGCCGCGATGATCGCCACGGGGACCGCCATGGGGGCCGCCACGAGGGCCATTGTCGTGCTGGCTATAGCCACGATCGCGCTGCGCTTCGGCCGGTGCGGCGGCGCCGAGGCCGAGAGTCGCAAAGGCGAGCCCTGCGGCGATGAGATGCGTAAACTTCATGGGACGTCCTCTCGAACCCGAGTATCGGGCTGCCACGCTGATACGGCTATCGAGAGACATGGTTCCTGAACGCGATTGTCGGCTCCCGTACAGGTACGCCGACGCGGGGGTATTAGGGCGTCAGCGTCACGAAGCTGTCCATCACGCGCTTGCGGCCCGATTGTTCGAAGTCGATCTCGAGCTTGTTGCCCTCGATCTCGGCGATGCTGCCATAGCCGAACTTCTGGTGGAACACGCGCATCCCGAGCGACAGGTCGTCGCGGCCCTTGTTGCCGAGGCTGATCGCGCTCGCGCGGCTTTCGACGACGCGCGCGGGTTTCGTCGAGAAGCCGCCGCCGGGCGTGGCCGCGCGCTGCCAGCCGGGGCCGCGGCCGGTGCCGCGCGCGACGTCAGCGAACGGGTCGGCGCGGTCGGACCAGTTGGCCTGCCACAGGCTCGCGCCGCCCGACATCGTCGTCTCGGTGTCGGTGTGTTCGGCGGGGAGTTCGGCGACGAAGCGCGAGGGGATCGACGAATTCCACTGGCCGTAGATGCGACGATTGGCGGCGTGGAGAATCACCGCCAGCCGCCGTGCGCGCGTGATCGCGACATAGGCGAGGCGGCGTTCCTCCTCGAGGCTCTTCACGCCGCCCTCGTCGAGCGAACGCTGTGACGGGAACAGCCCTTCTTCCCAGCCGACGCAGAAGACGGTGTCGTATTCGAGGCCCTTGGCGGCGTGGATCGTCATGATCGTGACCTGCGGATCCTGCGCGCCGCCCTCATTGTCCATGACCAGCGAGACATGTTCGAGGAACGCGCCGAGCGAAGCATACTCCTCCATCGCGCGGACGAGTTCGCTCAGATTCTCGAGCCGGCCGGTCGCCTCGACCGATTTCTCGGCCTGGTACATCGCGGTGTAGCCGCTCTCGTCGAGCAGCTGCCGCGCGAGTTCGGCGTGCGGCAGGGTGGTCGCCATGTCGCGCCAGCGGGCGATGTCGCCGACGAGGCGGCCGAGCGACTTCTTCGCCGCCCCGGTCAGCTCGTCGGTGTCGAGGATCCGCGCGGCGGCGGTGGTCAGCGGTGTGCCGGTGGCGCGCGCGAGCTGGTGGATGCGCGCGACCGCCTTGTCGCCGAGGCCGCGCTTGGGGACGTTGACGATGCGTTCGAAGGCGAGGTCGTCCGCGGGCTGGTTGACGACGCGGAGATAGGCGAGCGCGTCGCGGATCTCGGCGCGTTCGTAGAAGCGGAAGCCGCCGACGATCTTGTACGGCATGCCGATCGCGATGAAGCGATCCTCGAACTCGCGCGTCTGGTGCTGCGCGCGGACGAGGATCGCGATCTCGTCGAGCGATTTGCCCGAGCGGCGCACCGACTCGATCTCCTCGCCGACGCGGCGCGCTTCCTCGGGGCCGTCCCAGACGCCGATGACCTTGACCTTCTCGCCGACGTCGAGCTCGGTCCAGAGCTGCTTGCCGAGGCGGCCGCCATTGTTCGCGATCACGCCGCTCGCGGCGCCGAGGATGTGCGGCGTGCTGCGATAATTCTGTTCGAGCCGGATGACCTTCGCGCCTGGAAAGTCGCGCTCGAACTTCAGGATGTTCTCGACCTGCGCGCCGCGCCACGAATAGATCGACTGGTCGTCGTCGCCGACGCAGGCGATGTTCTTGCGCTCCTGCGCGAGCAGCCGCAGCCAGAGATACTGCGACGAGTTGGTGTCCTGATACTCGTCGACCATGATGTATTTGAAGCGCTGCTGATACTGCGCGAGCACGTCGCGGTGCGTCTTCAGGATGACGAGCATGTGCAGCAGCAGGTCGCCGAAATCGCACGCGTTGAGCGCGCGCAGCCGGGTCTGATATTGCTCGTAGAGCTCGCCGCCGCGGCCATTGGCGTAGCGCTCGCTCTCGCCCGCATCGATATCGGCGGGGACGAGGCCCTTGTTCTTCCACTGGTCGATCAGCCCGGCGAGGCTGCGCGTCGGGAAACGCTTCTCGTCGATGTCCGCGGCGAGGATGAGTTGCTTGAGCAACCGCAACTGGTCGTCGGTGTCGAGGATCGTGAAGTTCGATTGCAGCCCGACCAGCTCGGCATGGCGGCGTAGCATCTTGGCGGCGATCGCGTGGAAGGTGCCGAGCCAGGGCATGCCCTCGACCGCGTCGCCGACGAGTCGGCCGACCCGCTCGCGCATCTCGCGCGCGGCCTTGTTGGTGAAGGTGACGCTCAGGATCTCCGACGGCCAGGCCTTCTTGGTGAAGATCAGGTGCGCGAGTCGCGCGGTCAGCGCCGCGGTCTTGCCGGTGCCTGCGCCGGCGATGATCAGGACGGGGCCGTCGGTTGTCAGCACCGCCTCGCGCTGCGGCGGATTGAGGCCGCGGAGATAGGGGGGCTCTGCTTGCGGCGCGGACGTTTGGGCGATCTGGTTCACCGGTGAACAGGTAGGGAACGGGGCGCGGTGGGGCAAGCTTGGAAACGTCGCCGAACCGTCGCGTGGGCGTCATGATCCGCGACTAGGGGATGCGCAGCGACGTGGTTCGTCGTCGGAGACTCCGCACGCAGAACGGCGTCCCGATGCGCAAGCGCCGTCGCCCGCAGGCCAATGCCTGCGGACCGCAGGACCATATGAGGACCATCATCATGAAGATTTTCATCAGCGTCGCTTCGGCGGCGATCGTCGGCGCGTGCCTGTTCTCGACGGCCGCATCGGCAAGTCCCGTGCGTGAGCCCGTATCCGTACGCGTCTCGCATGCGGGGCTCGACCTGACCAGCGTCGCGGGGCGGACTCTGTTCCAGCGCCGGCTGCAATCGGCGATCGCCAAGGCGTGTGAGCCGCGCACGAGCGGTCTCGATGCGTTCGCCGACGCGCATCGCTGCCGCCAGGAGATGACCGCCGACGCGAGCGTCAAGATGGCCGCCCTCCTTCGTCGCGACGGCACGCAGCTTGCCAGCATCAACGGCGCGCGCTGACCTGTCGCGCTAGTCCGGGACATCGGCGTCGACCGATCCTTCCCCGCAAGGGGGAGGTGACTGGCGCATGCCAGACGGAGGGGGAGGGGAGCGTAACCTCGGTTGCGTGTCCGCCCCCTCCGTCGCCTTCGGCGCCACCTCCCCCTGGCGGGGGAGGATCGTTATGGGGGCGTCCCGAATCAGGCCTGTCGATCGCTTGATTTACATCTGTCATAAGATTGTCATCGTAAGGGCCGACTGCACCTCCATGGCTACCTCCACATTTGCACCCGACGCGCTGACGGCTGATTCGAGTGCTATCGCCTCGGCGCCGCGTACTGGCCCCAAGCTCGATCACGCGCTGCATCCGGCGGGGCGGTGGATATTCCTCGCCGTGCTGATCGGCGGGCTGGCCTATGCGGGGTTCAGCATCGCGTTCGACACCGCGCAGGTCGGCGAGAGCCTGGCGGGCGGTGCGTTCGCGTTCCTCGCGCTCGCGCTGCTGATCGCGCTCGGGTTCGAGTTCGTGAACGGCTTCCACGATACCGCCAACGCGGTGGCGACCGTCATCTACACGCATTCGATGCCCGCGCCGCTCGCGGTGGTGTGGTCGGGGTTCTTCAACTTCCTCGGCGTGATGCTGTCGTCGGGCGCGGTGGCATATTCGATCGTCACGTTGTTGCCGGTCGACCTGATCCTCAACGTCGGCAGCGTCGGCGGGTTCGCGATGATCTTCGCGCTGCTGCTCGCGGCGATCGTGTGGAACCTCGCGACCTGGGCGGTCGGCCTGCCCAATTCGTCGAGCCATGCGCTGATCGGCTCGATCCTCGGCGTCGGCCTTGCGAACCAGCTCATCCGCGGCGGCGCGGACGGGACGTCGGGCGTCGACATGGCGCAGGTCTGGAAAGTGCTGTCCGCGCTCGCGTTCAGCCCGATCGTCGGCTTTGTCGGCGCGCTCTTGCTGTTGCTCGTGATGAAGCGCTTCCTGCGCGACAAGGCGCTGTACGAGGCGCCCGAGGGCCAGACGCCGCCGCCGCGCGGCATCCGTGCGCTGCTGATCGGCACCTGCACCGCGGTCAGCTTCGCGCATGGCAGCAATGACGGGCAGAAGGGGATGGGGCTGATCATGCTCATCCTGATCGGCTGCGCGCCGACCGCCTATGCGCTCAACCGGACGATGCCAGAGAGCGCGACACCCGCGTTCGTGCAGACCGCACAGGCCGCCTCCGCCGCCTACCGCGCGCACGCCAATGGCGCGCCGGCGGGCGTCGGCGCGGCGCGCGCGCAGGTCACGCAGGCTTTGAAGACCAAGCAGGTCTCGGATCCGGTCATCTATGGTGCGCTGGCGACTCTGTCGGACGACGTGTCGAGCCGGATCGCGGGCTATGGCTCGCTCGGCAAGGTGCCCGCCGCGGCGACGCCCAACCTGCGCAACGACATGTACCTCGTGCTCGACACGACCAAGCTGATCGCCGCCGACACGTCCGCACAGCGCCGCTTCACCGCGCAGGAGATCACGACGCTCAAGAGCTATAACAGCGGGCTCGAACAGGGCACGCGCTACATTCCGACCTGGGTGAAGGTGACCGTCGCGCTGGCGCTGGGGCTGGGGACGATGGTCGGGTGGAAGCGGATCGTCGTCACGGTGGGCGAGCGGATCGGCAAGACGCACCTGACCTATGGGATGGGCGCGTCGGCCGAGCTGGTCGCGGCGTCGACGATCCTGCTGGCGGTGAATTTCGGGATGCCGGTGTCGACCACGCACATCCTGTCGTCGGGCGTCGCGGGCGCGAGCGTCGCCAACGGCGCGGGGTTGCAGCGTCGGACGGTCATGAACATGGCGTTGGCGTGGGTGATGACGCTGCCGGTGGCGATGCTGCTGTCGGGCGGGCTCTACTGGCTGTTGCTGACGCTGGCGCATTCGCTGGGGTATTGAGCGCAAATCGGTACCGCGTCCCTTTCTCGTCATCCTGACGAAAGTCAGGACCCAGGGTAACAGGTGAGGCGTGCGTGGCTCTGGGTCCTGACTTTCGTCAGGATGACGGGTGTGGGTTGGGGCAGGGTGTCTTGGCCAACTGACCCCGCGCCGCACGGGAACCGCGCCGCATGGGAACCGCGTCCCCGCGCTACGGGTTGCGCGCATTATGCACATACGATGTTCGATCTGCGGAAACTGGGACTGGATCGCGCGCGAGGCTTGGTCCGAATGTAGCCATTGCCGCCTGCTGGTACGCGATGTGGCCGAGGTCGGCGCGGTGGCACGCGACATCGTCGCCCGGCTTGAAAGCGGCACGGTCGATCTGGAGCGCGACCCGGCGGACCGCTGGACGCTCGACCCGGCCGGACTGCGCAACGCCGCGTGGCGCTTCGGCTTCGAGGTCGAGCCGATCGCCGTCGCGCCCGATGCCGTCCGCTTTCCGCCGGATGACTCTCCCGCCCGCGCGCGCTCGACCCCTGCGACATCGGTGCCGCACCAGATCGGGCTCGGCATCATGGCACGTCCCGCCGATGCGGCCGACATCGTCGCGATCGCCACCGAGTTTCGAGACGCGTTCACCCGGATCGTCGTGCTGCTCGACGGCACGGCGGACGACGCCGCTGCGCTGGCCGCGCGGCTCCCGTGGATCTCCGTCCTCCACCATGGGCTCGCCGGCGATTTCGCCGCGCAACGCAACCGTCTTCAGGACGCGATGCAGACCCGATGGGTGTTGCAGATCGATACCGACGAGCGGCCCGATGCCGCCTTGCTCGGCGCACTCGGCTGGCTGGTTGCGGCGGCGGACCGCGACGGCCTGCGCTCGCTCGGCCTGCCGCGCCGCAACCTCGTCGACGGCGTGCAGTCCGCCTCCTATCCCGACATCCAGTACCGCCTCAACCGCAGCGACATCCGGTTCGCGGGCCTCGTCCATGAGCGCCCTGTCGTGCCGTTCGTCGAGAGTTCGCTGGCACTGGCGGGCGCGCTCGAACACCGGCTCGACGGTGCGCGCGTGCGCGAGCGGACCCGGATCTACGAGGCGATGTCGACCGGCGCGGGGCGGCCCGAGGACGAGGCGCTGCTGCTCGCGCCGTTCGATTCCGCGGCGGTGCGATAGGCCGCGATCGTTTCCGCAGCCAGCGTGTCGCGCGTGAACATGCCCGATGCGCGGCGGCTCGCCTCGGCATGGTGCGTCCGCAGCCCCGTATCCTCGATCAGCCGCTGGACCTGCGTCGCGAGATCGTCGCCGGTGCAGCGCCTGGCGAGCAGACCCGCACCGCTCGCACCGATGAACAGCCGCGCGCTCGGATCCTCCGCGCATGCCACGACGGGGCGGCCGAACATCATCGCCTCCTGATAGACCAGTCCGAAGCTCTCGTAGCGCGACGGCGCGACGATCACGTGCGCGGCCTCCATCAGGTCGTGGAGCATGGCCTCCTCGACGCGGTGGTAGCAGGTCAGCCGCGCACGCGCCGATCCGGGGATCGCGCCGACATCGTCCGCATGCACGCCGACGATCGTGAGCCTGAAGTCGCGCATCCCCGCATCGGCACGGCGCGAGAGGATCCGGTGCGCCATGATCAGCGCGTCGAACCCCTTGCGATGCTCGTCGCGGCCGACGAACAGCAATTGGATCGGCTCGCCGGTCGGATAGGTTGCCGCAGCGCCGCGCGCGACGATCTCGGGGGGCAGGCTGAGCCCGATCACCGCGTGCCGGCCATCCTCGCCGGGTGCTGCGACACCGTACAGCGCTGCGATCTTCTCGCCGTGAAGCTGCGTGTTCGAGATCAGCGCCTTGCTGCGGCGCGCGGCGATCCGCTCCACCAGCATCGCGGCCCGACGATCGATCCGGTCGCGCAGGCTGGTCACGGTCGCCGCCGACGTCGCCGCCGGCGTAGAGTTGCGCGTCACCAGCGGTGCCGGACCGGCGAGCGCGATCGCGAGCCCGGGCGCATACCAGTTGGTCGCCTCGACAACGTCGAAGGGCGCGCGGCGATGTTCGCGTGCGACCGCGCGACGGAACGCGATCGGCGCGACGAGATGGCCGATCGCGACGATCTTGCGCAGCCGAGCGGCGAGCGATCCCTCGCGCAGCCCGCATCCAATCACCGAAACCCGACCGTCGCGGCTGTCCTCGCGTCGGTCCATCGCAAATACGGTCACATCGTTGCCGGCATCCGCCAGCGACTGCGCAATCTCCCGCGCCGCGCGCGTAAGTCCGCTTTTTTCAGGGGGATAGGCCCAGGTGAGCAGCGCGTTCCTCATATCGGATGGCGACAGGCGCGGCCGCGCGCCGGAACGAACGTAGTAACTTGCGTCAATACAAGGGTTTTAACTGGCATTCGCCCGGAACTCGCAACCGCGCGGACGGTTCCTTGGCTGAATTATAGATGAACGGGGGAAGGGTGTTCGTACTTCATATCGCGTTGCAGGGGTGCTTACGCGCAACCGACGTTGAATACGGGATCACCGCCGACACCGGAGGCCATATCCGGTATTTGCTCGATCTGGTCGCCGCCAGCGGACGCAATCCGGCGATCGACCGGATGGAAATCGTCACCCGCGCGTTCCACCATGCCGCCTATGCCGAATGCTATGCCGAGCCGATCGAGACGATCGACGGCGCCACGCGGATCGTCCGCCTGCTGTCCGCCTCCGACGCGTATCTGGTCAAGGAAGAGCTGTGGACCGAGCATGACAGCCTGGTCGAGGCGCTCGTCGCGCACATCGCCACGCTCGATCGCGTGCCCGATGTGATGCACGCGCATTACGCCGATGCCGGGCTGATCGCAGCGCGCGTGTCGGCGCGTACCGGTATCCCCTATGTCTTCACCGCGCATTCGCTGGGCCGGGTGAAGCTGGCCGCGTTCGATCGCGACTGCGCCGAGACCGCCGGGCTCGATCGCCGCATCGCGATCGAGGAGGAGGCGATTGCCAATGCGGCCGCGATCATCGCCTCGTCGCGCGACGAGGCCGAGGTGCAATATGCCGATTACACGGCCTACGATCCTGGCCGGATCCGCGTGTTCGCGCCCGGCAGCGACCTGAAGCAGTTCGCGAACTGCGCCACCGACGCGCGCGTCGATGCGCTGATCAATCGGTTCCTCGACGATCCCGACAAGCCCGTGATCCTCGCGATCGCGCGCCCCGTGACCAAGAAGAACCTCGCCGCGCTGGTTCATGCCTATGGCCGCTCACCCGCGTTGCAGGCGGCGGCGAACCTCGCGATCCTCGCGGGCACGCGCGACGACAGCACGACGCTCGAACCCGAGATCCGCGACAACATCGCCGAGCTGCTCCAGCTGATCGACCGCTACGACCTGTACGGCAAGGTCGCCTATCCCAAGCAGCATCGCCCCGACGACATCGCCGCGGTCTATGCGCATGCCCGCACCCGGCGCGGCGTCTTCGTCAATCCCGCGCTCAACGAACCGTTTGGGCTGACGTTGCTCGAGGCGGCGGCGAGCGGGCTGCCGGTGGTCGCGACCGACAGCGGGGGGCCGAACGACATCGTCGAGACGTGCGGCAATGGCATCCTCGTCGACCCGCGATCGCCGACCGCGATCACCGATGCGATCCTCGGCATCCTCGACGATGCGGCGCTCTGGTCGCGCTATTCGGCAGCGGGGTCGGTCGCGATCCGCGCCTATGACTGGGATCGCCACGTCCAGCTCTATGTCGGGCTGCTCGAGGAGGTCGTCCGCACGCCCGAGGTCGCGGAGCGCGACCCCGCAGTGCTGCTCGTGTCCGACATCGACGGGACGCTGATCGGCTGTGCGCAGGGCGTCGACGCTTTCGCGGCGTGGCACGCGGCGCAGACCGACGTGGCGTTCGCGATCGCCACCGGGCGCAGCTTCCACAGCGCGATGGCGGTGCTCGGCCAGCACGACGCGCCACGCCCCGAGATCCTGATCACCTCGGTCGGCTCGGAGATCTATTACCGCGCGGTGCAGGGTGCGGTGTATGATCGCGACACCGAATGGGACGGGATCATCGCCGCGGGCTGGGATCGTGACGCGGTCGCCGCGCTGGTCGGGCGTTATGCCGGGCTGACTCCGCAAAGCCCGCTCGAACAGCGCCGGTTCAAGCTCAGCTATTTCGCGGACGGCGACATGGCGGCGGCCGAGCGAGTCCGCGCGTTGCTTGCGGAGCACGGGCATAGCTGCTCGATCATCCAGAGCCATGGCCGCTATCTCGACATCCTGCCGCACGCCGCGTCGAAGGGGACCGCGGTCGAGCATGTCCGCCGCCGCCTCGGCCTCGAACCGCGGCAGGTGATCGTCGCGGGCGACAGCGGCAACGATATTGAGATGCTGCGCTCGTCGCGGCATGCGATTATCGTCGGCAATTATTCGGACGGTTTGGGCTCGCGCGCCGACCTCGCGCACGGCTATGTCGCGATCGGCCATCACGCGCGCGGCGTGATCGAGGGCGTCGCGTATTTCCGTGAGGCCGCAGCGTTCGAGCCCGTCAGGCGGCGTGTCTCGTGAGCGTCAGCGTTCTCACCTTGGTGCGCGGCCGTCGTGAGCATCTCGTGAACCTGATCGCGGGATTGAACGCATCGCTGCGCCAGCCCGACGAGCTGGTGATCGCATATATGCAGCCCGAGGCGCATGCGGATCTGCCCGCGACCGGTTTTCCGATCCGCGAGGTGTTCGTTGCAGGCGACGAGATGCCGCTCGCGGCGGCGCGTAACCGTGCCGCGGCGGCCGCGTCGGGCGATCAGCTCATCTTCCTCGATGTCGATTGCGTGCCGTCACCGACTTTGGTCGGGCGCTACGCCGAAACCGCGGTCCAGCCCGGTGGGATCCGGTTGGGGGAGGTGCTGTACCTGCCCGCGGGGGCCGTCGCCGATGGGATCGATTTCGCCGCGCTCGACCGGATCGGCGAGCGCCATCCCGACAAGCCGGCGATCGCACCCGACGAGATTCGTCCGACGCCAAGCCATGGAGAACTCTGGGGCCTGTCGTTCGCGATCGCCGCGGCGGACTGGAGGCGAGCAGGCGGGATGGATGAGCGCTATATCGGCTATGGCGGCGAGGAAACCGACTTCGCCGCGCGGCTTGAGCAGGCGGGCGTCGCGATGTGGTGGGTCGGCGGCGCGCGCGCCTATCACCAGCACCACGTCGTCCACACGCCAGCGTTCCAGCACTTCGACGCGATCATCCGCAACGCGCGGCTGTTTCGTGCGACCTGGGGCCGGTGGTGCATGCAATATTGGCTCGGGCAGTTCAGCGAGCGCGGCCTGATCGGCTGGGACGACGAGGCGATCACCATTCTGCGGCAGCCGACCGCGGAGGAGATCGCCGGTTCAAAGATGTCGCCGGAAACCTTGTTCAGCTAGTCCGCCGCCCATAGCGACACCGCCAGCCCCTCGAGATAGTCCGCCGCGACTTTCGCCGCGTCGTCGTCATAGAGCCCGGCCAGCGCCGCGGGATCGAGCGCCTTGGCCGCGTCGAGGATGCCGCGCCACGGCGCCAGCGCGCCCGGCCATGTCGGCAGCGCGACCGCCGCGCCCAGTTCGGCCAGCCGCTCGGCCTTGCGAGTCTGCTCGCCGAAATAGCGCCATTCGGGTGCGCAGACATAGGGCCGCCCGACTCGCGCGATCTCGTGCACCGTGTTGTCGCCCGCCGACGCGATGACCACGTCCGCAGCGGCGATGTGATCGGTCACGCCCGGCACCCAGCCAAGCTCGACCAGATTGCCGAAATCGGTCTCGTGCCCCTCGCGGTGGACGGGACCCAGCACCAGCCACAGCGCGTCGGGCACCGCGCGGGCGGCCATCGTCAGCGGTGCGTAGGGCGTGCCGGCACCACCGCCGCCGGTCAGCACGACGACGATCTCCTGATCCGGATCGAGGCCGAGCTTCGCGCGCGCCTCGGCCTTGCTCGGCACCGGATCGACCGTCGTGCACAGTCCGCCGGCATAGCAGGTGTTCGCGCGCGCCCAGTCGGGCGTGTCGCCCTGCTCGAGCGCGGCGCCGAACGGTGCGAGCAACCCGACGCTCGCCTGATACGCGCCGAGATGCCCCGGATCGAGCCGGTCGCCGTGCATCCGGATGCTGATCGCGGGCACGCTGGCGATCCGTGCGAGCAGCGCGATCTCGGCGGACACGTCGACCACGAACAGCGCCGGATCGACATCGTCGAGATGGTCGATGATCGTCCGCATCGTCGCCCGCGTCTTCGCCACGCCGAGCGGGACGCAGTGCATCACCTCGGGCGTGGCCTGCGCGAACAGGCCCGGGGTCGGTACCGGCGCACCGATCATGTCGGGTAAAGCTGCGATCGTGATCGGCCGCTCGAACCCGTCGAACAGCGACGGCTTGGCGGTCAGGATCGTCACCGCGCGCTCGGCCGGCAGTTCGCGGATGATCGCCATCGCGCGGTTCGCATGGCCGCGGCCCTGATGGTGGATGAAGAAGGTGATCGGCTGGCTCATGCGGCGGTCTGTACCGAAGCCGCCGGCGAAGGCGATTGATGTCGATCAGCATGGTCGGCGCTCAGCCCGAACGCGGCCTCGACTGCGGGATCGAGCCAGGCGGCGATATGCTCGGCGTCGGCCGGTGCCAGAGCGGGATAGGGCGTCGGCACATAGGGTGCATAGCCTTGCCCCTTGTAGCTGGTGATCGGCACGTAGGACTCGTGGCGCGCGATCCCCGTCGCCTCCTCCAGTGCCGCTACGAACGCGGCCGGATCGCGCGTGAACGCGTCATAGCCGAGCAACGCGACGTTGTGCGCGCGGTTCGTCAGCGACGACCAGTGCCGCAGCTTGGCGGTCCGCTTGGCGATGCAGTTGGCGAAGCGCTCGCCCGTCTCGGGATCGCGTTCGTGCAGCATCTCGTCACCGTACATCGGGTGGCCCGGCTCGATATGGCCGAAATGATCGTCCCAATAGCTGTGCCAGTGGCTGCGGATGAACGCGTCGAACGGCTTGGCCTTCAGCTCGGGATGCGCGTGCCAGGGCTGGCGGTGGAGGCTGCGCGCCCAGTCATAGGCATTGCGCGCGACGACCAGCACCAGCGTGTCCTTCACGAACAAAGTCTGCGGCGGCACGAACCAGTGCTTGAACCCGAACGCCTCGGTGATCTCGGCTTCCGGCATATTCGCCTCGATCGCGCGCGTGACGAGGTTGGTCCCGCTGCACCGCTGCCCATAGATCTGCACGCGCGTGATCGGCACGTCGCCGCGTGTCAGGATCCGCAACCCGGGCAGGGGTTGCTGCCAGTTCAAGGGCTTGGCGGGCGAGGGGAAGGGGATCGACATGGTAGGACGCCGCTAGCGCCGCACGGGCCTGCGCACAATCACATCGTTTAGGGACTTGCCGTCACAACCCGATCACGAGGCGCAGCGTGATCGTCCGCGGCCGGATCGGCACGGTCTGCGTGGTCGTCGACAGCGTGAACGGATTGCCGAACCCGAAGCTGTTGCCGCGGCCGTCGAGCACATTGTCGACCGCGATCGACCATTGGCGCCGCCCGTCATCGAGCGTCGCGCCCGCGTCGAGCGTCGCATAGTCGCCCGCCGGTCGGTCGAGCAGCGGATCGAAGCTCAGCCGGGTCTGGCCGATATAGCGCGCGGTCACATACCCGCTCGCCGGCTTCCCGATCAGCGCGAACCGCCGCGAGAGACCCAGCCGGGCGGAATAATCGGGAACGACGGGCAGGCGGCGATCGTCCTCCGGACCGCGATCATTGGCCGGCGACGTCAGCCGCGCGCGCTGGATCGTCGTACCAAAATCGATCCCGTAGGGCGCCGCGTCGAACCGCCCGCCAAACTCGATGCCGTAGTTGGTGGCGTTCCCCGCATCCACCGTCCCCAGCAACCCGTCCGATCCGACGACGTCGCTGCGAAGATGCTCCCAGGTCGAGCCGAAGATCGCGCCGTTGAGCGTCAGCCGGTCGCCCATCCCGCGGATGCGCCAGCCCAGTTCGATGCTCTGCAACTCGTCGCCGGGGATCCGCCGCTCGGTGTCGACCGACGCGCGCGTGACGCCGGCGGGACGGATCGCGCTGGCGTAGCGCAGCCAGATCAGCCCGATATCGTCGCGGTGCCAGCTCAGCGTGCCGCTCGGCGTGACGCCCAGCTTGGTGGTGCTCTGTTCGTCGGGGCCGCGCTGTTCGATGTCGTTGACCGTCACGAAGCCGCGCAGGCCGATCTTCAGGTCGAGTGCGGACGACAGGCGTTGCGTTCCTTCCGCGAACATCGCCGCCTCGAACACCGCCTCCTTGTCGTCGCGCGCGAGCGAGCTGGTCGAGTCCGATTCGAAGCGTCCTTTGAGGCGCGTGGTCGCGTGCAGGACGGACGCGCCGACGATCCAGGGATGGCGCGCGGTCGGGTCGCTCAGCCTAATCTCCTGCGTGACCAGCCGGATCGCGCGATCCTCGACATAGGCGATCGGCGCGGTCCTCCCGAGCGCTGTCGCCATGATGCTTGCATCATAGGTGCTGCCGAACTCGTGCGAGACGATCGCGGTGGTCGACTGCGCGTCCAGGCTGCCGATCGGCCCGTGGACATCGAGCGACCCCGACAGGAAGTCGTTGTCCTGCGGCTCGGCGATCGCGGTCGCGCGCGACAGGCCCCTGGTCGCATATTGGCTGTCGCGGGCGTTGATCCACTGGCCGATGCCGCTCGCGGTCGCGGTCCAGCCGCCTCCGATCGCCCAGCGCAACGCGGCACGGCCACCGCTGCGGCCGGTGCGGTTGACGTCGCGCGAGCCGCGGCCGGTATCGTCGATCCAGCCGGGCATCGTCTCGGCCCAGCCCGACGCGCGCAGCGCCAGCGTGCCGGTCACGATCGGCAGGTTCAGCGTCCCCTCGAACGCGCCGCCGAACGCGCCGTTGTTGGTCGCGGTCACGTCGCCCGCAACCCTGCCCGACACCTGGTCGAGATCGGGCGCGGTGGTGACGATCCGGATGACTCCGCCCAGCGCGCCGGTGCCGTAGAGCGTGCCCTGCGGGCCACGCAGGATCTCGACCCGGTCGATATCGACCATGCGCAGATCGGGATCGGGCGACGAATAGCCGATCCGCGCGTCGTCGAGATACAGGCTGACGAGCGACTGGCTGGTGCCGTTGAACGCGCTGTCGGCGACGCCGCGCAGGAACACGCGGTCGCGGCCGGGGCCGAGATTGGTCGAGAACGCGCCGTCGGTGGTCGCGAGCAGGTCGACCAGCCCGCGCTTGCCGGCGAGGTGGTCGAGCGCCGGGCCGCCGAGGATGCTGATCGACGCGGACAGGTCGGAGAGGCGTTCGTGGCGCTTGCTGGCGGTGACGATGATGTCGCCGCCCTCGACGATCGGCGGCGGGGTGCGGGGCGGGCGGACCCGGATCGGTGCGGCGGGCAGGGGCTCGATCCGCCACGTCGTCGTATCGACGCGGACCGCGCGCAGGCGAGTCCCTGCCAGCACCCGCTGCAGCGCCTGCGCGACGTCGCGCGCGCGGACGGTTTTCCGCGTTGACGTAGCGGGCAGGATCCCCGCCATGCCGATCGAGATACCCGTCTGCCGCGCCAGCGAATCGAGTGCGGTTCGCAGCGATCCGGCGGGTATGACGATTTCGCGGGGCGGCGTAGCGCCCGTCCTCTCAGCGTAGGCTGGTGCGCTCGATATGGACGACGCCATCAGCGCGACGCAGGCGCAGTGGCAGGACCGCGCGAAGCTGATCGAGAAGCCGCGAGCCGTCGCCAATCGTCAAAACCCCGGAAAAACGTAATCCGGCGGCGGACGGATCGACCACCAGCGGGGTGCGAGTATATCGCGATATGTCGGCGACAACCAGCGGCAACGGTGCGCCGTCATAATCGAGCCGGCCGTCGGTCCAGTCCGCCACCGATGTCGGCGCGACCGCGCGGCGCTCGGCGATCCCGGCGGCGGGGTCGATGTCGATGCGTTGCCCCGCGATCAGCGTCGTCGGCGTACTGCCGTCGGCGGTCTGCGGCGCGACGCTGACGCTGCCCTGCGCGACGGCGACCGAAATGCGTCCGCCCGCGCTGACCACCGCAAAGCGGGTGCCGATGTCGCGGACGTCATAGCCGCCCGCGCGGACGATCAACGTGCGCGACGGATCGTGCCGTACGGAGAAGCTCGCGGCGCCGTCCGCGACTTCGATCAGCGGCGTGCTGCCGCCCGAAACCGAGACGCGCGACCCGCGATCGAGCTGCATCGCGCTGCCATCGGCGAGCGTGATCGCGCGCGTCTCGCCGGGGCCGGTCGCATAGGTCTGCACGCCGCTATCGCCAGGGGTGACCGCCGGCGCGACCAGCAGCAATGCGAGGCCCGCGGCGAGCGCGCCGCCGGTGCCCGCCGCCATCCACCGCCACCTCGTCGGGCGCGCGACCGCACCCGGCTCGGCATCGGCAATGCCGTCGTCGTTCGCCGGCAGCAACGCCGCGATCGCCGGGGCGGCCACGCCGATCTCGGCATCGAGCAGCGCGATCGAGTCATATGCGGCACGGTGCGACGGATCGGCTGCGAGCCAGTCGCCGAAGCCGGCCCAATCCATGTCGGGCGAATCGATCCGCGCGTGCCAGGCGGCGGCGGTATCGATCGGGTCCTGGGTCGTTGCGTCCATCACGGCACCCTCGTTCCGAGCGGATGCCCCCCGCTCGTGTCATGGACGCCGCCAATCGCCCGCCACCGCAGTCCGGCGTAAAAATCAATCATCGAGCGCCTTTCTGAGATGGCGCAGCGCCACGGCGATATGTTTCTCCACCGCGCTGCGGCTGATGCCGAACTCGGCGGCGACCTCGGCGTGCGACAGCCCGTCGATCTTGTGCCGGCGAAACACGCGCATCGCACCCTCGGGCGGGCCGGCGAGCACGGCGGCGAGTTGCGCCATCCGCTGGCGCCCGGCGACCGCGTCGAACGCCGATGGCGTATCGTCGATGCTCTCGCCGCCGACCACCGAGACCGTCGCCTCGACATAGCCGCCGTCGCGCCGCACCCGCCGGCCGCTCGCGCGCACGCGGTCGAGCACGATGTTCATGCCGATGCGGTGCAGATAGGCGAGCGGGTTGGCGATCGGACCCGCCACTGGCGTCGCGATGTGCAGCCAGATGTCCTGCACCACGTCCTCGGCCTCGGCGACGCTGCCTGTCCGCCCGGTGAAGAAGCGGACGAGTTGCGGCCGATGGGTCGCAAGCACGGCGGAAAGCCCGGCAGGCTGGCCAGCGTGGGCGGGGTCGGCGTCGGCTACGGCACATCTCCGGCAATCATGCCACTCTCGAAGCCGAGCCTTGTGCACCCGTCAAAACCGGAAGTCGCCCCCGAAATCGCGTCGGACGATCGGCCTCGTTTGGGGACGTCTCGGTCAGCCCAGCCGCACGCCCGTAACCATGCGCCAGATCAGGAGCATCGCGACCGCCATGAGCAGCACTAGGCCCGCAAGGAACGACAGGTAGAAGAGCGGCGCGCGCCACGGCGACGCGGGCGCCTCTGCGATGCCGTGCTGCACCGGCGCCGGGATGCGCGGGCGCTCGGTGACGGCATGGGCTATGCGTGGTGCGATCGCGGTCATCGTCCCGTTCCTTGCTGGTATCGAGGCTGCGGATGCTGCGTTGCGTAGAGCGAGAGCAACGCGTCGAAATGATCGTCCATCGTTCGGATCGGGCGGTCGCGGCGGCCCGACGGCCCGACATCGGCCGACCCGGCGACCGCCAGGATCGCCTCGGCCGCGTCCTGAGCATCGCCCGATCGGTATACCGCGCCGTCGTTCGCGCAGGCGAGGTCGGCGGCGCCGCCGCGGTCGGGCGCGATCACCGTCAGCCCCGACGCGATCGCCTCCGCGGCGACGAAGCAGAAGGTCTCCGCCTCGCAGCCATGGATCAGCGCATCGGCGCTCGCCATCAGCCGCGCCAGCGCCGCGCGGTCGCCGACCGGATCGAGCAACCGGACGTGCGGATTGTCGCCGATCGCGTCGATCACGCGGCGCTGGCGCGCGCCGCCACCGATGATCAGCAGCCCGACCGGCATGTGCGTGCCCGCGATCGCCGCCGCCTGCGCGACCATGTCCCAGCGTTTCTCGGGGGCATGCCGGCCGACGCCGATCAGCAACAGCGCATCCTCGCCCAGCCCGCACAGCGCGAGCATCTCGCGCCTAAGGTCGGTATCACGCAGCCGGGGCGAGAACTGGCCGGGCTCGACCCCCATCGGATCGGTCATCACCTTGCGCAGTCCACCCTCGCGCAGCCGCTCGGTCAGGCTGGCGCTGGCGCTGACGACATGGTCGAACTGCGCATCGAGCCGGCGGAGATGCCGCCAATACCAGTCGAACGCGCGGTCGATCGCCTGGGTGGAGGCGACATTGCCGAACCAGCGATAGGCATAAGCCGACAGCGGATCGGCATGCGCGATCAGCGACAGCCGCGCGCGCGATCCCGATCGCACCCGCCAGTCCGCGACCATCGACGCGCTGCGCCACGGCGACGAGACCTCGACGACATCGGCATCCTCCGCATCGAGCACCGCGTGCAGCGCCGCGCGGTCCGCGAAATAGCGATAGGACCGGTCGAGCGGAAACCGCGGCGAGCGCAGCCAGCGGACGCGCGCGCGCGGGCCACGCTGCTCCTCACGGTCGTCCTCACCGGGCGCGATCACGACGATCTCGTGCCCCCGCGCGGCGAGCGCGACCAGCTTGCGATCGATATAGGTCCGCACGCCGCCACCGGTCGGCGTGTAGAACGCACAGACGTCGACGATCTTCATGCCGCTACCGGCTCGGCAAGCAGATCGGCATAGCGCGAGACGGTGCGGCGCTCGGCCAGCGTGCGCAGCGTCCGGTCGATGCTGGTCAGCAACGTCTCCTTGGTCACGTCGCCGGGATGCACCGCGACCCGCATCGTCGGGATCCAGTCGGGCAGCGCGCGCGCCGCGGCTGCGACGGCGAGCGAACTGGCGGTCCGCGCCGCCGACCGGCTGGCCCAGGTCACGACCGGGCCCCGCGCGACGATCCGGCCGGTGGTCGGTTGCCAGACCCGGAAATGATCTTCGGCCAATCCGATGCCGCATGCCTTGAGCGCCGCGTGCGCGCCCGGGCCGTACAGCCAGGCGGGGGCGATGAACCCCGCGATCGGCCGTCCGATCGCCTGTTCGACCATGTCGCGACCGGCGCGCATGCGAAGCTCCGCCTCGATCGCGTCCAGCCCGAGGAATTCGCCTTCGCCCGCGGTCATGTAACGTGCCTTCAGCGCGGTGGCGGCGCCGCGATGTGCGGTCGAGTCTCGGTGGAACCAGCCGTGCAGGAACATCTCGACGCCCGCATCCGCCCAGTCGCGCAGCCGCCGCTCGAACGCCGGTGCACGGTCGAGCCGTGCAGCGCCCCAGTGATCGGGCACCACCAGCATCGCGAACCGCGCGCCGCCGAGGATCCGGTCGATCCGCTCGGCAAGCATCGCGATCGGCACGGCAAAGGTCGGCGCCACGTCGTGGATGGCGACCACGAGGCGCTTCTCGGGCGGGTGCTGTTCGGGGGCAGGCAGGTCCGGGCCGTCGCGCCGGGTCGGCGCCCTCTGGATGGGATTGGCAAAGTCGGTTCGCGCCATCGTCTCGCTCTCGTTCGTCATCGGATCGCTCGTGACGGGACGGCACCGCCAGCCTGCCTCCGCAGTCCCATCCGATGCTTGCCAGAAAATTATTTCACCGCGGCGTCAGCCATGGCTGCGGCGCGGCGATGGCGGCGGCGTCGTTCGGGCATGATCCCACCTGGTATCCCCGTTTCGACGCCCGCCACCGCGCGGATCCAGAGCGGGCCGAGATCCCGCTTTCCCGAAAGGAGCGCTGCATGAGCGACATGCCGCTGACGCTGGCGCGTGTGCAATTCCCGCCGCTGACCCCGACGATCATCCGCAAGAACTTCCTCTCGCGCTGGCTGGCGCCGCTGCTGTCGGCGGCGATCCTGGTCGCCGCGCTGTGGCAGCTTCGCGGGCTCGACGTGCGGGCCATGCTCCACATGGTGCCGCGCTCGCCGCTGTTCTGGACGATCTTCGCGCTCGGCTATCTGGTCACGCCGTTCAGCGAATGGGTGATCTACCGGCGCCTGTGGCAGTTGCCGCCAAGCGGCATGCTCGCGCTGCTGCGCAAGCGGATCAGCAACGAGATCGTGCTCGGTTATTCGGGCGAGCTGTATTTCTACGGCTGGGCGCGCAAGCATGCGACCATGGTCGGCACGCCGTTCGGCGCGATCAAGGACGTGTCGATCCTGTCCGCGGTCGTCGCCAATGTCTGCACGCTCGCGCTCGCGTTGGTGAGCTGGGAGGCGCTCGGCGCGCTGCACCTCGGCACCGATGCGAAGGTGATGACGGTATCGGCGGCGAGCATGGCGATCCCGTCGCTCGTCACGCTCGTCCTGCGCAAGAAACTGCTGACGCTGCCCCGCACCGAACTCGGCCGGATCGCGGTCATCCATTTCGTCCGGATCGTTGCCACGACGCTGTTCGCCGCATTGCTGTGGGCCGCGGTGATGCCCGCCGCGCCGCTCGCCTGGTGGCTGGCGCTGGCGACGCTGCGCCTGCTCGTATCGCGCCTGCCGTTGCTGCCCAACAAGGACATCGTCTTCGCCGGGCTGGTCGCGTTCACCGTCGGCCGGAATTCGGACGTGACCGCGGTCATGACGATGATCGCCGGGCTCTGGCTCGTCACCCATCTGCTGCTCGGCGCCGCGCTGACCGCCGTCGAACTCGTCACCATGGAGCGTATGAAGTGATCCTGCTGGCCTTGCTGACCCTTGCCGTGACTCCGCCGTCGACCCCCGCCTTAGGCACCGCCGAAGCGCGCTGCCGCCCGCATGAGACCGGGCCTGCGCTGATCGTCGAGATCGACGGCCTGAAGGACCGGGTCGGCATCCTGCGCGCCGAGCTCTATCCCGCGCGCGACGGCGATTTCCTCGCCGACGACAATGTCCTGATCGGGCAGGGCAAGACCTTCCGCCGCGCGGTCGTCACCGTGCCCAGCGCGGGGCCGGTGTCGTTGTGCCTGCGCGTGCCGGCGCCCGGCACCTATGCGCTGAGCGTGGTCCATGCGCGCGACGGCGGCCACGGGTTCAGCCTGCTCCATGACGGCATCGGCTTTGCGAGCAATCCCAGGCTCGGCCATTCCAAGCCGCATGCCGATCAGGCGAGCGTCGCGGTGCATGAGGGGCTGACCACCACGCATGTCGTAATGAACTATCGCAGCGGGCTGTTCTCGTTCGCGCCGATCAAGCGCTGATCCACCACCACCAATCAGGACGATCCCATGCTTCGACCCCTGGCGGCGCTTGCCGTCGCTGCCCTGCTGTCCGGTGCGCCGGCCACTGCGACCCCGCTGTCGGGGCGCGACGTGACGCTGATGACCTACAACGTGCACGGTCTGCCCTGGCCGATCGTCGAGGATCGCTCGGCGGCGCTGGCGGCGATCGGCGATCAGCTGAGGGCGATGCGCAGCCACGCCGGCGCGCCCGAGATCGTCGCGGTGCAGGAGGCGTTTGTCGACGACGCCAAGGCGATCGGGCGCATCGCGGGTTATCGCTACGCCGCGTTCGGTCCGGCGGAGGATGCCCCCGCGATGGTGCCGCACGTCGATGACGGGTTCGTCGCGGATGGCAGCCGGATGGTCGGCGAACGGCTTGGCAAGCATGTCGACAGCGGCCTAGCGATCTTCTCCGACTATCCGATCCTCGCGGTCCGGCGCATGGCCTACCCGACCTGCGCGGGCTATGATTGCCTCGCCAACAAGGGCGCGCTGGCGGCGCTGATCGCGATCCCCGGTGTCGCGACGCCGGTGATCGTGGTCGACACGCATCTCAATTCGAACGGCGCGTCGGGCACACCCTCGACGCGGGCGATCCAGGCCTATCGTGGCCAGATCGATCTGCTCGCGGCGTTCATCACCAGCCTCGGCGCCGGCGCGCGTCCGGTTCTGGTGGCGGGCGATTTCAACGTCGGTCGCGATCTCGCGCGCCGCGCGCAGTTCGACATGCGGATGCTCGGCGGCAGCGCCGCGCTGCAGGCGGCGGTGGCGACGTGCCGCGTGGCGCCCGAATGTCCCGTTGCCGAGCCCGCGGGGATCGCCGAATCGATCGCGCGCGGTAAGGATTGGCTGATGTACCGCTCGTCGCCGCGCGTTGCGATCACGCCGACCGGTCTCGCCGCCCCGTTCGGACGGCGTCCGGACGGGACGATGCTGTCGGATCATGTCGGCATCGAGGTCCGCTACCGGATCGCGACCCACGGCGCTGTGGCCGGCGTGCCGATGACGACCGCCAGCCGCTGACCCCCGCCGCCGGGTTCAGCCCGACCTGAGCCATTGGCGGAGCACCGCGGTGACTTCGCCCGGGCGTTCCATCGGTGCCAGATGCCCGCAGCCGCGCAGCAGGTGGAACCGCGCACCCGCGATCCGCAGCGACAAGGCGAGCGCGTCGTCGGGGGTGCAGATCCGGTCGCGATCGCCGACCGCGACCAGCGTGGGCACGGCGATCGCGGCGATCGCCTCGCTGATGTCGGGGCGAGCCAACAGCGCGCGCTGCTGGCGTTCGAACACGACCGGGCCGACGCGGTCCGCCATCGCCTGCGCCGGGCCGCTGACATTGGCGGACAGGCGGGGATCGGCGGCGGGCGCGGTGGCGAGCATCCCTTGCCCCGCGACGGTCCGCGGGCGGACGTCCATCGATCCGCGCGTGCCGAACAGCGCGATCCGCGTGACTCGCTCGGGCGCCTGGCGGACCATCTCCATCGCGACATAGCCGCCCAGGCTGACGCCTGCGACCGCGAACCGCGGCGGTGCGCTCTCCAGAACGCGGGCGGCCATCGCGGACAGCGTATCGTCCTGCGACAGGTCGCCGAATTCGACCTGCGCTAGCCCGGCGAGATCGACGATCTGCCGTGCCCATAATTGCCCGTCGCACCCCATCGCGGGGAGCAGCATCAGCGGTGTACGCGATCGGACCATGCGAAATCTCCGGAAGCGGCGGGTTGCGGGGATGCTCACCTCAGGCGACGAACGGGAAGGCGAGCGCGATCATGCCGACGACGGTCATCACCGTGCAGACGAGGATCGCGGGGACGAGCGTGAAGCGCTGGTGATCGGCAAGGTCGATCCCGACCAGGCTGACGAGCAGATAGGTCGACGGCACCAGCGGGCTGAGCAGATGGACCGGCTGGCCCATCAGCGACGCGCGCGCGATCGCCTCGGGCGACACGCCGTAATGCGCGCCGGCCTCGGCGAGGATCGGCAGCATCCCGAAATAGAACGCATCGTTCGAGATGAAGAAGGTGAACGGCATGCTCAGTAGCGCGGTGATCGGCGCCATGTACGGCCCGAGCGCGGGCGGGATCACGCCGACCACGGCCTTGCTCATCGCCTCGACCATGCCGGTGCCGCCGAGGATCCCGGTAAAGATGCCCGCGGCGAAGATCAGCGAGACGACCGCCAGCACGTTGCCGGCATGCGCGGAGATGCGCTCCTTCTGGTCGGCGACGCCGGGATAGTTGACGATCATCGCGATCGCGAAGGCCAGCATCATCAGCACCGACAGCGGCAGGATGCCCCAGACGAGCAGCGTCAGCAGCGTGATGACCAGCGCGGCGTTGAACCAGATCAGCTTGGGACGGCGTGCCTCGGGATATTGCGAGACCGCCATGCCGGTGAACTCGGTGTCCGCAGTGATACCCGCTTCACCCATCCGCGCGCGTTCCTTGCGCCCGAAATACACCGCGAGACCGATCAGGAAGGCGAGGCCGGCGATCATGCCGGGGATCAATGGCAGGAACAAAGTCGCCGGATCGATCTTAAGCGCGCTTGCGGCACGCGCGGTCGGCCCACCCCACGGCGTCAGGTTCATGATGCCGCTCGTCGTCATCAACAGGCAGACGAGGTACAGCCGGTTCATGTTGAACCGCTTGTAGAGCGGCAACAGCGCGGCGATCGTGATGATGTAGGTGGTCGACCCGTCGCCATCGAGGCTGACGAGCGCGCAGAGCACGACCGTCCCGATCAGGATCCGCATCGGATCGCCGTGGACCATCCGGATCAGCCGCCCGACCAGCGGATCGAAGAGCCCTGTATCCGTCATTGTCGAGAAGAACAGGATCGCGAACAGCAGCATCACGCCGGTCGGCGCGAGGTTCTTGATCCCGTCGATCATCATCGGGCCGAGACCCGCGGCCTCGCCGGCGAACACGCCGAAGATCGACGGGATCACGATGAGCGCGACCAAAGGCGTCATCTTCTTGGTCATGATCAACGTCATGAACGTGGCCACCATCAGGAAGCCAAGCAGGGCAAGGTTCATCGCATCGTCCTAGGAAAGGGCGTGAAAAAGGGGGGTGGGGGCGGTGGTAGCAAAACCACCGTCATTCTGACGAAAGTCAGGATCCAGAGCCAAGCAGGGCAGCATGCCGTAACCCTGGATCCTGACTTTCGTCAGGATGACGGGACGGTCGAGACCGGAGACGGCGCGCCGCATCAGAAGGTGACGCCGACGCGGGCGCTGAGCGTCTGGCCGCTGTCGTTGCCGGTGAACGTGCCCGAGCGGTTGTCGGTGTCCCACTGGATCGCGTTCACCTGGAAGCGGGTGAAGCTGTTGAGGTACCAGTTGACGCCGACGGTCGCCGCCCAGCCTTCGCCGCCGGTCAGCAGGTCGGTGTAATCGAGGCTTTCGTAGCGCGCCGTCAGTTCGATCGCGCCGACGCCGCCGTCGAAGGTGGGCTTCAACACCTTGGGCTGGCCGAAGCTGCCGAGGCGCGGGTTGTATGGCGGCAGGTCGCCGGTCAGGAACAGACCGCCCGACACGCTCCACGCCTTGCTGACGAAATCGGGACGCCCGCCGTCGAGCCGCGCGTTGCGGCGGCCCGCTTCGCCCATCACCCACAACGGCCCGCGATAGCCGCCGAGCTCGACGCCGTAGCCGGTCGTGCCGGTGCCGCCGGTCAGCGGCCCGCTCGACACGCGCAGCGCGCCGTTGAAGCGGCCGCCGATCACCGTGTTGCGCGTGAGCGTCCCCGCGACCGACGACAGCGACTCGTCGAAGCCCCAGGCGCCGATGTGGAGCACGCCGGTATCCGACTTGATCGGGTTCCAGTGCGCGCGGCCGAGCACGGTGCGGCTGTCGCCGACGGTCTGCGTCCCGTCGATCCGGTCGCCGGTGACGGTGAGCGACGCATGGCCCGTCTTCCAGAACACGCGCGGCATCACGCCGATGCCGTAGAAGCCGCGCTGCGGGATGATCGCGGTGGCGACCGTCGTACGCTCGAGGAACGGTGTCGAATCCGACCCCGTCGAGCCTTCGAACCCGCGATCGTTAAACAGATGCCCGGCGCGGACGTCGTAATCGAGGCCCGGCTTGATCTTGTTGCGCCAGCCGACGAACGCGGTGACGACGTCGACCTCGTTCTCCGAGAAATCGCTCTCGAACTGGTAGAAGAAATGCGTGCCGACGCCGCCTTCGAGGCCGAGGCGCAGCGCGCGCATCCCCGTCGTCGTAATGTTGCGGCCGTCATATTTGGAGCCGAAGCTCGAGCTGACATCGGTCAGGATGCGGCCGCGCGGCTTGAACGTGTACACGCCGTCGGCCGAGTGGAAGACGGGCAGGCCGGCGCCCCATTCGGTCGTCACGCCCGACGGATTGTCGCGCGCGGCCAAGGCTTGCGCGACGCTGCGATCGGCCGGCCCTGGCGGCGCAAGCTGCGGCGCGAACGGGACCGTGCGGCGTGGCTCGTTGTTCTGCGCGACGGCCTGCGGTGCCACCTGGATGGGCGCGACCGGCGCGGACGCCTGCGCGACGGCCGTGGCATTCTCAAGCCGGTCGAGCCGCGATTTGAGCGCCGCGATCTCGGCCGCCTGCGCGCGGACCAGCGTGGCGAGGTCGGCGTCGCTCGGAGTCTGCGCCAGCGCCGGGGTTGCTGCAATCAAGGCGAGTGCGGCGCACCCGGTACGGAAAAGGGTCATTGGGCTTTGGCTCCGGTGGCGAGAATCGCGGTCCAGTCGCGCAGGAAACGCTGGCGCTTGACGCGGTCGAGGTTGACGAGAAGTTGCGGGCCGACACGGATCGGCCGGGCCTGTGCGGTGGGAAGACGGCGTGCCGCGACATCGGTGCGGACCGGCCACAGGCTGCGCCTGGCGAGCAGCGACTGCCCCTCGCGCGACAGCAGGAAATCGAGGAAGAGTTTCGCCGCCGCCGGGTGCGCGGCCTCGCGCGCGATGAACGCGATCCGCGACGTGACCAGCGTATAGTCCTGCGGAAACACTACGCCGATGCGGCGGTCGGTGCGCGCGCGTTCGAGCGCATAGGAGCCGATGACGTTGTACGCGATCGCCTGCCGCCCCTCGGCGACACCGCGGAGCATCGGCTCGGTGGTGAGCGACAGGACCGGCTTCGTCGCGGCGATCGCCTCCAGCAGCGAGCGCGTGTCGCGCGTCGTCGCCATGTCCTGCGTCAGGTACAGATAGCCGGTGTTCGAGCGCGCGGGGTCGAACGTCGTCACCTTGCCGGCGAACGCGCGCCCGTTCTGCCGCAGCATCGCCTCGAGCGCGGCATGCGTCCGGGGTACGCGCGCGGCGGGGATCAGCCGCGTGTTGTAGACGATCCCGATCGGCTCGGCGGTGACGCCGAAGCCCATGTTCTTCCACACCGATACCGGCGGCAGCGCCGGCTTTTCGGGGCTGGCATAGCCTTGCGCGAAGCCGTCGTTGATCAGCTTGACCTGCAAATCCATCGCCGACGACCAGACGAGATCCGCGGACCGCCGCTTGGCGCGAGTTTCCGCGACGAAGCGGCGATACATCTCGGTCGAGCCAAGATCGGCGTACAGGACGGTGATCCCCGGATAGCGATTCCGGAACGCAGCGACCACCGGCAGCAACTCGGCGCGATCGGCATTGCCGTAGATCCGCACCTGCCGCTCGGCGCGCGCATCGCTGATGATCTGATCATAGGAGCGCGGATAGTTGGCGGGACGCTGCGCCACGAGCGGAGTCGCGGCGACCGTCGTGGCCAACACTGCAATCCTCAGAAAAATTCGGGCCATCATCACTCTCCTCGCCTTCCGTCTCTGTGTTCGGATAGACTGCATTCGTGGAGTACGAACCGAAGCTGTCACCAACCTTTCACGGGTTTTCATGCGCATCCTGGTGATCGAGGACGACGCCGCGCTCGCGCGCAGCATCGCGGCGTTGCTGCGCGCGGGCGGCAACGCGGTCGATCATGTCGCGACCGGCGAGGATGCGCTGGCGGTGGTCGCGGGCGAACCCTATGCGCTGGTGATCCTCGATGTCGGGCTTCCCGGGATCGACGGCTTCACCGTGCTGGAGACGCTGCGGCGTCGCGGCGAGCGGGTCCCCGTGCTGATGCTGACCGCACGCGACGCGCTCGACGACCGGGTGCGCGGGCTCGATCTCGGCGCCGACGATTATCTACGCAAGCCGTTCGAGCCCGAGGAGCTCGAGGCGCGGGTGCGGGCGCTCGGCCGGCGACGCGGCGGCGATCCGCTGCCGATGCTCAGCGTCGGCACGCTGACCATCAACCGATCGACCGGCGACGCGGACATTGCCGGCCGCGCGCTCGACCTGCGTCGCCGCGAACGCGCGGTGCTGGAGGCGTTGGCGACGCGCGCCGGCCGGGTCGTGCCGCGCGAATTGCTGATCGGCGAGGTGTTCGGCTTCGACGAACCCGTCGGCGGCAACGCGATCGAGGTGCATGTCACGCGCCTGCGGACCAAGCTCGCGCCCGACGGTCCCGGCATCCGCACCGTCCGCGGCGTCGGCTACATGCTCGATGCCGGCTGAGACCGTTGTCACCGATCGGGGTGCCCCGGCGCTGCGAACGCGGCTGCTGGTCGCGGTGCTCGGGCCGTTGCTGGCCGCGGCGATCCTGATCGGCGTGGTCGGCGCCGCGCTGATCGCCGACGTCGTCCGCCGCACCAACGACCGCGTGCTCGCTGGCGCGCTCGGCGCGATCGCGGAGACGGTGCAGGTCGAACGCGGCGAAGTGACGCTGGACCTGCCCGCCGCCGCGTTCGGGATGCTGGAGAACACCGAACGCGACAATGTCTATTACCGGGTCGCGGTCGGCGGCGATCTGCTGACCGGCTATGCGGACCTGCCTGCGCCCGATCCCGCGACGCTCGCGGTCGACGTGCCGCGCTACCGCTTCGCCCGCTACCGCGACCAGCCGATCCGCATCGCCGAGGTGCGCCGGTCGCTGCCGCGCATCGACAAGCCCGTCATCGTCCAGATCGCCGAGACGCTCGACAATCGCGGTGCGCTCACCCGCCGGCTGATGCTCGCGCTGCTGATCGGCGAATGCGTGCTGGTAGGCGCCGCCGCGCTGTTGCTCCGGCCTGCGCTCGGCTGGTCGTTGCGCCCGCTCTCACGCCTGCGCGGCGCGGTGGAGGCGAGGGACAAGCGCGCTAGGCCCGATTTCTCGCCGCTCGACACTGGTCCGCTGCCCAGCGAACTCCGCCCGCTCGCCGGCGCGTTCGACCGTCTCCTCGCGCAGCTCGACACCGCCACCGTCGGCGTCCGCCGCTTCACCGCCGACGCCTCGCACCAGATGCGCACGCCGCTGTCCGTCCTGAAGGTCCAGGTGGCGCTCGCCCGCCGGGGATCGGAGGCCGAACGCCGCGACGCACTCGACGAGATCGCCGATGTCGCGGTCCGGCTCGAACGCCTCGTGACGCAGCTGCTCGCGCTCGCCCGCGCCGAGGAAGCGGGCGTCTCCGCGCCGCTCGAGACGGTCGACCTGCGCGAGGTCGCCGCCGCGGTCATCGCGCGGCAGATCAACCAGGCGATCCGCGCCGGCGTCGACCTGATCCTCGAGGGGGATGCGGAGACGCGCTACACCGTGGCGGGCCACCGCACGCTGATCTTCGAGATCCTGTCGAACCTGATCGACAACGGTATTCGCTACAACCGGCGCGGCGGGACGGTGTCGGTCTCGTTGCAGGCCGACGACGCGCGGATCGCGGTCGTCGTCGCCGATGACGGCCCGGGGATCATACCGGCTTACCGCGAAAAGGCGTTCGACCGCTTCGTCCGGCTGGGCCCCGCGAACAGCCCGGAGGGGAGTGGGCTTGGTCTGGCGATCGTCCGCTCGGCCGCGACTCGGCTGAACGCCACCGTCGGGTTCGTCGATGTCGATCGCGGCACGGCGATCATCCTGCGGTTCGCTCCGTCGCTCTCCTGATTGCCGTTTCAGTGTCCCGTCGAGCGGCGCGCGCGACGCTCGACGGGACCGATCGTCAGCCGATCACAGCACGCGGTTGATCAGGTTTTCGATCCGCTCCTGCTGGCCCGAAACCGGCTTCGGATCGATGCCGCGCTCGACCGCCAGGTCGGCGATGCCGGCAAGGTCCAGCCCGCCGATCGCGCCGCCGAACTCGCCGTCCCAGCCCGCATAGCGCTTGGCCTTGATCGCATCGATCCGGCCGTCCTCGATCAGCTTGGCCGCGTTCAGCAGGCCCTTCGCGACGACGTCGATCGCGCCGACATGGCCATAGAACAGGTCCGCCGGGTCCATGCTCTGGCGCCGCACCTTGGCGTCGAAGTTGAAGCCGCCGGTCGTGAACCCGCCTGCGCGGATGATCTCGAGATTGGCGAGCGTCAGTTCCTCGACCGAGTTGGGGAATTGATCCGTATCCCAGCCATTCTGCGGATCGCCGCGATTGGCATCGATCGACCCGAAGATCCCGAGCGCCGCCGCGGTCGCAATCTCGTGCTCGAAGGTGTGGCTGGCCAGCGTCGCATGGTTCGCCTCGATGTTCACCTTGACCTCGTTCTCCAGGCCATAGCGCTTGAGGAAACCGTACACCGTCGCGGTGTCGAAGTCGTACTGGTGCTTGGTCGGCTCGAACGGCTTCGGCTCGATCAGGATCGTGCCCGTGAAGCCGATCTTGTGCTTGTGCTCGACGACCAGGCTCAGGAAGCGGCCGAAATTGTCGAGCTCGCGCTTCATGTCGGTGTTGAGCAGCGTCTCATAGCCTTCGCGACCGCCCCACAGCACATAGTTCTGGCCACCCAGCCGGTGCGTCGCCTCGAGCGCGTCGCGCACCTGCATCGCGCCGAACGCGAACACTTCCGGATCCGGATTGGTCGCGCCGCCGGCTGCGAAGCGCGGGTGGCTGAACAGGTTGGCGGTGCCCCAGAGGAGCTTGCGACCCGAGCTGGCCTGGAGCTGCTCGAGATGGTCGACCGCTTCGGCGAAGAATTTGCGATGCTCGGTGATGTTGGCGGCGTCGGCCATCACGTCGACGTCGTGGAAGCAGTAATAGGGCACGTCGAGCGTCTTGAAGAAGTCGAACGCGACCTCGCGCTTCATCGCCGCGGCGGCGCTGTCATTGGCACCGCGATGCCAGGGCCGATCGAACGTGCCGCCGCCGAACACGTCGGAGCCGGGCCAGCAGAAGGTATGCCAGAAACACGCGGCGAACCGGAGATGATCCTCCATCCGCTTGCCAAGGAGCATCTTGTCCTTGTCGTAGAAGCGATAGGCCAGCTCGTTGGTGCTGTCGGGGCCCTCATATTTGATCTGGGGGATATCGGCGAAGAAGTCGGACATCGGGATTCCTACGATTTTGGAGTGATGCGGGAATAGGCTTGGCGGAACGCGGCCTTCTTTTCGGCGAGCGCCGAGACGAGGGCAGGGTCGGGGACGATGCTGTGCGAGACGGGGGGCGTGACGCAGACGCCGGCGGGGTCGCCGCCGTCGACGCCGAGCTGGGCAAGCCGTGCGGCGCCCAGCGCGGGGCCGACTTCGCCGCCCTGGAGATAGACGAGTTCGACCTCCATCGCCGCCGCGATCACCTCGCCCCAATAGCGAGAGCGTGCGCCGCCGCCGATGACCGCGAGCCGCTCGACGACGGTGCCCGCCTCGCGCAGCACGTCGAGACCGTCGGCGAGCGCGAACGCGACGCCTTCGAGCACTGCCTGCGACAGGCGACCGGCATCGGTGTCGTTGTCGAGACGGAGGAACGCACCGCGAACTTCGGGGTCGTTGTGCGGCGTGCGCTCACCCGACAGATAGGGGAGGAAGAGTTCGGGGCCGCTGGCGGGGCCGGCGGCTTCTGCCCGTGCGAACAGGTCGGCGGCGCCGGCGGCACCGGTGATCCGCGCGACCCAGTCGATGCACGACGCGGCCGACAGGTGCACCGACATCTGGTGCCACAGCCCCGGCAGCGCATGGCAGAAGGCATGGACCGCGCGATCGGGATTGGGGCGGAAGTCGCTGGTCGCGACGAAGATCACCCCCGACGTGCCGAGCGACAGCAACGCATCGCCGTCCGCGACCACGCCGACACCGACCGCGCCCGCCGCATTGTCGCCGCCGCCCGCCGCGACCGGCACCTGCCGCATCCCCCAGAGCTCGGCGACCGCGGCGGTCAGCGTGCCGGTGATCTGCGTGCCCTCGTACAGCCGCGGCATCTGCGCCTGTGTCAGTCCGCACGCGCCGAGCAGCGCGTCGCTCCAGCAGCGGCCACCGACGTCGAGCCACAAAGTGCCCGCGCTGTCGGACAGGTCCGAGGCCTTGTCGCCGGTCATCAGCAACCTGACATAATCCTTGGGCAGCAGCACGGTGGCGATCTTCGCGAAGACGTCCGGTTCATGCTCGCGCACCCACAGCAGTTTCGGCGCGGTGAAGCCTGGCATCGCGATGTTGCCCGCAATCGCGCGCAGGTCGGGAACGGCACGCTCCAGCGCGGCGCATTGTGCAAAGCTGCGGCCATCGTTCCACAGGATTGCCGGGCGCAGCGGACGGTCGTCGGCATCCAGCAGCGTCGCGCCGTGCATCTGGCCTGCGAGGCCGACACCGCGCACCGCGCGGCGGACGCTCGGGTCGATCGCCTGGACCGCCGCGGTGGTCGCCTGCCACCACGCATCGGGATCCTGTTCGGACCAGAGCGGGTGCGGCCGCTGCACGGTCAGTGCGGCCGTGCCCTGGCCGACCACGCTGCCATGCGAGTCGAGCACCACCGCCTTGACACCCGAGGTGCCGATATCGATTCCCAGGAACATCAGTTGACGAACGGATCGATGGTCGGGATCGAACCGTCGGCGGCGAACTTGAGCTCGGTCACCTTGACGTTGCGGAGGTGGTTTTTGTTGCTCAGCTGCGTGTCCGCATAGAACAGCCACCATTTCTTGTTCCATTCGACGATCGAATGGTGGCTCGTCCAGCCCTGCACCGGCTTCAGGATATGGCCCCGATAGGTGAACGGGCCATAGGGGTTGTCGCCGGTCGCATAGTTCAGGAAGTGCGTGTCGCCGGTCGAGTAGGTATAGTAATATGTGCCGCCGCGCTTGAAGACCCAGGATGCCTCGAAGAAGCGCTTCTCATGGTCGCCGCCGAGGACGGGCTTGCCGGCCTCGTCGAGGATCTGGACGTCGCGCGGCGTCTCGGCAAAGCTCTTCATGTCGGGGTTGAGCTTGGCGATCTTGCCCGACAGCGCGGGCTGGTCGTCCTTGCCGAGGTCCGTGTCCGAGCCGTTGGCGTCGAACTTGCCGTCCTTCCAGCGCTGGAGCTGGCCGCCCCAGATACCGCCGAAATACATGTAGCTGGTGCCGGTCGTATCGGTGAATACCGCCGGATCCATCGAGAAACTGCCGGCGATCGGCTTGGGATCGGCCTTGAACGGGCCGGTCGGGCTTTTCGAGGTCGCGACGCCGATCCGGAACGTGCCGAGGCCGTTCTTGTCGAGCTGCTTGTCGCGGACCGGGAAGTACAGGAAATAGGTGCCGTTCTTGTAGGCGGCATCGGGCGCCCACATCTGCTTCGATGCCCAGGGCACGTCCTTCACGTCGAGCGCGACGCCATTGACCTTCACCGGGCCGCCGATGCGGTCCATGCTCAGGACGCGGTAGTCGCGCATCGCATATTGGTTGCCGAGATCGTCGTCGCCGATGCCCGCATCGATGTCATGGCTGGGATAGACGTAGATCTTGCCGTTGAACACGTGCGCCGACGGATCGGCGGTATAGATGCTGCTGACCAGCGGCTGCGACAGATAGCGCTTGCCGTCGGGGCTGCGCGGCTCGCTCTTCGCAGTCCCTGGCGCGGACGGGGCGGTGGGCGCGGCGGTCTGCGCCAGCGCGACGCTGCCGGCGAGCAGCAGTGGCAAGCTCGCGGCGAGGGTGGGTAGACGAAGCTGCATGACCGTTCGATCCTTCCTAATGTGGGCGATCTTCTGCGAGATCTGCCATCCGCCTTATGGCGGAAATAGCGCTACCATAACAGCCCGTTCGGGCTGGGCAAGTGGACTTTGATGGTTGCGTTGCCGCGGATCGCTGCCGCCGTCGCGTGTAGGGAATGCCGGTCGCGACAGTCCAACGAGGGTCGAACGCCGAGGGCCATTTCCTGCGACGGGCGGTTGCGCTAACGCTACGCCAGATGGACACCATTCCCCCTCCCACGATCAGGCCGTCACGTCGCGCGGGCGGCGCACCCACGATCAGCGACGTGGCGCGTCGCGCCGGCGTTTCACCGATGACGGTGTCACGCGTCATCAATGGCGAAAGCAACGTCCGTCCGGTCACGCGCGACGCGGTGAACGCCGCGATCACCGCGTTGAACTATGCGCCCAACCCCGCCGCGCGCAGCCTCGCCGGGGCAGGGCAGACTCGGATCGGCCTGCTCTACAGCAACCCGAGCGCGGGCTTTCTCAGCGAGTTCCTGCTCGGCAGTCTCGATCAGGCGGCGCGCAGCGATGTCCAGATCATCGTCGAGAAATGCGACCTGGGCGAGCATGAGCTCGAGGTGACTCGGCATCTGATCGCCGGCGGGATCGACGGTATCGTCCTGCCGCCGCCCTTGTGCGAGGCCGAGGCGATCCTCGACCTGCTCGCCGAGGCGCGGATCCCGACGGTGTCGGTCGCCAGCGGCCGGCCATCCGACGATGTCCTGGCGGTCCGGATCGACGACCGCGAGGCGGCGCTGACGATGACCCGCCACATCATGGCGCTCGGCCATCGCCGGATCGGCTTCATCACCGGCAATCCCAATTTGTCGGCCAGCGCGCGTCGCCTCGAAGGCTATGGCGCCGCGTTGCAGGAAGCGGGGATCGCGGTCGACGAGACGCTGATCCAGCCCGGGCTCTACACCTACCGGTCGGGGCTCGACGCTGCCGAGGCGCTGCTCGCGCTGCCCGAGCCGCCGACCGCGATCTTCTCATCCAACGACGACATGGCCGCCGCCACCGTCGCGGTCGCGCATCGCCGCGGGCTCGACGTTCCGGGCGACCTGACCGTGTGCGGGTTCGACGACACGATCATGTCGACCGCGATCTGGCCCGAACTCACGACGGTCTATCAGCCGATCGCGGACATGGCGCGAATCGCGGTCGAGATGCTCGTCGCCGCGATTCGTCGCCCGGCCAGCGTTGCGACCGCCGATCGCCACCGGCTGCTCGATTACACGCTGATCCGTCGCCAGTCGGACGCCGCACCGCGGCGGCGGCCGCGCGCGGACCAGGCGTGATCCGCGTCCGAAAAGCGCGATAGACCGATGCTCGATGCCGACGTAGCGCGCTTGACGTCGGCAGTGAAGATGGTAGCGATACCAGTATTAACGTGCGCCGACTGATCGGCGACGGCCCAGCAGGAGAGTTTCGCGTGCAACGGCAACCGGTTCGGCCCTTCCGATCGCGTGACTGGTTCGCGGACCCCGCGCGCTCGGACATGACCGCGCTCTATCTCGAGCGATTCATGAACTACGGTCTTACCCCGGCGGAACTCCGCTCGGGACGGCCGATCATCGGCATCGCGCAGACCGGCAGCGATCTGTCGCCGTGCAACCGCATCCACCTCGATCTCGCACGCCGCGTCCGCGACGGCATCCGCGACGCAGGCGGGATCGCGATGGAATTCCCCGTCCATCCGATCTTCGAGAATTGCCGCCGGCCGACCGCCGCGCTCGATCGCAACCTTGCTTATCTCGGCCTCGTCGAGACGTTGTACGGCTATCCGATCGACGCGGTCGTGCTCACCACCGGCTGCGACAAGACCACGCCGTCGGGGATCATGGCGGCATCGACCGTGGATATCCCCGCGATCGTGCTGTCGGGCGGGCCTATGCTCGATGGCTGGCACGAGGGCGAGCTGGTCGGGTCGGGCACCGTCATCTGGCGATCGCGGCGCAAGCTCGCGGCGGGTGAGATCGACGAGGAGGAGTTTCTCCAGCGCGCCACCGACAGCGCGCCGTCGGCCGGCCATTGCAACACGATGGGCACCGCCTCGACCATGAACGCGGTCGCCGAGGCGCTTGGGCTGTCGCTCACCGGCTGCGCGGCGATCCCCGCGCCGTACCGCGAACGCGGCCAGTTCGCGTATGAGACCGGGCGGCGGATCGTCGACATGGCGTATGAGGACCTGCGCCCCTCGCGGATCCTCAGCCGCGAGAGTTTCCTCAACGCGATCCGGGTCGTCACCGCGATCGGCGGATCGTCGAACGCGCAGCCGCACATCCATGCGATGGCCAAGCATGCGGGAATCGAGATCACCGCCGCCGACTGGTCAGACTACGGCTACGACCTGCCGTTGCTGGTCGACGTGCAGCCCGCCGGGCGCTTCCTAGGCGAGCGGTTCCACCGGGCCGGTGGCGTGCCCGCGGTGCTGAGCGAGTTGCTCGCGGCGGGCCGGCTCGACGGCGATTGCCTGACCGTGACCGGCCGGACGCTGGCCGAGAACATCACCGGCCGAGTCGCCACCGACCGCGAGGTGATCCGCGCCTATGACACGCCGCTGAAGGAACAGGCGGGCTTCCTCGTGCTCTCGGGCAATTTGTTCGACGTCGCGATCATGAAGACCAGCGTGATCTCGCCCGCGTTCCGCGCGCGCTATCTGGAGCGCACCGGCGCCGAGGACGTGTTCGAATCGCGTGCGATCGTGTTCGAAGGGTCGGACGATTATCATCACCGGATCAACGATCCCGCGCTCGACATCGACGAGGATTGCATGCTCGTCATCCGCGGGGCGGGGCCGATCGGCTGGCCCGGCTCGGCGGAGGTCGTCAACATGCAGCCGCCCGATCATCTGATCCAGCGCGGCATCATGACGCTGCCGACGCTCGGCGACGGGCGCCAGTCGGGCACGTCGGACAGCCCGTCGATCCTGAACGCCAGCCCGGAGAGCGCGGTCGGCGGCGGCCTGTCCTGGCTGCGGACCGGCGACATCATCCGCATCGACCTCAAGGCGGGGCGGTGCGACGCGCTGGTCGACGCGGACGAGATCGCGCGGCGGCGCGGCGAACCGGCGCCGCCGATACCGCCGAGCAATACGCCTTGGGAGGAGCTGTACCGCGAAAAGACCGGACAGCTCGCCGATGGCGCGGTGCTCGATTTCGCGGTCAAATATCGCGGCATTGCGGCGCGCACGCCGCGCCATAATCACTGACCGCTTCGACTACCAAAACCAAGACAGACGACACCAGGCCGCAACGGTCGGCGCACAGGAGAGGAACAACATGGCGAATATGCACAGTGGAGATCCGGGAGCGGGATTGCAGGGGAACGCCGCGGTCAACCACGGCTTCATCGCCGCGATCGTCGCGGTGGCGACGATCGGCGGGTTCATGTTCGGCTATGACTCGGGTGTCATCAACGGCACGCAAAAGGGTCTCGAAGCCGCCTTCGGCCTCGGTCGGCTCGGGATCGGCGTCAATGTCGGCGCGATCCTCGTCGGCTCGGCGGTCGGTGCGTTCGGCGCCGGGCGGATGGCCGACGCGATCGGCCGTCGCAACGTCATGATGCTCGCCGCCGCGCTGTTCCTGTTCAGCGCGCTGCTGGCCGGGGCTGCGACTGGCTCCGGTATCTTCATCTTCGCGCGCATCATCGGCGGCCTGGGCGTCGGCGCGGCCAGCGTCATCTCGCCGGTCTACATCTCGGAGGTCACGCCGGCGTCGATCCGCGGCCGCCTGTCGAGCGTCCAGCAGGTCATGATCATCTCCGGCCTGACCGGTGCGTTCGTCGCCAACTTCGCGCTCGCGCGCTATGCCGGCGGCTCGACCGCCGATTTCTGGCTCGGCTATCCCGCCTGGCGCTGGATGTTCTGGCTGCAGGCGATCCCGGCCGCGATCTATTTCCTCGCGCTGCTCGTGATCCCGGAAAGCCCGCGCTTCCTGGTCGCCAAGGGCCGCGAAGCCGAGGCGCATGTCGTGCTCACGCGGCTGTTCGGTACCGCCGAGGCGGACCGCAAGGTCGTCGAGATCCGCAATTCGCTCGCCGCCGATCATCACAAGCCCAAGCTCAGCGACCTGGTCGACAAGACCACGGGCAAGATCCGGCCGATTTTGTGGGCCGGCATCGGCCTCGCCGTGTTCCAGCAGCTCGTCGGCATCAACGTCGTCTTCTATTACGGTGCCGTGCTGTGGGAAGCGGTCGGCTTCACCGAAGACAACGCGCTGCAGATCAACATCCTGTCGGGTGTCCTGTCGATCGCCGCCTGCCTGTTCACGATCGCGACCGTCGACCGGATCGGTCGCAAGCCGCTGCTGCTGGTCGGCTCGGCGGGCATGGCCGTCACGCTGGCCGTGGTCGCCTATGCGTTCTCGACCGCGGTGACGGGGGCGGACGGCGCGGTGTCGCTGCCCGGCCATAACGGCATGATCGCGCTGGTCGCGGCCAACCTGTACGTCATCTTCTTCAACGCGAGCTGGGGCCCGGTGATGTGGGTGATGCTCGGCGAGATGTTCCCGAACCAGATCCGCGGATCGGGTCTGGCGGTATCCGGCTTCGCGCAGTGGATCGCCAACGCCGCGATCTCGGTCAGCTTCCCTGCACTCGCGCTGTCGCCCGGCCTGGCGGTGACCTATGCCGGCTACGCGTTCTTCGCCGCGATCTCGTTCTTCTTCGTGAAGGCGCTGGTCAACGAAACGCGCGGTCGCGAACTCGAGGACATGACCGGCTGATCGTCGCTCCTCCCCCGCAAGGGGGAGGTGGCTGGCACTTGCCAGACGGAGGGGGAGGGAAGGGCGACAGCCGTTCGGTGTCCTCCCCCTCCGCCACCTTCGGTGCCACCTCCCCCTGGCGGGGGAGGATCGGATAGGGCCAAACGAAAAAGGGCACCGCGGATCGATCCGCGGTGCCCTTTTTCGTTCGACGGCGCCGTTTCGGTCAGGCGATGCGGCGGCCCGCTATCGTCGCGACACGGTGCGCCGGCTGGCCTGCCACCCCCGCATCGAACGCGAACACGTCGCCCGCATAGGGCTGGAGCGCACGGTGCTCGTCCGACAGGCCCTTGGCCGCCGTGGTCGCATAGGCGGTGCGGCCATTGGGGCCACCGATCGCGATCTTGGTGACGTTGGAGACGGGCAGGCGGATCTCGGCGACCTGTTCCCCGTCGGGTGCATAGCGTCGCACGCACCAGCCGCCATAGAAGGACACCCAGACATGGCCCTCGGCATCGACGATCGGTCCGTCGGGATAGCCCTGCGTCGCGACGTCGACCGCCGCGAAGATGCGCGTGTCGGCAAGGCTGCCATCCTCGCGGATCGTGCAGGCGTGGATCGTGCCCGCCAGCGTGTCGCAGTGATACAGCGTGGCGCCATCGGTGGAGATGGCGGGTCCGTTGGTGATCACGATGCCGTCGACGACCGGCGCCACGCCATCCGCATCCGCGCGGTAGATCAGCCCGGACGCCGCGCTCTCGCCATCGTCCATCGACCCGAACCAGAGCCGCCCCGCGGCATCGACGGTCGAATCGTTCAGGCGGTTGCCAGGCGAGTCCGGCTCGACGACGTGGAGGTGCGTGAAGCTGCCATCGGCGGGGTCGAACCGGTGCAGCCCGGTCTGCAATCCGGCGAGCATGCCGCCGTCCGCCATCGGCTGGACCCAGCCGACCTGCGCGGGGGCGGTCCATGTCGCGTGATCGCCGGTCGCGGGCGTGAAGCGGTGGACGCGGTGCTGCTTGATGTCGACGAACCAGAGCGCATCGTCGAACCACAACGGCCCTTCGCCCAGCATCGCGCCGACGCCCAGCACGCGTTCCACGCCACCGGTTACATCGCCGATTACCGCCATCCTGCATCCACCCAATAATTATGTCCCGTGCACATACGCGCATCGTCGGACGCGAGAAACAGCGCCATCGCGGCGATGTCCGACGGCTGGATCCGGCCGTCGATGCATTGCGCGTCGACGATCGCGGCCTCGCCCTCGGGCGTGTACCATTTCTCCTGGCGCGGCGTCTGGACGTTGCCGGGGATGATCGCGTTGACGCGGATGCAGTCGCGGCCGAGATCGCGTGCCAGGCTGCGCGTGAGCCCCTCGATCGCTGCCTTGGCGGTCTGGTAGAGGATCAGGTCCTTCATGCCGAGGTGCCAGCTGATCGATCCGAAATTGACGATGGCGCCGCCACCGGCTGCCTTCATCGACGGCACCACCGCCTGCGCGGCGAAGAACAGATGCCGCAGATTGACGTTCATCCGCTGATCCCAATAGGCCGGGGTCACCTCGTCGATCGTGTGGCGGTCGTCATTGGCCGCGTTGTTCAGCAGGATGTCGACCCCACCGAGCTGGTCGATCATCGTCTTGAACGTGACGTCCAGCGCGTCGATGTCGGTCAGGTCGAGCGGGTGGAAGATCGGGGCATGCTCCGCCCCGGCGGACAGGCGCTCGACCAGCGCCATGCTGTCGGCCTGCGCCACGTCGACGAACGCGACCCGCGCGCCTTGCGCCACGAATCCCTCAACCAGCCCGGCACCGATGCCCGACCCGCCGCCGGTGATGATGACTCGCTTGTTCCTGAGCGATGGGTAGACGGCGCCTTCGTGGCGACCGGCGGTTTTCTGCAGCACGCTGTTCTCCGAATGGGTCATGCCGACAACAGCCCGCGTGCGGCGAGGTTGCGCATCAGCGCTACCAGGCCGAACTCCCAGGGCGCTGCGGCCTTCGATGTGGTGACGGTGTTGATGAGGCGGCCAAGCCCGGGCGCGGCGATCGCGACGGTATCGCCCGACTTGTGCGTGAAGCCCCGACCGACATCGTCGCGATCCTTGGTCGGCGCGAACAGCGTGCCCAGAAACAGGACGAACCCATCGGGATATTGGTGCTCGCTCAGCGCCTGTCGGACGAGCTCCTCGGGATCGCGGCTGATCTGGCTCATCGAGCTGGCACCGTCGAGGACATAGCCGTCGGTGCCCTCGATACGCAGCGCGACTTCGGCGCGGCGGACATCGTCGATCGTGAAGGAGTCGTCGAACAGGCGCATGAACGCGCCGAGCGAGCAGGACGCGTTATTGTCCTTCGCCTTGCCGAGCAGCAGTGCGGAACGCCCCTCGAAATCGCGCAGGTTGACGTCGTTGCCGATCGTCGCGCCGACGATGCGGGCATCGGGCGCCACCAGCAGCACGATCTCGGGCTCGGGGTTGTTCCAGGTCGAATCGGAGCGCACGCCGATGTCCGCGCCCCAGCCGACCGTCGACAGCGACGGCGCCTTGGTGAAGATCTCCGCATCCGGGCCGATCGCCACCTCGAGATATTGCGACCAGAGTCCCTCCTCGATCAGCGCGGTCTTCAGCGCCGCCGCCTCGGGCGTGCCGGGCACGACGCGCGCCAGTCCGCCGCCGATCCGGTCCTCGAGCCGCGCGCGCACCGCGGTCGCCGCCCCCGCATCGCCGCGCGCCTGTTCCTCGATCACGCGTTCGAGCGCGGATACCGCGAAGGTGACGCCGGCAGCCTTGACGCACTGCACATCGATCGGGCTGAGCAGCCGCGGCACGCCGCCGACCGACAGGCCGAGCGTATCGAGATCGCCGATCGCTTCGCCGGCAGTCGGATCGAGCAGGTCGCGCGCGACGAGTTCGGCGACGGTCGGTGCGACCTTGCTCATGTCGAACACGATGCCGCCGGCGACGATAACGGGCGTGGGGCCTTCGCCGCGGTCGATCCGGCCGATCCAGCGCGCGGTGCGCCAGTCGGGTCCAAGGGCGTCGAGGGTATCGAAAGCGAATGTCACGGCAACATCTCCGGCAGGGCTGTATCAGGCGAAAAATCGGTGGTCAGGTGGCACGGACATGCCTCCGTCACGTAGCTTTGGTCGACGTGCCAACGTCACCGCGCGATGCGGCAGATCGGTAAAGTCCTCTCCTCCGCCGGTTATTGGCGGTAGCGGTACCATTACCGATACACCGGCGTGTTTTGCAAGGTCGTCCAACTGCTCGCCGCGCGGATCCGACTGCCGCGGGTGTTCCAGGCAGCGTGATGCGCCGGCAGCCTGGACGATCAGCACGCATCGCGTTTCTCCTTCGTGTCACGTCAGGGCAGCGCGATCTCGAACGGCCCCACCGGCAGCTGTGCGTCGTCGGCCAGGTTGACCACCGGGCTGTCCGCCCAGCCATAGCGGACTCGGACAACCGGCTTGCCGTCCGTGGCGAGCGTCACGCGGTCGCCTTGCGCGATGCCGTCGGCATAGCGGCAGCTGCCGACCTCTGCCCCGCAGAGTTCGAACCCGATCGGCCCGCGTGCGGCCTGCGCGTGCAGCGCGCCGGTCACGCCGGTGAAGCGCAGCGTCACGCTGCCATCGGGCATGCGGCTTGCCGATGCGATGCCCGGCCCGGCCGGCGCGCGCGCGCCATACGCCAAAGGACGCAGGACGCGCGCGAGCCGCTGGCCCACCGCATGCTTCTCGCCCGGATGGATGTCGAGCGGATCGCCCAGGTCGATCGTCACCGCGACACCGGCATGCCCGTCGCGGGCGGCCATCAGCCGCTGCGCCTCGCGGACCTCCGCCCAGCCGCTCTCGCCCGGCGCGATCGGCGGCGTGCCGTAATTGGCGAGCTGGGCGATCGCCAGCGGGATCGCCGGCCCGCCGAACTGCTGGCGCCAGCCGCGCGTCATCGCCGTCAGCCGCGTCTCGTATCCGGGCAGCCCGGTGTCGGATTCGCCCTGGTACCACGCGATCCCCGCGAGCGCGGTCGCCCCGATCGGCGCGATCATCCCGTTGTACAGCGTGCCCGCGCCGTTGATGTCGTCCCATGGTGACCGCGGGGCATTGCCCGCCACGCGCTTTGCGATCGCGTAGCGCCAGCCGTCGCCGATCGGCACCGCGCTACCGTCCGCCAGCGTCAGCATCATCGCCGCCGCCGGCCCGGTCATGCCGCCATAGGCATAGACGTCGTCGTCGTTGACGGTGATGACGTTGCGCCCCGCCTTCAGCAGCCCCGCGGGTAGCGGATAGACGCGCGCGCGGCCGGCGTTGCTGTTGCCGCCGACGCCGATCCCGTTGACCCAGGTGCGATCCGCGTCGTCGACCACGCCGATCGCCAGCGTCGCCGCGCCGCGCGCCTGTTCCGCGGTCAACGTCACGACGCGCTGATACCAGACCATCCCGTTATAGTCGGCGAGCGCGGGGACGCCCCATTGCTCGAAATTGCCGATGTGCGGCACCGGTTTCCAGTCGATCGTCGAGTCGGGCTGCCAGGGCTCGCGTCCCGGCGCATCGCCGGTGCCGCGTCGCCACCAGTCTTCCCAGATCGTCGACGCGCCGCGCTCGGCCGCGACCGGATCCGTCGCGTGCAGCGCGAGCAGGTCCGCCGCGCGCGCCAGCCCCGCGGATCGCAGCGCAGTGTCGCTCATCCATGCGCTGATCCGCGATCCGCCCCAGCTTGCGTGGATTGCACCGATCGGTACCCGCTCGCTCCGCCGGAGCGCCTGCACCATGTAGAAGCATGCCGCCGAGAACCCCGGGACCGTATCCGGCCCGGCCGCCGCCCACTGCGGCATCGCGGCGAACCGTGCGAGCGGAGTCTCGCTGGTCGCCTTGGCGATCGTGACGAGGCGGAGCTGGTCGTCGAGCGCTGGATGCGCATCGGGGATCAGGTCCTGCGCGGCATTGACGGGCAATTCCATGTTGCTCTGGCCCGAACACAGGAACACGTCGCCGATCAGCAGGTCGCGGATGGTCGTCACGCCGGCGGATGCCGTCAACGTCAGGTCGTAGGGACCGCCCGCGGCAAGCGGTTCGAGGCGCAGCGTAAACCGACCGTTGCGATCCGCCGTAGCGGTCGCGGTGCGCGTGCTCAGCCGCGCGGTGACCGGCCGGCCCGGCACGCTCCGCCCGCGCAGCAGGATCGGCTGGCCCCGCTGCACGACGCCGTGATCGCCGACCAGACCGTCCAGGCTGGGGGCGGTGTCCGGAGCCGCAGCGACCGCCGCGGCGGCCAAACCGATCGTAACGAAGGATGCGGTGATCCCGGACAGGACGGTCGACGCAGCCCTGGTCGTCGATTGATAGCCTATCATCCTCACTCTCCCCCTGCGCGCCCACCGCCCCGACGTTCGGCGGGAAGGCGTTTCGAGCGATCCATTCTTATCGGCACTCCGTCATGCATCGCACACCGGCAGCGCCATGGTATCGCTCACACGAATTTTATACTCCGACAAAGGTCCGCGGCAACTCTTTTCTACCGATGCCTGCCTTGCCGGGTCGGACCAGATTGCCGCCCCTGACATAGAAGAAGAGCGAGCGGTGCCGAGGGTCCGTCACGACGATCTGACAGGGGAGGGCTACTGTTTTCCCCGACCGTCGAGCGTAACCGAGTCGATGTCGAGATACCCGCCACGACCGGCCGGATTGTAGCAGAATAGGCTGAACTGCTGGCCCTGGAACGTGCCGGTTTGCCAGTCGAAAGCGAGCGGGAAGCGCGGGCCGAGCGGCGTGAACGTCGTGCCGTCGGTGCTGTACGCCACTGCGCCGGTGTCATCGCCAAAATCCATCTCGGTCCGCAGCGTTAGCTGGGTACCGCGGACGGTCACGACTGGGCTCTCCCGGACGATGCGCTGGATCGTCGCCTTTGCAGGGCCGGCGACATCCTCGATAATGCGCATCGACACCGTCAGTCGTCCCTGCGCGTCGCGGCCGAGCGCGATGCCGCCGCTATATTTGCCGAAGACGCCCGCCCCGCATTGATCGCCGTGCGCGATGTGACTGGCGTCGAGCCGGACCGTGGTACGGCTCCACGGTGCCTGCCCCTTCTGGAGCAGCGTGTTGCGTGCGGTCCAGACCGATCTGCCAGGCGCTGCATTCAGCCGCAGGAAGCCGGGTCTGGCGGTCAGCGACCAGCGGTCGGGGAGGGGGTTGTGATTCCACTGCCATTGCAGGCCGAGCCTGGTCTGCGCGAAATCGTCGGAGGCGGCGGGCGTTTCCACAGGCATGCCCTGGATCGGCTTGCGTGCGGTGGCGGGGACCCGGTTCGGCGCCTCGGGCGTGCCCCAGATCGGCCAACCGTCGCGCCAGTGGATCGGGCTGATGTTCGTCGTTCGCCCGATCGCGCCCGCGTCGATCATCACGAACCCGTAATCGCTGCCATCGGCGAGATCGACGATCGCGCCCTGATGCCCGCCGCTGGTGTCGTCGATCTGGTTGCGCGTCTCCCACGGCCCGGCCAGCGCGGTGGCGCGCGACACCGTCAGCCCCAGCCGATGCGGGATCGCGTTGAACAGGTAGTAATATTTGCCGCGCCGGACGAGCTTCGATCCTTCGGCGCCCTTGCTATAGTGGATCACGCGCCGGGCGGTGATCCGCCGCAGCGTTGGGTCGAGGCTGAGAAGCGTCTCGGTCCCGTCGCTGCTGCTCGCGGTCGCGATATAGGCAGATCCGTCATCGTCGAAGAACAGCCCCGGATCGAACGCGGCCTCGCTCAGCCGGTTCATCGTCCAGGGCCCGCGGACGTCGCGGGCACGGTAGATCCGAGTCGGCTCGCCGACCGGCGTGACCGCGACATAGAACATCCCGTCGTGATGCCGCAGGCTGGGGGCGAAGATACCGCGGCGGTACGACCCGCCGGCCTGCAGGTCATATTCCGGGCGGCCGCTCAGCGTGTCGACGACATGCGACGCGAACCGCCAGTTCACCAGATCCCGGGAGGTCAGGATCGTCAGCCCCGGCACGTCGGCAAACGTGCTCGTGATGAAATAGAAGACGTCGCCGACGCGGATGATGTCGGGATCGGGATAATCGGCGTTCAGCGGCGGGTTGGCGAAGGTCCCGTCACCGCGATCGGATTGCCACGCCTGCGCCGCGGCGATCATCGGGGATGCGATCAGCGCCGCCGCTATCAGCCAAGCGCCCGTGCCACGCATCCTCATGAGGTTCCGGCGGCCGGATCATAGACATAGGGCCCGACCACCGTCCCGACAAAGCCACCCGCGCGCGCGGTGGTCAGCAGCGTCGCATCGAAGTTCGACAGCAGCGTGCGGCGGCCGGCCCGCGTCTGATAGTCGAACGCCATCACGCCCTTGTCCGCCCGGATCGTCAGCGTCACCGGCCCCGACGGATCCACCGGCGCGGACGTGACGAGCGTATCGGCCTGCGCCTTGTCGCGGGCATACAGTGCCACGACGGGCTTGCCCGCGATCCGCGTGATCCCGAAGAACAGGAATGACTCGTCGTTCTGCACCGCGGCAAGGCCCGCGCGGGCGCCATCGGTCCGGGGCGCGAACGTCACGCGCGTCGTGATCGTCGCGATGTGATGCTGTTGGCGACGGCCGAGGAACGCCGGCACGCCCTGTCGATCGCCCAGCGCGGCGCGCGATCGCAGCGTCAGTCCACCCGCACCCAGCGTATGGAACGGCGTGGCGGGCGCGCGGATACCGATCCATTGCATCGCCAGGCTCTTGCCGTCGAACGCATCGCTATACGCGAAATCGCCGGTGACGGGGGTCGTCGGCCGGGGCTGTGCGGGCAGCTCGGGCTTGGTGGGGGCGAACGGGATCGGGGTCTTCGGCGCCAAGATATGCGGCCAGCCATCGGACCAGGTCACGGGCAGCAGGAAGGTCTCGCGGCCGATCGCATAGCGTTCGGGCGCATAGGGCCGCGTCGCGAGAAACGTCGCCCACCAATCGCCATTCTGCGTCTGGACGAACTTGGCGTGGCCGGCCGATGTCACCGGGTTCGCGCGATCCGCGGCAAGCCCGCGCTGCGTGAGGATCGGATTGTCGGGGTAGGGGACGAACGGCCCCGTCAGGCTCTTCGACCGGAACACGACCTCGGAATGATTGTCGCCGGTGCCGCCCTCCGCCGCGATCAGGTAATAGAAATCGTCGTGCCTGATCAGGTGAGGCCCCTCGATCCACACCGGCTTGGTCGCAAGGTCGACACCGCCATTGACGATCTGCGTGCTCGGCCCGACCATCTTGCCGGCGCGCCAGTCATATTCCTGCACCCAGATCGCCCTGTGCCCGTCATAGCGCGGCGGCTCGTCGGGCGCGCGATTGTTGACGATATAGGCCTTGTCGCCTTCCCAGTAGATCGATGGATCAATCCCCTCGAACGGCAGCCAGATCGGGTCGGACCAGGGCCCGGCCGCGTCCTTCGCGGTGATCACGAAATTGCCTTTGCACTGCACGCAGGTGTTGACGATGTAGAACACGCCCGCGTGCCACGAGATGTCGGGGGCGAACACCGCTTGCGACAGCCCGCGCCCGGCAAGATCAAGCTGGCTCGGCCGCGAGATCGCGTTGCCGATCTGGACCCAGCTTACCAAGTCCTTCGATTTGAAGATCGGCAGGCCCGGAAAATGCGCGAAGCTCGAATTGACGAGGTAATAGTCGTCGCCGACGCGCGTCACCGACGGATCGGGGTAATAGCCCGACAGGATCGGATTGCGGTATTGGTTCGGCGCCAGGACGACGCGCTCCTGCGATCGCCCGTCATAGCTGAAGCGGTCGAACCGCGCGGTTTGCGCAACTGCCGCCTGGGCAAGCACCAGCGCGGACAGCGTCGCCGCGATGCGCGGTAGGGATCGGGTCATTGATGCTCCTGGTCTGAACGGATCCGTACCGCGCTGGGCGTACTCAGTGGTTGTCGCGCGGCAGGCCCATCGTCTGGGCGATCCGCTGATACTTCTCGGCGCCTTCGAGGATCGCGCCGGTTTCCATCTGGCCGACGGTAGCGCGCTGGATTTCCTGCCACGGGGTCTGCGAACGCGGAAAGGCATAGCCCCCCGCTTCGGTCAGCGCGCGGCGGCGTTCGGCGAGGTCTTCGTCGGCGATCAACACGTTGGCGGATCCCTTGCCGAGATCGATGCGGACGCGGTCGCCGGTGCGGATGAGTGCGAGACCGCCCATCGCCGCGGCTTCGGGCGAGGCGTTGAGGATCGAGGGCGAGCCGGAGGTGCCCGACTGGCGACCGTCGCCGATGCAGGGCAGGGCGTGGACGCCTTCGCGGATCAGATACGCCGGCGGCCGCATGTTGACGACCTCCGCGGCCCCCGGATAGCCGATCGGCCCGGCGCCGCGCATGAACAGCAACGTGTCCGTGGTGATGCCGAGCGACGGATCGTCGATCCGGTGGTGGTAATCCTCCGGCCCGTCGAACACGACCGCGGGGCCCTCGAACGCCTCGGGATCGTCCGGGTTGGACAGATAACGCGCGCGAAATTCGGGGCTGATCACGCTGGTCTTCATGATCGCCGAATCGAACAGATTGCCGCGCAGGACGATGAAGCCGGCATCCTCCAGCAACGGCGTCGCGAACGGGCGGATGACGCGTTCGTCCTCGATCGTCGCGGTCCGGCAATTGTCGCCGATCGACTTGCCGTTCGCGGTCATCGCGTCCTCGTGGATCAGCCCCTGCTTCATCAGCTCGGACACCACCGCGGGGACGCCGCCCGCATGATAATAATCTTCGCCGAGATACTCGCCAGCGGGCTGAAGGTTGACCATCAGCGGCACCTTGTGGCCGTGCGTCTGCCAGTCGTCGATCGGCAGGTCGACGCCGATGTGGCGCGCGATTGCGGCAAGGTGGATCGGCGCGTTGGTCGATCCGCCGATCGCCGAATTGACGACGATTGCGTTGTGGAAGGCCTCCTTGGTCATGATGTCGGAGGGCTTCAGATCTTCTTCGACCATAGCGACGATGCGCTTGCCGGTCTTGTACGCGACCTCCTGGCGGTCGCGATACGGCGCGGGGATCGCGGCCGATCCGGGCAGCTGCATGCCGAGCGCTTCGGCAAGGCTGTTCATCGTCGTCGCGGTGCCCATCGTGTTGCAATAGCCGGTCGACGGCGCCGACGAGGCGACGAGCTTGATGAAGCCCTCATCGTCGATCGCGCCGGTCGCGAGCAGTTCGCGCGCCTTCCACACGATCGTGCCCGAGCCGGTCCGCTCGCCCTTGTGCCAGCCGTTGAGCATCGGCCCCACCGACAGCGCGATCGCCGGGATATTGACGGTCGCCGCCGCCATCAGGCAGGCGGGCGTCGTCTTGTCGCAGCCGATCGTCAACACGACGCCGTCGAGCGGATAGCCGTAGAGTACCTCGACCAGCGCGAGATAGGCGAGGTTGCGGTCGAGCCCAGCGGTCGGGCGCTTGCCGGTTTCCTGGATCGGATGGACCGGGAATTCGAGCGCGATGCCGCCCGCCTCGCGGATGCCCTCGCGCAGACGCTCGGCGAGCACGAGGTGGTGGCGATTGCAGGGGCTCAGGTCGCTGCCGGTCTGCGCGATGCCGATGATCGGCTTGCCCGAGCGCAGTTCCTCGAGGCTCAACCCGAAGTTCAGATACCGCTCCAGATAGAGCGCCGTCATGTCGATATTCTCGGGGTTGTCGAACCACGCACGGCTGCGGAGTTTGGGCATGTCGGTCATCGAAAGGGGCTTTCTGGGGATCGGATATCAGCGGACGACGGAGAGGCGATAGATCATGGCGTGATGATAGGGCTTGCCCGGATCGACGCGTGCCGACACGAAGCTCGGCTTGTTCGGCGCGTCGGGGAATTTCTGCGGTTCCAGCGCGATGCCGTCCCCCATCCGGTACAGATGGCCTTGCTTGCCGACAAACGTGCCGTCGAGGAAATTGCCGGTATAGAATTGCACGCCCGGCTCGGTCGACAGCACCTCGAGCACGCGACCCGACAGCGGATCCTCCAACCGCGCGGCCAGTTCCGGCTTCGCGGTCAGGCCCTTGTCGAGCGCGAAATTATGGTCGTAGCCATGGCCATAGCGGATCTGCTGGTCGCGGCCGTCGCGGATTCCCTCGCCGACGATGCGGCCGCCGCGGAAATCGAAGACGGTGCCGGCGACGGGTTGCAGCGCGCCGGTCGGGATCAGCGTATCGCCGACCGGGGTGATCGCCTTGGCGGGGATCGTCAGCCGGTGGCCATAGGTGCCCGCCGCCGATCCTTCGCCACCCAGATCGAAGATCGCGTGGTTGGTCATGTTGACGATCGTCGGCTTGTCGGTCTTCGCGTCATAGCTGATGCCGAGATTGCCGGCGTCGTCGAGCGTGTACGTTACCGTGACGTCGAGCGTGCCGGGATAGCCCGAATCGCCGTCGAGGCTGCGATGGCCAAGCACCAGCGTCGCGGTCGGGCCACTCTTGGCGGAGACGATCGTCCAGGCGACCTTGTCGAAGCCGTTGCCGCCGCCGTGCAGCGTATTGGTCTTGTCGTTGAGCGGAAGCTGGTAGGTCTTGCCGTCGAGCGTGAAGCGGCCATCCGCGATCCGGTTGGCGAAGCGGCCAACCGTCACGCCGAAGAAATTGGGATGATCGACATAGGAGGCGAGGTCGTCATAGCCGAGCACCACGTCGGCGATCTTGCCGTTGCGGTCGGGGCCCATCAACGATTGCAGCGTCGCGCCGTAGGACAGGATTCGCGCGGACACGCCGTGCGCGTTGCTCAGCGTCACCGCCTCGATCGCGGTGCCGTCCTTCAGGGTACCGGCGGGGGTGCGCTTTACGTCAGCCGCGTCGGCCGCCTGCGTCGAAAGCGCTGCGAGCATGGTTGCCACGATGATCCCCGTCTTCCTGATTGCTCGCATGCCCGCTCCCTCCGTGTTCGCGACGCCGTTGACGCGCCTTGCTCGGCTATATAGTCAGACAATATATTTCTGGGCAAGCCATGCGGGAAAAGACTGTTTTTCAGTCGCCGACACGGCACGGAGGATGAACGATTATGGCGATGCCGATACAGACGCACACGCATACACCCGCGCGCGCCGCGCCGGTCGGAGCGGCGGGAAGCGGGGGCTACCGCTCCGCGCTGACGCTGCTGGCCAGCCTGTTCTTCATGTGGGGCTTCATCACGGTCATCAACAACACGCTGCTGCCGCACCTGCGCAGCGTGTTCGACCTCAGCTATACACAGACAACGCTGATCGAGAGCGTCTGGTTCATCGCCTATTTCTTCGCCTCGATCCCCTCGGCCAAGCTGATCGAGCGGGTCGGCTATCAGCGCGCGATGGTGTTCGGGCTTGGCCTGATGGCGGTCGGCGCGCTGATGATGGTGCCCGCCGCGCGGCTGCCGAGCTACGGCGTGACGCTCGTCGCGCTGTTCGTGATCGCCAGCGGCATCACCTTGTTGCAGGTCGCGGCCAACCCGTATGTCGCGGTTGTCGGACCGCCCGAGACCGCGTCGGCGCGGCTCAACCTGGTGCAGGCGTTCAACTCGGCGGGGGCCACGCTCGCGCCATTGTTCGGCGGCTACCTGATCCTCGGTCGTTCGACCTCAGGTACGGCGGTCGCCGGCTCGACCGCGGTGCTGACCCCGGCCGAGCGGCTTGCCGATGCGCAGTCGGTGGTGCTGCCCTACCTGATCGTCGCGGGGGTGCTGGTCGTCCTCGCGGTCGTGATCGCGCGCTTCCCGCTGCCGGCGATGGGGGCCGCGACGCAGCGGTCGGCGAAGGCGGACCGCAAGGGCCTGTCGCTCTGGTCGCACCGCAACCTCGTCTTCGGCATCCCGGCGATCTTCATCTACCTGATCGCCGAGATCGGCGTCGCCAACCTCTTCATCAATTTCGTCAGCCAGCCGCAGATCGGCAACCTCAGCCACGAGCAGGCCTCGCACTACCTCTTCATCCTGTGGGGCGGGATGATGGTCGGCCGGCTGGTCGGCAGCGTCGTGATGCGCACCATCCCCGCCGAGCGAGTGCTGGCGGTGGCGAGCATCGGCGCGTTTCTCGTCATGCTGATCGCCACCTTCACCACCGGCCATGTCGCGATGTGGGCGCTGATCTCGGTCGGGCTGTTCCACTCGATCATGTTCCCGACGATCTTCACGCTCGGCATCCGTGGCCTGGGGCCGCTGACCGAGGAGGGATCGGGGCTGCTGATCATGGCGATCGCGGGCGGTGCGCTGGTGATCGTCCAGGGCTGGCTCGCCGATACCTATGGGCTGCAGATCTCCTTCCTGCTGACCGCGGCGTGCGAACTTTATATCCTGTTCTATGCGCTCTGGGGATCGCGCGTGACGGACGCGCTACCGGATCCCGTCGCCGTCCATTGAAGGAGCGGGCACGACGATCGCTGCCAAGGCGATCGTCGCTGCTCGGAGTAATTCGACGGGGCGAGTGAGCCGATGATCAGGACGTGGTGAACGCGTCGATCAAGTCGAAGTGGCGTTAGTTTTTTCCGCCAGAACAAGAACATCGGCCAGATACGCGCCGATCAGCGTTTCGCCCTGCGTGTCTGCGAGCAGAAGCGCCCGCGCTATTGCGGCATGCAGCGACATCGCGTCAGGATCATCGGGTTTCTCCATCCGCCCATCGAAGGCATTTCGGCGTTCGCTGACAATGGCAATAATTAAAAATCGACGGACATATGTTGTGGAAGCTGTCCCCGAGCCGGGCATGTACTTGCGTATGTTTGGTGACCGCGACCGCAGCAAAGCCGCCCAAGCCATTCTGGCAGCAAGGGCATTCCGGAAAAGACTTTTTCCCAGCGAGATCTTCGATGACCATGCCTGGGGTATGCTTCTGATTCTCTTCATCGCATTTGCCGATGGCGAGGTGATATCGGAAATCGCGCTGCTGGAACGTGTGGGCCTTAGCGTAACCGCAGGACGCCGCTGGATCGCGCATCTCGTCGGCGAGGACCAGATCGAATTGCGCGAAGACGGCGGCGGGGTGACGCTCTCCGAAAACGCACTCACCAAGTTGCGCATCTTCCTCGACGAGGCCTGCGATGTCTCAAACTGGTTCGTAAGCGTCCGGCATTGATGGCGGCCCGCCGACCCGCTGTGCCGGAGAGGCGAGCGCCGGCTTTCAAGCGCAGACACAAAAATGGGCGACCGCAGCCGCCCAAGGGAATGGTGTCGAAGGGGGCCAACGACACGCAATATTTGGGTTAGTCTAGCTGTCCAATTATTGCAAGCCTTAGCCTAGCTTCGAGCAAGCGACCGGGTCATTCCGCCGAAGTTTCCAGATCGCTTGCATGGCGTGTGTCTAAATCTGCAGTAGCGTTGACGCGACGTTTTTCGTCCTCGTAACTGGCCACGTGTGCCCTTTTGTCTCCGCCGCTTGAGTTGTCGATTGCCGTGGACAAACGTCAGCGTGCCCCGAGAAACTGCCGGTCAGATACTCGAGACGTTGGGTCCACTGGATGGCAAGTCGAGTCCGAAGCTGCAGCGCAAGACCACGGTGCCACACCAAATGCGCCGAAGCGGGGCTCGGGTGCGCTTCTACAAACGCTAATCACGCATTTGCGACTGGTGACCGCCGAAGGCGTCCCCTCACACGCGATGAGCGGGCAAATGCGAAAGCGGCCGGCATTCACGCGGGAACAGCAGAAACAGAGAATATTTGATGAAGGCGGGGCACTGCCACCGGCCAATCTTGCCACAAACCGGAGGTTTGTGCGGCTTAAAAATGGCTCCCTGAGTAGGATTCGAACCTACGGCCACTCGATTAACAGTCGAGAGCTCTACCGCTGAGCTATCAGGGAACGTTGCCGGAGGCGGCTCTATAAACGGCCAGTCGGGCGATGCAAGCGGGTTTCTCGTAAAAAGTGAACTTCGGCTGGAAATCGGCGGTCAGGCGACGAACTGTTCCATCGTGATGCGATCGTCGAGCGCGTGCTCAGGGTCGAACAGCAGGGTCAGCTCGCGTGCGCGGTCCATGCAGATGTCGACGCGCGCCACGTCGCGGATCTCGCGCTGGTCGGCGACCGCGGACACTGGGCGCTTGCCGGAGTCGAGCACGCGGATGCCGATGCGCGCCTTGTCGGGCAGGATCGCGCCACGCCAGCGGCGTGGGCGGAACGGGCTGATCGGAGTCAGCGCGATCATGCCCGAGCCGAGCGGCAGGATCGGGCCATGCGCCGACAGGTTGTACGCGGTCGATCCCGCCGGCGTGGCGACCAGGATGCCGTCACAGGCGAGTTCGGGCAGGACGATGCGGTCGTTCACCGTCACCTCCAGATTGGCGGTCTGGCGGGTCTCGCGCAGGAACGACACCTCGTTGATCGCGGGCAGAGTGTGCGTCCGGCCATCGACGCCGATCGCGGTCATGCTGAGCGGGATTACCTTGAACGGCTTCGCGCGCTCCAGCCGGTCGCCGAGCCCGTGGTGGCGCCATTCGTTCATCAGGAAACCCACGGTGCCCAGGTTCATCCCGAACACGGGTACGGGCGGCTTGCGGCGCTCCAGCATCGCGTGGAGCGTCTGGAGCATGAACCCGTCGCCGCCCAGCGCGATGATGACGTCGGCGTCCTCGACCGATACCCACTCGCCCATATCGGCGAGTTCGGCCTCTGCGGCACGAGCGGACGGGGTATTGGACGCAACCAGCGCCCGCCGCTCGTACCGACTCATCCGCCGGTGACGCTCATGTGGCGCGCGACGGCGGGGCCTTCGCCCTGGCCGATGCGGAAGTCGTGCGCCTTTGGCTTGGCGAACAGTCCTGCGTCGATCGCTGCGTCGAGACCGGCAGTACCGCCATCGCGCAAGGCTGCCTTGAGATCGACCTGATCGTCATGGCCTAGGCACATGTACAGCTTGCCCTCCGTCGTCAGGCGGACGCGGTTGCAGCCATCGCAGAAATTGGCGGTCAGCGGCGAGATCAGCCCGAGCCGAGTACGCGTGCCATCGACGTTCCAGTAGCGGGCGGGGCCGCCAGTCTTGTGCGCATCGCGTGCGAGCGTGAACTGCTGCCCGAGTTCGTCGAACACCTTGGTGAGCGGCAGGAAGCGATCGGTGCGATCCTCGTCGATCGCACCGAGCGGCATCGTCTCGATCAGCGAAAGGTCGAAGCCCTCGTCACGGCACCATGCCAGCATCGGCGCGATCTCGTCCTCGTTGAAGCCTTTTAGCGCGACCATGTTGATCTTGATGGCGAGGCCGGCATCGCGCGCAGCGTAGATCCCGCCAATGACCTGCGCGACATCGCCGTGGCGCGTGATGTAGCGGAAGCGATCGGGATCGCGGCTGTCCATGCTGACATTGACTCGGCGGATGCCGGCATCGACCATCGCCTCGGCATGCTGCGCGAGGCGCGTGCCGTTGGTCGTCATCGTCAGTTCTTCGAGGCCGGAGCCGATATTGTGGCCGAGCCGCTGGACGAGTTCGGCAACGTCGCGGCGCACGAGCGGCTCGCCCCCCGACAACCGGATCTTGGTCACGCCGCGCGCGATGAAGCGTTCGGCGATGATCGCGATCTCCTCCAGGCTCAACAACTTCGACCGCGGGAGGAACGTCATCTGCTCGGACATGCAGTAGCGACACCGCAGGTCGCAGCGGTCGGTCACCGAGATCCGCAGATACTTGATCGTGCGGCCATGCGTATCCTGCAACGGCTTTTGCGTGAGGGATGGCGCGAGCGTCATGGCATCAGAGCTAGGACGTGACTGCTCCGGTAACAAGGCCGGAGCGGGCGCAGCACGTGTTGCAAATGCATTGGCGGGGGGCGATGCGCCAGCTAAGCTCGCACCGATGGGGGAGGGTGCGACGGATATGGAAGACATGCAGACAGCAACGACGCTGTTCGCGGTATCGTTCCGTCAACGCGGTGAAATCGCGGAGATTCTCGCGCGCGCGGGGGCGGGTGCGGACTGGCAGGCGGCGGTGTTTGGCGATGCCGTCGCGATCGAAAGCCGGTTCCTCGCGAGCGGCGCTGCCGTCGCGTTGATCGATGCGCGCGGCGACCTGGACGAGGGGCTGGCGGCGACGCTCGCGCTGGGCGGACTGGTCGCCACCAATGGCGCGGCGCTGCTCGTGCTGGTGTCGCGCGGTGACGTCGAAGCGATCGGCGAGTTCTTCGATGCAGGCGCCACGCAGTTCCTCACCAGCCCGGCGACCGATGGCGAACTGGTCCAGGCGCTGCGGTTCGCCGGGCGGCATGCGGTGCGCAGCGCGGGCAGCGCGATCGATCGCCGCCGCATTCCCGGCGCATCGCTGTACGACCGCGAGACCGGCGACGTCCGCCGCTGGATCATCGGCCGGATCGCCGCCGATTGCCCGGTCGCGGTGGTGCTCGTGTCGTTGTCGCGGCTCGACATCGTCAACGCCGCGCATGGCCGCCCTGCCGTCGACGCGCTGATCGAGACGGCAGTACGACGGACCGAACGCGTCGCGCACGCTGCGATCGGGGTCGATTCGATGGTCGCGCGGCTCGGCGGCTCCGAATTCACGCTGGTGCTGGAGGCGTCGGGGGCCGCGGTGACGGCGGCGATCACCGCGCTGGATGCGGCCCTCGCACGGCCGTTTCGCGTGGCGGATACGCGCGCGGTGCTCGGGTGTCGGTTCGGGGTGGCGCAGCGCCAGCCGGGCGACGACGCTGCGGCCCTGCTGCGCCGGGCGAGCGAGGCGCTGGCGGAGGCCAAGGCGAGCGACGGGTCGGTGCTGCACGTGGCGTTGCCCGACGGGGTCGCGCCGATCGATGCGCTGGCGATCGACCTGCACCACGCGATCGAACGCGACGAGATCGATCTGCGCTGGCAGCCGCAGGTCGAGATTGCGGGCGGCCGGATCGCCGGGGTCGAGGCATTGGCGCGGTGGAACCACCGGACGCTCGGGCCGCTCGGCGCGGATACGCTGTTCGATGCGGCCGACCGCGCGGATCTGGGCATCGCGTTGTCGGATCACATCCAGCGCCTCGTGCTGGCGCGGGCGGTGGCGTGGCCCGCCGCGCTGGGGACGTTGCGCGTGTCGCTGAACCTGACCGCGGCGGATATCTCGCGGCCCGGTTTCGCGGCGCTGTTCCTCGCGCGGGTCGACGCTAGCGGCTTTCCACGCGGCCGCCTGACCGTCGAGATCACCGAGACCGGGTTGATAGAGGATCTCGCCGTGGCATCGGCGTTGCTGGCCGAACTGCGCGGGGCAGGGTGCCGTGTCGCGATCGACGATTTCGGCACGGGCTATTCGAGCCTCGCCTATCTCAAGTCGTTGCCGCTCGATTACGTCAAGATCGACAAGTCGCTGGTCCGCGATATCGACGGCAGCGCGCGCGACCGCGTGGTGGTGGCCGGCGCGATCACGATGGCGCGATCGCTGGGGCTCGCGGTGATCGCGGAAGGCGTGGAGACTCCGTCGCAGCTCGAGCTGCTGACCGCGGGCGGCTGCGGCCTGTACCAGGGCTTCCTGTTTTCGGAGCCGGTCGACGAGGCGGTGCTGCTGGATCTGGTGGAGAGAGAATGATGCGCCAACTGATGCTGCCGGTCGCGATGATGGCCATGGCGGCGGCACCGGCGCCGGTATCGGCCCAGATTTCGGCCCAGACTCCCGCGGCGACCGCGATCCGCCAGGCGATGGAGGCGAGCGCCGCCGGGTGGAATGCGGGCGATCTCGCGCGGTTCATGGCGGTCTATGCCGATGATGCGGTGTTCGTGACGCCCAAGGGGTTGCTGCGCGGCAAGGAGGCGATCTCCGCCAAATACCGGCCGAGCTTTCGCGGTGTCGGCAATGCGCGCGGCGCGCTTTCGTTCGCGTTCCTCGAGATGCGTAGGATCGACGCGCGCCACGCGATGCTGTTCGCGCGCTGGACGCTGACCGGGCCGTCGACCGTGGAAAGCGGCATGACGACCCTCGTCTTCGAACGGCGCGGGACCGCGTGGCAGATCATCGCCGATCACAGCAGCTGATCCGCCCGCGGGCTTACCGTGATTGACGCTCGGCCCCGGCCGCACGCACCTCGGCGATTGTCGGATACCCGTTGACCGCCATCAGCAGGTCCGCCTCCGCGAGCAGGCATTTGAGGACGTGCGCCGCCCCCTCCGCGCCGCCGAGCGCGAGGCCATAGGCATAGGGCCGTCCGACGCCGACCGCGGTCGCCCCCAGTGCCAGCGCCTTCACCATGTCGGTGCCCGATCGGATGCCCGAATCGAACAGCACTGGCGTGCGCCCCGACGCGGCGACGACGGCGGGCAGCATGTCGATCGCGGCGATGCCGCCATTCGCCTGCCGCCCGCCATGGTTCGAGCAGTAGATCGCGTCGGCGCCAGCATCGATCGCGCGGCGCGCATCGTCGGGGTGGCAGATGCCCTTCAGCACCAGCGGCAATTTGGTCAGCGAGCGCAGCCACGGCATGTCCGCCCAGGTCAGCACCTTGCCGAACACGCCGGCCCAGGCTTGCACCGCCGCGGCCTTGTCCTCCTCGGGCGTCCGGTCGAGCAGACCGCGGAACACCGGGTCGCTGAAGTAATTGGCCAGCACGTGCCCGCGCAGCTGCGGGAAGTTCGCCGCATTCAAGTCGCGCGGTCGCCAGCCCGTCACCCAGGTGTCGAGCGTCACGACGATCGCCTTGTACCCGGCGGCTTCGGCACGGCGGACGAGGCTCTCGGTCAGTGCATCGTTCTTCGGCGTGTAGAGCTGGAAGAAACCGGGCGTCTCGCCGAGCTGTGCTGCGACGTCCTCGAGCGGATCGTTCGACAGCGTCGACTGGCAGAGCGGCACGCCGGTGATCGCCGCCGCCCTGGCCGCCGCGAGGTCGCCATGCCCGTCCTGCGTGCAAATGCCGTTGATGCCCACCGGGCTCATGAACAGCGGGGTCGGCAGCGTCATGCCGAACAGCTCGACCGACAGGTCGCGACGCGAGCAATCGACCATCATCCGCGGCGTCATGCCCCAGTGCGCAAAGGCATCGGCATTGTGGCGCTGGGTATGCTCGTCGCCGCACCCGCCCTGCAGATAGGCAAGCGTCGCCGGGGGCAGCGCGGCGGCGGCGCGCGCCTCCAGCGTCGCGAAGTCGACCGGCACCCCCGGCAGCACGCCGTTCAGCCCCGCAAAGTAGATCGCGTTCTGGTAATCGCCGAACTGCGGCGGACGCTTCGGTGGCACGGCCATCATCCTCTCCTTCTGTTTTGCGGCCCTTGTACGCTGCGGCGCATGACGAAGTCATTCCTTCTGCCTAAGGGATGGAAGACCGTTTACAGAAAGTCCGACGATGTCCCTTCGCTCGCCTCTCTTCCTGCTGCTGGCACTCTCCACGAGCGCGGTCGGCCAGACGCCCGCCGCGGACCCGAATGCGTATCTCGAGGATATTCACGGTAAGCGGGCGCTCGACACGGTCGCCGCGTGGAACACGCGCTCGCTGGCGACGCTCGAGGCGAAGCCCGGCTATGCGGACTATCGTCGGCGCGCGCTCGACCTGTTGCAGGCGGATCGGCAGATCGCCAACCCCGACCAGATCCTCGGCGATCAGGTGCTCAACCTGTGGCAGGACAAGGCGAACGTGCGCGGGCTGTGGCGGGTCGCGTCGCTCGCGTCGTTCACGCGCGGCAAGCCCGTGTGGCGGACGCTGATCGACGTCGATGCGCTGGGCAAGGCCGAGGGCAAGAGCTGGGTCTGGAAGGGCGCCACCTGCCGCTCGCCATCCTATGATCGCTGCATGGTGGCGCTGTCGAACGGCGGCGGCGACGCGGTGGTCGAGCGCGAGTTCGATATCCCGTCGGGCAAGTTCGTCGCCGACGGTTTCTCCGTGCCGATCTTCAAGACGCGGCTGAGCTGGGCGGGCCCTGACGCCCTGTACGTCGCGACCGATTTCGGCGCGGCCAGCCTGACCAAGTCGGGTTATCCGCGCACCGCCAAGCTCTGGCGGCGCGGCACGCCGCTCGGCGCCGCAACCGAGATCGCGAGCGCGACGCAGGATGATGTCGGGATCAACGTCAGCGTGTTTCCTGATGGCGACCGCACCTTTCCGCTGGTCGTGCGCGACGTTGATTTCTTCCATTCGAAGCGCAGTCATGTCGCCGACGACGAACGGCTGGTGGCGACGCCGTTGCCCGACGATGCGGTGATCAATACCGTGCTCGACGGCCGACTGATCGCCACGCTCGCGTCCGACTGGCGCGGCGTGCCGAGCGGATCTGTGGTGGCGTACAGCATCGCCGACGTGCTGGCGGGGCGGGCACCGACGATCGAGCGCGTGCTGGTGCCGACTACGACACAGGCGGTCGAACAGGTCGATTCGAGCCGATCGGTCCTGTGGGTCAAGATGCTCGACGACGTGTCGGGGCGGCTCGTGTCGTTGACGCGCGGTGCCGACGGCGGCTGGACGCAGTCGGTCGCAGCCTTGCCCGCCGCATCGACGATCCATCTCGACGCCACCGCGGGCAAGGACGATGTCGCCTTTGCCACGGTCGAGAGCTTCCTCAGCCCGCCCGCGCTCTATGCGGTCCACCCGGGCGCACAGCCGGTCACGGTCGATACGCTGCCCGCGCGGTTCGATGCGTCGACGATGCAGGTAGACCAGCGTTTCGCGACATCGAAGGATGGGACGAAGATCCCGTACTTCCTGGTGCGCAAAAAGGGCACGAGCGGGCCGATGCCCGCTTTGGTCCACGCCTATGGCGGTTTCCGCAATGCGCAGACGCCGACCTATCTGGTCGACCAGCCCTATCGTTCGGGCCCGGCCGGGCTGTTCTGGGTCGAGGAGGGCAATGCGTTCGTGCTCGCCAACATCCGCGGCGGTGGCGAATACGGCCCGCGCTGGCATCAGATGCCGCTGCGCGAGAACCGACAAAAGGCCTATGACGATCTCCACGCGGTCGGTGACGATCTGGTCCGCACCGGCGTCAGTGCCAAGCGCAAGATCGCGGTGTCCGGGCGTTCCAATGGCGGGCTGCTCGTCGGCGTCGCGATGGAACAACGCCCCGATCTGTACGGCGCGATCGTGATGGGATCGCCGTTGCTCGACATGAAGCGTTATTCGCATCTGTCCGCAGGCGCTTCGTGGATCGGTGAATATGGCGATCCCGACAAACCGGCGGACTGGGCGTTCATCTCGAAATATTCGCCCTACCAGAATCTGAAGCGCGGCGTGCGCTACCCTGCGCCGTTCATCTACACCTCGACGGAAGACGACCGCGTCCACCCCGGCCACGCGCGCAAGTTTGCCGCGCGGCTCGAGGCGTATGGCGATCCGTTCTTCTATTACGAGAACCCTGAAGGCGGCCACGCCGCGGGTGCCGACAAGATCGAGGACGCCAAGCGCGCCGCGCTCGTCACCGTCTATCTCAACACGCAGCTCGGCACCGTACCGCAGCGCTGATCGTCAGGAATTCATGATGCGTAAACTCCGCCTGCTCCTCGGCGCCGCGATCCTGGCGCTCCCCGTCTCGTCGATGTCCACCCCCCTGCTCGCCGCGCAGGCTGCGCAGGGCAGCGCGTTCGCGGCGCTGTCGAAGCGCTATGTCGACGGCCTCGCGCGGCTCAATCCGTCGTCCGCGACCGCGCTCGGCGATCACCGCTTCGACGCGCAGATCACCGACATGTCGGCGGCCGGTCGCGCCAAGCGCGCGGCGTTCTCCAAGGCGATGCTCGCCGATCTCCAGCGGATCGACCGCAAGGCGCTCCCGCGCGAGGAGCAGGTCGATGCGGCCTTGCTCGACAACGCGCTGCGCTACGACATCTGGGATGCCGAGACGCTCGGCGGCTGGGCGTGGGATCCGCAGGTCTATAACGACATTGCCGGCAGCTCGCTCTACGCGCTCGCCGCGCGCGATTTCGCCCCCTGGCCGCAGCGCCTGAACGCCGCGACCGCGCGGATGGCGGCGCTGCCCGCGTTGCTCGCTCAGGCGCGTGCGAACATCGTGCCGGCGCGCGTCCCCTCGATCTACGCAACGACGGTCGCCAAGCAGAATAGCGGCATCGTCGACATTGCCGAGAGCATGCTCGCGCCGCATCGCGACACGCTGTCGGCAGCCGACGCCAAGCGGTTCGACGCGGCGCTGGCCACGCTGAAGACCGCGGTGGCCGAGCATCAGCTCTGGCTCGACAAGACGCTGGTGCCGGCCGCGAAGGGCGATTTCCGGCTGGGCGCGGCGCTGTACGACAAGAAGCTCGCCTTCGCGCTGCAATCCGACCTGACCCGGCCCGAGATCAAGCGCCGTGCGCAGGCCGCGATCGTCGACACGCGCGCACAGATGTACGCGATCGCGCGTCAGATATTCGGCGCAAAGCCCGGCGCGCTGCTGCTTCCCGACAAACCGAACGACGCGCAGCAACAGGCTGCGATCCAGGCCGCGCTCGAACTCACCTACGCCAAGCGTCCGCCACGCGACGGCATGATCGACGCCTCGACCAAGGCGCTCGCGCAGGCGACCGCGTTCGTCCGCGACAAGGGCCTGGTCGGCATGCCCGACGGCCCCGTGAAGATCATCACGATGCCCAAGTTCCAGCAGGGCGTCGCGGTTGCCTATTGCGATTCCCCCGGCCCGCTCGAGAAGAATCTCGGCACGTTCTTCGCCGTCTCGCCGATCCCCGACGACTGGACCGAGGCGCAGGCGACGTCGTTTCTCAGCGAATATAATGATTACATGATCCACGACCTCGCGGTGCACGAGGCGATGCCGGGTCATTATCTCCAGCTCGCGCACGCCAATGCGGCGCAGTCGACGCTGCGCGCGGTGCTCGGCTCGGGGCCGTTCGTCGAGGGCTGGGCGGTGTATGCCGAGGGGATGATGGCGGACCAAGGCTATCTCAACGGCGATCCGCTGTTCAAGCTGACCGTGCTCAAGATGCGGCTGCGGTCGATCTCGAACTCGCTGCTCGACATCGGCATCCACACCGAAGGCATGACGCGCGACCAGGCGATGCAGCTGATGACGCACACCGCCTTCCAGCAGGAGCGCGAGGCGGCGGGCAAATGGGTCCGCGCATCGCTCGGCTCGACGCAGTTGCTGAGCTACTTCACCGGCTATTCGGAGCATATGGCGCTGCGGGACGAGGCGAAGAAGCGGCAGGGCGCGGCGTTCGATCTCAAGCGCTACAACGACGCGCTGCTCGCGCATGGTTCGCCGCCGGTGCGCTACGTCCGCGAATTGCTGTTCGACCTGCCGATCGGGTAACTGCCGGTCGCTTGACCCGATCTGCGAATGCTGTGACGCTGCTCCGATAAAAGGCCATCGGAGAGGCGTCATGGCGGCAGGACATCTTCGTCGCGATCACCGCGGCGGTATCGGGCTGCGGCGATGAGCGGGCCGCTTGGCGGGATCCGGATCGTCGAGCTTGCCGGGATCGGGCCAGCGCCGTTCGCCTGCATGATGCTCGCCGATCACGGTGCGGAGGTGATCCGGATTGAACGACCGGACTCGAGAAAGGGCGGACCGGGTGGCGATCCCACCAAGGACATCCTGCTGCGATCGCGCAAGGTCATCGCGGTCGATCTCAAGTCTGCCGACGGGATCCGCGTGGTTCGCGATCTGGTCGCGTCGGCGGATGGGGTCGTCGAGGGATTTCGGCCGGGTGTCGCCGAACGGCTGGGGCTCGGGCCCGACGTGCTGCTGGAAGCCACGCCGCGCCTCGTCTACGGCCGCATGACGGGCTGGGGGCAGGACGGCCCCTATGCGCAGGCGGCGGGGCACGACATCAACTATATTGCGCTGGCGGGCGCGCTGCATGCGTTCGGGCGCGCGGGGGAGAAGCCCACGCCGCCGATCAACATGGTCGGCGATTTCGGCGGCGGCGGGATGATGCTGGCGTTCGGGATGGTCAGCGCGTTGCTGCATGCGCGGACGACCGGGCAGGGGCAGGTGATCGACTGCGCGATGACCGATGGCGCGGCGCTGCTGATGAGCATGATCTGGAGTTTCCACGGCCAGGGCCTGTGGCGTGACGCGCGCGGCGTGAACCTGCTCGATACCGGCGCGCATTTCTACGACACCTATACCTGCGCGGACGGCGAATACGTAGCGATCGGCGCGATCGAGCCGCAGTTCTACGCGGTGCTGCGCGACAAGGCCGGGCTTGCCGCCGACCCGGCGTTCGACCGGCAGATGGACCCGCGCAGCTGGCCGGCGCTGAAGGAGAAGATGGCGGCTATGTTCGCCACCAAGACCCGCGACGAATGGTGCACGATCCTCGAACATGGCGACGCGTGTTTTGCGCCGGTGCTGTCGATGCGCGATGCGCCGAAGCATCCGCACAATGTCGCGCGGGGAACGTTCGTCGAGGCGGGTGGGGTGGTCCAGCCGGCCCCTGCGCCACGCTATTCCCGAACTCCAACCACCACGCCGCGAATGGCGGGCGAGGACGCAGATATGGAGGATGTGCTGGCGGGGATCGGCTACGCGACGGACTCGATCGCCGCACTAAAGGCTGGCGGCATCGTCGCCTGATCTATGGTCTGAGGATGTGGGCCGGTGCTTGCACACCGGCCCGGTAGATTAGTTGCTGTCCGAATTGTCGCTATCGCCATCGATGGCAAGATACAGACCACCGCCAACGGCAACCGCGGCGAGTGCGACGATGATCAGGCCACCTTGGCCGGCGATCTTGCTCTTCTTGGCGACTGGCGAGCCCGTGCGAACGGCCTTGCTGACCGACAGGCTGGATGCCGGGCTTACCGGTGCGGCACTGGCGACGACCGGTGCAGCAACGAGCGTGAGGCCAGCGGCCGCCATGGCGAAGGATTTGATAAACATTACAGATTCTCCTGAAAGTACGGCAAACATCGCCGCAACTGTCAAAAACGTTCCTGCAGGGTATAATGTTCACAAAGGTTAAAGATGAGGCCTTTGATCTTTACGAAATCACGGCCAGTCGAAATGGCGGGCGGTTTTGTTGCGGGCGTGCTCACGGTTGGATCATCGGCGCACGCCGATTCTTCTCCATGATTTCCGCGGGATACGCGGTGCCATCGGACTTCTCAACCGATTGCGGGGCTTCCAGGCAGACACAGTGAAGTTGCGGGGCCAAATTCTGGAAGTTGGTGGGCCCGGCAGGAATCGAACCCGCAACCTAGCCGTTATGAGCGGCCAGCTCTAACCGTTGAGCTACAGGCCCCACCGGCGCCTGCGTTAGCGCACGCGGGCATTTGGCAAAAGAGTGCAACGTGGTTGGCACAAATAAAAAAAGGGCGCTCCCGAAGGAACGCCCTTTTCCGACAATAAAACCCTATCGAGCGCGAACGCCCGAAAGAATTTTAGTTCATGTTGTCGGTCTTTTCGTCGGCAGCGTCACGGACGTTGTCGGCAGCAGCGTTCATGTTGTCAGCTGCGTTCTCGAGCACGTCGGTAGCGACTGCGTTCGAGGTGTTGTCCGCCATCGCGTCCATGTTGTCAGCCTGCATTTCCATGTTGTCAGCCAGCATGTCCGCGTTGTTCTCAACGGCGGCGGCTTCTGGCGACTTGCTGCAGGCTGCGACGGACATCAGGCCGGCGGCAGCAGCGATCAGAACGATCTTCTTCATTCGAATGCTCCCAAGCATAGTTTCACTCGCGGCCGACCCGATTGCCGTCGCGAAGTCACGTCAAATAGCGGACCCCGGCGGGGGGTCAATCCGCTAAATTCATCTCTCCGCAAGCTTTGCGGCAGAACGATGACGTTTCGGTTGCTGCAACTGGTCACTTTTCGAGCACGATCGGGCCGATTTCTTCGGATGCATTGGCCACCGTTGCGATCATTGCGGTCCACGCCGCGACGTTCTGGCGAAGCTGTTCGGGGTCGATCCGATCGAGCGTATCCTCGGGCGTGTGATGATAGTCGAAGTAGCGCAGACCCGACTGGTTGAGGTCGATTCCGGCAACGCCTGTCGCGATCGTCGGGCCGACATCGGTGCCGCCGTGCGGGACACCGGCACCGCGGATGATCCCGAGCGGCGCGAGCGCGACCGCGAGGCGATCGACCACCGGCTTGGCGGTGTCCGGCAGGCTGCTCTCGAACCGCCAAACGCGATCGGCGCCGAAGTCCGATTCGGCGGCGGTGGCATGACGCTCGCCGGCATGCGCCTTGGCATAAGCGGCCCCGCCGAAGCCGCCGCTCTCCTCATCGCCGAACCAGACGACGCGGATCGTCCGCCGTGGACGCTGGCCGCTGTCCATCACGATCTTGGCGGCGGCGGCGGTGATCGCGACGCCCGATGCGTCGTCGATCGCGCCGGTGCCGAGATCCCAGCTGTCGAGATGGCCGCCGACGAGGACGATGCCGGCCTTGGGGTCCGTGCCCGGAACCTCGGCGACGACGTTGCCGGAGTCGCGCATGCCGACCTGCTTGTCTTCCAGCACCAGCTTCATCGTCACGGGCTTGCCGAGCTTTACCAGTCGCTCGACATGCTCGGCGTCCGCCACCGACAGCGCCGCCGCGGGGATCGGCGTTACGCCCGCGTCGAAATTGGTGTTGCCCGCGTGCGGCCCGCGACCATGATCGGTGCCGATTGACCGGATCACGATCGCCGCCGCACCCTTTCTGGCGGCGACGTTCGGCCCGAAAAAGCGCGCAGTGCCTTGCGATCCATAGCTCGACCCGTCCTGGGTCGGCTGCATCGCGTTCGAAACGAAGGCGATCTTGCCTTTCAGGCTGCCGTCGGCGGCGAGCGCCAGGTCATTATAGGTTGCGAAATACACGATCGGCAGCGTCAGCCCGCCCGCCGGTGTCGCGCCCGAATTGCCGAGGCCGACCAGATGCAGTGTCTGCGCATAGGGTGCGACCAGGTCGCCACTCTCCGTTCCGCGCGACCAGACGGGCAACTGGTATGTCTCGACCCGGACATTCTTGAACCCGAGTGCTTTTAGCTTGGCGACCGACCAGGCGCGCGCCCGTGGTGCTGCCTCGGTGCCGGTCATCCGCGGGCCGACCTCGGTCGTGATTCCCTCGACGATCTTGTACGCCGTGTCGTCGGTCAGCGCCTTGTCGCGCAGCGCGGCGACCTTCGCGTCCGCTGCGGTCGCAGGCGCGGCGGCACGTTGCGCCGCTAGAGGAGAGGTGAGGGCGGACGCGGCCAATACCGCGAGCAGGGTGCGTTTCATCATGGGGGCAGCCTATGGTGCTGCTCCCCGTTTGCCAACGGCTCGCCGCATCGCTATCTGCGCACGTCAAATCCCGCCTCATTCAAGCATGGAGCTCGGCACCCACATGGCCGTCCAGTATACCTACGTCATGAAGGGTCTGTCGAAGACCTTCCCCGGTGCCAACAAGCCCGTTCTCAACAACATCCATCTGCAGTTCATCCCGTCGGCCAAGATCGCGATCATCGGCCCGAACGGCTCGGGCAAGTCGACCTTGATGAAGATCATGGCGGGCATGGATCCCGATTTCACCGGCGAGGCCTGGGCGGCCGAAGGCGTCAACGTCGGCTATCTCGCGCAGGAGCCGCAGCTCGATCCGACCAAGGACGTGATGGGCAACGTCAAGGACGGCGTGCGTCCCGTCGCCGACCTCGTCGACCGGTTCAACGCGATCTCGGCCGAGATGGGCGATCCGCAGGACGACACCGACTTCGACGCGCTGATGGAAGAGATGGGCGAGCTTCAGGCCAAGATCGACGCGGTCGACGGCTGGGCGCTCGACAGCCAGCTCGAACAGGCGATGGAAGCGTTGCGCTGCCCGCCGGGCGATGCGTCGGTGGTGAACCTGTCGGGCGGCGAGAAGCGTCGCGTTGCTCTGTGCAAGCTGCTGCTCGAGAAGCCGCAGATCCTGCTGCTCGATGAGCCGACCAACCATCTCGACGCCGAAAGCGTGTCGTGGCTCGAAAACTACCTCAAGGAATATACCGGCAACGTCATCCTCGTGACGCATGACCGCTACTTCCTCGACAACGTCGTCAACTGGGTGCTCGAGCTCGATCGCGGCCGCTATTACACCTACGAGAGCAACTATTCGGGCTATCTGGAGAAGAAGGCGCAGCGCCTCAGCCAGGAAGAACGCGAAGAGGCAGGCAAGCAGAAGGCGATCGCCGACGAGCTGGCGTGGATGCGCCAGACCCCCAAGGCGCGCCAGACCAAGTCGAAGGCACGTATCCGCGCATTCGACGAGCTGATGGAGAAGCAGGAGAACCGTGTCGCCGGCAAGGCCGCGATCCTGATCCAGCTGCCCGCGCGCCTCGGCGGCAAGGTGATCGAGGCGAAGGGCCTGACCAAGTCGTACGGCGACAAGCTGCTGTTCGATGGTCTCGACTTCACGCTGCCCCCGGGCGGCATCGTCGGCGTGATCGGCCCCAACGGCGCGGGCAAGTCGACCTTGTTCAAGCTCATCACCGGCCAGGAAACGCCGGACGAGGGCACGATCGAGGTCGGCTCAACCGTCAAGCTCGGCTATGTCGACCAGAGCCGCGACGATCTCGATCCGAACAAGAACGTCTGGCAGGAAATCTCCGACGAGCTCGAGATCTTCCGCTTCGGCAAGCAGGAGATGGGCACGCGTGCGTATGTCGGCGCGTTCAACTTCCGCGGGCCCGACCAGCAGAAGAAGGTCGGCCAGCTGTCGGGCGGTGAGCGCAACCGCGTCCACATGGCCAAGATGCTCAAGGAGGGTGGCAACGTCCTCCTGCTCGATGAGCCGACCAACGATCTCGACGTCGAGACGCTGCGTGCGCTCGAAGAGGCGCTGGAGACGTTTGCGGGCTGCGCGGTGGTCATCAGCCATGACCGCTTCTTCCTCGATCGCCTCGCGACGCACATCCTCGCCTTCGAGGGCGACAGCCATGTCGAGTGGTTCGAGGGCAATTACGCGTCGTACGAGGAGGACAAGCGTCGTCGCATGGGCGATGCCGCTGATCGCCCGACTCGCCTGGCGTACAAGAAGCTGACGCGCTGAGGGAAATGCCGGTCATCGAACACTCCCCCGGCGGCGACACCCCTCCTGGCGCAGGCGAGCTTCAATATCGCCTGCGCCAGCAGTCCATTCTTGCCGATTTCGGGATCGAGGCGCTGCGCGCACGCGATCTCGAACCAATGCTGCAGCGGGCGACCGAGCTGTGCGGCGAGGGGATGCGTTCGAAATATTGCAAATTCCTGGAGTATCGCCCCGAGCAGAACAGCTTGCTGGTACGCGCGGGGATTGGCTGGGCGCCCGGCGTGGTCGGGTCGACCGAGATGCGCACCGATCTCGCCTCGCCCGCGGGGTTTGCGCTGGAGACCGGCGAGCCGGTAATCTCGAACCATCTCGAGAATGAGGACCGTTTCCGCACGCCGGCGTTCATGGCCGAGCACAAAATCCGCCGCGCGATCAACGTGCTGGTCGAGACCTCGGGCAAGCGGTTCGGCGTGCTCGAGGTCGACAGTCCCGACGAGGGCAAGTTCGAGCCCGCCGATCTCGCCTTCATGCAGGGCTTTGCCAACCTGATCGGCGTCGCGATCGAGCGACAGCAGGCCGAGCAGCGACTGAGCGATGCGATGGAGCATCAGGAACTCCTCACGCGCGAGGCTAGCCACCGCGTCAAGAACAGCCTCGCGCTCGTCTCCGCGATGCTCAACCTGCAGATGCAGGAGGATGACGATCCGCGGATCACGCGGCTGCTCGGTGATGCGCAGGCGCGGATCACCGCGATCGCGCAGACGCATGACCAGCTCTGGCGTGGCGAACAGGTCGGTATCGTCGCGCTCGACGATCTGGTTTGCGGGATCGCCACGGGGTTGGCCGAGCAGGCACCTAACCACCGCATCGAGTGCGATATCGACGCGATCCTGATCAGCGCGGACACGGCGATCCCCGTCGGGCTGCTCGTGACCGAGCTCGTCACCAACGCGATCAAATATGCCTATGACGACGCCGGCGGCGCGATCGCGGTGACGATCCGCAGCGTGGACGGACGGATCGTGCTGACGGTTTCGGATACGGGCGCGGGACTGCCGGCGGATTTCGATCTGAAGGCCGCGTCGCGGCAGAGCCTGGGGATGCGGATGATCGGCAGCCTCGCGCGGCAGCTGCGCGGGACGATCGTGATCGAGAATGGCGTGGTCGGGACGTGCGCCACGCTCGATATACCCGATCCGCGGGTGACCTCGGCCGCCTAACGTATCGGGCTACCGAACTCCCGTTAGCTACGACCCTTGTGTCCCCGCGAAGGCGGGGCCCCAGACTGGACTCCCGCCTTCGCGGGAGAACAAGGAGGAGGGTGCCTCGCTTCGGATCAGGCCGGCGCCATCACCCGGATAATTCCCGCCGCCACCTTCGCCGTCACCGGTGTACGTGCCAGCACCTCGCCATCGATCGAGATCGGCAGCGGCGGAATGGTGTTGATCTTCAGGCTCTTGCCGCGAAAGTCTCGGACCTTCTCGTGACGCGATTGCAGCCGGAAGACGCTGGAGACCCAGTTCTGCACCAGCCGGCGCTTCACATGCCCCATCACCGCCTGCACGACGATCTCGCCCGAATCGACCGCCGCCGCATCGACTAGTTCGGTGCCGCCATGATAGGGCCCGTTCGAGATCCGCACCTCGACGACGCGGATCTTCACCGCGGTCGGGCCTTCGCCGACGATCAGCGTGAACGGGCGGAAGCGGAGATATTGATACGCCGCCCAGCTGAGATAGCCGACCTTGCCGAGCATCTTCTTCAACCCGTGCGGCACCGTCTCGGCGATCTTTGGACTGATGCCCATCGCGGCGCAGTTCGCGAAATAATCGCCGTCGATCATCCCCAAGTCGATCCGGCGCGGCTTGCCGGTGCGGATCACCTCGACCGCCCCCTCGATCGTCAGCGGGATGCCCAGCGTGCGTGCGAAGCTGTTCGCGGTGCCCAGCGGCAGCACGCCCAGGATCACGTCGTGGCCGACCATCAGGTCGACCAGTCCGCTGACCGTGCCGTCCCCGCCACCCAGGATCAGCAAATCGGGCTTCTTGGCGAGCGCGCGCAGCACGGTCGCCTCAAGGTCCTTCGGATCCTCGACCGCGTGTGCGTCGACCTCATAGGGAAGTCCCGACATCGCCGCGCAGGCGCGCTTGAAGAGCTTTTGTCCCTTGCGGGACTTGGCATTGACGACGAGCGCGGCAGAGGTGATCGTATCGTTCGACATAGGGCTCCCAAACGCACGACAGGCGGTTCCGCACGCGTAACGCCTGTGGGGTAACGCTTGATCCGTCCGCGGTCATCCCGCAAAGCCCCAAACATGACCGCAAGCTATCCCGCGCTTCGCCTCCGTCGCACCCGCGCCTCCGCCTGGAGCCGCCGCCTCCATGCCGAGACCGTGCTGACTCCCGCCGACCTGATCTGGCCGCTGTTCGTCGCGGACGGCGAGGGCGTCGAGCAACCGATCGCCAGCCTGCCCGGCGTCTCGCGCTGGTCGGTCGACGGCATCGTCGCGCGCGGCCGTGAGGCGCGCGACCTGGGCATCCCGTGCATCGCGCTGTTTCCCTACACGCAACCCGAACGCCGCACCGATGACGGGCGCGAGGCGCTCAACCCCGACAATCTGATGTGCCAGGCGATCCGCGCGCTCAAGGACGCGGTGCCCGAGGTCGGCGTGCTGACCGACGTCGCGCTCGATCCCTATACCAGCCACGGCCATGACGGGCTGGTCGACGCGGCGGGCTATGTCGTCAACGACACGACCGCCGAGATGCTCGTCGCGCAGGCGCTCAACCAGGCGAATGCGGGCGCGGACATCATCGCGCCGTCGGACATGATGGACGGTCGGATCGGCATGATCCGCAGCGCGCTCGAGGCGGACTCGCACCACAATGTCCAGATCATGTCCTACGCCGCCAAATATGCCAGCGCGTTCTACGGCCCGTTCCGCGATGCAGTCGGCAGCCGCGGATTGCTGAAGGGCGACAAGAAGACGTACCAGATGGACAACGCCAACGCAGAGGAAGCGCTGCGCGAGGTCGCGATGGACCTGGCGGAGGGCGCCGACACGGTGATGGTCAAGCCTGGCCTGCCGTATCTCGACATCATCGTCCGCGTCCGCCAGGCGTTCGAGGTGCCGGTGTTCGCGTACCAGGTGTCGGGCGAATACGCGATGATCGAGGCTGCGGTCGCCGCTGGGGCCGCGGAGCGCGACGTCATGGTTCTCGAAACGTTGATGTCGTTCAAGCGCGCGGGCTGTTCGGGCGTGCTGACCTATCACGCAGCGCATGCGGCGAAACTGCTCGGCGGATGATCGAGACCGAGCGGCTGACCTTGCGCGGCTGGCGTGACGACGATGCCGCCGCGCATCACGCGATGTGCGCCGATCCGGCGGTGATGGCGTATCTCGGGCCGCCGCCCTCGCCGGCCGAGTCTGCGGCAGTGGTGGCGCGTCAGATTGCGATCCTCGCCGACTATGGCGCGTGTTTCTGGGCGCTCGAGCGGCGCGATACCGGTGCGTTCATCGGCTGGTGCGGGATCAAGCCCGGCCCGGTCGGTACGCCGATCGAAGATAAGCCCGAGATCGGCTGGAGTCTGGTCCGCGATGCGTGGGGGCAGGGGTACGCGCGCGAAGCCGCCAAGGCGGCGCTGGCCTGGGGCTGGGCCCGGCTCGACCTGCTGACGATCTGGGCGATGACCGTGCCGGCCAATCGGTCGAGCCGAACGCTCATGGACCGGCTCGGCATGACCCGCGTGGTCGACGGCGACTTCGATCACCCCAAGCTCGCCGAAGACGACCCGCTTCGCCGCCACATCCTCTACCGGATCGACCGTCCCGCCTATGTCCGATAACTCCTTGGGCGCGCATCGTCCGTTGATGGCACGCTGGTGCCGGACGATGTTCGTCGCGACGATCCTGACGGGATCGTTCCTGCTGTTCCTCGTCCAGCCGATGGTCGCGCGGATGGCGCTGCCGCGGTTGGGCGGCGCGCCGGCGGTGTGGAATTCGGCGATGCTGGTGTACCAGGCGCTACTGCTCGCGGGCTATGCCTATGCGCATTTGCTCGGCCGGGTGCGGCCGCGGGCGCAGGCGGCAATCCATCTCGGCGTGCTGATCGTCGCAGCGCTGTGGCTGCCGATCGGGCTGGTCGCGATGGCGCCGTCGGCAGAGGCGCAGCCCGCGCTCTGGGTGCCGTGGCTGCTCGGGCTGTCGATCGGGCCGCTGTTCTTTGCGGTCTCCGCGCAGGCGCCGTTGATCCAGCGCTGGTTCAGCGATGCGAGCGGGGGCGGCGATCCGTACGCGCTGTATGCCGCCTCGAACCTCGGCAGTTTCGCCGGGCTGATCGCCTACCCGCTGCTGGTCGAGCCGCTGATGGCGGTTCGCGGCCAGAGCCTGTTGTGGAGCGGCGGCTATGTCCTGCTGATCGTGCTGGTGCTCGCCTGCGCCACGCGGCTGCCCAAGACCGCGGCGGTCGACCATGTCGCCGCGACCAGCGCGCCGCCGGGCGCCAAGCGGATCGCGCACTGGATCGCGCTGGCGCTGGTGCCGTCGGGGATGATGCTGGCGACCTCGACCTATATCACCACCGATATCGTCGCGATGCCGCTACTGTGGGTGATCCCGCTCGGGCTGTATCTGCTGAGCTTCAGCGTGGCGTTTGCGAACGATCGCTGGCTCGCCGACCTGTTGACCCGGATCGCGCCCATCACGATCCTGCTGTTCGGCGGGATCATCATGGGCGGCGTGAACGAGCGGCCGTTCTTCAGCGCGGGGATCGCGCTGCTGCTGCTGTTCATGATCTCCGTCGCGTTGCACACCGCGTTGTACCGAAAGCGCCCCGCACCCGACCGGCTGACCGGCTTCTACCTGGCGATGTCGGCGGGCGGGGCGCTTGGGGGCGTGTTCGCCGCGCTGGTCGCGCCGGTGGTGTTCGACTGGACCTACGAATATCCGCTGCTGATCCTGGCCGCGGGCGCGCTGGTGCCGCAACTCTATCTGGTCGAGCAGGTCCGGCGCCTCTGGACCGCGGAGGGGCTTACCAAGTGGATCGCGCTCGCGGCGATGGTCGTCGTGGTGGCGGTCGTCGCGGGGCTGCGCATCACCGACCCGACCGGCGCGTTCGGCGAGAGCCGGCAGGGTGTCGACTTCCTGGTCATCGCGACGCTGGGCCTGGCGGCGATCGGCGCCCGCGTGCCCTACATGATCGTGCTCGCCGGCGCGCTGATCCTGTTCGGCGGGTATCGCAGCCTCGAACTCTCGATCGAGTCGGGCGCGCGCGTCCGCAGTTACTTCGGCGTGTATACGGTGCGAGACGAGCCGGGCCCAAATGGCGGTACGCGCGAACTCGATCACGGCACGACCGTCCACGGCATCCAGCTGCGCGGATCGCCCGCGCGCGAGCGGACGCCGACGACCTATTACGCGGTCGGTTCGGGCGTGGGGCAGGCGATGCTCGCGGCGCCTGCACTGTACGGCCCCGGCGCCCGGATCGGCGTCGTCGGGCTGGGGACGGGGACGCTGTCCTGTTACGCCCGGCCCGGCCAGCGCTGGCGGTTCTACGAGATTGACCCGGCGATCGTCCGCATCGCGCGCGATACCGGCCAGTTCACCTATCTGTCGCGCTGCCAGCCCAATCCCGAGATCCGGCTGGGTGATGCGCGGATCGCGCTGGCGCATGATGCGGCCGACAGCCTCGATCTGCTCGCGCTCGATGCGTTCTCATCCGATTCGGTGCCGATGCATTTGATGACCCGGGAGGCGTTCGCGACCTATGGCCGGGTGCTGGCGCGCGATGGCTTGCTGCTGGTGCATATCTCGAACCGGTTCATCGATCTCGAACCGGTGATCGCGGCGGCGGCACGGGAGGGGGGCTGGATCGCGGTCGAGATGAAATATCGCCCGCCGAGCCTGCTTGTCGACCGTGCCTCGGCATCCGACTGGGTGGCGCTGTCGCGCGAGCCGCGCGCGATCGCAGCGCTGCGCGCGACCGATCTCGACTGGAGGCCGCTACGGCCGCGCAAGGGGTTCACGGGGTGGACCGACGACTACTCGACGATCCTGCCGCTGTTGAACGGGTTATAAGCCTTCTTCTCTCCGTGGCGGGGGAAGGGGGAAGGCGTGCTCAGGCCGCGGGCATGCTCGCCTGGATTCGCGCGATCGTCGCGGTTTGGCGATCGGTCTCGGCTTGTGCCTTTGCCCGGATAGCCGCCAGCGCGGGATAGTCGGGCTGCAGCTTGGCCGCCCGATCGGTCGCGCGCGCCTCGATGTCGGTCACCAGCGACGAACTTTGCGCGCGCCAGTCGTCGAGCCCCGCCAGCGCGCTCTGCGCCGCGATCCACGCGTCGCTGCCGACCGCCGCGCCGCGCGCCGACCGCGCCAGCGTCTCCGCCTTCCCCGCATCGCGCGCGAAACCCGTAGAGATCGCGGCGAGCTTGCCGGCGATCGTGGCGATGTCCTTATCGAGCGCCGGATCGGGCGCCGCCACCGCCGTCTTTACTTCGGGCTCGGCGAATCCCAGCTTCTCGACCGGCCGCAGACCGAGCGAGGGATAGCTGTTCGTATCCGCACTGCACGCCGCCGTGGCGAGGGCGGCGAGGACGGCGGCGAACGGCGCAAGGCGAGGCGAGGGGGCGTGTTTCATGCTTGCCGCTCTATGCCGCCAACGCTTTGCACACAACTTTCTCGCGGCAGACCCTTGCGCCCCCGAAAATGCCTGCTATCAGCGCCCCTCCAGTGCACCCATAGCTCAGCTGGATAGAGCATCAGACTACGAATCTGAGGGTCGGGCGTTCGAATCGCTCTGGGTGCACCAGGATTTTCCGCTTTACAGCGGCGCGGCCGAGCCATGATGGCAAGGCGATGCACCCATAGCTCAGCTGGATAGAGCATCAGACTACGAATCTGAGGGTCGGGCGTTCGAATCGCTCTGGGTGCACCATTCTTCCTCACCGGTTTTCGAGCCACGCGGCGATGCGATCTAGCAGCCGTGACGTGGCGTCGGTGTGCCCGCCCAGCTGCAGGACCGCATGGATCATCCCGTCGATTCGGTGATGATCGACCGCGACGCCCGCCTCGCGCAACCGCCGGCCATAGTCTTCGCCTTCGTCGCGCAAGGGATCGTTCTCGCACGTCACGAGCATCGTCGGGGGGAGCGCGGCCAGATTGTCCGCAAGGACCGGTGATACGCCCGGATTAGCGCGGTCGGCGTCCGAGGCGAGATACAGGTCGATCTGGCGCTTGAGCGACTCCGCATCGATGATGTTGCCGTCTTCGCTCTTCCGCGACGGATAGTCGGCGCCGCGGCGTAGGTCGGTATTTGGATATAGCAGGATCTGCCCATGCAGCGGCGGGCCGTTCTCGGCCACGGCCCGCGCCGCCAGCGCAGTCGCCAGCGTCCCGCCGATGCTGTCGCCGGACACGACGATCCGTGACAGATCGATCGCTAGCGCCTCCGCGCGGGTGCTCAGCGCCGTCAGTGCGATCCAGCCATCGTCGAGCTGCGCAGGGAAGGGGTGTTCGGGGGCAAGTCGATAGGCGGGCGCAGCGACCAGCCAGCCGGTGCGGTTGGCCAGCGCGCGCAACGCCGGGTCGTGCCCGTCGATCGATCCGGCGATCGCGCCGCCGCCATGGATGTGGAGCAGCAGCGGCAGCGGACCGGGCTTGGGCCGATACAGGCGGATCACCAGCCTCCCGGCCCCGGACGGCACCAGTAGGTGCGTGATCGCGTGCACCGGCTCCGGATCGCCGGAAAACGTCTTCAACAGCGTGGTCTGGTAGCGAAAATTGGCCAGCCACGTAGCGTCATCGGTTTCCGCAGCGTCGCTCGCGTCCGGCGCAAGCGTGGCGATCGTCTCGAGTATCGTTCGGGCCTGTGGATCCACCGGCGCATCTCCTTCGCAGGTCGGACGTTCGACGCGGGGACGGGTTCCGCGGTAGATGCGCTGCGACTTTGGACAAGGCCGCGCGTTCGGCGCACAGAGACGATGAAGGAGACGGTGATGAAGCGGACGAGCAAGGGGTTGATCGGTGGTGCGCTGTTCACGGCGGTATCGGGGCTCGCGCTATCGATCTATTCGAGCCGGATCGCGCGCCGCGCGGAGGAACTGGTCCCTGCGGACGGCAGGTTCCTCGACGTCGCTGGCGCACGGCTGCATTATATCGACGTCGGCAGCGGCCCGACGATCGTCATGGTCCACGGTCTTGGCGGGCAGTTGCGCAACTTCAGCTATGCGCTCGTCGATCTGCTGAAGGACGATTACCGCGTGATCGTCGTCGACCGGCCGGGATCGGGTTATTCGACCGCGACGGGCGCGATGCCGGGGATCGTCGGGCAGGGCGCGATCATCTCCGACTTCATCCAGAAGCTCGGGCTCGATCGTCCCTTGCTGGTGGGGCATTCGCTCGGCGGCGCGATCGGGTTGGCGGTCGGGCTCGACCATCCGCACCTGATCCGCGCGCTCGCGCTGATCGCGCCGCTGACCGGGCCGCAGGAGAGCGTCCCCGAAAGCTTCCGCGGGCTCGCGCGCGTGCCCGCGCGCGCACGGCTCGGGTTCGCGCAGGTCCTCGGCACGCCGCTCAGCCGGCTGACGTCGGCCAAGACGCTAGAGGGCATTTTTGCACCCGAGGCGGTGCCGGAGGATTTCGCGACTCGTGGCGGTGGTGCGCTGTCGCAGCGGCCGATCGCGATCGCGGCGGCGGCGGCGGATCTGGGCGGCGTCAACGACGATCTGACGCCGATGGCCGAACGTTATGGCGAGATCGGCGTGCCGACGCGCATCCTGTTCGGGCGACAGGATGCGATCCTCGATCCGGCCTATAACGGTCACCGGACTGCGGCTGCGATCCCGGGCGCGAAGATCGACACGATCGAAGGCGGCCACATGATCCCGATCACCGCACCGGAGGCCTGCGCCCGGTTCGTCCGCGCGGCGTTTGCGGCGGGGTGAGGGGCTGACACCTTCGAGCGTCGGTACCGCACCACTCCGGCTAAGGCCGTGGTCCAGTTGGGCAACGATGGTAACGGCGCGGGGGTAACGGCGCGAGGCGTCCGAACACCGTCGGCTTTGCCAACTGGAGCCTAGCCTTCGCCGGGGTGGTGGTTTGTGGAGGATGGCGAACGCGGCTGAAGGTGCCGCGGCCGAGTGGACCGCCGGCTACACTCAAGCATGCGGCGTCGGTAACCCGCACCGCTATGCCACGATCGAACACCAGCTCTCGCGTCCTTGGTCTCCCGCGAAGGCGGGAGAACAGACTAGGTCCCCGCCCTCGCGGGGAAACCTGGCTTTGGCTGGGCTTACCCCGCGACGGGGAGTTTGACCTTGCCCGTGTCGTCGCGCTCCAGCGGGCCGTAGGAGAGCACGGTTTCGAGCAGCAGCGGGCCGCCATAGATGTGCGGAAACAGCTGGCCGCCGCGAGATTCTTCCCACGTCACGTCGTCGCCGATCGCTTCGAGATCGATGGCGGCGACGTGCAGGTCCGACTGGCCAGCGAAGTGCTTGTCAACCGTCTCGGTCAGCTGTTCCGCGGTCGAGAGGTGAATATAGCCATCGGCGATATCCACCGGCGCGCCGGCGAAGCTGCCGCTTTCCAGCGTCGCCAACTGCTCGCCCGTCAGCACCTTGTAGGCGATCGGATCGCGGGTCATTCTGCGTCCCCCTGGCCTTCGGTCGGATCGCCGGCCGCAGTATCTTCGCCGATCGTGGCACCGGTGTCGGGTGCCAGTTCCGGCGTCGCGTCGGCGAGGTTGACTGCGGCGTCCTCCTCGGTTTCCTCGATCCGCGCCGCGGAGACGACATGCTCGCCCTTTGCCACGTCGAACAGCTTCACGCCCGCCGAGTTGCGGCTGATGACGCGCAGGCTGGCCAGCGTCGTGCGGATCAGCTTGGCCTGGTTGGTCACCAGCATCAGCTGATGGCCCTTGGCTGCGGCAAAGCTCGCCACGACCGGACCGTTGCGGCCGATATTGTCGATGTTGGTGATGCCCTGACCACCGCGACCCGTGCGACGATAGTCGTACGCGCTCGACAGCTTGCCGTACCCGTTCTCGCAGACCGTCAGGATGAACTGCTCGCGGTCCTTGAGATCGTTGTAGCGCTCGTCGCCCATCCCGTGATCGCCCTCGCGCTCGCCCTTCCAGGGGGCGAACTTCAGGTACGTCTCGCGCTCCTCGGGGGTCGCGCCGACACGGTGGAGGACCGACAGCGAGATGACCTCGTCGTCGCCCTTCAGCGTCACGCCGCGCACACCCGTCGAGGTGCGGCTCTGGAACTCGCGGACGTCGTCGCCGGCAAAGCGGATCGCCTTGCCGAGCCGCGTCGCGAGCAGCACGTCGTCATGCTCGGTAAGCAGCGCGACGCCGATCAGCTTGTCCTCGGAGCCCTCTTCGAAGCGCATCGCGATCTTGCCGTTCGACGGCACGTTGGTGAATGCATCCATCGCGTTGCGGCGGACGAGCCCGCGCTGCGTCGCGAACATCACGTGGAGGCGGCTCCACTCGCTCAGATCCTCCGGCAGCGGGAGCACGGTCGAGATCGTCTCGCCCGGCGCCAGCGGCAGCAGGTTGATCATCGGCCGACCGCGCGTGGCGGGGCCACCCTCGGGCAGGCGCCAGACCTTGTAGCGATACACCTTGCCGAGGTTCGAGAAGAACAGCACCGGCGTGTGCGTCGAGGTGACGAACAGCTCGGTGACGACATCCTCGTCCTTCGTCGACATGCCCGCGCGGCCCTTGCCGCCGCGTGCCTGCGCGCGAAACGTGTCGAGGCTGGTGCGCTTGATATAGCCCTGCATGGTCACGGTGACGACCATGTCCTCGCGCTCGATCAGATCCTCGTCGTCGATGCCGTTGGCGGCCGCGGCGATCTCGGACCGGCGCGGCGTGGCGAATTCGTCGCGGATCGCGATCAGCTCGCCGCGCATCACTTCGTACAGCTTGGCGCGGTCACCGAGGATGTGGAGCAGCTCGGCGATCGAGGCCGCCAGCACCTTCAGCTCGTCGCCGATCTCGTCGCGGCCAAGCGCGGTGAGGCGGTGGAGGCGCAGATCGAGGATCGCGCGGACCTGCGGCTCGGATAGCTTGTAGATGCCCTCCTGCTGCTTGTCCTCGACCGCCTCGACGAGCGCGATGTACGGCGCGATCTCCGCGACCGGCCATTCGCGCGCGAGCAGCTTGCCGCGCGCTTCGGCGGGGCTCGACGACCCGCGGATGATGCGGACGACCTCGTCGAGGTTGGTGACGGCGATGACGAGGCCGAGCAACAGATGCGCGCGCTCACGCGCCTTGGCGAGCTCGAACTTCGAGCGGCGCGTGATGACCTGTTCGCGGAACGTGATGAACGCGCCGATGATGTCGCGCAGGTTGAGCAGCTCGGGGCGGCCGCCGCGGATCGCGAGCATGTTGGCGGGGAAGCTCGACTGCGCAGGCGTGTGGCGCCAGAGCTGGTTGAGCACCACGTCGGGGGTCGCGTCGCGCTTCAGGTCGATGACGATGCGCACGCCCATGCGGCTCGATTCGTCGCGAATGTCGCTGACGCCTTCGATGCGCTTGTCTTTGGCGGCTTCGGCGATCTTCTCGACCAGGCCGTTCTTGCCGGTCTGGAACGGGATTTCGGTGAGGACGATCGAGCGACGGTCGCCCTTGCCCTCCTCGACGACGTGGCGCGAGCGGACGATGATCGAACCGCGGCCGGTCTCGTAGGCGGACTTGGCGCCTGCACGGCCGAGGATGATCGCGCCGGTCGGGAAGTCGGGACCGGGGACGATCTCGAACAGTTCCTCGGTCGTGATCGCGCCGTTGTCCATGTAGGCGAGACACGCGGCGATCACTTCGCCGAGATTGTGCGGCGGGATGTTGGTCGCCATGCCGACCGCGATGCCGCCGGCGCCGTTGACGAGCAGGTTGGGGAAGCGCGCCGGCAGCACCGACGGCTCGCGCTCCGACCCGTCATAGTTCGGCGTGAAATCAACGGTATCCTTGTCGAGATCGCCGAGCAGCGCATTGGCGACCTTGCCGAGGCGGGCCTCGGTATAGCGCATCGCTGCGGGCGGATCGGGATCCATCGAGCCGAAGTTGCCCTGACCGTCGATCAGCGGCACGCGCATCGACCAGTCCTGCGTCATGCGGGCCAACGCGTCGTAGATCGAGCTGTCGCCGTGCGGGTGATATTTACCCATCACGTCACCGACGATGCGTGCCGACTTGCGGTAGGGCTTGCCGGCGACGAAGCCGCTTTCGTGCGCGCCGTAGAGGATACGGCGATGGACGGGCTTCAAGCCGTCGCGGACGTCGGGGAGCGCGCGCGCGACGATGACGCTCATCGCATAGTCGAGATAGCTCGACTTCATCTCGTCGACGATCGAGATGGTGGCAATGCCGGCCGGCTCGCCGCCGGTGGGTTCGGCGAGGATGGTCTCGTCGGTCAAATCTGAAGGCTTTCCGGTTGTGTCGGTATGATGACACACCTTAGCCGAGGGGCGTACGCCTTACTACCCCCGCGCACGCGTACGCACGCGAGGGAGAAGGGTTTCATCGCTAATTCAGGGGTTATTTGCAGGCAGCCTTGGTCTTGTTGCCGGCGAGCGAGCAATTGTACGTGACGGTCTTGCCGTTCGCGAGCTTGGCGCTGACCATCCGGCCCTTGGCGACCGTCGTGGTGCGCTTGGCGACGCGGGTGTTGCCCATCGGCGTGGTGGTCTTGGTCGTCGTGGTGTGCGTCGCGACGGTCTTTGGCTGCGCGGTCTTGGCTTGCGTCGCGGCGATCGCGGCCGTGCCGGACAGGAGCGCGGCGCCGGCGAGGATCGCGAGGGGGAGGGACTTCGTCATCGGGGATATCCTCTCTGTTTCGACCTTGGTGGACGATGCGCAGAGAGTGGGCGCGGGGACCTGAACGCAGGGTGGCGGACAGGTGAAATCCGCGTCATCGAGCAGGGAGGGGTGGCGATCCTCCCCCGCCAGGGGGAGGTGGCGCCGAAGGCGACGGAGGGGGCGGACACGGCGCGGCGGTTGTCCCTTACCTCCCCCTCCGTCTGGCAAGCGCCAGCCACCTCCCCCTGGCGGGGGAGGATTGCGCGCGGTCAGGGCGTGACCTCGACCCCGTCCCATGCGAAGAGCTTGCCGCTGTCGGGTGCGCGCAGGCCGTCGATCACGTCGAGCAACTGCACCGCCGCCCGGTCCGCCTTGAACAGGTTGCCCGGGGTCACATTGCCCTGGAACGGCGCCGACAGCCCGGTGTCCACCGTCCCCGGATGCAGGCCCACGACGATGCCGCTCGAATTGCGCCGCTTGTCCTCGATCGCAATCGTCTTCACGAGCTGGTTCAACGCCGCCTTCGACGCGCGGTAGCCGTACCAGCCGCCGAGCCTGTTATCGCCGATGCTGCCGACCCGCGCCGAGAGCACCGCGAACACGATGCGGCCCGTCTTGGGCATCGTCGGCAGGAAATGCTTGGCCACCAGCGCCGGCCCGATCGCGTTGATCGCGAAGTTGCGCGCCATCCACACCGGGTCGAGTTCGCGCATCGCCTTTTCGGGGCCCTTGTCGCCGTCGTGGAGCAACCCCGTCGCGACCACCACCAGCGTCGGTGATCCCACCCGCGCGGCGGCTGCCGCGATGCTCGCCTCGTCCTCCAGATCCAGATGCCGGTCGCCGCTCTCGGAGCGTGCGAACCCGAACACGGTGTCGAACGCGCCTTCCTCTATCAGCGCCTCTTCGAGCGCCTTGCCGATCCCGCCCGAGGCGCCGATGACGACCGCGCTGCTCACTTGCGCACGAACCGGAACTGCGCGTCGGTGCTGCCCGCCGCGTCATAGGCATAGCCGTCGCTGTCGAACCCCTTGATCCCCTCGATGTCGTCGATCCGGTGCTCGACCAGCCAGCGCGCGACCATCCCGCGCGCCTTCTTGGCGTGGAAGCTGACGAACTTCTGCGCCTCGCCCTCGCGGAAATCGATCGCCACGACGCGGATCGAGGCGGGCAGTTTCCCTTGCGCCGCCGCCCAATATTCCTGGCTGGCCAGGTTTAGGATCGTCCCCGATCCCTCCGCCTCGACATCGTCCACAAGCAGCTTGGCGATCCGGTCGCCCCACCAGTCGGTGAGCTTCGTCTTCCGCGGCGCCCAGCGCGTGCCCATCTCCAGCCGATAGGGGCGCATCAGGTCGAGCGGCCGTAGCAGGCCGTACAGCCCCGACAGCAACCGGACATGATCCTGTGCGTAGTCCACCGCCGTCTCGTCGAGCGTCTTGGCTTCCAGCCCGGTATAGACGTCGCCCGCGAACGCGAACATCGCCGGCCGCTCGGGCAGCGTGTCGAAATCGCGGAACCGGTCCGCGTTCAGCTTGGCCAGCGCGGGCGAGATATGCATCAGCTCGGCCAGCTTCTTCTGCGTCAGATGCGCGGCGGCATGCGCCAGCGTCGTCGCCTCGGCGGCAAAGCGCGGCGTCGTCGGCTCGAGCTTGGGCAGCGCGCTCTCGTAATCGAGCGTCTTGGCGGGCGATAGGACAGCGATCATCGCTGCGATCTAGCGGGCGCGGGGAGTGCGTTCAATCGACGTTCACCCGCTAATTTGCAGGGGGCTAATTTGCAGACGGGGGATCCGGACCGCTTGCTTGAACGTATGCACCACGGACCATATAGCGTCGCGGCGCGCCACCGAGGTGAGCGGGCCGACGCAGAGGGAGAGTTTCCGCATGAAGACCATTTCCAAGCTAGCACTGGTTGCGGCGTTCGCGACCGGCGCCAGCAGCATGGCGCTCACCACGCCCGCCTTCGCCAAGGACAAGAAGGCCGACGCCGCAGCGACCGTGAAGCTGAGCCCCGAAGTGCAGAAGCCAGGGCTTGCCGCACAGACGGCGCTGACCGCCAAGGATTATGCGACCGCGCAGACCGCGATCGACCAGGTCGATGCCGCCGCGAAGACCGATTACGAAAAGTATATCGGCGCCGCGCTGCGCTATCAGCTCGAATCCGAGAAGCTGGTTGCGGCACAGACCGCAAACCCGAACGCGCCGATCAACGAGACGACGCTGGCGACGCCGCTCGACGCGCTGATCGCCAACCCGGCGACACCGGCTGCCGATCGCGGTCGCTATGCCTATCGTCGCGGCGCGCTCGCCTTCAACGGCAAGCAGTACCCGATCGCGCTCCAGTATTTCGCAAAGGCCAAGGAGCTCGGCTACTCCGATCCGAACCTGCCGCTGCAGATCATCAAGGCAAAGATGGATAGCGGCGATGTCGCCGGTGCCACCGCCGATCTCGACGCCTCGATCACGCAGATGAGCGCGTCGGGTCAGAAGGCGCCCGAGGAATATTACCGTTACGCGATCGCCAAGTCCTATGCCGCCAAGCGCAAGCCCGAGACGATGGCATGGCTGAAGAAGTGGATCACTGCCTATCCGTCCGCCAAGAACTGGCGCGACGTGCTGATCCTGTCGGGCATCCAGAAGGACGCGCTGATCACGCTCGACGAGCCGCAGAAGGTCGACATCTTCCGCCTGATGCGCGCGACCAACTCGCTCGCCGATCAGACCGATTATCTGCAGTATGCGGATAGCGTGAACCGTCGTGGCCTGCCGAGCGAAGCGCAGGCGGTGATCAAGGAAGGTCTGGCATCGGGCAAAATCCCGGCCGCGAACACGATGGCAAAGGGCCTGCTGGCGGATGCGACCAAGAACATCGCAGCCGACGGTCCGCTGTCGGGTCTGGAAAAGCGCGCCGCGACGGCACCGAACGGCAAGCTCGCCGCCGGTACCGCCGATGCGTATCTCGGCCAGAACAACTATGCCAAGTCGGTCGAGCTTTATCGTCTGGCGCTGACCAAGGGTGGCGTCGATGCCGACGACGTGAACCTGCATCTGGGTATCGCGCTCGCACGCTCGGGCGACAAGGCCGGCGCGGCGACCGCGTTCTCGGCGGTCAAGGCATCGCCCAAGGCGGATATTGCGGGTCTGTGGACCACGTGGCTCGGCGCACCGGCTGCCTAAACGGCACGGAGACTTGTTGAATGGAAACGGGGCGGCAGCGATGCCGCCCCGTTTTCGTTTGGGGGATCAGTGTCCTCGCCCGCCAAAGGGAAATGGTGCCGGAGGCGACGGAGGGGGAGGGCGCGGAACGGCGGTGTCCGGTTCCACGTCAGCCTCGCCAGCCCTTCCTCGAAGGGATCCGCCAGGGTCGTAAAGTCAGCAAGCAGGCGCCCAGCGACGAAGCGTCAGTCCACCACCACCGGGATCCCCGACAGCGCCTTGGCCGTCCGGATCGTCAGCGACGTCTTGACGCTCGCCACGTTCGGCGCGGGCGTCAGGTGCGTCGTCAGGATCTCCTGGAAGCTCTTGAGGTCCGCCGCGACGATCTTGAGGATGAAGTCGATTTCGCCGTTGAGCATGTGGCATTCGCGGATTTCCGGAATGTCGGCGATATGATGCTCAAACGCGGCAAGATCATGCTCGGCCTGGCTGCGCAGCGACACCATCGCGAACACCGTGATGGGAAAGCCCAACCGGCTCGCATCGAGATCGGCGTGATAGCCGCGGATCGCCCCTGCTTCCTCCAGCGCGCGGACGCGGCGCAGGCATGGCGGTGCCGTCAGGCCCACCTGGTCGGCCAGGTCGACATTGGTCATCCGACCGTCGGCCTGCAACAGCGACAGGATCTGCCGATCGATCCGGTCAAAACTCATTTCACGCAACTCCCGATAGGCATCGCAAACCAAGCGATTCATTCCTCATAGCGATAAGATTGTTGCGGCGAAACGCAATTGTCCCACTATGCGACGAACGTCTTCTGTCACGCAAATGCGCTGTTCCGTCGTTTGGCCGGCGGCGTTAAGGAATCGGTACGGAGAGCGTGGTACGCCCACCCAAACCGGGGAACGATGTGCGGTTCGACGATAGCCTAAAGACGATCCTCGCTGCCGATATGGCCACCGGCTTCGGCGCGCAGTCCGCATGGCGGCAGCTCGTCGACCTGATGGGGCGCGGTCGCGCGGCGGTCGACGAGCCGGCGATCGCGCGGTTGCGCCTGCTGCGTCAGGCGGTGCCGGTCGAGGTCCGTGCCGCCAGCGCGCGTGCGCTCGCCTTTGCCCGCCCCGATGCGAAGCTGGTCGGGTTCTTCGCGGAGGACACGCTGGCGATCGCCGCGCCAGTGTTGCGGACCGCCATGCTCGAGTCCGACGATTGGCTGGCGATCCTGCCGCGGCTAACTCCCGCGAGCCGTTCGGTGCTGCGCCATCGCCGCGATCTGCCCGCGGAGGTCGAGCGCGGCTTGCAGAGCTTCGGACCGGTCGACTTCGTGTTGCCGCAGCCCGATCCGCCGATCGTGGCGGAAGCGATCGTCGTCGAACCGATCGCCCCGGAGCCGGTGGTCATCGAAGAGCTGGCTGTTGAAGCGGCGGTCATCGAAGAGCCACTCCTCGCAGAGCCCGCGATTGCGGAGTCTGTCGTCGAGCTGCCGGCACCGCGTCGTCTCGCTGGTGAAGCGTCGCTCTACAGCGCGCCGCTCAGCGAGACCCCGTTCATGGCGCTCGGCGCGGTCGCGCGCGGCCTGCCGTTCGTCGCGGAGGCGTTTCGTCATGCCGAGATGGCCGAGGCCGAGCCGACGGTCGCACCTGCCGGCGCATCGCCCGCGGACCGGTTCGAGATTTCGGATCTCGTCGCGCGGATCGAGGCATTCAACCGCGACCGCACCGCCGAAGCCGCCACGCCGACGCCGGCCGCTGCCGAGATCGAGAGTTTCCGGTTCGAAACCGACGCGCAGGGCGTCATCCGCATGATCGACGGCGTCGCCCGCTCGGCGCTGATCGGCGTGTCGCTCGCCTTTGCCGCGAAACAGGGCGAGGCGCAGCTCGACGGCGTCGCGGCAGGTGCGTTCCGCCGTCGCTCGCGGTTCAGCGACGCGCGGCTCGAAGTCGGCGGGTTGTCGGATGCGTTCGGATCGTGGCGGCTGTCGGGGGTGCCTGCGTTCGAACATGCGTCCGGTCGCTTCATCGGCTTTCGCGGTACCGCCCGCCGTCCGCGCCGCGACGAGGTCGCGCAGCCGGTGCGCGCGACGTCGCCCGTTGCGGATTCGCTGCGCCAGCTCGTCCATGAACTGCGCACGCCGACCAACGCGATCGCGGGGTTCGCCGAACTGATCGAGACCCAGCTGCTCGGCCCCGTGTCGCCCACCTATCGCGATCGCGCGACCGCGATCCGGACGCAGGCGGGCGACCTGCTGTCCGCGATCGACGATCTCGATACCGCGGCGCGGATCGAGGGGCATGCGCTCGACCTGCGGCCGACGACGGTGCCGGTCCGGGCGTTGCTCGACCGCGTCGTGCGCGATCTTCAGCCGCTCGCTACGTTGCGCGGCGCGAGCCTGGCGGTGGCGATGCCCGCGGGGGACTGCGATATTCTCGGCGACGATCGTGCGGTCGAGCGACTGGTCGGCCGGCTGCTCGCCGCGCTCGTCTCGGCGGGGCGTCAGGGCGAACAGCTCGGGATCGTCGTCCTGCCCGTCGGCGACACGGTCACGATCGCGTTCGACCGGCCAGCCGCACTTGCGGCGCATGCGACCGACGTGCTGCTCAGCATCGACGCCGAACAAGCGGGCGAGGACGGTGCGCCGTTGCTCGGCACGGGCTTCGCATTGCGGCTGGCGCAGAACCTCGCGGTCGAGCTGGGCGGCGTGCTGACGATCGGCGCGGATCGGCTGACGTTGCAGCTGCCTGCTGCCGACGTCGTGCAAGCGGAGCGCGCCGCCGACGATCAGCGGTGACGTACCGCCCGCCGCAGCCGACCGAGGCGCAGCGCGTGGCCTGGCCCGACGCGTTCGGAACCCGCTTTACCGTCTTCGTGGACGTCGAAGAGGAATTCGACTGGCGCGCGCCCCTCAGTCCCCGCAATCGCGCGACGACCGCGATGGCGGCCTTTCCCGACGCGCACGCCCGCTTCGCCCACCGCGGTGTCTCGCTCAACTGCATGATCGACCACCCGATCGTCACCGACCCAGCCTCGGTCGCGATTCTGTCGCGAGTCGTCGAGGATGGCCGGTCCGAGATCGGTACGCAGTTGCACGCCTGGGTGAATCCGCCGTTCGAGGCGCCGCTGACAGCCACCGAGAGCTATGCCGGCAATCTGCCGCGGGCGCTGGAGGCGGCCAAGCTCGAGACGCTCACGACGATGATCGCCGGGGCGTTCGGGACGTCGCCGCGTGCGTACAGGGCCGGGCGATACGGGATCGGCCCCAACAGCTTCGGGCTGCTGGCGGCGCTCGGCTACCGGATCGATAGTTCGGTGCGCCCCGGCTATGATTATAGTGCCGATGGCGGCCCGGACTTCACGATGGCGAAGGCGGCGGCATTTCGGACGGGCGGCATCGTCGAACTGCCATTGACGACCGTCTTTACCGGCCACGCGCGTCGGGGCGGCGGCGGGTTATATCGAGCGCTTGGCCACCTACCCAAGGCGCGCGGGCTGTTCGCGCGCACGCGGTTGCTGTCGCGGATCGCGCTTACGCCCGAGGACATGCCGATCGCGGCGGCGCTGGAGGCGGTCGCGGTTGCGGCCGGCGAAGGGCTCAGGCTGTTCAACCTGTCCTTCCATTCGCCGTCGCTTATGCCGGGCCACACGCCCTATGTCCGCGACGCTGCCGACCTGCGGCGGTTTCACCACTGGTGGACGACGATGCTCAACGCGTTCGATCGCCGCGGGATTCGCAACGCATCGCTCGACGAGATCCTGACCGCGCTGGACTAGGCGAGCGCGGTCCCTGCTCAAGATACAGAAAGGGCGGCCCGTTGCCGGACCGCCCTTCTGATACGCAGATACTGAAAGCGAGTTTTAGCGCTTCGAGAACTGGAAGCTACGACGGGCCTTCGCCTTGCCGTACTTCTTACGCTCGACGACGCGGCTGTCGCGGGTCAGGAAGCCTGCCGACTTGACCGTGGCGCGCAGCACCGGCTCGAAGCGGGTCAGTGCCTGGCTGATGCCATGCTTGACCGCGCCGGCCTGGCCCGAAAGACCACCACCCTTGACGGTGCAGACGACGTCATACTGACCTTCGCGCTCGGTGATACCGAACACTTGGTTGATGACGAGACGCAGCGTCGGACGTGCGAAATACACTTCCTGGTCACGACCGTTGATCGTGATCTTGCCGGTGCCGGGCTTGACCCAGACGCGCGCGACGGCGTCCTTACGACGGCCGGTCGCATAGGCGCGGCCCTGCTTGTCGAGGATCTGCTCGCGCAGCGGCATAGGCTCGCGGACGGGCTCGTTCGAGACCGGCGCTTCGATATCGCCTTCGCTGGTCGGCAGCGTCTGTGCGGCGGGGGCGGCCGGCGCGGGCTGGTTGGTCAGGCTCGCGAGATCGGCGAGCGACTGGCGGTTGTCGGACATTATGCGCCCACCTTGTTCTTGCGGTTCATGCTGCCGATGTCGAGCACGGCAGGGTTCTGTGCCTCGTGCGGATGCTCGGTGCCCTTGAAGATACGCAGGTTGCGCATCTGCTCACGACCCAGCGGGCCGCGCGGAATCATGCGCTCAACAGCCTTTTCGAGAACGCGCTCCGGGAAGCGGCCGTCGAGGACCTTGGCAGCAGTGATGCCCTTGATGCCGCCGGCGTAACCGGTGTGCTTGTAATAGATCTTCTTCGCCGCCTTGTTGCCGGTGAAGCGGATCTTGTCAGCGTTGATCACGACGACGTTGTCACCGCAATCGACATGCGGGGTGAACGACGTCTTGTGCTTGCCGCGCAGGACGTTGGCGATGATCGATGCGGCACGACCGACGACGAGACCTTCCGCGTCGACGATATGCCACTGCTTCTCCACCTCGTGCGGCTTGGCCGACTTGGTGGTCTTCATGAGCGCCTTCATGGGCGTTGGACCTTCCAGATTGAATGCAAGCGCGCCGCAGGTTGCCCCGCAGCGCGAATGCCGGCCTAATGCTGAAACGGGCTCTTCAAGTCAAGCTTTCCGCCGGTTTGCTGACGGGTATTATGATACCCGACGTGCGCTGCCGACCGCGTGGGCGGCGAACATGGCAGCGATAAGCAGCAGCGCAGCGTTGCCCTGGTGCGCCACTGCGACATCGATCTGGACGCCGGTCATCAGCGTGGCGATGCCCAGCATGATCTGAAGCGTGACGAGCCCGACGACGAAGAAGCCTGCCCGGCTGCCGGCCTTGGTCGCGATGACCGCCAGCCAGACAAGCCCGGCAGCCGCGGCGAACGCGAACCAGCGGTGGATGAACTGGACGACGATCGGATTGTCGACCGCGTTGCTCCACGCCGGGTTCACCATCGGGACGTCGGCGGGGAACAACCCGTCGCCCATCAGCGGCCAGCTGGCGAAGGCGTAGCCTGCGTCGAGCCCCGCCGTGAACGCGCCGTACACCAGTTGCACGAACAGCAACGCCAGCGCGACGATCGCGACGGGTGCGAGACGGGCAGGGGCCGCGAGCGGATTGCGGTGCAAGGCGGACAGGTCGAGCGCGGTCCATATGATGCCGGCAAGGATCGTCAGCGCCGTCAGCAGGTGCACCGCCAGCCGGATATGGCTGACGTCGGTCCGCACCGACAACCCCGACGCGACCATCCACCAGCCGATCGCCCCCTGGAACGCGCCCAGCGCGAGCAGTGCCGACAGCCGCCAGCCATAGCCCGCCGGGATCCGCTTGCGCACCGCGAACCAAAGTAGCGGGACGGCGAAGGCGATGCCGATCAGCCGGCCCCACAAACGGTGGAGATATTCCCAGAAGAAGATCGCCTTGAACCCGCCCAGCGACATGTCGGCGTTGAACGCGGCATATTCGGGGATGCGCTTGTAGTTGGCGAACTCGGCCTGCCACTGCGTGTCGTTCAGCGGGGGAATGATGCCGCTGATCGGCTTCCACTGCGTGATCGACAGCCCCGACTCGGTCAGCCGCGTGATGCCGCCGATGACGACCATCGCGACGATCAGCCCCGCGACACTATAGAGCCACAGGGCGACCGCGCGCGGGCGGGCTTTGGTGAGAAAGGCGGCGCTGGGTTGAAGCATGTCGGCGCAAATACTCCACACGGGCGCGCGGCGCCATCGCTTCGTGTCGGCCGTGCAACGCCGATCAATTCGGGTGGAAAAATCTGTGATGTAATGTTGTATCCTGTCAATCGTGCGGCTATATTCCTGGCACGATGACGCCTTCCGCCACGCATACCCACCGCTTCGCCGGGCTCGACCGCTATGCGATCGGCCTATCTGGCCTGTGCATGGTGCATTGCCTGGCGACCTCGGTGCTCGTGGCATTGATGTCGACCGCGGGCGGTTTCCTGCTGGATCCGATCTTCCACGAGGTCGGGCTGACGATCGCGATAGGCTTGGGAGCGCTCGCGCTCGGCCGCGGCGTGCTGCATCATGGCTATATGATGCCGGCTGCGATGGGCGCGCTTGGGCTCGGGATCATGACGGGCGCGATGACGCTGCCGCACGACAGCGGTGGCGGCGAGACGCTGTGGACGATCATCGGGGTCGGCCTGCTCGCGTTCGGGCACGATCTCAATCGTCGGGCGGAGACCTGAGCGGCTTGCTGGAACTGCTCCGGCATCCTACCTCGTACGCCATGGCGCACGCCCACACCCACACCGAACCGCAAGGCGCCGATCTCACCGTCGCGGCGCAAACCACGCTCGAAAAGGCGGGGGAGCAATGGACGGCGATGCGCGCAAGCGTGTTCGCGGCACTTGCGGGGTTCGACAAGCCCGCCTCGGCTTATGACATTGCCGAAGCCGTGTCGAAATCGGAAGGGCGTCGGGTCGCGGCGAACAGCGTGTACCGAATCCTCGACCTGTTCGTCGGCGCGAACCTCGCTCGCCGGGTCGAAAGCGCCAACGCGTACGTCGCCAACGCGCACCCCGACTGCCTGCACGATTGCATCTTCCTGGTCTGCGACTCGTGCGGCCAGACGACGCATCTCGACAATGATGTGATCACGCGGGGCGTCCGCAATGCCGCAGAAGCTGCCGGCTTTGCCCCTGTTCGTCCGGTAATCGAGGTACGAGGCCGCTGCGCAGACTGCGAAGCGAAGTAAGGCGCTCGTACCCGAACCTACTCTATTCTCCGCCGCCAGGGGGAGGATCGTATCTACCGCAAGGCCTTCCCCATCCGGATCATCGGCACAGGAACATCGCCCGGCGTTTCGATGCGCTCGATCGGCTGATAGCCACACGCCCGGTACAACGGCTCACCAGCAAGCGTTGCCATCATCTCCGCTCGCGCGAACCCGGCGTCGCGCGCTGCCGCTTCGCATACCGACAGCACCAGCCGGCCGACACCGCGCCGCACGAAATCGGGATCGGTATACATCGCCCGGATTCGCGCGGCATCCTGGCGTGGATCAAGTAGCGCGGCATCACGCAGTGACGTGCTGTGGTCGCCGCCATACAGCGTCGCGCGCCGGCTCCAGCCACCGCAGCCCGCCAGGCGTCCGTCGCCGGCATGGACCAACAGATACGTCCCGTCCGCGATCAACTGCGTATCGAGCCCCATCACCGCCCGGCTTGCCGCGACCTGCGAGGGCGTGAGGAAATCCCCCTGCAACGCCCCGATTGCGCGCACCATCAGCGCAGAGATCGCGGCAATGTCCGGTTCGCGGGCGAAACGATGCGTAAAGTCCATGGCGGTGCAGTTCCCGAGCAATTTCAGCGCGAATGCTACGCCATGACACGGTAACAATCGACACGATAGGCGGGCTGCATTAAGCGAGGATGATGGCCGATCTTCCCGCGACCCCGCTGCTCGACACCGTTTCGACGCCCGACGACCTCCGCAAGCTGCGCCCGGACCAGCTCCGCCAACTCGCCGACGAACTGCGGACCGAGACGATTTCCGCGGTCGGCACCACCGGCGGGCATCTCGGCTCGGGGCTCGGCGTGGTCGAACTGACGACCGCGATCCACTATGTCTTCGACACCCCGCGGGATCGGTTGGTTTGGGATGTTGGTCACCAATGCTATCCGCACAAGATCCTCACCGGGCGGCGCGACCGGATTCGCACGCTGCGCCAGGGCGGCGGGCTCAGCGGCTTCACCAAGCGTAGCGAGAGCGAATACGACCCGTTCGGCGCGGCGCATTCGTCGACGTCGATCTCGGCCGCACTGGGTTTCGCGGTCGCCAACAAGATCGCGGGCACGCCCGGCAAGGGAATCGCGGTCATCGGCGACGGCGCGATGTCCGCGGGCATGGCCTATGAGGCGATGAACAACGCCGAGCAGGCGGGCAATCGCCTGGTCGTCATCCTCAACGACAACGACATGTCGATCGCGCCCCCGGTCGGCGGGCTGTCGGCGTATCTGAGCCGAATCGTATCGAGTCGCGAGTTCCTCGGCATCCGCGAACTCGCCAAGAAGCTTGCGCGCCGCCTGCCGCGCCCGTTCCACAATGCCGCGCGCAAGACCGACGAGTTCGCCCGCGGCATGACGATGGGCGGCACGCTGTTCGAGGAACTGGGCTTTTACTATGTCGGCCCGATCGACGGTCACAACCTCGAACACCTGATCCCGGTGCTCGAGAATGTCCGCGATGCCGAGGAGGGCCCGATCCTCGTCCATGTCGTGACCAAGAAGGGCAAGGGCTATGCCCCCGCCGAGGCCGCCGCGGACAAATATCACGGCGTCCAGAAGTTCGACGTCATCTCCGGCGTCCAGACCAAGGCCCCCCCGGGCCCGCCGCAATATCAGAACGTCTTCGGCGCGCAGCTCGTCGCCGAAGCCGCCAAGGACGAGCGGATCTGCGCGATCACCGCGGCGATGCCGTCGGGCACCGGGCTCGATGCGTTCGCCAAGGCCTATCCCGACCGCTTCTTCGACGTCGGCATCGCCGAACAGCACGGCGTGACGTTCGCCGCGGGACTTGCCGCGCAGGGCCTGCGCCCGTTCTGCGCGATCTATTCGACCTTCCTCCAGCGTGCCTATGACCAGGTCGTCCATGACGTCGCGATCCAGAACCTGCCGGTCCGCTTCGCGATCGATCGCGCGGGCCTCGTGGGGGCGGATGGCGCGACTCATGCGGGGTCGTTCGACGTCACCTATCTGGCCACGCTGCCGAACTTTGTCGTGATGGCGGCGGCGGACGAGGCAGAGCTGGTGCACATGACGCACACCGCGGCGCAGTATGACGCAGGCCCGATCGCTCTGCGCTATCCGCGCGGCAACGGCACCGGCGTCGCGTTGCCCGAGGTTCCGGAACTGCTCGAGATCGGCAAGGGCCGTATCGTGCGCGACGGCAAGACCGTGGCGATCCTGTCGCTCGGCACACGGCTCGAGGAGGCGCTCAAGGCGGCCGAGATCCTCGAGGCGAAGGGGCTGAGCACGACCGTCGCCGATCTCCGCTTCGCCAAGCCGCTCGACATCGACCTGATTCGCAAGCTGCTGACGACGCACGAAGTCGCGGTGACGATCGAGGAGAATTCGGTCGGCGGGTTCGGCGCGCACGTGCTGACGCTGGCGTCGGACGAGGGGCTGATCGACGGCGGGCTCAAGCTGCGCACGCTGCGCCTGCCCGACACGTTCCAGGACCAGGACAAGCCCGACGTCCAATATGCCGAGGCGGGGCTCGATTCGACCGCGCTGGTCGACACCGTCCTCAAGGCGCTGCGGCACAATTCGGGCGGAGTCGCCGAAGCGCGCGCATGACCGGTCCGACCAAGGGCATCGTGATCATCGCGCTCGCGGTGATCGTGATGGTGTCGCTGAACATCGCGATGTGGCGACGGATGCGCGGCGGCCTCGCGGCGGCGAAGGCCGAGCAGGCCGCGAACCCCGAACGGTTCGATGAGGACGGTTCTCGGATCCCGTAACGGAGCACCACCCCGGACTCGGCCGGCGTGGTGTACCGTTTGTCATCCGCCCAGATAATGCGTCTGGGCGGCATCCGTGGCGTTCACCGCCAAAATCGAGCGCGCCCGGCTTGGCGGCAGTGGCTGCCCCCGGCCATCGCCGCTCGCCGCGATGACGCGTTCGAGCAGGTCCTGACCTTCGCGCCACCAGCCGATCCCGCTGGCCGCGTTCAAATGCCCTTGCGGCCCGGCTTCGACGAAGTGGCTGCCCCAGTCCGCGGCCATGCTGTGCGCACGCTCGGGGCTGACCCAGGGGTCGTCGCTGCTCGCTACGACGATCGAGGGGAAGGGCAGCGGCGTGCGCGGCGTGGGTGAAAAGCCCTTCAGCTCGGCTTGCGCGCCGCCACGATCGACGTCGGCGGGTGCGACCAGCAGTGCGCCCGCGACCGGCCAGCCATAAGGCTGCGGGCTCAGTTCGGCCCACCACGCGACTGCTAGGCACCCCAGGCTGTGCGCGGCGAGGATCACCGGTGCATCCGCCCGGCGTATCGCCTCGTCGAGTCGCGTGACCCAGGCGTTGCGGTGGGGCGTGTTCCACATTCCCAGTTCGACTCGGACGGTATCGGGCCGCGCGTCTTCCCACAGCGTCTGCCAGTGCGAAGGGCCGGACCCGCCGAGCCCCGGCACGGTGAGGATGGTCGGTTGGACGGACTCATACGGTGCGAAATGACCCACAGCGCTTCTCCTTCTCCGGACCCCTTTTTGCAGGGTGGGAGCGTAGCCGAACGACGCTCTAGGGGACGCCGTGCGGCCACGCTCTCCAACGATGAAGATACTCCCACCAATTCGGTAGGCAATGACATTGCGGCGAAAGGAAGGCAGCTTGCGATGACCGGACGGCGCGACGATAGGCTCTCGGATGGCAAGGATATCGGCATGGTGAAGATACGCGCGGACCAGATGCTGGTCGACCGGAGGCTCGTCGAGTCGCGCACGCGCGCGCAGGCGCTGATCATGGCGGGGCTGGTGTTCGCGGGCACGAAGAAGGTCGACAAGCCCGGCCAGACTCTACCCGACGACGTGGTGCTCGACGTCCGCGGCCGCGATCATCCCTGGGTGTCGCGCGGGGGGATCAAGCTTGCGCACGGCCTCGCGCATTTCGGCTGGGACGTTGCGGGCCTGGTCGCGATCGACGTCGGATCGTCGACGGGCGGCTTTACCGACGTGTTGCTGAAGGGCGGCGCGACCAAGGTCTATGCGGTCGATAGCGGGACCAACCAGCTCGCATGGTCGCTGCGCCAGGACGACCGCGTCATCGTCCACGAGCAGACCAGCGCGCGGATCCTGACGCCTGTGCATATCCCCGAACCCGTCGACCTGATCGTTTGCGATGCGAGCTTTATCGGGCTGGCCAAGGTGCTCGAACGCCCGATGTCTTTTGCCAGGTCGGGGGCGCGGCTGATGGCGCTGGTCAAACCGCAGTTCGAGGCTGGCCGCGAGGAAGTGGGGAAGGGGGGCGTCGTCCGCGACCCCGCGATCCACCGGCGCGTCTGCGACGAGGTCGCAGCGTGGCTGACCGCGCAGGGCTGGCACGTCGAGGGTGTGGTCGAGAGCCCGATCACCGGCCCCGAGGGCAATGTCGAGTTCCTGATCGCCGCGCGGCAGGGGGCGGACGCGACGGTCGACGACGGGACGGCCGTGCCGGAATGAACCACTAGCGGAACGATTATCGCCCGATCACGGTTTACCGATCGCGAAATGCGCGGCAGGACGTGCCCGCGTGAAGACGGAAGGATGTGTGTGGGCGGTATCGCTTCGAAGGGCCAGTTGAGGATGTCGTTCCTCCGCTGGGCGGTCGTGACCGTGCCCCTGGTCCTGCTGCTCGGCTTCGTGTCGGGACGCTCGGTACCCGTCGGCAGCGAGAATGGCTGGTACATGGCGCTCGCCAAGCCGGCGTTGAACCCGCCGGGCTGGGTATTCCCGGTCGTCTGGACGACGCTCTACGTCATGATCGGGCTTGCGCTGGCGATGATCCTCAACGCGCGTGGCGCTCGCCAGCGCCCCCTAGCCGTGGGCCTGTTCGCGGCGCAATTCGTGCTCAACCTCCTCTGGACGCCCACATTCTTCGGCGCGCACAGGATCGGTGCTTCGGTGCTGGTGATCGTCGCGATGCTGATCCTGTCGATCGCCGCGACCGTCGTCTTCGCGCGGATCCGGCCGGCGGCGGCGTGGCTCATGGTGCCCTATATGGTGTGGATCAGCTTTGCCGGCGTACTCGCGTTCAGCATCGGGCAGTTGAACCCCGACGCCGAAACCCTTGCGCCGGCCAGCCATACGTCCCAAATGCTGTAACGCAGCAATCTGTTGAGGTTTTGAAGCAATGCAGTCCGAAAACCGCGTGTTCGACGATATCGTCAAAGTCTTGAACGGTGCGGCCGGGACGCTTGCAGGCGTTGGTCGCGAAGCCGGATCTGGTGCGCGGGAACGCGCGCGCGAATGGCTGGGCGGGCTCGACTTCGTCAGCCGCGAAGAATTCGATGCGGTCAAGGCGATGGCAGCCGCAGCGCGTGACGAAAACGATGCGCTCAAGGCGCGACTCGATGCGCTCGAAGCAAAATCGGCCGTCACGGCGCCGCTCGGGGCGTCGGTCGACTGACTTTTCCACAGTTTTCCGCAGAATTGGGACCGATGGGGTTGTCGGGGCGTTTTTGCCTCGGCACCCTTTGTCGTGCGATAAGGACCGCCAGGACCCTATGATGCTTGAACACGCCGACCACGACCACGAAGATGCCGCCCCGATCGACATGCTCGAAAGCTATTACGCTGCGCATGGGTGGGAGCATGAGCGTCACGACGATGAGATCGTCGCGACCGTAAAGGGCAGCTGGACGACCTATGAACTGCGCGCCTTGTGGCGCGAAGACGATAGCGTCCTGCAATTCCTCGCTTTTCCCGACATCAAGGTGCCCGACGATCGGCGCCAGGCGGTGTATGAGACGATCGGGCTGGTCAACGAGCAGCTCTGGATCGGCCATTTCGAATTGTGGTCGTCGAGCGGCATCCTGCTGTTCCGGCATGCGGCGATGGTCGATGGCGGCGAGGAGGGGACGATGTCGCTCGACGCCGCCGAACTGCTCGTCGAATCGGCGATCGAGGAGTGCGAGCGCTTTTATCCCGTGTTCCAGTTCGTGCTGTGGGGCGGCAAGAGCCCCAAGGACGCACTGGCCGCGGCGCTGATCGAAACGCACGGCGAGGCATGAGTTTTCCGGCGGGGCCGCTATGGCTGATCGGCTGCGGCAATATGGGCGGGGCGATGCTGCGACGGTGGCTGGCGGCTGGCTTGGATCCCGCGAGCGTTACGGTGATCACGCGGAGCGGCACGGGCGCACCCGCTGGCGTCCGCTCGTTGACCGCGCTCCCCGACGAGGCCGCACCAGCCACGTTGATGCTCGCGCTCAAACCGCAGCAGATCGACGCCGCGCAGGCGCTGCTGGCCCCGCTGGACGGGCAACCGCATCTGTTGCTGTCGATCCTCGCCGGCGTCGATCATGCTGCGCTGTCGGCGCGGTTCGCGGCGGATGCCATCGTCCGTGCGATGCCGAACCTGCCGGTTGCGATCGGCAAGGGGGTTACGTCGCTCTACACCTATGCCGGGTCGCAGGACGCGATCGCGGCCGCGGAAGCGTTCGCCGCGCCGCTCGGCCATTATGAATGGATCGCGGCCGAGGCGCATTTCGATGCGGTGACGGCGCTGGCCGGATCTGGTCCGGGATTCGTGTTCCGGTTCGCCGATGCGCTGGCCAAGGCGGGCGCTGCGCTGGGCCTACCGGCCGATCAGGCGGCGCGTCTAGCGATGGCGACGCTGGAGGGCTCTGCGATCATGGCGGCCGCGGCGGATGTGTCGCCCGCGGCGCTGGCGGACCGGGTCGCGAGTCCCGGCGGATCGACTCGCGAGGGGCTGAACGTGCTCGACCGCGACGACGCGCTCCTCACCCTGTTGACTGAGACGCTTGCGGCGTCCGAACGACGCAACGCCGAGATGGCCGCCGCCGCCCGCTAGGACGACCGCGGCGTCCGGGTGATGCTAGCCGCGTAACGCGATCACCTGCGACCGGTCCTCCTCGGGGACGAGGCCCTCCAGGACGGCCCAGAACCCAGAGACCGCATTCTGCCCGGCACTGACATAGGCCGCCGACATGCGTAGGCGTGCCGCCTCGAACAGCTCGCTCTCCATCTTCGCCCCCGCGGCGGTTAGCCGCAGCAGCCGCTGGCGGCGGTCACGCTCGCCGGGGCGCGTCTCGACCAGCTTGCGGTCCGCCAGTTCGTTCAGCACGCGGCCGAGCGACTGCTTGGTGATCGCCAGCAGCGAAAGCAGTTCGCTGACCGTCATGTCGGGCTTGCGTGCGATGAAATAGAGTGCGCGGTGATGCGCGCGCCCCAGGCCCTCGTCGGCCAACCCCTGGTCGATCGAGCGGGTGAGGTGGCTGTATCCGAAGTATAGTAGCTCAAGCCCGCGCCTGAGTTCGGTCTCGCGGAGAAACAGGGGTGATGCGGTCGATGCTGTGGCAGCCATGTTGACCGGTTTAGACATCGCCCGTAGTCGTCGGCAACCCGCCTTGAGAGAGAAATTCGATGCCTGCTCCAGCTTCTACGTCGCCCTTCGCGTTTCGCCACGAGCCGAATGCGACTCCGGTCGAGGCGAACGAGCGCGCCAAGCGGCTGATCGACCCCGGTTTCGGGCGAGTCTTCACCGATCACATGGCGATGATCCGCTATAGCGAGACCGAAGGCTGGCATGATGCGCGGATCACCGCGCGTGCGCCGCTGACGATCGATCCGGCATCGTCGGTGCTGCATTATGCCCAGGAAATCTTCGAGGGGATGAAGGCCTATCGGCTGGCGGACGGCGGCACCGCGCTGTTCCGCCCCGAGGCGAATGCGCGCCGGTTCCAGGATTCGGCGCGCCGGCTCGCAATGCCCGAACTGCCTGAGGAGCTGTTCCTCGAATCGGTCGAGCGGCTGGTCAAGGCGGATGCGAACTGGATCCCGGAGAGCGACGGCGGCGCGCTGTACCTGCGCCCGTTCATGTTCGCCTCCGAAGTGTTCCTCGGCGTGAAGCCGTCGGCGGAATATCTGTACATGGTGCTGGCATCGTCAGTCGGCGCCTATTTCAAGGGCGGCGCACCGACCGTGTCGATCTGGGTGAGCCAGCAGTACACGCGCGCCGCACTGGGCGGCACGGGTGCTGCCAAATGCGGCGGCAACTATGCCGCCAGCCTGCTCGCGCAGTCCGAGGCGATCCGCAACGGGTGCGACCAGGTGGTGTTCCTCGACGCGGCCGAGCGCCGCTGGGTCGAGGAGCTCGGCGGCATGAACATCTTCTTCGTGTTCGACGATGGCAGCATGGCGACCCCGGCGCTGACGGGTACGATCCTGCCCGGCATCACGCGCGACTCGATCCTGACGCTCGCGCGGGCGCAGGGGATCGAGGTCCGCGAGGAGGGCTATACGATCGACCAGTGGCGTGCCGATGCGGCGAGCGGCCGGCTCGTCGAGGCGTTCGCGTGCGGCACTGCCGCGGTGGTGACGCCGATCGGCACGGTCGCCAGCCCAGAGGGGCGCTTCACGATCGGCAGCGGTGCTCCGGGTACGCTGACGATGCGGATGCGCGACGCTTTGGTGTCGATCCAGCGCGGCACCGCACCCGACGCCAACAACTGGCTGCATCATCTCGCCGATTGACGTCGTCAGGGGCTTTTCACGCGGCGCGGCCCCGCTATAAGGCCGCCTCTGTTGGGGCGTCGCCAAGTGGTAAGGCAGCGGCTTTTGATGCCGCCATGCGCAGGTTCGAACCCTGCCGCCCCAGCCAATCTCGATCAGTAATTCGCAGTGCGTGGGGCGGCCGGAGCAACCCGCTTCGTCGATCGTTCGTCCGGCATGCGTCAAGCCACCACAATTCTCACGATCGACACGAGCGGGCAGGGTCTCGTTGATGTCACCGCGCAGGTCCAGCGATGGACCCGCGACCAGCGTATGGCGGAAGGCCTGTTGACGGTGTTTTGCCGTCACACCTCTGCGTCGCTGTTGATTCAGGAGAATGCGTCGCCCGATGTCCGCACCGATCTGGAGGCGTATTTCGCGCGGATTGCGCCGGAATCGCGCGCGTATCTGCATGACGACGAGGGGCCGGACGACATGCCCGCGCATTTGCGTACGGCGTTGACGCAGGTGCAGCTGACGATCCCGCTGATCGACGGGCGACTGGCGCTCGGGACGTGGCAGGGCGTGTATCTGTTCGAGCACCGGCGGCGCCCGCACCGGCGTACGCTGGCGCTGCACCTGATCGGATCATGAAAAATGCGTCAGCGAGGTGGCGCATTGGAGCGATCCCGTTCATCAACCGTTCCACCACTGACGGCTAATAAGCGGCGTTTCGCCGCATTCGCCGCGAACGGAGACGACACCATGTTGATGAAACCGGGTCGCAAGGTCGCCCTCGCAGCGCTCGCAACGGGCGCGCTGCTGCTGGCCGGATGCGCGACCGAGACCACGTATCGGCCTGCGACGGGCCAGGGGTTCAGCCGCACCGGCTATAGCGATCGCCAGGTCGAGCCGGGCCGGTTCCTCGTCAGCTTCGCAGGCAACAGCGTCACGTCGCGCGATACCGTCGAACGCTACCTGTTCTTCCGCGCGGCCGAGCTCACGCTGCAGAACGGCTATGACTATTACCTGATGGCCGACCGCGACACCAACCTCCAGTCGCGTACCTATTCGACGCCGGGGCTTGGCGGCGGGTTCGGCTATGGCGGGTTCGGCGGCTATTGGGGCCCGTCGTGGCGCTATTACGGGCGCGGCTTCGGCTGGCGCGACTGGAGCCCCTATGGCGGCTTTGGTGGTGGTTTCGGCGGCGGCTTTGGCGGCGGTCCTTGGGGCAACGACTTCGATATCCGGACGATCGACCGGTACGAGGCAACCGCGGAGATTGTGATGCGCAAGGGGCCGATTCCGCGGGATAATATCCGGGCGTTCGATGCGCGGAAGGTTGTCGACAGCATTGGGCCGAGTGTCGTGCTGCCGAAGTAAGCGTTGGCTTTCTAGGTGCTGAAAAGGCCGGGCTACCCCAAGGGCAGTCCGGCCTTTTTGTGTGCTGCTCCCTCTCCCCTGCGGGGAGAGGGCCGGGGTGAGGGGCTGTTGCGCAGGGCATCGCTTGCGGCGCCCCTCACCCAACCCTCTCCCCGGAGGGGAGAGGGCTAAGAAGCAGCTTACCCCGCCGCCTTTGCCAGGCCCTTGGACAATTGCAGCGCGCCGTGCAGGCGTGCCTTCGGGTCGCCCCAAGCGCGTTGGAGGACGAGCTTGCTGTCGGGGCGCAGTCGCGCGACGCCGTTGAGGCGTTCGACATAGGCGAGCAGCTTGTCGATGTTGGGCGGCTTGTCGTCGTGAAACGACACCAGCACGCCGCGCGGGCCGACGTCGATCTTCGACACGCAGGCGCGCTTTGCGTTGAGCTTGATCTCGATGACCTTGATCAGATTCTCGGTCGCGTCGGGCAGTGGGCCGAAGCGGTCGATCATCTCGGCGGCGAACGCCTCGATCTCCTGGCTCTCGTCGAGTTCGTTCAGGCGGCGATACAGCCCCATCCGGAGGTCGAGATCGGGCACGTAGTCCTCGGGGATGAGGATCGGCGCGTCGACCGTAATCTGCGGCGAGAAGTCCTTCGGTCGCGCAGAGGCGAGGCCGCCGGACTTGGCGTCCATGATCGCCTCTTCGAGCATCGCCTGGTAGAGTTCGAACCCGACCTCCTTGATGTGCCCGGTCTGCTCGTCGCCCAGCATGTTGCCCGCACCACGGATGTCGAGATCGTGGCTCGCCAGCTGGAACCCGGCGCCCAGCGAATCGAGATCGGACAGCACCTTCAGCCGCTTCTCGGCGGTGACGGTCATCTGCCGCTCGGGCGGCGTCACCAGATAGGCGTACGCGCGCGTCTTCGATCGGCCGACGCGTCCGCGCAGCTGATAGAGCTGGGCGAGGCCGAAGCGGTCGGCGCGGTGGACGATCATCGTGTTGGCGGACGCGATGTCGATCCCGCTCTCGATAATCGTGGTCGAGACGAGCACCTCGAACTTCTTGTCGTAGAAGGCGGACATGCGCTCCTCGACCTCGGTCGGCGACATCTGGCCGTGCGCGACGACGAAGCGGATCTCGGGCACCTGTTCACGCAGGAACTCCTCGATCTCGGGCAGGTCGGCGACACGTGGGGTAACGACGAAGCTCTGCCCACCGCGGTAATGTTCGCGGAGCAGCGCCTCGCGCAGGACGACGGGGTCGAACGGCATGATGTAGGTCCGCACCGCGAGGCGATCGACCGGCGGGGTCTGGATCACCGACAGCTCGCGGATGCCCGACATCGCCATCTGCAGCGTGCGTGGGATCGGCGTCGCGGTCAGCGTGAGCATGTGGACATCGGCCCGGAGCGCCTTCAGCCGCTCCTTGTGCGTAACGCCGAACCGCTGCTCTTCGTCGACCACGACGAGGCCCAATCGCTTGAAGTCGATATTCTTCGCGAGCAGCGCGTGCGTGCCGATGACGACGTCGATCGTGCCGTTCGCCAGCCCCTCCTTGGTCGCCTTGGCCTCGCTCGCGGTGACGAGCCGCGAGAGGCGGCCCATGTTCATCGGGAAGCCTTCGAAGCGGCTGACGAAGTTGTTGTAGTGCTGGCGCGCGAGCAGCGTCGTCGGGCAGACGATCGCGACCTGCTTGCCGCCCATCGCCGCGACGAACGCGGCACGCAGCGCGACCTCGGTCTTGCCGAAGCCGACATCGCCGACGACGAGCCGGTCCATCGGCTTGCCCGCGGACAGATCGGCGAGAACCTCCTCGATCGCGCGGTCCTGGTCCTCGGTTTCCTCATAGGGGAAGCGATCGACGAAGCTGGGGTAACCGCTCGAATCGGGTTCGAGCACGTCGCCGGGATGCAGCGCGCGTTCGGCGGCGGTCGCGATGAGCTCGCCGGCAATCTCGCGGATCCGCTCCTTCATCTTCGACTTGCGACGCTGCCAGTTTTCGCCGCCGAGCTTGTCGAGCGATGCGCCTTCCTCCGACGAGCCGTAGCGCGAGAGGACGTCGATATTCTCGACCGGCACGTAGAGCTTGTCGCCGCCGGCATAGCTCAGCGCGACGCAGTCGTGCGGGCTCTGGCCGACCGGGATCGAGGTGAGCCCCTCGTAGCGGCCGATGCCGTGCTCGGTATGGACGACGAGGTCGCCGGGCGTCAGCGTCGCCAGTTCGGCGAGGAACGCGTCGGCCGATTTCTTGCGCTTCTTGCGGTGGACGAGGCGATCGCCGAGCATGTCCTGCTCGGTGAGGACGGCGACGCCGGGCGCGGTGAAGCCGTGATCGAGCGGCAGGACGATCAGCGCGACACCGAAGCTCTTGGCGGTGTCGGCGACGCCGAGCGCCTCCTGCCATGTCTCGGCGTGCTTGCCGCCCTTCAGCCCGTGGTCGGCGAGCAGGCTCCCCAGACGTTCGCGCGCGCCGATCGAGTAGCTGGCGAGGATCGGCTTGCGACCCTGCTTTCGGAGCTTCTCGACGTGATCGGCGACGGCTTCGTAGATATTAGACTGTGCGGCGCGCTCGGGGCCGAAATCGCGCGGGCCGTCGACGGCGAAGTCGAGGACGGTCGCGCTTTCCGGCTCGTGGAAGGGCGAGGTGATGTGTGCGGCGAATGCCTCGGTCGCGCCCGACCAGTCCTGCGCGTCGAGATAGAGCGCCTTGGCGGGCATCGGGCGGTAGCTGCCGGGTTGCGCGGCCTCGGCGCGCTTGCGGTTCTCGTAATAGTCGACGATCGATTCGAGCCGGCTTTCCGCCGCCGCGGCGACACCGCTGTCGCGGACCAGCACGTCGTCGGCGCCGAGATGGTCGAACAGCGTCGCCATCTTCTCTTCAAACAGCGGCAGCCAATGCTCCATGCCTGCGATCCGCCGGCCCTCGGAGATCGCCTGGTACATCGGATCGCCCGTCGCGGTCGCGCCGAACGCGTCGCGGTAGCGCGTGCGGAAGCGCTTGATCGAGTCCTCGTCGAGCAGCGCTTCGGAGGCGGGGAGCAGGACGAAGCCGTCGATCCGGCCGGTGGTGCGCTGGTCGGCGGCATCGAAGGTGCGGACGCTCTCGATCTCGTCGCCGAAGAAGTCGAGACGCAGCGCGTGGTCCTCGCCCGACGGATACAGGTCGACGATGCCGCCGCGCACTGCATATTCGCCCTGATCGTGGACGGTGTCGGTGCGGACATAGCCGTTCGCCTGGAGCAACGTGGCGAGCTTGTCGCGCCCGATCCGCTCGCCGGGGGCGAGCCGCGCGACGAGCTGGCGGATGCGGAACGGGGTGAGGACGCGCTGTGTCGCGGCGTTTGCGGTGGTCAGGAGGAGCTGCGGGCCCTTGGGCTTGCCTTGAAGGCGTTGCAACGCTGCCACTCGCTCGGCCATGACGCGGAGCGTTGGCGAGGCGCGGTCATAGGGGAGGCAATCCCAGGCGGGGAAACTCAGTATCTCGAGATCGGGCGCGAAGAACGCCGCGGTCGAGGCGATCGCGCGCATCGCCGCATCGTCGGGCGCGATGAACACCGCGCGCGTCTTCGCGGCGCGCGCGAGGTCGGCGAGCAGCGACGGCTGGAATCCCGACGGCACGCCCGACAGCGTCAGCGGGGTCTTCGCGGAGAGGATACTGTTCAGATCTGGCATATTACCTCCCCGGCGAAGGCCGGGGTCCAATTGGAGAGGTGGTCGTAACGGCGGACTGCGGTCGATCACGATCGCCCACCATTTGGGCCCCGGCCTTCGCCGGGGACGTGCTGTACGGCGTTACTTGACGACCGTGACGTAGTTGATGTCGCGCATCGCCTGCATCATGGGGCCGTTCCATTCGGGCGGGCAGGGGATCGAGCCGATTGCCCAGCCCATGATGTCGACGTCCTGCTCCTCGAGCAGTGCCTCGAACCAATCGAGCTGCTCGGGCGTCCACGTCCGGCCATAGGTTTCGAAGAAGCCGCCGATCATCATGTCGGCTTCGCGCGTGCCGCGGTGCGAGCTGCGGAAGCCGAGGCGCTTGAGGCGGGTTTCGTGGTCCATCATATCTCCAACGCCAATAGACCGGCGACCGCTGGCGGCGGGCGTCGGCTGGGCTATAGGGAGCAGATAGTCATGCGACCCGAAATCCTCAATCCGCTGTTCGCCGAAACCCTCGTCCTGAAAGGGGTGGGGCCTGCGCTCGCCAAGCCGCTCGACCGGCTCGGGCTTGCGCGCGTCGTCGACGTCGCCTTCCATCTGCCGACCGGCTATGTCGATCGCCTGCCCCGCACCGAGCTGATGGCGAGCGATGCCGGGCGGATCATCGTGATCACGCTGACCGCGCGCGAGCACCGCGTGAGTTCGGGCCGGGGCCCGACGCGCGTGCAGGCGACCGACGAGCATGGCAACTATGTCAGCCTCGTCTTCTTCGGCGGCAGTTCGGGCTGGGCGAAGAAGCTGCTGCCGATCGGCGAGGCCAAGCGCGTGTCGGGGCGGCTCGACGAATATGGCCAGGAACTCCAGATCGTCCATCCCGATATCGTCGAACCCGACGAGGAGTTGCGCGAGCGCGAGCCGATCTATCCGCTGTCGGAGGGGCTGACCTCGCGGCGGCTGGCGGCGCTGACGGCGCAGGCGGTCGCGCGTGCGCCCGATCTGGCCGAATGGATCGAGCCGGGGCTTAAGGCGAAACGCGAATGGCCGGGCTGGCATGATTCGCTTGCGCGCATTCACGCCGACCCCTCGGACGCCAAGGCGCGCGAGCGGCTGGCCTATGACGAAGTGTTCGCCAACCAGCTCGCGATGACGCTCGTCCGTGCCGATACGCGCAAGCGGCGTGGTAGGGCGCTGCACGGCGACGGGCGGCTGCGCGGCATGCTCAAGCTGCCCTACACGTTGACCGGCGCGCAATCGCGGACGGTGGGGGAGATCGAGGGCGATCTAGGGCAGACCGCGCCGATGCTGCGGCTGCTGCAGGGCGATGTCGGCTCGGGCAAGACTCTGGTCGCGGCGATGGCGATGCTGATCGCGGTTGAGGCGGGTGCGCAGGCGGCGATGCTCGCGCCGACCGAGATCCTCGCGCGCCAGCATTACGAGACGCTCAGGAAGACGCTCGCCGGCCTGCCGATCGAGGTCGGCGTGCTCACCGGGCGCGACAAGGGCCGCGTGCGCGAGGCGACTCTGATGGCGCTCGCGAGCGGCGAGATCGACATCCTTGTCGGCACGCACGCGATCTTCCAGGACGCGGTCGCGTATAAGGACCTCGCGCTGGTGGTGGTCGACGAGCAGCACCGGTTCGGCGTCGCGCAGCGGATGACGCTCCAGGCCAAGGGGATCGCGCCGCCGCACCTGCTGGCGATGACCGCGACTCCGATCCCGCGGACGCTGACGCTCGCGCAGTACGGCGAAATGGACGTCAGCCGGCTCGACGAGATGCCGCCGGGCCGCCAGCCGATCGAGACGCGGGTGATCTCGGAGGACCGGCTCGACGACGTGGTCAACGCGCTTGGCCGGCATCTGGCGGACGGGGGGCAGGCCTATTGGGTGTGCCCGCTGGTCGAGGAGAGCGAGAAGAGCGATCTCGCCGCCGCCGAGATGCGTGCCGAGGTCCTTCGCGCGCGCTTTGGCGACAAGGTGGCGCTGGTCCATGGCCGGATGAAGCCCGCCGAGAAGGACGCGGTGATGGCCGAGTTCTCCGCCGCGCGCACCGCCGTGCTGGTCGCGACGACGGTGATCGAGGTCGGCGTCGACGTGCCCAACGCGACGCTGATCGTGATCGAGCATGCCGACCGCTTCGGCCTCGCCCAGCTCCATCAGTTGCGTGGGCGCGTGGGGCGGGGCACCGGCCGGTCGATCTGCCTGTTGATGCGCGGCTCGTCGCTGAGCGAGACGTCGCGCGCGCGGCTGGCGCTGATGCGTGAGACGAATGACGGGTTCCGGATCGCCGAGGAGGATCTGCGGTTGCGCGGCGCGGGTGAGTTGCTGGGCACGAAGCAGTCGGGCGAGATGGCGTTCCGGCTCGCGACGCCCGACATGATGGCCGACCTGCTGCAATGCGCGCACGACGATGCGCGGCTGCTGATCGACCGCGACGGCGGGCTGGAGGGGAAGCGCGGTCAGGCGGCGCGGACCGCGCTCTATCTGTTCGATCGCGACGCCGGCGTGGCGCTGCTGCGATCGGGGTGAGGCGTCAGCTGTGGCGGGCCATCAGCGTGAGCATGGTGTAATACTCGCCGAGCGGGATGGTCCGTTCGAGCTCGCAGCCTATCCGCCCGCCCAGCGACCAGCGGACGACGGCATCGACGGGGCCCTGGATCGGCAGGCGAATCTGCAATCGGTCGCCCGCGGCCGGATCGCCGTCGCACCGCGCCATCAGCCCGTTTGCCGACATGTTGACCAGCACCAGCTTGACCGTCTGCCCATCCGCATCGAGCGCATGCGTGCGATGCATCACCTCGTCACGGGGCTCACCGCGCGCATCTCGAACAGCTGTCGCGTAGCGTGGCATCGATCGTCCCCCGGGTGTGGCCATGCAGCCAACCTACCCGGTGCACGATGAACCCGCTACAAACAGTGATGCTTAACGCGATCGTCTTCGAAACGATAATGCGTCTATTATGAGGGGGTTAGCATCCCATGTCGCTTCTTCCCGAGGCTGAGCCTGACGGGGGACGTGACGGGGAGGGACGTCGTGGGCTCGCGCACGGGCTCGCCATCGACGCGCACCGCACCCTCGGCCAGCTTGCGCCGCGCTTCGCCGTTCGAGGCGACGAAGCCGAGGCCGACCAAGGCCTCGACGATGCCGATCGCACCACCGGGAACGGCGAGGCTCGGCAGAGAATCGCCCGACGCGCCTTCCTCGAATGTCTTGCGCGCAGTCTCGGCGGCCTGTTCGGCGGCGTCGCGGCCACGGCACATCGCGGTCGCTTCGTTCGCGAGCACGATCTTGGCGGCGTTGATCTCCGCGCCTTCGAGCGTCTCGAGCCGCGCGATTTCGTCAAGCGGCAGGTCGGTGAACAGCCGCAGGAAGCGGCCCACGTCGCGGTCGTCGGTGTTCCGCCAGAATTGCCAGTAATCGAAATGGGGCAGCTGGTCCTCGTGCAGCCAGACCGCGCCCGACATCGTCTTGCCCATCTTGCCGCCGTCCGCGGTCGTGATCAGCGGGGTGGTGACGCCGTACACCTCGGTGCCGTCCATCCGGCGCGACAACTCGATGCCGTTGACGATGTTGCCCCACTGGTCCGATCCGCCCATCTGCAACCGGCACTCGGCGCGACGCGACAGTTCGAGGAAGTCGTACGCCTGGAGGATCATGTAGTTGAATTCGAGGAAGCTCAGCGACTGTTCGCGGTCGAGCCGAAGCTTGACCGAATCGAACGCGAGCATCCGGTTGACCGAGAAATGCTGGCCGACGTCGCGCAGGAACGGGATATATTCGAGCGCATCGAGCCACTCGGCGTTGTCGAGCATCACCGCGTCGGTCGGGCCGTCGCCGAACGTCAGGAAGCGTTCGAAGATGCGGCGGATCGAGGCGACGTTCGCCTTGATGCCATCCTCGCCGAGCAGCTTGCGCGCTTCGTCCTTGAAGCTGGGGTCGCCGATCTTGCCGGTGCCGCCGCCCATCAGCACGATCGGCTTGTGCCCCGTCTGCTGGAGCCGACGGAGCAGCATGATCTGGACGAGGCTGCCGACGTGGAGCGACGGCGCGGTCGGATCGAAGCCGATATAGCCGGGCACGATTTGCTTGCCGGCGAGCGCATCGAGCGCGGTGGCATCGGTCGTCTGGTGGACATAGCCGCGCGAGGTCAGCGTGGTGAGCAGGTCGGACTGGTAGGTCATGGATGCGCGACTAGCATGCGCCTCCCGGTCCGTCATCCCGGCGAAAGCCAGGATATTCATGGGCGGGTGCTGCGGCTCGAACGGGGAGATCCCAGCGTTCGCTGGGATGACGGTCAGGGGGAAGGACGGAATCAGCTCCGCGGCAATTGCGAGGTCGGGTCGACGGGGGTCCGCCCCTTGCGCAGTTCGAAGTGGAGTTCGGGGCGGTCGGCGAACCCGGTGTCGCCCGACAGCGCGACGGTCTGGCCGCGCTTCACGCTCTGCCCGCGTTGCACCAGCAGCTTCGATGCGTGGCCGTAAACGCTGGTCCAGCCGCCGCCATGCTTGATGATCACCAGCCCGCCGAGCGCGGCGATACCGTCGCCGACATAGGCGACGACGCCGTCCGCGGCCGCGTGGATCGGCGTCGAGATCGGCACCGCGATCTTGATGCCGTCGTTGCGTTCGCCGCTCGCACCCGGGCCAAAGCGCTTCACGACCCTGCCGTCGACCGGCCACAGGAACCCGCCGCTTGCGAGGCGCGCCGGCGCGGTGACGACGGCGTTCGAGGGCAATATGCGGCGCGGCGTCGCGATCGGCCTGGCGGGCGCCTGGTTGCTGGCAAGCGCGGGCTCGCCGCCGGTCAGGATGTCGTCGATGTCGAGCGAGAAGGCGCGGGCGCGTTCCGCCGCGCTCGGCCGGCCGCCACCGGGCGCATCGGGGATCAGCACGCGCTGGTCGGCGCGCAGGACATAGGGCTCGACGAGCGCATTGACGGAGACGATCCGCGACCATTCCACGCCGTAGGCGCGCGCGATCGCGATCCCGGTCTCGCCGCGACGGACCTGGTGGTAGCGGCCGCCGGGGATCGTCAACCGCTGGCCGGTGCGGATCGTGTAGGGCGTGTCGAGACCGTTCGCGCGCGCGATGGCCTCGAGGCTCGCACCGCTGCGATCGGCCACGCGGCGCAGCGTGTCGCCGGGCTGCACGACATAGGTCGAATCGGGGATCGTCTTGGCATCGGCGCTGACCGGACGCGCTTCCCAGGCGGGGCGCGGGGCGGGGAGGGTGGTGACCTCTCCGGTGTCGCGGCCCGGTATGTCCTGCGGCGGCGTATCGTCACGGCGCGGCGGCGGATCGTCGCGGCGCGCAGGCGGCACGCGATACGGGCGCGTCGGCGCGGTGCCATAGCCCGCGGGACGATCGGCATGCGGAATGCACGCGGCCAGCCCCAGCAACGGCAGCGCCGCTGCCGAGACGAGCGCACGCGCACATCGCATCAACGATAGGCCCGTTCGAGCAGGTCCATCGATTCGAAATGCGTCAGGTCGAGATGCAGCGGCGTCACCGAGACATAGCCGTCGGCAACCGCCTCGAGATCGGTCGCATGCGCGGGCGTCTCGACCGTGGCGGACAGCGCGAACCAGTGATACTCATAGCCCCGCGGATCGGTGTTGGTGACGATCTGCAGACGGCCGTAATCGCGCAGGCCTTGGCCGACGACTCGCACGCCCTTGACCGCATCGGCGGGACCGGCGGGGAAATTGATATTGACCAGCGTCCGCGGTGCGAGCGGCGCGTCGAGCAGCGGCCGCAGCACCCGCTCGCCCCACGTCTTTGCCGCTTCGAACGGTACGCTGTCGCCCATGCCTTCGCGGCTGTAGAGCTGGCTCAGCGCGATCGAGCGGACGCCGGCCAGCGCGCCCTCCATCGCCGCCGACACCGTGCCCGAATAGGTCACGTCCTCGGCAAGGTTCGCGCCGCGGTTTACGCCCGAGAGGATCAGGTCGGGCGGGCTGTCCTTCATGATCTTGGCGAGCGCCATCATCACCGCATCGGTCGGTGTGCCCGCGACGGCGTAGCGCTTCTCGCCATGCTTGCGCACGCGGATCGGCCGCGACAGAGTCAACGAATGGCCCGCGCCCGATTGTTCGTCGGCGGGCGCGACCACCCAGATATCGTCGGACAGAGTCGCGGCGATCGCCTCCAGCACCTTCAGCCCGGGCGCGTGATAGCCGTCATCGTTGGTGAGGAGGATCCGCATCAGCGCGTCGGCTCCAACAGCGTCAGGCCGCCGAGATAGGGCTGGAGCACCGCGGGGACGGCGACCGAACCGTCTTCCTGCTGGTAATTCTCCAGCACCGCGACGAGCGTGCGGCCGACCGCCAGCGCCGAGCCGTTGAGCGTGTGGACGAACCGCGTGCCCTTCTCGCCCTCGGGACGATAGCGCGCGTTCATCCGGCGTGCCTGGAAATCGGTGCAGGTCGAGACGCTGCTGATCTCGCGATAGCGCGCCTGGCCCGGCAGCCAGACTTCGAGATCATAGGTGCGTGCAGCGGTGAACCCCATATCGCCGGTGCATAGGAGCATCCGCCTGAACGGCAGCTGCAACGCGTCGAGCACGCCTTCCGCACAGGCGGTCATCCGCTCATGCTCGGCTTCCGACATGTCGGGGGTGACGATCGAGACCATCTCGACCTTGTCGAACTGATGCTGGCGAATATAGCCGCGCGTATCGCGACCGGCCGCGCCCGCCTCGGAGCGGAAGCACGGTGTCAGCGCGGTGAAGCGCAGCGGCAGTTCGGTCTCGCTCAGGATCTGCTCGCGGACGATATTGGTAAGGCTCACCTCGGCGGTCGGGATCAGCCAGCGACCATCGGTGGTGCGGAACAGGTCCTCCGCGAATTTGGGGAGCTGGCCGGTGCCGAACACCGCCTCGTCACGCACCAGCAGCGGCGGCGAGACCTGTTCGAAGCCCGCCTCGGCGACATGATCGAGCATGAACTGGCCGAGCGCGCGTTGCAGCCGGGCGGCTGGCCCGCGGACCAGCGTGAACCGCGCGCCCGACATCGCCGCGCCGGTCTCGAAATCGAGGCCGAGGGCAGGCCCGATCGCATCGTGCTCGCGCGCCGCGAAGGCGAAGCTCGGGGGCGTGCCGCGGGTGTGGACGAGCGCGTTGTCGTCCTCGCCACCGCCTTCGGGAACGTCCGCAGCGGGCAGGTTCGGGATCGCCGCGAGCAGGTCGCCGAGTTCGCCGGTCAGCCGCGCCTCGTCTGCTTCCAGCGTCGGCAGCGCCTCTTTCAGGCTCGCGACTTCGGCCATCAGCGCCTGCGCCCTGGCCTCGTCCTTCTGCGCCTTGGCCTGGCCGATCGCCTTCGACAGTTCGTTGCGACGCGTCTGCGCGGTCTGCGAGTCGGCGATCGTCGCGCGGCGCTGTTCGTCCAGCGTCACCAGCGATGCGGACTGCGGTGCGACACCACGCTTGGCAAGGGCGGCGTCGAAGGCGGCGGGATCGTCGCGGATCAGGCGTATGTCGTGCATGGCGCAGGCTATGCCGAGGCGGGTGCGCAGGCGCAAGACGGCTCCATCCTGCCGGTACTCCCCCGCCAGGGCGAGGGGCGCAGGCAACCTCCGCGCGACGCGGCGCGTTCATCCACCATACGCAACGCGAAAAGGAGATATCGCATGCAGCTTCCTCACAACGCCGTAGTGCTCGTCGCCGATGGTCGGAAAATGCTGTTCCTGCGCAACGAGGGCGACAATGCGTTCCCCAATCTGATCGTCGAGGAAGCGCAGGAGCAGGACAATCCCGCGACGCGCGATCAGGCGACCGACTCGGCCGGGCGCGCCTCGTCACCGCAGGGCGGCGTGCAGAGCTCGGTGGAGCCGACCGACTTCCACCAGATCGAGGAAGATCGCTTCGCCGCCGACGCCGCCGCGATGCTCAAGAAGCGCGCCTTAGCGAACGATTATGAGACGCTGATCGTCGTCGCGCCGCCCAGGACGCTCGGCGAATTGCGCAAGCATTATCACAAGGAAGTCAGCAATCGTCTTGCCGGCGAACTCGATAAGGACCTGACCGGGCACCCGATCAAGGACATCGAGAGGGCGCTCAAGAACGCCTGACCGAACGTAAAAAAGGCCCCGCGGGATATCTTCCGCGGGGCCTTTTTCTTTGCCTGGTGTCAGCGCTTACGCGGCGACGGCCTTTCGGGTAGCGAAGCGCCGGCGCGCCACGAGCGCGGCGGCGGCGGCGCCGAAGAGCAACACCATCGGCGGTGCGGGCACCGGCGCGGGCTGTCCGCCGCTCGATCCGGTGCTGCCACCCGAACTTCCGCTGCTTGCGCTCGATGCGCTGCTGGCACTCGACGCGCTGCTGGCGCTCGATCCGCTGGCGGACGAGGCGCTGCTGCCCGACGAGGCGGAACTGCCCGACGATCCGTTCGAGCTCCAGCCACCGGTCGAGTTCCAGCCGCCGCTCGATCCCCAGCCCTTGCTGCTCGAGCCATAGCTCGATCCGTCATGGCCGGGCTCGCCGCCCGACGAACTGCCGCTGCTGGCAGACGATGCGGAGGAGGCCGACGAGGCCGACGACGCGCTGCTCGACGCGGACGATACGTTGCCGCTTGACGAGGACGAGACGTTGCCGCTCGAACCACCCGAGGCAGAGGAGACATTGCCGCTCGACCCGCCGGAGGACGACGAGACGTTGCCGCTCGATCCACCCGAGGCAGAGGAGACGTTGCCGCTCGACCCGCCGGAGGACGACGTGCTCGATATCTCGGCACCGCCGGTGCTGCTCGACGAGCCGCCGGTCGAGGTCGACCCACCGCTCGACGCGGACCCGCCCGTTGACGTCGATCCGCCGCTCGAGGTGGAGGAGATCACGATGCTGCCGCTCGAGCCGCCGCTGCCGCCAAAGCCGCCGCCGAACCCGCCACCAAAGCCACCGCCGAACCCGCTACCGAAAAAGCCGCCGCTGCCGCCCACGGCCAAAGGTGCGGCACCCGCACCGCCGCCGCCGATATACCCGTCGCCGACCGGCGCGGGAATCGGGACCGGGGCGGCATTGGCCACCGTCACGACGGTGGGGGCGCAGGTCGTCCGCGTCGTCGTCGTCACGCGTCGTACGCGCGGCCGGTGAACCGCGGCGACCTGAGGGCGGGCAACGCGCTTGACGAGCATGCGCTTGGCATCGGCGGTTCGATTGGAGCTTTCCGCGACATGCACCGCGCCGCCGCCGATCAGGGCACCGCCACACGCACAAGCGCACAATTTGGCCAAGGCCATCCTCACCGACATATCGTCACTCTTTCGTTGCCGGCACCCTCGTGTTGCCGGATCCCCGTGTGCAATGTTTACGGCATCGCCATGCAGACTAACTGCAAAACAAACCGTTAAGTGCAAGAGCATTAACCATATCTGTGCGGGTTAATCACCTATTTACGTCGGCTAGTTCGCCGGGTTCACCCTTAACGTGCCGCCATGGGACATAAGTGACGCGGGCGTTCGTCCAGCGTTTGCCGGCTGGCAACGGCGCGTTTCCTCGGCGTGCGTGAAACCGCAAAATGAATTGGCGTAATATAATGTCGGATCTGGTTGTTTTTGCGCAAGCCGGGTCGCTTGTGATGATCTTCGCGCGCGACTATAGGCGCATTCACCATTTGGGGGCGGTCCTCGGAGATCAGCGTGGTTGATCCGACGGGGCCAGAGGGAGAGTGGTATGGCGACCGTAATGAATCGTATGGACGATACCGGGACTATCAATCGAAACGCTGCGAACGACAGCGACGACGAAAGCTATCGGCCCGATGCCGACGAACCCTTTATGAGCCTGAAGCAGCAGGCCTATTTTCGCGGAAAATTGCAGGCCTGGAAGGATGCGATCCTTCGGGAATCGCAGGAAACGCTGTCGCAACTGCAGGTCGATTCGCTGCGCGAGGCCGATCTCACCGATCGGGCGTCGAGCGAGACGGACTGGTCGATCGAACTGCGCACGCGCGACCGGCAGCGCAAGCTCGTCTCCAAGATCGAGGCGGCGATCCGCCGGATCGACGAGGGCGAATATGGCTATTGCGAAGTCACCGGCGAGCCGATCAGCCTCGCCCGGCTCGAAGCGCGGCCGATCGCGACGATGACGGTCGAGGCGCAGGAGCGGCATGAGCGCAACGAGAAGGTCTCGCGCGAGGATTGATCCGCACGATCTCGCATGCACGCATTACCAGGGTCGCATCGGTTGCCCGTCGTCGTTAAGCCATTTGGCAGGCTTTGGGGCCTAACAGGTGAACCGGGCCACGATCATGCGGCCCCGATGACGCGGGACGATGATGGACAGGTGCGATCATATGACTGGCGGGGACCGGACTGTAGATAGCATTGCGCCGGATTCGGCGTCGGCCGCTTCGACCGCGGGCAAACGGGCACTGCCGCGCGACAGTCTCCTGCTGGTCGGCCAGTGCCGACTCGGCGACGAGCCGGGCGTGCACGAGGTTCGCGTCCGCAATCTGTCCGAGGCCGGGCTGATGATCGAACTCGACATACCCGCCGACGTCGGCAGCCATGTTTGGCTCGACCTGCCCGGAATCGGAGAGACCAGCGGGACAGTGGCGTGGTGCGCGGCTGGGAGAATGGGGATCGCACTCGACGGGACAATCGATCCCAGGCGCGCGCGGTAGTCGGATTTAGCAACCACGCTGCTTATCGTTGCGTGAGGCGTAGGATGGGCAGCGCTTGGGCCGGACGGATGGGCGACCATTCCCCGGTCTTGTATCCGGGGCGTGGCCGCCTGGTATCCGCCGTTCAGCGCGTTACAGGCTGACGATCTCTTCCTTGAGTCGCAGTTTCTGCTTCTTCAGCTGCGCGAGGATGGCAGCGTCGGGCAAGGGGCGGTGCGTCTCCGCTGCGATTCGCTGATCAAGCACGGCATGCTTGGTTTCCAAGGCTGTCTGATGCGTCGTCTGCACGATGGAGTACCTCCTGCATTCGGGTTGGGGGACGGAGTAAACCACCACGTCATCGAAATGTCTTTATCGGAAATGGACCAAATCGATTGGCCGACCGATTTGATGCGACGACCCGTGTGTTCGACGCATGCTACCCATGATGCGGCGCTTTAGCGCTCGCCAGCGCGCCCCCATTTGCTAAGGACGCCGGTGACGGAGGATCGGCATGTATCTCAGGGACAGCGTGGACGAGGCTCAGATGCGGGTACGGCTGGACGGGATGCGGGTTGAGCATCGCGACCTCGACGATGCGATCGCCGCGCTCATCCTGTCGCCGGTCCCCGATCAGTTGCAGATCGCCCGTCTTAAGCGGCGCAAGCTGAGGCTCCGCGACGAGATCGCCGCGTGCGAGGACATGCTGATCCCGGATATCATCGCCTGAACGACGAAGGCCGAGCGCTATCCTGAAGGCGTGTCGCAAGCCGATCGACCGCGCCGTTTGTCGGGGACCAGCCGGGCTAGATGCCTCATTTTGATACGTTTCGTACAATCGGCATCGCGTCACGGCTGTCATCACGCTGGGCTGCACCAAGCGGCTATGCCATCCCGGCGCGATGAGTGGTCTGTATGAATCGCAACTGCATCGGCGATTGGTCGATGCGCTGTACAGCGAAGCGATGGTGTTGGCGGATGAAGCGCGCACCTATTTCGACGAAGCGGGGCGGGGGGAGCGGGAAGCGCTGGACGCGATGATCCGTGTGAGTTTCAGCTGCGAGTCGCTGAAGGTCACGACGCGGCTGATGCACGTCATTGCGTGGCTGCTGACGCAGCGCGCGGTCGAGGCGGGGGAGTTGCAGCCGCGCGACGCGCTCGATCCCGTTCGGCGGCTGGGCGATGCGCCGGTGACGGACCAGGGCCTGCTCGACATGCTGCCGGTGCGGGCGCGGGCGCTGATCGAGGCGAGCAGCGATTTGCACCGCCGGGTCGGCCTGCTCGACCGGGGGCTCGACGAGGTCGATATCGTCAGCCCCGTGCTGACCCTGCAGGGCCGCCTCGAACGCGCTGCGTTCTAGGCGGCCCTCGCCTCAGAGTCCGAGGCGCGCGCGGGCGGCGCGATATTCGCGTTCCAGACGATCGACTCGGTCGGCGACGCTCTCGACCTTGCTAACGGCGCCGATGCCCTGGCCCGAACCCCAGATGTCGCGCCAGGCCTTGGGCTTCGATCCGTTGCCGCCGCCGAAGTCCATCGTCTTCAGATCGCCCTCGGGCAGATTGTCGGGGTCCATGCCCGCAGCCTCGATCGACGCGCGCAGATAGTTGCCGTGCACGCCGGTGAACAGGTTCGAATAGACGATGTCAGACGCCTTGCCCGCGACGATGCCATCCTTGTACGCCTGATCGGCATTGGCTTCGGTGGTGGCGATGAACGGCGAGCCGATATAGCCGAAATCGGCACCCATGGCCTGTGCCGCCAGCACCGCGTCACCCGTCGCGATCGAGCCCGACAGCGCGAGCGGGCCATCGAACCATTGGCGGATTTCCTGGATGATCGCGAATGGCGAAAGGCGACCGGCATGACCGCCAGCGCCGGCCGCGACCGCGATCAGCCCGTCGGCGCCCTTTTCGATCGCCTTGCGCGCGAACCGGTCGTCGATCACGTCGTGGAGCGTGATCCCGCCCCAGCCATGCACCGCGGTGTTCAGGTCTTCGCGCGCGCCGAGCGAGGTGATGACGATCGGTACCTGCCACTTGGCGCAGGTCGCGAGGTCGCTTTCGAGACGGTCGTTCGACTTGTGGACGATCTGGTTGACCGCGAAGGGGGCGGCGGGCCGGTCGGGATTGGCGCGGTTGTGCGCGCTCAATTCCTCGGTGATCCGGTGCAGCCATTCGTCGAGCAGCGCCTGCGGCCGCGCGTTGAGTGCCGGGAAAGACCCGACGATCCCCGCCTTGCACTGCGCGATCACCAGTTCCGGTCCGGAAATGATGAACAGCGGAGACCCGATGACGGGCAGGCGGAGGTTTTTTAGAATGGCGGGTACGGTCATGCCGGTTTTCTAGCGCAACCCAATCGCGCGCGCCAGAGCCGGTTTTGCCCTCCATCCGGCCGATGCTCAGGCCGGATGGAGGGCAGGGTATCAGACCATCTTGCCGATCACCTTGTCGAGCGTCAGCGGATATTCGCGGACGCGAACGCCGCACGCATTGTAGACCGCGTTGGCGATCGCTGCGCCGACGCCGCACAGCCCGAGCTCACCGATGCCCTTGGCCTTCATCGGCGAGGACTTCTCGTCCAACTCGTCCATGAAGAACACGTCCTGCATCGGAATGTCGGCGTGCGCGGGGACGTGATATTCGGCGAGGTCGTGATTGACGAAATAGCCGAAGCGCGTGTCGACGATCGCGTCCTCCATCAACGCCGCGCCGACGCCCATCGTCATCGCACCGATGACCTGGCTGCGCGCCGATTTCGGATTGAGGATACGCCCGGCGGCAAACGCACCGCTCATCCGGCGGACGCGGATCTCGCCGGTCGCCGAATCGACTCCGACCTCGACGAAATGCGCGCCGAACGTGGCCTGTGCATAGGTCTTGGTCAGATCGCCGAACTCGATCGTATCCTCGGCGGAGAGGCCGGCATCGCCCGCAGCTTCCGACAGCGAGACGCTGCGGTTGCCCGACTTTACCTTGCCGTCCTCGAACACGACGTCGTCCGAATTGAAGCCGAGCTTACGCGCGACCGAGTCGCGCAGCGCCATGCAGGCTGCATAGACACCCGCGGTCGAGCTGTTGCCGCCCCACTGGCCACCCGATCCCGACGAGGCCGGGAAGCTGCTGTCGCCGAGCAGCACGATGACCTTGTCCATCGGCACGCCCATCATCTCAGCGACGGTCTGGCCGATGATCGTGTAGCTGCCGGTGCCGATATCGGTCATGTCGGTGGCGACCGTCACCATGCCCTTCTTGTCGATGCCGACGCGCGCACCCGACTTCATCGTCACGTTGTCGCGGAACGCCGACGCCATCCCCATGCCGACCAGCCAGCGGCCGTCACGGACCTGGCCGGGTACGGGATTGCGCTTGTTCCAGCCGAAGCGTTCGGCGCCGGTCTTCAGGCAGCCGACCAGATCGCGCTGCGAGAACTGGCGCGACGGCTTTTCGGGGTCGACCTGCGTGTCGTTGACGATCCGCAGCTGGACCGGGTCCATCTTCAGCTTCTCGGCCAGCTCGTCCATCGCCGCCTCGAGCGCGAGCAGGCCGACCGCCTCGCCCGGTGCACGCATCGCATTGCCCTCGGGAAGGTCGAGCACGGCGAGACGAGTCGCGGTCATGCGGTTGGCGCCGGCGTACAGCAGACGAGTCGCATTCGGCGCGGTCTCGGGTCCACCGCCGGGCAGGTCGCCCGACCAGCTCTCATGCGCGATCGCAGTGATCTTGCCGTCCTTCTGCGCACCGATGCGCAGGCGCTGGATCGTCGCGGGGCGATGCGTGGTGTTGTTCATCACCTGCGGACGCGCGAGCGCGAGCTTGACTGGCCGGCCACCGATCGCGCGCGAGCCGAGTGCCGCCATCACCGCATCGCTGCGGATCCACAGCTTCGACCCGAAGCCACCACCAACATAGGGCGACATCACATGGATGTTGTCCTTCGGGATCAGCAGCGTCTCGCTCATGTCGCCGACCGCCCAGGCGATCATCTGGTTCGACGTCCACAGCGTCAGCTTGTCGCCCGTCCACGCCGCGGTCGTCGAATGCGGCTCCATCATCTGATGGCTCTGGTCGGGCGTCGTGTAGCGCTCGTCGACCTTCACCGCCGCCTTGGCGAACGCGCCAGCGAAGTCGCCGACGGCCGTGTCGGGGGTGCCGCTCTTGGGCTTGGTTGCCGAGCCCTGCGACGCGGCGAGATCGAAATTGCCCTTCGCCCGCGCATAGGTAATGCGCAGCAGCTTGGTGGCGGCGCGCGCCTGCTCGAACGTCTCGGCGACGACGACGGCGACGGCCTGGTCGTAGTGCTGGACGTCGGGGCCCGCGAGCATCCGTGCGGTGTGGTTCTTGGCCTTGCCGATCTTGCCGGCATTCTCATAGGTGACGACCGCGAGCACGCCGGGTGCCGCCTTGGCGTCGGCCATGTCGATGCTCTCGATCCGGCCCTTGGCGATCGAAGACCCGAGAATGTAGCCATAGGCCGCGTTCGGTGCGGCGTCGCTCCGCTCATAGGCGTAGTGCGCGGTACCGGTCGTCTTCAGCTTGCCGTCGATGCGATCGATCGGCTTGCCGATCACCTTCATCCGGTCGGTGGGATTGGCGGTTGCGGGGGTATTGAATTTCATGGGCGTCAGGCCTTCGCGTCTTCGAACACGGCGCCGATGGTGCGTTCGACCAACGGCAGCTTGAACGCGTTCTGTGAGGTGGTGCGGGCGCCGGCGAGAACCGCCGCTGCGGTGGCCTTGGCGCCGTTGGGCATCTGCGCCTCGGCGGACTCGACGCGCCAGGGCTTGTGCGCGAGGCCACCAAAGGCGAGCCGTCCACGACCGCCGGGCTGGATCACGGCCGCGACCGAGATCAGCGCGAAGGCGTAGGACGCACGGTCGCGCACCTTCTGGTAGATGTGCGTGCCGCCGATCGGCTTGGGAAGCGTTACCGCGGTGATGAGTTCGCCTGGCGCCAGCGACGTCTCGATGTTCGGCGTCGCGCCGGGCAGCCGGTGGAAGTCGGCGATCGGGATCGCGCGGGTCGCGCCGGCGGCGTTCACCGTCTCCACGGTCGCGTCGAGCACGCGCATCGCGACTGCCATGTCGCTCGGGTGCGTGGCGATGCACGCCTCGCTCGTACCCATGATCGCGAGGTTACGGTTGAACCCGCCGATCGCGGCGCAACCGCTGCCCGGCTGGCGCTTGTTGCAGGGTTTGGTGGTGTCGTAGAAATAGGGGCAGCGCGTGCGCTGGAGCAGGTTGCCCGCGGTCGTCGCCTTGTTGCGGAGCTGGCCGCTCGCGCCGGACACCAACGCGCGGCTGAGTACGCCGTAGTCCTTGCGCACGCGCGCGTCGGCGGCGAGATCGGTGTTGCGGACGAGTGCCCCGACGCGGAGGCCACCGTCGGCGGTCGGCGTGATCTTGTCGAGACCGAGGCCGTTGACGTCGATCAGATGCTGCGGCGTCTCGATCTGCAACTTCATCAGGTCGAGCAGGTTGGTGCCGCCCGCGATGAACTTGGCGCCCGGCATGCGGGCCGCGGCGCTCGCGGCCTCCTTGGCCGAGGTGGCGCGCTCATAGGTAAAGGCCTTCATGCCGTGCGCTCCGTGCCCGCGACGTCGTGGATCGCGTCGATGATGTTGGCATAGGCGCCGCAGCGGCAGATGTTGCCGCTCATCCGCTCGCGCAGTTCGTCGGTGCTGACGGTCGGCTGCGCGGCGATGTCGCCGGTGACGTGGCTGGGGATACCCGCCTTGATCTCGCCGAGCGTGGCGACTGCCGAGCAGATCTGGCCTGGCGTGCAATAGCCGCACTGGTAGCCGTCATGCTTGACGAACGCGGCCTGCATCGCGTGGAGCTTCTCGGGCGTGCCGAGGCCTTCGATCGTGGTGATCTCCTCGCCTTCGTGCATCACCGCGAGCGTGAGGCAGCTGTTGATCCGGCGACCCTCGACAATCACCGTGCACGCGCCGCACTGGCCGTGATCGCAGCCCTTCTTGGTGCCGGTGAGCTTAAGATTCTCGCGCAGTGCGTCGAGCAGCGTGGTCCGCGTGTCGACGTTGATCTTGGTCGTGCGGCCGTTCACCTTAAGCGTGACCGGCATCGTCGGCGGCGCGGGCTGCGCGCTGCCCTGAACCTGGGCCTGCGCAGCGGGTGCCGCGGCCAGCGTGGCCGACGCGACACCACCGGCGATCACGCCACGGCGCGATACCGGAAAACCTTCATCCTGATGCATATAAACCCCTGTATCTGCTAGCGTAACTCGCGAGGGCAGCCAAAGTTGCGCTGGTGCGCATTTGGTTCCGTGAATTCTCGGTCATGTGGTTTGCGATAGGGTGTTGTAATGCGGACGATTTCTTCCGGTGTGTCGGTCCGGCTCTATCATCTCGACGATAGCGGAGAGGGCGGAGCGGCGACGACGTTGTTCTATGGGCCGCTGGACGAGGCGCTGGGGATCGCGGCGCGGCAGGAGGAGGATGTGCAGGCTGGGTTGTATCTGGCGACGGAAAATGATGTCGTCGCGTATCTGGATCTGGAGGGGTAGCTCGCCAATGCGCCTTCGCCGATTTCACCACCCCGGCGAAGGCCGGGGCCCAATTGAGGGCGCTTAGTAAAGACGAGCCGTGCTTCGTTACGACCACCTTTCCAATTGGGCCCCGGCCTTCGCCGGGGTGGTACAGTGACCGCGCCGCCTTACGTCCCCGGCGTGAAGCCGTCATCGCGATCGGGCGGCGTTGGCGCGTGCACCTCGGCGCAGATCGAGCGGAGCGCATCCTTCATCCCCTCCTCGAACGTCGGATGATAGAAGGGCAAGTCGAGCACCTCGGTCGCGGTCCAGCCGCTTTGGATCGCCCAGGCGATCAGGTGCGCGCTGTGCTCGACCGCGGGCCCTGCCATCGTCGCACCCGTCAGGCGGCCGTCGCGGCGGTCGGCGTAGAAGCGCACCAGCCCGGCATTGCACGCCTCGACCTTCGCGCGGCCCTGATCGTCATAGGAGGCGGTGCCGATCACGCTGTCCGCGTCGTCGTCCTTGGCGATCTTGCCGATCACTGCGACATTGGGGTGTGTGAAGGTGATCGCGAACGGGACGGAGCGCTTGCCCGGCGTAACCTCGGGATAGCTCGCCGCATTGCGCCCCGCGATCATGCCCTCCGCCGACGCCTCGTGCAGCACCGCGCGATCGTGATCCGCGTCGCCGGCGATGAAGATCGGCGCGCTGCCGCACTGCATCGTGTCGGGGTCATAGTCGGGCATGCCGTGGTCATCGAGCGCGAGCCCGGTCGTCTCGAGCCCGATGTCCTTGATCCGCGGCGGCCGGCCCGTCGCGACGAGCAGATAGTCGAAGCGCTTGCTGCCCGACTCCGAGCCCGTCCAGGAGAGTGCGACGCCGTCGCCTTGGGGTTCGGCCTTGAGCTCGACGCCGAGCAGGATCGGCATCTCGCGCGACAGGATCGCGTGATACGCCTCGGCGACATGGGGATCCTTCAGCCCACCGATCGTCTCGCCCATGTCGAACACCATCGTTTCGACGCCGAGCCGCGCCATCGCCTGCGCGAGTTCAAGCCCGAGCGCGCCTGCGCCGACCACGCCGATCGAGCCGGGCAGGTCCTCCAGCTCGAAGATACTTTCGTTGGTCAGCACGCGGTCGCGCACGGCGTCGAACATGTCGGGGATCGCGGGGCTCGATCCGGTCGCGATCACGACGGATTTCGCATGGACCTGACGCCCGTCGCTGAGCGCAAGGATCGTCGCGCCTGCGAATTTTGCGCGTGCCTCGATCTTCACTTCGTCGGGCAATTTGTCGATCGATTTTTCGACGCCGGCGACGAACGCATCGCGCTCCTTGCGGACTCGCGCCATCACCGCGACGCCGTCGACCTTGGCCGATGCCTCGACGCCGAAGACCTTGGCCTGGTTGACCGCGTGCATCGCATTGCCTGCCGCGATCAACAGCTTGGAGGGCATACATCCCACGCTGGCGCAGGTCGTGCCGCCAAAGCCTTCGTCGATCAGCAGCGTCTTGGCGCCGTTGCGGCGCGCGCTGCGCTCGGCGGCGAGGCCGGCGGTGCCCGCGCCGATGATCGCGACATCGCAGGTCAGGTTGGTCATCATGGTCTCCGTCGCCGGAGGATTCCGGGGGTGCGGTCAACGAAACCTTCGATGCCGCCCAGCCGTTCCGAGGGGCAGCACATTCCCGTATCGAAGGACGCTTATGTTAACGCTGCACCATCTGAACTACTCGCGGTCGATCCGCGTGATCTGGCTGCTCGAAGAGCTCGGGATCGAATATGACCTCGTCAAATATGAGCGCGACGCGAACTTCCGTGCGCCGCCCGAACTGAAAGCGATCCACCCGCTCGGCAAGGCCCCCGTGCTGGTCGATGGCGACCTGACGCTGGCCGAGAGCGCGCCGATCCTGGCGTATATCGACGAGCGGTATGGCGAGCGCCGCTTCTCGCCGCCGATCGACAGCGATGCGGCGGCGGTGCACGACGAGTGGCTGCAATATGTCGAGAGCTCGGCCGCGCTGCCAATCATGATGACGTCGCTTGGCAAGCGGATGGGCGGGCTGCCCGATGGGCTCGCCAAGTTCACCGGTCCCGAAGTGACCAAGACGCTCGACTATATCGGTGCCGGGGTCGGCGAGGGGCCGTATCTGATGGGCGAGCAACTGATGCTGGCCGACATCCAGATGTGCTACATCCTCGCGATCGCGGAAAGCGCCGGGCTGCTGGGCGATCATCCGGACGTCGCGGCGTATCTCGACCGCTTGCGCGCGCGCCCGGCCTTTGTCGCTGCAACCGAGATCGGCGGTCCGCTGATGGCACCCCGTCGATGAGGGGCGCTCCGTCATCCCGGTCGGCCCGGGATGACGGTGCCACCGTCGCCCAGACGGAGCGGTGCATACGTATTCAGGCTGTAGGGTACCGGTACCACCTTGGTTCTGTGGCTGTTTTGCCACGCTCGGCAGGGTGGCGATGTTGACGCCCGCGCGGATCTGGCGTGATGCTGACCCACGGCCATCCCACGCGCAGAGGGGCCCTGGACCCCGAGGATGCTGGAGGACCCAATCGTCGTGAATGCCGCTGCCAAGTCTTCCAGCCGATCCGGCGGCAAGCCGGCGGGCAAACCGACCTCGTTTGACATCGCGCAGCTCGCCGGCGTTTCGCAACCGACCGTATCGCGCGCGCTGCGGGGCAGCTCGACGGTCAACCTGGCGACGCGGCAGCGGATCGAGGCGATTGCGCGGCAGCTCAACTACACCGTCGATCGCAGCGCCTCGAACCTGCGCAACGGCACGACCAAGACGATCGCGCTGCTGCTGTTCCGCGATCCGACTCCAGACGAGACCGTGGTCAATCCGTTCTTCCTCGGCATGCTCGGCGCGATGATGGCGGCGTGCGGGTCGCATGGCTACGACCTGCTCGTGTCGTTCCAGCAATTTTCGAGCGACTGGCATACCGATTACGAGGACAGCCACCGCGCCGACGGGCTGATCCTGCTCGGCTATGGCGATTATGCCGACTATCGGTCCCGGCTCGAGACGCTCGTCGCGCAGGGGACTCACTTCGTACGCTGGGGCTCGGTCCAGCCGGGGCAGCCGGGGCTGACGATCGGGTGCGACAATATCGCGGGCGGCGCGGCGGCGGCGCGCCACCTGCTCGATCGCGGGCGGCGGCGGATCGCGTTCCTGGGCAGCGCGACCGATCATTATCCCGAGTTTCACGACCGGTATCGCGGCTATGTCGCGGTGCTGGGCGAGCATGGCATCGCGGCGGATCCGCAGCTGCAGGTCGAGACGATATCGACCGAGGAGGATGCGACGCAGGCGACGCGCGAGCTGCTTCGCCGCGGCGTGCCGTTCGATGCGATCGTCGCGGCGAGCGACCTGATCGCGCTGGCGGCGATGCGTGTGCTGGCGGGGGCCGGGATCAACGTGCCCTATGACGTCGCGATTGTCGGGTTCGACGACATCCCGGCCGCCAGCCTTGCCAATCCACCGCTGACGACGATCGCGCAGGATAGCGGGCTGGCGGGGCGGCGGCTGGTCGAGATGTTGCTCGCGCGAATCGGCGATCAACCGGTCGAGAGCACGGTGCTGCCGACGCAATTGGTGATCCGGCGATCATCGGGTGAAGGGCGCTGAATGACCGTAATGGGTAGGGAGAAACCACGTCAGGGCTTCTGGGGGCTGTGGAACATCTCGTTCGGATTCTTCGGGATCCAGATCGGCTTTGCGCTGCAGAACGCCAATGTCAGCCGCATCTTCCAATCGCTCGGCACATCGGTCGACGATCTGGCGTTCCTGTGGATCGCCGCGCCGCTGACCGGGCTGCTCGTCCAGCCGGTGATCGGGCATTATAGCGACCGGACCTGGGGGCGGCTCGGGCGTCGGCGGCCCTATTTCCTGGCCGGGGCGATGCTCGCGACGTTCGCGCTGCTGGCGATGCCGAACGCGCCGGTGCTGTGGGTCGCGGCCGTGCTGCTGTGGATGCTCGACGGATCGCTCAATGTCGCGATGGAGCCGTTTCGCGCGTTCGTCGGCGACATGCTCGGCAGCCGGCAGCGCACCGCGGGCTTCGCGTTCCAGACCGGCTTTATCGGCGCGGGCGCGGTGATCGGCAGCCTGGCACCGATCATCCTGACCGACGTGTTCCAGGTCGCGAACACCGCGCCAGCGGGTGGGATACCGCCGTCGGTGCAGTATGGATTCTATATCGGCGCGCTCGCCTTGTTCTTCGCGGTGCTGTGGACCGTGCTGACGACCAGCGAATATTCGCCCGCGGAGATGGCCGCGTTCGAGGACGAGGGCCCGGTTGCGCCGCGCGACACGGTCGTCCGGTCGAGCGCAAGGCTCGCGCCGGTCTGGATCGCGCTGGGTGCGATCGTGATCGCCGCGGTGGCGCGGTTCGGGCTCGACAAGCCGGTCTATCTGCTCGGTGGCGGGCTGATCGCGTTCGGCGCGGCGTTGCTGGCGAGCGCCGCCCTGGTGCGATCGGGCAGGGAATCAAATGTTCTTAGCCAGATCGTCGGCGATCTTGGCACCATGCCGCAAACGATGAAGCGGCTCGCGCTCGTCCAGTTCTTCACCTGGTCGGCGCTGTTCATCATGTGGATCTACACGACGCCGATCGTCACGCAGCATGTGTTCGGCACGACCGACACGACCAGTGCGGCGTATAACGAGGGGGCGAACTGGGTCGGAGTTCTGTTCGCGGTGTATAACGGCGTGGCGACCTTATGGGCGTTCGTCATGCCGGCGCTGGCGGCGCGGATCGGCCGGCGCGACGCGCATATCCTCGGGCTGCTGTGCGGGGCGGCGGGGTTCGCGTCGTTCCTGGTGGTGCGCGACCAATATGTGCTGATCGGGTCGATGGTGCTGATCGGCATCGCCTGGTCGTCGATCCTGACGATGCCCTATGCGATCCTGTCGAACGCGCTGCCCCAGGCCAAGCTCGGCGTCTATATGGGGCTGTTCAACATCTTCATCGTGTTACCGCAGCTGATCGTGTCGTCGGTGATGGGGCAGGTCGTGCGGACGTTCTTCCCAGCCGACGCGGTATGGGCGATGCTGATCGCGGCGGGGGTGATGGTCGTCGCTGCGCTGGCGATGCTGCGGGTTGAGCGGAGCGCGTGACCGGGCTTAAGATCCTCCCCCACTAGGGGGGGGGGAGGATTGGCCTCAGCCGCCGAAGCCGCGGCCGCCGAAGCCGCCGCCGAACCCGCCGCGCGAGATCACCGAACTGCGTGTCTGGACTCGCGCAGGGGCGCGCGCGGTCGTCGGGGTGAACGCATCCGAGCCGACGCGCGTGCGGCCGGTCACATAGTCGCGGTTGATCCGGCCGCCGGCGCCACCGTAATAATTGCCCTCGCGATCGCGGTACATCGGCGCGCCGCGATTGCCGAACCCGCCGTTGAGCGCCTGCCCGACGAGGAAGCCGGTCAACAGCGGCGTGAAGAAGCTGCCGCCATTGCCGTTGTTGCGTGGTTCGCACTGCGCGGCGCCGAACTGCTCCTCGCAGGTATGCTTGTCCTCGAACCGCGGCGCGGTCTTCGCCGCATCGGTCTTGGCCTGTTCGAACGCGGTGTCGCATTGGACCGCGGACAGCGCGCCGGCTGCGCGGCACTCGGCGACGGAGGCGTAGCTCTGCGCCTCGACCGGCTTGCCGCCGACATCGCCATCGCACGCGGTCAGCGAGATGCCCGAGCCTGCGATCAGGCTGGTGAGGACGATCGATCTGGAACGCTTCATGGGTGCTTCCTCAGTTCGTCATGCAGGCGGCGTTGAGGATGCCGACGCACAGCGAGATGCTTGCCATATAGGTCGCCGCCGCGATTTCGCCGCGCTGGATCCGCGCGTTGAAATCGCGCATCACGAGACGCTGGACGACCAAAGCCGTGACGATCTGGATGACGCCGGCGAGCAGCGCCCAGACCGCGAATTCGACCAGCGAGACGGTATGCGTCAGTGCCGAGGCAAGCGGCAGGACATAGCCGAGCAACGCCGCGCCCAGCGTGATCGCGGCGGCGGTGTTGCCCTCGCGGATCAGCGACTTCTCGTGATAGGGCGTCGCCACCTGATAGATGATCTTGAACGCAATCGTGAACACGCCCGCCGCGACGAACGCGATCAGGAAGGCGAGCGCGCTGGCGCCGAAGCTGTATTGGTCGATCATGGCAAGTCCCCCGGAGCCGTTCGCTCGTGACGCTAGGCCCTGAACTCGCCGAGTTCCAGTGCCACGCCCAGCATGATCTCGAACGAGACCTCGCCAGCCTCGTTCTCCTGGTCGATCGCGAGCAGCAGTTCGCGGCCGTCGTCGCCCGGCAGGTCGCGGCCGAACAGCATGCAGGTCTGGAAGATGCGACGGTCGACGATGCCGTCGCGGTCGTCGTGAAGATCTTCCCAGAACGTCACCGGTTCCTGCTCGCTCGCTTCGGGGCCGAACCAGAAGCGTCCATATTCGGGTAATCCCTCGGCAGTGAAGGTGCGCGCCTTGAGGCGGCTCTTCCACGCCGGGCGCTCGGCGGACGAGGACGGGTAGGCGCTGTCCCACGGCGCGAACAGCGTGACGTCGGTCACGTCCTGGCCGGCGCGGTCGTTCGACACCGCCTGGAACATGATGTCGTCGTCGGAGTAGAAACGGTGGACGAACCCGCCCTCGTTGAGGTTCACCAGCCCCTGCGCGACGATCACCAGCGTATCGCGGTCGAACGGGAACAGGAGTTCCGATCCGAACCGCCGCCATGCGAGCGGGTCGACCGTCACCGTGCGCCCCAGCGTCACGTTGCGGACGACGGGCAGGGCGTTCTCGTCAAGCGCTGGCTTGCGGCCGAACAGGCGATCGAACATGCAATCCTCGTATCTTTGTTGACGGCCTGCATAGGGCAAAGCGGCCGGGCGAGCAAAGCGCAACCCCCCGTCATCCTGACGAAAGTCAGGACCCAGAGCCACACCCGTCGCGCTTCGTAACCCTGGATCCTGACTTTCGTCAGGATGACGGGAAACGGTGGGGTGGCGGAGTGGGGAGCGGGGATGGCAAGGGTTCGCGACACGTCCTATGTGTGCGTGACGCGACAAGCACGGGAGTTCTTGCATTGACCGACATCTGGACCGTCCGCAGCCTGAAGGCCGCGCTCGACACGTCAGGGCCCGCAAAGGCGGGAGAGCTCACCGCGCGGATCCTGGAAGGCGCGGACCCGGTATTGCTCGTGACGATGCATCAGCACGGCGACCTCGAGCTGTTCGTCAACGTCAGCGAGGCGCAGATCGCGTGCTCGACCTTGCTCTGGCCGTGCGACGAGCAGGAGGACCAGCAGGCGTTCAACACCTTCCTGCTGAAATCGCAGAAGCTGGTGCCGCTGTCGAACTTCGGGATCGGCACCGTCGACGGCCGCGATTATTACGAGCTGTTCGGCGAACTGGCGACGTCGAGCCCGCTCGATACCGTCGTGATCGAGCTGCGCACCCTCGCCGAGAATGCGATCGATGCGGCCACCGACCTGCGCCACGCGCAGATTCCCGCCGCCTGACATCATCGCCTGATTTAGATACCAACGGAGAGACTGGCATGGCCATCTGGAGCAAGCTTTTCACCCTCGGTCGTGCCGGAGCGCACGAAGCCGGTTCGGCGGTGGTCGATGCGAACGCGCTGCGTATCCTCGACCAGGAAATCCGCGATGCGGACAAGGCGCAAGGCAAGGCCCGCGACGATCTCGCCGGGCTCGTTGCGCGGCGCCGGATCCTCGAGACCGAGGTCGAGAGTTTTCGCGCGCAGGCCGCCAAGTATGAGGCGTCGGCGCGCGTCGCGGTTGAGAAGGGCAATATGGATCTCGCGCGGCAGGTCGCGCAGCGGATCGCCGATCTCGAACAGGATATCGCGCTGAAGACCCCGCAGGTCGAGGACATGCGCGCGGCCGAGGAGCAGATCCACACCGCCGTCGCGCAGACCGACCGCAAGATCGAGCAGCTCCGCCGCGAGGTGGAGGTCGTCAAGGTCAACGAGTCGGTGCAGAAGGCGCAGGCCTCGGTCGCGTCGGGCAGCATGGGGGCGGGCAACAAGCTCGGCTCGGCCGCCGACAGCCTCGCACGGATCCGCGAACGCCAGGCGATCCGTGGCGAGCGGATCAAGGCGGCGGGGGAGTTGGAAGACCGTCGCACCGGCGCCGATCTCGACGAGAAGCTGCGGCTGGCGGGTATCCTGCCGGGCCAGTCCTCCGCCGACGACGTACTCGCGCGGCTGACCGCGCCCAAAACGCCGCAGGTTGGCCAGACGCTCCAGATCGGCCAGCGCGACGATAGCAAGGACAACTGATGCGCCGGATCGCGGTCGACCCGCGCAGCGACTGGCGTGAGCGGGCGGACGCGATCGGGTTCGTCTATCATGACACCGACGGCGAGCCGTACTGGGACGAGGGTGCGGCCTATGCCTTCACGCTGGCGGAGATCGAGGATGATCTCGAGCCCGCGGCGGAGACGCTGCACGCGATGTGCCTCGATCTGGTCGACGAGGTGGTGCGCGACCAGGTGCTGATGGAGCGCCTCGCGATCCCGCGCGAGCAGTGGAACTATGTCGCGGAAACGTGGCGGACGCGGCAACCTTCGCTCTACGGGCGGTTTGACTTCGCCTATGACGGGACGGGGCCGGCCAAGCTCTACGAATATAACGCCGATACGCCGACATCGGTGTTCGAGTGCGCGACGTTCCAGTGGATGTGGCTTGAGGACTTGCTTGCGAGCGGCGCGTTGCCGGCGGGGACCGACCAGTTCAACAGCCTGTTCGACAAGCTGCGCGAGCGATTCCGTGCGCTGTTTCCGAGCGGTGGGTTCGTCCACTTCGCGGCGGATGCTTCGGCGATCGAGGATCGGCAGACCGTCCGCTTCTTCGAGGATCTGGCGAGCCAAGTCGGGATCGAGCCCAAGTTTGTCGAGATGAAGGATATCGGGCTCGCCGCCGATGGGCGCTTCGTCGATACCGACGGCTATGAGGTGCAGGCGGCGTTCAAGCTGTACCCGTGGGAGTTCATGCTGCGCGAGCCCTACGCGCCCAATCTGTCGCGGGCGGACGTACGCTGGATCGAGCCGGCGTGGAAGTCGATCCTGTCGAACAAGGGCATCCTGCCGCTGTTGTGGGAGCGGCATCCCGAGCATCCGAACCTGCTGCCGGCGTTCTTCGACGACGATCCCGCCGCGAAGATCCTGGGGCCGAAATTTGTACGGAAACCGCTGTTCTCGCGCGAGGGTGCGAATGTCGAGGTGATCGGGGACGCAGCGCATGCGGTGCTCGATCAGGGCTATGGTGCCGAGGGGGCGATCCGGCAGGCCTATGCGCCGCCGCCGGTGTTCGACGGGCGGCATCCGGTGATCGGCGCGTGGATGGTCGGCAACGAAGCCGCGGGGATCGGCGTTCGGGAGGATGACACGGTGGTGACGCGCAATCTCGCGCGGTTCGTGCCGCATATCATCGAGGCCTGACATGACCGACGCGCGCGAACTCCCCCCCTTGCCGCCGATGGAGCGGCTGGTTGAACTGCTGTTCGATGCTGCGCGGATGGGGCGGGACGAGATGATCCCCGCGCTGTTGCAGGCGGGCGTCGATATCGAGGTGACCGATGCGAAGGGCTACACGCCGCTCGTGATCGCCAGCTATAACGGCAATGTCGAAGCCACCGTCGCTTTGCTTGCAGCAGGCGCGAAGGTCGATGGCGCGGCCGACGCGCGCGGCAACACGGCGCTGATGGGGGTGTGCTTCAAGGGTTACGCGGAGATCGCACAGGTCCTGATCGACGCGGGGGCGGATGTGAACCGGCGCAATGGTGTTGGCCAAACGGCGCTGATGATGGCGGCGCTGGTGGGCAAGACCGCGATTATCGACCTGTTGCTGGAGCATGGGGCGGACCCGGCGATCGTCGATGCCGCCGGCAACAGCGTGCATTCGCTGGCGCTGTCGCAAGGCAACACGGCGTTGGCCGCGCGGTTCGCTGCCCCAAGTCCGTCATCCTGACGAAAGTCAGGATCCAGGGTAACGCGCGCTACGTCCTTGGCTCTGGATCCTGACTTTCGTCAGGATGACGGGGAGGGGGTGTGGTGGTCGTCGGTCCCGTGAGTCTTGGGGAGTACCGCCCCGACATGGGTTTCGCCGCGGGCTTGGGCCAGGCGCACCTGGCGTTCGCGCTCGGCATAGCCCGCCCGCTGGGACTCGTCGCGCGCGTCGTGGCAGGCCGGGCAGCTGATCCCCTCGACATAGAGCGGCGATGTGCGATTGGCGACGCTGACCGGCATGCGGCAGGCGTGGCACAGCACGTGGCTGCCCAGCACGAGCCCGTGGCCGACCGCGACGCGCTGGTCGAAGACGAAGCATTCGCCCTCCCAAAGGCTCTCCGCTTCGGGCACCGTCTCGAGATATTTGAGGATGCCGCCTTTGAGATGATAGACCTCGTCGAGCCCCTCGGTCTTGAGGAACGCGGTCGATTTCTCGCAGCGGATGCCGCCGGTGCAGAACATCGCGATCTTGGGCGGCGGGCCGTTGCCGACCAGCTCTTCGCGATGCGCGCGAAACCAGGCCGGGAAGTCGCGGAAACTGCGCGTCTGCGGATCGACCGCGCCGGCGAACGTGCCGACCGACACCTCGTAATCGTTGCGCGTGTCGATCAGGATCGTCCCCGGCTCGGCGATCAGCGCGTTCCAGTCCGCGGGCTCGACGTAATGGCCGACGCCGCTCAGCGGATCGATCGCGGGTTCGCCCATCGTCACGATCTCGCGCTTCAACCGCACCTTCATGCGGTGGAACGGCATCGTCTCGGCGCGTGACTCTTTCACGTCGAGGTCGGCGCACCCCGGCAACGCCCGGATATGCGCGAGAACGGCATCGATCCCCGCCTCGGACCCGGCGATCGTCCCGTTGATCCCCTCAGGCGCGAGCAGCAGCGTCCCCTTCACTCCGTTCGAACAGCATGCGAGCGCAAGCGGCGGCTGGATCGCGGCGATGTCGGCGAACGGCGTGAAGCGATACAGCGCCACAACGCGGATGGGGAGATTTTGGGTCATCGGTTCATCGTGCAGGGGAGGAGGTGCGCTCCCTTAGCGTACCGCACCCGCCGCGTCAGCCTGTGGTGACGATCATCCCGTCGACCACCGCAACCGGCCACGGTGTCAGTCGCGCTCCGCCGCAAGGCCCTCCAACACAGACGCCGGTGTCGATCGCGAACAGCGCGGAGTGCCAGCTGCACGCGATGAGGTCACCGCGCGGGGTGAGATAGTCGTCGAGCACCTGCGCCAGCGGCAGGCCCATATGCGGGCAGCGATCGACATAGCCGACGACCGCGTCGTCCTTGCGCACGACGAACCCGTGGAAGCGACCGGCGCGCATCTGCACGACGAAGTTGCGCGCCTTGCCCTCGGCGACCGAGTCGAGCGGCGCGAGCTTGATCCCGGCGGGCGTGGCGGTGAGCCGTTCGCCGTCGCTCATGCGCGATCCGCGTCCGGTTGCCGGTCGGGGTGCGCGGCGGCGAAGGCGGGCAGGGCGCGGGCCGTGTCGGCGGCGGCCTTGAGGTGCGGGTAGGGCGTCAGATCGACACCGAACCGTTCGGCGGAATAGACCTGCGGCACCAGGTGGCAGTCGGCGATCGTCGGCGTCTCGCCAAATGCGAAGCCGTTGCCATGACGCGCGATCATCACCTCCAGCGCGGCGAACCCCTCGCCGATCCAGCGCGCGATCCACCGCTGGATGGCCGCCTCGTCCGCCCCGAACTCGCTCCGCAGCGCGTTGAGGATGCGCAGGTTGTTCACCGGGTGGATATCGCACGCGATCGTCGCGGCCATCGCGCGGACGTTCGCGCGACCTTGCGCGTCGGCGGGAAGCAGTGGTGGATCGGGATAGGTCTCGTCGATCCATTCGAGGATCGCGGGGCTCTGCGTCAGGACCGCGTCGTCGGTTTCGAGGGCCGGCACGAGTGCCTGCGGATTGAGCGCGCGGTAGCCGGCCTCGCGCTGCGCGCCGGTGCGCAGGTCGTGCGTGACCTGAGCATAGTCCACTCGCTTGAGGCCGAGCGCGATGCGGACGCGATAGGCGGTGGTCGAGCGCCAATAGCCGTGAAGCGTCGGGGTCACCGCGGCAGGATCGCCTTGGGGAAATCTGACCAGACCGCGTCGTAATCGAGCTGCGCATGGTCCAGCGCATAGGCTGTCGGTGCGTAGGGCCAGCAACTCTCCAGCATGAACGCCATCGTCCCGTCGATCTTGTGCGGCTTCAGGTCGGCCGCGCTCGCGCCCTGCCAGCTCGCCAGATCGGGGCCATGGCCCGACATCAGATTGTGTAGCGAGATGCCGCCCGGCGCGAACCCTTCGGCCTTGGCATCATAGGCGCCGGTGATCAGCCCCATCGCCTCGGACATGATGTTGCGGTGGAACCAGGGCGGGCGGAACGTGCCCTCCGCCACCATCCAGCGCGGCGGGAAGATCACGAAATCGGCGTTCGCGCGGCCGGGCACGTCGCTGGGCGAGGTCAGCAGCGTGAAGATCGACGGATCGGGGTGATCGAAGCTGACCGTGTTGATCGTGTTGAACCGCGACAGGTCGTAGCGCCAGGGGGCGAGGTTGCCATGCCACGCGACGACGTCGAGCGGCGAATGATCAAGCGTGGTGGTCCACAGCGACCCCATGAACTTCTGGACGACCTCGACGGGTTCGTCACGGTCCTCGAACCAGGCGACCGGCGTCTCGAAGTCGCGCGGGTTGGCGAGGCCGTTGGCGCCGATCGGGCCGAGATCGGGCAGGCGGAACAGCGCGCCGTTGTTCTCCGCGACATAGCCGCGCGCCTCGCCATCGGGGAGCTCGGCGCGGAAGCGGACGCCGCGCGGGACCAGGGCGATCTGGCCGGGGGCGATGTCGATCCGCCCTAGCTCGGTCAGAAGCCGCAGCCGGCCCTGTTGCGGCACGAACAGCAGCTCGCCGTCGGCATCCATGAACACGCGGTCGGTCATGTCGGAATTCGCGGCGTAGACGTGGAGTGCGACGCCCTCAAGGTCGGCGGGATCGCGGTTGGCGAGCATCGTCGTCATGCCGTCGATCAGGTCGGTGCCGGGGGCGGGGGCCTCGATCGGATCCCAGCGCAGCCGGTTGGGCGCGAGCGGCGCGTCGGTGGTGCCGGGCGCGAACCGCTTGGCGCCGGTGTAGCGCTCGAACGGCGGATGCTCGGCGGTCGGACGCATCCGGTAGAGCCAGCTGCGGCGGTTTTCGTGGCGCGGCGCGGTGAAGGCGGTGCCGGAGAGCTGCTCGGTATAGAGGCCGAACGCGGGGCGCTGTGGCGAATTGCGGCCGATCGGCAGTGCGCCGGGGACGGCTTCGGTCGATACATGGTTGCCGAAACCGGGGAGGTACTCGCTCTGGCCGGCGGTCTCGCCTGCGGCGGTGGTCGGCTGGTGGATTGTCATGGCTTCCTCTCCGTCACCTGTTCCGATCAACGCCCGGACCGCCGGCCGTTCAAACTCTTAGCCCTCTCCCTCTGGGGAGAGGGAGGGAGACGCGCGCTTGCGCGGCGGAAGGGTGAGGGCACGCGCTGGCGTTTCGCGTGCCCTCACCCTCGGCGCTGGCGCGCCTTTCCCTCTCCCCTGAGGGGAGAGGGTTTCAGCGATCAGGCGTCGACGGTCACCACACCACGGCGGATCTGGTCGAGCTCGATGCTCTCGTACAGCGCCTGGAAATTGCCGTTGCCGAAGCCTTCATTGCCCTTGCGCTGGATGATCTCGAAGAAGATCGGCCCGAACATGTTCTCGGTGAAGATCTGGAGCAGCAGGCCCTCCTCGCCGACATTGCCGTCGATCAGGATGCGGTTGCGGCGCAGACGTTCGAGGTCGTGGCCGTGGTTCGGCACGCGCTTGTCGACGAGCTCGTAATAGGTCTCGATCGTGTCCTGCAGCTTGACGCCGCGCGCGCGCAACTTCTCGACCGTCTCGAAGATATCGTCGGTGGTCAGCGCCAGATGCTGGATGCCCTCGCCGTTATAGTCCTTGAGGAACTCCTCGATCTGGCTCTTGTCGTCCTGGCTCTCGTTCAGGGGGATGCGGATCGCGCGGTCGGGCGCGATCATCGCCTGGCTGAACAGGCCGGTCGCCTTGCCCTTGATGTCGAAATATTTCTGCTCTTCGAACCCGAAGATCTGGCCGTAGAATTCGGCCCAGGTCCGCATCTGGCCACGCTTGACGTTGTGCGTGAGGTGATCGAGCAGGTCGAGGCCGACATTGTTGGCGGCTTCGGCTTCGGCGGCGCCGGGAACCTGGTTCCAGTCGTCGTACAGGCTGCCGGCCGCGCCGTGCTTGTCGACGAGATACAGCAACGAGCCGCCGATCCCTTCGAGCACATAGCTGTCCTCGCCGAGCGCGCCCATGCTGGCATCGGCTGCCTTGGCACCGCGCGAGAGCGCTGCGTCGAACGCCGACTTCGCGTCATGGACCCGGAACGCCATGCCGTTTGCCGACGGGCCGTGATCGGCACGGAACGCGGCGGCTTGGCCGCCGTCCTCGCGGTTGAGCAGCAGGTTGATGCGGCCCTGTTTGTAGCGCGTGACAGCCTTTGTGGGGTGGGTCGACGCGGCGACGAAGCCGAACTGCTCGAGCTGTGCCGCCATCCGGTCGGGATCGGGCGAGGTGAATTCGGCAAACTCGAAACCGTCCAGTCCCATCGGGTTTACGTCCATATGGTCCATCGCTCGATCCTTACTTGGTATCCGTTGTTACCAATCTGCTCTGTTGAACAACTGGTGTCAATCGTTACGATCTCCGCATGGCTGACCGCGCGCTCGTTCTGGACGATTTCATCCCGTATCGCTTGTCGATCACCTCGAACCTCGTCAGCGCGGCGGTCGCGAACACCTATGAGGCGCTGTTCGGGCTGACGATTCCGGAATGGCGGCTGGTGACGGTGGTCGCAGAGGCGGGCGGGATCACGCAGCAGCAGATCGGCCAGCAGACCCGGATGGACAAGGTCACCGTCAGCCGCGCGGCGATCGCGCTGGTCGAGCGCGGGCTGATGCAGCGTCATGCGAACCCCGACGATCGTCGCTCGCATCTGTTGCGGCTGACCGAGGACGGGCAGACGCTGTATGCGTCGGTCGCGCCCAAGGCGTTGGATCTCGAACGGCGCATCTTCGCGGGGTTTTCTGGTGCCGAGGTGGCGCACTTCGTCGCGATGCTGCGGCGGATCGATGCGGTGGCGATCGATCTCGTTCAGGAATCCCATGGCGGGGACGGCGACCAGAGCCCGCGCAGATAATCCAGCAGCGCGCGTGTGCCCGACGGAACGGGGCCGGGCGCATGGACCGCGAAGATCCCGATTTCCGCCGATCCGGCCAAGTCGGGCAGCACCCGGACCAGCCGGCCGCCGGCCAGATCGGCGCTGACGTCCCAGAGCGAGCGCAGCGCGATGCCGACGCCCGCCAGCGTGAGTTCGCGGACGACCTCGCTCGAATTCGTCGCGACGTAGCTGGGGCGGTCGATCGTCAGCGTACCGTCGGGGCCCGTGAGCCGCCACGGCATCTGCCCCTTGGCCGCCAGCAGGCGGTGCCCCGCGAGCGCGGCGGCATCGCCGGGCTGGCCGTGCTCCTCGACATAGCGCGGTGCCGCGCACAGCACGCGGCGGCTGTCGGCGAGGCGGTAGCCGGTCAGCGCGGTGGGGATGGCGGGCGCGATCCGGATCGCCAGGTCGAGCCGGTCGCCGATCACGTCGGAAAAGCCGTCCGACAGATCGAGATCGAGCGCGATCGCGGGATGCGCATCGAGAAACGGCTTGAGCTGCGGCGCGATGTGGAGCCGCCCGAACGAGGTCGGCGCGCTCACGCGCAACGGCCCCGCGGGCGCGTCGGCACGATCCGCGACACGCGCCTCGGCCTCGCGGATCGCCGCGAGGATCTCGATCATGTCGCGGTGATAGACCGCGCCGCGCGCGGTGAGGTCGAGCCGCCGCGTGGTCCGGTTGAGCAGCCGCACGCCGAGCCGCGCCTCCAGCCGCGCGATCCGCTTCGACACCATCGCCGGCGAGATGCCGAGCGATCGCCCCGCCGCGCTGAGGCTGGCGGTGCGGACGACTTCTGCGAACAGGACGATATCGGGATCCATTCGTTCCTCTGGCGATCAACAGCTTTCGGTTTACGACGTCTAGTGGAGAAGGTGAGCAGCGTCTATCGTGCGCGGCAGAGCAGAAGGAGAGCAGCATGGCCGACAGGATCGACAAGGCGGGTCTGAAGATCGCCGAGCCGCTGGTGACGTTTATCGAGACGCGGGTGCTGCCGGGGACCGGCCTCGATGCCGCAAAGTTCTGGCAGGGGATGGCGGACATCTACCAGCGGTTCGCGCCCGAGAATGCGGCGCTGCTCGACGTTCGCGACGACCTTCAGGGGCGGATCGATGCGTGGCACGACGCGCAGGCCGGCACGCCGATCGATCAGGGCGCGTACCAGGCGTTCCTTCGCGAGATCGGCTATCTGGTCGACGAGCCTGCGCCGTTCGCGGTCGCGCCGACCAACGTCGATGCCGAGGTCGCGCTGCTTGCCGGGCCGCAGTTGGTGGTGCCGATCCTGAACGCGCGGTTCCTGCTGAACGCCGCCAATGCGCGCTGGGGCAGTCTGTACGACGCGCTGTACGGCACCGATGCGATTCCGGGCACGGCTGCTCCCGGCGGCTACGACGCAGCCCGCGGCGCGCAGGTGATCGCCTGGGCGAAGGGGTTCCTCGACGAGGCGGTACCGCTCGCCAATGGGTCATGGACCGACTGGACCGGTGGCACGCCCGATCTTGCCGATCCGGGCCAGCTCGTCGGGCATGCCGGCGACACGATCCTGTTGCGACACAACGGCTTGCACATCGAACTTGTGATCGATCGCGAGCATCCGATCGGCCGCAGCGACCCCGCGGGCCTTGCCGATGTGGTGCTCGAATCCGCGCTGACCACGATCGCCGATCTCGAGGATTCGGTCGCCGCGGTCGATGCCGAGGACAAGGTCGCCGCCTATGCCAACTGGCTCGGGTTGATGCTCGGCGACCTGACCGCAAGCTTCGAAAAGGGCGGGAGGACCCAGACTCGCGCGCTCGATCCGGGTCGCTGCTACACTGCACCCGATGGCAGCGCTTTCACGCTGCCTGGCCGCAGCCTGATGTTCGTCCGCAACGTCGGGCATCTGATGACGACGCCCGCGATCCTGCTCCCCGATGGCAGCCTGGCGCCAGAAGGGATCCTCGACGGGATCGTCACGTCGCTGATCGCGCTGCACGATCTGAACGGCGCAGGCGCGCTGCGCAACAGCCGTGCGGGGTCGATCTACATCGTCAAACCGAAAATGCACGGGCCCGACGAGGCCGGGTTCACCAACCGGCTGTTCGACGCGATCGAGGATCTGCTCGGGCTCGCGCGTCACACTATCAAGGTCGGCGTCATGGACGAGGAGCGGCGCACCTCCGCCAACCTCGCCGCGTGTATCGCCGCGGTGAAGGACCGCGTGGTGTTCATCAACACCGGCTTCCTCGATCGGACCGGCGACGAGATGCACACGTCGATGCGCGCGGGGCCGATGATCCGCAAGGGCGAGATGAAGGGCGCCAGCTGGATCAAGGCGTATGAGGATCGCAACGTCCAGATCGGGCTCGCCTGCGGTCTCGGTGGCAAGGCGCAGATCGGCAAGGGGATGTGGGCCGCCCCCGACCGGATGGCGGACATGCTCGACCAGAAGATCGGGCATCCGCAGACCGGCGCGTCGACCGCCTGGGTGCCGTCGCCGACCGCGGCCACGCTGCACGCCACGCATTACCACCGGGTCGACGTCTTCGCGCGACAGGCCGAGCGCAAGCGCGAGGGCGTCGCGTCGCTCGACGCGCTGCTGACCGTGCCCGTCGCGACCGGCCACAACTGGCAGCCGGACGCGGTGCGCGAGGAGCTGGAGAACAACGCGCAAGGCATCCTCGGCTATGTCGTGCGGTGGATCGACCAGGGCGTCGGCTGTTCGAAGGTGCCCGATATCCATGACGTCGGCCTGATGGAGGATCGCGCGACGCTGCGGATCAGTTCGCAGCACATGGCGAATTGGCTGCTCCACGGCATCGCCACGCCCGACGCGGCGGATGCGGCGCTGCGGCGGATGGCGGCGAAGGTCGACGCGCAGAATGCCGGCGACCCGCTCTACCGGCCGATGGCGGGGCATGAGGACGACAGCCTGGCGTTCCAGGCGGCGCGTGCGCTCGTGTTCGACGGCCTCACCCAGCCCAACGGCTATACCGAGCCGCTGCTCCACGCCTATCGCGCACGCGTGAAGGCGCAGGACGCCTGATGCCCCGCTATGCGATCGAGGGAAAACGCCCGACGGTGGCGGCCGATGTGTGGATCGCGCCGTCCGCCGACGTGATCGGCGACGCGCGACTGGGGCAGGGCGTAAGCGTCTGGTTCGGCGCGGTCATCCGCGCGGACAACACGCCGATCCTGGTCGGCGCGCGGACGAACATCCAGGAGGGCGCGATGCTGCATTCCGATCCCGGCGCGCCGCTGAGCGTGGGCGAGGGGTGCACGATCGGCCACCACGCGATCCTCCACGGCTGCACGATCGGCGACAATGTGCTGGTCGGCATGGGCGCGACGATCCTCAACAACGCGGTGATCGGCGACGATTGCCTGATCGGTGCGAACGCGCTGGTGACCGAGGGGAAGGTCTTCCCCGCCGGCAGCCTGATCGTCGGCGCGCCGGCAAAGGCGGTGCGGGACCTCCCGCCCGAGGCGATCGCGACGCTGAAGCTGTCGGCCGCAGCCTATGCGGCGCGGCAACGCGTATATGCGGAGGGGCTCGAGCGGATCGAGGACTAGGAGCCGGCGACGCGTCGCCGGCTCCCGTCAGGTCAGAGGCCGAAGCGCAACGTCGCGCGGAAATCGCGGCCGGCGAGCGGGGCGAAGTCCTTGAGGAAGCTCGTCGCGCGGCGCGCATTGACGTCGAACAGGTTGTTCGCGCTCAGCAGCAGCGTCGTCTTCGAATCCTTGCCGAACGGGCTGAGGCCGATCGAGGCGTTGACCATCGTATAGTCGTTGGTCTTCGTCTCGAACGCGGCGATCCGGTTCTGGTCGAACACGTGCTCGACCTCGACTCGGCCGTTGATCCGGTCGCCCTGCGCCTCGATCCCGCCGAGCACGCGCATCGGCGGGATGCGCGGAACGGGGCCCTGGTCGACGATGTTGGCATGGACGTAATCGCCCAGCACATCGGCGTTGACCGCATAGCCGCCGATCTGCGCGACCTTTACCGACGCATCCGCCTCGAACCCGTAATAGCGCGCATCGGCCTGCTGATACTGGAAGCAGGGTAGATCGACGGTGCGCCCCGAGGGATTGGCGGCCGCCTGGCAGACCGACGATGCGACCTGGTTTTCCGAGATGTAGTTCGAGAACCAGTTGTAATAGGCCGATGCGTCGAAGCTGAAGCCGTCGCCATGCGCATGCAGCGTGCCTTCGAGCCCCCACGACTTCTCGAGCCTGAAGTCCGGGTTGCCGAGTTCGTAGGCCTGCGTGCCGGCATGCGCGCCGTTCGCGAACAGCTCCTCGCCCGATGGCGCGCGCTCGGTGCGCGATCCGTTCAGCCCGACCCGGATGCTGTCGGTGAGCGCATAGGAGGCGCCGAGCGACCCCGACACCGAATGATAGCTCTGGCTGCCGCGGAAGAAGCGCAGATCGTCCTCGGGCGTGCGTGCGGCGAGATCGGTGATCTCGTAGCGCAGCCCGCCCTCGGCGCGGAACTTGCCGGATTCATACTGCTGCAGCGTGAAGAGCCCGGTCTGGTTGGTCTCGTTCTTCGGCAGGAAGGCCTCGTCGCCGACCACGTTGAAGATCCGGTTGTAGAACTGCACGCCCGAAGCGCCCTGCCAGCCGCCGCGGTTCGCCTGGACGACTTCGAGGCGCCCTTCGAGGCCCTTGTTGTAGAACGCGGTGCCGACCGAGTTGTCCTCTTCGAGCTCGAAATGGCGATAGCTCGCCTGCCCGACGCGGACGCGGATCTTGCTGATGACGTCGCCACCGGTCTCGATCTCGCCGCGCAGGTCGACCCGGTTCTGGACGACGTCGAGACGCGGCGCTTCCTGCTCCTGGCCGACTTGCGTGGCGTAGCGGATCGGCACGCCGTACAGGCTGTCATAATGGCTGTACGACACGCCGAGGCTGCCGGTGTCGGTGATGATCGAGGCGCCCGCGCCCGCCGTCCAGGTCTCGGCCTGTGTGTTGGGGAGCTTGCCCTTGAGCTGCGCCGATGCGGCAAAGTCGATCGGATCGGCGGCGTTGGGATCTGCCGGCTGCGCGGCGGCGGCGAGCGCCTGTGCGCGGGCGTCGCGCGACAGGATATAGCCGCCGGTGCGCAGGTCGCCCGACTTCAGATAGGATCCATCGGCGTGGAGGACGAGATGCGGGCCGACCGCGACGTCGCCCGCCATCCCGCCGGACCGCTCATTGGCGGCCGAGCCGTAATTGGCGATGCCGTTCACGCGGTAGCCGTTCTCGGGCACGGTGCGTGGGATGCGCGTGTCGATGACGTTGACGACACCGCCGACCGCCGAGGATCCGTACAGCAATGCGCTCGGCCCGCGGAGGATCTCGATCCGCTCGGACAGCAACGGGTCGATGATGACGGCGTGGTCGACCGAGGTGTTCGATACGTCGATGGAGCCGATCCCGTCGGTCAGCACGCGGATCCGGTCGCCCTGGAAGCCGCGGAGGATCGGACGCGAGGCGCTCGGCCCGAACGAGCTGGCGGAGACACCCGGCTGCCGTGCGAGCGTCTCGCCGATCGACGGGCGCAACTGGCGCGTGAGTTCCTGGCCGGTGAGGACGGTGGTGCCCTGCAACACGTCGCGCTCGCTCGTCTGGAGCGGCGCGGTGACGATGATGTCGCGCTGGTTGGTCGAGCCGACCGATGTCTGGGTGGAAGCGGGGGCGGGGGGCGGAGCGTTCGGATCGGCAGGTGCGGTCTGCGCGTAAGCGGGCGTCGAGAGGAGCGCAGCCAGGGCGGTGGCGCCGAACAGAATCGTCTTCATGAAATTCCCTTGTGTCGTCCCTGTACGGCATCCGGGTAAATTTGATGATACATCATATCAAGTGACAATATTGCCATGTGCGGCAATGGGTGGAACCTGTTACCGCAATGCAACACGCGGCGGCCTACGGATCCAGCGCGTGCCGCGCACTGGCGCGACCGGACGTGTCCGCGCTCAGGCCGGCTCGAATCCACACGTGGTGGCCGCGGTCGGCAAAAGCCTTGCGAGCCGGTTCGCCCAGGCTTCGCAGCCGGCTGCGTCGCCGAGCAGGTCCTGGCGAACCTCGATCTCGGCGTAGAGCCGCCGGTCGGGATAGGCGTGGCGCGGGATGGTATAGTCGATCAGGTCCATCCGGTAGGGCTCGTTGTCGCCCACCACGAGGTCCGGCTCATCGCGCAGGACGTCGAGCAGCGCGTGGGCGAACGCGGTGTCGCCGCCATCGTGCAGGATGCCGATCTGCCAGGGGCGATCCTGGTCCCGCAGCGCGCCCTTCATCGCCGGCGTGAAGCTGTGCAGTGCGACGATCAGTGTCGTCATCCCCGCCGCGTCACGCCGCGCGATCTCCGCCGCGATCGCCGCGTGATAGGGGTCGTGGATCTCGGCGAACCGCGCCGCGCGGTCGGTGTCGGACAGTCCGGCGTTGCCGGGGATAACCGTCGCGTCGCTCGCCCCGGCGATCACGTCGGGCTGGCTGGGGCTGCGATTGCAGTCGATCACCAGTCGTGAATAGGTCTGGCGGATGAACACCGCGTCGAGTCGTTCGGCGAGCAGCGCACCGAGTTCGCCGATGCCGATATCCCAGCCGATGTGCCGCGACAGTTCCGCGTCGTCCAGGCCCAGCGACCCCAGCGCCTTCGGCACGACATTTCCCGCGTGATCGCCGATCAGCAGGAACGATGACGCGCCTTTGGGGTTGATCGTTGTGACCGGTGCGGCATCTTCGGTCCCTAGCAGCGATAGGCTGGCAGTGCTGTTCATGCGACGTGGATCCTCGATGCCATCTCTAACGCTTTCTCATGTAACCAAATACTCGTATCGCCAACCGGTTGCGTTCGGCGAGCACCGGATCATGGTCCGGCCGCGCGAAAGCTACGACCAGCGGCTGATCGACACGCAGCTGACGATCACGCCCGAGCCCGCCGAGGTCCGCTGGCTACACGACGTGTTCGGCAATGCGGTCGCGATCGCCACTTTCGACAAGCGCGCCAAGGACCTCGTGATCGACAGCCGGGTCCGGCTCGACCACAGCCCCGCCGAACTGCAGAACGTCGATATCGAACGCTATGCGCGCTTCTATCCGTTCACCTATTCGTCGGAGGACATGCCCGACCTGCTCCGCTCGATCGAGCGCCAGCATCATGATCCGTTGCGCCAGATCGACAGCTGGGCGCGCCGCTTCGTCGCGCCGGGCGGGCAGACCGATACACTGGCAATGCTGTCCGAGATGACCGCGGCGATCAAGCGCGAGTTCACCTATGTCCAGCGCCCCGAAAAGGGCACGCAGTCGCCGATCGAGACGCTCGCCCGGCGCAAGGGCACGTGCCGCGATTATGCGATGCTGATGATCGAGGCGGTCCGCGCGCTGGGGTTCGCGGCGCGGTTCGTCTCGGGCTATGTCTACAATCCGACGCGTCGGGAGAGCCGGACGGGCGGCGGCAGCACGCATGCCTGGGTGCGCGTCTACATTCCCGGCTCGGGCTGGGTCGAGTTCGATCCGACCAACGGCATCGTCGGCAATCGCGGGCTCATCCGCGTCGCGATCGCACGCGATATCTACCAGGCGGTCCCCGTGTCCGGCACCTGGAGCGGCTTTCCCGGCAGCTTCCTCGACATGACCGTGTCGGTCGACATCACTGTCGACGAGGATGAGACGGTTATGCAACATCCATCGCTAACAGCTTGAACAGGGGGACATCGATGCTGATCCGGGCCGGCTATGACATACGTTTCGAAACCGACGTCGACACGCCGATGCTGGCGATGCTCAGCGTGCATCCGTCGCGCAACAAGGATCTGGTGACCCCGCACCGGATCGCTGCCAGCCCAGACGTGCCGACCTATGACTATCTCGATGCGTTCGGCAACGTGTGCACGCGGTTCACCGTGCCGAGCGGCGGGCTGACGCTGTCGTGCGACTTCACGATCGAGGATAGCGGCCTGCCGGATTCGGTAACCCCCGACGCGGTCCAGCATGCGGTCGCGGATCTGCCCGACGACATCCTGATCTACCTGCTCGGCAGCCGCTATTGCGAGACCGATCGCCTGTCCGAGACTGCCTGGTCGCTGTTCGGTCACGTCCCCGCGGGCTGGCAGCGAGTCCAGGCGATCGTCGACTTCACGCATAATCACGTCGAGTTCGGCTATCACTTCGCGCGGTCGACCAAGACCGCGTGGGACGTCTACCAGGAACGCCAGGGCGTCTGCCGCGACTTCGCTCACCTTGCAGTCACCTTGTGCCGCTGCATGAACATTCCTGCGCGCTATTGCACCGGCTATCTGGGCGACATCGGCATCCCGCCGGTCGACGCGCCGATGGATTTCTCCGCCTGGTTCGACGTGTATCTCGGCGGCACGTGGCACACGCTCGACGCGCGGCACAATCGCCCGCGGATCGGCCGGATCCTGATGGCGCGCGGCCGCGACGCGACCGATACCGCGCTCACCACCAGCTTCGGCCCGGCGCGTCTGGTCGGCTTCGACGTGCACACCGATGCGCTCGAATCCACGGGCCAAACCGGCTAAGGCGTCAAGTTAGGCCTTGTCGCCCGTGTCGCGTTCGGCCTAACGCCACCGATCCTTCAACTTATGCTGCGATGCACAACATGACCTCGACTCCAGACCAGTCCGCCCCGTCCAACGCCAACGCGCTGCTGCTGCAGGCGATCGCGCTGCGTAAATGCATCACCGCGACGTATAACCGGATGGTCTGCACGCTGGCCCCGCACATCCTCTACACCAAGCATGACGACGTCTTCGTCGACGCGATCACGCTGGAGCGCGACGGTCAGCCACCCAAGGAGATCAAGCTCGGCACGTTCAAGCTCGCCGGGCTGAAGGATATCGAGGTCACCGACCGCTCGTTCGTCCCCGACGCGATCTTCAATCCCGGGGATATCAAGTATGACCGGGTCACGCTGTTCGTCGTCGACCGCACCTGAATCCGAGATCCTCCCCCCGGCGGGGGAGGATTAGGGTCGGCTCAAACCGCGGGCGGTAGCCAGGCGGTCTCGATCTCACCGTAGCGATCGGTGAACCCCGTCGCCGCGACCAGTGCAGCCTCGTTGACGATCCGGACCCGGCGCCCGGTCCGTTCGATCACGCCCGACTTTTCGAGCGCGCGGATCGTCCGGTTGACGTGGACCTTGGTCAGACCCAGCGCATCGCCGATATCGGTCTGCGTCAACGGCAGGTCGAACGAGTCGACGATCCCGCCTGCGGTTACGCGCAGCCGCGCCATGATGTCGAGCAGCAGAGTCGACAGGCGCTCGCTCGCTCCCATCCGCCCGATGGTCGTCAGCCGGTCGCTCATCGCGACATTCTCGGCCGCGGCGATCGCGTAGAGCAGCCCGGCGATCCGCGGCTGCGCGCGGAACAACAGGCCGAGCTCAGTCTTGGGCAGATCGATCACGATGCAGTCCGAGATCGCGGTCAGCGTGGCGGCGGCCTGCGACCAGGCCATGCTCGACGTCCCGATCAGGTCGCCCGCATAATGGAAGCGCAGGATCTGCCGTCCGCCCGTGACCAGCTTGGTCGACGAATGCAGCCAGCCCTGGCGCACGACGTACAGCGCGTGGCTTTCGCCACCTTCCGCGACCAGGACATCGCCCGCACGCAACCGCCGTTCGCCACGTTCGGCATGCAGGATCGCCTCGCGCTCGGCGTCGGTGAGATCGAGATGTCGCCCCAGCCGCGCGATCAAACCGCTCAATTGCATCCGTGTCCCTTTTCCCTGTTACCCGCGCGCCGCCCTTGCCGGTCATAGTGCGGAGTCATCATTGCCCGCGTCGTGATCCGCGCGCTCGTCTCGAAGCCTGTCGACGTCGGTGCCATTGCACCGCCGTCAGCGTGGCCGTCCTAACGCGCTTTCGACCACGGGTGCAACGCGGGCGGCGATGCGGTCCACGCCGGTCCGATTGGGATGGACGCGGTCCGCCTGCATCAACCGGCCGTCGCCGATCACGCCGTCGAGGATGAACGGGTAGAGCGCAGCGTCATAGCGCTTGGCAAGATCGGGCCAGATCGCATTGAACGCACGTGTATAATCCGGGCCGAGATTCGGCGGCGCCATCATGCCGGTCAGCATCACAGGGATCGCGCGGCGCTTCGCCTCGTCCATTATTGCCGTCATGTTGGCGCGCGTCTCGTCCGGCGAGATCTGGCGAAGAACGTCGTTGCCGCCGAGCCCGATCAGGATGAGGTCGGGTTTACGAGCCATGTTGTCGAGCGCGAACGCGAACCGCTGTCGCCCCGCGGCACTCGTATCGCCCGACACACCGGCGTTCACGATCGTCGCGTTGATCCCGTCCTTGCGCAACCGCGCCTGCACCGCGTCGGGCAGGCTCTGCCCTCGGTCGAGGCCATAGCCCGCATACAGGCTGTCCCCGAAGGCGAGGATCAGCCGCTGCGGTCCCTTTGGCGCGGGCGTTGCGGCGACCGGCGCGACCAGATTGGTCGCAGGCGGTGGGGCAGGGGGCTCGGCTGTCCGGTCGCAGCCGGCCAGCAACCCCGCTTGGAGAAGCGCCAGTCCGCCCCCATAAAGAGGCCAGCGTCGCATTTTTCTCTCCAAGATATTGGTCTCCATGTCCGAACCTGCTTCCGCCGATATGGTGATCTCGGCCCGCGATGTCACGCTGACACTCGGCGCATCGACCGCCGCCACCGCGATCCTGAAAGGCATCGATCTCGACGTCGTTCGCGGGACCAGCGTCGCGCTGCTCGGGCCGTCTGGCTCGGGCAAGTCGTCGCTGATGGCGGTATTGTCCGGCCTCGAGCGCGCGAGCGGCGGCCGGGTCGAGGTGGCGGGGCTCGATTTCGGCACGCTCGACGAGGATGCGCTGGCGCGGGCGCGGCGCGGGCGGATCGGGATCATCCTCCAGGCCTTCCACCTGCTGCCGACGATGACCGCGCTCGAGAATGTCGCGGTGCCGATGGAACTGGCGGGTATGCCCGACGCGTTCGCGCGGGCCGAGGCTGAACTCGCCGCGGTCGGGCTGTCGCACCGGATCGGCCATTATCCGACGCAGCTTTCGGGCGGCGAGCAGCAGCGCGTGGCGATCGCCCGCGCGCTCGGACCGCGTCCGCCGCTGGTGTTCGGCGACGAGCCGACCGGCAACCTCGATGCCGCGACCGGCGCATCGGTCATGGACCTGCTGTTCGACCGCCGCGCCGCGACCGGTGCCACGCTGATCATCATCACGCACGACCCCGTGCTCGCGGCGCGCTGCGACCGGATCGTTGAACTCGCCGACGGCCGGATCGCCGCGGATCGTTTGCGGTGAGCGAATGGCGACTGGCGTGGCGGCTTGCCCGTCGCGAGCTCGATCTTCGGTTTCGCGGGCTGCGGCTGCTGCTTGCCTGCCTGTTCCTCGGCGTCGGCGCGCTGGCGGCGATCGGCAGCCTGACTCAGTCGATCGACGGCGAGCTTGCCGCACGCGGCAGCGCGATCCTGGGCGGCGACGTCGAGTTCGGCACGTCGCAGCGCGCGGCGACGCCGGACGAGCGCGCCGCGATGGCCCGGCTCGGTACGGTATCCGAAACCGTGCGGATGCAGGCGACCGCGATCCGCGGCACGAACAGCGTTCCCGTCCAGCTCAAGGGCGTGGATGCGGTGTATCCGCTCTACGGCACGCTTGCGATACAGGGCGGATCGGCCGCGAAGGTCCGCGATGCCAGCGCCATCTGGATTGTCCCCGCGCTCGCGCAACGGCTCGGCATCGGTCGCGGCGCGACCGTGCGGCTGGGCATCGCCGAGTTCACCGTCGCGGGCGTGATCGCGAGCGAACCCGACCGGCTAGGCGAGGGCTTCACGCTCGGCCCGGTCGCGATCGTGTCGATGGCCGGCATCGCGCGAACCGGACTCGTCCAGCCCGGCAGCCTGTACGAAACCAAATACCGCGTTCGACTGTCGCCCGGTGCCTCGCCCACCGCCGCGGTCGACCGGTTCAAGGCCGCGTTCCCGACCGGCGGCTGGGAAACCAAGACGCGCGATCGCGCCGCGCCGGGTGCCGAACGCTTCGTCGACCGGATGGGCCAGTTTTTGCTGCTCGTCGGCCTGTCCGCGCTGGTCATTGCCGGGATCGGCGTCGGCAACGGCGTCTCCTCCTATCTCGCCGCTCGCCGCAGCAGCATTGCGGCGTTGAAGGTGCTGGGCGCCACCTCCGGCCTGATCGCGAAGATCTATCTGCTCGAGGTCGCGGTCGTCGCGGCGATGGGGATCGTTGCCGGGCTGGTCGCGGGCGCCGTGACGGTGCCAATGATCGTCTGGCTCGCGGGCGACGTCCTGCCGGTTGCGCCGAGCTTCTCGCTCCAGTTCGGCCCGCTAGCGCTTGCGGCGGCCTATGGCATGCTGATCGCGCTGGCCTTTACCGCGCCACCCCTGATCGAGGCGGGCAGCATTCCCGCGGCGGGGTTGCTGCGGGGGGTGTTCGGCAATCGCCCCGTCCCGTTGCGTCGGACCTTGCCTTGGGTCGTCAGTGCTGGTGCCGCGATCGTTGCGCTCGCGCTGTCGACTGCGGAACAGCCCGGGTTGAGCGCGGGATTCCTGGCGGCGGTGGCGGGCGTGCTGTTGGTGCTCGCCGCGTTCGGCTGGGCGATACGCCGGATCGCGGCATCGCTGCCCCGCTCACGGCGGCCGCTGTTGCGGCTCGCGATCGCCGGGCTCCACCGTCCGGGTGCGCGCACCGGCACGCTGGTTGTCGCGCTTGGGCTCGGCCTGACGCTGTTCGTCCTGCTGGCGGGTATCCGTACGAGCATCGATGCGAATATCGCACTCACCGTGCCGAAGCGCGCGCCGGCGTTGTTTGCGCTCGACGTGCCGCCCGATCGAGAAGCCGACTTCCGCCGGACCATCGAGCGGATCGCGATCCACCCGGTGATCCGGACGGTGCCGGCGATGCGTGGCACGATCACCGGCTATGGCACGACGCGCGTCGCGGACCTGAAGACCTTGCCCGAAGGCGCCTGGGCGTTGCGCGGGGAACGCGGCATCACCTTTTCCGCGACCCTGCCCGAAGGCAGCGAACTGACCGCCGGCCGCTGGTGGCCGCGCGAGTATCGCGGGGCGCCCCTGGTTTCGATCGACGAGCGGCTGGCGAAGGCGCTCGACCTGAAGATCGGCGATCCGCTCAGCTACACGCTGCTCGGCGTGGAGCGGACCGCGCGGATCGCGTCGTTCCGCCGGATCAGCTGGGACACGCTCGGCTTCAACTTCGTGATGGTCTTCTCGCCCAACGCGATCGAAGATGCGCCGCACAATCTCGCCGCGACGATCGATCTCGCACCCGGCGAGGAATCGATGGTGATGCGCGCGTTGCTCCCGCGCTTTCCGTCGGTGTCGGTGATCGAGGTGCGCGGCGTGCTGGGGCAGGTCCGCGATATCGTCTCGCAGATGGCGACCGCGATTACCGCGGCGGCGTCGGTCGCGATCCTGGCGGGGGTCGCGGTATTGATCGGCGCGATCGCCGCTGCACGCGAGGCGCGGACCTATGACGGGGTGATCCTGCGCACGCTCGGTGCGACGCGGCGACAGGTGCTGGCGGTACAGGCGCTCGAATATGCGTTCCTGAGCGTCATCCTGTCGGTGCTGGCGTTGCTGCTCGGCCTTGGCGGCGCATGGTATGTGATCACGCAGCTGTTCAGCTTCGAATGGCGACCCGATTACCCGACCATCATGGCCACGCTGCTCGGCGGGGCGGGGCTGACGATGGGGATCGGGTTGATCGGGGCCTGGCCGATCCTCGGCGCTCGGCCCGCGCAGGCGTTGCGGCAACTCTGAGGGCACGTTTGCGTGCGCGCGGCGTTGGGCCGGAACGTACGACGACCAAGGGGCAAGACGCTGAGCAAGATCGAACCACGAGACCAGAACACCGCGAGCAGTCCCTGGTCGATGTCGTGGCGCGACTGGTGGAAGGTCCTCAAGCGGACCTGGGCCGAGGCTGGCGACGACAATATCGGGCTGATCGCGGCGGGGACTGCATTTTACGGGTTCGCCGCGATCGTCCCGCTACTCGCGTCGGTGGTGCTGATCTACGGGCTGGTGGCAGATACCGCGACGGTGGTCGCCAACATCCGCGCGCTGTTCAACGTGCTCCCCGACGACGCGGCGCGAGTCATCGCCGACCAGCTGGCGACGGTGGTCGGCACGTCGGAGGGCAAGAAGGGGTTCGGCCTCGTCGTTGCGCTCGGCATCGCCTTGTATGGCGGCACCAAGGGGGCGTCGTCGATCGTGACCGCGCTGAACATCGCCTATGAGGAGCGCGAGACACGCGGTTTCATCCGCCTCAATCTGCTCGCCTTCGCAATCACTGCGGGCGCGGTCGTGCTCGCGCTGGTCGCCGCGCTCTCGATGGCGGCGTTCGCGCTGCTCGACAGCTTGATCCCGGGGGCTCCGGACATCGTGCTGCTGGCGATCCGGCTGGTGAGCTACACGGTTCTCGCCTGTTTGGGCGTCTCGGCGGCGGCGTGCCTGTATCGGTTCGGCCCCAACCGGCATAAGGCCAAATGGGCGTGGCTGACGCCCGGATCGCTGGCGGCGACCGTGGTGTGGATGGCGGCGACGATCGGGTTCGGCGTGTATGTATCGCGCTTCGGCAATTATGGCGCGACCTATGGTTCGCTGAGCGCAGTCGTCATCCTGCTGACGTGGTTGTGGCTCTCGGCCTATGTCTTCCTGCTCGGCGCGGAGCTGAACTCGGAACTCGAGCACCAGACGACGCGCGACACGACGACGGGCGAGGCAGCGCCGATGGGCCTGCGTGGCGCAGCGGTCGCGGATACGGTCGCTAAGGCCGATACGCCCGCGAAAGCTCCATCCCCCGCGGCAACCGGCGGGGTAGGGGTATTGGCAGCGGCGCATCTGGGCGGCGTGCATGGCGGGGTCCCCGCTTCGCTGCTGGCGCTCGCCGGTCTGCGCTCGATCCGTCGTGGTTCGCCGGTCGCCGGGCTCGGCCTGATCGCCGTGGGCGCAGTTCTCGCCCACCGGAAGGCACCTGCGCCAAGTGAGGCGGTGCCGATCATACAGGCGGAAACCTGATGGCGGTGCTGCCGATCAAGCTGTTCTTTGACGGCGGGTGCCGACCCAATCCCGGCAAGATCGAGGGTGCCGTCGTCCGCAAGGGCGTCGTCCATTACCGCCATGATCTCGGCACGGGCGATAACAGCGACGCCGAGTGGCTGGCCGCGATCCACGCGCTGGAGATCGCCGCGGATCATGGAGACCGCGATGTCGTGCTGCTCGGCGACTCAACGCTTGTTGTCACGCAGGCCAATGGTCGTGCGCCATGCCGTTCGGCCACGCTTAGGGAGCACCGAACCAGGTTCGCGGAACTGACGCTCGGCTTCGACCGCGTTCGTCTGCGCCATATCGGGCGCGCGCAGAATCTAGCCGGGATCGCACTTGCCCGGCTGCATCCGTGATGACCGGGGCCCGCAGGGGACCAGAGGAGGCGTTGTCGGGCTGAGATTCGAAAAGTGACCCCGAACTGTCAAAAACCGTTTGACGGGCATGTGGGGTGGCCGTAGAGGGGTGTCACCGCAGCGGACGGCCACACGGTCTGGTTGCAGCGGTCGCAAAAAACCAGATGCTGCAAGCTTCCTGCTAGGGAGGTTATGCGAGTGTCGGTATTTTTGTCGGCTCTTTGACATTGTAGGTTTAGATGAAGGGAC